>JAVBLR010000033.1:0-33851 GCA_031553395.1 Bacteroidales bacterium | reverse complement strand
AGAAAAAGCATTACCCACAACCGTTATTTATCATCCCTCAAAGATCGAATTGCCAAATTCTGGCAATTACTCTCCGGGTGTTTAAGACCAAATCAAATACTGAAAAATATTTGTGTAATTAATTTTTAAAATTTATATATAATGAATCGATTTATTTGTACGACAGCAGCATTTTTATGCTACTGTTTTTTATTTGCTCAAACGAAACCGGTAGATTTATCGACAATTAGTGATAAGTCTTCGATGGCAGAATTTTATAATTTGATGAAAGCAAAAGATAAAAGTTATTATGCTGCTTGGAAGTATGTTTCGCTTGATTCGGCTATTTGGAATGGCTTAAAAATGAAGGATATATTCGTCTACGAAGATAATATGGAAATGAATGTGGACAAAAGCGTCGATTATGCCACTCAAAAATTAATCAACTACATTGAATCAACGTATAAATACGATGTGACAAAAGAAACTCGTTATTCATCAACTATTTATGAAGTGAATACGAGTAATTTTCGTTTGGAGTTGGATGTGGATGTATATGAAGATGATTCTATCAAAAAAAATACACCCTCTGAATTGAAAATCACTTACAAAACTCAATACAATCAGCCTTATGCAAAAATAGAAAATAATGTTCCGAAAAGCCCGGATGGAAAATTCTATTACATTAAATTTCAATCTAGCAATGTATGTGCAAATTTTCAACTAAATGGAATTGATGTAAATAGTCATTGCGGTGAACGAAGATATATCAATAAGGAGCAAATAAATCTAAATCCGTATATTTTGAATAATAAAATGTCTCAAATAAAAATTACTATAAAACCCGGATACGATGAGAATAATGTACAAACTCCGACAATTATAAAAGATTCCTATTTCAGCGCAACTTTATGTGAAGGTATTCTGAAGCAAGGGATTTTGGAATGTTTAAAGGAGACTCCCATCTGCAATTATATGGATTATGTAACAGATACGATTATCAATGATGACGGCGATAAGAGATATTATTCCTATATGGGAAATCCTAATTATGGAACAAAAACGTTGAGTTGCAATTTGGATTTTAACCCGGATGTTTCTTATACGATACAAGGCTGGGAAAATGGAAAAGATTTAAGAAAAGACCCAAATATCAAACAGAAAATCATTGCTTTATACGAAAAATTAGGAATGATTATCAAAACAAAAGATGAAAAAGCATTGAATGATTTTATGTATCAAAAAGGATATGAAAAATCGGTAAGTAGTTATAATTCTTCATCTGATAGCAGAGATACCTGGGAAGAATGGATGAAAATGTTTGAATATGCCTACAATTTCAACGTAGAACAAGATTTTCAACTTGAATTCAGTGAAGATGGGAAATTGGTGTATGCAAGTCCTAATAGACAGATGGATATGCTCCGGGTTATCGGTAAGCAAAAAGCCGAAGGTTTTACTTTTTTTATGTATGAAGATAAAAATACAAACGAATTAAAAGCTATCAGGTAAAATGAATAAACAATACTTATTAATATTTCTTTTGCTATTTCCCATTTTATATACAAATGCACAAAACAATCGCATTGAAGAAGAGTTGAAAAATAAAAGCAATGCCGAAATTGTTGAAGTAATGCAAGAATTTGCCGAAAAAATTGCTGATTTTGACAATTTCTTTTTCCGTTTTTCTTCATTCAAAGGTGAAGATGAAATAAAAGAAAAAACGATTGATCCGTTTGTTTTGGATACATTAAATGCTATAAATCAACTGGAAAATGCGAAATTCGACCGATTGAGTCTTTTGCAAACTTTTACTGATTCTTGCTCTAAAATAAAAGTAGAAAAAACATGGAGTACAATTAAAGAGCATTCGGATACGTATGACTTGTATTTCACTCCAAAAAAAATATTTTTTTATGATGGAACTGTCGCTACAGATAAGTTGGATGAGTTGGAAATCGATTTCAGCTTTCCTGAAGAGTGGCCGTTTAAAAAAAGGATTGACAGTCTCGAATGTGAAATAAAACTGAAATACGTAAAAGATTTTGACATTATTAATATCAATGCTATTAATTCGAAGGCAAATTACAAAGGTAAATTCATAAAACTGAAAGCAATCAACGAGAATGTTGTCGAATACATGCACGATGAATCAATCGATATTTTTTTGACGGAAGGGTTAAATAAAGAAGGAAAACCGTTGAATCAAAGTTCGTATATCTCAACAAGATACAGTAATTATGATTTTGGATTAATGGCCGGATTGAAAGACCCTTTGCAGGCATTAATAAAAAAAGCTGAAAAAGACACTTTATTACCAAATGAAAAGTTTCGGAATAAATATATACAGGAATTTCAGGAATTATTCAGTAAAAAACCTCAAGCTTCCGATACTATCTACAAAAAAGTGGAATATGACGGATTGGTGAAAAGCCTTAAAATTTATATTATCAAGAATGAAAAATCTATCATAGCCAACCGGATCATTAAATCAACCGATTTTGAAGATATTCATGTCGAATATTCTGATAGTTTAGACTATTTATGTGATAATAATGGAAACAGGATTTTTACTCTTCCAGAGGATTTTTATCAGATTAATTCGAATTTCTACGAAGATAATAAGTTTTATTATTATTTTAATTCTGCTAATAATCAGTTGGATACATTAAAATATTATTCGATAGAAAAATTAACCGGACAATTTGTTAAGGCTCAAGAAGATGAGTATGAAGAATACATTTTATTAGATAATAAAAACAATTTGGTTGGAACCTTTGATGCAATTGATGAGAGGGAAGGTGTTATTTCTGCTTATAAGGACAAAGATGTATTAATTATCGCTCCCATTGGAACTCAAAAATGGATTGAAAACATTGACAAACTTGGTAAATTTAATAATGGTTTTGCTGTTATTGTAATAAATCAAAAATATGGTTTTATCGATAAAACCGGAAATATTATTATTCCAGCAATTTATGACGGTGCGGAAGAATTTGGGGATATGACAACTTATACCTCAAAAGATAATTTATTTCCTGTGAGAAAAGGTGAAGTTTGGGGATTTGTCGATATAAATAATAAAACGGTTATTCCTTTTGAATACGAAGATGCCATGCCTTTCTCTTATGGTATTACAATGGTGAAATTCGATGGCAGGAACAGACTTATCAATACTAGTAACCAAACAATTGCTCCGGTTGGAGGCGGCAGCTACAGTCTTTCTACCAATTTCGGAAAAAGGATGTATTATATTGGCGAAAAGTATGACTATTTGGGAAGAAAACTAAAGGATGATGAGTGGTAAAATTCAGCTGTTTGGCAAATATTAGATTAAAAATCGGAATACCATAAATTCAGAATGGTATTCCGATTTTTAATCTATCTCATTTCTTTTCCATCCAATAATAACGAACGGCAACTCCAATTCCGTTCTTCTATTTTTTCCATTTGAGCTATATATTCATGTTTAGTAGAAAGTCCAGAAGCTGTTATTTCATCAATTTGAGTATTTACCGTATAGATATTTTTTTGGGAAGTAACGAATACGGCTGATTTGTCGTAATCGGGAAAAACGATGGAATCGGCTTGAGATAAAGCCTTTCTTACAAAATCTTTGGAGGCATAATACGCCCGTTCCCTTGATAAAGCCTCTGCAGGAGCTACAGCTTCTTGTTGAATAACATCATCTTTTTGTTTGCCATCACATTTTCTAAATTCTAAAAATAATACAAAAACGACAGCTACTACAGCAGCTATTTTTATTATTAAAATCCATCTGTTATCAGCACGGCCCCCTGCTATTTTTTTCTTTATAAACTTCATGTCGAAATAGTATTATTCTTCGTTGTTAGCAATAATATTCTGAATATCCTTTTCGGTTTTATACAATTTTTCCTTGCAAATTTTTATCAATTCCGAAGCTAATTGAACTTTTTCCCCAAGCAAATCAACATCCAACGTGTTATTCTCAATCTCAGCAAGAATACCTTCCAATTGTTTCATTGCTTCATTATAACTTAATTGCTTTTTAGCCATTTTCTTTTTAGTTGACGAGTTGACAAGTAAACAAGTAGACGAGTTAAAATAGTTGGTTTTCTAAAACTTGTTTACTCGTTTACTAGTCAACTTGTTTACTGATTTTTACATTCTTTCCGGTACTTCAATTCCCAATAAGCCCATTCCGGTTCTTATTGCTTTAGCAATATTTTGGGATAACATCAACCGGAATAATTTTTTATCATTATCAGTTTCCTTTAAAATGGAAAAATCGTGATAAAATTGATTGTATTCTTTTACCAAGTCATAGATGTAATTGGCAATAAGAGCCGGGCTGCATTCGTTACTTGCATCTTTTACAACTTGTGGAAATTCGGATAATAATTGAACTAAATTCTGTTCTTTTTCGGATATAGGAATTGTTTGAGAAATTTTTTCCGGAATATTGATTTTTTGCTCATCAGCTTTACGCAATACAGAGCAAATCCGAGCATGTGTGTATTGAATAAAAGGTCCGGTATTTCCATTAAAATCAATAGACTCTTTTGGATTAAATACCATATTTTTACGCGGATCGACTTTCAGAATAAAATATTTCAAAGCGCCTAATCCGATCGTTTCTACAATCTTTTTTGCTTCTTCGGGAGAACAATCGTCTAATTTTCCCAATTCCCGCGAAGTTTCTTCAGCAGTTTGAATCATTTCGGCCATCAAATCATCCGCATCGACAACCGTTCCTTCGCGCGATTTCATTTTTCCTTCTGGAAGTTCAACCATTCCGTATGAAAAATGAACCAGATCTTTACCCCAATCAAAACCCAATTTATCCAACAATATAGATAAAACCTGAAAATGATAATTTTGTTCATTTCCAACTACATATATCATTTGATTGATAGGGTAGTCATTGAAGCGTTGCCGGGCTGTACCGATATCTTGTGTCATGTAAACAGACGTTCCGTCTCCACGTAGCAATAATTTATGGTCGAGTCCTTCGCCTGTCAAATCTGCCCATACCGATTTATCTTCTTTTTCGTAAAAAATTCCTTTTTGCAAACCTTCCTGAACTTGCTCCTTACCATCGATATATGTTTGGGATTCGTAATATATTTTGTCAAAATTGACCCCCATTTGTTTGTACGTTTCATCGAATCCGGCATATACCCACGTATTCATCATTTCCCATAAAGCGACGACCTTCATGTCACCGGCTTCCCATTTGCGGAGCATTTCGCGGGCTTCAGCCATAAGTGAAGAATTGGCTTCCGCTTCTTCTTTACTCATGCTTTTTTGTTGCAATTCGGCTAATTCCGATTTATAATGTTTGTCAAAAAGTACATAAAAATCGCCAACCAAATGATCGCCTTTTTTACCAGAATTTTCGGGTGTTATGCCTTCTCCCCATTTTTCCCAAGCCAACATCGATTTACAAATGTGAATTCCACGATCGTTTACAATGTTCGTTTTTACGACATTGTTTCCGGTTGCTTTTTTTATTTCAGCAAGGCTGTAACCCAATAAGTTATTTCGAACATGTCCTAAATGCAGCGGTTTGTTGGTATTTGGCGAAGAATATTCTATCATTACCAATGGAGCATTATTTTCGATTTTAGTTGTTCCGTATTCCTTATCCGATTGAATATCATTCAACAACGAAATCCAGATGTTCGATGCAATCTGAAGGTTTAAAAAGCCTTTTATTGTGTTGTATCCGGCAATTTCAGGCATGTTTTCCATCAGGTATTTACCTATTTCATCGCCTGTTTGTTCAGGCCCCTTTTTGGATGCTTTCAGAAAAGGAAAAATAACTAACGTCAAATGCCCTTCGAATTCTTTTTTTGTTTTTGTTAATTGAATTTGTGAATCGGCAACTTGTATTTGATATAAAGCGTCTAATGCTTTTTGGATTCCGGATGTAATTTGCTGATGAATATTCATTTTTTGCTATGAGTTATAAAATCGAGTAAAATATGTGCAAAGATAAAAAGAAAAAAATGAACTAATATGTCAATATGTCAATGTGTCAATAAAAGTGCATCTGACGAAGTCTGATCTTTTTCGTCATTAGTTGTTGATAGTTGAATTTACGGAAGGAAAATAAGTATATAAATCCTTCATTTTAAAGTAGAAAAAGCTTAATTTTGTCGGTCGGAAAAAATCCGGACAATTCTTTATTTTCAACACATAGAATGCTGATAAATAACTTTATATAAATATTAAAAAAACTATGAGTAACAAAAAAGAACCCTTGTTCTCAGAATTTCCGCCTGTTTCGACTGAAAAATGGATGGAGAAAGTAACAGCTGACCTGAAAGGGGCTGATTTTCAGAAAAGACTTGTTTGGAAAACAAACGAAGGCTTTCAGGTAAAACCAATGTACCGGAACGAAGATATCGCCGGAATGAAAACGTTGGATTCTTTACCCGGTGAATTTCCATTTGTTCGTGGAGCCAAAGGTGACAACGATTGGCTTGTTTGTCAGGAAATTATTGCTCCGACATTCAAGGAAGCCAATAAAAAGGCAGTGGATGTATTAACCAAAGGCGTTAATTCACTCAGTTTTGAGATTTCAGCCGACGATGTAACCGGAGAAAATATTGCAACATTATTGAATGATATTTGTCCGGAATCGGTGGAACTGAATTTTAAAACCTGCTGTAAAGCATCGACCAAATTATTTAAAGTTCTTTATAGCTATTTTACTGAATTAAAAGTAGATGTAAATAAAGTTAAAGGTTCTATCAATTTCGACCCGATTGGCCGTATTCTTCGTAAAGGAACAGATACAGCGGATATGCTTGATTTGGCTGCCGAACTGATTGAAGTAAGTGCATTGTTGCCACAATACAAAGTAATTGGCATCAATGCATTTTTGTTGAATAATGCAGGTGCTTATATTACGCAGGAATTAGGATTTGCATTGGCTTGGGGAAATGACTGGATAAGCCGTTTATCCGAAGAAAAAGGATTATCGCCTGAAGCTGTTGCCGGAAAAATCAAATTCAACTTTGGTATTGGCTCCAATTATTTTATGGAAATAGCAAAGTTCCGTGCTGCACGCATGCTTTGGGCAAATATAGTTGAAACTTATCAACCCAAAACATCATGCGCTGAAAAGATGCAAATCCATGCCGAAACATCCGAATGGAACATGAGCATTTATGATGCGCATGTAAATCTGCTTCGTTCTCAAACCGAGGCAATGTCGGCATCACTTGGCGGCGTAGATTCTTTGACGATAAATCCTTTTGATATAACGTATCAGCAACCCGATGATTTTTCCGAACGTATCGCTCGTAATCAACAGTTATTGTTGAAGGAAGAGTCTCATTTTGATAAAGTTGCCGACCCGGCTGCCGGTTCGTACTACATTGAAACATTAACAACTTCTATTGCACAACAAGCCTGGAGTTTATTTCTCGAAATAGAAGAAAAAGGTGGATTTTATACTGCATTGAAAGACGGATTTATTCAAAAAACAATCAATGATAGCAATATTGCCCGCCATGCCGCTGTTTCAAACCGTCGCGAGATTTTATTAGGAACAAATCAATATCCGAATTTCTCTGAATTTGCAAAAGAAAAAATCAATAATCCTGCAATTTCTTCCAAAAAATCGGACAAAGAAACTGAATTCCAAACACTGAATTTTAGCAGGGCAACAAGTGATTTCGAGGCACTGCGTTTAGATACCGAAAAATCAGGAAAACGCCCGAAAGCATTTATGTTGACGATCGGAAATTTGGCAATGCGTTTGGCTCGTGCTCAATTTGCCTGTAATTTCTTAGCTTGTGCAGGATATGAAGTTATCGACAATTTGGGATTTGATACGGTTGAAGCCGGAATCAAAGCCGCGTTGGATAAAAAAGCAGATATTATTGTGCTTTGTTCAAGTGATGATGAATATGCCGAATTAGCTCCAAAAGCATTCAAAGAATTGAATAATAAAGCAATTTTTGTTGTTGCCGGTGCTCCTGAATGTATGGAAGAATTGAAATCTCAAGGGATAACCAACTTCATTAATGTGAGAAGCAATGTGTTGGATGTGTTAAAAGAGTTTAATAAGAGTTTAGGAATTTAGTATTAAACAAAAGAATAAAGACGTAAGAAGATAGAAAAGATTTTAAGACAGAAAGAGACTTTTACATGCATAATTTTAGAAAATTGGATATTTGGGTAAAATCAATGGCTTTAGTAAAGGATATATATTTGATTACAAATTCATATCCAAAGACTGAACAATTTGGAATTATATCACAAATACAACGTGCTGCTGTATCTATACCTGCTAATATAGCAGAAGGTTCAGCCAAAAGCAGCAATAAAGATTTTGCTCGTTTTTTAGAAATTTCAATGGGTTCTGCTTATGAACTTGAAACTTTAATATTATTATCAAAAGATTTGAATTATATTAAGGTTGAAAACTTTGAACCTATAGAAAATAAGATTAAAGAAGTAAGCCGCATGATTAAAAGTTTCAAAAATCAATTGTCTTAATATGTCTTTTTTATTCAAAATGAACTTATAAGAGAAAAAAGTCTTTTTATCTTATAATCTATTCTATCTTCTTTAGTCTTTGTTCTTTTATCTCAAATAATAAAAATATGAAAATCAATTTTAAAGATAAAAACCCATTGAATGTTACAAGCAATCAAGCTGAAGCAAAACATTCGACAACAAATAAAGAGAAATGGCTTACGCCAGAGCAAATTGAAGTAAAACCTGTTTATACCAAAGCAGATTTGGAAAACATAGAGCATTTGAACTATGTTTCAGGATTAGCTCCATTTTTGCGCGGGCCGTATTCGGGAATGTATGCGATGCGTCCATGGACAATTCGTCAATATGCCGGATTTTCCACAGCTGAGGAAAGTAATTCTTTTTACCGCCGAAATTTGGCGGCGGGGCAAAAAGGACTTTCCGTAGCATTCGACTTGGCTACGCATCGTGGTTATGACGCCGACCATGAGCGGGTTGTGGGAGATGTTGGAAAAGCTGGAGTTTCCATTTGTTCGGTCGAAGATATGAAAGTATTGTTCGACGGAATTCCATTAAGCCAAATGTCAGTTTCCATGACAATGAATGGAGCTGTATTGCCTATTTTAGCATTCTATATCAATGCCGGATTGGAACAAGGCGCTAAATTGGAAGAAATGGCCGGAACGATTCAGAATGATATTCTGAAAGAATTCATGGTGCGGAATACCTATATTTATCCGCCTAAATTTTCCATGAAAATCATTGCGGATATTTTCGAATATACATCCCAAAAAATGCCGAAGTTCAATTCGATTTCAATTTCGGGTTACCACATGCAGGAAGCCGGAGCAACAGCCGATATCGAATTAGCATATACATTGGCTGACGGATTGGAATATTTGCGTGCCGGAATCAATGCCGGAATCAATATCGATGCTTTTGCTCCGCGTTTATCGTTCTTTTGGGCAATCGGGATGAATCATTTTATGGAGATTGCCAAAATGCGGGCAGCACGCATGTTGTGGGCGAAGATAGTAAAACAATTCAATCCGAAAAGCGATAAGTCATTGGCTTTGCGTACACACTCACAAACTTCGGGTTGGTCATTGACCGAACAAGACCCATTCAATAACATTGGAAGAACGTGTATTGAAGCAATGGGCGCTGTTCTTGGACATACACAATCATTGCATACCAACGCGTTGGACGAAGCAATTGCGTTACCTACAGATTTTTCTGCCCGTATTGCACGTAATACGCAGATTTACATTCAGGAAGAAACACAGGTTTGTAAAGAAATCGACCCATGGGGAGGTTCCTACTATGTGGAATCATTAACAGATGAAATTGCGCACAAAGCTTGGGCTCTTATTCAGGAAGTTGAAAAATTAGGCGGAATGGCTGCTGCAATCGAAACCGGGCTTCCGAAACTTCGTATAGAAGAAGCTGCTGCGCGTACACAAGCGCGTATTGACAGTGGAAATCAAACAATCGTGGGTGTAAATAAATATCGGTTGGAGAAAGAAGCTCCGATTGATATTCTGGAAATTGACAATACGGCAGTTCGCGAACAACAAATTGCTCGTTTGAATGATTTGAAATCAAAACGCAACCAAAAAGAGGTGGATGCAGCATTGGATGCAATAACCAAATGTGCCGAAACAGGCGAAGGAAATTTGTTGGAATTAGCTGTTGAAGCAGCTCGCGTTCGTGCGACATTGGGTGAGATTTCTTATGCTTGTGAAAAAGTAGTAGGACGTTATAAAGCAATAATCAGAACAATATCAGGCGTGTATTCATCAGAAACAAAACAAGATGCAGATTTTCAAAAGGCTTGTGAGTTAGCCGAGAAATTTGCAAAGAAAGAAGGTCGTCAACCGCGTATCATGATTGCCAAAATGGGGCAGGACGGACACGACCGTGGCGCAAAAGTAGTAGCAACCGGTTATGCCGATTGCGGATTTGATGTGGATATGGGGCCATTGTTCCAAACTCCGGCCGAAGCTGCTCGTCAGGCTGTTGAAAATGATGTGCATGTATTGGGCGTTTCGTCTCTTGCAGCAGGACATAAAACACTTGTTCCTCAAGTAATTGATGAGTTGAAAAAATTGGGTCGTGAAGATATCCTGGTAATTGCCGGAGGTGTAATTCCTGCACAAGATTACGATTTCTTGTATAAAGCAGGTGTTGCAGCAATTTTCGGTCCCGGAACTTCTGTTGCTAAAGCAGCTGTGCAGATTCTGGAAATTTTGCTGAACGAATAATTCAATAATTCCATTTCAATAATCAAAAGCGGATTATCTATTTTTAGGTAATCCGCTTTTTTGATAATTATTATTGAGTTCATTTTTAGTTTTTTACCTAACTTCCAGTCTCTCTCCTAGCAAAGAAAAAGGGATGAAAAGTTTAAAAATAGTGTGAAAATAAAACTTAAACAAATTCTTTATTCCCGGAATATCAAAAAAACAATAATCCAATAAAAGTAATTAGAGTCAGATAGAAAAAAATAGAGGATAATCGCGTATTTGTTGTTGCGAAAAAGTGTGCGGCTAATAAACTTACTGAAAAATAATATGTTCCTGCATATTCCGTCATAGGGAGAATGCCTAAGGATAATAATATAGCTACAAAACCGATTAATGTAAGTATAAAGTAGAAATATACCCTGGTACGAATTTTATCTTTGAAGCTATGCAGTTGAAAATTAATAATGGCAAGAATTGTTATCAATAAAGAAAACCCAACCCGTATCCAATCCGGAAGCTCTAAGCTTGTAATTGATGATATGTTTATTTGGAAAAGGTATTGAAATGGTTCTGTAAAACCTGCTAAATCTTTTTTATATACATACCAGCAAAATACTAGCCAATAAACAGCTAATACACCAACTAAGGATGCAAAAAATGATTTTAATGAGAAAGACTGTACGAAAGAAAGCCCTATCCAAATAATAGGTATGAAAAACAACATTTGTGTAGAAAACAGACTTCCTAATGATATTAAAGCCCCTACATTAAAGGCTTCTTCAACAGTTTTTTCCTTTTGGTAAGACTTGAATAAATGAAAAACTGTTATGACTAAAATAATTGTAGATATATTGCCCGAGAAAGAAAAAAAAGAGTGATGATCAGTAGTTATGAAGAGCATGTAAAACAAGAAAGGAAGATATGTTTTTGTCCTGATTATGGAATATGTCTGATTTAGCCATAAAAGAAGGATACTCGTAGCCAATACTAAAAAGAGGTTGATTCCGAGTGATATACTAATAGGTAAAAATGCTTGCAACAGGCTATAAAATAAGCTGTTGTTTATTTGAACCGGAATATTATCCCAATTAAACCCGATTGTTACAGCCCAGCAGATCACGGTTATAAGAATAATCACTGATAAAGGCAACTTGCGATTAGCAGATTGGGAAAAAAAGCTCTCTTTACTCATAAAAATTCTATAAACGATTCTCTATATTGTTCTTGCCGATGGCTAATTCTTAACATACATATATGAATAAAATATGTTATTGAGATTAGATTCACTTATTTATTTTATGTATCCATACTCTTGTATAAAATATATAAAAAATATTAATTTTATAAAAAATAATAAGTATAGATAAACTTTTAAGCATAAGATAATTAATGCTTATAGTAAGACTACAAAGCTAGCTTTTATTGATTATATATGCAATAGACAAAAAGATAATGATACTTTTATCCTTTATAAATCCTATTCTTATTTAATATTCTAATATATAGTGCTTTATATTAATAAGATTCTTTAATGAAGATAAAATATATTTTTTCAAATTGCTTATATATAGTTGTTTAAATATTTATTGGTATTTTTAACACTGATTTTAAAATATCTAATCATATTGTATATTTTAATATTTTTTTGCAAATAAAGCACTTCTTATTTTCCCAAAAACCGAAGGCCCGGAATTTTCACAAACTCCGGGCCTTCATTTCACCTTAAAACCAATCTAAGAAAAAATCTAACCAAAATTTATTTTTACTTATGTGTAACGTCTTTATGTTCTTTACCTTTTGTCTCGTGTTTTTAGTAACTCCTTATTCATTTTCATTTCAGCCATGCTTACTTTAAAAACTTTTTCGGCCGGGAGTATTTTCTTGAACTTTGCGTAATATTCTTTTTCTATTTCGTTTTCTTTAACTTTTACGTCTAATTGGTTATCAACCATTTTAAGATATTGAGCATCTGTTATTTTTCCAGAGCTTAATATTTCCTTCATTTCTTTTCTTACATCTCTGTTTGCTTCAAACCGTTTCTTGTTCATTTCATGATACAAAGGAAAAAACGCATTTGCTTCTTCAGGTGTAAGATTGACTTCCTGCTTTATTATTCGTTCCTGTTCTGCACGAAAAGCATTCGCATCGAACTTTTTCGGACCGTTCTGTGCAAAGGCATTTGACAAACAAATGCTCATTAACACCAACAAAAGTAAAACATGTTTCATAATTTATTTAATTTCAGAGATTAGAATTTCATTAGAAATTATCGCCGGTTTCATAAAGATATTCGTATAATTCATAATCGCTTACAGATGAGACTAATATATCTTCTTCTGAAAGGGAGACCGTTTCTGCATTTTTATGTGCAGTAGTTGTTGAATCCATGCGAGGAGTATTATATTCTATAAAGAAACGAATGCCAAATGTCATACCGCATATCATTGCCGCCATGTAAACCCATGGACTTATCTTCTTCCATACTTTTAAATTTGTAGGAGAAGTTCTTTTTTCCTCTCTTTTTTCGGGAAGTGAATCCATTATTTGAGCGGTCAGGTTATTGAAATAGCCTTCAGGAACCGTAAAAGGATTCTTTTTTTCTATATTTTCTAATATGGTTTTATCAGGTTTCATTTTACATCTGTTTTTTAATTTGTAGATTGAAACTTTTAGTATGACTAATTACAATAAAAAAGGTTTAATGAAATAGTTGAAAATGACTTTCAACTCATAACGTATTTGTTAAAAAATCTTCTATTTTTTTTACAGCATGATGATAAGAAGCCTTGAGAGCACCGACAGATGTCCCTAGTACCTCTGACATTTCTTCATATTTCATGTCATCGAAATAACGCATATTGAAGACCAACCGTTGCTTTTCAGGTAAAGTTAAGATTGCCTTTTGTAATTTTAATTGCGCTTCCTCTCCTTCGAAATATTCATCACTTTCCAAAACATTAAGCAATGGCATTTCATCGTTTGATATCGACACCTGATTCCGCATCTTCTGACGATTAAGAAAAGTGATACATTCATTTACGGCAATCCGGTACAACCATGTTGATATTTTCGATTCTCCCCTGAAATTATCAAGGTTATTCCAAGCTTTTAGAAAGGTATTCTGTAACAAATCATTGGAATCATCGTGGGAATACACCATTTTCCGGATTTGCCAGTACAATCCTTCTCCAAATCGGGAAACAACTACTTCAAATGCTGCCCGTTGCTTTTCCTTGTTTTGAAGTTGCAATAAGATCTCACTTTCGTTATATTCGGGCATATTTTTTAATATCTAAAGCTACTTCCTCCTAAAAACTCACGTAATAGCGATGTTTGCGGAATTTCATGAATCGGAATAGTGATAAAATATCTCAAAAATTTAAGTAAACGGTATGCTTCGGCGTATTCGGGGCAATTTTGCGGAACTTCCTCCAAAATTGGTTCGGCATAACGTTTTAATGTTGGTATCTCAAACAACAATGCAGAATTAAACATGGCATCGGCATTTTCCTGAAAAGGGAAAATCCATTTGTCTTCTCCGCGGCGCACGCTATCCCAACGCGAAATAGTATCTTTTGCCGAATAACCTCTGAAACGATAATCCCTGATAATACGCCGTAACATACGGTTATCAGTTGTCGGAATCCAGTTATGATCATCAATTGATATTGTTGTTAGTGCTGAAACATAAACTCCATACTTTGAACTATCTGAAATATCTTTTGTCAGTTCGGGATTTAATGCATGGATACCTTCTAAAATAATAACGGAGTTTTCCTGAATTTTCAATTTATTACCCCGGTATTCTCTTTTTCCTCTTTCAAAATTATAAGTCGGCATCAAAATTTCTTCACCTTGCAACAATCTCTCCAAATCGCTGTTGAAGAGATCCAAATCCAATGAATACAATGATTCATAATCGTATTCACCAAATTCGTCTTTAGGCGTGTTTTCCCGTTCAACAAAATAATTATCCAACGAAATTGCTACCGGGTGTTTCAATGTAGCCATTAATTGAATGGACAAACGCATACAAAAAGTGGTTTTTCCCGAAGATGAAGGTCCTGATATCAGTACAAGCTTAGAATTTCTTGTTGCAATTTCTTCGGCAATCCGGGAGATTTTCTTTTCATGCAAAGCTTCCGAAACTTTTATCATATCCGAAGTCCGTTCCTTTTGCATAATCATTATATTCAAATCTCCGATGTTGTTTAATCCCAGAATCTTATTGAGTTTAAGGTTTTCCTGAAAAATTTCCAACATTTTGGGTTGGCTTGTAACTTCCTCCAATGCTGTTGGAACTTTCCGGTTTGGAATTACAAGCAGAAGTCCTCCGTTGTATTTTTGGGCATCAAATAGATAAATATATCCTGTCGAAGGAACCAAACTGCCATAAAAATAATCGATATGATCTCCCAATGTATAATAATGTGTGTACAACGTTTTTGCTGTTTGAAGCAGTAAAACCTTGTCTTCCATTTTATGTTGATGAAATAGTTCGATAGCTTCTGATGTCAGGCACTCTACCCGTTTAAAAGGCAAATCTTCGGCAATGATTTCCTGCATTCTTTTTTTGATGCGGGCAACATCTTCTTCTTCTAGTTTTTTACCAATTTGAATATCGCAATAATATCCTTTCGAAACTGGATGTTCAAAAAATAATTTTGAATTGGGATACAACTCCGAGGTTGCTTTATAAAGGATAAAGCACAGGGAACGAACGTATGTACGCATTCCCGAAGAGGTGGTTATATCAATATATTCAATTGTTTTTTTATTATAAACATGATAGGAAAGCCCTTCTGTTTTGTTGTTTACTTTTACATTTGCTACCAAATAAGGTAATTTAAAATCCATTGCTTGATATACCGATAACAAATTACTTCCTACAGGAATATCGATGTTCTTATCTGTATTTTTGCAATAAACTTCTACTGTTTCTCTCATTTTAAATGAACTGATTTAATTTGATTTATTATCAATAATCAAAAGCCGAACAAAGATAAATAAAACTGAAATATCACCAAAGATACCGAGTTTATATTTTAAAATATTAATAAACAATAAATTAGTTTTTGAACTAAATCCATTAGACAAAAAATCCAAATAATGGTTTAAGGATTGCTATAAGTCTGTTACCTTTGCCTCCGATTTGGTTCTAAATTTTAGTGTAAAAACTTGGCATGCTTATTGAACTTTACTTCGGTTCCATAAGTTTTTTATGGCCGGATTAAATTAAGGCGTTTAAAACTAAATAATTAAGTTTGCCTTGTTTTTAGCGAAAATAATTAGAACTGACATATTGACACGTTATACAAATTATGAAGATTTATTCAAACAACAGCCTTTTTGAAGAGACAGAGGATTCGCAGGATGCAATAATGCCGATACTAACTGATTTAGACGGAGAACCGGATAATGAAGAATTATTGATTGGTAATAATGGATTACCAATTTTATCTCTCCGGAATATGGTTCTTTTCCCTGGTGTGGCAATGCCTGTAACGATTGCTCGTAGTAAATCGATGCGTTTGGTAAAAGAAGCTTATCAAAACAAAGAATATATTGGCGTTGTTTGTCAGAAAGATATGGCTGTGGAAGATCCTCATTTTGATGATTTGTACCACACAGGAACTGTTGCCGAAATTCTTCGTATTTTGGAAATGCCGGATCAAAGTACAACTATTATTTTGCAAGGAAAAAAGCGATTTTCAATGGGTGAATTGATTCAGTCGGAACCATATATACGTGCATTTGTGCAGATATCAGAGGAAACCTATGCCCAAAAAGAAGATCGTGAATTTGAAGCATTGGTGTCGGCTATTCGGGATTCGGCAAGTAATATTCTTAAGATGTTTGGCGAAGTTCCTGCCGATTTGATATTTGCAGTGAAAAATATAACGAATCCTGTATATTTGATTAATTTCATATCTTGCAACCTGTTAAGTAAAGTCGAAGATAAAATCGAATTACTTAAAGTTACCGATTTGAAAGAATGTGGCTATATGTTGCTTAGCTTGTTGAGTAATGAGTCTCAATTAGTTGAAATAAAGGCAAATATACAAAATAAAGCCCGGCAAGATATTAATCAGCAACAACGGGAATATTTTCTGCAACAACAAATAAAAACCATTCAAAACGAATTAGGTGGAAGTGCTCAAGAGCAAGATGTTGAGGAACTTAAAATAAAAGGAAGAAAGAAGAAATGGAGTAAAGAGGTCGCTGAAATTTTTGGAAAAGAAATAAAAAAATTGGAGCAATTAAATTCTCAATCTCCGGATTATTCTGTACAGATGGCATATTTGCAAACAATCATCAATTTGCCATGGAATGAGTACACTAAAGATAATTTCAACCTGAAACATGCGCAAAAAGTACTGGATGGCGATCATTACGGATTGGATAAGGTAAAAGAACGCATTATAGAACACTTGGCTGTACTGAAGTTAAAAGGTGATTTGAAATCTCCGATTATTTGTTTGTACGGACCTCCCGGGGTGGGGAAGACCTCGCTGGGAAAATCAGTTGCAAGTGCGTTGAAACGAAAATATGTTCGTATTTCTTTGGGCGGGCTTCACGATGAGGCTGAAATACGCGGACATCGAAAAACCTATATTGGTGCAATGCCGGGAAGGATTATTCAAAGCCTGAAAAAAGTAGGTTCGGCAAATCCTGTGTTTATTTTGGATGAAATAGATAAGGTTGGAAATGATTTTAAAGGAGATCCGGCATCGGCGTTATTGGAAGTGTTGGACCCTGAACAAAATAATACCTTTCATGATAATTATTTAGATATTGATTTCGATTTGTCGAAGGTAATGTTTATCGCTACCGCTAATAACCTGAATACTGTTTCTCAACCGTTATTGGACAGAATGGAGTTAATAGAGGTAAGCGGTTATTTATTGGAAGAAAAGGTCGAAATTGCTTATCGCCACCTGATTCCAAAGGAAATGGAGAATCATGGAATTCCTAAGAAAAAAATAGAAATTACTAGAAAAACAATCGAAGTAATTGTAGAAAAATATACACGCGAATCGGGAGTCAGGGAACTTGATAAAAAAATAGCCAAGATAATGCGCCGTTTGGCTCGTAAGATTGCCGGAGAAGAAGAAACTCCTGCTGTACTTTTACCCGAACATTTGAATGAATATATAGGTACACCTGAATTTACGAAAGATAAATACGAAGGAAACGAATATGCTGGAGTTGTTACAGGTTTGGCTTGGACGGCAGTTGGTGGAGAAATCCTTTATGTAGAATCCAGCATAAGTAAAGGAAAAGGCTCAAAACTTACTATTACCGGAAATTTAGGTGAAGTAATGAAGGAATCTGCCGTTTTGGCAATGGAATATATCAAATCCCATGCGCAAGCATTAGGCATTAATGAGGATATTTTTGATAATTGGAATGTTCATGTTCATGTTCCCGAAGGAGCAATACCAAAAGATGGCCCATCAGCGGGAATTACGATGGTTACATCGTTAGTGTCTTCTTTTACACAACGTAAAGTAAAAAAAGGATTAGCTATGACCGGCGAAATAACCTTGCGCGGAAAGGTATTGCCGGTAGGAGGTATCAAAGAAAAAATACTTGCGGCCAAACGTGCAGGCATCAAAGAAATTATCTTGTCAGACGAAAATAAAAAAGACATTGATGAAATAAAAGATATTTATATCAAAGGTCTTAAATTTTATTACGTACATGATATCAAAGAGGTTTTGGAGATAGCCTTGTTGAAAGAAAAAGTTAAAAATCCAATTAAGCTTTAAAAGAGCATTAGATGATCGTCTTAAATAGTACCTTTGTCTAAAAATATAAATTAAAACAAGCGCCTGCGAATTATGAAGATTATTCATACAATTTCAGATTTACAAAAAGAAATATCCCAATTAAAAGCTGAAGGAAAAACAATTGGCTTTGTTCCTACAATGGGGGCTTTGCATCAAGGACATATTTCATTGGTTAAGCAATGCGTTGAAGATAATGATTGTTGCGTTGTAAGTATTTTTGTAAATCCAACCCAGTTTAATGATCAAAATGATTTGCTGAATTATCCAAGAACCTTTAAGGATGATAGCGAATCGTTAGATGAGGCTGGTTGTTCTATTATATTTGCGCCCTCGGAACAAGAAATGTATCCTCGTCCTGATGAACGGGTTTTTGATTTTGGTTTGTTGGATAAGGTGATGGAAGGCGAATTTCGTCCCGGACATTTTAATGGAGTAGCTCAGATTGTTAGTAAACTATTTGATGCTGTAAAGCCGGATAAAGCTTATTTTGGAGAAAAAGATTTTCAGCAATTGGCAATTATTCGGGCAATGGTAAAACAATTAAATTCTCCTGTCGAAATTGTTGGATGTCCGATTATGAGGGAAAGTGATGGCTTGGCTATGAGTAGCCGCAACATGAGATTGACATTTAAGCAACGACAAAATGCAGCAAAAATATCGCAAGCCTTAATGAAAAGCCTTAACTTTGTACCGGAAAAAACGATATCGGAAGTTATTACAATGGTAAAGGACGAAATCAATGATTCGATGCTGGATGTCGAATATTTCGAGATTGTTGATGGAAATACCTTACAATCATTATCCAATTGGAGTGATGCCGATTATATTGTCGGATGCATCGCCGTTTTTTGCGGAGAAGTAAGACTTATAGATAATATTGTATATAAAAGACCTTTATAAAATATTTTTCTTACTAAATTAAATCCATTATGTTTATAGAAGTTGTAAAATCCAAAATTCACAGGGTAAGCGTAACAGATGCCAACCTTAATTATGTAGGCAGCATTACGATTGATGAAGACTTGATGGATGCAGCCAATTTGATTGAAAATGAAAAAGTTCAGATTGTAAACAATAATAATGGGGAACGATTCGAAACCTATATTATTAAAGGAAAACGTGGTTCCGGTGAAATTTGTTTGAATGGAGCTGCTGCCCGAAAAGTTCAACCGGGTGATGTTGTAATTATTATGTCTTATGCAATGATGGATTTCGAAGAAGCCAAAAAATTTAAACCAGCAGTAATTTTTCCTGATACAAGAACGAATAAGCTCATTTAAGATGTTCTTATTTTGATGTATATATCTTTTAATAATAATTCCGGATTTTCACTATTGTCGAAAATCCGGAATTATTATTTATAAATGATTGATTGATATTGATGTCTGTTTTATATCAATCTATTATTTCAAAACCGGTATATGGAATCAATGCTTTAGGAATGCGTATTCCTTCGGGAGTTTGATTATTTTCCAACAATGCTGCAACAATACGGGGTAATGCCAAAGCGCTTCCGTTTAATGTATGGCAAAGTTGAGTCTTTTTGTCACCTGTACGAAAACGACATTTTAGTCGATTGGCCTGATAACTTTCGAAGTTCGACACGGAACTTACTTCCAACCAACGTTGTTGTGCTGCTGAGAAAACTTCAAAATCAAATGTCAAAGCCGAAGTGAAGCTCATATCTCCTCCGCACAAACGTAAAATCCGATACGGTAATTCCAGTTTTTGCACCAACGTTTCAACATATTTTACCATGCTTTCCAGTATTTCATACGAATTATCCGGATGTGCAATTTGCACAATCTCTACTTTATCAAATTGATGCAAACGATTCAATCCGCGTACATCTTTTCCATACGAACCAGCTTCACGACGGAAACATGCTGAGTATGCCGTGTTTTTCACAGGTAAATCTGATTCATTCAAAATAACATCCCTGTAAATATTTGTAACAGGAACTTCTGCTGTTGGAATAAGATATAAATCATCGGCAGTACAGTGATACATTTGTCCTTCTTTATCAGGCAATTGTCCTGTTCCATAACCCGATGCAGCATTTACGGCATAAGGAGGTTGAATTTCCATATATCCTGCTTCGCGCGCATTATCTAAAAAGAAATTAATCAAAGCCCGTTGCAATCGAGCGCCTCTTCCTTTATAAATAGGAAATCCGGCTCCAGTTATTTTTACGCCTAATTCGAAATCAATTAAATCATATTTCTTTGCTAAATCCCAGTGGGGTAGGGCACCTTCCTGCAAAAAAGGTTGTGTTCCGCCACTGCGTTCTACTACATTATCTTCGGCAACTTTTCCTTCGGGAACCAAATCCGAGGGCAAGTTTGGAATTTCGACCAACAACGATTGTAATTTATCTTCTGCTTCTTTTAAACTTTCCTCCTGTTTTTTGATTTCTTCTTTTAAGGAGAATGTTTTATTCCGCGCAGTTTCGGCATCGTCCTTTTTTCCTTCCTTCATTAATTGCCCGATTGTTTTGGATAACGTATTTAACTCGGCAAGATTGGCATCCAATATATTTTGTACTGAACGTCTTTTTTTGTCTATTTCTAATACTTCGGCAATGATTTTTTTTGCATCAAAATGCTTTTTTGCTAAACCACGAATAACTTTTTCGGGATTTTCGGAAATTATCTTTAGAGTAAGCATGAAGTTAATTAAGAATTTAAAATTTAAAATTAAGAATTATAACACAGAACTATTCATTGCATGTTATAATCTTCTTTTTTTGAGATTGGCAAAGGTAATTTTAAAAAATGAAGTAGACAA
This sequence comes from Bacteroidales bacterium, assembly GCA_031553395.1. Lineage (GTDB taxonomy): Bacteria > Bacteroidota > Bacteroidia > Bacteroidales > WRGA01 > WRGA01. The sequence goes on along the minus strand of JAVBLR010000033.1, from coordinate 12,568 downwards.
GGTAAAGTAAAATGTAAAATGTAAAAAAACGATTCATTGATGAAGGACATATCATTGCGGTCTTGAGCCGCACCCCCTGATAGTAGAGCATCTGCCACTATTGGGGGATTCCGTGTCAAGCACGGAATGACAGGCTTTTCATCAATAGGCAAATTAGGCACTTTTTATCTTTTTACTTCCCACCTTCACATCTGTATCATTTTGAAATCTAAATACTGCAAATCCTATCCTTTTGTTAAAGGTGCAAAACTACATCTGATCTTTTTTGTAAAAAAATAGATAAAATACTTTCTTTGTGTTTATAAAATTGCTTTCTTTGCATGCCGAATTATGTAATCGGAGATTTTAATTATTAAAAAATTTATTCAATGAATTCTGTTTCAGACCGTTTAGCAAGCTTATCGCCATCAGAAACATTGGCGATGTCGCAAAAAAGCGCAGAACTCAAAGCGCAAGGATTTGATGTGATTAACCTGAGTGTGGGCGAACCCGATTTTTTCACACCTAACCACATAAAGGAAGCAGCAAAGAAGGCGGTAGATAATAACTTTTCGTTCTACTCTCCGGTGCCTGGTTATCCTGAATTACGCAAAGCTATTTGTGCAAAATTGAAAAATGAAAACGGATTGGATTACAAACCCGAACAAATTGTAGTTTCAGGTGGTGCAAAACAATCTATTTGTAATGCTATTTTGAGTATTGTAAATCCGGGAGATGAAGTTATTATTCCTGCTCCATATTGGGTTAGCTATGTAGAAATGGTAAAATTAGCCGAAGGTACAAATGTAATCGTTACAGCAGGAATTGATCAGGATTTTAAAATTACGGCAAAACAATTGGAAGCTGCTATTACTCCTAAAACTAAGGCAATTATTCTTTGTTCTCCTTCAAATCCTACCGGAAGCGTTTACAGCAAAGAAGAATTGAAAGCATTGGCTGATGTGCTGGCAAAATATCCGAATGTGATTATTATTTCTGATGAAATTTACGAACATATTAATTATATCGGCGGACATCAAAGTATTGCTCAGTTTGAGAATGTAAGAGACAGGGTTGTAATTGTGAATGGTGTTTCCAAAGCATACGCAATGACCGGATGGCGCATTGGATTTATCGCTGCTCCGCAATGGATTTCTGCAGCTTGCAATAAATTACAAAGTCAATATACATCAGGACCTTGTTCTGTGGCTCAAAAAGCTGCCGAAGCTGCTTATACCGGACCACAGGAATGTTTGGGCGAAATGCGTGCAGCATTCGAACGCCGCCGCGATTTAGTTGTTGGTTTAGCAAAAGAAATTCCCGGATTTAATGTAAATGTTCCTGATGGTGCATTCTATATTTTCCCTGAATGTAGTTATTATTTCGGCAAAAAAGCGCCTAATGGAAGAGTTATAGCAAACGTAGGCGATTTGGCAATGTATTTACTCGAAGACGGACATGTTGCTGCTGTAGGTGGTGCCGCGTTTGGTGCTCCCGAGTGTATCCGTTTTTCTTATGCAACTTCGGATGAAAATTTGAAAGAAGCGATGAGAAGGGTAAAAGAAGCATTAGGTAAGTTACAATAAGTTTAGCTTTACTATAAAATCAAAAAAAATGCGGCAAATAAATTTTTGCCGCATTTTTTTTGATTATTCGTTTTTAATTTTAGAATTATTTGTATTGGCACCGATATGAACGTTTTGACCTCACCCCCAACCCCTCTCCGAGTGGAGAGGGGAGCTGCGGAACGGTTTTTCTTTTTTAGGCTAAATGGTTAGATATTATCTAAATCATATCTTTTTTAAATTCATAAAAACCAATTAATCGCGCTAAACTACTCCCCTCTCCATTCGGAGAGGGGCTGGGGGTGAGGCTAAATCTTCAAAATGGACTCGTTTTTCGATTTTATGCGTTTGCTTATTTATATATAATTAAATCAATTTTATCATTATTTAATTCCTACATTTGTAACCCAAATTAGCAAAAGCAAAAAAAATGGTAGAAGATAAAGTAACACAGATCGCAAAGCAGATCTACGAACAAGTTGGCGGCACAAGCAATGTTGCTCGTATTATTCACTGTATGACGCGTGTGAGGATGACGATTATTGATCATTCTAAAGTTAACTTAGACGCTTTAAAGGCTGTGGACGGTGTTAAAGGGGTTATTGATGGTGAAATATTGCAAGTGGTTATCGGACCGGGAACAGTCAACAAAGTTGCACAAAAAATGGTTGATATTGCCGGAGTAAAACTGGGAGAAGACTTTCCAACTGAAAAAGCGACAGAATCAATTGAAGAGCGTACAGCGAAAGCGAAAGCGGAGGCAAAAGAAAAGTACAATAAGCCGTCAAAAATCAAATCGATCTTGAAATCCATTGCCAATATTTTCACACCGCTGATACCCGCATTTGTTGGTGCAGGAATTATTGGTGGAATTGCCAATATTTTAACCAATATGATTACGGCCGGTGAATTAGATGCAGAAACTTTTCGGCAGTTAGTAACTGTTTTGCAAATAATTCAAAAAGGACTTTTTGCTTATTTGGTAATTTTTGTTGGAATTAATGCGGCGAATGAATTTGGAGCTACACCCTCACTTGGAGGCGTAATCGGAGCAGTAACAATGCTCACCGGAATGGATCCCAAAAATCCGTTGATAAATATTTTTACAGATACGCCATTAATGGCGCAACAAGGTGGAATTATCGGTGTTCTTTTTGCAGTGTGGTTGCTTTCACTTGTTGAGAAAAATTTGCGCAAAGTGATTCCGGATGCCATCGATATTCTTGTTACGCCGACACTTTCTTTATTGATTGTTGGATGTGCAACAATTTTCTTGATTATGCCTGTGGCTGGAATGGTTTCAAATTCACTTATTGGCGGAATTAATGCGATTTTAGATGTTGGTGGTGGAATATCCGGTTTCGTATTTGGTGTGTTATTTTTGCCACTGGTCATGCTTGGCTTACACCAAGTGTTAGCACCAATTCATGTTGAATTGATTAATCGAACAGGTTCAACTCAATTATTCCCAATTTTAGCAATGGCCGGAGCTGGGCAAGTTGGTGCAGCATTGGCACTTTGGATTCGTTTGCGTAAAAATAAAGAATTTACAAAGATTGTAAAAGGCACGCTTCCAGCCGGAATTTTAGGAATAGGTGAGCCATTGATTTATAGTGTAACTTTGCCGATGGGGCGTCCATTTATTACGGCTTGTGTCGGTGGTGGTATCGGTGGAGCAATTGTTGCTGTTTTAGGTCCTGTCGGAGCTACTGCAATTGGCCCAAGTGGGTTGGCATTAATTCCACTGATTGCAGATAATCATTGGTTCATTTATGTACTTGGTTTGCTTGGCGCTTACATTGGTGGTTTCATTGCCACATATTTCTTTGGAATTCCGCAAGAAGAAAAAGACAAAGCAGATAGTTTTGTTTTAGCAAAATAAAGAACGATTCGAATGTTTTACGTTCTACTCATTCAAAACGTAGAGCGTAAAACGTATAACTCTGATCAATCTCAATTTGAATTTGTTAAAGTAGAATTAGAAATTGGTTTTCAAAAATTCAAGCAAAATAGAATTAACAGTTTCTTCATCTTCTCCGTCAATAACAAACGAAACAACATTACCGTATTTAATCCCTGTTTTCATCATGGCTAATAGACTTTTTGCATCTATTTGTTTTTCGCCGAAAACTAATGTAACCTTGCTGTTATAAGGTTTTAATAATGTTACCAATTTTCCTGCAGGGCGGGCGTGTATGCCTACCGGATCTTTAACTTCATGTTCTGAAATTTGTATCATAATAGATTCTGTTGTATTAATGGCTAAATGTATTCGTTGTTAAGTAGTTAGAGGAAGTAAAATGTAGTTAGAAGTAGTTAATCGCTTCAATCTAAATTTTCTGGATAAGTACCTTTAACTGCACTTAACTACATATTACTACTTTCTCCATTAATTTACCTTTAATATTTCTTCTCCAACACTCACTGTTTCACTGCTATTTATTACACAGACTTCGTTGAAATCGTCTGTGTTCACAATTACTATCGGAGTAATCGTATTGTAATTGTTTTCTTTAATAAATTCTAAATCTGCTTTGATAAGTAAATCACCAAGTTTTACTTTATCTCCTTCCTTTACGAATGTTTCAAATCCTTTTCCCTCCAGATTTACCGTATCTAATCCTATGTGTATAAGTACTCTGATGTCATTGTCTCCACAGAGAAGAATGGCATGCTTTGTTTCAAAAATTTGTTCTACAATAGAATCGAACGGAGCATAAATTTTTCCCGAATTTGGTAGAATAGCACTCCCTTCTCCGAGCATTTTTTCGGAAAAAGTAACATCAGGAACATCTTTAATATCAATCAGATCACCTGAGATTGGAGCTTTAATAAATACATCTTTCATCTTAGTTGCAGCTTTCTTTATATGTTTATTATTTTCCTTCTTAATTTTAATATTTTATTTGAATTTACAGAGAATTCTGTAAATCCGTATTCAATCAATTTTTCCGTTAAATCAAAATCCATGGCAAGTTCGCCGCAAATTCCGGCCCAAATATTATTCTTAATTGCGGCATCTCCTATCATTTTTAACGATTGCAATATAGCTTCGTGATGAGGATTGAAATATCTTTTCAAATTAGCATTTCCTTGTCTATCAACAGCTAATAGATATTGCGACAAATCATTTGTTCCAACAGAGAAGAAATCTATCTTTTTAGCAAGTTTATCGGCAATAAGAACAGCAGCAGGCGTTTCAATCATTACCCCAAGCTCTACTTTGAAATCAATTTTCAGCTCTTTTTCAACTTCCCGGCATATTTTTATACACTCATCCATTTCCCAAACCGAAGTAATCAATGGAAACATTATCGAAATTGAATTATAACCGGTTTTATTTTTTATATTAAGTGCAACTTTGTAAATTGCACTTAATTGAGTTTTAAAGAAATCAGTATTATCTAAACAAATACGTAATCCTCTGTAGCCAAGTGTTGGGTTTTCCTCTTTTTGCAAATTTAAAAATGGAACTTTTTTGTCAGATCCAAAATCAAATGTTCTAATAATTAAAGGCTTATTATTGATTGCTTGCGATATTTCGGAATAAAAATCAGTTTGTTCTTCTTCGCTTGGAAAAGAATTGTGATTCATAAAGAAACATTCTGTACGCAACAAACCAACTCCTTCTGCATCATTCTTGATTGCCGTTTTTGCATCTTCAACAGTTGCTATATTTGCATAAAGACGAATTTGAGTTCCATTTTTTGTAACAGATTGTTTTCCGAGATATTCTTTTAGATTTGCTTTTTCTTCAGAAATTGCAGCTAACTTATTTGTTAGTTCTCCAATAATTTCTTCTGTAGGATTACAATGGATTTTTCCAGTGCAAGCATCAACAACAGTCAAGCTATCGTTGTCTATTTCTAAGATATCGTCTGAAACTCCATAGATGTATGGAATATCAAGCATACGTGCAAGTATAGAAGAATGAGAGTGTTCAGAGCCAATTATGCTAATTAAGGCAGCTATTTTTTTTGTATTGAACGATAAAATTTGATTCGGAGTAATTTCTTCTGCAACGATTATGACACTATCGGGAAGTTCTTGGGTATTTTTCTCATCATCGTATAGAATCGTATTCACTAAATCATTGGCAAGATTCAAAACATCCCGACCTCTTTGACTTAAATATTCGTCATCTATAGCTAAGAATTCGTTGTTAAGGTTGTTTGCAATAATTGTAATTGCCTCTACAACAGTAAGACCTTCCGAAATTTTATTTTTTATTGCACCATCAAAATCCGAGTCATCCAAAAACATCAGTTGGATTTGTAAAATTTCGGCATATTCTTCACCTAATTTTTCGGCAACATTTTTGGTATCGGCAACTATTTTATCCTTTAATTGTTTACAAGCATTTTTGTATAATTCAAGTTGATCTAAGTTGTTCAAATTTATTTTTTTTGCCTGCGTATTCTTAGTGTCTAATATAAAAATAGTTCCGCAACAAAATCCTTCTGATGCTATTTGTCCTTCAAAAATTTTCATAAATCATAAAACTTAATACTACAAAATGCGTTTTCTATTTTTTTTGTAAAATATTGCAATACACTTTTATTGCAATTAATTGTTTTTCAAAAAGATACGTAAAATGCCAGAATGACATAATAATCCTTTTCAATTTGATTTTGAGATAATAATTGATGTTATGCACTTGAAAAACAGAATAATTATCCACAAATATTTCTAAAACGCATAAAAGCTTTTGTTGAGATGCCCATCTTCGGCCTTTGCTTCGCAGACGGGTCGCCGAGAAGCTCAGCCTTGACTTTTTGTTACTTTTGCGTCAAGGCAAAAGTAAAAGAAAAAAGCTCCAATATTGAATTTATTTGACGAATACATTTTTAGATACTATTTTTGAAACACGTAATATCAGATAATAATTTATGATAAAAATGCGGCAAATATTCTTCACCGCATTTTCAGCATTATTACAACAAACTCCACGCCACCGTTAATCCTGCAGTTACAATGGCAACCATACTCATTAATTTGATAAGAATATTCAATGATGGTCCGGAAGTATCTTTAAATGGATCACCAACAGTATCTCCTACAACGGTTGCTTTGTGATTATCAGAACCTTTTCCTCCAAGATTTCCTTCTTCGATGTATTTTTTCGCATTATCCCAAGCACCACCTGCATTTGCCATGAAAATAGCCAGTACAAAACCTGATGCCAATCCACCCATTAAAAGCCCTAAAACACCTGCAACTCCAAAAATCAATCCGGTTGCAATAGGCACAATAATAGCCAAAAGTGAAGGCAATAACATTTCTCGTTGAGCTCCTTTTGTGGAAATTTCTACACAACGAGCATAATCAGGTTGGGCTTTTCCATCCAAAATCCCAACTATTTCACGAAATTGACGGCGAACTTCCTGCACCATACTTTGAGCAGCACGCCCAACCGCATTCATTGTTAATCCGCAAAACAAAAATGACATCATCGAACCGATAAACATTCCCACTAAAACCTTGGGATTCATCAATGTAACTTGATAATAATCCATAAAATCAACAATAGATGCATCTGTAATATTTACAGAAACTCCATTTGTTAATGTTATTACTTCTGTTCCAATATGTTGAAAAGCAATTTTTACTTCTTCCACATACGAGGCTAATAAAGCCAATGCTGTCAATGCTGCCGAACCGATAGCAAATCCTTTTCCTGTAGCTGCGGTTGTATTTCCGAGAGCATCCAATGCATCAGTACGTTTGCGAACTTCAGGTGGTAAGCCACTCATTTCGGCATTTCCTCCGGCATTATCGGCTATAGGGCCATAAGCATCTGTGGCTAATGTTATTCCCAATGTAGAAAGCATTCCTACAGCAGCAATTCCAACACCATATAATCCTAAACTGATATTTTGAGCTGTCAGCATATTTTGTACATCAAAATTAATAGCACAAAGAAAAGCCATCATAATAGCAACAACGATTGTAAGTACAGGAATTGCAGTAGATATCATCCCTAATCCCATTCCCGAAATAATAACGGTTGCAGGACCGGTTTGCGCACTTTCGGAAACCCGTCGTGTAGGTTTGTATGAATGTGAAGTGTAATATTCAGTTGATTGTCCGATAATTACTCCAGCCAATAATCCGCTGATTACCGAAAATGAAATTCCCAACCAGTTGTGAAGTTCTAATACATATAATATTACAAATGTAAAAATGGCAATAAGAATAGAACTTGAATTTACACCTCGACCCAATGCTCCTAAAAGTTGTTTCATACCAGCTCCTTCTTTGGTGCGCACCAGAAATATTCCGAGTATAGATAAAATAATTCCCACAGCAGCAATCAACATAGGTGCAAAAACAGCTTTCAATTGCATTTCGGGAACAGTGAAAAAAGCAGAAGCTCCTAAAGCGGCAGTAGCAAGGATAGAACCGCAATAACTTTCGTACAAATCGGCACCCATTCCGGCAACATCGCCTACATTATCACCCACATTATCAGCAATAGTAGCAGGATTACGAGGGTCGTCTTCAGGAATTCCGGCTTCTACTTTTCCTACTAAGTCAGCTCCAACATCGGCTGCTTTAGTAAAAATTCCTCCACCAACACGGGCAAATAATGCTTGTGTGGATGCTCCCATTCCGAAAGTTAGCATCGTTGTAGTAATTACTACTAATTTTTGGGCTTCTGTAGCTCCGGTTACAAATTTATCAAGGACGAGATACCAAATAGAAATATCCAATAATCCAAGGCCAACTACAACCAATCCCATTACGGCACCCGAACGAAAAGCAACTTTCAATCCGCTGTTTAACGAACGTTGCGCTGCATTGGCTGTACGGGCAGAAGCATAAGTTGCCGTACGCATTCCGATAAAACCGGCTAACCCTGAAAAAAAACCACCTGTCAAAAAAGCAAAAGGTACCCAATGATTCTGGATATCCAAACCATAAGCCAGAAATGCGAAAAATAACGCCAATACAATAAAAACAATCGTTACAACTTTGTATTGTTGTTTTAGATACGCCATTGCACCTTTACGTACATGCGAAGCAATTTCTTTCATGACGTTGGAACCTTCATCTTCCTTCATCATTTGTTTGAATAGTATCCAAGCAAAAACTAATGCCAATACCGATGATGACGGTACCAGCCAGAATAAATTTTGTGTAGTCATGTATATTTAAAGTTAAAAGTTAAAAGTTAAGAGTTAAAAGTTAAGAGTTAGAGGCAAGGATTTTCATTATTACTTACTTACATCCTAATAATAACCTTGCCTTGTAACTCGTAACCAGTAACTTGTAACTAAAAGTTATTTAATTACTTGCACTCTATTTTTATCTCTTGGTTTTGCATCGGGACTTTCGTTTTTATATCCCATTGTGATAGTATAAAGGATTTCGTAGCCTTCGGAGAATTTTAATTTATCCACAACACTTTTTGCTTCGGGCGAATTGAAATATTTTACAGGGCCTCCCACAACGCAAGTTCCAATATTCATTGATTCGGCTGCCAATAAGATATTTTGTCCAAGCCATCCACAATCAAGTTGCCCATATCGATTATCTTTTTGATATGCTACAACAATTAATGTCGGTGCATTATAGAAAGGAGACCTGTCATTTTTCGAAAAAGCTTTATAACCATCAACGATTTCTTTCATCAATTCAGGATTTTGCACAACACGCACTTCCCAAGGTTGTTTATTATTAGCACTTGGAGCATTAATCGCACAATTGATAATGGTATCAAGTTGCTGTTCATTGATTTGTTCGGGTTTGTACGAACGAATACTGCGGCGGCTTAGAATTGTTTCTACCGTAGCGTTTTTTACTTCTTGTGTTGATGATTGTGCCGGCTGTTGTGATTGAGATTGTTGGCATGAAGATAAGAGCATTAAAGCTGTTACTGTCAAATAAAATAAATTTTTCATATTGTTCTTATTTTTAGTGAATTATTAAGATAATTATATGGTTTTCATTTTGAAACATAATAAGTGATATTTTTGCCATCAAAACTTTTTATTGTTAATTCATAATCATCTATAAGAAAGCGAGAAACAAGGCTTATTGTTTTTGCTACAGGTTTATCATAAAGATAGAGCGTATCGTTTGTTATTTTACAATCTTTTTTATTAAAACCATCATAACCAATTGAATAACCGCCACTATATTTCCATACACACTTGATTTCATCCAATTTATCAAAAGGAATATTTCGTCCAATTAAGTATGCCGTAGAAAAACGAAAACCTCCTAACCAAAAAGTCAGGATAACTAAAATAATAAACGTAATTATGATGATGGTTGTTTTACTCATATCTTGTTCTTTTTTGTTATTCATTATCTGTTATTTTCTTTTCTCACAACAAATAACTAATAACTAATAACAAACAACCAAATCACCACATCGTATCATTTTTCATTCGCAAAAGTGCGTTTTTCATTGTTTGCCGGGCCTCATCACCTTCTACCTGACTTATATTATCAATCGCTTTTTGCTGCCATTGAACAGCTTCTTCCCGTTTTCCTGTACGATACAATAAATGTGCATACGTATCTAGATAATAAGGATTTTCGGGTTGTAATTTCAACGAAGCTTCCGACCAAGATAATGATTTTTTTAATACATCCTGACTTTCTGAACTTACAAACTGATAATTAAACCACGCAACTGTATTCAATTGGTTTATAATCATGCTTGTATATAATTTCTGCCATGTTTCTTTCGAATTTTCAATATCAGAACCATCATCGGCAACAGCAACATTTTCCGAATCATCATATTCTTCGTTTTCAGATGAATAACCAATTCCTTTCAGAATGTATATCAAATTATCCTTGTGATTTGTATATAATTTATCAAATGTTGTGCGAATATTCTGTTCAATATTACCTGTTACAAATGTATCCAAATAAGTTGATACTGCATTTGTCATAAATGAAGTCATATTTTCCGAATTAAGACTTCCATATTGCATAAATAAAATCAAGACCGGCGTTTCCAACAACGAAGCCGAAGGTGTTGCTTCCATCAATGCACTGTAAACCTTCACTTTTTCTAATGCATTATCATCATAATTATTTCGTGTACGAACTTTACTATTTAATATAAAATGAAACACATCATTTTGAATAGCAACGTCTTTGCTGTTTTCATATACTTTTGCCAAATAATAATAAGCCGATGTAAGTTTGTCATTTTCATCACAAATAGGATAAACATATGCCTCATCATCCGAATTTTCATTATTGAAAAACAATAATGCATTCTTTACATAATTAATGCTTGTCATATCCGGTTTTTCCTTCATATAATAATTATTGACAAGCATATTAAGGTATGTTTCCGTTTGCATCAGATCTACATCCAAATTTAATCCGGAATCCCCTTCGTTCGAAATATAATTACTGATGCTATATCCTGGAAAATAACTATTGTCTTCATCATGATACGCTCCTGATTTATCGGTGGATAATAGTGTGAAATATTCTTCCAACGATTTTTTACTCAACGTTTTTTCCTTTGCCATTTTAGGCAAAAAATAAGTATTCAGATAATGCCTATCTAATAAGCAAGAAACAAATTCGGGACTATAACTGAAATAACTATTGAATAAATCGTATAAACATTCCTCTTCCGAAGTATAAACCACATTGCCATCAGAAGCTAAAATCACGGTTGCAGGAAAGCTTTTGACATTATATTTATCGAAAAGTTTAATCTCCTTTTCCTGGACTTCGTAATAAACAAAATAGTTGTTAAATTCTGCATCTTTATCGTTGCGGTCTGAACCGTCGGCCAAAAGATGTGAAATAGGATATTCTTCACAAGAATCGCTTTCCTTTGGCTGATAATAGAGCAACAAATATTTCTTTTCGGATTGCGATGCTTTTTGTGCTTCTTTATAGGAGCTATATGCATTAATAACTGAAATGCCAATTACTTCTGCTTCAGTAATATCTTCTATAGGTTCTTCCACTACAGCAACATCATAATCTTCTTCATCTCTTATTATATCAAATGATTTGGAATAAGGCAAATAAGCATAATCCGGTAACGAAATAAATGATTCTTTGCCCATAAGTGCAAGATTGATATCACTTCCCACATAGAAAACACCAATGGAACCTTTTTTTGTATTATCCGACAGAAGCATTTCATTTGCGTTTTCTCCTTGGTACGCTTTAAGTACAGCCGGGAAATTCCTTCCTCTTTTTTCTAAATTTTGAATAATAATTTCATTTGCATCGGCAGGCAAGGCGTATGCAAAAATATCATAACGTAGATATTTAGGATTGATAATATAAATTGAATCAGTTTTATTCAAATGCATTGTAATTAACTGATTATCGACATCGGCAGTTTCTAGATTGCGATACAAACTATCGATCGGCATACTTTTGCTCATGTCCAGTTCGTTGTTCAATAAAATCCGATGGTCGTCGTATTCTGAAAAATCGGTTATTTTCAAGCGAATTTTTCCTTTTTCCACGTCCATTGCTTTTTTGTATTGAATGGCATAGGGATTGTACGGAGGATCGGCTTTTAAGATAAAGGTATCTGCTTGTTGTATATATTCTCCGCGGATAGTATCGGCTTTATCCTCGTCGTCGTAATCAGAATCGGTACGTTCAAAAAGAAGAGCAAAACGATTATTATCATTAAAATGTACCGTAATGGTTGAAGTGCCTCTTACCATTTTGTATCTTCCCATAGGAAAGTGACTGTTGATTGTTTGCGCAAACAAAGAGATGGTGCAAATGCTGATGATTAAGATAGGTAGTAGTTTTTTCATAAAGTAAGTTCCTCCAAAGTCCTCTCCAAGAAGAACATTGGAGAGATGAAATGTTTAATTTTGATTTATTATTATGAATATTCGTATTTTATTAATGCGTCGTGGCGGACATGCTGTTACGAGTGTTCGGAAGATTGTTATAGTGCTATTTTTTGCATGTATTAAAAATGTTATTTTTTTGATATCAATTTTCGGTTTATTTTTTTAACGAAACACCAATGACGGATCTCCTCCGCTTCTTATTACAATCAATTG
>JAVBLR010000002.1:0-49026 GCA_031553395.1 Bacteroidales bacterium | reverse complement strand
AATATTATGGCGATTTATTAAATACAAATGGATTCCTTTTGATGCTTTTCTTAATCTCAATAATCTCAAAGAGCGTTTAGATGAGGTACTTGCTAATATTGGTACAAAATACGTCATCAATTTTAATGACTACTTAATCGCACTAAACTCTACTCCCCTCTCCATTCGGAGAGGGGCTGGGGGTGAGGTTAGAAAACACTCATATCGGCATCAATTTAAAATATTTCAAAAACAATTATATAGATTATATTAAATAATTACCCAAATGAATTTTATAATTAATTGATATAATGCTATTTATGAGTTTAATTTGGGTAATTTCCTCTTCAAAACTATATAAATCACATGGGACTTTTTGTAATTATTATTGGAGTAATCATATTGATAGCAATATTGCTTTGGGTTACAATACCTTCTGTAAAGAAAAGACTTATGTGGATAATCTCTACTATTATTTTTCTTTTCATTGCCAGTATATCGCTTCTTGTATGGGGATTTGAAAGAGGGGCATCTCAGCGTTACAATGAGAAACTACCTTTGAATATGCTTGAAGAGATACACGGCTTAGATAAGGCTAATATAACAATATCACAACCAACAGTAAGGAATGACACCACCTTTTTGTTAGAAGAAATTGGGGATACTTCCTTTTATTTTTATCATTCGATTTTTATAGATACGAATAAAAAATCGAAATTCTATGACCGGATTTCTGATTTTGATTTTGATGAATATGATTCAGTAACTTATAATGCTTCTTTGGGGTACTTTAAAGAAAAGAGTATCAAATTAAACAAAAAGGTAGTTACAGGATTGCCATTGAAATGGATTGAACTTTATCAATATAAAGACGAGTTTTATGTTTATAAGCCATCCGATTTTATAGGTCATTATCAGGTATGCATTACAGATACGGCATTTATTGATTATACAGGAGAAGGCCCTTTGGCAAGTAAAATTATTGATTTTAGAAAAATTGATACCAATACGTTTAAGTTCAAACTGACAGGTGCGTTTTATGGAGATAGAACGCTTATTATCCACATTATTGATGAAAAAAGAGGCATTGCTGTTTTTGAAACTTCTTTTAATGAAGAAGATAAAAATTTTTCTCTGATGGTTTCTGCTCAAAAGATAAGGAATTTCCCGGTTATTGTGAATTATTGTGAAGACATGAAGCAAATGGAGTTTAATTTTGATGAGCCGGATTTTGAAAAGCTTTTAAGGACTAAAAAATGAGGAAAATAGATGTCAAGCATTTATTAATCAGGTTGTCTATTTTAATTGGCATTCCTGCAATAACTCTTGTTTTTGCTTTTTATTTTTGGATACCACCGAAAGATGAGGTGCAGATTATACAAAGAGCATATGCAGGGATATATACTGTTATTCAGATTTTTAGAGAGATATTTGTTATGATGGCAATTTTGGTACTTGAAACAATCTGGTTACAAATACGGAAAAAGGTTCTTAAGCGGAATGCTAATTTGATTATTATAGCTTTGTTTGTCGTTTTGATGATAATTCTTCAAATACTTATCTATTATTTCTGATTTTATTATGCATAAAATACAAGGCTTATTTATAATCCTGATTGCATTCTTCATAACGTCTTGTGAAAGTATACAGCAATCAAGATACTCCAAACAATTCTCTCGGCAGAAACATCAGATTGAATTGCGTGAAAAAGAGAATGGCTGGGGATATGAAATTATTTATAACGGAACGGAAATTTACCTGGACTCATTGTTCGAAAACTGGCAAAAAGCGGTTCATCCTGATACGATACTCAATTATAAAGGAATATCGGTTATCCCGAGAAGGGATAGTATATATTCCTTCTCCGAAGGATTTATTAAAAAGGATAGCCTGCTTACAGGTGTTAGGATACTTTTTGCTAATCCTCAAAACCTGAAATGGAAGGATTTGAAATGGGACGATATGAAAACCGAATGGCAGGATGAAGATTTATCCAAATTGGAGATACCGGATACTATTTGGCCTGAATGGCCTGATAATTCAGATGTTGCTGTTATAAAAACTGAAAGTATATATGGAACTATGTATATTAGTTGCAATACAACAATGTCGGATATGTTTGAAGATATCTTTCGATATGATAGTGATGAAGAAAAAGAACTTTATTTTCAACGTTATATTATGGGGCCGTCTAACCCTGATTATAAAGTAAAAGTCTATTTTAGAAATAAGCGGATATTTATGATAGATGTTGTTGTTAAGCATGATATTGTACAAATGGATGATGTTATAGAAATAGACGAATAGAAGATAAAATAAAGAAAACATGCAAATATTATTGAGATATTTTTCTATTTATTGACAATTCTTCCTGTTAATGTATTTGCACAGGATATATTTGTGCAGTCAACAGATACGGCAACATATATTATCGAAAAGAAATTATCGGTTTGTTATTTTGAGGTTCCTGATAGGGATGATATTTATGGAGTTGTTGAAGTGAATCAAAAGATGGGTGATATACCGGTTTTAGCTTTTTTCGATACATCTGTAGGTGTTTTGGAGCAATGTAATTCGAAGCGTAAATACAACCGGAATACAATTAAAATCAACGACAGCAAATTGCGGTTGGGAAATAAAATCAACGGAATCAATATTAATACATTTATTCCTCAAAAACTTATTCTTATTACGAAGGATAAAACAAATTACATTGTTTTTGAAATGTATCAGTTTTCGACTACTACCGTTGGAGGTGGGTATGATTACATCATTCTGAAATTAAATCAAGCAAATGAAATTGAAAAACATTCTATTTATGAATGTGACAAGAAAAATAGTGTCTTACCGATGAAAAAATTATTAAAAGTCATTGAACAGATATGAAACTAGCACTATCTCTCTTCATCGCCTTCTTTTTCTCTATTCAGTGTTTTGCCCAAAATTCTCAACTCGAAAGAATTGAAAAAGAAATAAAAGACAATGCAATGGAAGGAAAATATGAAAAGCAAACAATCGATTTGAATAATGATGGCGTTTCTGATGTTATTTATACCTATCAGTGTGCCGAACCTAAATGCATTGAAGTTTATCTGAATATAGACGGAACATATCAACAGGTATTGAAAGAATTTTATATTTACTCCAAACTGTGGCAAGCCGGTAAAGAAAAACAATTATCCCTCACTTTGTTGCATTGTTGTGGGGAAAGTCCTTATGTTTCGAAGAGGTTGTTCGGATTTTCCCGTAAATCAATAATCCTATTGGAAAATTACGTTGTGATAAATAGTAGTTATGTTATTGATGCTGAGTTTATTTTGCCGGAAGTATATTTGCCTCAATCGCGTTTTGTGAAAAATACGATTGATAATTACAATCTCCGGTTTTCACCTACAGTTGAAAAATTAAGTGAAGAGGATAAGAAAAGTTTTACTTATGGTTGTGAGGATGGTACAAATATTATCGCAAAAATAAAAAAGGATTCTTCAATCAAGGTGCTTGCTGAGTTGATAGAACAGGAAAGAACTTGGTTGTTTGTTGAGATAGAAAAAGAATCTGTTTCAGGAAGTTGCAATCCGGTGGATTTTGATTTCGAAGGTCAAAAATTACGTGGATGGATAAGTGGTAAGTATGCAAAATAAAGGTTGTTTTAACTAGAAATGATATACTTTTGAAAGTATGTATCTTTTCTTTTTATGTAAAAATTTAACGCTGATATTGATGTGTGTTTAAGACATTTTTTGCATATTTGTGTAAAATTGTTTTATGCCTTCAATAAGTAATTTTGCTAATATATACTTTATAACAACATTATCATCAGCCATTATTATTTTGATAATGGCGGTGTGTTTATTTGCTTTTGTAATTCCTCGGGATACAAGGCTGAGAAAATACCGCGTTGCTCGGCGTTTGCTGGCATACGCATATATAATTCTTGCAGCGGTCGGATTTTGGGAAGTATTTGGAAATGCCGAATCCGAAAATCACGATTCCATACAGATTGCATTTACGCTTATTGCCGCATCTTTTCAGGCTTTTCTGTTCACTTTCTCGCTTATCACATTGATTGATATACATTATGTGACTCATCGTAAAATAATATATAATTTGTTTCCGATGATAACGGGTTCGGGAATATTATTATTGTCGTTATTTGATGTAATTCCATTGAGTTTTAATGCCGTATTTTATACCTCTCTTTCCGGTTATTGCATTCAGTTGGTATTTTATACCGTTCTTTTTCTACGGGAATATAATAAATGCAGGAAACAGATAAATAATTTCTTTTCGGATGATGAAGATAAGCGCCTGAATTGGATAAAGACCGCATTTTTTCTGGCTTTGGCAATCGGGATCATTGCTCTTGTTTCGCTGTTTATTCCGCTTCGGGCATATATTGTTTTTACTATTTTGTATACCGCTTTTTATGTGTATTATGCGATGAAATATATCAATTACGTAAATCTGTTTCATTACATAATTTCGGCTCTCGAATTGCCGCTTGTATCTGAAAAGCGAAACGGAAATGATAAAAACCTTGATATTATTATTCATTCATGGATTGCGGGCAAAGGTTTTACAGCTCCCGAAATTACGCTCGATACACTTGCATCCGAACTTTCCACTAACCGGACTTATCTTTCCTCTTACATTAACCAGAATATGAATTGCAACTTCAAAACGTGGATCGGCGAACTTCGCATCGAGGAAGCTAAACGTTTGATGTTGTCGAATCAAGAAATTTCTCTTTCGGAAATCGGAGAAATGGTTGGGTTTTCCGAAAGAGTCAGTTTTTACCGTCAATTTGTAAAGGCTACGGGAAAAACTCCGCAAGAATTCCGGATGGGTAATTAACCAAACCAATAAAAACTACACTTTTTTTCTTTCATGTTGCAAAACGTAAACAGATTTGTACGTTTTGCAACATGCTTTTTTACGCTTATCGGTAAATTTGTGATATCCCGGTATGGCAGTGATGCAACGTTTATTTTTTAATCCTAATCATAAACAAAAAAATGAACCATTATGAAAACAACACGACTTTTTAAGGCAATTATCATTTTATTTATCTTATCGGTAAATGTAACGATGAAAATACATTCCGCAACCGGATCGATGAAAGTTTTGACCCACATACCGAGGCATGAAAAATCGCCTCAAAACTAGCGAATTAGCAACTCTTTATTTCATGAGAATAATTCTATCAAATTTTATTAACTTAAATTCACAAAATTATGAACTCGAAAATGTACTTTCTTACAACAGTAATCCTGCTATTTGTTTCTTTATCAAAAACAAATGCATATAGTATTTATTTTGGTTTTACCTCATCAATTTTTGATGCGGAAAGTAACAGCAAATCCGGCACGGGTTGGAGCTGGGAGCATACTACTCAAACACTGACCCTTGATTCATCTTATGACATGGGATTTATAGACTCTGACTGTACGGAACTTATGACGATCAAATATTCCGGCAATGTGTCTATTTTAGCAAATACGAATACAACTATATCTGTGGATGGTCCGCTTCACCTTATCGGCGAAACCGGCGCCCGGCTTACACTTACGACAGATATGAGTGCTTCCTGGTATTTATTGGATGCAAAAGAATTGACTATTACCGGAGGAACCTTAATCTGTACAGGTGGATACGGAATCTATACTTCTGACGGGGATGTTACAATTGATGGTGCAACTGTAACAACAACAAGTAGCGATAGCTATGGATATGGTATTCGCGCTAAAGGAGGAGATATTAATATTATAAATGCAAGTGTCGTAAATGCAACCGGCTATTATGAAGCAATATATGCTGCCGACGGAAGTATCAATATAATTGAAAGTGATGTCAATTTAAACCATTATCAGAATCTATTTACAGGTTTTAGTCGCTTGCATATGACCGGCGGAAGATTAAGCTTTAACGGAGGGACACCGCCCACACTTACGTCCCTGTCACCCGCTTCAGGACCAAATACAGGAGGAACTGATGTAACCCTGACAGGAGATAATTTTACAGGAGCGACTACTATGAAGGTCGGGAATGCTATTTATTATGTTTTCTTTAATAGTTTTTCCATCATCAGTCCAACTAAAATCGAATTTACTACCAGGGCCGAAACAGTCGGAACGATGGATGTGTACATCCAAACAGAGGGTGGAGTCGGAGTTCTCAACAATGGTTTTACATACCAAACAGCCACATCAATGGCTGATATACAAAAGGAGAATGCAATCATATCCCCTAATCCCGTGAAAGACATCTTGGTAATTAAAAATGAAGAATTAAAAATTAAAACCATAGAAATCTTTACTGCCAACGGCAGCATAATTCATCGGGTACAACCAAACGATTTCAATTACCAATTGTCAATTGTTGAATATCCTAAAGGAATATATCCGGTAAGAGTTACAACCGAATCAGGAACAAATGTGTATAAAATAATAAAAGAATAAAGACAAATCGCCTCCGCTCGCGCCGATTTGTAATCGGTGTGTAATGAGGCGCACGGTTTACAAAACCGCGCGAGCAAATGGAGCAATGGGAACAAAAAGTAAAGATTATTTGCAGGTGAATAGAATATTGATTTTTTGAACATAAAAACGGCTGCTCTGTAATTAACAAAGCAGCCGTTTTTGTATATCAAGAAATTTCTTGATTATTTTTTCTTTTCCGGATAGCGGGCATTCAATCCGTCAACCACTTCTTTGGTAATATCGTAAGCATCTTCGCCTTGCAAAACAACTTCACCGGTAAGAATCAATTGATATTTTTTTGCTTTGTTATAGTCTTTCAAAAATATCATGATAGAATCTTTCAATTGGTCGTTCATTTTTTGTTGCTCTTTGGCTATATCGGTAGACAGATCTTGCTCCATTTTTTGCAAATCTTGTTGTTTACGGACTAAGGCTTGTTGTTCGGCTTCGGCTCTTTCGCGGGAAAGGAAAGCGTTATTTTGCACTTTCTCCTGAAATTTACCCATATCCGATTGTAATTGACGTGCACGTTGGCTTAAAGTTAAACGAGCATCTTCGTGTTTTTTCAACAAAGATTCGCTCACTTCTTTCGAAAAATTATAATTACTTAATAATGAGTCAAGTCTTACATAAGCTATTGGTAAGACAGTGCCCAATGAATCTGATGTGTAAACTTCTGCCTTTGGTGCGGAATTTGATTTTGAGGTAAAATGAAGTATAAACAAGATAACTACACATACGGCTAATACACCGCTAATTACATAATTAATATTTTTCATAAAGAAGGAAATTGTTTTGTAAAAATTTATTGTAAAATTAATCCTATAAGTTTAGATTTTAAATGTTATTTTGCTGAAAATAAAGATTTATGATTTTGATTGAGCCTCCCAATCCTGATGGCGTACACACGTAATTCCTCTTTTCTTCATTTCCGGATTGCCGCCGACATGTGTATTAGGAAATTTGCCTTTTTTGGTAAAAAATACCTTGACTCCAAGTAGCAAAATTGCGATGGCTACAAGTAAACACGCTATTAACAAGGTATATATCATATTGCCATTTTTTCAAACGTGCAAATATACATCATTACTTCTTAAATGCGATACCTAAAAATTGGGATTTTGGTTTAATTGGGTTGTTTTGACCGCATTTATTATTTTTTAACAAAATGAATGTGAATTAAGTTAAGAATTAAGAGTTTGGAAAAATGCACTTCTCCAAACTCTTAACTATATTATATCTGTTTGAAGAAGTCATTTCCTTTATCATCAACTAAGATAAATGCAGGGAAATCAACTACATCGATTTTCCAGATAGCTTCCATGCCGAGTTCGGGATATTCGAGGCATTCTACATTCTTGATGTTTTGTTGTGCCAGAATTGCTGCCGGTCCACCGATACTTCCCAGATAAAATCCGCCGTATTTTTTACAAGCGTCGGTAACTTGCTGGCTACGGTTTCCTTTGGCAATCATAACCATGCTTCCGCCTTTGCTTTGGAATAAATCGACATAGCTATCCATTCGTCCGGCAGTAGTTGGACCAAACGAACCCGAAGGCATTCCTTTCGGAGTTTTAGCCGGGCCTGCATAATAAATTGGATGGTCTTTTACATATTGTGGCAAATCTTTTCCTGCATCCAGTAATTCTTTTAATTTAGCATGAGCGATATCTCGTCCTACAACGATTGTTCCGGTAAGTGATAAGCGTGTTGCAACCGGGTATTTGGTCAATTCTGCCAAAATTTCTTTCATCGGACGGTTCAGATTGATTTTTACTGCATTTCCTTCGCCTGCATTACGCAATTCTTCAGGAATTAAACGTCCTGGATTATCATCTAATTTTTCAACCCAAATTCCATCTTTATTGATTTTTGCTTTGATGTTTCTGTCAGCCGAACAAGAAACGCCCATTCCCACTGGACAAGAAGCTCCGTGACGTGGTAGACGGATAATACGGATATCATACGCAAAATATTTTCCGCCGAATTGTGCGCCAAGTCCTAATTCTTGTGCCTTTTTCAGGATTTTCTTTTCCAATTCGATATCGCGAAAAGCTTGTCCGCCTTCATTTCCTTGAGTAGGAATATTGTCGTAATATTTGGCAGATGCTAATTTTACGGTTTTCAGGTTTGCTTCGGCAGATGTTCCACCGATAACAAATGCGATATGATAAGGAGGGCACGCTGCTGTTCCCAATGATTTCATTTTTTCAACCAAAAATTTTTCCAATGTATCGGGATTTAGTAATGCTTTGGTTTCCTGATACAAATAGGTTTTATTAGCCGAACCGCCACCTTTTGTAATCATCAGGAATTTGTATTCGTTTCCTTCGGTTGCATATAAATCAATTTGTGCGGGAAGATTACATCCTGTATTGATTTCGTTGTACATATCCAACGGTGCATTTTGCGAATAACGGAGATTTTCTTCGGTATATGTTTTGTAAACTCCTAAGGATAGTGCTTCTTCGTCATTTCCATCCGTCCAGACTTGTTGTCCTTTTTTTCCCATGATAATGGCAGTTCCTGTATCCTGGCAAAACGGAAGAACTCCTTTCGCCGCAATTTCTGCATTGCGTAACATGGTTAAAGCCACGTATTTGTCATTTTCACTTGCTTCGGGGTCTGAAAGAATGGCCGCAACTTGTTCCTGATGCGCAGGACGAAGCAAAAATGAAACATCGCGCATAGCAGCATTGGCCAATTTGGTTAATCCTTCTTTTTCGATTTTCAGGATTTCTTTCCCTTCGAATTGAGCTACCGATACATGGTCTTTTGTCAACAAATAATACTCTGTGGTATCTTTTCCCATCGGAAACATTTCCTGATACTTAAATGGAGGTGTAGGCATAATGTTTAAGAATTTTATTTGAGTTTTTAAATAATCCGGCAATTGGTGGCAATTTGCTTCGCGCTATTGATTGCAGTTATACCCCTGTCCCCTAAAGGGGAACGAAATAATAAAGAAAAGTGCGTTCCCCTTTAGGGGACAGGGGTGAGTTGCAATTAATTGCTATAAATCGAGCCGAAGACTAATTGCTTTTTGAAAAACACCTGCAAAGGTACTGTTTTTTGCTTTTGGGTTTTATTTTTACATTTGTTTTTTGTTTTATAAGAAATATTGATGATTAATTATGATGATAGAATACCGTGAAGCAAACAGACAAGATATTCCGCAATTGCTGGAATTATACAAACAGCTGAGCCTTGATGATGAAAATCCGGATTTGATATTGCAGGATATAATTTGGGATAAGGTTGAAACAAATGACATCAAGTATTTCGTTGCTGCTGATAATGGAAAAATCGTATCGACATGTTTTATTTGTATTATTCCGAATTTAACTTGGAAAGGGAAATCAATTGGTTTTATTGAAAATGTAGTTACAGACGAGCACTACAGGCAAAAAGGAATTGGCAAGAAAATACTGGAAATGGCAATAAACCATGCCAAGGAAAATGATTGCTATAAAGTACTGTTGCAAAGTAACTATAAACGAAAAGAAGCTCATTTATTTTATGAAGCAATTGGGTTTGATGGCGATTCGAAAAGGGCATTTGAAATAAGGTGGGTTTAAGTTTTCAAACAACCTATTATTCATATCAAAAACTGAGATTATATAGATAAAATATGGATATTATATGAATATTTTGTATTTTTGTATTTGAATAAAATACGGATATAATATGGATAAATATATAAATAAACTAAGCTTCGATTTTATTGCTAATCAGCAAGTATTACAATTAATCGGATTTATTGATGGGTTCAAAGGAAAGTGGAATATAGTAGAAAAACGGGAAAATCGTTATTTGAAAGAATTACGGAAAATAGCTACCATCGAAAGTATTGGTTCTTCAACACGAATTGAGGGTGCAACCCTAACAGACCAAGAAGTACAACAACTTCTTAATGATATTAAAATTACGAAAATGAAAACCCGTGACGAGCAGGAAGTCATTGGTTATTATGAAGTATTGGAGTTAATTTATGATAATTATTCCAGAATCAGCCTATCAGAAAGCTACATTAAACAATTACATCAACTATTGTTAAAACATAGTAACAAAGATGAGCGGCACAGAGGTGGATATAAACACCTTTCCAATAAAGTGGTGGCAACTTATCCGACAGGACAACAGCGGACTATTTTTGCAACTACCGAACCTGCATTGGTTGAAGGTGAAATGTATCAACTAATTGAATGGACAAACCAACGATTAAACGATAAAAGTATTCATCCACTTATTATTATTGCTGCATTTGTTTATGATTTTTTGAGTATTCACCCTTTTCAAGATGGTAACGGGAGATTGTCTCGATTATTAACCACGCTTTGTTTATTGCAACAAGAGTATGAGTTTATTCAATATATATCGTTTGAAAATCACATTGAGCAACATAAAAAAGATTATTATGAAGCATTGATGAGTGCCCAACGAAATCGTGGAACAGAAAACGAACGGATCGATAAATGGATGATTTTTTTTTTAGAAAGCCTGAAAACTTTGACTGAAAAATTGGAACAAAAATACAATGTATTCAAATCCAAAGGCGGATATTTGAATGAACGCCAAAAGCAACTTAAAGAGTTTATTTCAGCAAATCAACCACTAAAAGTTGGAGATTTATCAGTTCAATTTCCGGAAATTCCAATAGCTACACTGAAAAAAGACCTGCAATATCTTCGAGATGAGCAAATTTTGGTAATGATTGGAAAAGGAAAGGGAAGTGTGTATCTTTTGAAAGAGGATAAGTAGGACTTTTCCTTGTAATTGTTATATTATACAAGATAATTAATATTGAATTAAAATTGTAAAATTAGTAGCATGATTGAAGTATTAGTAACTGTTGGTATTGCGAAAGAATTTCCTCAAGAAGATGAATCTGTAAAAATTAGTTTACCTTGTCTGCCAAGAATAGGAGACTGTATATTTCCAAATGAAGAGTTAAAAACTTTAATTGAAGAAAGGCGTGAAGCTTGGAAATATGATAAAGACTGTAGTTTAAATTATGTTAGGACAGTTGGTTATATGGATGGACAAGAATTGCCGGTAATCATGATTGGAAAAAAACCAGAAACTATTATTGTTACCCTACATTATAAAGATATTTGGGTAAGGCAGTTATTTCATATTAATGCGAAATTTAAAGAAAATGATCCTATGTATGACCCTAGATTATTAGATAAAATTCTATATATACATGATGTTTATGAAAATGAATTTGGGTATTCTTTGTTTTTAGAAGAAGATAAAAAAAAGGAAGAACCTTTAAATGTTAATATTACAAATTCCAAACTTCCTGTTCTTGTTAGAAATTCTCAGCTTTCTGTTCTTGTCATAAATGCGATGCCAAATGAGGCAATACCTGTATGGCATTCCAGATTCTAAATAAAAAAATCTACTAAAATATTATCGTATGAAAAAATTCAAATTCCTCTATGCTATTTTGCTCGCTTTTTGCATATTAATGCCTCAAAACAGCAAATCTCAAAACAAAACCTCAACAGCTAAAAATCCTGTTGCAACTTTTACATGGGAAGATGCTCTTTGTTCTAACAATGGACGGTACGACCCGCGTAAATATACCGCCAATCAGTTGCAAAACACATTGGATATTTGGATGCATTTTGGTATTGCTTTAAGTACGGATGCGACGGTGTTTTCTGCCAAACAAATTCCAAAATTGAGCATGGCCGATTTAACCAAAGAATATGAAAATAGAAAGCAGTATTTTGATACGCTTCAAATTGTAGATACGCCTTTTTGGAATAAAATAAAAGAACTTCGAATTGATGAATTGGAAGAAGAATATGCATTAAAGAAAATTACAATTCAGGCTTATACTGATGTGTCGGTGTTGAAGTCAAACCAATTTTCGAAACTTTGCCCGCCTGATGTTCTTCAAGCCCTTACGAGTGGTAATGATAACGAATTGTTGTCTTTTTGGAAAATTTTTGTTGAAAAAGAATGTACTACCAATGGCAGCCCTAAGGATTGTGAGAATAGATTTTATTACAGCAATGTGAATTCACCTAATAAGGTGATGGAAGCAAGGGCGTTTATTATTACTTTCGGTTGGTGGAATCCTGTAAATAGAAAATTAAGGGAAGCAAGAGATAGTGATTCATTAAATAGTAAGATGGAAAAAGAGTTCAATCAATTATTTACACGTGTTAAAACCGAATGTGAAGAACCGTAATTAATTAAGAATTAAAAATTAAGAGTTAAGAATTTTAAATACCATGAATCATTAATATAAAATTGTAAATAATTTTATGAGACTTGAATGAATCTGTTATGTTAAAAACTATCATAAGATATAGTTGTATTACGATAATTTCTTTTATAATATATCATCCGATTTTATTGTCTCAGGATATAATTGTTGAGGAAGTACCTTTTAAATCAACCCCTTGTTATGCAACTTTCCCTGGTGGCGAACCCGAGTTGAGGAAATATATAAGCAATGTTGTTCAAATTCCGGATTCGGTATTGCGAAAGGTAAAAAGCGATAAAGTAATTGTAAATTGCATTATTAATAAAACGGGTGAAGTGGGAAAAATCAAAATTATAAACAATCCCGATACATTGTTGGGCAATGAAGTAATTAAGGCTTTGAAAAAAATGCCGAAATGGATTCCCGGGAAGGCAAGTAGTATTCCGGCTCTTACGATGATAGTGGTTCCTGTTTATATTTTCATTGATGGAAAAGATATTGACGATTCTAATATTCAGGAATACAAGTCGGACACTCTTGTTAATGTGGATGATGTTTGTTTGGATACTATTTCTGTTGATGAGTATACGATAATTACCGGAAGTCCCGAATATTTGGAAAAGATACAAAGAATAGAACGAATTGTACTGACATACTACAATAAGTATCAACCGAATAAAAAGAAACGTAAATGATAATGTGTAATTTGTAGTAATTTGCTTCGCGAAACTAATTGCAATTAATAGGAATTCATAAGTGTCAAAATGAGTCCGTTATGAATGTTTTGCAATCTTCGCCACGAAGTGGCAGCTTAATTCAGCCCAATGGCAAGCAAAGCGACGCCTTGGGTAAATTAGTTAAAAACACTGACAGCGCCCTGAAAGGGCAAGTTATGATTAAGCTGGGCTTTCAGTCCGAAATATTTTGAAAACCTTCAAATCGGTTTCAATTTTAATCTGTCAAATAGAATTGGTCTTTAAATTTTAAATTTTTCAAAGTATGAAATTTTCATTCTTAATTTTTACGCTGCTCTTTTTTCAAACGATATTTTCCCAAAATACAATCCGTTTTTCCGAAGCGAAGGCGCCCTATATGACGGTTAGTCCTACAATTGCAAAATTGGAAAACATGGATAACTTTTCGTTAAATAATGAAGTGAACAAACTTTGGCTTGAAGCTGAAAAAACAGGATTGCCATTAATCGAAAAAGATTCGTTGTATGATGATTATGTGTATGTTACGTTTATTTATAGAAGTTCGACTAGTAATTACGAAGTGAAATTATTTATTCCCGGAATTTACGACGAAAATCGTTTTGGCGATTTAAAAATGTATCGATTAAAAAATACCGATTTATATTACCGGACTTATCTTTTGCCGAATGATGTTTGCATGTCGTATCGGTTTGATATTCAATCGGTAAAAGCTGGTAAAATAACAAAAGAATTAGACGCATATAATCGAAATCGGATTCCAAAAGGGGAACGGAAGGATTTTTCGTATTCTGTACTTGATTTAAGTAAATACGGAACTGATTGGTGTGAGAAAAAGCATTATAATACAGGAAGTTCGGTAGATTCGTTTACAATGAAAAGTAATTTGTTGAATAATTCCCGCGATGTATATGTATATTTGCCGCCGGATTACGACAAAACAAAGGAATATCCTGTAATCTGGCTGTTTGATGCCTTTGTGTATATGAATAGGGTAGAGGTGCCTGTTGTGTTGGACAACTTGATTACGGAAAAGAAAATTAAGCCTGTTATTGCAGTAATGTTTGATAATCCGGATAAAGAATCAAGGTATGCCGAATATCCGTTGAACTTTCAGTTTAAAAATGCGTTTATTTCAGAGTTTGTGCCGTTAATTAAAAACCGATATAAGATATCATCCAATCCAAATGATAATATTATCGGCGGAATGAGTTATGGCGGATTGGCTGCGGCTTTTATTGCGTTTTATCATCCAGATATGTTTGGGAAAGTCCTGTCGCAATCGGCATCTTATTGGCGCGATTTAAAGTTGAAGGATTTCAATGATAATGAAGTGCGTAACGATTGGTTAATTCGTCAATTCAATGAGAATTCGAAACGGAATATTATTTTCTTTCTGGATTGGGGTTTGCAGGAAAATATGGTGTTGGGGTCTAATCGTACATTTGTAAAGATTCTGGATAAAAAAGGATATAAATTCAAGTTTACCGAATTCGATGGTTGGCACAATTGGGCAAATACACGAAGAACGTTTCCGGTGGGGGTAATGTATTTGATAAATTAAAAATTGGTGTCTTGTAGATAATTTTAGTAGATATATATATCTAATCCTGAACACAATGCATTATTGGTGTTATCTTTCGGGCTGAAAGCCCAATTTATTTCAGCCCAATGGCAAAGCAAATCGGCGCCTTGGGTTAAAATGATAAACGTACAGATTTGTGCCCTGAAAGGGCAATTTTAAATCAAATGGATAAATCTATGGCACAATCATTATCTAAATTATTCATACACATAATATTCCATATAAAACAAAATAGTGCAACAATAGATGATAAAGATAAAGCTGAATTATATGCCTATATTGCTGCTATAATCAAGGATAATCAATCCATTCCGATAATGATTAATGGTACTCAAGATCATATCCACATATTATGTGTGATGTCGAAAAATATAGCCCTTTCAAAACTTGTGGAAGAAATAAAACGGAATAGTAGCCGATGGATAAAGACAAAAGGTAATAATTATACTAATTTTGTATGGCAAGGTGGATATGGAGGGTTTTCGGTTAGTCCTTCTTTACATGATAAAACGAAATCGTATATTGAGAAACAGCAACAACATCATAAAAGAATGACCTTTCAAGAAGAATATTTGTTGTTTTTGAAAGAATATGGAATTGAATATGATGAACGTTATATATGGATTGATTGATAATAAGTTGCCCTTTCTGGGCGCAGATGTGTAGGGATTATTAGCTAACCCAAGGCGTTGCCATTGGGCTGAAATAAGTTGGGCTTTCAGCCCGAAAGAAATCGAATGATAAAATTTTAGAGTTAATTTGTCCGGAACTTGTTTTCTGAAATGAATTTACTCGCTAATTAAAATAATATGCTGAATTTTAAAACAATAGAACTAAAAGATAAATCGTTGCTTGATTCCTACTTGTTAAAGTCCAATTTCCGGAATTGTGATTTTTCCTTTTCCAATCTGTTTTGTTGGAAAGAGCGGTATCAAACAACTTATGACATTGTAACCGGATTTTTGGTAATTCGTTTTATCGTGGTTGATGATAATTTGCCTTGCTACCTAATGCCGATTGGAACGGGTAATCTGACTAAAATACTGGAATTGTTAATAGCAGATTCCAAAAAAAATAATTATCCTTTCCGAATGATGTCGATAACGGATGAAATGTTTGTATTGTTAGACAAAGCAATGCCGGATACATTTACCTATACACCGATGCGTGGAAGTTCGGATTATATTTATTTGACAGAAAATCTGCTTCATCTTACCGGAAAAAAGTATCAGAGCAAACGTAATCATATTAATAAATTCAAAATTGAACACCCCGATTTTGAATTTCTTCCAATTACAAAAGAATTGATTCCCGCTTGCCTCGAAATGCAAAAAGTATGGTGTATAGAAAATGGTTGTACCGATAGCGATATGCTGAATAGTGAAGCGCACGCTGTTAGGCGGGCATTGCATCATTTTGAAGAATTGCAATTAAGTGGTGGTGTAATCAAAATAAATGGGAAAATTACGGCTTTCTCATTCGGACAGGCAATCGGGCAGGATACATTTGGCGTTCATGTCGAAAAGGCTTTGAATAGTGCATATGCTATTATCAATCAGCAAATGGCAGAACACATCGCATATAATTATCAATATATGAATCGCGAAGAAGATTTGGGTTTGGAACCGTTGCGTAAAGCAAAATTATCTTATCATCCTGCAATTTTATTGGAAAAAGGGCTTTGTCAATTAATAGTTAACAATTAATAATTAATAAAAAGCGATTAACTATTCATTATTAATTGTTTATTGATTATGGTAGTATATGCAAATGACATATTAAAAAAGGAAGTCATGCAGATGTGGAAAATCTGTTTTGGCGATTCGGATGATTTTATGGAAATGTATTTTCGTACGAAATATCGGAATGAAAATACATTGGTAAAAGTTGTTGATGGAAAAGCTGTTGCTTCGTTGCAGATGCTTCCGTATGAAATGACTTTCGGTAAGAATAGTATTTCAACGGCATATATTTCAGGTGCATGTACATTGCCCGAAGAACGGAAAAAAGGGTATATGGATGAATTATTGAACGTTTCTTTTACCGAAATGAAAAAGAGAAATATTTCTGTAACAACGCTTATTCCACAGGAAGATTGGTTGGTCGGTTTTTACGAAAAATTCGGATATACCGAAATGTTTGATATTCGAGAACAAAAAATACGTTTGCCTGAATATGTTAAAAATATCGGTTTTGAAGTAAAACAGGCAACGATGGATGATGTTTTGCTTGTTGCCGAATATTGTAACCGGATAGTAGAAAATCAGGATTTGACAATTCAGAAAACGATAAATGATTGGAAAGCTGTTTTTGAAGACTATTTTTTAGCAAATGGAAAAATATTCATAGCCTCTAATCAAAACAAGATATCCGGAGTTTGTTTTGTAACTCAAAATAATAATAGTTTGTTTATTAAGAATTTATTGTTTGATAATCTTGCAGCAAAAGAAATTCTGTTATCCTTTATTGGAAAATTTTATACTACTTCAAAAGCAATATTAATTAGCAATGAAGGTGGAAATGATTCGGAACCATTAGGAATGGCTCGTATTATTGATGCTGAAAAAATAATAAGTTTATATGCCGAAAAATATCCCGATTTAAAATTTATCATAAAAGTAATTGATAAACAATCTGCTTGGAATAATAAAACCTATTGTATTGATTCAAGAAAATGTATCATTTCTACTAATTTAAAACCTGATTTTGAAGTTTCAATCAATTTGTTAACTCGTCTTTTATTCGGATATCGGATTGATGAGTTATCTGAAGAATATTCAATTTTTCCAACAGAAAGTGCAGTAATGAGTTTGATGATGGAATAATTCTTATTTTTGTCTTTTTAATCCTCAAATAATGAAAACTTACCCTATAACCGATTCCTCTTTAATGGAATCTATCATCAAGAAAAGCAAAGTATGTTATGTTGGTTTGGTTGATGATGAAAATGTTCCGTATGTTATCCCTATGAATTTCGGATATAAGGATGGAATTATTTATCTGCATTCTGCACCCGAAGGCCGTCATGTGGAAATAATCAACAAGAATCCGAAAACGTGTATTACTTTTTGTCCGTCGGCACATTTGAAGTATCAGCATGAGGAAGTTGCATGCAGTTATCGCATGAAGTCGGAAAGTGTAATGTGTTGGGGAGAAATCGTTTTTGAAGAAGACGTTGATAAAAAAACGGATGCTTTGAATATAATCATGTCCCAATATACGAATAAACCATTTACGTATTCTTTACCGGCTGTTAAGAATGTGCAGGTTTGGATAGTGAAAGTTGAAAAAATGACCGGAAAGATTTTCGGTGAAAAACATAACATGACCTTTTGATAAAGTAATAAAGTAAAAAATATTCTTTTAGATAATTCATGGTAACTTATAATACTATAAAATTGGAAATATCTTCAACTTTTACCTTTTACTTTTTACCTTTTACCTTTTTATGTATCTTTGTGCTTCTATTTTTTAAATAAAGGAGATATTCCATTTTATTTTATGACAAATGTAAACTTAAAAGGAATGGGTGTTGCTTTGGTAACGCCTTTCCGGGAAGATGAGAGTGTAGATTTTGAAGCATTAGGCAGAATTGTCGATTACCAGCTTCAGAATGGTACTGATTATTTGGTTGTTTTAGGCACTACTGCTGAAACACCAGCTCTTTCCGATTCTGAAAAGAAGGAAATTACACATTTTGTCATAAATAAGGTACAAGGGAGAATTCCTATTGTTTTGGGTGTAGGTGGAAATAATACCCGCGCTATTATACATGATTTGCAAACGAAAGATTTTACAGGTGTTGATGCGATTCTGTCGGTTGTTCCTTACTATAATAAACCTTCACAGGAAGGAATGTATCAGCATTTTAAAATGATTGCCGAATCTACGGATTTGCCGATCATTCTTTACAATGTTCCGGGGCGTACGGGTGTGAATATGACTGCTGATACGACATTGCGTTTGGCACGTGAATTTAAAAATATTGTCGGAATAAAAGAAGCTTCGGGTAATATTGTTCAAATGGATGATATTATTAAAAATAAACCGAAGAATTTTTTGGTGATTTCCGGAGATGATGGAATTACGTATCCATTGGTTACATTGGGTGCTGTAGGTGTTATTTCAGTAATTGGTAATGCTTTTCCAAAAGAATTCAGCCGGATGGTACGTTTAGCATTATCAGGCGATTGGCAAAATGCATTGACAATTCATCACAGTTTTACCGAATTATTCGAATTATTATTTGTTGATGGTAATCCGGCCGGAGTAAAATGCATGCTCAATGCAATGGGATATTGCGAAAATAAACTTCGGTTGCCGCTTGTTCCAACTCGGATTACAACATTCGAAAAAATAAAAAAAGTATTGGATGAGTTGAATATCAAAGCATAAGCTCGGTATTTTTTTGGAATAATTCCGTTTTGTTTTTCGTATTTTTCCATATAATTTTAAGTACTTATTGTCTGAATGAATATAATCAGACAATAAGTATTTTTTTTGGATATAGAGATTTAGAGAGCAATTTTATGTTGAATAAATGTAGAATATAATAGTTTAATGTATTTTTTATGAAGTATGTTGGTTTTTTGAGAGGAATAAATGCTGGTGGACATGTTACTGTAAAAATGGAGACTTTGGTTGATATATTTGTGCAATTGGGCTTTAAAAATGTGAATACTTATAACCATAATGGAAATGTAATCTTTGAATCGGAAGAAGAAAATATTATTCTTTTGGAAAAGAAAATTGAAAAAGCCTTTTTAAAATATTTTGGATATCCTATTATATTGATAATAAAAAAAATAGAAGAATTGCAATCTTGGGTAAAGATGAAATTTTTTAGATTGTTTAATAATGAGGATAAGGTAAAAAGATATGTGACACTGTTTTGGACAGAAAATCAAACTCCAATGACAATCCGAAAAAATGGAGTTGATTACATAGCCGAGTTACCGGGTGCAGTTTTTAGTATTTCTAAAATTATTGATGGAAAGCATATTTCTCCCAATGATTTCATCGAAAGACAATATGGTATTCCTGCAACTACAAGGGATTGGAAAACAATTTTGGAAATTGTGAAAAACTTTCGGTAAGATGTTGTTTTAGTTATGAGTTATGAGAGATATAGATGATAGCTTCCTCTTTTTACTCATAACTCATCTCTCATATCTATCAAAGCCCTTTCATGCTCAATTGTACCCGTTTTCTGTCTAAATCTACACCAATTACTTTTACTTGTACATGTTGATGAACAGAAACAACAGTTGCCGGATTGGATACAAATTTGTCGGCAAGTTGGGAAACATGCACTAATCCGTTTTCCTTGATGCCTACATCAACAAAACATCCGAAATTTGTAATGTTAGTTACAATTCCGGGAAGTATCATTCCTTCTTTTAAATCGGTAATATCTTTTACATTCGGGTCGAATTCGAATACCTTGATAATGCGTCGTGGGTCGCGTCCGGGTTTGTCCAATTCTTCCATAATGTCAAGTAGGGTTGGCATCCCCACTTTTTCCGAAACGTATTTCTCCAACGTAAGACTTTTCTTTAATTCTTTGTTGATAATCAAATCACTTACCGAACAGGATAAATCTTTTGCCATTTGCTCAACTACATAATAACTTTCGGGATGAACAGCCGAATTATCCAACGCATTTTCCGCATCAGAAATGCGTAAGAATCCAGCGGCTTGTTCGAATGCTTTTTCTCCCATTCGAGGGACTTTCAACAATTGTTTACGACTTTTAAAATTACCTTCTTTTGCACGATAATCAACAATATTCTGTGCTAATTGTGGTCCGAGTCCTGAAATATAAGTCAGTAAATGTTTACTTGCTGTATTTACATTTACGCCAACTTGATTTACACAGTTCTCAACAGTTTGGTCAAGCGATTTTTTCAGTTTGCTTTGGTCTACATCATGCTGATATTGTCCGACACCGATTGATTTCGGGTCAATTTTTACCAATTCGGCTAATGGATCCATCAATCTGCGTCCAATAGAAACCGAACCTCTTACTGTAACATCATATTCCGGAAATTCATCCCGTGCAATTTTAGAAGCTGAATAAATGGATGCTCCGTTTTCGCTTACGACAAACACTTGTACTTTCCGGTCGAAAGGTATATTTGTAACCAATTTTTCGGTTTCACGGCTTGCAGTTCCATTACCAATGGCAATGGCTTCAATATCATAAGTTGATACCAGATTTGCTAATTTAATAGAAGCTCGTCCACTCTCATTTTGTGGAGGATGCGGATAAATGGTTTCATTGTGTAGCAAATTTCCCTGATTGTCCAAACATACTACTTTACAACCTGTTCGATATCCCGGATCTAGAGCTAAAACTCGTTTTTGCCCAAGAGGCGGAGATAATAACAATTGTTTTAGATTTTCTGTAAATACACGGATAGCTTCTTCGTCGGCTTTATCTTTGGATAAAGATGCAAATTCGCTTTCAATTGAAGGTTTCAGCAATCGTTTGTAGGAATCCTTTAATGCTTTATTTATTTGTTCGGAAGCTTCGGAATTATCTTTTATATAAAATCGTTCCAGTCGTTCAATGCAATTATCGTCATCAGGAGAAATGGTTACTTTTAAGACACCTTCGCTTTCACCCCGTCTCATCGCCAATAAACGGTGAGATGAACATTTGCGCAACGATTCTTCACAATCGAAATAATCGCGGTATTTATCAGCTTCCTCTTCTTTTCCTTTTACTACTTTGGACGAAATAATGGCTTCCCGTTCGAAAATATTCCGTATTGTATTTCGTGTTTTTTCGTTCTCGCTAATCCATTCGGCAATAATATCCCGTGCTCCTTGTAATGCTTCATCAACGTCTTTTACATCATCATTGATAAATTCTTCGGCACGTTTTTCTATACTACCCAACGGATTTGACATAATAATTTTTGCCAATGGTTCCAATCCTTTTTTACGGGCATTTTCTGCGCGGGTTTGCCGTTTGGGTTTATACGGAAGATAAATATCTTCGATTTCAGTGCTGTCCCATGACTTTTCGATGCGGGATTTGAGTTCATCTGTTAGTTTTCCCTGTTCTTCAATGGTTGAAAGGATGTACTCTTTGCGCTTTTCCAGTTCGCAGAGTTTTTCGTATATCTCTTGAATTTCTCCGATTTGTACTTCGTTGAGTGAGCCGGTTGCTTCTTTCCGGTAACGACTGATAAAAGGGATGGTTGCACCTCCTTCTAATAAGAAAATAGTGTTGTTTATTTGTTTTTCGGAAATATTAAGCTTTTGCGAAATAAGTTTGGGGAAGATTTCGTTCATGATTTTATTAATTTGTTCTTTGACAAAAATAGTTCAAAAAAGGTAAAAAGTAATACGTAAAAGGTAAAAGAATGGAAAACATTTTACCTTTTACGTATTACTTTTTACTTAAAAACACAATCTTATATTTATGCTATTATTCTACAGAAACACTTAAATTATAATCGCCAATATACGGTTCTCCATTCATATTACTTTCGGCAATAATCAGTTGCCACTTTCCCGATTCGTTCAAATCGTATTTCAAATCAAGTCCAAATGGGCCGTCAGCAGTACCGGATGGGCTGATAATTTGATTAAAACGGATATTGGCTGGTTGATTTGCCGGAATTAATTTACCGGTAAGTTTTTGCCCTTTTGTTGCATTGAAAAAATATACTTTTTGGTCGGTAAGACTTTTCATATTACCTTTTAAATCCACACTGGAAGCTCCTTTGGCAAATTCAATAGTGAATTCATTTTCATTGGCAGGTATCGTATCTGTATTTGAAATGGAGGAGGCTTCAGGATTATTTACAGATTCTTCAGGTGCTTTTTTTTCTTGTTGGTTGCAGGAGAAAAGAACGAATGTAGCAACAAGAATGATAAATAACTTATTCATAATAATGTGTTTAAAATATTAATCTATAAAGTTAGGTTTTTCTTAGGAGAATGTGGCTTAAATTCAGATTAAAAATATTTAAAAATGTGTTAGTTGCTTTCTTGCCTCAATCTCAATACTCCTGATTTTATCTTTATATAGATTATTTGCATTAATTCGTGTAATATCCAATGCTGCATCGGTATTTCCTTCCCAACGGCGGCAATGATAAATCACATCGTAAATACGGCCGATTTGATATTCACGAGAAAAGGCAAGTCCGAGCGCATAATCTTCACCATAACTTGTATTCGGAACGTTTATTTTTCGTAACAAAGGTGTGTAAAAAGCTCTTGGAGCACCTAATCCATTGATACGAAGCGCATTGTTTCGTCCGTTTCCGGGAGTCCATTCCTTGTGGTCGATGATTCCCGGAGGAATGGGTTGCATTTCGAAATTTGTCATCATATACGTACCGATAACCATGGCGCAATTCTGCTCATAAAAGGTATTTACAATTGTTTGTAATGTATTCTCAGAGCTGTAAATGTCATCACTATCTAATTGTACAGCAAATTTTCCGCATTGAGGATGATGAACTCCTTCGTTCCAGCATCCGCCGATTCCCAAATCATTTC
The DNA here is from genome assembly GCA_031553395.1 of Bacteroidales bacterium. Taxonomy (GTDB): domain Bacteria; phylum Bacteroidota; class Bacteroidia; order Bacteroidales; family WRGA01; genus WRGA01. The sequence goes on along the minus strand of JAVBLR010000002.1, from coordinate 25,527 downwards.
GATTCGGAATAATATGAATTACTTTTTCATTTATTGATGCATGTTCCTGAATAATTTCACTTGTACCGTCAGTCGAATGATTATCAATGATTATCAGGTTAAATACAAAATTTGTTTTTTGCATTAATACCGACTGAATCGCATCTTCAATGGTTTTAGCACGATTTCGAACGGGAATAATTACGGATGCTTCTACCGTAAAATAATCCTCATCAAACGAAATAGATTTAAAAAAGGGTGGGAGATAGGCCCCTGTTTTTTTCAAGTATTCGGTACAAGCTTTCTCCATTTCGATTTGTACTTCCCTGTTTTTAGGATCAACATAATCGAATTGTTTTTCACCGCTTTTTCGGGTATCAGTTTCTATTTCTGAATAAAGAAATTCATTAATATGGACAACCGGATGATTTTGAGAAACTTTTAAGCGTAAATCATATAATCCAGCAAAAAAATAATTCTCTGAATCGAAATTATTTATGACATCCTTTAGTGCCGATGATTTATAAAAAAGTACCGAACCAAAATTAAAATCATCACGGATACTTCCTATTTGATAATCAATTAATGGTACAGCCGATTGTTTTCCGTCAATGATTTGATAATAATCGGAATACAGTAATCCGGCATTGCTGTCTTTTGCCAAATGGAAAAAACGTTCCAATGCAAATTGCCCGAGGTGTAATTTTGTATATTTTGTGTAAATAAAGGAATATTCGGAGTCTGATTTTTCGGCAATTTTTCTTATTGTATCAGAATTGTAAATAGAATCTACATGTATTGTATCACAAAACGGAATATCGAGAATACAATTCTTTTCGGTCAACAAGAAAATTTTATTGACTAATGGCGATTGTTGGATATTGTCTAATGTATATTTTAATTCTTCTATATTAGTTTGATTTACAGGAATAAAAAAGTTAAGCATAATTTCAATTTTTATTTTTTTCTATGAAGAGTTCCTTTGGCATTTAATGTATTTTCGGTAGGCCAATAATAATAAAAATCAACCTCATTGTTATTTTTTAAATCGAGAACAATACGACCATTATTGGTGCAGATGTCTTTACCAAAAGTTATTTCTTCAACAAAAATAAGCCGTTTGTTGTCAGTTTGTTGTAAAGTCCATGTGCCGCCACATCCAAGTGAAGGATATGATATCTTGTATTCGCTTTTGTTGTTATGTTGCAACTTTATATTCCAACTTTCATTAATGTTGAATTGATGTGCTTCTCCTTCCCATATTCCAGTAAGTGTTTTTTCCAAAGTTGTTGTTTTACTTGTTTTGCAATTTGAAAAAAAGAGGGAAAGGGTAATGCCTAAAAATAATATTAAGATTTTATTACTTTTTGTCATTTTGGTTGATTATTTATTATTTAACAAAAGTAATTATTTAATTCGATATGAGCTCAAAGTAAATGTGCCGATGAACTATGTTATGTTTTCATCGGCACATTGGTTTTGAGAAATCAGCATATTTTCCAACAGCTTCATTTCAATGCTTTCAGAAGTTCTGGTATTAATTCCGGAATTGTATTTTCGGTTTGAGCAGTGTACAGATTGCCATCAATAACATATTTTTCATCTGTTCCGATGCAATTTTTTACTACCGATTTAATAAACGGATGTAAAGCTACTTTTTTGCCTTTGCCGATTTCAAGGTTATCGAAAAGTAATGCAACAGCACAATGTCCGACTAGCATTTTACCCTGCTCGTCAAACGTTTTCATTACGGTCAACATATCCTGATTGAATTCTTTTCCTGCATTTTCGGCGAATTTTGGCATTGCATCTCCACAGGCAAAAACAAGAACATCATATTCGTTTTCGTGACCTTTCAGTTTAGCAACAACATCATCCGTTTGCATGCTGATACCCGAATTGGTTTTTACATCTGTAGTCTCAGCTACTGCAAATGTTTTATAAGGAATATCATTTTCAAAAAATGCTTCCAAATACTGAAATAATCCTGCTCCGTTAACTGGATTTACAACTAAAACTGCAACTTTCTTTGCCATGATTTTGATTTTTGTTAATTAATACATTTGTTATTTTTAGTAAGTTTGTTACTTTTGTGATGCAAAGCTATGGATAGTAATTTACTTAAACAAGAACAAACTTAGAGGTAATAAAGTTACAGAAAGGTTAGTAATATTGATTTGCAGCACAATAAATTCAGAAAAAAATGAAAACTTTTTTACATGTCGGGACTTGTCCTATCCGGGATATTCTCAGTCGGTTGGGAGATAAGTGGTCTTTATTGGTTCTTACGACATTAAGCGTCAATGGAGTAATGCGTTTTAGTGATATTCACAAATCCATAGGTGAAATTTCTCAACGAATGCTTACAGTAACATTACGTTCACTGGAAGCAGATGGATTAATTGAACGAAAAATATATCCCGAAGTACCTCCGAGAGTTGAGTATTTCCTTACAAAATCAGGTGAGGGACTTATGCCTCATTTGAATAATTTGGTTGATTGGGCAGTGGATAATATGCAGAATGTTTTAACTTCGAGAGAATTGATTGAAGATAAAGCAAAATAAACGAATACAATGAAGATATTATTTCTTTTTATAAGTATTTACTTTTTAACAATTACAACAGGGTTTACACAAAATGTGAATGATATTCCCAATAGGAATTCTTGTGTTGTAGATACTGTTATAAAGTATGGGCCAAAAATATCAACTACATATAAAAAGGCTGTTTGTACAGAATTGGTTATAAAGGTTATTGAGAAATTTTACCCACTCAACAAAACAGATAAAAGTCGCATTCGAATTATTACAAATGAAGATATTCATAGTTTGTTAAGTAAAAATTCATCTATACCAAAAGGTGTTTATTATGCATTAACAACAAAAGGAATTGGCATTCCGATTGATAATATGCAGGATGTGAAAGCAGGTGATTTTGTTCAATTCTGGACTGAAACGTGGGGACATTGCGGAATTGTAAAAGGTATCAATTATGAAACAAATACAATGGATTTATATTCTTCATTTCCGTCTACAAATGGGTATGGTGTACAACGATTTAAAATTCCTCAATATTGTTATTTTGTGAGGTTGAAGTAAAGGCATCTTAATAAATGACTAGTGCAACTGATTGTTTGATAATTATTTGCAATTGTTGTGATAATTTTAGAGAGTCTATCTGATTTTCCACAAGAAAATTCAAATAGGCTCTCCAAAATTAACTATTCAACTGAATATTACTTATTTGAATTCATTTCTTTATATCTTTTTAAAGCTTCCAAAAAGTAATAGTCCGCATATACAAGAGGAACATCAATTTCTTTTCCGTGTGGTAAACTTCCGGTAGAATGCATCAAGATAAAATTACCGTTTTTACCTAAGGATGCCCTGTATTTATCGGAAGCCAGATTTTTCAACATGATGGTCGCAGCATCGGAATATTTCCTGTCGCCTGTATGTTGTGCCAATTCAAACATTGCCGATGAAGCTATTGCCGCAGCCGATGCATCTCTTAGGTTTTCTTTGTGTTGCGAATAATCATATTTCCATTCGGGAGTATAGCTGGTTTGTCCTGCGTTAAAGTCCCAAAAAGAAATCTTATCCTCCGGTAAATTTGGATTATTAAGGAAAAAATCGGCCATTTTTTTTGCAATATTCAGATATGTAGTATCTTTTGTTTCCCTGTACATCATTGTGAACCCATAAATACCCCACGCTTGTCCTCTTGCCCATGTGGAATTATCGGCATAACCTTGAGCTGTGGCTTGATCTAATACTTTTCCGGTTATAGTGTCATAATCAACTACATGATAACAACTGTAATCCGGACGAATATGATTTTTTATGGTTGTATTGGCATGGTTTACGGCAATTTCCCGGTATTTTTGATCTCCGGTTACTTTAGATGCCCACATCAGTAATTCCAAGTTCATCATATTGTCGATAATTACGGGAAAATTCCAGATTGTAGTGTCATTATGAGCTTTTCCTCCTTCCCACGATTTGATGCTTTTTATTACCGGATTATAACGGGTAATCAACGAATTTGCTGTTTGTATAAGTATGTTTTTATATTCTTTATTTTTTGTTAGCCTTAATCCATTGCCGTAGCTGCAATACATCATAAATCCGACATCATGATCTTTGGTATTATCCTTGTTGGGCTCTAACGGCATTGTCCATTTTACCGCTTGCTCTTTCCAATAATTATCGTTGGTTAATTCATACAAGTACCATAAAGTTCCAGGGAAAAATCCGCTTGTCCAACCATAAATATTGGTTGTTCTCAAACTACCGTCATCATTGATCGTTCTCGGATATTTTCCTTGTGGCTCTCCTATGGAGTCTAACATTCTTTTGGTTTGTTCAGTTGCAAATTTTATATTTTCATCAACGAAAGAATTTTCTTTATTACTGCATGAAAATAGCAGTAAGACAATTAATGGTAAAATAGTTGATTTTTTTATTCTTTTCATACGATTCTTTTTTACTTTTTACATTAAAGCCGTATGGAACTCGCCTAATAATTATTATTCTTTGGCGTAAACGTTTCATGGCTCGTTTCATAAATACATTTTGAAAAATAAATATGCTGATATACTAATTGGCACATTGGTATATCAGCATATTAGGTTATTAGGATTAATCTTTACTCCATTGATCTAATGGAGGTGTTGTTTTTGAGGCAGTTGTAACATTACCGGGAAGTAACTTAACCAAAAGCGTTTTTTGTCCGTTTGCTGGAATTTTAATTTCAAAACCGACCATAGTTGTTCCTGTATTTTGATTTTCATAACTTCTCGAAGGTTTTGTTGACCATGTTTTGAGAGTGGCTCCTATAGCCGGATCTACAATAATTTTGAGTGTTTTACGGCTTTGACTTAGCGTTATTGTGTAATCATTGGTTATGCTTGCGGTAGCTTCGGTTGCCATTCTCCATTGAATAATAGCATCTTTACCGGTATTTTCAATCTCATCTTGAATTACAACATAACTATCATCTACAATTGCAACACCTCTTACGCTTTTTTTCAATTCAGAAGAATAGATGGCCGAAAGATCGGTAATTGCATTTTTAAAATCTTTGCTTGATGAATAGGATCTGATAGAAGCTGTGCCTTTGGCTTGTTGATCTCTGTTGTTTACCGTTAATGTATTATGAGACTTGTTGTTGTTTCGAAAGACTGTCCATCGATCGGAACCTTGATTGTAATTCCAGATATCAAGATTATTTGCTTCGAGTATTGTATAATCTTCTGTGCCGAAATCAGTTCCCCATCTTATACCATCCGTTTCTATGATAAATGAACCTATATCCATGTGATTATGACTGACGGCTGGGCTTCCCGCTTTCAATGTTAAATAAATGGGATTATCTTCTTTTTTCCATGATGTTCTCATCATAGCTACAGGGCTTTTTCCTTGTCCGGCCCAAACTAATTTTTCTGGCGTTTTGATAGTTGATGTTTTTACGCCTATTCCCCAAATCATTACAGCAGGAAGCAGCCGGTTGGTGTATGTATTCGCATTGATATTCGACAATTGATAAGCTTCGTTGAATAGCAATCCGGTATCTTCCACCTTTTTGGAAAACCAAAACATGGCTGGCATAATACCGGTTGTAGATTTGGAATCGGCAAAATTGAAACACCTGAAACTTGAAGGAGACACCATATGAGTCATATACTCAGCGGTTTTCATAAATCCTTTGCTTTCGGGTAATCCAAAATCATCGTTAAAGGCTTTTTCCATTGCACTTATCAACAATACGTTGAATGTTGTTCCATAATCCCAATATCCATAACCTTCCGGATATGTTCCGTCTGGTGCATATTGCGGCATGGATTTTTTTACAGATTCAATTGATCTGTCGATAATGGATTGAGCAAGTTCCGGATAATCTTCATAAACGGCTAATGCGCCGTAAGTCATACCCGCATTGCATACTTGATTCCAGTTGCTTTGCAAATTCAAAAATTCGTTGTATTGAGTATCCAGTGAAGGTTCCAACCCTTTTTTCAAAATAGCGTCCTTTATTGTTGCTCTGGATTCTTCCGATAAGGTTTCAAATAACCAGTCATATCCAATAGCAAAAGCAGTTGTCATTTCAGCAACATCTAAAAAATGTGAAGGATTCCAGTCGGTAAATTTAGATATCGCAACCATTTCCTTTTCAGCTCTTTCACTGTATTTTTTATCTGATGTCATTCTGTATGAATATGATAAATAAAAAATACGACGTAGAGCTTCTCGTGAAATATCTAATAAACGTCTGCCGGATAATATTCTTTCTACAGGTTGAAGTACAATAATATTATCGGATTCCGACAAAATTCCTTGATGCAATGTCATCCATTTTTCATCACCGATCATATTCAAGGCAATTTGATTTTCCTCTCCTTTTTTTAATAAGATACGGGGATGTTCCAGTTTCCCAATTTCTCCACCGGAATCATCCGGTATTACAATTTCTTCCGGCATTGTGTATTTATCTTCACAAGATGTGAAAAAAAATGAAGTTACAATACCGATGATTATTATCTTTAAGAATTTCATGTTTGTTTGATTTTTAGTTTTACTTGAATTTATTCCATGAGGTTAATTCCGGTATTTCAGTGCTTGTATATTTCGCTTTATCCGGAATTAATTTTACACAAAAGGAATTATTGCTTCCGGCAGGTAATTCGGCTTCAAATCCGACAATGATGGTTCCGGTATTCGGAGCATCATGTTTATTGAGTGATTGCGTAGACCAAGTCTTCATATTGAATTTTACCGGACTTTCAACTTTTAATGTCAATTTTTTTCCATCTTTTTGTAGTTCAATGGTGTTTTTTCCTGTTATTTTAACATTAGCGGAAGTTACCATAGACCATTTTACAGTTGTTTTTTTATCGTTCGCTTTCAGTTCGTCTCGAATCACGACAAAATTTTTTTTTACGATGGCAATACCTCTTTTGGCTGAATTCAGCTGATTTTTATATATATCCGTAATATCAGAAACGGCATACATAAAATCGGGATTTTCTCCGGAATTAGAAATCGAGGCATATCCAGCGACATGTTGTTTTTGATTATCAATTGTTAAAACATTGTGCGCAAGGTTATTATATCTGAACACGTCCCACCGTTGAGAATTTTGTTTTCTGTTCCACAAATCTATACCAACAGATTCCAACGAATTGTAATCCTGAGGGCCTAGATCAATAGCCCATCTTACCCCATCAGATTCCATGACAAAAGAACTGACATCCATGTGTGAATGATTAGCTCCAGCACGTCCTCCTTTAAAGCCAACAAAAATGGCATTTTTATCTATCCAGGATGTACGCATAAGACTTACAGGCATTACACCCTGACCTGTCCAGGTATTTTTTTGAGGCGCCATAACTTGGTCTAAATGTGTACCAATCGCCCAAATCATAATTGCCGGAAACAAACGATTTTGAGTCAGTGATTTCAAATTTGCTTGTTTCATAAAAATTCGTTGATTCCATAGTACAGACGAATCTTTCGTTTTATTCGAAAACCAAAACATAACAGGATTTAAACCGGTACGATCTCCGCAATCTCCGTAATTGAAACAATCCATCGAAGGTGCAATCATATTATTTACATATTGAGCAGATGGCAAGAATCCTTTTATCGCTGAAAGACTAAAATCATTTTTGAACAATTTCTCCATGACTGATAAAAACAATACATTGAAATTTGTCCCGTAACTCCAATACGTAAATCCTTCGGGATATGCTCCATCGGGCCCATATTCTTTCATTGGTAAAGCAATGCTTTCGATCGAACGATTGATTATTTGTTTGGATAATGCAGGCATATCTTCATAGACAGCCAGTGCACCGTAGGTTATCCCGGTATTGCAAACCTGATTCCAATTGTGCGACGAACGAAGCCAATCATTGTATTGATCATCTAAAGAAACATCCAGCCCTTTTTTCAAAATAGCATTCTTGATCGTTTCGCGGGAAGAGGCCGATAATGAATTATATAACCAATCATATCCGATTGATACTGCCAATGTCATTTCCGCTACATCCAGAAAATGAGATGGATTCCAGTCGCTGAAGGTTGATACAGCTAATAATTCTTTTTCTGCCCGGTCTTTGTATTTATCCGAATTTGTCATTCGGTATGCATACGAAAGATGAAAAATACGTCGTAATGCTTCTCTTGATACGTCCAACAAGCGACGTCCCGTTTTGATTCTTTCCAAAACAGGAAGGGATATAATGTTATTACTTTCATCAAGTATCGCTTGATGTATTGCCATCCATCTGCTATCTGTCAATAACGAATCTTTGATGATTTGTTCATCACTTTTGAGCATAAGAATTCGAGGATGATCCGGCAGATTGCCTATTTCATCCAGTTGTTTTGATTGAGCAAAAGCAACTGTTCCTCCTACAAGGAACAATGCCAAAAATATTATTCTGATCATTGATTTAATATTTTGTTAGAAGAAGTGCTACCATCATCAAACTTTGTATGTTTGATGATGAGTCCCTTATTGTCTTTATTTACACATTTTCCCATAAAATCATAATATTCCGTTGATGATATTTTTTTCCGGATATCCGGTTGCGGAATATTTATTGCAGAAGGAATGCCTTTTTCATCATATAAATGTCCTTCCATAATGAAATCGTGCAAGTAAATGTCTCCGGCTTCACTTTCGGGACGTACAATGCGAAGAGCGGCAGGTTGTGTCGCGATATTTAACGTATTTGTTCTAGAAGAAGCAGTCACATTCAATGTTTGTACAGTTACCCAATCAGCACCCGTCAATCCTTTCTTTTGGATAAGTAACTTTGTTGCCACACCTTTTTTGGGAGTTGTAACCATTGTCAATTTGGTAATGTCATTAAAAACAGGTGTTTCAATAAAGCTACCTGAACCAAGGATTGTATAACCTTTGGAAGACCTTGATTCTTCCGGAATTTCCACATAAAAACCGCTATAGTTCATGTATAAATTGCCGAAAGTAACTTTGATCGATTGGTTTTTAATACTAACATCCGATGCATTTCTTTCAAAATAACCGTTTCCTGCGGTTTGCGTAAGAAAAGGCTCTCCGTTTTCTTTCAAATATGGTTTTTCAGAGCCAAAAATTTCATATATTAGTATTGCCGGAGGATTCGTGTTTGCCTTGGATTCCGGACAAATAACATGACAAATCAGATTTGCCATAATATTTGTTCCATTGGCATTCGGATGTGTATCATCATAAGTCGATGTTCTTAATCCTTCAAATGAAGTATGTAAATCAATTACCGGAACATTCGCATCATTCGAAATTTCTTTTATCAATGGAATTATTTTACCAGTAATAATTTGATCCCGGTCTGAATCTTCATGAAAATAGGGAATAGGAAAACAAGCATAAACGTTGGCTGCATTATTTGCTGATTTAAAGGAGTTTATCATTTCGATATAATCTTTTTTATAGTCGGTATCGATGTATTTCCTGTTATCCGGATGGCAATCGTTGGTTCCCAATTTGATAATGACAATATCCGGCTTCCAAGCTAATGCTTCGGCATATTGATCGGTATTCCAATATGGCTTATTTCCTTTTTTTAATAAAGTACATCCACTTAATCCGTAATTTCTTACTTCATAACTATCATTTCCCAATAAATTTTGAAGAATTGAGGGATATTTCTCTTCTTTACTTAATTTGGTGCTTTCGGTAATACTGTTTCCTATACATGCGACTTTTATTTTTTCGGCAAAAGCAGGTAATGATGAAAAAAGTAAAACAACAATAAGCAATATATTAATTTGTTTTTTCATGTTATTCAGATTTATTGATTGAATACTTTCGTGCTTGATGTTGAGCCATCTTCGTATATATATTGTTCAATAATGAAGCCTTTAGCTTCTTTGGATACACGTTTGCCCAAAACATTATAATATTCAATTGATAAAATTGTTTTTTCGGTATATGTTGTAGGTACAATATCAATGGTTGTTGTTCCTCCGTCATACAGTGTTCCATCTACCCTTATATTGAATATTGCTAATGTTGCATCCGAGATACTTGGATCTTGAATAATTCGGAAAGCAATCGGTGTTGAAGAAATATTTGTCAGAGTCCAATCAGTAATTGCATTATCCAAAGCATCTTCACTTGAAGCGAAATCTGTCCATTCTGTTGCTTCAGGAGCTTTGATTTGTAATACGGCTTTTGAAGGTAAACCGTTGCCGGATGATAATTTAGCATTGATATATGTTAAACTTCCAAATACAGGGCTTTCCATTGCACCACCCAATGAAAAATTATCAATTAAAGCACGTCCTTGAGTTGCTCCTTTTGAGTCTGCAGGTGGTTGTTGTGTATTATGGATTCTACCTTGAAAAAATTTAGTTCTGACGGTTTTACCTTCAACTGTCCGGTCAAAATATAATTCTTCATAATATTTTGTCCTGTCTGGATCGGTATCATCATCAGCAACTTTGTATAAAGACAAATCCCTGAATCTTTCATCCAATAAAGTAATTGGCGATTCCGGATCTGGCCCCGGTTCATAATCACTTACTTCTCCTTCTATCAATAAGTCATACACGGCTAATGAATTTCCTTTAGTGATAGCCGGATCTTGCAAAATTCGTATTGCCATAGGTTCTTCCGATACATTTTCGAGTTCCCATTTGATAGGGGCATTAGCAGTAATGTTGCCACTCAATTGTAGATCTTTCCATTCGGCATCATCTGTTTTTTTGTATTGAATAAGTGCTTTGGTTGCTACATCGCCTTCAGTTCCGGCTGAAAGGCAGAGTGATATTTTAGAAATACTGCCAAAATACGGGAATTCCAGGTTTCCGCCTCCGGTACCAATTTGCAATCGTCCTTTGGAAGTTTCAATTCCGTCAACAGTTATTCTTTCGGCCGTATAATCGATTCTACAAGAATGAAGTAATGCTTTTATTGTTGTTTCGGATACCAACCTTTCGAAATAACCTTCTTTTGTATTCCAAGAATTTCCGGGAAAAGGATTTCCATCGGCATCTTTATAGATTCTGACACCGGATACATCATTGTAAAATCCTTCTTCAAACAAAACTACTGAATGAGCATTAAATGCTCCGATAAAGGCATTGAAGCCTATGATTAATAATAAAATTAAGTTCTTCATAATGTGAATTTTTAAAGTGATATAAATATTAAAGTAGAGTTAAACGCTTAACAGCAAATTCTATTTTTTTTGTATTGCTGCTTGTTGCATTAATGTATAAGTATGCAATATATTTCCCGTCTTGGGATTTAATAAGAACACCCTGATCAGTTCCAAGTCCGTATGCGTGAGTTATAGTTCCGTCAAAAGCGGCTTTCCGAAAATCAGATTCATCAACATAAATAGTAGGAGTTCCACTTATTTTTAGTTGTCCATCGGGCCAGTATTTCCTTTCCAGTAATGTTTTGTTGGAAGCCCCGGCCGGAATTTCATTGGGAAGTAAATAACCTTCTTCATTAGATGGGGCGACTAATCCATGCCCGAAAGTCCATCCCGAACCCATTGTTGGTTTATAGATATATACAAAGTCTATTTTACTTTCAAGTCCTTGGGATGTAACCTGTTCTTTTGTATATGCCTGCATGGTTTCCAATGAAAAGTAACATTCATTGCCTGAGGTCATTATCAACCCTTTGAATATATCAACATTGCTCACATTATATGTTTGTGAAGCTATTGATGCACCTCCGGTTTCTGATGTACTTCTAAAACTAAATTTGAGTTGTTTTCCTCTTGCTTCTTCAGGAACAACATAAAAATAACGTATTGTCGCAGCAATCGTATCAACAAGATAAGCTCGTGAAATGGCTCCATCCGTATCTGTTTTTGTTGCTATCAGTACAGCTTCTTCCTGTCCTCCACTTGGGCTTGTCTTACGGCTATGCGTACTTATTCCTGTTCCCATATTTCCGGCAATCGATGCTGTAATTTCTACTGCTTTTAATTTGCTATGGTCGGTCGAACCGATGGCATACGCAAATTCAATTGTGTTGCCAACAATTATGGGACCCGAACTTTTTTTCAGTAAATCGTTGCTTAACGGACTTTCTTCTTCCTTTTCGCAAGCCGAAAAAACAGCAATCAGGAATACCCATATCAAAAGATTATAAAATTTCTTATTCATCATAATACTAAGTCTGTGTTAGAAAATAAGTTGAATCATTTTTGTTCCACTACTGTAATTGTATACTCTTTCTTAATTTTTCCGTTTCCTGATGTTACTGTGTATTTTGCAGGAGTGGAAAAATCTGTCCAAACGCCCATTTTAGGAGCTAACGTAGCTTCGGGAGCCAATGTACAGCGTGGTTTTAATCGTGCAGGATTGGAGCCGCTTTTTACAACAGCTTTGATAGTACCTTGTTCTTCGTTAATAAATACAGAATCGGGAAGAACGGCATTCCTATTATCGGAAGCATACAATTGTAATGCGCTTATATAAGCATCTGTTCTATCTGTAGTTAAATAAACTTCTTCATCTGCATTGCACGATGTGAATAGAAGAGAAGAAGTGGTCACTAATAATCCGATTATGTATAAAAAAAATCTTGTTTTCATTGTTATTACAACCATGGTTTATTTTGGGTTAAATATGGGTTCAACACTCTTTCATCTTCCGGAACGGGATAAATATAGTAACGAGGAAAAGTCCTGTCATTGGCATTTTTATACTGATCTTGTACAAATTCATTTGTTGTACTCCTTAGTTCCTTTCCATTCGGATAATTCCAGATTTGTTCAGCAATTCTCCACCTGCGTATATCGAAAAATCGATGTCCTTCGGCAACCAATTCAATAGCTCGTTCTTGTTTCACGACTTCGAAAAATTTCTCTTTTGTTCTGAATCGCTCTCTGTCTAATGGAGGAAGTTTGCCTCTACTTCTTATTTTATCCAAATACTGAAATATTTCTTCTGATGGGCCATACACTTCGTTCATAGCTTCACAATACATCAACCAAACATCAGCCAAACGCATCAGATAAAAATCCTGAGCCCCATTGGAACGTGAATAACCGGCATATTGTCGAACGAATTTGCGGAAGATATATCCCGATTTACTGTCGTTATAATCGATATATCCATTTTTGTCGCCAAACATGAATGCAAGGCTGTCTCCCAAAGTCATTCCATCAGCCGACAATGTTCTCATTTTTTCTCCATTCCATAGCATTGTTGCACGCATACGATAATCGCGGCCTTCATAAGTTTTCGGATTTGAAGCGCTGTTTTTTAAACTTTGGCTCGAACTTAAAATTACGGGAGTAGTATAATCACCTGTTGCAATTAATTGGTAAAGATCAGTAAGGCGAGTTGTTGGCTGCATATTAGCCCAACCGTTTAAACAACTTCTGTTTCCAAAAAACTTGATAAGTTCTTCTCCTTGACCTATATTAGGACCTCCATATTGTATCGCAAAAATAACTTCGGAGCACTTTTCGTTAGGAAGGTCAAATAACTGGGAATAATTAGGATTCATATAATTTCCAGACTCTCCATTGCCAAACAATGTCAGGCCATATTTGGGGTCTATCACTTCTTTAAAGTCGTTAATAGCTTTTTTGTAATATTCTTGAGCTTCATTTTTATCTTTAATGAAATTATCAACTTCCGGTCTGCCATTTTTTTTCCAACATGCCCAGAATAATTCCAATTTGGCTTTAAAAGCATATGCTGCTACTTTAGTAGCGCGCCCCTTGTCTTCATCGACTGTATAGGATGTTGGCAATACAGATATTGCATAATCATAATCGGCAAAAATAAAATCCCTAACTTCTGCAATCGGTGACCGGGGTATTGTATAAGCTTCATTTTTACTCGGAACTTTATCCATATATTGGACATCTCCGAAAAGATCAATCATTAATGCGTAATGCAATCCTCTTAGAAATCTTACTTCTCCTTCGTATTGTTTTAACAGATTGATAGTTTTTTCGTCTACTGCTTCTGCTTGCATTCGCCTTAATTGCACAATTGCATTGTTTGCCCTATTGATGGTTGTATAACACGAATTCCAGTAATCGGATGTAATGCTTTGCTTAACATCCTGATTATACAATAAGTCGGCATTTGGATAGCAATCCAATCTATATATCGTTCCGAAAACACCGCGCATACCATTGTACACTGCATTTACTCCATCTTTGGCATCGGTCATCGTTTTCCAGAAAGTATCAGTACTGACCTCTGTTGTAGCCGGATTATCGAGTAAATCATCAATACAGGCAGATTGTACAAGCATCAGGAACATCAATGTGGAATATATTAACTTTTTCATACGTTATTTTTATTTTAGTATCTTGTTTATAAACTGACATTAACTCCCAACGTATAAGTTTTCATAAGCGGATACGGAATTTCGGAACCGCTCTTTGGCAGTTTTTCAGGATCGATACCCGGCCAATTGGTAATTGTCATCAGATTGTCTCCCGAAACATATACTCGCATTGATGTTATTCCGAATCGTTTTAAGAAAGAGGACGGAACAATATATCCCAATTGCAGATTTTTTAACCGGATATAATCACACGAATACAACCAGAATGTTGAAGCAGCTTGGTTATAACCGCCGTTACTTCCAGTAGTTAAACGTGGTAAAGAGGCATCTCTGTTTTCCAAAGACCATGAATTGAGATGATGTTCCTGAAAAGAATAACGAGAAGCATAAATATTGACACGGTTGAAATTATCAAGCCAAAAGTTTTTTCGTCCGGCATTTCCTTGAAACAAAGCAGCTATATCAAATCCTTTCCATTCGGCATTCAGATTCAAACTGAAATCACTTGTAGGAATATAACGCATACTGTTGGGCATTGCCACTTGGTCGTTACTATCTATAACACCGTCTCCATTGACATCTTCAATAAGAATATCGCCCGGAGCAATATTGTCGCTTTGGTATGGAGCATTATCAATCTCATCCCAGGTTTGGGCAATTCCTTTGGCCTTATAGGTATACACCATTTCGTATGGGTAACCTACAAATGTCCCTCCTCGGGCTAATCTTTCGTTCCATTTCAGCAATTTATTTTTGTTATATGCATAATTGACTGTTATTCCATAACTGAAATCACCAATCTTATCCCGCCAATTTACCGAAATCTCAAATCCTTTATTGCTCATTTCGCCAATGTTCATATCAGGAGCTTCCAATCCGGATAACAGGCGCGAAACTTGCCCGGGTCTTATCATTGATTCGGTCAATTTATTGTAGTATTCCATTTCGGTACTCAATCGATTATTGAGGAATCCCAGTTCCATCCCAATATTTGTCATGGCTGTGCTTTCCCATGTAAAATTTGGATCGATGAGTTTATAGGGAGCATATCCTTCAACCAATACATTATCTCCAAAAGTATAAGGATAAGATTTGTATGTATCCTTTTGATAATAACGGTCTACGCCTGAGTTATTTCCGACTTTTCCCCACGATGCCCTGAGTTTTGCATTGCTTATGACTTTATTTAAAGGTTCGAAGAAGTTTTCTTCAGAAAATCGCCAACCGGCAGAAACAGAAGGAAAAGTTCCCCATCTATATCCTTTGGAAAATTTAGAAGATGCATCCCATCGTATAAGGGCTTGAAACATATATTTGTCTTGAATGTCGTAATTCAATTTTGTCAGGATGGAACGCAATCCTTCTTCACTGGATGCTCCTCCTGTCGATTGTGTTATGAGTCCTGCTCCATCAATTTCACTTAAACTCGGATTAAAACGATCTCCTCTTCCAGTAGTTTGATATCTTTCTTTCCAGTATTCCTCGGAATAAACAAATTGAAATCTTAGATTATGTCCTTCAAAAATCTTTTTCTGAAAAATAGCATGAGCATCGAATATTGTTTTATAACGTTCACGGGTATAATCTTTTACACCGGCGCTGGTTGGCACAAGTTCATATCCGGGCTGTCCTGTTTGGAAATTTTGAAGTACAGTAGGCATATCCCATGATTTTGTAAAATCATTTTGATATGTTAATCCATAATCAGCTTTGAATTGCAAGAATTCTACCGGGCTCCATTCGAAAAATCCGAATCCGTTGAAATCTTTCCTCGAAAGTTTATTATTTGCAACATCATAACGGGCAAGTAAATTATTGGCCAGAATATCTTCTCCGTATGCCATAGCACCACCGTATTCTCCTGTAACAGGATGTTTAGGCAAGATCCCAGCTACTGCTCTTACCAAATCCCATGTAGAAGTTGTTCCGTAGGTTAGTAATCCTTCATCGAGAGGATATAGCTGTTCAGACCATTGGCCTGTAACATTCAATCCGACCTTGATGAATTTACTAATTTTTTGGTCCAAATTTGCACGGAAAGAATACCTGTTGAAATCGTTATTAATCATAAGTCCTTCTTGATCTAATACTCCCATTGACAAGTAGTATGAACCATTTTCGTTTCCTCCGGTTGCCGACAGATTATGGGATTGAGTAAAAGGAGACCGGAAAATAACATCCCACCAATCCGTATTGGGAAATAATACAGGATCGACCATACCTCTTGCCAGCCATTCGTCAATTGTTCCGTCTTTGTATATTACGGCGCTATTTCCATTTGTGGCAGCTTGGTTGTGCAATGTTAATGCACGCGGATAATCATCTAAAAATTCATAAAAATCGGTTGCTTTACCTATCGAAAAATTTCCGGTATAGTTTACACTGACTTTATCCGATTTACCTTTCTTAGTTGTAATAAGCAAGACTCCGTTTGCGGCTCTGGAACCGTAAATTGCAGATGATGAAGCATCTTTCAGGACAGAAATACTTTCGATGTCATTCATATCTATCCTGTCGAGATCGATATCAGGCATCCCGTCGACAACAATTAATGGCGCCGAATTATTAACAGTTCCAAGTCCCCTAATTCTGAGGGTTGCGCCGTCCTTTCCTGCCATTCCACTTGATTGTTGAACCATTAATCCGGGTACTAATCCGTTAAGAGCAGTGGAGGTACTCGTTATGGCACGGCCGGATAAATGTTCATCTACTTTTATAGAAGATATAGCCCCTGTTAAATTCACTTTCTTTTGTGTCCCATATCCAACTACCACTAATTCAGTCAGCATTTGAGCACTTTCTTTAAGCACTATATCTAGAGTGGATTTAGCGCCAACAGCCTTTTCCTGATTTTCATATCCCATATAGGAGAAAAGCAATACAGATTGCGGATTGAGATTGTTGAAATGATATTTACCGTCGAAATCTGTTATTGTTCCGGTGGTTGTACCTTTTACAGATACAGTTACTCCAATCAACGCTTCACCCGATGGATCAGTCACAATTCCTGATAGGGATTGTCGGCCTTTTTCCTCCGCTTGAGACGTTGCTTTCGGAGCAATGGTTATTACATTGTTTTCGTTGATTTTGTAACCCAAGTTTGTTTGGGTCAAGAGTTTTGAAAGTACTTCGTTAATTTTATTTCCGTCATATTTAAAATCAATCTTTTTACTTAAATCTATCAATCCCTCTGTGTAGAAAAAACGATAGCTTGATTGTTTTTCGATTATTTTAAATATTTCTTTTATTTCTGTATTTTTCGCATTCAGGGAAAATGAATCTATTTTTCCTGATTGTGCTTGTATATTAGGTGAGTAGCATAAAAGACAGAATAAAAGATAGATCAACAGATACCCCTTTTTACATGGATATTTTTTCATATCTTTGTATAATAAATTGTTTTTAATGTTAACTATTAAGGCAATTTTTTCTCGAGCCGGCAGAATGTTGCAGCATTCTGCCGGCTTTCTTTATGTTGGTTATTTCATAGGCTAATTAAAATTTTTAACGGTTTATACTTATTGTTGATTTAATTCATGAATTGTTCAAATAATTTTCTTTTTTCCGGATTGATAGTTATTCGTACGTTCTTTTTGTCAAGAGTATATTCTATCGGGGCAATTGATTTTATTATGTCTAATGTTTGTTCAAGAGTTTCATCAGCTAATGTTCCACTGAATTTATGATCATTCAACGATTTATCAGCAATCTCTATATTGACATCATATTTCCGTTGGAGTTTTTTCATCATATTTCCCATTTTTTCTCCTTGAATAATCCATCTGGGATCTTTCCATGAGGTATATAATACAGGATTGATCTTTTCATGTAATGATACTGTGAATTTACCATTGCTGTTTTTTTGTACACTTAAAGTCTGATTAGGTTTTAATATTATTTCTTTTTCAGCAGAATTATTGATTTCAGGTTTTACTTTTACCGAACCTTCAACCAGTGTTGTTTCTATAACATCTTCCTCGGGATATGCTTTTACATTAAATGTAGTACCTAAAACCTGAATAGATGTATTCTTTGCATATACAACAAATGGTTTTTTCGAATTCTTCTTGACTTTAAAATATGCTTCACCTTCGAGTTTTATATTTCTATCTTTTCCACTGAAAACATTGGAGTATTTAATTACACTTCCCGAATTAAGCGTTACAATAGATCCATCTGGAAGTTCTATCGTAGATTGAGAACCAAACGGTACTTTTATAACATTTATCTTGTTTTCAGTTAAATAATCAGATGTTGTATATTTACCTAAAAAATAGCCACCCAATCCAATAATAAATCCAAAGATAACAGCTGCTGCCAAGTTGCGCCAAAAGGTGTTTAGCTTAATCTTATTTGAGAAAGTATGTTCTTCTTCAATTCTACTTAATATATTATTGTAAGCGCGTTCTGCATTATCCGAAGAAATCCTGTTCCGGGTAATTTGCCAGATTGTATAAACTTCTTTGAA
The DNA here is from genome assembly GCA_031553395.1 of Bacteroidales bacterium. GTDB lineage: Bacteria > Bacteroidota > Bacteroidia > Bacteroidales > WRGA01 > WRGA01. The sequence goes on along the minus strand of JAVBLR010000002.1, from coordinate 6,777 downwards.
ATATTCTTTATTAGAAGGAAATTTTAATAATGTTTCGAGTTCGGATTGTTCCGATTGGGTTAATCCTCCATCTAAAAAAGCAGATGTTAAATACTCTATTCTATTTTCTTCTGATTGCTTCATATTTATTAAGACGAAAGAATTGAAAAATAGGGTGGGTGAGATTTGATTTTTTTCTAAAAATATTATGCTAAGATTGAAATAAGAATATCTTTTAATTCAGCTTTTAATTTTGAAATAGCATCCCTTAGGTTGGATTTTACGGTATTAACGGATATGTTCATTTCAGAGGCTATCTCATTATAACTTAACTTATCAAGCTTACTGAATTTTAATGTCATTTTACATCGTTCGGGAAGTTTTTCGATGGCAGCTATAATCTTTTCTTCTTGCTCCTTTGTAATTATATATTCGAGTGGATTTTCGTTAAGGTCGGCTAATGTTGTGCATACGATTTGATTTTCTTCAATATGCAAAGTCATTTCTTTTTTTGTTTTCTCACTTCTATAATAGTCTATACAGGCATTTTTTACAGATTGAATGAGATAACTATAAACACTATCTTGACTTTTGATATTTGCCCGATTATTCCATAGCCGTATGAATACATCACTTACTATTTCTTTTATTCTGTATTCATCGGTTATATAGCCCATTGCATAATAACATAAAGGCTTATAGTAATTGTCAAAATAGAATTTTAATAATTTTTCATCAAAGGCGAATTCGTTCATTTAGATCGAGGGATTGTGGCAGCTTCAAGGTAGGTAATTACTTACGAAAAAGAGGCTATTATAAAATCAGGGTAAATTATATGTTGAAGATTATCTGTTAATATAAACTTCAAAGATAAAAATAATGAGAAAAAAGACAGTTAATGTTCATCTTAAATGATAATAAAAAAATGAAAAAATATGAGAAATTATTGATAGTCTCTTCATATATGGTTTTGTTATCACAGGCTAAATATCCACATTTGCATGGTAAAAATAGGCTTACATAAAATAATAAATTCAGAGATGAAAAAAACTTTTATTTTATTTGTTTTTATAGTAATGACATTGATGGGTTTCGCTCAGAAGCCAAAAAATGGCACATACATTTACAATGTGGCATTTGCAGAATGGCAAGGAGCTTCGATGGGTGCAACTGTTACTGTGCAAATTAAAGGTGATTCCATTATTGTAAGAAATCATGGAGGAATGACAGGTGAAAAAGGTGAAATTATTGATGCCGGAATAATTATGCGACACAAAAAGACTGGAAAATGGATTATCGGGCATACCTCAAAAGATAGATATGCCGAAGAAATCGGTGGTTGTACAGATGGACCAATAAAAGTAGATTTTAAGCGGAAGAAAGTATGGTTATGTTGAAACAAACAAGGGAGAATAAATAATAAAGTACAACCAATTTATGTACCTTTGCGGCCTTATACTAAGAATCGACAATAAATTGTGTCTTATAGACTCAAGATATGAGACAAAAGAAGAAAGATATAGACATAAAGATATTTGTCTTTTCTATCTTCTTTTTAGTCTTTGATCTGATATCTAAAGACGTGTTAATGAAAATAGTATCTGTTTATATTAGATAGGTTTTGATGAAAAAAGAAAATACACCACTCAGTTTAGGTACGGAAGATATTGGAAAACTACTGAAACAATATGCAATTCCGGCTATCATTGCAATGATTGCCGCGTCATTGTACAATATAACGGATAGCATTTTTATCGGACATATCGGAAAAGATTTGCAAACAGGAGAAGATATTGGCGCAATGGCATTATCGGGTTTGGCAATTACGTTTCCATTGATGAACCTTGCAGCAGCATTTGGTACACTGGTAGGATTGGGAGGAGCTGCGCTATTATCGTTGCGATTAGGACAAAAAGACTACGATACGGCAAATAATATTTTGGGAAATGTATTAATGCTGAATTTTATTATTGGTATAGCCTTTTCTGTTATTTCGTTGTTATTTCTTACTCCTATTCTTTATTTTTTTGGTGCAAGCAAACATACATTACCTTATGCGCACGACTTTATGGTTATTATATTATCAGGAAATGTAATAACCAGTCTGTATATGGGTTCGAATGCAATGTTGCGCTCATTAGGGCATCCTCAGAAGTCGATGTATGCAACAATATTTACTGTACTTATCAATTTGGTGCTTAATCCGTTACTTATATTTGGATTTGGATGGGGAATACGGGGAAGCGCTACAGCAACTATTGTTTCGCAATTTGTAGTATTGATTTGGCAATTCAGCCTTTTTAATGATAAGAATAGTTTTATTCGCCTTAAAAAAGGAATATATAAACTAAAAACGATTATTGTAAAAGATATATTCGCTATTGGTTTATCTCCGTTTTTGATGAATGCGGCAGCATGTATTATTGTTGTTTTAATTAACCGTGGGCTTATCCATTATGGCGGAGATTTATCTGTGGGCGCCTATGGAATTGTAAATCGTGTGGCGTTTCTTTTTGTAATGATTGTAATGGGGCTGAATCAGGGAATGCAGCCTATTGCAGGTTACAACTATGGAGCAGGACTTCATTCGCGTGTAAACGAAGTCTTGAAAAAATCCATTGTTATTGCAACGATTATCATGCTTGTTGGTTTTACAATTGTAGAGTTATTTCCACATGCCATAGCTTCGATTTTTACAAAAGATGATGATTTAACTGAACGAGCAGTTGTCGGATTACGTTATGTATTTATGTTTTATCCTCTTGTCGGATTTCAAATGGTTGTATCTACTTTTTTCCAAAGTATTGGGATGGCAAAAAAAGCTATTTTTATATCGCTTACACGACAAGTTCTTTTTTTGATTCCGCTTTTGATTATTTTACCAAATTATTTGGGTAGTACAGGTGTTTGGATAAGTATGCCAATATCCGATTTAATATCAGTTATTGTAGCGGCAAGTTTGTTATTCTATCAATATAAACAGTTTAAAAAGAATAATTTTAAATCGGAAATATGAGGTAGTTTTAGGTTGTAAGTAAGGAGGATGGTAATGTCTTCATAACTTAAAACTCATAACTTAAAACTCATAACTTTAAGTATCATGAAGAAATATGTAATCAACATAGGTCGGCAATTGGGAAGCGGTGGCCGCTCAATTGGAGAAAAATTATCCAAACAACTGAATATTGGATATTATGATAAGGAACTACTGCAAATTGCTTCGCAAAAAAGTGGACTTGGAAAAGAGTTCTTTGAACGAGCTGACGAAAAACCCAAACTTAATTTATTTGGTGATTTTTTAGGATGGGTTTCTAATCCATTAAATCAGGGATATTTTAATAATTATTTATGTAACGAATCATTGTTTCAAATTCAGAGTGATGTCATTCGCCAATTAGCTGAAGATCAATCTTGTATTTTTGTTGGAAGGTGTGCTGATTATATTTTACGAGATCATCCCCATTGTTTGAATGTGTTTATAACTGCTCAAACTGAAGATCGCATCAAACGGATTACCGAGCGAGAAAAAATAACCGTTGAAAAAGCCAAAGAAATAATTGAACGAGCTGATAAACAACGATCCGGATATTATAATTATTACAGCAATAAAATTTGGGGAATGTCTACTTCGTATCATCTTTGTATCAATTCTTCATTGCTTGGAATCGATGGAACGGTGGAATATATTCGTTCTTTTGCAGAAAAAAGTTTGAAGATTTAATGCTTCAGAAATAAACATCTTCTCTCAAAATAATAATTTGAGAGAAAAAATACCTTTTTTTGTTTTGTTTTTTCAGAATTAATATTTTTCTTTGCATCCATATTTATAAAAAATGAAAAGTATTGTTGTTTCTAATAATTGGTGGTGGCATTATCAATCTTAAAAGGTGGATACCCATTACTGTGTTTTTAGTTCAACCCAAAAATATAAGCCGTAGGAATCCACTCCTGCGGTTTTTTTATTGCAGAAAAATCAAAAAATAAATACACGACTAAAATTTTAAATTATGAGTACAAAAACTAAACGGTTTATTTTACCGGAAAATGAAATTCCAACTGCATGGTATAATATTGTGGCTGATATGAAAAATAAGCCGCTTCCAATGTTGAATCCGGGTACAAAACAACCTTTAAATCCCGAAGATTTATATCCGCTTTTTGCTGAAGAATTGGCAAGACAGGAGCTGAATCAAGTCGATCGTTTTATAGAAATACCCGAAGAAGTAAGAGAGATGTACAAAAATTACCGTTCAACACCGCTTGTTCGCGCTTACGGATTGGAGAAAGCTTTAGATACGCCTGCTCATATTTATTTCAAAAATGAGAGTGTTAGCCCTGTGGGTTCACATAAATTGAATTCAGCGTTAGCTCAGGCATACTACTGCAAAAAAGAAGGAGTCACAAATATTACAACAGAAACCGGAGCCGGACAATGGGGTGCAGCATTATCTTATGCAGCTAAAGCGTTCGGATTGGAACTGGCTGTATATATGGTGAAAATCAGCTATGAACAAAAACCATATCGTCGTTCTATCATGCAAACATTCGGCGCTCAGGTAATTGCTTCTCCATCAATGTCGACAAAAGCAGGACGTAAAATATTAACAGAACATCCGAATTATCAGGGAAGTTTGGGAACAGCTATTTCCGAAGCAGTGGAATTGGCAATGCAAACACCAAATTGCAAATATACATTGGGAAGTGTACTTAATCATGTTGCTTTGCACCAAACAGTTATTGGTTTGGAAGCAGAAAAACAAATGGAAATGGCAGGAGAATATCCTGATGTTGTTGTGGCTTGCTTTGGAGGAGGATCTAATTTTGCAGGAATTTCGTTTCCATTTCTTCGTCATAAATTGTCCGGAGAAAAAAATACCCGTTTTGTTGCGGCAGAACCAGCTTCGTGCCCGAAATTAACCCGTGGTGTTTTTGAATATGACTTTGGAGATGAAGCCGGATATACACCACTTTTACCAATGTTTACATTAGGACATGATTTTTCTCCTGCTCATATTCATGCCGGAGGATTGCGTTATCATGGGGCAGGGACAATTGTAAGTCAATTGATGAAGGATAAATTAATAGAAGCTGTTGATATAAAACAATTGGATTCATTTGAATCGGGAATTTTATTTGCTCAAGCTGAAGGAATTATCCCTGCGCCAGAATCTTGCCATGCTATTGCGGCTACAATTAAAGAAGCTCTGAAAGCAAAAGAAGAAGGCAAACAAAAAACAATTTTATTTAATTTGTCCGGTCATGGTTTGATTGACATGACTGCTTATGATGCTTATTTATCTGGCGATTTGAGCAATTATGAATTAAGTAATGAGGATATTCAGAAGAATGTAAGTAAGTTGGAAAAGATAGCTTAAAAGGGGATAAGCTTATTCAAATTCAGGTAAAAATGCTGTAAAACAAAAACTTACAGCATTTTTTGTTATTCATTTTCTTCATAATAATACGAATAATCAATACCTTTCATGAACATTTCTCGGCTGTCAATTTCATCTGTAAGGGCATTTTTTAGCAAGGTTTTTAGTTCTGTACTGTTTGTAGAACTTTTAATCATAGCATTCATGTACTCTGTTTTATCGATTTTGCTACAATAAATGAACTTTTTCAATTTTTTTTTTCAGAATCAAATTCAGCCAAATGCGTGTGCTTCGTCCGTTGCCTTCCATAAATGGGTGAGCGATGTTCATCTCTACATATTTATTGGCAATCTCATCGAGCGTATTTTCGGGCATTTCTTCAATTTGCTTTAAGGTTTTGCCGAGAAAGTGTGATACAGCAAATTGAAAGCCGCCTTTTGAAATATTTTTTTGCCTGATTTGCCCGGTAAAATCGTAAAGCCCACCGAACAAATAAGCATGGATTTGTTGCAAGCCTTTTGCTGTTACCACTTCAATGTTGCCAATAAAAGAACTTTCAAACAGGGCGTATGCTTTTGTTTTACTTTTCCCGTCGATACTTTCATCGCTGTAAGTAAACCATTCGATAAAGCGGTTTGCCTTTTTGCCGGGGAATTACTTGCCGAGCGCAATAATCCCACTATAATCAAGCATATCAGATAAACGCCTCTTGCCGTCAGGCGCGAGAAGTTTCAACTGGGTAGTAATACTAACCACTTCACTATTTTCTTTTTTCAGTTTGGCTTTGAGGTATTTCCAATAGTTTCGTGTTTTGGTATAGTCGCTTTGGTCGGTAAGAACAGCGACAATATCTAAAATGGAAAACCACCATTTGGAATTTTCCTCATCCCAAATAGCGCGAACTTCTCGATCGTCAAAAAAGCGTATTGATATTTTTGTGTTATTGCTCATCGCTATTGCTTACCACATTTAAGTATCTATAAACAGTCATAAGAACTCATAAGTTCCACGTCATCGTAAATTAAGTTCTGAAACAAATATACAATAAAAATAGATAATCAAACATTAAAATAAAAAACCGCAGTAAATCAATTGTTTACTGCGGTTTGGTTATTGTTAGTAACCGTTTTTAAGCGGTTTTACTTCACTTCCTCAAAAGAAATAACTACTGAATATTAGCAAATTATATTATTATGATACAAATGTGATACAGATAAAACGATTATCATCGGTTACCTTATCGTCGTATATTCCATTTCTTTTGGGTTGGTAATACTTCGAGTGAGATATTGAGTTTGTAAACGGTTATTGGATTAAGCTTTTTGTATAAAGCAACCGTGTTTTCTTCTGGATTAAGTGTTTCGAGAATAGCTCCCAATAAAGCAATGGTTGCCGGATTGTACTGTAGAGCCAATCGTTTCGT
>JAVBLR010000034.1:0-27595 GCA_031553395.1 Bacteroidales bacterium | reverse complement strand
ACAGAATTAAAACTGGTTTTATACAATTTTGTTAATTGAGCCTTTTCTTCTTCTGATAATTTTATGTATCTCATAATTGGCGTATTATGAGGCAAAGTTACAAATTCTATAAATAAGACAATAATTATTTTAAACTACTTAGTTAGTGTTTATGAAATTAAAAAAGATATAATTCAAATAATATTTAACTTTTTACTCTAAAACTGAAAACTCTTTCCGCAGCTCCCCTCTCCATTCGGAGAGGGGCTGGGGGTGAGGTTAGAAACCTTCAAAACGGAATCAATATGAAAATTATTTTTTCTTGCATTTGTTTTACTCCAATAAATTCTGGTACCCAACTCCGGCATAGCATTTTTGATATGGTATTCTCAATGTCAAATAAGCATTCTCATAATTAAGAAAACGTTCATACCGCAAAGCTATATCAAACCTTTTAAAACTACGCGATACTTCAGCTTTACATTTAAAATCATCCATCCAATATCCTGCCGAAAGATTCACATTTACCGGCCATTTATATCTTCCGAAAACCATTCCGGCTATAAACATCGGTTTTCCACTGAATGATATTCCTGTTGTTACTTCCGGAGTAATTGGAATTTTACGGTTATAATACACAAGTGATGCCATTACCGAATATTCATCTTTTATATCGCCTGTACGCCAATCAAGATATTCAAATCCCGGCCGGATATTCCATGTATCATTATGCAGAAAGATAGAACTACCTATGTAATATTTATTCATATCCATCGCTAAATCCGGTATATCATAACGGTCGAATGCCGCATTAAAACGAAAATTGCGTCTTCCTGCATCCGATTCCTTTATATTGACATGTATTTCTTGATTATCCTGAAAATCGGTATGATAAGAAACCTCTCCATCATAAAATATGTTTGTCGGAAGATGCAACCAGGTATTCCAAAGCCCGTGCCTTACAAAATACCAGCCCAATCCATAGTGAGCATAATTTAACGAACCATTGAGAACTATACTACGGTTGTAATAATAATTAATATCCTCATTCAATTCGTACTCATTTTGCATTTGAACATCTATTGAAGTACGACAATTTACCGCAACTCGTTGCTTTCCCATTCCTACATATGAAAAGACTAACACAGTCTTGGAACAATCCGGTACATTGATCTCATAATTTCCATCTATATCCGAAACTGTTCCTACCAACATTTTCTTTTCTATTTCTACATAAACACTTGCTCCTATTAATCCTTCACCGTTTTCATCTGTAATTTTTCCTTTTACGACTGTAGATTTTTGACTCCATGTTGTTACAGAAAAAAATAACATGGGAAATATTAAAAACATCTTAATACTCAATGGAAAAGAATTAAATAGCATATATGATAATTTTATTGCAAATGATTTGTATAAAAATTGATTGTAGAATTAGTGGGTAAAATCTTCCGTTTCCGAATGAATCATTTCCCATCCTTCATCCTTCAACTGAAAAACTGCCGACCATGCCTTCATTGCACCAACAGGATGCCCTATTTTTATCGTTTTGTCTTTCGGATTAATTTCAAACGGAAAAGAAGATACATCATTCAACGGGAAAAAATTATCTTCCCTGAATTTTCCATATTTATCCTGAAAGAAATACGTAAACCACGAACCTCCACCTCCACCGACATCTTTCAGTATTGCAAAATCCTCCAATCCATCGAAGTTATAATCAGCAATAATAAAATTATGATGGCCTTCTAATCCTTCGTCTATTTTTTTATTATTCTTAAAATAAGAAACTTCGCTACATAAAGATTCAAAATCAAATATACACCTTGGTTGATAATATATCTCCTGTACTTCGGAAGTTTCTTTATTGTAGATTGAAATTTTTAGCTTGTTATTTTCTTCACCTTTGCTTAAAAATTGAAGGTAATATTGAAATTTATTCGATACATTATCCTTTAATTTATATTCTGAAATAACCGGATACGGTTCTTCCCCATCCTCATCATCACAATAAACTACAGGATAATCCAATTGCTTTCCGGAAACAACAAAAATAGCCTCCGTCGACCATCCGGGAATTATCCAATATCCCAATCCTTTTTCCTTATCAGTCCAGATGAATTTAAAATACTGCAAATTTCTTGAGTCTTTTTCCTTCACTGTAAATATAATGGTATCATTCGGTTGTGAATAACTTTCCACATCAAACCCCATATCATCCTGAGGTCCATCCAACACAATTACAGGCTGATTATTATCATTTTCCGTAAAATACAATGTCAGATTAACGGCATCACAATTACGAAGAACCGCCATTTTTTTATCCACTTCAGTTAATTGAACCCAACCCTTTGGAAAAGATTTAAAATCAAAGGTAGATTCTTTACTATCTGTATTACTAAAATCGGTAGTATTACCAGTATCAGTAGAAATCGGATTTTCATTTGTTGTATTGGTATTATTATTACAACCAATAAGTACAACAATTAGCAATATTAATGAAGTTAGTTTATTCATAAGTAAGTATGTGTCAAAATAATTTAGGCTATTTCAATTCAAGTATTTTTTGGATTATCCTAATTTTACCCCTGTCCCCTAAAGGGGAACGATATAATGAGAAAAAGTGCGTTCCCCTTTAGGGGACAGGGGTAAAAAATACAAGCATATTTTCAAAATAGGCTTATTGTACTTAACTTAAAAAAAATTAACGCAAAGATATAAAAAACACGAAGTTTTACCTTTGTGTTTTTACAACCTTGCGTTAAAACAATTATTTTTAAAAGCTAATCTATTTATCTTTATCGAACCTTAATTTCCAATTCTCCGCTTGTTAATTCTTTTGACTCAGCTTTAATTTTAATTTTTCCGACTTTCTTGGAAGATTGCACAACAACCAAACATTTCCCATTAAATAAATTTCGTTCTGGTTTACTAAGCGAATTATGATTGGTCGGATCTCCATTATCTGTTCCTGCAATTTTTCCATCTCCTTCAATTGAAAAATGAATCAGATTATCAACTACAGGAACTTTATTTCCGTCCTTATCTAATGCTTCCACAGTTATAAAAGAAAGGTCTTTACCGTTGGCAGAAATTGTTGAACGATCGGCTGTCAATAAAATTCGAACAGGTTCTCCTCTCGTTTTGATTTCACGGGTCAAAATTTCTTTACCGGATTTACGACTAACAGCTTTCAATACACCAGATTCGAAAGGAATTCGCCAACTAACGTGTAACTCCTCTCCTATTTTCTTTTTGATGCCTACTGATTTGCCATTCAGAAACAGTTCCACTTCATCAGCATTATTATAGTACGCCCAAATATCTACAATATCTCCTTTTTTCCAATTCCAATGAGGAAAAATATGTAATACATTTTGATTCATCCATTCGCTTTGGTACAAATAATAAACATCTTTCGGAAATCCTGCCAAATCGATAATTCCAAAATATGAACTACGTGATGGCCACCAGAAAGGAGTCGGTTCCCCCATATAATCGAAACCGGTCCAGACATATTGTCCAGCAATAAAATTGTTTTTCTTGATTAATTTCAAACTTTCTTCATGCGTATTTCCCCAAGGCACATGACAATTATCATACGAAGAACACTGATTAATGGGTTGAAAAAACGGTTTATCCCATCGTTCCGGCCAAATAAACATACTGTCGGAAGGCATCTGATAATAGCCCCGTGTCATCAGTGCAGAAACCGTTTCGGCTCCAAGGAACGGCTTACCAGGAAAACGCTTTGGCACAGAGGCATAATCTTTCGTATGGTAATTGAAACCGATAATATCCAATGCTCCGGAAAGAAACAAATGATTGCTCGGACGAGTCTCGTTGCATCCTGCCGTAACCGGACGAGTCGGGTCAATTTCTTTCACTATATCCGCCAATCGTTGAGTTAATAACGCATTGATATGCAACTGCCCAGATGTAAGTGCTTGCTCATCGATATCTTTTTGCTTGTTTAACAAAAAATTAGCCTCCTGCAAACTGAGTGTATCGGTTTTGGCATCAGTCCATTGTTCCAACACTTCATTACCAATACTCCACATAAATACGGAAGGATGATTCCGATCCCGAAGAATCAAATCCGTTAGATCTTTTTCGTACCATTCAGAGAAATATTGAGAATAATCGTATGTCGATTTTCGCTTTCTCCACATATCGAAAGCTTCATCCATAACGATAAATCCCATCCGGTCGCATAAATCCAATAATTCCGGTGCGGGAGGATTGTGCGTACAACGAATACCATTACAGCCCATGGCTTTCAGAATTTCCAACTGCCGCTCAATCGCTCTAGTATTGACAGCTACACCCAAACATCCTAAATCATGATGATTGCAAACTCCGTTGATTTTCACTTGTTCTCCGTTGAGAATAAAACCTTTTTCCGCATCAAAAGAAAAAGAACGAATACCAGTAGTCGTCTCATATTTATCTACAATTTTTCCGTTCACTTCCAACGAAGTTATCACTTTATATAAATATGGATTCTCAATAGACCAAAGAACAGGCTTATTAACAATCATTTCCTGAGTCAATCCTTCGCCGGATACTTTTGTAATTTCTTTTCCTTTATCGTTTACTAAAACGTGATGCAAACATATCTTGTGAATGTTATTTGCTCCATTAATTGTTGTTTGAATTTTAATAACGGCTTTATCTTTACTAACTTCCGGTGTCGTAATATAAGTACCCCACAAATCTATATGAACAGGATTTGCCTGCACCAAATAAACATTCCGGTAAATTCCCGAACCAGAATACCACCGGGAATTTGGTTGTTGCGAATTATCTACTTTCACGGCAATTACATTTTTTTCGCCAAATTGAATATAAGGAGTTAAATCATACCGGAAAGAAATATAACCGTTGGGACGTTTGCCAACAGAAACGCCATTAATCCAAACTTCACTATTCCAATAAATGCCATCAAAATCAATATAGATCTTTTTAGCTGATTTATTTTTTTCTACCATAAATATTTTCCTGTACCAACCGATACCTCCAGGCAAAGCGCCACCTCCCGGTGTAGATGGATTTTTTTCCGAGAAATCTGCTTCGATACTCCAATCATGAGGCAAATCAAGCGTCCTCCAGCCGGAATCATCAACATTAGTTTTAGAATTATCGGCAAAATTATCGGACAATGTGAATTGCCAGTTTTCAGTAAAAAGGATTGTTGAACGAGGTTCTCCGGCAAAAGAAGAAACACTCAAAAAAATAAAAAATAATGTCCAAAACAAATACTTCATAGTAATTAAAAATTGAGAATATCGGATATTATACCTATAACATGTCCGCGAAGCGGGCAAATATAAATAACCGTGGGTGGAACCCGTGGCAAGGAGACTCCTCCTCTCTTATGTCCCCGCAGGGGGCGAATAGCAGCAATCCAACGTTCGCCCCCTGCGGGGACGAGATTTGAGTCCGTCGTCCTTTTTCCGTGGGTTTTACCCACGGTTATCCATATTTAGTTCCTTCGGAACATGGTTGGGTAAAACATCCGATGATCATATTAAAAATTAAGAATCAATAGGATTTTTCATTTTTCACTTTTTGGTTGAATTCCATTTTTCTTCGCGTCATTGATTGCATTCTCTTGTTGTCTTCGCGTCAAGCTTTCGGTTTGCCATTCCATTAAAAACAAAGAAGGCGGACAATCCCGAAGCGTTTCTTTGAATGCATTCATTTTCTGCTTTATTTGCCCGAATATTTGAGGGTATTTTGTTTTGACATCTGTTTGTTCAGCAATATCATTTCTTAGATTAATCAAAATTGTATCATGGGCAGGAACATCTGTTACCCATAAATTTCCTCTGCGAATGTTTTCAGGTAATAATACCTTCCAGTCACCTGAACGAAATCCGGTTACTTTTCCATTATCCATATAGGCAAAATCATGATTTTCCCTTTTTCCCTTATTTAAGAGAACCGAAACTAAAGTCTGACCATCAATAATCCGATCGGAAGGAGTTTTTCCTCCTGCCAATTCAATCAATGTAGGAAACCAATCGATCATAGCAGCCGGATCAGTATTTACTTGTGCATGTTGAATATGATTCTTCCAACGAATAATAGCCGGCACCCGAAAACCTCCATCCCAATTGGTTCCTTTACCCTGAAAACACGGAGTAGAGACTCCTCCCAATGGACCTTGCGTTAACCAAGGACCATTATCGCTGGAAAATATAATAATTGTGTTTTCATCCAATCCCAATTCTTGTAATTTCTTCATAATTTGCCCGATACCCCAATCCAGTTCTTCAATTACATCTCCATAAAGGCCATTTGCAGATTTTCCTTTGAAATTCGGAGAAGCACCCAATGGTACATGTGGCATATTATGAGCCAAATACAGGAAAAATGGAGTTTTCTGATTTTTCTCTATAAATTGCAATGCTTCATTCGTATAAGTTATCGTGATAGAATCCTGATTTACCACCCGGGTCCCTATTTCATTTCCTCTCATATACAAAGAAGGAGCCATATCATTCGAATAAGGGATTCCGAAATATTCGTCGAATCCGTTCTGAAGTGGAAGATATTGTTGATGATGCCCAAGATGCCATTTTCCTACAATTGCCGTACGATATCCCTGTTGCTGCAATGCTTCTCCCAATGTAATTTCTTCGGATGGAATTCCGGTAAAACTACCCGGAAAGAAAACACCGTTGATGCCCATTCTTACCGGATACCGTCCTGTTATGAGCGCCGCCCGTGAAGGACTTGATAATGAAGCAGCACTATAAAAATCGGTAAACCGCATGCCATCATCGGCCAATTTATCCAAATTAGGAGTACGATTGACTTTCGAGCCATAACAACCTAAGTCTCCATAACCTAAATCATCTGCATAAATAAAAATGATATTCGGTTTTTCCCGGGCTACCAGATTACTTGCTAATGAACTTGCCAATAGCCCGGAAATAAGCATTGTTTTGTTTTTCATATGTTATTTTTATACTAAGGTCGTCCAGTTGAAACGGTTTTATCCCGCTATAAAACATGAAGTTGTGCAGCATTAACAAAAGTACGTGTTTTATTCTGAATATCTGTATTAAAAACAGGAAGAAGGAACTAATCAAAATATATTGAATGTCCTTCTTCCTGCTTTTAACCTAGTTTTTATCCACTTTCCTCAACAACCGTCGGTAAACCCAACAAGCCGTCAAAAAATAAATACCCGTTTCCAACCAAAGGATAAAATATTCCTTACTTACTTCGTTCAGATTTGCAGCCATCGTATTAATACGAATATACCCCTGAATTCCATGTGTAGACGGAAAAAGATAACTCACAAATTTCCAGAACTCAGGAATATTTGTCTGCGGCCAGGAAGCTCCGGCCAAAAACAATAAAGGCATAGTCGAAAACAATAACAGCAAGAAAGCGCTTTCCATATTTCGCATAAATAAGGATAGTGTCATTGCCAGAAATATTGTTGACAACAAGAACGGAATCATAAATAGCATCAAATCCAATGAATTTCCAATATGCGGCAAATTGAAAAAGTTAGGAACAAATCCCAATACAAAAAAGGAAAAAACAGCATATAATGTAAAATAGCACAATCCTTTTCCAAAAACAATTCCCAGCGTGCCTAGACGTTGTTGATAAACAGGAATTAATCTTCTTATACGGTTATCTTCCCAATCAACACCGGCCAACATATTGATTCCCAACATCAATGTCTGATATAGAATAAGAATAAACACTCCCGGCAACAAAAAACTTGCAAATCCTCCACCCGAATTGAACAACGGTTTTCCTTCATAAGGTAATGGTGTAACTGCCATTTTAGCCTGTTGTTCGGTCAATCCAGAATTAACTAAATTGGAATACTGAATCTGAGCTCCCAATTCTTTCGAAACCATACTGACAGCTGTCATCACGGTTTTATAGTACAAAAAACTGCTCATATCAAAATATCCCAATACGCGTGCTTGCCGTCCTTTTGTAATATTATCTCCAAACTCTTCGGGAATAAGAACAATTCCATGTACTTTATGCTGGTAAAAAAGCGCTTTTGCTTCTTCCAACGAATGACATTTATTACTTATATTCAATTCGGGAGTTGCATCCAACGCTCTTACATATTCGCGGCTCAATGAAGAATGTGACAAATCCACAACAGCAACAGGAATATTTTTTAACACCTCATTATTATAAATAACTCCATAAAGAATCGGATATAAAAGTGTTGCTGCAAAGAATATAATCAGCACACCCGGCTCCCGGAAAATATGTAAAAATTCCTGTTTCCAAACATTAAATGTATCAATAAGATGTTTGTTGAATGTATATTTCATGTTTGTTGTTATTTTGAACAATTGCGCCGAAGTCAGATTGTTTCTCTTATCTTTTTGGAAAATTTCTATAAATCAATGCTTTTTTCAATCGTATGATTACAATAAATGGCAATAAAAGAAACAATATCAAAGCCAAATACGAAATCCAATAATAAGCAATCGGCGAACCGATTAATGCACTATTCTGATAAATCTTAAAGAAGTGCTGCATTGGAAAAAACTGTGCTATTGCCTGAACAGCCAATGGCATCTGTTCAACCGGAAATGTAAATCCCGAATAACTGATACCCAGCATCCCAAATACAGCAGCAAAACTCAATGCATTCCGTAAAACAGGCAATGTTCCGATAATCAAAATTCCCATAGCTTGTTCGGCCAATACAAATAGTACAGATGCCACTAACATTGTCAGAATATTGTTATGTAAAGGAAATCCCAAGATGCGAAATAATATCACATTCTGAAAAATAACCAATGTGGTAAAAATAACCGTATAAGGTAATAGCTTTCCCGACAAAGCCGTTAGTATCGATTTATTAGACAAAGACATCCATTCACCCGATGTTCCCTCTTTCAATTCAACACCAATAGCAAAAACCGTTATCAGCAAAATCATTAGTTGCAAAATACCGGGCATTAAAACATTTGATAAGTAAACCGAATAATTTGTATACGGATTACCAATCAAATGAGCATCAGGTACAATAGGTTGCAGTTGTCCCATGATTTCCTCCGTTGTTTTTCCCTTTGCCAACCCGGTACTTAATCCCACTGATGCCGAAAACATCGACGATATTGTACTTAAATCCCTGAACAACAACGAACCTGGAACAAAATAGGCATTATTATAATAAAATGAAAGTTCAGGTTGCCTTCCTGCCAACAAATTCGCCTGTATATCCGAAGGAATAATTACAAATGCATAAATATTCCCTTTTTTCATTTCATGCTCCGCTTCCGAAAAGTTATTCAAATGCATGGAAACATGAATCATTTGCATGGCATCCATCTGCCGGATAAAATTCCGTGACAAAGATGAATTATCGTTATCCACAACAGCAATGGGAAGTTTTGTCGGCAATCCATCGGCAAACATGGTTGCAAAAAATATGTATGCAAAAATTGGAATAATCAATATTGCCACCACATAAATAGGACGGGAAACAATCCGGTTTAATTCCCTCCAAACCACAGACCAAAAAGTGTTAATTCCTGTCATTATTGTTGTTAGTTATTAGCTCGACTCCGTCTCGCGTTATTTGCCTTCGGCGATATAGTAGATGATAGGTTCTTTAATTCTTAATTCTTAATTCTTAATTCTTAATTTCATAACTCCGCTCTCACGCTCATTCCCGGGCGTAATCCTTCGACCGGAGAAACCGGTTTTGCTTTTATGGAAAAACTTTTCAAATCGAATTCACCCGACACTTTAGTTGCTTTCCAGGTAGCATAACTTCCCAACGCTTTTATATACGTAATTTTCAGTTCAATTTCCTTATTACCTAAAGCCGGGACAAGCGCCTTAAATATTTGTCCTTGTTTGATATTGGCAAGCATATCCTCCCTTACATTAAAAACCACCCAAATATCATTCAAATCCAATACATTCATAATCGGAGCACCTGTTCCAACCAATTCACCTTGTTTTGGAAAAATATCCGAAATTTCACCTGAAATCGGCGATAATAAGCACGTTTCATTCAAATATGCTTCGACTTCATTTACTGCACCTTGCGCCTGATTTAACAAAGCCCTTGCCGCATCTTTATCTTCTTGTTGAGCTCCAGCGAAAGCTAAACTATATTGTGATTTTGCAGCCTTAGCCAAAGCCGAAGAAGCCTTGTAATTTGCTTCTGCTTCATCTCTTTTTTGTGCAGGAACAACTCCTTTTTCATATAAATTCTGAACCCGTTCGTATGTCTTCTTGGCAATATCGGCACCCGCTTCAGCACGCTGCCACTGTTCATAGGCACCATCAATTTGTTGAGACCTTGCACCTTTCATTGCTTTCTGGCTTTGTGCCGAAGCAGCTTGTTCCACTGCTGAAGCTTGTTGTAATTTTGCCTGTACTTCAGGACTACTCAATAAAACTAATGTATCACCTTTTCTCACAGGTTGCCCCTCCTCCACAAAAAATTGAGCAACCCTTCCAGGTACTTTACCTGAAACACGCACTTCAGCAGCTTCAACTTCACCCTGCCACATCATTGGTTCGGGTTTCAGCACAAAAATCCCGATTACCGATACAATTAAAATTACTGCAATCAACGTAATCAATGCAGTTATCAATGATTTATTCTTCTTATTCATAGGTTTTTGTTATTTGTTTCGCTTCGCTACACGTTATTAGCTCGACTTCGTCTCGCGTTATTTGCCTTCGGCGATATTAGTTGATGATAGGTACTTTAACTCTTAATTTTTAACTGTCAACTCCCCTCCCACTTTCTTCAGATATAAGTTACTCAGTTTTAACTCGATTTGCGCATCCGTTTTTTCAGAATAAGCCGAAAACCATGCAGCTTGAGCATCCAATACGTCTGTTACAGCAACCAATCCTTCATCAAATGACAGTTTGGCATATCTTAGATTTTCTTCGGCCTGTTCCAAATTAGTTGAGGCTGCAGTTAATCTTTTTCCCGATTCTTCAATTTTATAAACTGCCTGTTTATATTGCAACTCTATTTTTTCACGAGCATCATCTAATTTTAACTCATTGATATACCGCTCACTTTTAGCCGAACGAACCTTTTGCTTTTGTTCCCCCCAATGTAGAATCGGAATTTTCATTGTCACGCCCACATTCCATGAACCTGAAAAATCTTTTTCAAAACCATTAAAAAAATCAGGATTTGTGTACATATAATTGGCAATTAAACCTACTTCGGGAAGATAATCGGCAAATGCAATTTTTTCCTTCGAATCTGATAAATCAACTAATTTTTTCAAATTTTTAATTTCACCTCGATTGCTTAAAGCCTGCTCCAAATCGATATTAGTATATTCAACCGGAAATGTGGTAGTTTCAGAAACTTCATCAACCAATTGAACTGAATCATCAATAGGCAAACCAATATATTGACACAATTGCATCTTTGCCAAACTCAATCCATTCTGAGCCTTAGTCAGATTCATATCTACTTCATTCAACTTTACTTTTACTTTCAGAATATCAGCTTTTGTAGCCATTCCTTCAGTAAAAAGCTCGGAAACATTATTTTCCAATTGAGTTAACAATGTTTTGTAATCCTCAGCCATTTTTACTTTATTACGAACAGAAACTACCGTCCAATACACATTTTCGGTACGGAACAAAACTTCCGATTCTTCCAATTCTTCCTGCTGTTTGGCAATATCGATACCTATTTCAACCATCCTATTCGTATGCCGTATTTTTCCACCCATATAAATCGGCTGAATCAGAGAAAGCGCACCAACAAAAGTATTCTGGGCATCAACCGCCAATTCGTCTCGCGGAATAGTCGTATAATCTTTCCACTCAATTTTATCCGGACTTGTTTTTGGATTGAACGGCTGCCCATTAGCATCCAATGGCACAGGCTGCTCATCAATCATTGTCCATTGATTATTCACCTGGTCCTGCCTGAATCCAAAACTACCATCCGCCATTTTTGTACCAATAGGTAAAAATTTGTCCTCCGACAACAAATAAATCTTATCACTCAAATGAAGATACGAAAACAACGCATCCACTTTTGGTAAATAAGCTGTTTTTGCTTGCACTTTTTTGTATTCGGCAATTTTCACCTCTTCCTGTTTGATTTGCAAATCGTTGCTCTGTTTCAAAGCTAAATCCAAGCAATCCTGAAGCGACAATATCCTTGTTTGAGCAACTAAATTCGTCAAACAAAAAAATGTACAAATAATAATATAAAACTTTTTCATATTGAATTTATTTGCTTATCATATAATTGTTTAAACAACTATATAAAAATAAAAATACTCAAACTAAATTATCAAAAATTTTTCTCAACACATTCCGGCACGCTTCAATTTCATCATCCGATATTTTTGACAATATTCTTTCAACCACATCTTGTACGATTTGAGTTGTTTGTTTTTCTAAATCCATTCCTTTTTGAGTTAAATAGATAAGATTTACCCTCCTATCTTTAGTATCAGAAACACGGACAACCAAATTGCGCCTTTCCAGATTATCAATTAATCGCGTCATACTTGGTTTATCCCGAAGCGTTATATCCGACAATGCTTGTTGAGTAACTTTATCTTTTTTCCACAAGCAAGCAAGCACCGTCCACTGCTCTACCGTTATACCCAAATTAGCCTCACGAAAACAGTTATACAGATAACGATTAATAAGCATGGAAATCTTTCCGTTTAAAATACTAAAAAGCTCATTCTGATTCAGGTTCTTTGATAAGTCCATATTAAGAAAAATCTAATTATATTTTTATTTAAAATAGTTGCATAAACAATAATGCAAAAATACAATCATTTTGATTAATAGCAAAAGAAAAGATGCACTTTTTTACTAAAAAACAAAATAATTCTCAAAAAATTAAAGAATTGAATAATCAGAAGGAAGGAGAAAAAAAGAAAACATAAAAAAACCACCTCATAATTAAGGTGGTTCATACATCTATATATTTTGTTTTCCATCTTGGCAAAATTACATTCCACCTCTTCTTCTTATCTTAATTCGAATAGAATTTTCAATAGGTTTTTCGCTAATCAAAGCCATATAACCACCACCACCAGCTCCGGCTAATTTCCATGCCAATGCTTTATCTTTATAGGATTCGATAACATCCAAAACTTCTTTGGGTGCCATTGCCGGAAACATATTGATTTGAGCATTGAATGAATCTTTATAACCTTGAACAAATTGTGATAAGTCTTTTTTCAAAATCCCTTCCCAAGCCAAGTCGGCAGCTTTTGCCAAAGCTTGTACATTTTCTTCATTGATATATGTTTCTTTCAACAGGTTTAATCCTTGCGGGCGAGGCCAAAGCAATACCAATGAAATATGCTCTTCAAGCCACAACAAAATATCTTCATCGTGAATAGATTCGATTTTTTCGGGCCAATAATGATTATTATAATAATGACGATTCAATCCTGGCATACAAATCCCAATAGCATCTTGCGCTCCGGAAATTTCGCCTCTTCCCGGTTCATTTTCATAACGGAAAATTAATTCTGCTAACTTTTCGGAATGCATAGCAGGTAATTCATGCGGCCATAGTTTAGCAGCTGCATTACGTGTAGAAGTCGACATTCCGCAACGTTCGTTAAAATCAATAACAGGCTCCAACGAAATCGTTATTGCCCACCCCGGATGAAACTTCGACACATAAGGTTGGTCAATCCAGGTTCCTGCTAAATCCAATCGATAAGGCAAACGGGAAGTTACTGTTGTACGAATATCAGTTGTAGAACGAGCTGGCAGCCCACTTTCGGGAATGCGCTTGAGTATTTTATATTCAATCTTGTATTTATCACAAATAGATTTTTTAGCAGGAGAATGACCATCTTCATTTACAACAAAAATATCAGGTTTAAAACTGATAAGATCGTCTTCAAAATCCATAATTCCGGAACCTTTATTTATCCACGCATCAGTAACATACCGAACAGATTTTACCATGTATAAGCGTTCCTGTTCACTATTAATGGTTTTACGCCCTTTTAAATCCTGAATGGTTGCATCCGAGCCAATTCCAACATACAAATTTCCAAATAATGCAGCTTCTTTAAAGAACGCAACATGCCCACTATGAAGCAAATCATAACATCCTGATACAAATACTTTTTTTTCCATTTTCTGATTTAAGTTCTTTGAGGCACAAACTTAGTAAAAAAAATTACTATTTTTAAAGTAAAAAGTAAAAAGTAAAAGGTAAAATGGATTAATATACATTATTCTTATAGATAAGATGAATTATTGGGGAAGAATACTTTTTACTTTTCACCTTCAATCATTACTCCGTACAATCCTTTCATTATCCCTCAATGCCTGATAAACAACAGCCAATATATTATCCCGTGCTGCAAAAATCATATCTATATCCGAAGGAAACGGAACAGGTCGGTCATTATGCCTCTGATCCTGTCCTTGATATGCCCTCGAATCTCCCCGATTTGTTACATATGTATAAACAAACGGTTGCTCCACTCCTATCGGAATGGAGCGAACAATTCTGTTATTTCTTACATAAATATAATCCAATGTAGCATCAATAAATACCGATTTGGTTTGAGTAGTTTCTTTTACCTCGTACTTAATCGTTTTTGTTTTCTTGCGCTTGATATCATTCCCATTCGCATCTTTCTTTACATTTCCACGTGCATCCAGTTCATATTCCCACCCATCATCTATAGTTTGAGTGTATGTATTTGTTCGAGTATCATATCTACCGGGTGTTGACCTGATTAAACGCAGGTTCAGTTGAATAACATAATCATAGCTGAAATTATTCTGGGGAATAGTGTAATATGTTATCCAGGGAGAAGGAGTGTAAGAATTAATTCTCAATGCCTGATTTATCCCAGAAGACGGCATTAAGCTCCGGAGAAAATCATACGGAAGATTATAGCCTGTCATATCTCTTGCTTCACACAAGACATGATTGGTTCCCCTGAATACAGCTTCGTCAATAAGTTGATCAATTTGTGGATAAGATGCATCATAACTTTTTACTTGCTTGAAATATTCGACTGCCAGACGAGCATTTGATTTACTGTTTGAATTCAATAAATTCATGCCGGTTGAGAATTTGTAATTAGCCGAATTTCGTTGTGCGGAAGCCAATTCTATAGTATAATCGGAGGTAATAATACTTGATCGTGCATGTACCGATAAAAATGGCAAAATTTGACTTACTTTAATTTGCCTATCTTGAAGTCTTTTATATAAATCGGCAATCGCATCCCAGCGGTCGGGTGCATTTCTATATTGGATCTGATTTATTTTACCTAAGTCTTCATTATTTGCATTTCGGAAAGATAACTGTAATATATTAATGGTTTCCTGATTAGTTGGTTGCTTTTTTAATTCGCTAACAGCTTTGTTGACAGCTTTGTCGTACTTGCCATCCATAGCCAATTCTTTTGCCGATTTACATGCTGTAATCAAGCATATTGCAAGAATGGTATTCAGAATAAGGATTGTTTGTTTCATTTATTGGTTATTAGTTATTAGTTATTGTTATTTATTGTAGGCGAATGTTCAAATAACTAACAACCAATAACAACTTCCTAAGGTATAAACGAACAAAAACACAGAACTTCTAAAGAAATCCTGTGTTTTTGCAAATTATTTAATGAAAATCAAAATTCAGCACTTCCCGGAGTACGTGGAAATGGTATCACATCGCGAATATTAGCCATTCCTGTTACGAATAATAACAACCGTTCGAATCCTAATCCAAATCCGGCATGAGGCGCTGTTCCGAAACGACGAGTATCCAAATACCACCACATATCCTTATCCGGAATTTGCATTTCTTCGATGCGTTTTGCCAATTTATCGTAATCTTCTTCCCGTTGCGAACCGCCAATTATTTCTCCGATTTTCGGGAAAAGAACATCCATTGCACGAACTGTTTTTCCGTCTTCATTTTGCTTCATGTAGAAAGCTTTGATATCCTTTGGATAATCGGTTAGAATTACCGGTTTCTTGAAATGTTTTTCAACCAGATAACGTTCGTGTTCCGATTGAAGGTCTGCACCCCAATAAACAGGGAATTCAAATTTTTGTCCTGATGCTTCAAGAATTTTAACTCCTTCGGTATACGATAGCCTTACAAAATCATTCTTTACAACAAACTGCAATCGTTCAATCAATTCCTTGTCAAACATTTCACAAAGGAATTTCAAATCATCCATGCAATTATCCAATGCATATTGAATCAAATACTTCAGAAAATCTTCGGCCAAATCCATATTGTCTTTAATGTCGAAGAATGCAACCTCAGGTTCAATCATCCAAAATTCGGCTAAGTGACGAGGCGTATTTGAATTTTCAGCACGGAAAGTCGGTCCAAAAGTATAAATTGCTCCCAAAGCCATTGCACCCAACTCACCTTCCAATTGTCCGGAAACTGTTAGATTTGCAGGTTTCCCGAAAAAATCCTGAGAATAATCAATTTCTCCTTCCGGCGTTTTCGGACAACCATCTAACGGCAATGTTGTTACCTGAAACATAGACCCGGCTCCCTCACAATCCGAAGCCGTAATAATAGGTGTATGCAGGTAATAATACCCATGGTCATTGAAATATTTATGAATAGCATACGCCATATTATGACGAATGCGTAATATGGCACCAAAAGTATTTGTCCGAGGACGCAAATGTGCAATTTCCCGCAAAAATTCCAATGAATGGCCTTTCTTTTGTAAAGGATATGTAGCAGCATCGGCAGCTCCGTAAATTTCAATTTCCGTTGCCTGAATCTCACAAGTTTGCCCTTGTCCTTGAGATTCAACCAATATTCCATTTACATTGATACAAGCGCCTGTAGTTATTGGTTTCAGGTATTCTTCATCAAATTTTTCTACATCAACAACTATTTGAATATTATTTATTGTAGAACCGTCATTTAATGCGATGAAATTTACTTGCTTGTTGCCTCTGCGGGTGCGCACCCATCCTTTCACATTGATTGTCGTTCCAAATGCACTTGATTTCAATGCATCTGCAATTTTAGTTCTACTGATTTGTTCCATTGTTTTTTAATTAGTTACATGTTACAAGTTACAAGTTACGAGTTATAAGGTAGTATTTTCAAAATGATATTGTTTCAACCCTACCCTGTAACTCGTAACTTGTAACCCGTAACTACATTATTTTATTCAAATGCTCCCATTTTGAGCATATCCACTTCTTTTTGTGTTAAATAACGCCATTTACCACGAGTTACGTTTTTCTTTGTCAATCCGGCAAAATATACACGGTCTAATTTAATTACCTTGTAATCCAAATGATCAAAAATACGACGTACAATCCTATTTTTACCAATATGTATTTCGATACCGATCTCACGTTTATCTTCTTCTTTTGCATACGAAATAGCATCGGCATGTACTTTCCCATCTTCAAGTTCAATACCATCAGCTATTTGCTGCATATCTGCCTTCGTAAGCGGTTTATCCAATACAACATGGTATATTT
Organism: Bacteroidales bacterium; assembly: GCA_031553395.1. Classification (GTDB taxonomy): domain Bacteria; phylum Bacteroidota; class Bacteroidia; order Bacteroidales; family WRGA01; genus WRGA01. The sequence goes on along the minus strand of JAVBLR010000034.1, from coordinate 10,141 downwards.
TCTTTTTTACAAATTTCGGATGTGTAAGCTTCGAAGCCAATTCCCCATCATTTGTAAGCAATAAAACACCTGTTGTATTTCTATCTAATCTTCCAACAGGATAAATTCTCTCATTGCAAGCACCTTTTATCAAATCCATCACAGTTATTCTTTCCTGTGGGTCATCGGATGTTGTTACACAGTTTTTAGGTTTATTCAGCAAAATGTATGCCTTTTTTTCAAGCGAAACCAATTGGTCGTGAAACATGACTTTATCGGCACGAATCACTTTCTTTCCTAATTCGGTTACAACTTCTCCATTTACCTTAACAGCACCGGCTTGAATGTATTCATCCGCTTCACGACGAGAGCAAACGCCAGCATTAGCCAAATATTTATTTAAACGTAAAGGAGTATTAGGATCAGTCAGAGTCTCTTTATATTCCAATTGTTTTTTTTGACTGTACTTTGCATTTGGGTCGTATGGCCTGTTACCTCCACCAAAGTTCGAACGCCTTTGATTTCCATAACCTCCTCCATAAGACGATTGCCTGTTTCCGTAACTATTGCCGCGATTGCCGTAGCTGTTATTACGCTCGCCGTAATTGTTGTTACTACGCTCGCCATAATTATTATTACTGCGTTCTCCGTAATTATTGCCGCGTTTATCACTACCCGGAGAAAGTCGTTCCCCAATACGTGGACGTTTTCTACGTTCTCCTGCTTCTTCCGAAGAAGAGGAAGAACCTTGGTTATAGTTGTTATAACCTTGTCTTGGTTGATTATACGTTCTTGGTTTGTATTCAGAGTTATTATCGTTATTATAGCGAGGGCGACTTGGCCTTTGCTCATAATTTCCGCCATTATTATAAGGACGATCACCACTGTATGGCCGCCGTTCTGAGTTTCCGCTATTGTAAGGACGGTCTCCGTATGGTCTCCGTTCTGCATTTCCGCTGTTATAAGTACGATTTCCGTCACGATAATTATTATTCGGCCGTTCATCATTATTATATGGCCTTCTTTCATAATTCCCACCGTTGTTATTACCACGGTAGCGGTCGTTATCGTTCCTATTGTCCCTGTTGAAGTTATTACTTCTGTCGTCATTTTCACGGTAATTCCTGTTCCCATTGTCGGAACGGTTTGCGTCGGAATATCCATCTTCGGACTTTCTGCGCCTGAAATTGTTTTCTTGGTCCATTTCTGTTTTTAATTAAAAATATATAAAATCCTAAAGCTTAACTAATTAATAGTTAATAATTAACAATTAATAATTGTTTGTGAATGATAAAAGCTACTCTTAACTCTTAATTTTTAACTCTTAATTACTTCCCAGTATAGTTTTGCGGTGTAATTTTGTGTAATTCTTTTTTTAAATTGTCGTTAATATTTAATGTCTCAATAAATTTAGATATCGATTCGGCTGTTATAGACTCATTGGTACGGGTTAATGCTTTCAATGCTTCATAAGGTTCAGGATAACCTTCACGGCGTAATATTGTTTGAATACCTTCGGCAACAACACTCCAGTTGGCTTCGAGATCTCTGTTTAATGCATTTTCGTTAAGTAATAATTTTCCCAATCCTTTCAACGTACTTTCTAATGCAATTATTGTGTGAGCAAAAGGAACGCCAACATTTCTTAACACAGTAGAATCGGTTAAATCTCGTTGCAATCTTGATATGGGTAACTTTGCCGATAAATGCTCCAATACAGCATTGGCAATTCCTAAGTTTCCTTCGGAATTCTCAAAATCAATCGGATTCACTTTGTGCGGCATTGCCGAAGAACCAACTTCACCTGCTTTTATTTTTTGTTTGAAATATTCCATTGAGATATATTGCCAGAAATCGCGGTTTAAATCCATCAGGATGGTATTAATCCGTTTCATAGCATCCAATAAAGCAGCCAAATTGTCATAATTAGAAATCTGAGTTGTACTTTCTTCCCTCTTTAGCCCTAATTTATGAGTAACAAAATCATTACCGAATTTGTTCCAGTTAATTTCGGGATATGCCACATTATGAGCATTTAGATTTCCCGTAGCGCCACCAAATTTTGCCGAAATAGGCACAACTTTCAACAAATCCAATTGTTGTTTCAAACGATAGGCAAATACATTAATTTCTTTACCCAATCGTGTTGGTGAAGCAGGCTGTCCGTGTGTTTTGGCCAACATCGGAATATCTTTCCATTCATTGGCATAAATATCCAAACTATCTATTACTCTTTGCAACAAAGGATAATAAGTACCATTCAAGGCATCCTTTACCGAAAGCGGAACAGATGTATTGTTAATATCCTGAGAAGTCAATCCGAAATGAATAAACTCCTTATATTGTTGTAAACCCAATTCGTCGAATTTTTGTTTAATAAAATATTCGACCGCTTTTACATCATGGTTTGTTACATTTTCAATATCCTTAATAGCTTGAGCATTGGCAGTTGTGAAATTGGTATAAATATCTCGCAATTGACCGAAAAGTGACGATTTTACACCTTCCAATTGAGGCAAAGGCAATTCACATAAAGATATAAAGTATTCAATTTCTACCTGAACACGATATCTTATCAACGCAAATTCGGAAAAATAAGAAGATAATTCTTTTGTTTTGCTTCGATAACGCCCATCAATTGGGGATATTGCTGTAAGAGTTGTTAGTTCCATAATTGTTAAAAATGAAACTGCAAAGGTAATGCTTTAAAGTTAAAAAACACAGATTTTGAAGGACAAAATAATGTTCATTTTGAAGTGAAAAGTAAAAAATAAAAGGTAAAAGATTATGATATGTATTATTCTGTATAAATACAATAATTAAGTCTTAGAGAGAGATTTCACTTTTTACTTTTTATCTTTTACTTTTTACCTTAACACAACTATTTTTATCTGTTTGACTTAAAATAACAAATCAAAATTGCAATAGGATATATTTATTTATAACTTTGCGCTCCTTAAAATCAGAAAACTATCATATCTGCAAAAATCACAGAACAATACATCATTAAAATTTTGAACAATAAACGATAAATGAAAAAAATTCTTATTGCCGGAATATGCCTTTTAATGTGCAATACATTCATTTTTGCACAAAAGGATGAACGTAATTTTGAAATCAGTAAAAACTTGGATATATTCAATTCCATGTACAAAGAATTGGATATGTTTTATGTTGATACAATTGATGTTGAGAAAGTCATCCGTTCGGGAATGGATGCCATGCTCAGCGAGCTCGATCCGTATACTGTATATGTTTCCGATAAAGAAGCAGATGACTTGAAATTTATCACTACAGGTGAATATGCAGGAGTCGGAGCAGGAATTATACAAACTGAAGACAAGAAAGTTGTAATTTCTGATCCTTACGAAGGCATGCCTGCCCAAAAAAGTGGACTCAAAGCCGGAGATATTATCTTGGAAATCGATGGGGAAAATATGGTTGGTAAACCCAGTTCGGAAGTAAGTTCCAAACTGAAAGGGCAAGCCAACACCATTGTCAAAGTAACAGTAGAGCGTCCCGGAGAAAAAAAACCTATCACAAAAGAAATCAAGCGAGAAAATATATATATTAATTCTGTCCCTTATTTCGGTATGATAACGGACAAAATAGGATATATTTCCCTTTCGAGTTTTACCGAAAAAACAGGAAGTGAATTAAAGTATGCCATTCTTGATTTGATTAATAATCAGAAAGCTGAAAAGTTAGTCCTCGATATACGGAATAATTTGGGAGGAATAATGGAAGCCGGCGTACAAACCGTAAACTTCTTTGTTCCGAAAGGAAAAGATGTTCTTTCTACAAAAGGAAAAATAAAACAATGGAACAGAACATATAAGACAACATTGGAACCTATTGCCGAAGACATTCCGTTGGTTGTGCTGGTTAATAACAGTTCGGCATCCACATCCGAAATTGTTTCGGGCGCATTACAGGATTTAGACCGTGCTGTAATTGTAGGTAATCGTACGTATGGAAAAGGATTGGTTCAAACAACACGAGATCTTGATTATAACAGCATCTTAAAAGTTACAATTGCCAAATACTACATTCCAAGCGGCCGTTGCATTCAAGCTATTGATTATACACACAGGGATAAGAATGGCTCAGCTGATTATATTCCGGATAGCTTAACTACCGAATTCTCAACTGCAAATGGGCGTAAAGTACGTGACGGAAGAGGAATATCTCCCGATTTTACCGTTGACGATGAAAAACCCGGAAATATCTCTTATTATTTAGTTGCAGAAAATACTATTTTTGATTATGCAACACAATATGCAATTAAGCATCCAACGATTGCTCCTGTTGCAAATTTTTCACTGACAGATACTGACTATGCTGATTTTAAGCAATTTGTAAAATCAAAAGACTTTACTTATGACCGTCAAACTGAGAAGTATTTAAAGGGATTAAAAGAAGTTGCCGAATTTGAAGGTTATTTAGACTCTGCATCGGCTGAATTTGCAGCATTAGAAAGTAAACTAAAACCTGATTTAGACAAAGATTTAGCAACTTTTGAACCCCAAATCAAGCGTATGTTAAGTGCTGAAATAGTAAAACGTTATTATTATCAAAAAGGGGAAATAGTTCAAAACTTGAAAAATGATAAAGACTTGGAAAAAGCAATTGAAGTTTTAAACAATACAGAATTGTATAATAATACGTTAAAACCTAAGAATTAAAACCTCTGATATTCTTCCAGTAAGTTCAATTAATAAGTCTAATTCTTTTCATATGAATTGCATTTATTAATTGGGGATATTCGGGAAATGAAAAAATGACTTCGCGAGAGTCTCGTCTGAAATATTATTCGTATCCCCCCTAAGGAAAATTGTATTCATTTGATTTTCATGAAGGAAAATTGCAGAAGACAACCACTATTTTCAATATTTCTCTTTGAATTGAAGAAAGGATAAAATCAATTACCCCGATTTTGAAGGATCTTATTCAAAATCGGGGTAATTCTCTCAAAAATATGCTTATAACTTATTGAAAAATAACATAGTTGGTGTTTACTGAATATCCCTAATTGAGCTTATTTTTTTGAAAACAAATTAGGATACACAAAAGCTAATACAGACTTCTGTACCCTGATTTAATTGTGATTTTACTTGCAACTTGCCTCCATGACGGGATATTATTCTTTCAGATAAAGACAATCCGATTCCATGTCCTTTCTGTGATAACGTGTTCTTTCCTCTAAAAAACGGTTGGAAAATATTCTCCAAATCTTCTTCGGAAATACCAATTCCATTATCTTTTACTGTAAAAATAATATTATTTTCCACCTTTTGAAGAGTAACAAATACCAACGAATCGTTCGAAGAATATTTGCATGCATTTTCCAATATATTTTTCAAAGCAATTGTTATCAATCGTAGGTTTCCCTGTATAACAAAAGAATCATCCTTACTTATTTGCAAATCAATTCGATTAGTAAAACCAGATGCCAAGGTCATTAATAATTTTTCCAAATGAATATGCTGAGACATATCAAATGATATATCCAAATCAGCATGAGACAAACTCAATAAATCCCGAGTAAGTTCATCAATGCGTGCGGCCTCCTCACCAATGCGGATTAACGCCATCTTGTATTCTTCTTCCGAACGATTTTTGGCAAGTGTAATTTCAACTTCCCCCATAATAGCCGTTAATGGATTATTCAATTCATGGGAAGCATTTGATATAAAACTTTTTTGAGATTTGAAAGTAACCTCCAATCGTTCAATCATTTGATTTAGAGTTCTAATTAGTTGAGAAAGTTCATCACTTCCATTTCTTTCTTTCAACCTCATTTCCAAATTATTAGCCCGAATATGATTTACTTTCTTAAGAATAACAGCTAATGGATTTAAAATTTGTCCGGCATAAAACACTCCGGCTATATAAATAAAGATAACGCTTAAGAACAACACTATAAAAAGCGTCTTAAATAAACTATCAAGCATTAGGTTTCCCTGCTTATCTTCAGCAATGATTGCAACAATAAAATCACCTTCATTATCAACATAATAAATAGCTACTCCTTGGTCTTCTTTTCTCGAAAAGTTGACAATTTTATCATCATATAAATCATTAATTTCATCCTCCGACAAAATATTTTTGAGTTCATGAATTGCTGTAGAACTATCAATATTAAATATAAATTCCTGTTCTTCAGGCAATTTATTTTTAGTATAATTTTCTAAAATTCTTTCATAATCATGTAAACTCATGTTATCTTGCCCAAAATTCTTTTGAGCTGTCGTCAATGCTTTTTCATGAAGAACAATATAAAAATTCTCCTTGATATTACTAGAAGTTATTATAAACACAAAAGAAAATACAGAAAGTAGTATGCCAAAAGTAATTGCGGCATAAAACAAAGCTATTCTTTTTCTGATTTTCATTATCTTATTCTGCTTTCAAAACATACCCCATTCCTACTTTTGTGTGGATAAGCTTCGTTTGAAAATTTTTATCAATTTTATTCCGTAAATAATTGACATAAACATCAACGACATTTGTACTTAAATCGAAATGCACTTCCCAAACATATTTCAAAATTTCAGTACGGGACAAAACAATCTCTGCATTTTTCATAAAATATTCCAACAAACGAAATTCCCGTGCTGTAAGTGTAATAGGAATTCCAGATCTAATAACTATTTTCGTTTGCAAATTCATTTCCAAATCTGCAAACGAAAATATCTCAGATTCATCATTAATTGGTTGCCGACGAAGCATTGCATTTATCCGGGCTATCAATTCCTGAAATTTAAATGGTTTGGTTAAATAATCATCTGCACCTAAATCTAGTCCGGTAACAATATCTTCGGTAGTATTCAGCGCAGTCAACAAAAGAATAGGCATTGTATATCCCAACTTTTGCCTGACTTTTTTACAAACTTCAAGCCCTGTAATATCAGGTAGAATGATGTCTAGAATCAATAGATGATAATCTGTTTCTGAATAAATTTTTTCCAATCCGGATTTTCCATTATAGACTACATCTACTGTAAATCCATTTTCACTCAATCCTCGTTCAATAAAAGATGCTACATTTACTTCATCTTCAATCAATAAAATTTTTGGCATAGGTTGAAAAGAATAAACTGGAGTAATAAAAAAGAAGTAAAAACAAGTTTTATATTAGGCCTCGTGATTTGAATTCCAAATATTTATTAATAACATTTAATGTCAATTTATCAGGAGGTGTAAGCAGAGCATAAATACCATAAGCATTTAATTCCTTTACAATTAAACGTTTATCATATGCAAATTTTTCGGCGACGGTTTTTGTATATATATCTTCAATACTTTTGGGACGAGATTCCAGTAATTGAACAAGTTCCGTATTTTCAAAGAAAACGACTAACACTAAGTGATTCAAAGATAGACTCCTTAAATACGGTAATTGTCTTCTCATACCGGAAACACTTTCAAAATTTGTAAATAAAATCAACAAACTTCGTTGTGTAATACGTTGACGAATATTCACAAAAAGCGTTTCAAAATCAGATTCCAAAAAATTGGTTTCTTCCTTGTAAAGCAACCGCATGATGTTTTCTAAATGTGACATTTTTCTCTCAGCAGGTAACCATGTTGAAACTCTTTTCGAAAAGGAAATTAATCCGGCTTTATCGCTCTTTCTTAAAATGGCATTTGATAATGCCAAAGACGCATTAATCGCATAATCCAGCAAAGACATTCCTTCAAAAGGCATTTTCATAATCCGCCCTTTATCAATAACACAATAAACCGCTTGTGAAATTTCATCCTGGTAATTATTTACCATTAAGTGAGAGCGCCGGGCTGTAGCTTTCCAATTGATAGCGCGTGGATCATCTCCGATTACATACGTGCGAATAGCTTCAAATTCGGAACTATGTCCGATTTTTCGTATTTTTTTTAATCCATATTCATAAAAACGATTGGAAATAGCAATTAAATCGTACTTGCGCATTTGCAAGAAAGACGGATAAACAGCAACTTTTTTCCCTTGTTCAAATCTACATCGCCGTTTAGCCAAACCAATTATGGACGAACAATAAACATTGATTGCTCCAAATTCATAAACTCCTCGTTTTACCGGATGCAAATAATAAACTAATTTTTTCTTATCATTCTCATTAAGAGACACCTTAAATAAAACATCTCGCTTCTGAAATTGAAAAGGAATTTCATCAACTATTTCCGACCAAATCTTGAAATTGTAATTATTTTCTAAAAACAAGAAAATCTCGTTATCATCGCCATTAGATAGTCTATCAGTCATTTCTCTTCTAGCAAAGAATGGATTTTTTGGAGAAAATAAAAGTAAACAATCAATAATTAACAAAAGCAAAACAACTCCCGAAAAAGTTTTTGCAGCAATAAATAATTGCGGAACTACAAATGCCAATATGAAAAAAACACATACAGCAATTAATAGAGCAAAAAAACGACTGCTTAAATATAAACTCTTTAAGAATTTCATTTTCTTAATAATTACCTCGGAACTTCAATTTTTTGAATAATCAGCTTAATAATATCATCTGCATTTGAGCCTTCCATTTCTTTTTCAGGAGTAAGAATAATCCGGTGACGAAGAACAGGATAAACCAAATCCTGAATATCTTCGGGAGTTACAAAATCCCTTCCACGAATGGCTGCCAACGCTTTCGAACTATTCAACAATGCAATGGAAGCACGAGGAGAAGCTCCCAAATAAATGAATTTATTTTCCCGTGTACTATTTGATATTTTTACGATATATTCTATCAGTTTTGGTTCGACATGAACTTGAGATACAATCTTATCTTTCAGTTGTTTCATCATTTCCACATCAAGAACCGGTTTCACTTCCTGAACATGCGCAGAAAAACCTCCATGATGCAAATTGACAGCAGTAATTTCCTCTTCAACAGAAGGATAGGTTACATTAATTTTAAATAAAAACCTATCTAATTGAGCTTCAGGCAAACGATAGGTCCCCTCCTGCTCTATCGGATTTTGCGTTGCCAATACAATAAACGGATATGTCATCGGATAAGTAACTCCATCCATTGTAATCTGGCGCTCTTCCATTACTTCAAAAAGAGCAGCTTGTGTTTTGGCTGGCGCACGGTTAATTTCATCAATCAAAATAATATTGGAAAAAACAGGACCTTTTTTGAATTCAAAATTTCCGCTTCCGGGCATATAAACTGAAGTACCCAATACATCCGAAGGCATTAAATCCGGGGTAAATTGAATCCGGCTAAAATCAGCTTTAATTGTCTTTGCCAACATTTTAGCCATTAACGTTTTTGCAACTCCGGGAGGCCCTTCGATTAAAGCATGTCCATCAGAAAGTATTGCAGTAAGCAACAATTCAATCACTTGGTTTTGACCAATAATTACTCTTGATAATTCAGACTTTATCTCATTTATATTATTGTACAAATCCCGAAAATCGGAACGCTCTCCAATATTTATATCCATTTAAATTAATGTTATAATGATCTTATTAATATTTTGAAAATAAGGACAATAAAAAATTACATATATTTACGAACTTCTTTATAACTACGTTTTGTAACAACACGTGTATGCGATTTAGCATCATGAAATCCGCCATCCGGTTCGCCAAAAAAAGTAAACGCTTCAAAAGGCACTATACGGCAAAGAGATCGAATAACAATCGTACGAAAATCTGGTTTTTCTCCGTTTTCGGTAATTACAATCGTTTGAGTAATCCATTTGGCTGGAGTTGTAGCAAAAATAGATTCGAAAAACAAATAATAAAGAAAAAAGAAAACAATACCTAATAATCTAGTAACTAAGCTATTTTCCTGATCAATCCAAGATATATCAAATCCGAATAACAAACTTGCAACTCCAAGCAATACTCCCAAAAGAACCATGCAAATAAAATAGAAAATCATATCCAGCAAGTTATTTAAAAATCGTGTTCCTTTATTGGCTGACTGGTATGTTTGAGTAAGAATACCTTCAAATACACTTTTTTCTTGCTCCTGTTCCAATAATGGTTGTTTAAAATCTTCTTCCATAATATATATAAATTTTAAAAATTAATTACACAAATATTTTTCAGTATTTGATTTGGTCTTAAACACCCGGAGAGTAATTGCCAGAATTTGGCAATTCGATCTTTGAGGGATGATAAATAACGGTTGTGGGTAATGCTTTTTCT
>JAVBLR010000028.1:0-15518 GCA_031553395.1 Bacteroidales bacterium | reverse complement strand
ACAGAATTAAAACTGGTTTTATACAATTTTGTTAATTGAGCCTTTTCTTCTTCTGATAATTTTATGTATCTCATAATTGGCGTATTATGAGGCAAAGTTACAAATTCTATAAATAAGACAATAATTATTTTAAACTACTTATCACAAAATAAAATAACCAATCTTGCTAAAAAATAACTATAATTTATTTGGCGAAAAAGGTATTGATAATTATTTTGTGAAAAATTTAAACAGGCTCTTAGAATCGTCCAAGATCTCAATTTTAAAGAAAAGTAATATGTAGAAATTTTCTAGGCAGCTCGTTTAAACCGTGTCTTATCCACAATAAAAAAGATTATCAATGCAATAATAATCCCAATTCCATCGGCTATAAAATCTATCCAATCTCCTGAACGAGTAGGTGTGAAGTTTTCTTGAACAATCTCTATAAATCCGCCATAAGCCAACGAAATTCCGGCTAAAATAAAGAAAGAGGAGGTAGACATCGGAATAAACGGAAGCTTGGAAGATGACTTTGTTCCGAATAAGAAACTCCAGGCTTGCTTCCATGTGTAATTTTGTTTGTGTCTGAAATATTCGAAAAAAAGCATTCCTGTTAAACCGAAATACATTAAAATGTGAACGATTTTGTCAAAATTGGGAATGCGGAATGCCGGTGGAGTTTCGTCCGGCAATTTAATCACACACAAGAAAAATATGGCACAAAAAATAAGTATGGAAAAAGGGTACTTTTGAGGTTTCACGTTATTCTATATTTTAAATTAACAACGTACAACTTATTGCTACAAATTGCACATAGCTAATTGCTTAAATTGCTATTAAATTTATTCGGTTTTTGTACTGATAATTAATGTCGAAGGTGTTTTTTGTAAAGCATCTTTGTAAATTTCGGAAATTATATTCCAAGTTGTGTAATCTACCAACATGAAGCTTTGTTTTGAAAGTAGTTCTGCCGTAAGTTTTTTCTTATGCAATAATGTGATTTGGTTTTCATATTTGTCGGAAAAATCACGAATATCTTTTCTTACTAATGGAGAACTTGTAATTAATCCGTTTGTGTCTAAAACGATTACAGAGGCATTGGAATTATTGTTTAGAATAGACTCGGCGTATTGGAGCAAATGAATATCTTCGGTTCGATAAAGCAAAACAAGTAAAGAACTTATTCCCGTAAAATCTCTATCGACAAAAACGCCTACAGGGCCTTTGGTTTCTTCGATAAAATATTTGGTTTTGTCTTTTAATAAGCCTCCGGGATAAAAAATAATTTTTTGCTCATTCAGCTTATTTACGATTTTATTCAACCATTTTATTTTCTCAAAAATCGGACTTTCCTTGAAAACGGGTTTTTGCGACATGGAAATTCCTGCACCAACAAGCAGAAAATCATATCCCTCATTATTTACCATATCTACGATTTCTCGTCCTGCATCATCAGTTACCCGGTAATCGGTGGTAATTGGCAAATCTATTTTTCTTGCTTCGCTCAAAATAGGTTTAAATCCTTCTTCTGAAAATTTTTCAGCATGAATCGGATTTACATCGGTTCCTATTGTTAAATGTAAGGCGGTTACGCTCACTTCTTTTTCGTTATTGCCGAAAATAGTCTTGGCTACATTTAGTAATTTTCGGCCACTTTCCGGTCGGCCAAAAGAAACAAGAATATTGAATTTCTTTTGTATAGAATCGAAATGTTCGGGCAATGACGTTTTTTCAGGAAACAAGAAATTAATAAAAGATAGGGTAGGGCTTGTCATAAATGTGGTAACCAATGCCATTAATACCAATATTACGAATAAGGTTGGTGGTAAAATACCCATCTCGTAACCAATATTTAATACGATTAATTCCATTAATCCACGGGCATTCATCAAAGCTCCTATAGACAAACTATCTTTCCACGATTCTCCGGCTATTTTTGCAGGAATGGCACTTCCAAAGAATTTTCCAATTATGGCAACTACAATAAAAATGGCACATAATTCCCAAAGTTCAATGCTGTTTAATAATCCGATTTCTGTTCGTAGCCCTGTAAAAACAAAGAACAATGGCAAAAGCATTACCAAAGCAATATCTTCTATTTTTTCAGTCAAAATTTTTCGAAAATTCAAATTTGCCGGCATAATTACTCCTGCAAGGAATGCTCCAAAAAGAGCATGTATTCCTATGATTTGTGTAGTAAATGCCGAAAGAATAAGAATTAAAAATATAAATGCAACAATTCCTTTGTTTATTACTTCTTTATTTTGATAAATATTTCCGATGCGAGTTAGAAAGGGTTTTATCACATAAAACATAAATAAAACATAAACAATGGAAAAACCTACTGTGTATAAGGCGCTTACAATTGTTCCCGTTTTTGCAATGGCAATAACCACAGCTAAAAGGCACCAAGCAGTGACATCATTATTGGCTGCCGAAGCGATGGAAATAATTCCCAAATGTGTTTTAGTCAAGCCCTTTTCCTGTACAATCCGGGCTAAAACAGGAAAAGCTGTTATGCTCATTGATATTCCTATGAATAGCGAGAAAGAAAGGAAAGAGGTATTCCCGATTGCATAATCTTCGTAGACAAAATATGAAAGAGCCATCCCCATGAAAAAGGGAACGATAATGCTTGCATGACTGATAATAAAGGTTTCATTCAGTTTATTCTTCAGTTCATTTAATTCCAGTTCCATACCTATAACAAACATGAAAAGGATTAATCCGAGCTGGCTCAGAATTTCCAAATTGCCCATTGATTTGGCAGGGAAAAGGAATTGAAAGACTTCAGGATAAAAGTAACCGAGTAGGGAAGGCCCTAATACAATTCCGGCAAGAATTTCCCCGATTACAGTCGGTTGTCCTATTTTTATGAACAAAAATCCAAATACCCTTGCAACAAACAAAATGGCTATCATTTGCATTAACAATATAGCAAATGGCTCGCCTACATTATGAATAGTAGATTGAACAAAGAGTTCCCAATCGCTGCTATTTTCAGGGATAGTTGTAGATGGTATGACAATATTTCCAGTATCTATTGTTTTCGGATGAAAATTTGCTCCGCCTTTAATCAGCCAATAGCTCGATAAAGCGAAAATAATCAACATTACTACGTAAAATAACCAACTTCTGGATTTTTGCGTCATAGGAGTAAAAATGTCTTAGTGCAAAAGTAGTGAAATAAATTCAAAGATTTCACGATTCTAGGGCAACCGCATCAAAACTTGTATTTGACTGATTTATAGTTATTTGTAAAATGTATTATTGATTTATAAGTTGTTGATTATTAATAAATTAACTATTTGATGCGGTTGCCCTGTCACGATTCAGAATTTCAAAGATTTATACAAATAATGAAAATAGTTGAATTTTTGATGTATGAAACGAGCATGAAATGAGGCTTATGCCACAAGGTTATGATAATTTTGAAGCATGCGAGTTCCATACGACCTTAGTGTAAAAATAAAAAATAACGTATGAATTATAGAATCTTTGAGAATTAGTTACTTTTGCAATCAAATAGATTTATTTGTGTTCTATTTTGATTCATCTTGTATTTTATGTCTACATTCTTATTCAATGAAATAGTGTTTGGCCCTGTAAAGAGCCGTCGTTTAGGAGTATCATTAGGAATTAATTTATTGCCTGTCGATGGAAAGCTATGTTCTTTCGATTGTATTTATTGCGAATGCGGATATAATTCACAAGGAAAGGGAAAAGGTAAAATACCTTCAAGAGAAGAAGTGAAATCAGCATTGAAAGATAAATTGGAGCAAATGAAAGCTCGCGGAGAAGCTCCTGATGTAATAACTTTTGCCGGAAACGGGGAACCGACCATTCATCCTCAATTTGCTGGAATTATTGATGATACAATTGAATTAAGGGATGCTTATTTTCCTCAGGCGAAAGTAAGTGTTCTGTCGAATTCGACAATGATTGATAGAAAAGATGTTTTCGATGCATTGAATAAAGTCGATAACAATATCTTGAAATTAGATAGCACAGACATGGATTTCATCTGCCGTGTTGATCGTCCGCAATCGAAATCATTTAATATTGATGATTTAATTAAAAATCTGAAAAAATTCAATGGAAACCTGATTATTCAAACGATGTTTGTTCGTGGAGAATATGAAGGAAAGATAATAGACAATACTCATTCTGACCAAATTGAAGCCTGGCTTGATGCGCTTCGGGAAATAAATCCTGGTTCGGTAATGATTTATACAATTGAAAGAGATACTCCAACAAAAGGCTTGGAGAAAGTTCCATTGGAGGAATTAAATAGAATTGCGGAAAAGGTAAGAGAAGCAGGATTTGATGTGAGTGTTTCGGCATGAAAAGCACTATGATGTGAGCCGGAAGCCAGCTTAACTGTAAAAACAAAAACGCTTTGCCAAATCCAGTATAAAAAGTAAATAACATCCAAGATCACAAATTGTGGCCTTATAAAACAAGCAACATGGATTTACAACCCATTCAGAATAAAATTTATGAGATAAGAGGATGCAAAGTAATGTTAGACTTTGATTTGGCCAGGATGTATGGAATCGAAACAAAGGTACTCAAACAGGCTGTAAGACGTAACATAAAACGATTTGCAGGTGATGATTTTATGTTTGAATTGACACGTGATGAATACAATTTTCTAAGGTCACAAATTGTGACCTTAGAAAATCAGGGTAGAGGTAAATATTCCAAGTATGAACCATTTGCATTTGGGGAATTGGGTGTAGCAATGTTAAGCAGTATACTAAATTCTGATACTGCAATTGAAATAAATAGAGGTATCATGAGAGCATTCGTAGCAGTCCGTCAACTTTTGGCTAGCCCGCCAATCAACGAAATGAAAGAACTGCAAAATGAATTCTGGGAGCTGAAACAATATATTGAGGACGTATTTACCGATTATAACGACATCAATGAAGATACACGTATGCAACTTGAATTTATCAACGAAACATTGGCCGAATTGCAGATTAAAAATAAAGAGTTGAACAAGCCAAGAAAGCCAATAGGGTACCAGCATTACAACAAAGAAAAAACATAAATCCAAAATGGAAAAACTTACAATCATAAAAGTTGGCGGAAAAATAGTAGAAGAACCAGATTCTTTGAAAAAGTTATTATCTGATTTTTCCGTTATTCAAGGATATAAAATACTTGTTCACGGTGGCGGACGTTCTGCTACCAAAGTTGCCGAAAAATTAGGAATTGAAAGCAAAATGGTCGATGGTCGTCGGATTACCGATAAAGAAACATTGGAAGTTGTAACAATGGTTTATGGCGGATTAGTCAATAAAAATATTGTTGCCGGATTACAGGCGTTGGATATGAATGCCTTAGGATTGACAGGCGCCGATATGAACATTATTCAATCTGAAATTCGTCCGGTAAAGGAGATTGATTACGGATTTGTAGGAGATGTAAAATCGGTGAACGGTAAATTATTATCCGAATTGATAAAACAAAATATTATTCCTGTTTTGGCTCCGCTTACACACGATAAGAAAGGCAATATGCTTAATACCAATGCTGATACTATTGCAGGAGAAACAGCAAAAGCATTAGCCAACTATTTCGATGTTACATTGGTATATTGCTTTGAGAAAAAGGGTGTTTTGTTGAACGAGAATGATGATGACAGTGTTATTCCTCATATTACAAAAGAATTATTCAAACAATATGTTGATGAAGGAATCATCCAAGGTGGAATGATTCCTAAACTTCAAAATTCATTTGAAGCAATCGACGCCGGAGTTAAAAAAGTAATTATCACACAAGCTTCTAATATTCACAAAGAAAGCGAAGGAACAGAAATTTGTTAATCGTTATCTGTTATTTGGATATTATCAAATAACAAATAACAGATAACAAATAACCAACAATATGGTAAAGCATTTTGATTATTTAATTATAGGTTCGGGAATTGCGGGAATGAGTTTTGCTCTGAAAGTAGCAAATAAAGGTAGCGTTGCAATTATTTGCAAAACAGGATTGGAAGATGCCAATACTTTCTTAGCACAAGGTGGAATTGCCTCCGTAACAAATACATTAGTTGATGATTTTCAAAAACATATTGAAGATACATTGATTTCGGGAGATGGAATTTGTAATCGCGAAGCAGTAGAAAAAGTAGTAAAAGAAGCTCCGAAACAGATTGATGAATTGATTCGTTGGGGAGTTGATTTTGATAAAGATGAAAAAGGAAATTTTGATTTACATCGTGAAGGTGGACATTCGGAATTCCGGATTTTGCATCACAAGGATAATACCGGTGCGGAGATACAATTAAGCCTGATTCAGGCTATTAAAGCACATCCCAATATCAAGGTTTTTGAGCATCATTTTGCTATCGAAATTCTTACTCAACACCATTTGGGAATCAATGTTACCCGGCACGACAATAATATTGAATGTTACGGTGCATATATTCTCAATGAAAAAACCAATCATATTCATACATTTTTGTCGAAAGTAACCATGATGTCGACAGGTGGAATCGGAAATGTATATCAAACGACAACAAATCCTGTTATTGCCACAGGCGATGGAATTGCAATGGTTTACCGTGCAAAAGGACTGGTAAAAGATATGGAATTTATTCAATTTCATCCTACTGCTTTGTATCATCCCGGCGACCGTCCTTCGTTTTTGATTACCGAAGCTATGCGTGGTTATGGCGGTATTTTGCGCACAAAAGACGGAAAAGCTTTTATGAGTAAATATGATGAACGAAAAGATCTTGCTCCGCGTGATATTGTTGCTCGTGCTATTGATAATGAAATGAAGAATAGAGGGGATGATTGCGTTTATTTGGATGTAACACACAAAAATGCTGAAGAAACGCGTACTCATTTCCCGAATATTTACCAGAAATGCTTGGAATACGGTATTGATATTACTACTGATTATATTCCGGTTGCACCTGCAGCGCATTATTTATGTGGCGGGATTGCAGTTGATTTAAATGGATGTACTTCTATCAATCGTTTATATGCAATTGGAGAATGTGCATGTACTGGATTGCATGGAGCAAATAGATTGGCTTCCAACTCTTTGATTGAAGCAGTTGTGTATGCTGATGCGGCAGCCAAACATTCTATCGGAATGGTTGACTCTTTGAAATTTAATGAGTCAATTCCTCTTTGGAATGATGAAGGAACCCGTTCTCCTGAAGAAATGGTTTTGATTACGCAAAGTGAGAAAGAAGTTGGGCAAATAATGAGTACGTATGTGGGCATTGTTCGTTCGAATTTGCGTTTGAAAAGAGCTTTCGACCGCTTGGAAATTCTTTATCAGGAAACTGAAAACTTATTTCAACGGTCTACTGTTTCGCCTGAAATATGCGAATTGCGAAATATTATCAATGTTGGTTATCTGATTATCACTCAGGCTATGCAACGAAAAGAAAGCCGCGGATTACATTATACAATTGATTATCCGAAAAAGAATAATTTGTAACTTTGTAAAAATTCTTGGCAAAAGGCTAAGGGCAAAAGGCGAAAGAATGAAAAACATTCACTGTTCCTTTGCCTTTCGCCTTTTGCCCTTAGCCGAAAAATTTATGCAAATAATAAAATATCCTTCTCAAGACGAATGGACTAAATATATTACCCGTCCGGCGCTAGATACCACGGTATTATTCGACACTGTGGAAACTGTTCTGGATGATATCCGGGATAATGGGGATAAAGCTGTTTTGGAGTACGAACTTAAATTTGATAAGGTTTCATTATCCTCATTAAAAGTAAGCAAGGAAGAAATTGAAAAGGCAGAGAAACTAATCCCGGAAGATTTAAAGCAAGCCATTTGTTTGGCTAAAAAAAATATCGAAACTTTTCATATTTCGCAACAGTTTAAGGGTAAAGAAATAGAAACCACACCGGGCGTTGTATGTTGGCAGAAAGCGCTTCCAATAGAAAAAGTGGGGTTATATATTCCCGGAGGTACTGCTCCTTTGTTCTCAACAGTGTTAATGTTAGCTATTCCTGCAAAAATAGCAGGATGCTCGACAATTGCTCTTTGTTCTCCTCCCGGTAAAGATGGAAATATTCATCCGGCCATTTTGTATGCTGCATTACATGCAGGAGTAACTGATATTTTCAAGATAGGAGGCATACAAGCTATTGGAGCAATGGCGTATGGCACCGAAAGTGTACCAAAAGTATATAAAATATTTGGCCCCGGAAATCAATATGTAACGGCCGCTAAGCAATTAGTCAGTTTGAAAAGTGTTGCAATAGATATGCCGGCAGGACCTTCGGAAGTTCTTGTAATTGCAGATAAAACAGCTAATCCGGCTTTTGTTGCTGCTGATTTATTGTCGCAAGCTGAACATGGAGTTGATAGTCAATCTATTTTAGTTACTACTGATGAATATTTTGCATTTGATGTTTTAGAGCAGATTGATATTCAATTGTTTGATTTGCCTCGGAAAGAATTTGCTTCTAAGTCATTGGAAAATAGTCGGATTATTGTTTTTCAAACGATGCAGGAAGCAATTGATTTTACAAATGTATATGCTCCAGAACACTTAATTATCGAAACAGAAGATTATTGTACTGTTGGAGAGCAAATAACCAGTGCCGGATCTGTTTTTTTAGGGCATTATACGCCTGAAAGTGCTGGTGATTATGCTTCGGGAACCAACCATACATTGCCTACCAATGGGCATGCACGTGCTTATAGTGGTGTGAATCTGGATAGTTTTATTAAAAAAATTACTTTTCAGGAAATATCGAAAAAAGGGATTGATACTATTGGGCCTGCCATTGAAATCATGGCTGCTACCGAACTGTTAGATGCCCATAAAAATGCTGTTACACTTCGCCGTAATATTTCTCACTCATAACTTAAAACTTATTACTTATAACTTAGAATTAAATGAATACTCCAATTGATGCTGCTGTTGTTCAATCTGTAATAGATAAATTTAATATTCCCGATTTTGGAAAAGCAACCATCAGGGAAGTTGTTGCCATTTCAGGGCAGATAGAAAAACTTACCGGACAGGAATTTATCCACATGGAAATGGGAGTTCCTGGACTTCCGGCTCCTAAAGTTGGAGTAGAAGCCGAAATCGAATCGTTGAAAAATGGTGTTGCATCTATTTATCCGGTTATCGACGGATTGCCTGAATTGAAAGATGAGGCTTCCCGTTTTGTAAAAGCATTTATTGATGTGGATGTTCTTCCGCAAAGTTGTGTGCCGGTTGTCGGTTCGATGCAAGGAACTTTTGCTTCGTTTTTGGTTTGTGGACAATGCGATAAAAATAAGGATACAATTTTATTTATTGATCCGGGATTTCCGGTTCAAAAAATGCAAATTGGAGTATTAGGTTATAAATCAGCTTCTTTTGATGTGTATGATTATCGTGGTGAGAAATTACGCGGTAAGCTGGAAGAATATCTTCAGCAAGGAAATATTGCTGCGATTATTTATTCTAATCCAAATAATCCTGCATGGATTTGCTTGAATCAGGAAGAATTGAAAATAATCGGTGAACTGTCGATGAAATACGATACGATTGTATTGGAAGATTTAGCCTATTTCGCGATGGATTTCCGCAGGGATTTGGGAACTCCGTTTCAACCTCCGTTTCAACCTACTGTTGCTAAATATACCGACCTTTATGTGTTGTTGATTTCAGGCTCCAAGGCATTTAGTTATGCCGGACAACGGATTGGAGTGGTTGCAATTTCAGATAAATTGTATAACCGTAATTATCCGGCTTTACAAGCTCGTTATGGTATTGGAACGTATGGAAGTGTGTTTGTACATCGCGCCTTGTATGCTATTTCGTCAGGAACAAGCCATTCGGCACAATATGCGCTGGCTGCTATGATGAAGGCTGCAAGCGATGGCGGTTTCAACTTTTTGGAAGATGTTGCCGAATATTCACGGCGTGCTAAAAAACTAAAAAATATCTTCCTGAAAAACGGATTTGAAATCGTATATGATAAAGATTTGAATGAAGAAGTAGGTGACGGATTTTATTTTACTATCCGCTATCCCGGAATGACTGGCGGCGAATTGATGCGCGAATTGATGTTTTATGGCATCAGTGCTATTTCGCTTACTACTACCGGAAGTGGGCAGGAAGGGCTCCGGGCTTGTACTTCATTTATCAAAGATAATCAATATGCTTTGATGGAAGAACGATTAAAATTATTCAAAGAAAATCATCCTTTATAATAAAAAAATAAAATAAATTCTTATGAAAACCTTATTCAGCCTGATATCATTTATGTTATTTTCATTTGCTTGCTTCTCTCAAGAACAGACAAATTATAACATTACTGTTCCACAAGAAAACGGGAAAGTGGTATTTTCCGATACCATTCAGACAAAGTTAAGTAAAGCAGAAATGCAGCACCTTATTTGTAATTGGCTTACAGAGTCTTTTCTCCCAAAACAAACTCCTATAAGTGTTGATAGCATTCAAGGATTAATTTCTTGTCGGCCAATCCAATACCTTGAAATTGAAAAAAAAGCACTTTATCTTTTTGCCATATATATGCGCTATTCGTTTGTGTTTCAATTTCAGGATAATCGTTGTATCGCATCTATTCGAAATATTAATTTTATTGAATATGAGAATGTTAGAGATTCGGGTGGCAAATATGAATCGGATGATTTGATTTCGGCAGAACGTATTATGATAGAAAAAAAATATCGTCGCAATTTTGTTTCCGATGCTTGTGAAAAGATAACGAAAGCCGCAGTAGATGAAATTAAAAGTATTCTTGATTCAGCGGCGGATGTGTTGGAAGATAATTAAAAATTTTTGAGATGTGAAATGAAAATACCGGAAGTTACTCTTAGTTTAACTTCCGGTATTTTTCTATTTAGCAATTAATAATTTGTCTTTTTTTCTTCGAAATGTGCTTGAGGATGTTGACAAGCAGGACAGTTTTGAGGGGCTTTTTTACCTTTATGTACAAATCCACAGTTACGACATTGCCATTCAACTTCTTCGTCTTTTTCAAAAACTTTATTTTCAGTTACATTTTTCAAAAGCTTGAGGTAACGTTGTTCGTGCTCATCTTCAACTTTTGCAATTGATTTGAATGCTGCGGCAATGGCTTTAAATCCTTCTTCTTCGGCAACCTGAGCAAAGTCAGGATACAAGATAGACCATTCTTCATGTTCGCCTTCAGCAGCCGCTTTCAGATTCTCAGCAGTTGTGCCTATTACTCCTGCAGGATATGAAGCAGTAATTTCGACCATTCCACCTTCCAAAAATTTGAAAAAGCGCTTTGCATGTTCTTTTTCTTGTTCTGCAGTTTCCATAAAAATAGCTGCAATTTGTTCGAAACCTTCTTTTTTTGCTACACTTGCAAAATAAGTATAACGGTTTCTTGCCTGAGACTCACCGGCAAATGCTTTAAGCAAATTTTGCTCTGTGCGTGTTCCTTTAATACTCATAATCTTGTAAATTTAAAATTGAGTTAAAAATGAATTTATTTTCTCGTTATTATTCTTTATATTTTCCTGATAAATAAAGTTGACAACCGGATATTTTCCAATCAACAATTTGCTTTTTTTTGAAATATTCGGTCAAAATGGAATTTAATTCTTCATCATAATAATCTACCAGCACATCTTTTTCTTCATCGTATATGTGGTGATGCTTCGTTGAATTATTTTCGTAATGCATCCGACCCGAATTTGTACGTAATTTGCTTATAATATCCTGATCGCATAAAAATTCCAATACATTATATACTGTAGAAACTGTAATTGTAGGAAACGCTTTGTGAACTTCTTCTACAACTTCTTCTACACTGGGATGTTCTAAACGCATAAGTGCTTGATAAACAGCAATGCGTTGGGGTGTTACTTTTATTCCTTTAGAGGAGAAAATTTTCCGGATATCTTCTAATGATAGATGATCGGGTGTAATATTCATTTTTGTATTTTACTAAATGTTCAATACAAAGATAAGTTATTTTTTAAATGATAATAATTCTAATATAATAATTTTTATAATTTAAAGCGATTATAAATAATGAATAAGATATAATCGATCATTTATTAGATCGTTCCTGTATTTATCTTCATGTAGTAAATCTTTGACTTTAGATTAACGTTTTATCTGCTTATTTTGTTCTGCTTTTGAGTGTATGTACGTCTGAAATTGTTTTTAAACAGGTTTTAGGTTAGCAATTTATATCTTTTATATTCTCTTATTATTTTTCTTTATCTTTGAATCATGAAAATGAATATATGAAATCTAAGTACATGACAAAAAATTAAAAACATCTATCTTCCATTGGTTTTTCGGATTGAGTAGCACATTTGCTATCACGGTTAAACCATACAAAGATCATTCCAGTCCATCCAAACAGTCGTATTTACCGGTTCAAATATAATAACCGGATCACCATTTGTAACTATGTTTATAGCCAAAGTACCTTTTTCTTCTTTTTTCATACAGCCCTTTCTAATTATATTATTGGATTGCTGCTAATGTTGATAAACGCGATTCTACTCCCTGCATATCTTCGAAAATATTCTGATCCATTACCCTTGCATAATGTTGGGTCATGCGGGTAGAAGAATGCCCCATCATTTTCGACACATTTTGAAGTGATACATTGTTCGCCAGCGTGACGGTCGTCCCGAACGTATGCCTGCTTAAATGCGAGGTTATATTTTTCTTAATTCCACAGAAGTCAGCGATTTCTTTCAAGTATGAATTCATTTTTTGATTACTGTAAACAGGCAAACAAACACCTTTTGAAAGGCATATCGGATGGTCTTTGTATTTTTCCAATATTTGTTGAGCTATACCCAACAACGGCACATTACTCATGCAAGCACCCTGCCTGCGTTTCATTTTTTCTCGTCCTTTGCGAATCCACAGAGCTCCCTGATTGTCTTTGAAAATATGCTCCGGGGTTAATTCCTTGACATCCACGAAGGCAAGGCTCGAAAAACAGCAGAAGACAAAAATATCCCGCACAATTTCTAACCGCACAATTTCTAACCGTTTTTTTATTACCTTATCCAATTCCTCCATTGTCAAAAAAATCGGATTGGTTTCTTCCTGCCGGAATTTTCTGCCAAGAAAAGGATCGATCTTCATCCAATTGTTTGCCAATGCCATATTGGTAATCTTCTTGAAACACTTCATGTAGCGGACAAGAGTATTTTGACATAGCTTTTCTTCGGTTTTCAGATAAACTTCAAACTTGCGGATAAATTCACCGGTCAGTTCATAGAAAGTAATATCTTCCTTACCGTATTCGCGCTGAATGGCTGAGGTAAGTTTTCTCATGCAATTGTCATAACGATTGATGGTAATTTTCTCGTAATCAATACCAATCAATTTCCGACATTCGTCGTTATGGTCGCGAAAGGTCGAAAGTACTGTCCTTTGTTCCTCGGTACAAAAGAGTTTTTGTAATAACAAGGTAGGGGTAATGAATGCTTGTTCTAAAAGCAGTTCTTTGTGGATGCTGGAAAGTTTTACGTCCAATGATTTGATATAATCGTTTAATTCCAGCGATGCCCGGTCTTTGCCTTTTGAACGTCCTTTTGCCTGATCCCAAAGCTTGGGATCGATGCTCCGCTGAATCCGTGCCTCATCAGAGCCACGACCTTCAATAGTAACCCTCAATATAACAGGGGCTTCTCCATTTTTCAATAACTTGTGCTTATTCTTCAGAATAAGGAAAAGAATACTCAATGTTTCTTGTTTCATTTTTAACTCGTTTTAAGTGGTACAAAATTATGAAAACAAGACCAAAGTAACTCTACACAAAATGCTGATAAACAATGAATAAGAACCTAAATCGGTGTCTTTTTTCGGAGCTGCAAAAAAAGACACCATTTGAGACATTTTCGACCCTCTTAAAACGGCACTTTTTTGCACTTTTCCAAAAAACAAAAACCCCCGAATTACACTGTAATTCAGGGATTTTCAGTTTTTTGCTTCTTTTTTTCGTGGTGCCACCAGGGCTTAACCAAGAACCCCCTGATTATGAGTCCATTACAGTCAAGAAATATCTATTTTTATCTATTTCTATCTATTATCGTAACTGATGTAACATCAGACCTTTACGATGACATATCTATCCACTTGTTTGGAACAATCCTGCTTTTATTTTTATCCTTGTGCCCACTTTGTGTACAGCTGTGTGTACAATATTGTTTCATTAATAACGCAAATAGATATGTTTAATTGTGCAAAAGACGATATTACTATCGCAACCATATTAGATAAAAGACGTCCGGCGGCAAACAATGAGTGGCCGGTAAGAATTAGAGTTACCCGTGCGCGAGTGAGGAAATACTATTCCACAGGGTTCACCTGCTCGGAAGAAGTTTGGGGAAAATGAAGAATGCAAAATCAAAATCATTAGTCGAAATCAGAGATCAAATCGAAAATTCTTATAATATAGTCAGATCTCATGTTTTCGAATTACAGTCAAAAGACAAATTTTCCTTTGATAATTTAAAAAGAAGTTTACTACATTATAGCGGTGAATTCATCAACATTATACTTGAACAGAAAATAGCAGAGCTCAAAAAGAACAAACAAATTGGGACAATGGAAACCTACCAGAATACTTTAGCTAACATAAAGAAATATGGAGGTAACAATATCCCAATCGAGAGTATCACAATAGATTGGCTTAAAGTATATGAAGAATTTCTTTTGAATGGAAGAAGTGTGGCTACGGTATCCATGAATATGAGAAATATTCGAGCTATTATGAATATTGCTAAGAAAGCCGGTATAATCAAAGCAGACCAATATCCTTTTGGTAAGGAAAAATATGAAATAAAAAAAGCAGTAGGCAGAAAAAAAGCCTTGAATGCCAAACAGATCAAGAATATTTCAAATTTTTCATGTGACAATCAAATACTAATGATGTATAAAGACTTATGGATGTTTATATATTTCTGCAATGGTATTAATATAGCAGATTTATTATGTCTTAAGTTTAGTAATATTATTGATGGTGAAATCTGTTTTATCAGAAAAAAACAGAACGAACTGCCAAAACCGTTAAAGAAATTAAAGCTACACTAACTAAAAATATGAGTGATATCATAAAACGATGGGGAAACGATCACTGGACTTCAAAATATGTTGAAACAAGAGACGAAAGTTATCACAAAACACATATACAAGAAGAAATACTAGGACTCGCTTTGGAAAGCAAAGCCTACAATAATGGCGTATTGGAAGTAAAATATCAACGCCAATAATAAAATAATGCCAGTCTTTTCAGAAAAAATACCAAGAAATAGGGATTGTACAACAAAAAAAATAGCCGTTATTTTGCACTTTTGAAAGAACAACGTTCTCTATTCCCATGAGAATTCTGAAAGACGATAAATATAATTCCATTCTGCATTATGCCCGTCGGGAGTTCATCCGGTGCGGGTTTAAGGATGCCTCTATGCGTACTATTTCCAAGGAATCTCATGTGGGACTAAGCAATATCTATAACTATTTCAAAAATAAAGATGAAATATTTATCGCTGTTGTAAATCCTGCAAAAGATGAGTTA
>JAVBLR010000029.1:0-99562 GCA_031553395.1 Bacteroidales bacterium | reverse complement strand
CTCGTACCACTCATAGCGGTAGATACCGGATGGTTCGATTGTAATCGTTTCGGTAACACCTTCACAAATTGTACGTTCGCCATTACTGAAAGAGATATTCGTATTGAAGTTATTCCACCAGTTACACTCCACAGAGCCTTTGTAAAAAGTCGGTTCATTTGGGGCATTGTTCTTCCCGTTCAATACAATCACCCAATTGTCGTAGTCCGGAGGGAAAGCCAAACCTGAATAGCCGTTGATATAATAAACGATCTTTTCGGTTGCGTCTATACCGATATTGATACTCTGGGAGGTACTTCCCATCGTGGTGTAGGTACCCGTTGTGCGGTCGTAAACATACGTGTCGATACTCAAAGGACCAATAAAGGCAGCACCCGCATTCGGCAATACATTGTTGTGTACGTAGATCGTGATTTCCAACCGGTCGTTTGCCTGGTCGTAAAGCATCTTTGGACGGAAGGCCGGTGAAAACTCCAAGTCGGGACCCAAATAAAGCATATCGCCCTCGTCGTTCAAATCTGTTGCCTGCTGAAAAAAGTTATTATAGGGACGGTTGATTGTTACACCATCAGCTTCGTAAAAAGTTGTGGCAGGACTGATAGGATAAACAGGAACTGTTAAATCAGAATTGATAAAAGTGGGATTATAAGCATACTGGTGCCAGACCTTACGCGCTGGTGCCCAAGGACTGGTAGAGGGATTTGAGGACTTGAATATCCACAAAGGGCCTATTGTACTCCTATCTGTTTCTACACCCGGCTGTCCTCCAACAATACATATCTCAGCTTGTCCGTCACCATCCACATCTCCTACAGTAGGATATTCAGACGATGTTCCAGACATATTTGGAAAACTGGCTAGATTATACGGTGCAGAAACAGGTAAACCAGTTGTATGGCTTTTCAGACTTCCGTTGATAATACGTAAATCCGTTTCATCACGGTAAACGATTTCGGCAATTCCATCCTGATTAAAATCAAATATTGTCATCCCTGTCAGTCCGGAAGCATCAGTGTGATTCAACTCCCAAAATTTCTTCAATATAGAATTGCCCGATACATATTTGTAAGCATGCATTATCCAATATGGAGCTTCTGCTGGAACAAGAGCCGGGTTTGAGGTATTCCGTCGACTCGAAATACATACAATCTCGGGATAGCCATCCCCGTCGATATCCCCTACAAAAGGCCAACTACTCATCGGTGCATACGGAATATACTTGGATGCCTTTATAGCACCAGTTGCCGGATTGACAACAGCAATAAGAGACTCGCCAACATACGGATCAGCTAAACCCCCGCGAAAAACCTGATAAATAAGTTCCAACTTTCCATCATTATCAACATCAACGGCAGAAACCAATCCTCCATCATTAGCAGATTCTCCTGTACCATTAAAGGCAGGTCTAACTCCAAGAGCTGACGGGATATCCGGATCAGAAGGATTGACGGGCAATGTAATTGTCCGATTTAGGGTAAGGGCAGTCAACGAAGCATTCGGAGTGTAAATTCTGTTCCCTACAATAAATTGCAAAGTTCCCGTATTAAACAAATCTACGGCAATAGGGACACAATATTGAAATGCAGGGTCGGGTGCTGCACAGAGCAATTGTCCGTTAACAGAATTAAATATTTTACCGGCAGCCATTATTTCCGGAATACCATCCTTGTTAAAATCGGCAAATCCGGGACATTTACTATTATATCCCACTGCAGTTGCAGTTGAATGATACACATCATTACTTGTCCAAACCAATGTACCATTAGAATTATAAGCTCTAAGATACCGGTCACTTTCCATAACTATAATAAGTGTAATATCTTTCCCTGATATTTTTGTTTTAACTATCCCATATTTTGTCATATGGTCCCAAGTATATGGCTTTACTGTTGTAATAATTTTGGGAGCAACGGAAAGGTTATTCCCCTTGTAGATTGCAATCTTGGACGACGGACGATTAAGTCCATCTACAGTTGCATTTACAGGGTCTGCACAAATAAGGATTTCCGGAATTCCATCATCATCAATATCCCCAATTATCGGGATTTGATAAGGACTCAGGTTTCTTTCATTAGTCATACTGGGAGCAGTTCCCCATATTTGCGGTGGCGGTGGAATATGGCAAACATCCGGGGTAATATTATCCGGTATGTTATTTACATGGATATACACCTTGGCTGTGGATATATTTCCATTACATTCAATTTGGTAAGTCAATTCGTCATCGCCGGTATAACCTGCTGCCGCACGATAACGGATTTGGTTGGCAGCATTCACCGCCACCTGCTGTGCATGCAAGGGAGGTACAATAATGGTTACCTTCAAGGCTGATGTCGTACAATCGCCTGGGTCGTCATTCCTTAATATATTAAAGGTTTCCGTGCCGCCCGGCGCTACAAAAAAGTTATCCGGGCGGGCAGTTAGATTCAATGCCTGCAAGCCGGCCGGTAACATACATAAAAAGAAAGCCATTGCATATATTAAATATGCAGGCTTCCTGTTATTAAAAAGGATAGTAAGTCGTTTTTTCATTTGTTACATTCATTCGTTAGTATTATGTGAACCTCACCCCCGGCCCCCTCTCCCATTGGAGAAGGGGAAAGTGTTTATTATTCGTATCTTGTATATTTCTACCCCTGTCCCCTAAAGGGGAATTAATTTCTCATTATTAGTGCGTTCCCCTTTAGGGGACAGGGGTAGAATTCTTAACTTTTAACTCTTCATTCTTAACTTTTTAATGCCTGCTGCACCGGCCTTGTTTTCTCTTGTCGTCACGACAAAAAAATAAGCAAGGGCAATTTTTGGTTTTGATCCCGGCGCAGGGCACTAAAGTGAATGAATAATAAATGAATGAATCGCCAAACCTTTGATGCAGCCCGGCAATACCTTATTTGGGAAGCGAAGATATGTTAAACAAATGTAACAAAAAAAAAAAAAAAAGAATTTATGTTAATGTGTTTAAGGGTTTAATATTTGAAAGAAGAAGAAAAAATTTGTAGAATATGGGATTCTAAACTTATCTATAAACTATTGTAATTTAAATAACTAATTTGATTTTTATTAAAATATAGGAAGCGAAGAATTGGAAATATAAAAAGGGTAATAGCAAATTAACATTTTAATTTATTATCTTTTCTTGAGTTAATTTTTTTAAATAAAAAAACAAGATTGAATTTATATAATTCAAAATAGTTCTAACGTATGAATTTTTAGACAACCTCCAAAAGACAATAGAAGTGCAAGATAAGTGCATTAAAATATTCGTTCATCTTTTATTTAAACAAACCTCATCTGATATTAAAAGATTGTTGTTAAGTTTGTCCCTAGCAAACTAATGGTACAAATTATGAAAAAAACAATTATCAAAGCAGGAATTCTGATTTTTCTATGCCTTACTACTATTACTGGAAAATCACAAAATGAAGCGTATAAGAATAAAAATCTGAGTTTTGAACAACGAACAGAGGATTTATTACAACGCCTGACATTAGAAGAAAAAATAATGCTGATGCAAGATGTGTCCAAACCGGTGGAAAGACTCGGAATAAAACAGTACAATTGGTGGAACGAAGCATTACATGGCATAGCCCGCGCCGGATTGGCAACCGTTTTTCCACAACCTATTGGAATGGCGGCAACATTTGATGATAAATCGGTTTTTACTGTTTTCAATGCCACTTCAGATGAAGCTCGAGCCAAACATACCTACTATTCTTCCCAAGGGAGTTACGAACGTTATCAAGGATTAACATTCTGGACTCCAACTATTAATATTTTCCGTGATCCACGTTGGGGAAGAGGTATCGAAACCTATGGGGAAGATCCTTATCTGACTGCTGTAATGGGAGTTGCCGCTGTAAAAGGATTGCAAGGCCCAGGAAATTCAAAATACGACAAACTTCATGCCTGCGCCAAGCATTTTGCAGTACATTCCGGTCCGGAATGGAACAGGCATTCTTTCGATGCAAAAAATATAAAACCCAGGGATTTATACGAAACATACCTTCCTGCATTTGAAGCATTGGTAAAAGATGCCGGCGTAGAAGAAGTAATGTGCGCTTATAACCGCTTCGAAGGAAAACCCTGCTGCGGAAGCAATCAGTTACTTATAGATATATTACGTGAAAAATGGGGATTTAACGGAATTGTAGTCGCAGATTGCGGAGCAATAGCCGATTTTTATAAAGCCAATACACACGAAACTCATCCGGATGCTGCTTCAGCTTCAGCTACAGCAGTATTAAGCGGAACCGACCTGGATTGTGGTTCAAGCTACAAAGCTTTGGTTGAAGGCGTAAAAAAAGGGTTTATCAATGAAAAAGATATTGATGTTTCGGTAAGACGGCTTTTACTGGCTCGTTTTAGATTAGGGGAAATGGATGATAATAAAGATGTTTCGTGGTCGAATATCCCGTATTCGGTAGTTGCATCACAAAAACACGACAGCATCTCGTTGGATATTGCCCGTAAATCAATGACATTGTTATTGAATAAAAATAATATTCTTCCTTTAAAAAAAGGAAATCTGACTGTTGCCGTTGTTGGCCCGAATGCAAATGATTCGGTAATGCAATGGGGAAATTACAACGGAACTCCATCCCGCACGATCACAATTCTTGAAGGAATACGTGCTGCATTAGGCACTAATGATAAACTTATTTACGAACAAGGTTGCGGATTAATAGAAAATACATTGATGAAAAGTGCATTTAATCAATGTTCTTCGGAGAATGGAAAGGGATTTACTGCAAAATATTGGAATAATACAGACCGGAATGATGAGCCGGCAGTAAAAACGCAAATTACTACGCCGTTTAATTTTTGCACATCAGGAGCTACAGTATTTGCACCGGGTATTAATTTAACCGGATTTGCCGCTACATATACTACAACATTCACTCCCGACAAATCCGGAGAAGTGGCGTTTGATTTTTATGTAAATGGAATTGTCAGCCTACTTATTAATAACAAGGAAGTGAAAAACACGACAGCTAGTCATGGAAGTCGGAATATGGATTATTCCATGAATGTAAAAGCCGGAGAATCTTACGATATACAAATCAATTTTGCCTACAAAATGGGTGATGCTCAATTGAATTTTGACTTGGGGTTTAATGAAGAAATAAATGTCCCAATTTTAGTAAATAAAGTAAAAGATGCTGACGTAGTTGTATTTGTCGGAGGAATTTCTCCTTCTCTCGAAGGAGAGGAGATGGGTGTAAACTTGCCTGGGTTTAAGAAAGGTGACCGCACTGATATTGAACTTCCGGCAGTTCAGCGGGAAGTTATACAAGCATTACACAGTGCTGGCAAGAAAGTGATTTTGGTCAATTGTTCGGGTTCGCCTATTGCAATGGAACCCGAAACAACTAATTGTGAAGCTATATTACAAGCTTGGTACCCGGGACAATCGGGAGGTACTGCGGTTGCTGATGTTTTATTCGGGAAATACAATCCTGCCGGACGATTACCTGTTACTTTTTACCGGAATATTGCCCAATTACCCGATTTTGAAGATTACAATATGACTGGCCGTACGTATCGTTATATGAACGATAAGCCACTTTTCTCGTTTGGTTATGGATTAAGTTATTCGACTTTCACATATGGCAATATCCGAGTTAATAAAAATACGGTTAAAGCAGGAGAAACAATCCGGTTAACTATTCCAGTAACCAATGCCAGCAATATGGACGGAGACGAAGTAATTCAGGTTTATTTAAAGAAAGAAGGTGATTCACAAGGTCCTAATAAAACTTTGCGGGCTTTTAAACGAATTTTTATCCCCGCAGGAAAAACCGTCAATGCTGAAATCGAACTTACCGGAAAACAAGTTGAGTGGTGGGATGAAAGTAGTCAATCTACAACCGTTCAATCTGGTACTTTTGAGTTACTTGTAGGGAAAAGTTCGAAAGATGAAGATTTAAAATCTATCAGTATAAAACTGCAATAAAACAATTGTAAAACTTTATATTTCATTTAATTAACAGAATACAAAATTAACAACTTAATTAATATTAACATTCTATTCTTAATTTTAGACATTTTTTTTAGAAACTTATTCATTTGAAAAGCGTTTAAATATAGATGGTAATTCATTTTATGCCTACTTCAAAGGCTAATATTTTTTAAAAGAATAATTGTCATATTAACTTCTTATTGTATTTTTACAAAAAATTTAAGCCATGCAACCGAATGATGATTGGTTAAAGTATGATGAAACTAAGGCAATAAAGTATATCCGGAATTATATTCCTCAGGAACTACAAGAAAGGATAAGTGATAATGACATCGATACTATCATCGAAATGATGTACAATTTTTATGAAGAAAAAGGCATCTTAGATGAAGGTAGTGATGACGATATCGTAGATATTGATGTTGATGAATTATTGGAACACATCAACAAATATCCTGAAAGAAAGCTTTTGAAGCATTTAACTCTTGACGATATCGAGTTAATTGTACAAGGAGAATTGGTCTACTGTGAATCATTAGATTTACAAGATTAAGTTTCTTCGATTTATTTGTTTACTGTTTAATTAAAATAATAAATTACATTATGAAAAGGTTTAACTTATTTGTAACATTGGCATTATGTGGTGCCATGATTTTTGCTACAGGTTGCGGTTCTATGAGCAACACTGCTAAAGGAACAGCCATTGGTGCAGGTGGTGGCGCTGCTGTTGGTGCTGGTATCGGTGCTATATTCGGAAAAGGAAAAGGCGCTGCTATTGGTGCTGCTATTGGTACCGCCGTTGGAGCTGGAGCTGGAGCTATTATCGGCAACAAGATGGATAAACAACAAGCTGAATTGGAAAAAATTCAAGGAGCACAAGTTGAGCAGGTTACAGATGCCAACAATTTGCAAGCTATCAAAGTAACATTTGCCGACGGTATTTTATTTCAAACAGGAAAAAGCGACTTGAGCGCATCTTCTAAAAATGCGTTGTCTCAATTTGCTACTTCTTTGAAAAGTAATTCACAAACAGATGTTACAATCTACGGACACACAGATAACACTGGAAGCCGCGATGTAAACGTAAAATTATCTCAACAAAGAGCACAAGCCGTAGCTAATTATCTAACAGGTAACGGTGTTGCAAGTTCTCGTTTGACTACACAAGGTATGGCATATGATCAACCGGTTGCCGACAACAGTACTGCTGCCGGACGTGCACAAAACCGCCGTGTAGAGATTTATATTACTGCTAATGAGCAAATGATTAATGATGCTCAACAAGGAAAATAAACTGATAAACAAGTCATTGTTTGAAGCCGGTAATTATTTACCGGCTTTTTTTGTATTCTTTTTGTAAATATTAAATGTGTGCATTTTTGTTATTATTATATAAATGAATAATATTTATAATGCAAATTTGTTAATTAGTGTTTTTTGACAAAATAAAAATGAACTTAATTATACTCTTCTAATATTAAAGACTAAATTTGTTTTTTCTTTTCCTGAATAAAAAATCATCTTTCTCTTTCGTTTCCATTTTTAATTTTTCAGTGCTATTGTTTTATATTTATGTGTGATATTATAAATAGAATCTTATTTAAATATTAAATTTACTCTTATTACTAACATAAAAACGTACAATTATGAAAAAAACTTTACTTACCGGAATGTTCCTCTTAGGAACAGGATTAATGCTGAATGCTGCAAATTTACCATCCTCTCCTTATACTTGGAACGGTGCAGGATTTCCAGGAGATAATACAATTACTGTAAAATCAGGGCAAATGCTAACTATTGATTATACTAATGCTCCAAGTGTCAATATTATAGTGCAAACAGGTGGAATTTGCGAAATTATAGACATGGAATCTTCTGCCGGAGGAACTATCACAGTAAAACCCGGAGGAAAATTGAATATATATCCAAAATCTAATGATACAGATATTACAATCGGACAAGATGTTATATTAGAGGAATTTATGTTAAACGCAATTAACTCAAGTTCTATCTTAGCCCTTGCTCCATACATTACAAATCCGATGAATACGCAAGGTATATGTAACATTGGTGGAAATGGAAATGTCTCCAAGGTAACTTTTTCAGGTAACCTAAATTTAGGTGCAGGCTGTGCATTTAACATAAATTATCCCGATGAGAAGACTGCTGAGAATATATCTTTCAATAATCTTACGCAAAACATGACAGTAGTGCCAAGTGAATTCATGACAATGCTTGCATCCTCTATTCCAGCACAGTATTCTGCTTATACATCAGCAAATATAATTCCTCCTGTTTTAAATTTTGGGAGTGAGGCCAAACTTCCTGCAATATCAGGAAACATGAATATAAATTTAAAATTTTTGTCAATATTAGTGGACTTGGATGATGATGCTCGAGATAATATAGCTTTGCTACAACCTGCAGCAGCACTTATTCTTGCTGGTTTTCCAAATAAAACATACAATGCAGACAAGACCATTGACCTTAGCTTATGGGCTGTGCCTGCTCCTAACTCCTACTCAGATCCTATTTCTATAGCATTGAGCGTTTATGAAGCTGGCACTTACACTGTTAAATTTCCAGCTGTTCCGGCAAATGACAATAGTTCTTGGTGTTTATTCGATGGAACAGAAAAAAAGGCAGATTTATCTGTTAGTGGCAGTACCTATCCTGTTTACATTAGTGGACTGATATATTCAAATTTATCATTCCAAAAAGTTAATAATCCAACTTCTATCAACACTGCTTCTGCAGAAAAAGGTGAAATCACTTCAACGCAATATTACACAATTACCGGTATTGAAGTAGTAAATCCTGTATCTGGAATTTTCGTTAAGAAATCAATTTACAGCAATGGTACAATCGAAACACAAAAAGTTGTATTGAAATAAAGAGCAAAAGATAATTAACGTAAAAGAGCAAATCCTGATTGGATTTGCTCTTTTTCTTTTCCCTAATCTTAACCTATTCAAAACGATATTTTTGTACCTTTGTCCTCTTCAAAAAAATAAGGGGTTTTATTTTATACACAAATAAAATTTTATCATGAATATTGCAATCGTCGGAACAGGGTATGTAGGCTTGGTAACCGGGGCATGTTTTGCCGAAATGGGAACAGATGTTATTTGTATAGATATTGATGAAAAAAAGATTGAAAATCTTAAAAATGGCATTATTCCGATTTATGAACCAGGGCTGGAAGAAGTTGTTTCACGAAATGTAAAAGCCGGACGCCTTAAATTCTCAACCGATCTGACATCCTGCCTGAATGATGTTGATGTTGTATTCAGTGCCGTAGGAACTCCCCCTGACGAAGATGGTAGCGCCGATTTGAAATATGTATTGAATGTTGCCCGATCAATTGGGCAAAATATGCAGAAATATATATTGTTGGTTACCAAAAGCACTGTTCCTGTAGGAACTGCCAAGTTAGTTGAAAATGCAATTAAAGAAGAATTGGATAAACGTAAAGTTTCAATTCCTTTTGATGTTGCTTCTAATCCCGAATTTTTGAAAGAAGGCGCTGCAGTTAAAGACTTTATGAGTCCCGATCGTGTTGTGGTAGGAGTAAATTCGGAAGAGGCAAAAGAATTAATGAGTAAACTTTATCGCCCGTTTTTGCTAAATAATTTCCGGGTGATATTTATGGATATTCCTTCGGCCGAAATGACAAAATATGCGGCCAATGCAATGTTGGCAACCCGTATCAGTTTTATGAACGATATTGCAAATTTATGCGAAATAGTTGGTGCCGATGTAAATATGGTGCGAAAAGGAATCGGTTCCGATGCCCGTATTGGAAGTAAATTCCTGTATCCGGGATGCGGATATGGCGGTTCTTGTTTTCCGAAAGATGTGAAAGCATTAATCAAAACCGGACAAAAAAATGGATACGAACTCCGTTTATTGCAAGCTGTGGAAGCTATCAATGATGATCAGAAATCAATATTGTTCGATAAAATGCAAAAACATTTCAACGGAGATTTGAAAGGAAAGCATATTGCATTGTGGGGATTGGCCTTTAAACCCGAAACAGACGATATGCGGGAAGCTCCGTCAATGATAATGATTGATAAACTATTAGAAGCCGGATGCACAGTAAAAGTTTATGACCCTGTAGCGATGGAAGAAGCTCAACGACGTTTGAATAATAAAGTCTCTTATGGAAAAGACATTTATGACACAACTGTCGATGCTGATGCTATTTTGGTGGTTACCGAATGGAAAGAATTCCGCTTGCCATCATGGGCTGCATTAAAGAAAATTGTAAAAACTCCCGTCGTTTTTGACGGACGCAATATTTATGATAAAGAAGACCTTAAAGAACAAGGATTCGATTATTACTGCATAGGTAAATAATCTATCATAACCTGCAACTTTTAATTCTTAATTTATAATTCTTAATTTATTCAAATGACAGACTTGCAACTGAAAGAAGTTCAAGAACGCCGCGACGCGTTGAGGAGGTATCTTTGACGTTGATGCGAAAATAATTCAGATAGAAGAGGAAGAACTTCGCACACAAGCTCCCGGCTTTTGGGATGATGCCAAAACGGCTGAAGTCCAAATGAAAAAAATACGTGAGCTCAAATCTTGGGTAAACGGATTTAATGAAATAAATACAGCCGTGGAAGATTTAACCGTTGCTGAAGAATTTCTAAAAGAAGGTGCTTTAACCGAAGATGAAGTAGAAACATCTTATCAACAAACTCTTTCTTTGGTCGAAAACCTGGAACTCAAGAACATGCTTCGACGGGAAGAAGACAAATTAGGTGCTGTACTTAAAATTAATGCTGGAGCAGGCGGAACTGAAAGCCAGGACTGGGCTTCGATGTTGATGCGTATGTACATCCGCTGGTGTGAAGCTCACAAGTACAAAGTTACCGAAACTAACTTTTTGGAAGGAGACGAAGCCGGAATAAAAACGGTTACACTCCAAATCGAAGGCGACTTTGCGTATGGTTATCTCAAAAGTGAGAACGGTGTACATCGTTTGGTAAGGGTTTCTCCCTATAATGCACAAGGAAAACGGATGACTTCTTTTTCTTCTATTTTTATTGTTCCTTTGGTTGATGATAGTATTGATATTGACATTAATCAAGCTGATATTGAATGGGATACTTTCCGTTCGAGTGGAGCCGGAGGGCAAAATGTTAACAAGGTAGAAACCGGTGTACGACTGCGTTATAAGTATAAAGACAGCGATACAGGCGAAGTTAAAGAAATTGTTATTGAAAATACCGAAAGCCGTTCGCAATTCGGGAATAAAGACAATGCTCTTCGATTATTGAAGTCTCAATTATACGAAATTGAACTGGAAAAACGCCGTGCTGAACAACAAAAGGTAGAAGCCGGAAAGAAAAAAATAGAATGGGGTTCTCAAATTCGTTCGTATGTATTTGACGATCGCCGAGTAAAAGATCACCGCACAAATTATCAAACATCCGATGTTCAAGGCGTTATGGATGGCGATATTGACGAATTTATCAAAGCATACTTGATGGAATTCGGCGACGAGTAAATCTCAATTAAGAATTAAAAGTTAAGAATTAAGAATTTTTGAGCAGATGGAATTATTAATATTTCTCGTTATTTATTCAGATTTGCTTTCTCTTAGTTCACAATCTTTTAATTCTTAATTGGCTCCATTGAATTTTCGAACTCTTAATTCTTAACTTTTAATTCTTAATTATATTAACGTGAACGTAAAAATTATCAATAAATCAAAACACCCTCTTCCCTCCTACTCTACCAATCTATCGGCAGGAATGGATTTAAGGGCAAACCTGGATGAAGCTGTTGTTCTAAAACCGTTGGAACGAAAATTAATTCCTACCGGATTATTTATCGAATTACCCGAAGGTTATGAAGCTCAAATTCGCCCGCGTAGCGGACTAGCTCTTAAACACGGAATTGGAGTATTAAATTCGCCGGGAACCATAGATGCCGATTACCGGGGTGAAATTGGGATTATATTAGTCAATCTATCAAATGAAGAATTTGCTATTCAGGATGGTGAACGAATTTGCCAAATGGTTGTTGCAGCTCATGCTCAGGTCAATTGGGTCGAAGCCGAAGTTTTAAACGAAACTGTTCGTGGAGAAGGTGGATTCGGACATACCGGAAAAAAATAATGTATTGAACTAATCATTACAAAAAAGATGTAAAAGCCGAAAGAAAATTAACTCTTTCGGCTTTTTATATTCTTAAAAAACATATATTTGTATTGTGTTCAAGAGATTTAATGCCATGAAAAAAATTTTACTATTCTTCGTTACAATCAATGCCTTTGTTATTTCAGGAGTTCTATCACAACCTTTATGTAATTTCCAGCATTATTCGGGAGAGGACGGCCTGTCTGAGAACATTGTTATGTGCATGCTGCAAGACCAAAAGGGATTTATGTGGTTTGGCACATGGGATGGTTTGAATAAATTCGACGGATACCGGTTTAAAACATACAAATCTCGTCCGGGAGACTACAATGGTCTAGTATCCAACAGAATAACAGATATTAAAGAAGATGCATACGGCTTTATCTGGATTCTCACTTATGATGGCTCTGTCCACCGATTTAATCCCCGCACCGAACAATTTCTGAGGGCTCCACAGTTTTACCCGGAATTTTCCTCTTTCAAATCTCAAATTACAAAAATAACTATCCTTAATAAAAAAGAAATCTGGCTATTAACACAAGAAAGTGGTTGTTTTAAAGCAACTACAGACTCAATAAGTAATGAGTTATCTATTACATATTATTCGAAAGAAAACGGGAAATTGCCTTCAAATTCAGTTAATTCCATTCATATTGATAAAGAGAAAAATCATTGGCTGCTTACCAGTAATGGACTAGTTTGTCTTCCTATTAATGAACAAAAATCTACTGTTTTATTGGCCGAACCTAATGAAGCCCGTCAAAATTTTACCCGTCCATTCTTTTCTGTACTCGAGAATAATACCGAATTACTTTTTGGCTCAAATGAAGGAAAAATATGGCGTTACAACAAAAAAGATGCGTCTTTGACATTGTTGCAGCTTCCGCTTGAATCAAACATTGTAAGTATTAAATCTATTTCTGCAAACCGGATATTAATTGCTTCATCAGCATCCGGATTTTGTATATTGGATGAGAATACAGGAGATATTCAGACATTCAATCAATATAATACTCCTCAACTTCATTGTCAGGGTTTTGTTTCTACCTATATAGATCGAAGCGGAGAGGTTTGGATGGAGCCAAATTGTGATGGAGTTGCACACTTCAATCCAAAAACAAATGATGTATCTTTTTTCAGAATGAAAACCGACAATACAAGCCCGTATTTGTTATTACCCAACTTTTTTATTTTTGAAGATATCAATAATGTACTGTGGGTACACCCTCGTGGTGGCGGATTCTCGTATTATAACCGGAATAAAAAGGAATTATCTTTTTTCTACAACGAACCGGGAAGTTCCAGCCGCCGATTTTCTAATTTGATGCATAGTGCTTATTCCGATTTTCAAGGAAACCTTTGGATGTGTACTTATTCGGCAGAATTGGAAAAAGTTTCATTTATCGAACAGAATTTCAAAAAGATAAAACCTCAACCCGAATCGGATGCCTTTTCGGTAAACGAAGTAAGAGCAATCTTCGAAGATGATGAAAATTATTTGTGGGTAGCAACAAAGGATGGTACATTGCATATTTTCGATGCTAACCGGAAAAAAATAGGAATACTTACACAATCGGGTAAAATTGCTCCTTCCGGAAATAAATTTGATGGCATGGTTTATGCCATTATGCAAGATAAAAACAAAAATATATGGCTGGGTAGCAAGGGTTTAGGACTATTCAAATTGAGTAAGAAAAAAAATGGTGATCATTTTGAATGTACTTTTCAGAATTTCCGGTTCAATCATGACAATATTTACAGCTTGAGCAATGACAATGTCTACAGCGTTTATGAAGATGCTTCCGGAAGAATTTGGATTGCAACATATGGCGGAGGAATAAACCTCCTAATCGAAAAAAATGGTGAACAAATCTTTTACAACGGACGGAATTATTTCAAAAATTATCCCGTAAACGATTATCAAAGAGCGAGATTCATTACAACCGATAAATATGGAAATGCTTGGGTAGGAACAACAGATGGATTATTGGTTTTCAACAGCACTATCTCTAACTTGGAAGATGTTCAATTTTACCACTATAAACGGATTCCGGGAGATAAAAACAGTTTGGGTGGAAATGATGTGCATTATATTATATGCTCTAAAGACAATGTTTATATTGCTGTGTTTGGAGGCGGATTGAATGTTCTTTCCTATCCGTTCAAAGCGGGAGATGAGCCTCGATTCAATACGTTAACTACAAAGGATGGATTATCTACAGATGTAATTATCAGCCTTGTAGAAGATAACGATGGAAATATTTGGATGAATACCGAAAATGATATTTCGAAATATGATCCAGAAACAAGAACTTTCGAGAACTTTAGTGCTACTAACGGTTTTATCAGTCATTATTTCTCCGAAGCTTCAACTATAAAAAGCCATACGGGAGAATTAATGTTTGGAGCAGATAACGGATTTTATTTATTTTCTCCAAATGAAATGAAAAAAAGCAATCACATTCCACCTATTGTATTTAGTCGGTTTCAATTATTTGGAAAAGATGTGGTAGTAGGAGCCGAAGATTCTCCTTTAAAGGTGGACATCAGTGAAGCTTCAGAAATAACTCTTAATCATAAACAAATTGTATTTAATATTGAGTTCGCAGCACTAGATTTCCGGGGACCAGAAAATATAGATTATGCATACAAATTAGAAGGATTCGACGATAACTGGAATTATTCCCAAAAACAACGAAACGTTACCTATACCAATTTACCACATGGTACTTATGTATTCCATGTGCGCTCTACAAACAGTGAAGGTGTTTGGGTAAGCAATGACCGGAGTATTATCATTACGATACTTCCTTCTTTTTGGGAAACTCCGTGGGCAATATTGATTTATATTATTGCCGGTATTCTTTTGTTTTCCATCATTATATATATTTTATTCACCATTTATCAGTTGAAAAATAAAGTTTCTATCGAACAAAAAATAACGAATATGAAACTTCGTTTTTTCACTGATATTTCTCATGAACTTCGCACTCCGTTAACCCTTATTGCAGCTCCGGTTGAATATATATTGGAAAAAGAAAGCATAAATGAGAATGTGCGTACACATCTTGTAACCGTTCAGAAAAACACTTCCCGGATGTTACGGCTAATCAATCAAATTCTGGATTTTCGTAAGATTCAGAATAAAAAGATGAAAATGCATGTCGAAGAATTTCCTTTAGGGCCATTCGTTTCAACTGTTTGCGAAAATTTTGTTCAAGTTGCGGATGAACACAAAATCGATTTTTCTATTATTGATCAAACTGATGGTGCAACCATTTGGGCAGATAAAGATAAAGTAGAAAAAATTATATTTAATATCTTGTCAAATGCTTTTAAATTTACGCCTCAGGGAAAATCCATCCAAGTTCTACTTACAAGAACCGAAAAAGAAATATCTATTGAAATTAAGGATCAAGGAAAAGGTATTTCAAAAGAAAAACTAAAAACCTTATTTGAAAGATTTGTATCTTCAGATAATAAACTGGATTCATTCCAGCCTGGTACAGGAATCGGATTATCACTCAGTAAAGAGTTGATAGACATGCATAATGCCTCCATCCATGTAGAAAGTGAAGTTGGAGTAGGCACTACATTTACTGTCGGTTTCTTGACAGGAACTAAACATTTTGATCCGAAAACAGTAGATTTTATCATTCAAGACGGACAAAGTATTGAAAATAAAGATATATCAGATTCGAATGAAATAAAATCGGATAAAACAAAAGATATAGCGATTACCGAAAACAATAAAAAAGATGATAACACCATTGAAGATATTGACGTCGATGACAACTTATTACTTCCTACTTTATTAATAATAGAAGATAATGAAGAAGTTCGTTCTTTCTTACGTTTAATTCTCAATAAAAAGTATCACATTCTAGAAGCCGGTGACGGCAAAACTGGTCTTGAAATTGCTCAAAGGGAAATTCCTGATTTTGTTATCTCTGATATTATGATGCCGGGAATGAGTGGATTAGAAGTTACAGAACAATTAAAATCCGGTATAGAAACAAGCCATATTCCTATTATTTTATTAACTGCCAAATCCGATATTGACAGTAAACTGGAAGGATTAAAATATGGAGCTGATGATTATATAACCAAGCCTTTCAGTGCTTCCCACTTGGAAATCCGGATTGAAAATATTTTGCAACAACGAATTAAATGGCGGGAAACATTTATCAATCAAATATCTGATATATCTGAAGAATCGGGACATTATGAAGTAACTCCATCTCTCCCACAAATCAGTCCATACGACCATGATTTTATGGAACGGATTATGCAAATAATGGAGGAAAATATGGATAATATCGACCTTAAAGTGGATGATTTGGTTTCGGAAATGAGAATGAGTCGGACTGTATTCTTCAAAAAACTGAAAAGTATTACCGGATTGGCACCTATCGAATTTATAAAAGAAGTGAGAATTAAACGTGCTGCTCAATTAATTGAATCCGGGGAATATACTATTGCTCAAATTACGTATATGGTAGGAATGAACGACCCGCGTTATTTTAGTCGTTGCTTTAAGCAAAAATATGAGATGACACCTTCAGAATACAAGGATAAATATACAAAAAAGAAAGATAATGCTGAATAGAATAGTGGTAGTTAGCCTTAAACCACCCGCCCGTCTTTCATGTGGATAATCCGGTCGGAACGTTGGGCTAATCCTTCGTCGTGCGTTACAATGACAAAAGTTTGCCCCAGTTTGTCCCTCAGTTCGAAAAATAAGTTATGCAGTTCTTCCTTGTTTTTTGTATCAAGGCTTCCCGACGGCTCATCTGCAAGAATTACACAAGGATTGTTTATCAATGCACGGGCAACTGCAACACGCTGTTTTTCACCTCCTGACAATTCATTTGGCTTATGCCCTACCCTATCCTCCAGTTTGAGAAAAGACAATAATTCTTTTGCCTTCTTTTCGGCTTCGGTTGTTTTTATTGAAGCAATTAATGCCGGAATCATTACATTTTCCAGTGCTGTAAATTCGGGAAGTAATTGATGAAACTGAAAGATAAATCCTATATTCTGATTGCGAAAAGAGGATAAATTCTTTTCTTTCATTTTTCGGGTATTGATATCATTGATGATTATTTCCCCGGTATCAGGTTTATCCAGTGTACCGATAATTTGAAGTAATGTTGTTTTGCCCGCACCGCTCGGACCGGCAATTGCAACAATTTCGCCCTTACTTATTGTGATATCGATCCCTTTAAGAACCTGTAAACTCCCAAAGCTTTTCGTAATATTTTTTGTTGTTATCATCGATTGCATTTTCAGGAATGAAAGAAAATACCGGAATTTATCAGAATGTCAGTACCTTCAGATAAACTTCTTGAATTTGAATAAAATTATTTTGGTAGAATATTATAACTTAAACGCTTATTTGTTGTTCGGAAAGTTGTTCTTCAGAAATCGACTCAGGAATAATATTCGTCAAAGAACATTCATTATCTTTATCTTCCGATGTTTCTTCTTTTTGCTTTTCCATGATTTCCGACAAAAACTTTTTATCATGGGTTACTTTTTTCAAAGCTGTTTCTGCCGCTTTTTGTTGAGATTCTTTTTTCGAATAACCGATACCAATTCCGGCAGATAATCCACCAACCATAATACGAGTTTGAAAAACCGGATTATGATCATCATCCGTAAATGATTCTATCAATTCAAACTCGATATCGATTTTTTTCTTTTGGCTCCATTCGATTAATCTTGATTTGAAGTTTACTTCTTTTTGTACAACTTGTTCAAGATTTAAGAATCTTCCTAATATTTCTTTTTCAATAAATTTTTTGCATTTCTTGTAGCCTTTATCCAGATATATCGCTCCAATCAACGCTTCCAATGCATTTCCGTAAACATAATTATTATGGGAATTTGACCTTAGAGAAGAAACAATCAGTTTATCCAATCCCATTTCCAACGCTATTTTATTCAATGTTTCGCGCTGAACAATTTTGGAACGGGTATTTGTCAAGAAACCTTCTCTTTTTTTCCTATACTGATGAAACAATATATCTGCAACGATAG
Organism: Bacteroidales bacterium; assembly: GCA_031553395.1. GTDB lineage: Bacteria > Bacteroidota > Bacteroidia > Bacteroidales > WRGA01 > WRGA01. Next base: position 81,403 of record JAVBLR010000029.1, on the reverse strand, counting down.
CATCTAATATTGCATCACCCAAAAATTCAAGGCGTTCGTTATTCCGGATACCTTTTTCACTATGCGAAGAAGATTTATGGAGTAAAGCCTCTTCGTACAATTTTATATTCTTAGGATAAAAACCTAAGGCTTGATAATATAAAAAATAAGGCTTTTGAGAAAGTTGTCCCAAAAACCTTATCTTTTTATATAATTTTACAAACACGGTCATCCAACATATTTCTTCACAATCACGCTGGCATTGTGTCCACCAAAACCAAACGTATTGGATAAAGCGGCATTTACAGTACGTTCTTGTGCTTTGTTGAATGTGAAGTTTAATTTATAATCTACTTCAGGATCTTCATCACCTTCGTGGAAATTGATTGTTGGTGGAATGATATTATTTTTTACAGCAAGGACCGAAAACATTGCTTCAATTGCTCCGGCTGCTCCTAATAAATGTCCTGTCATTGATTTGGTTGAACTGATATTCAGATTATATGCATGTTCGCCAAAAACAACTTTAATTGCCTTTGCTTCCGAAATATCCCCAACAGGCGTAGACGTTCCGTGAACGTTTACATAATCAAGATCTTCGGGTTTCATTCCTGCATCTTCCAATGCATTGTTCATAACCAAAATGGCACCTAATCCTTCCGGATGAGAAGCGGTCAAATGGTAAGCATCAGCTGACATTCCAACACCTGCTATTTCAGCATATATTTTAGCTCCACGAGCTTTGGCATGTTCCAATTCCTCCAAAATCAAACAAACACCGCCTTCTCCCATTACAAAGCCATCGCGGCTCTTGCTAAATGGGCGTGATGCACCTTGTGGATCATCATTGCGGGTAGATAATGCATGCATAGCATTAAATCCTCCAACTCCCGAAGCACAAATTGCAGCTTCTGCACCTCCTGCTACAATTGCAGTTGCTTTACCCAAACGGATTAGATCGAATGCAACTCCCAAAGCATGGGTTGACGAAGCACAAGCTGAAACGGCACTCATATTAGGTCCACGCAATCCAAACATCATTGAAATATGCCCTGCTGCAATATCTGCAATCATTTTAGGAATAAAGAACGGGTTGAAACGCGGGCCTGCTTCAATATTTGTATAATATGAACCTACTTCTTCTTCAAATGTTTTAATACCTCCGATTCCGGCAGAAAAAATTACACCGATTTTATCAAGATTTTCCTTTTCCAAGTCTAATCCTGAATCAGCTACTCCCTCTAGTGCCGAAGCAAGAGCTAATTGTGCGTATCTGTCATATTTTCGCGCTTCCTTACGGTCGAGGAATTTTAACGGATCAAAGTTTTTAACTTCACACGCAAATTGTGTCTTGAATTTTGAGGCATCAAATAAAGTAATGGGGCCGGCGCCACTCACTCCGGCAAGTGCATTCTGCCAAGTTTCCTCAACATTGGCACCCAGCGGAGAAACTGCGCCTAACCCTGTTACTACAACTCTTTTTAATTCCATTAGAATAAATTAAAAATCGAATTACTTAACGTTTGCTTCGATATAAGAGATAGCATCGCCTACAGTAGCAATCTTCTCAGCCTGATCGTCAGGAATTTGGATACCGAATTCTTTTTCGAATTCCATAATCATTTCAACAGTATCCAATGAATCTGCTCCTAAATCGTTAGTAAAGCTCGCTGTTGGAGTAACTTCAGACTCTTCTACACCTAATTTGTCAACAATGATAGCTTTTACTTTTGATGCAACTTCAGACATAATTTTTAAATTTTTGAATTAGTAATAAATTAGTTTCTTTATTTTTGCGTTGCAAAGGAACGAATTTTTTCCGAATAAATGCAAATTTTAGTACATAAATTAATCCAATTATGCACACTACACTAACTTTTGTGCAAAAAAATATCCATATATGAAGAAGAGAATTGCCATTTTGGCTTCGGGTTCGGGCTCAAATGCCGAAAACATCGTTAACTATTTTTTTGATAACAAGAATGTAGAAATTCCGCTGTTTATTTCGAATAAAAAAGATGCTTTTGTGCATGAGCGAGCAAAAAAACTAGGTATTCCTTGTTATTATTTTACGGCAAAACAATTTAATGAAACAGATGATGTTTTAGATTTATTAAAGGAAAAAGGAATTGATTTTGTTGTACTTGCAGGTTTTTTATTGAAAATACCCAGCAATTTGTTGAAAGAATTCCACAATGCAATTATCAATATTCATCCGGCTCTATTGCCGAAGTTTGGAGGAAAAGGGATGTATGGAGATTACGTTCATCAGGCAGTTGTAGAATCAGGAGAAAAAAAATCGGGCATTACAATACATTATGTAAATGAAAATTACGACGAAGGCAAAATCATTTTCCAAGCGACATGCGATGTTTTACCCGGCGATACTCCCGGCGATGTTGCGGAAAAAGTGCATGCATTGGAATACAAATATTTTCCGGAAGTGATTGAGAAAGTAATAAGCAAGAAGGTAACGGAAGATATCGGAAGTTACCGGAAGACATCGGAAGGTTGATAATTATAAAAGAAAGGGCAGGCACAATAAAAAAAGAAAAGGGCAGACACATGGGGCTGCCCGTACAATGCCAATTATTTCACTTCGCTTCCTTCTTTTACGTTTTCTCCGGGATGAATTAATACCAATTTTCCATCGAAATTTTCGGCGGAAAGAATCATGCCTTGTGATTCGATTCCTTTTAATTTCCGAGGCTCAAGATTGGCAACAAAGCAAACTTGTTTTCCAATAATATCTTCCGGATTAAAATGCTGTGCAATTCCCGAAACAATCGTGCGTTTACTTAAACCATCGTCAATAGTTAGTTGAAGCAATTTATCTGCTTTTGGAACTTTTACACATTCCAATACCGTTCCTACTCGGATATCCAATTTAGCAAAATCATCAAACGAAATATTCGGTTTTTGAGGAGCGGCTTTCGCTTCTTTCAGTTCATTGGCTTTTTTTGTATCCAATAATTTCTGCACTTGAGCAGCGACCGTTTCATCTTCTATTTTTTCGAATAATAATTCAGGTGTTGCTAATAATTGGCCTTTCGGCAAAATGGTAATTTTTCCCAAATCCATCCAGATACAATCATCCAATCCCACAAAATCACGGATTTTTTTTGCGCTGAAAGGTAAAAACGGTTCGAATGCAATTCCTAAATTCGCTACAATTTGTAAACTGATATTCAAAACGGTAGCGACACGCTCCATATCTGTTTTTGCCAACTTCCATGGTTCGGTATCAGCTAAATATTTATTCCCGATACGAGCCAGATTCATCGCATCTTTCAACGCTTCACGGAAATGAAAATTATCCAGATTTTTCTCCAGTTCCTTTTTTATTCCGACAAATTCGTCAATTGTTCGATTATCATAATCTGTCATCTCTCCACAAGCAGGTACTTTCCCATCAAAATATTTGTGAGTAAGAACTAATGCTCTGTTTATGAAATTTCCGAGAATGGCAACCAGTTCGTTATTATTACGAGCCTGAAAATCTTTCCATGTAAAGTCATTATCTTTTGTTTCGGGTGCATTTGCCGTTAAAACATATCTTAATATATCTTGTTTCCCGGGAAAATCTTCCAAATATTCGTGCAACCAAACAGCCCAATTACGGGAAGTGGATATCTTATCACCTTCCAAATTCAGAAATTCATTTGCCGGAACATTATCCGGAAGTTGATATCCTCCGTGAGCTTTTAACATAGCCGGAAAAACAATGCAATGGAAAACGATATTATCTTTTCCGATAAAATGTACAATGCGTGTATCTTTATCTTTCCACCAGGTTTCCCACGAATCGGGCAATAATTCCTTCGTATTGGAAATATAGCCGATAGGCGCATCAAACCAAACATACAAAACTTTTCCTTCAGCACCTTCGACCGGAACAGGAATCCCCCAATCCAAATCCCGGCTCACTGCACGAGGCTGCAATCCCATATCCAACCACGACTTACATTGTCCGTAAACATTTGATTTCCACTCCTTATGCCCTTCCAAAATCCATTGACGCAAAAACGGTTCGTGTTTATCCAACGGCAAATACCAGTGTTTTGTTTCCTTCATTACCGGAATGCTTCCACTAATTGTAGATTTTGGATTAATCAAATCAGTAGGACTAAGCGATGTTCCACAAGCTTCGCATTGGTCTCCATAAGCCCGTTCATTTTTGCAATGCGGACAGGTTCCTGTGATATAACGGTCGGCTAAGAATTGTTTAGCTTCTTCATCATAATACTGTTCGCTTGTCTTTTCTATGAATTCGCCTTTTTCGTATAATGTTTTGAAGAAATCCGAGGCTACTTCTTTATGTGTTTGAGATGTTGTACGGGAATACACATCAAATAAAATTCCAAAATCTTCAAACGATTTCTTGATAATATAATGATACCTGTCGACAATATCCTGCGGCGTAACACCTTCGTTACGGGCTTTGATGGTAATGGGAACACCATGTTCATCGCTTCCTCCGATAAAAACAACTTCTTCACCTTTTAATCTGAGGTAACGAACATAGATATCTGCAGGAACATATACGCCGGCCAAATGCCCGATATGTACTGGGCCATTTGCATAAGGCAAAGCTGTAGTAACAGTAGTACGTTTAAATGTCATAGCTAATGATAAATTTACAAAAAGAACTGACAAAGATACTATATTTCCTTTTTGAGGGATTAGTTTTGAGAGAAAATCCAAAGTAAACGTATGAAAATGTTCGTACTTTAATCCATTAAAATACTTACCTTTGCAACTTTTTAATTTAAAGGATAAAAATGATTGCAGTTTCAGATTTGGCGGTTCAGTTTGGGAAAAGAGTTTTGTTTCAGGATGTTAATCTGAAATTTACCCAAGGAAATTGCTACGGAATAATCGGCGCAAATGGCGCCGGAAAATCTACTTTTTTAAAAGTAATAAGTGGAGAAAAGGATGCTACACGAGGTAATATCAGTTTAGGACCGGGAGAACGGCTTTCGGTGTTAAGTCAGGATCACTTTGCTTTTGATGAATGTACAGTATTGGAAACCGTTTTGAGAGGCCATACCGTCTTGTGGGATGTTATGACCGAGAAAAATGCTCTTTACGAAAAGGCAGATTTTACAGATGAAGATGGTATTCGCGCATCCGAATTGGAAGAGCGTTTTGCCGAATTAGACGGTTGGAATGCCGAAAGTGATGCTGCAAATTTACTCAGCGGATTAGGCATTGAGGAAAGCCTTCATTATATGCTGATGAAAGATATCAGCGGAAAACAAAAGGTGCGTGTGTTATTGGCTCAGGCGCTTTTCGGGAAACCGGATAACCTTTTACTGGATGAGCCTACAAATGATTTGGATATCGATACCGTAATGTGGTTGGAAAATTATTTATCGAATTTCGAGAATACTGTATTGGTAGTTTCGCACGACCGTCACTTTTTGGATTCGGTTTGTACACATACGGTTGATATTGATTTCGGAAAAATAGAATTATTTGCCGGGAATTACAGTTTCTGGTACGAATCAAGTCAACTGGCTTTACGTCAGCAACAAAATCAGAATAAAAAGGCTGAGGAAAAGAAAAAAGAATTGGAGGAATTTATTCGTCGTTTTAGTGCGAATGTGGCTAAATCCAAACAAACTACTAGCCGCAAAAAAATGCTCGAAAAGCTCAATATTGAGGAAATTAAACCTTCATCGAGAAAATATCCGGGAATTATCTTCACACCTTCACGCGAGCCGGGAAATAAAATCCTTGAGGTAAAAGGGCTTTCAAAAAAACTGAATGATGCCGTTCTATTCAACGATGTGAACTTCACAATTGAAAAAGACGATAAAATCATCTTTTTATCAAAAGACCCGCGGGCAATGACTGCATTTTTCGAGATTATTAATGGAAATATGAAACCCGATTCCGGTTCTTACGATTGGGGACAAACTATTACTGAAGCGTATCTACCATTAGATAATTCGGATTTTTTTAATACAGATTTCAATCTAGTAGAATGGTTAAGTCAATTTTCGGATGATACAACCGAAGTGTATGTTAAAGGTTTTCTTGGACGTATGCTCTTTGCAGGGGAAGAAGTTTACAAGAAAACAAGTGTATTATCGGGAGGCGAGAAAATGCGTTGTATGATTGCGCGAATGATGCTGAAAAGCGCCAACACATTGGTACTCGATTCTCCGACTAACCATTTGGATTTGGAATCGATTCAGGCATTCAACAATACCTTAAAAAACTTTAAAGGAAATGTATTAATGTCATCGCATGACCATGAATTTATCCAAACGGTTTGTAACCGTATTATCGAACTTACACCTAAGGGAATTATTGATAAAATGATGGATTATGATGATTACATTACAAGTGATGCCATCAAACAAATGAGGGAGAAAATGTATAAATAGAATTATGACTTTATAAGAAGATATTCTGTAAATGTTATACTTTTATTATATTTGCATGCTTGTAAAATTTCATTCAATTCTTTGTGGGTTGCAATATCATTGAGATGTAACTTCACCATTATTCTCCAAGTTTAATATATTTATAGAGAATGTAAGTGTGCTGATTGCACGCTTGTACGAGATTTTGAAGAATAACAATAAAGACAATACCGTAAAAATTAGTTTCCTATGGAATACAATTTTAGAGAAATCGAGAAAAAGTGGCAAAAAAACTGGGTAAAAAATAAAACCTATAAAGTTGTCGAAAATAAAAATAAACCGAAATATTATGTCCTCGATATGTTTCCTTATCCTTCGGGTGCAGGATTGCATGTAGGGCATCCATTAGGATACATTGCATCGGATATTTTTTCTCGTTACAAACGGTTGCAAGGATTTAATGTATTGCATCCGATGGGATATGATGCTTACGGTCTTCCTGCCGAACAATATGCTATCCAAACAGGGCAGCACCCTGCTGTTACTACGCAAAATAATATCACTCGTTACCGGGAACAAATGGATAAAATCGGCTTCAGTTACGATTGGAGTCGGGAAGTTCGTACATGTGAACCCGAATATTATAAATGGACACAATGGGCATTTATCAAAATGTTCCACCATTTTTATAATAATAATGTTCAAAAAGCTGAACCGATTGAAAAATTAATCAAGCATCTTGAAACGTTCGGAACAGAGAATCTGAATGCGGCTTGTAGCGAACAACTTTCTTTTACGGCAAATGAATGGAAAGAATATAGCGAACAAGAACAACAAACCATTTTATTGAATTACCGTATTGCTTACTTGGCTGATACGCCTGTCAATTGGTGTCCTGCTTTAGGGACAGTATTGGCAAATGATGAAGTAAGTGAAGGGCTTTCTGTTCGCGGTGGGCATCCTGTCATACAAAAGGTAATGAAACAATGGTGTTTGCGTGTTTCTGCCTATGCTCAACGTTTGTTGGAAGGATTGGATAAGGTAGATTGGACAGAATCGTTGAAAGAAACTCAACGCAACTGGATTGGCCGTTCGGAAGGTGCTGAAATCAGATTCCGGGTATTCAATCCTGATAAAATTAAGAAAGAAGAAGAGGAAGATATTGTAACTGAAAAAGAAGAAAAAATATCCATTTACTCAAATAAGTCGGATAAAGATGAATCTGCTCCTCCACACTATTTTGTTGGGGATAAAAATTTATGGGCATTTCTGATAAAATCGGCAAAATCATTTTACAACAAAGAAACTCAGGCACATCATATACTTTGGGATGCTTTATTAAGCGATACCGGACATAATGTAAAAAAACGACAGCAGGTAGCTTTCTTTGTGACTGATTTTATTTGTCCAGATAAAAGATTAATTATTGAAGTCATTGGGAGCATTCCTAGTACACCCGAATATAAGGATTACATTAAAGAACGCTCTGCTTTCTTATTGAATAATGATTTTCAAATTCTTCGTTTCTCGGAAGAAGATATTCTGTCGGATGTAGACCATGTAGTTTGGAAAATAAAACAAAAGTTAGATTCTATTCCTTCTTTTGACAAAGATTCAGAGCTGATATTGGGTGATACAATTGTTTCTGCTGTATCTTCATTTTCGATATCCGAATCGAAATCTTTGAATGAAAAAAAGAGACAGGAAGAGGATGATTTCTTTACTGTTTTTACAACTCGTGCTGATACAATATTTGGAGTAACATTTATGGTGTTGGCTCCAGAAAGTGAGCTGGTTGAGAAACTTACAACACCTGGCCAAAAAAAGGAAGTAGCTATCTATCTAGAAGCAACTAAAAAAAGAACCGAAAGGGAACGTATTGCCGACAAGAAAGTATCCGGAGTATTTTCGGGTTCTTATGCTATTAATCCTTTTAACAACGAAAAAATTCCAATCTGGATTTCGGATTATGTCTTGGCCGGATATGGAACTGGTGCTATTATGGCCGTTCCTGCACATGATAGTCGCGACTATGCCTTTGCAAAACATTTCGATTTACCAATTATTCCTTTGATTGAAGGATGTGATGTTTCGGAAGAAAGTTTTGATGCAAAAGACGGCATCATGATAAATTCCGGTTTTATGAATGGCCTTACAGTAAAAGAAGCGATTCCAAGTGCAATTGATGAAGTTGAAAACCGCCAACTTGGTGTTCGGAAAGTAAATTACCGCCTTCGGGATGCAATATTCAGCCGTCAACGTTATTGGGGAGAACCTTTTCCTATCTATTACAAGAATGGATTACCTTATACAGTAGAAGAGAGCGATTTACCAATTCAACTACCCGAAGTTGACAAATTTCTTCCAACTGAAGATGGCGAGCCACCGCTTGGCCGTGCGAAAGACTGGACTTACAACGGACATCCGTTGGAGTTGTGTACGATGCCTGGTTTCGCTGGTTCTTCGGCTTATTATTTACGTTACATGGACCCACACAATGACAAGGCATTGGTTTCTCAAGAAGCCGACCGGTATTGGGAAAATGTTGATTTATATATCGGTGGAACAGAACATGCTACCGGGCACTTGATTTACAGTCGTTTCTGGAATAAATTCTTGTTTGACCTGGACGTTGTTTGTGAAGGTGAGCCATTCAAAAAATTGATAAACCAAGGAATGATTCAAGGGCGTTCGAATTTTGTTTACCGTGTTCAAGGTGCAAATCTTTTTGTGTCCTATAATTTGAAAAAACAATATGATGTTACACCTATTCATGTGGATGTAAATATTGTTGAAAACGACATATTGGATATTGATAAATTCCGTGCATGGAGTCCGGAATACAGAAGTGCCGAGTTTATTTTGGAGAATGGCAAATATATTTGCGGATGGGCTGTTGAGAAAATGTCGAAATCAATGTACAATGTGGTAAATCCTGATGATATTGTCGAAAAATATGGAGCTGATACATTGCGTATGTATGAAATGTTCTTAGGCCCGTTGGAAATTTCAAAACCTTGGGATACAAATGGTATTGATGGCGTTCATCGATTCTTACGCAAAATGTGGAATTTATTCTACAAAGAAGATGAATTAATTGTATCTGACGAGAATCCGAATAAAGAAGAATTAAAATCTTTACATAAATTAATAAAGAAAGTTTCTTTTGATATTGAGAATTTCTCTTTCAATACATCTGTAAGCGCCTTTATGATTTGTGTGAATGAATTAACTGCATTAAAATGCAGCAAAAAAACGATTTTAAATGACTTATTAATTCTTTTGGCGCCATTTGCTCCACACGTTGCTGAAGAATTATGGCATACAATCGGCAATACAACAACTGTTTGTGATGCTAAATGGCCTATTTGTAAAGAAGAATATTTGCAGGAAGATGCCTTTACTTATTCGGTTTCCTTTAATGGTAAATCTCGTTTTAATATTGAGTTTTCGGCGGATATTACCAACGAAGAAATAGAAAAAACAGTATTGGACCACGAAAGTTCACAAAAATGGCTGGAAGGAAAAACTCCTAAAAAAGTAATTATTGTTCCAAAGAAGATTGTGAATATAGTGCTTTAATAATGACATAAAAAATTACGGGGATTACTTTTTGAAGTAATCCCCGTAATTTTTTATCCTTTAATCATTCTCAAAAAATCTTCTTTATACGCAGGAGAGATTTCTATTTCCGACTTATCCTCCATTGTAACATAGCCTCCTGATGCTTTATGATATGAAATAACAAAAGAGGTATTGATAATGTGCGATTTATGTATCCGGATAAATGAATCGGGTAAAATATCTGCAAAATGTTTGAGGAAACGACAAACCATTTTTTTCTTTCCATTTGTTAAGTAAATATCCGTGAAATTTCCATTTCCTTGCAAACGGATAATTTCTTCGGGTTTTACAATCTCAAAGCCATTTAAGGTGGGAAGAATTACTCTCCTTTTTTCAGGTTTTTCTTCTTTGAAATTCTCCAAAATAATTTTATTCCGGTTAAAAACTTCATTCTTTTGAATCTGTTCATGTACTTTATTAACAGCAACAATTAACTCCTCTATATCGATGGGTTTCAATAAATAATATGCAGCACTTTGATTTAATGCCTTAAGCGAATATTCCGAAAAAGCCGTAACAAAAATGGTCTCAAAATGTAAATCCTTACATCCGTCCAATACATCAAAAGCATTCCCAAAAGGCATTTCAACATCTAAAAAGATCAATTGAGGTTGTAATTGATGTAAAAGAGAAACAGCCTCTGTACAATTTTCCGCTTCACCTAATATTTCAATCTGAGGGCAATATTTAGTTATATAATTCCTCAGAACTTCACGAGCCGCTGCTTCATCTTCAACAATGATACTTTTTATTTTTTTCATAAACAAATTCCTAAAAAACGAATATGACAACAACACCTGTATCCGGAGCTTCTTTTTCCTTAATATTCAATGTTATTTCAGTATGATAAAGTTCGTTTAATAACCGGATGCGCTCCCTCACATTATTTAATCCCCTTGATTCATAGATTCTCTGATTATCAGTTTTAATTGCCTGACTTTGAGTCAATCCAATACCATTATCTTCTATTGCAACAATAATTTTTCCAGCTTTTAGTATAATATCTAATTTTAAACATCCTTTTTCTGTTTTATAACGAAGTCCGTGCCAAACTGCATTTTCCAATTGCGGCTGAATAAGCATATTCGGAATCGAAACACTTTCGGTATCAATGTCTTTATCAATAGTAATTTTGTATGAAAACTTATCTCCAAAACGCAATTGCTCCAATTGTAAATATTCTTCCAACTGTTCCAATTCTTTGCTCAGCTTGATAAAGTCTTTACCCGAATTTTCCATAATGTTACGCATCAATCGCGAATAAGAAGCAAGGTATTTATTGGCCTCCAATTCATTATTCTGAGAAATAAACCGATTTACACTATTCAAGCTGTTAAAAATAAAATGCGGATTCATTTCCCTTCGCAAAGACTGTAGTGCAATTTCTTTATTTTTTTTCTTATTAGCATAAAAAGCTCTAATAATCAGAAACAAAAGAAATAAAAGTAGCACAAGAAAAATTATCAGGATTGTATTAAATATATTCTTTCCTTCAATCAATTTATCCTTGAGTTCTTTTTCTCTTTCCAGACGATTAATTTGCTCTTCCGTCAGTTGAAATATTTTAGCATCTACCAAAGTGCTATCCGATTGGATCAGAATTTCCAAATGATTTAAAAAATTTGTATATAAAGAAATACTTTGTTTATAATCATTTTCTTTTGTGTAAATATTACCCAATAATTCTACACAATTCTTTGCATCCAACGTTCGCCCTTCTTTCAAAGCTAATTCATATGCTTGTTTCAACGTAGAAATTCCTTCCTTCTGTTTATTACCCGAAATATATACCTCCGACAAAGATTGCATTTGTTTAATCTGAGCCTCAACATCTTTATTCTTAGTCGTTTCCTTTAGTAAATTCTCATTAATATCTATTGCTTTATCGAATTTGTTTTCAGAAATATAAATACCTGCAATTTTTTGTTGTACAGCCATGGCTTCCGGTTTTGTTTTCGGTATATTTTCCAATGCTTTTTCATAATTTTCAATAGCCTGTGATTTTTGATTCATTTGAAGGCTATTTACTGCCATTTGCTGATAAACTACAGCTTTTTCTTCCGGTAAATTTTCCTTCTCCAATAAAGTTATATTTTGCTGGATATACGATGATTGTTTCTTTGGGCTGGAAGTATTTCTAACTCTTCCGGCATCATTTATATTCAATTGTTTTTGTAGACTATTCACTGATATTTTAGCAGCATCTTCGTAATGAACTACAGCATCATCTATTTTGCCTTGCATTTCCAATATTCCGGCAATTTCACGATTGATCGCGCTAACTTTTTCTTTTTGATTTTGATTTGTATAAATTTGAAGAGCTTTTCTCAAATACTCTTCGGCTTTAGCGTATGACTTTTTTTGAATAAGTTCCTTTGCCAATATTTCATAATCTGCTGCAATCTTGCTTTCTTCAGCATTTTCGTCTAATGCTTTGGATAGTTCGGATGCTGCTTTATTTACACGATCGGAAGATTTTTTGTCGGATTGAGCCCATACAACACATCCAATCAGCAAAAACAAAACTAAAATTATATGTCGTTTGATAAATTTCATATCATAGTTTTGGAAACATAGTCCTCTTTTTAAATCCGGATGTAAAATAACATATTTTTATCATTTCATCTACTATATTTCACCAAGTTTAGTCAAGGTATTTACCCATTCTTGTCATTCTACTGTTTTTTAACCCGTTATATTTGTGAAAGATACGAAAATATAATCATATAATATAGGAGTTTTATCATTCACAATTAAAATTATTATTTATGAAAAGAATTAGTCTTTTAAGCATCATGCTTATTGTATTGTTTCTCGGTAGTTGCCAAATCGGAAAATCGCAAGAAACGACAAATGAAAAAGAAGTGGAAATAAAGGTACAATCGGGAAATTCTCTTACTCATAAGAATTTAACCATTTTCCTTATTCGAGGAAAAGACAAAGTAAGCAGGAATTACATAACATTACAGGAAGCCATGGAAAACAAGAATATTGTACTTCATGAAACAAGTAATGTAGGTGAATTATCAGTCGATAACAAATCGGATAAATATATTTTTATCCTTTCGGGAGACATTGTAAAAGGGGGAAAACAAGACCGAACAATTGCCGAAGATGTTATCCTGAAACCGGGTTGCAAAAATATTCCGTTAAAATCTTTCTGTGTGGAGCAAAGCCGCTGGAGGCAAAGAGGCAGTGAAAGCGCAAGTCAATTTTCAAGTTCCGGAAAAATGCTGAGTAATAAAAATCTGAAAATCGCTGCTCGTGAAAAAAAAGAACAATCTGCGGTTTGGTCTGAAGTTTCTAATTTTCAAAGCAAAGCCGGAGCAAACGTAAATGCCGATATAAAAAGCCGCGAATCGGCCACCAGTTTGCAATTGACATTGGAAAACAAAGACCTGCAGTCTGTTGTAAAAGAATATATAAAAGCAATGGAGCCTCTTTTCACAGGAAAAGATGATATTTTGGGTTTTGGATTTTGTGTTAATGGTAAAATTTCTACTATTGATGCATTCGGAAATGCTGCCTTATTTGCCAAATTGAAATCCAAATTATTGGAATCGGCCGCCAATGAAGCTGTTTTTCAATATAATGATAAATTAGTTTTTGAAGACCCTTCAGTCACAGATATTCAGTCTTTTATTGATACTGCCAAGAAAGGAAAAGAAACTGTAAGAAACACCGGAGAGAATACTATAGAAAAGAAATATGTAACCGAAAAAAGCATTTTATTTTGTACATTTAATTCCGGAGCAAGTACACAACCGGTACATATCACAATCTACAACTCAGAAGATGTTAATTTGCAAACTGGAAGTCCCACGATAAACAATCAACAAATTTACCAATACGGAGGAATCAATAGAAGAAATTAAAAAAAGAAGGGAACTGTCAAAAATTCGACAGTTCCCTTTATACTAGATATAAAAATTACGTACATTGCGAAATCCTTTGCGCCCCTTGCGGTTATATTCTTTTTGACTTTTTTAACACACTCTTCTTCTTTCAAATCACAAAGAATTAATATATACTTCAATATTATCATATTGAGAATCAATGTTTCGATCAGTTGCCCGAAAGGAAGCAGGATCGAATCCGCGTGATACTTCCCATTCATCGGGGATACCATTTTGGTTTGTATCAATCCGTGGAGAAACTACCGGATAAGTAGCAAAACCTCCATGAGGCCAAGAGACAGGTGTATCCGGAATTAAACCGGTTCCTTTTTCTACTGTTTGCGAAACATAAGACGTGATCACATCACGCACAGGTTTCGTTACTCCACCTTCCTTTAATACCAAATTGTACGCTTCTTTTGCGGGCTGCGTTGTAACAGGTGCAACCGGATGAGGCGTTTTCTTAATTACTCGATCATCTGTTTGAAAAAGAACAAATCCAAGAGAATTAGGCAAGTCGTTATCTACACCGTACCATTGTCCATAAATTGTTTCCTCTCCAAAAGCACAACCCGATAACTTTTGAGTATCCGGGCCTGGTTTGACTGTACTACCTATATAATTCAAACGCAAATAGTCATTCGAACTACCATAACCCGTTCCCATATAATTATATAGTATATTGTTGCGATAATCGAAAGTCAGCATATCAAGCCGCGGATTACGGCGTTCGCCATGAGCAATCAAATTATGGTGAAAAGATACAAATCCCCATCCGTTACCGGCCATTGACATCGAATGGTTTCCTTTTTCATGCGTAGACTTTCTCGGCGCACCATAAATATAACTCCATTGAACTGTTGAAGCCTGCCTATTATTAGCCCCATAGAAATTGAATGTCTGGTCATTGGCATAAGCCATTTCGCAATGATCAACTATTATATTCATCGCGTTAACATCCAATGCGTGGGTTTGCTCTCCAATGGTGCGTTTCAGGTTGCCCGGGCCTTTATTTTCTCCAACACGAATCCGTAAGTAACGAACAATCACATCATGCGTATTGATTTTCAATCCCCAATTTTTAATTTGAATTCCTTCTCCCGGAGCCGTTTGTCCGGCAATAGTTACATACGGATTCTTGATAACCAAATCGCTTTTAAGTTCTATATCTCCCGAAACTGCAAATACAATATAACGCGGCCCTTCTGCTTCAATAGCTTCCCGAAGTGTTCCATGAATAACAGGTTCGGGAGGTAGTGCCGGATATGCCGGTAACAATGGTCGTCCCGCTTCGGGATGCTTGTTTCCTAAAGCATCTACATAAGGAATCCATTTTCCTTTACCCAATGTTTTTGCATACGCGCTTGCTTGCCCGTAATTGCCTTCGGAACGGCCGGGACGACCGGAAGGCAAATAATCTTCCAATGAAGTTACAACATACACTTTACCCCCACGTCCACCGACCGAATAACGGCCAAATCCTTCAGCTCCCGGAAAAGCAAGCGTTTGTGTCCCTTCGAATTTCTTTATCGACTCTGTAGAAGTAAGCATTATTTCAACATAAGAGGAACCGTTGGTCGAACCGGTCAAATTCGTTACTGTCATAATAACACCATTCGGAAACTCATAGCGGGAAACCAAATAACTATCACTCCATAATTTTTTTGCTCCGAAGCGAGCTAACTCAATAGCGATTGAATCAAGTTTCTCCAAGAAAGGTGGAATTTGTTCTGCAGGAATATAAGGGAATTTTGGAGTAGTAAGTTTCGATTTGGCAACCTCTTCTACCCTACCATGTTGTTGGCTGTGTATTAAGGGGCGGCCGATATGCAGTTTAATAACCGGATTGGCTTTATCAAAAGTATAATATTCGGTTTCGTAAGATACTTGATTAAAAACCTTTTCTCCGGACCACGTTTCTGTTCGTTGATCTACAAAAAGCAACGGATAATTTTCATTGCCTTGCATTAACCTCGGAGTTCGATCAAATAAAATGTCTTTTAATTCCGAAGGTTCTTTTTCCCACGGATTATCAGCAGTTAATAATTTTCCTAAAAATGGAAAATCTTGTCGCAATTTTGTCGCTTCGTCAGAAGAAGAATAATCATTACCGGATGAAAAAGAGGACAGAAAGAATAGTGCCCATACAGGGAATAATAAGCGAGCAAATTTGCTCCGAAAGAAAATCATTGGATTCAAAATTAAAAATTGAATCCAAAGTTAGTAAAAACCAACGTGAAAGTATGTCAAATGCTGAAAAAAGAATATAACGGCAAGCTAGTGAATTTTAAAAGCAGTACAATTGACTTAAAAACAAATATTTTATGTTTGCGTACTTTGCGAAAACTTTGCGCCCCCTTGCAGTAAAAAATTTTGAATATCACATCCCCTATATCAGAAAGAGAATATTGCAAAAAAAGGCTCATCTCCATCGTTCTTTATTTTGATGCAGTAATTTTCGTTTATCCAAGCTCTTTTCAAATAATTATATGTATATTCCTTAGTGCAAAAATCAAGATATTGCATAAGGTCACACCGGTCGTCCAAAAACAAAAACGCCGCATCACAAGCATTATCTTCGTCAAACAGGCAGGTAAGAGTTGCCGATTCAAGTCTTACTTCGATTGTTTCCCCTATAACACACATTTCCTGTTTTGGAAATAAATCAAGAACCTCCCCAAATGGATTTTTCAGAACCCGGAATGCCGCACTGATTTGTTCTGCAATACAATTTTGAGAGACAATAGATTGTTGTTGATCTGTCATATTACAATTGTAAAAGTTAGGACAGAAATAAGACTGATAACTCTTATGTTTTGTTTCAAAATCAGGCCTTGTTTTTTAATAAAGCAAATCCGCCGGGAATTCTTAATAAAGTGGCGGATTTGCCTATTGAAATGAAAAAGGATAATAAGTTCTTTATAATTTGTTTCTATTATATTATATGAATTAAAATATTAAATTTAACATCTAAAGGATTGTGAAATTTATATTTGGCGCAAATAAAAAGATATGGAGCGGATTATAAAAATAAAACCGGATAATAATTATAGTTATTGGCCTTATAATTATCCGGTAATTAAAGTTTTTGGTTACTTTTGTTAATATAAATAAATCACTAAAATATGGAAACAATAGATAAAAAAGAAGAGAAAAACACGCATCATGGACATGCTATTAAACGCTTTCGTCATACGCTAGGCATTAAGCAAGAAGCCTTGGCAATGGAAATAGGAACCAGCCAGGCAACAGTATCTATGTATGAATCTAAAAAAGTAATTGAGGATGAAATAATTGAAAAATTCGCCAAAGCATTAGGTGTTTCTCCTCAATTGATTAAGGAATTGGAGGAAGATCCTGTGATGGTAATTGTAGAGAATAATACGTTTGAAAATAATGAAAAAGTCTCTAATATAGGAAATTACAACGTTGAGGATAATAGTGTTAATCATTTTAATCCTATTGATAAGATAGTTGAGTTATGTGAAAAACTATTAGAAAAGGAACAGGAGAAAATTGTGTTGTTGGAGAAGTTGTTGATGGAAAAGAAGTAGAAGTAAGTTATATAATTCAAAACTACTTAAGGATATTTTCAAATTCAATAGGCGTTATTTATTCAATTGAGTATATATTTGCTAAAATACATTATAATAATGATAGAAAAGGAATATGATACTGTTTTAATAATAGGAAATGGATTTGATCTTAATTTAGGGTTGAAAACAAGTTATCAAGACTTTATAACAAGTGATATTTTTAATGATTTGTTGGCTGCTAATAGCCAACTTTGTGCATATTTGAAAAGACAACATAATCTTAATAATTGGATAGATATTGAGAATGAATTGAAAGAATACTCCTACAATTTTCAGGGAAACACAAATGATAGGAAATTTTTTAGGCAAGAATATCAGCAGTTATGTTATTCCTTATGTAACTACCTTAATAATATAGATATGTCTAGCTTTAATGAAATATCTAAAGCATACAAATTTATTACAAATGAGTCTCGAGATACGTTAATTTTAAACTACAATTATACTCAAAGTGTTGATTATATCATATGGCAAAAGGGGCTAAATCACACAGCATTAAGGGTACATGGCAATGCTATGAAACATAAGATTGTCTTTGGGGTTGAAGATGATGCAAAAATTAATAAGGCTGATGTTTTTCTAAAGAAATCGACCTGTATGTGGAATGAAATGCTTAATATTGATTCTGTATTGTCCAATGCAAACAATATTACCTTTTTAGGATATTCTTTAGGAGAAACAGATCATCATTATTTTAAACGCTTTTTTCAAACAGCATCTAATAACCTTACAGATAACCGGAAAAATATTCTTATATCACATTACAAAGAAGATGGAATGTATGATATTTTAAAGCAAATAGATAGTTTGACTAATAATCGGATTCAAGAGTTAAGAACCCATCAAAATTTTAAGATGTTTAATTTGGCTGGAAACGAATAAAAAAGCACGATGTGAGCATGTAAATAATTATGGACACTGACTCTCGCCATTTCTTAATTTATGCAAAAATACCATTCGTATCTTAACTGACAAATAAAGAAATCTTGACTTTAATTGTTTTTATTCTGTCACTTTCACAAATTTCTTATTAGAATTAGAACATCCACATTTTGAAGATGCATCTTCCCATCTCATTTCCTTCGATGTCAGTTTAAGAATACGGTATTGTTCCGTATATTTTTCTTCTTCGTTAAATAAGGTAATCAATGTATTGTCATAGCTGATTATATATGTACGATTGATTGTAGTATCTCTATTGGATAATGCATCATAATTATAAATAGAACAGGATTTATCGGTATTGAATGTATATATTACCGAGCCGTCAACCATCAATCGCGGATCATCATAGGAAACACTCCATCTGCCTACCAGCCGGTTGATATCTATTTCATCATCATTATTGCAAGACACAAAACCGAAAGAAACGATAAGTAGGAACAGCATTTCAAGTAAATTCTTTGTTTTCATAATCATTAAATTTTTTAGTAATACTATATAAATGCAAATGCAGGCAAAACGCTGCAATATGGGAATAAGTTTAGAATAGATTTAGCTTGATTTGGGAATTATGCGAGTTCATTTCACAATAACATAAATGAGATTAGGAAGTAGGTTACTGTTGCCCAAAATATCTTATAATACATAAGATTGTACTATTTTACATTGTTGAGAAGAATTATTCGTGCTTATTTTGAACTTTCTTAAAAAACTTATTTTTTTAAACAGAAAACATTAAATAACAATCTCATGATGTATTTTAAACCAAGAATCATTCTTTTATCTGTGCTTCTTGCGGTAGCCTTCACGGCTCATGCTCAACGTTTCATGGATAAACTCGACCGTGGCCTGGTGGCTACGATTGCTCAGAGCGGCAGCGGTAACTTTATCAGCTGGCGTATTTTGGGCGAAGAATATTATGACGTAACCTACAATCTTTATGCCAACGGCTCTAAGATTGCCTCCGAATTGAGGGTTTCTAACTACGTTCACTCCGCCGGCAATACTACCACCAAATATCAGGTGGCACCCGTAGTACGGGGTGTAGAAGGCGAAAAGTGCGCCGAAATAACCCGCTGGAGTGGCGTAGACTCCAACTTTACCACCGGCTATCTCGATATCGCCGGTCAACCCGCAATAGATCGTGCCGGACTCACTGCCACTTCGGTGTATGAGTTCAACGATGTAGTTGCCGCCGATGTGAACGGCGACGGGAAGATTGAACTAATCTGCAAGCGTAATTACACCAGCAGCACTACTGACATCACTAACACCACCCGCTTCAACCGCATCGAGGTGATCACCCTTACGGGTACACGTTTGTGGTGGATTGATCTTGGCCCTAACTTGCAGGCCGGTCCGGACGAACAGTGGGACGCCATCGCCTTTGACTGGGACATGGACGGCAAAGCTGAGGTGCTATTGCGCGGTGCCGACAACATGGTGATTCATAAGGCTGACGGAACCACTGTGACCATCGGCGATAATCCCACATATGACTCCCGTACCATAGCGAATACAGAATATACCAGCGTGGGTAATGAATACCTTCTTTATATAAATGGCGAAACAGGCGAGCCCTATCCAATCGGCGACAATGACAAGCTCTGGATGACCTACCCGCTAAAACGCTACGAAGCAGGCGAGACCTCGTTAGCTGTGTGGGGTAATTCCGGTGATGGTGGCCACCGCGCCACCAAGCACTACTTTGGCGCACCCTATCTGGATGGCAAGAAACCTTCTATCTTCCTTGGCCGTGGCTGCTACACACGCCATAAATTTGCGGCTTACGATGTAGATCCCGCTACTCACAAACTCACGCAGCGCTGGTACTGGACCAACAATGTGAGTTCGAGTCCCTGGTATGGGCAAGGCTACCATAATTTCGCCATTCAGGATGTCGATATGGACGGTCGAGACGAAATCGTATTCGGTTCCTTCACTTTCGACGACAACGGCAAAGGACTTTCCACCACAGGATTAGGACACGGAGATGCTCAACACTGTAGTGATTTCGACCCCTATCGCTGGGGATTGGAACAATACACCTGCAACGAGAGTTCGCCTAACATGAACTACCGCAATGCCACCACCTCTGAACTATATTATCGCTCGCAGGGCACGGGTGATGATGGTCGTGGACTCATGGCCAATTTTTCCAACACGTATCCCGGCTGTCAGGGTCGCTCCGTGAGCACCGGTTTCATTAGCTCGGTGGCCGACAAAGACATCAACGAAATTACAGCAGAAAGCTTTATTGCTTGGGGTAACCTCAACTTCCGTATTTACTGGGATGGCGACCTTTTGAGCGAAGTACTGGATAGTCCGGGTACAGCCAGACAACCTAAAATTGACAAGCCCGGTGTGGGCCGTATCTTCCTGTCGAATGCAGGTAATATGAATAATAGTTCCAAAAATAATCCTTGCTTGAGTGGTGACATACTTGGCGACTGGCGTGAAGAAATCGTCATCCGCAATGGCACAGGTATGCGTATCTACACTAGTAACTATACCACTTCCTACCGTATTCCTACTCTGTGGCACGACCACGGCTACCGTCAAGCTATGGTTTGGGAGACGATCGGCTACAACCAACCGCCTCATCCGTCTTACTTCCTCGGAGAATTAGAGGGCATTACTGTAGCACCTCCTCCGCTTACTACCACCGGTCGCGAACTTGTGGCAGGCAGTGGCAGTATTGGTTCCGCCTATAATGATAAGCAAGTGCTCGTATTTGAAAATCAGAATAATACCATCGCTGTAGAAGACGGTGTCCGTCCGTGGAATGTAATCTTCAATGCCCCTTCATGGACAGAGGGTCAGAATGGCTCTGAAACTAGTGCGAAGATTGCCCCCGTCTCCCAGTTCTACACTACCACTGTGACTAGAGGGGCCTTCGACGGAACCATGCGTCTCATTAAGCAGGGTGAGGGCGAACTCATTCTTCCTACTGTGGAGCAAAAATACACGGGTAACACCGATGTGTGGAATGGCGCACTCACTTTCGATGGTAAACTACTTGGTTCCACCCTTTGGCTGAATCGCCATACCACCCTTAACTCCAACGGGGGAGAATTCCGCTGCATCAAGGCAGATTACAACGCCACCATCCGTCCGGGCGGCAAAGGTAATATTGGTACCATCACCACCGACTCTCTAATTCTAGGTTTCGGCTCACGTCTCCAGATAGACCTTAATCCTAACGGTTTTAAGGCCGACCAGATCAATGCCAAACTCCTCACTATCGAAACCAAGTCGTGGAATTACGGCCCTAAGTACCTTGCGCCCGTTATTGAATTCGTAATCGAAAACCTTACAGTTGGTACCTACGATCTTGGCGAAGTTGGCACCCTCACTGGTTCACTCTTTGATGTCGTTATTGAGGGCATCGGCACCAGTAAGAAATCAACGCTCTCTCATACGGGCAATCACCTCTACCTCACTATTGAAGACACCCGTGGGGCAGCCTCCATTATCTGGAACGGCAAGGAGAGCACTTTGTGGGACTTTGCACAGTCGAACAACTTCACTTCAGCCTTTGATCCCACTGCCACCACCGAAGTCTTCGTTACGGGTGACAAAGTACTCTTTGATGCCACTGGCAGTCAGAAAAGTGTGGCCCTTAAGGGTGAGTTGGAAGCAGACAGCATTATTGTAGATGGCAATACAGCCTACACCCTCGGCGGTACCGGAAAGATCATGGGCACATCCACCCTTATCAAGCGTGGCACTGGTACACTTACCATTAAAGCTGACAACTCCTACACAGGTGGTACACACATCAGCGGCGGAACAGTGGTTGTATCCTCACTCAGCAATGAGAACATGAAACTCGGCCAACTCGGTGGAGTGAATACAGCTCCAGCCAAGTTTATCATTGAAAACGGAGCAACTCTTCAAACCAACTATGCCGTTACACAGGGTTCACCCATGCAGATGGAGGGTGAAGACGGTGGCGTCATCAACAATGCCGGCGACTTTGTAGTGAACAAAGCTATCAGTGGTACTACTCTTACCAAGAAGGGTACGGGATATATGAAACTCAATGTAAACAACACTGTGAACCGTCTCGTTATCGCAGCTGGCACAGTACAGTGTGTAGCAAGTACTGTGCCAGGCAAGACCGTAGAGTTTCAGAGCGGCACCCTGCTCGAGAACGCCGGCAGTAGTTATGCGATCGAAGTGCCTGTGGACAAGAGCGGCACGCAAACTCTTGTGACCAATGCCTCGTATAGTAACAAGGTGACAGGCGAAGGTACCCTCACCATTAATTGTCCGGTCATTGTTGGTTCCGGTTGGTGGGCTACCCGTACTAAAATACAGGGAAACTGGAGCCAGTTTACGGGCACCATTAAGGCTGTGGGTAGTTACGGTACCAGCGATACCGATCCACGCTTCACACTCGACTCATCCACAGGCTTAGCCAATGGTACACTCGACATCGCCTCCACCACCAGAGTTCAAAATACCGGCAAGACCTTTACTATCGGTAAGGTTTCGGGTAGCGGTAAACTGGGAGGTTATGCTTCCTTCGCCAATGACGGCGCTACGGGAACCAACACTTGGAGATTAGGTAATGACAGCGACTGGAGCTGGACGGGTATTGTTACCGACAACTCCAACTTTACCAAAATCGGAAACGGAAAGGTGAGTCTCACTGGCGCTCATGACCATACCGGCTCCACAAGCATCGAGGCAGGTCAACTCCACATCAGTGGCAACACTGTGAAACTTGGCACGGGAGCACTCACAGTGAGGGCAGGTGCTACACTGAGTGGTGTAACTGGCACAGGCGCACTATCCAACAGTAGTTACATCATCGTTACCGGCGCTACCCTTCAGGTGGGTACCACCGCTACTGCCACCACCGGAACTCTTAACTTTGGCGGCAAGAACGTTACTGTATATAAGGACGCAGTTGTAGAGTTCGGTATTTCCTCTGCTAAGTCCTATACCACGCTGCAGAATATCAACACACTCTCCATGAATGGCACCATCCGTATTCATTGGAGCACATGGACACCTGTCGGTGGTGACAGCATTCAACTGTTCCAAAACGTAGCGTCCTTTACCGGAACACCTGTTATGGAGAGCCTAGTGATTGATGCAGAGAAAGGTCTCTACTGGGATGACTCTGAAGTTGCAACTAAGGGATTCCTGCGCGTTGTAGATTTCGGCACTGGAATAAATGAAATTAATGCTCAATTGCCAAATGTATATGTGGTCGATGGCAAAGTTATAGCGCCGGGAGCCAATGAGATTCGCATTTACACATTAAATGGTGTGTACATTGATCCTAAAACCCGTTTGCGTACAGGAGTCTATATTGTGAATGTCGATGGAAGCATGACCAAGATTAGTGTCAAGTAAAATGGAAGATTTCTACGGATAATTCTTCTTTATTATAATTTCAATTATGCTTCCCATTGCTGGACCTCCTACAAGATGGATTCGGCAATGGGAAGTTTTTTGTAGATCTGACTCCTGTTAATTTTTAGATCAGCAGGTTCTGTGATTTAGCTTCTCGTATCTTTGTTTTAGTTGTAAATGACTGGTTATTATTTTAATCTTTGTGTTCCTTTCTTTCATCAAGTTTAGATAAGGTAGGAGTTCCAGGTGTATCAAGTAAAGGGAATGGAGCAACATATTATTACTATAATTGCAGTAAGGTTAGTAAGCATTTCAGATGCAGAGCAGACAAAGCAAATGAAGCATTTGCTAACTATACAGCTACACTAAACCCAAACAGAACAATTTTAGATTTATATAAAAAATTTTTGAGAATTTAAAAGATGAACAGTCTGTTGAGACTCAAAAGGAAATAAATAATTTTCATCTTGAAATTGAAAAAGTGAATAGTAAAATAGATATCCTTGATGATAAATATCTGCTTCAAGAAATAGACAAATCTATGTATGATAGATTATTAGATAGGTGCATGAAAGAAAAACAGGAATTACAAAAAAGAATAGATTTTGTAAAAACCCCTAACCGCACTAATATTGAACCAAAATTAGATTACTCTATATGTCTGATTTTCAATATAAATAACTACATAAGGGATGCCAAAATAGAAGTGAAATGTAAGTTGATAAGTTCAATGTTTCCTCAAAAAATCACATTTGATGGAAAATCACATTTGATGGAAAATCACATCGAACCAATGAATTAAATTCAGCCTTAGGGTTAATATATCAGCAAACCAATGAGTTAGTGAAAAAAGAAATGGGAAGCATTCATAAAAATATAAATTCTTCCCACTTAGTACCCTTAGATGTTCTTTTCTCGAACCAATTTTTAGAAGATTTAGACTTGATTTGGGAGTTAAGGGAGTGGATTCCCAATCCATGAGAATTATTTTGTACAATCAATAACTTTTTTAGAAATATAGACTATTTATGAATAAAACAGACCGTACTATGGTAGACTACCATCATGAGATAAATAATAAGAGTATTAACCTTAATTCCAATGAAAAATGAATATAATATCAATGCAACCATACAATTAGACAAGTTAGTTTTTTCCTGTACATCAACCGTTAGCGATAATTTTGATGAGGCTGTGAAGTATCAGTCTGAAATAGCTTTTGAAAACCAGCTTACTTTTGATAAAACTACATTAACCCAAACTTTGGATGCTTCCCACAGATATAAATATTCCTATTCTGTTAGTCATGATGGCAACCCAATGGGACAGATAGATTTTTCTCAATTCGGATTTTCATATAAAGATGCAATTAAATTTACTGTTGCTAATCCTGTTTTTTACAACGATACACAACATTATTTATCCAATGTATTGAATGATCTTAATTTGAAGATTAATAATTTCAGTAAAATTGACATTGCAATTGATTGTTATAACTTCAATCCTGAACAAGTATTGCGAAGGGCTTTAAAAGATAAAGAAAATCAAGTAATGCTAAATAAAAACATAATTGAAGATAGAACCAAAACCATTGATAAAATTGTATATTTTACTAAGGGTAGCCTCAACAACCCGTTTAAAATCAGAACCATTTTAATAAAAGACAAAAAGAAAACTAAGGAGATTTGCGCATACGACAAGAAAGAAGAAATCAATGTTTCTGAAAAGGGTTATATCTTGGATTTTCATAAGCAGATTAATCCCAATTTGAAAAATCTGAATAGAATAGAACTAAAATTAGATTATAATGCCATTGGGTATTATGAAGATAAAGTCATTAAAAAACTAATCTCTTTGGATGATCTGTTAGATAAAGAATTTTTATACTCTATGTTTGCCGACCATCGAAAACGAATCATTTCAATAAGAGATAAGAAGAAGAATGAAATTTCTTTATATCCCAATCCCCTTTGATATTCTTGGCAGGGTATATAACAACCCACCCTCCCAAAGGGTAAATTTGGATTTAATTATTTATAAATTAAGATTTTATTTTCAAAACATTATTTTTCAAAAAAAGATATTTATAAATAATCCATTAATAAAGTAGTTTAATAAAATGTATTATGAGAAAAAGAATATTATCAGAACAAACTAAGAAAAAGATAAGTGAATCAATGAAAGGAAGCAACAACCCCAACTATGGGAAACCATTGTCATCGGAACATAAATTCAAAATTAGTAGAAGCATGCTAAACTATTGGAAAACTGTAAAATAACCCACCCCCAGTAATTTGCACAAATCCCTATTTCTAATTTAACTTGCTGAAAATGAGAATTTATAACATAAAAAATAAGGCTTGCTTACATGAATTTTGTCTTAAAATAAAAATGTATCAAAATAATCTATGAAAAGACATTCTGATACACTTTTTCTTGAGTCAGTTTAATCTAAAAGATTATTCATCTACAAAAGACCAAGAAGACACATTATAAGTTTTTATGGCATTGTTGTATATAGTAATTTCTTGAATTTCACCAGGCTCCATATTGACCACATGAGCCGTTTCAGTAGTAGAAGTGCCATCTTTACATTTTACTTTTACTCTAAATGAACCTTCAAGGGTGCGATTTGAGGTATTTTTCACTTTTGCTTTATATGTTACACCATACTGATCACCATAATACTCGCTTTCAACTTTAAACATCTCACTGATTTTACCAACACTCCCTCCACAGGAGGAAAATCCAACACTCAAAGTTACCAATGTAACCAAACTAATTAAAAATAATTTTACTCTTTTCATGATTTCAAAATTTGATTAATTCAATGTCGATAAGCCATAAGTTCAATTATTCTTTTGACTTTTTCTTGATTCGCTTTTTTGACAATTCCTTTAAGAAGATCTTCCATAAAACTCTTGTCTTCGTTTAATACTTGAGCATCCTTTTCAATTTCTCGAATTCGCTCTAACATTTTTCTAATATCATCCATGAGATAATTTTTTTGCTCATCCACCTCTGAAACAAGCGGTTTAAAATAAAAAAAGTGAGAGGTCAGTCGACTATAACCGCCCCTCACAGCCTTGGCAAGCTTTGCAACGAGTTATAACAACAAAACCTCCCACCATATAAGATAGGAGTGCATTGTGTTATTATCTTTCGTTGCTCTTGTTTAACTGCCAAGTTTAGAGGAGCCAAATAATAATCAATCCACTTTTTGGATACAAATAAGTTGGACCGGGCAACTCTTTACCTCATGTCCGCCACAAAATTACATATATTTTTGAAATAACTACTCTTTCTTAGTTTGAGATTTGGTGTTCAACACATCTTTTCGGATGATACACTTTTTGTTTTCATAAATCGGATTCGTATTTTCATCCAGCTTCAGATTGTATAAACTTGAAGCAAGGATTCCAATTTGTTTTACATCAAAAACCTGATAGATTGCAGAGATAGAACCAAAATAATAATCTTTCTTTACCAAATGGTTATTGAACTCATTATCATGAAAATGAACATGATAAATAGTAACAGCTTTCCTTTGTTCTTTCATTTTAATTTTATTATTTTATGAATCAACCAGCAAATATAGTTTGAAAAAGTATATATGATTGTAATATCTAATAAAATTAACTTTATTTAATGTTGATTTATTTGTTATTACGAGAATAACACCTATTATTGTCATACAGTAACATAGTGGAGGTAATTATTCCTATCCCTCAGAACTTGGCAGTTTACAGAGTAGCAGTAGGAGCCTCCACTTTTAATAATTCAAGACATGGAAAAGGTAGTTATCTATACAAGAGTATCAACGCAGGGACAAGAATTTCAAAGACAGATAAATGACTTAACCCAATTTGCAATTAGTAATAAAATGCTAATCGAAGGAGTGTTTTCCGAGAAAATTTCAGGGGCAAAGTCTAATAAAGAAAGAGTAGAACTTCAAAACATGATTCAGTTCGTGAATGAGAACAAGATAGACAAAGTTTTAGTTAGTGAGTTGAGCAGGCTCGGACGAGATACTTTACAGGTATTAGAGGCTATTGAAATACTTAACCGACACAAGATATCCTTGTATATACAGAATTACAACATTGAAACACTAACGAAAGAAAAGGAAGTTAATCCCATGAGTCAGTTCTTAATCACAATTTTGGCGGAGGTGGCTCGCATGGAAAGAAAAACCATTCGTGAAAGGGTCGCCAGTGGTTATGAGAATTTTAGAGCCAATGGCGGAGCGGTCGGCAGAAAGGTTGGATATAAGAAATCCGATGAGGCTATGAAGCAACAGTATGTTGAGGAACTGAAGCTATTGAAGAAAGGTTACAGCCTAAGAAACATTCAAAAGATTACAGGAACCAGCCTCAACACACTACAAAAAATAAAGCAACTAATCTGAGGGGAGAGGGGGAAGGTCGGTATCCAATTCTTGAAATATCATTCTCAACTATACCTCTATATATAGGAAGGCATTCAGAAGCATACCGACTCCATTTTTTTTATTTCAAAAAATTTACAGAAAAAATTTCAAAAAATATTTCATTGAAAATCAAATAGTTATAAAATATTTTACATTACCCCTCTTGATTTTTTTCATGTGCGACATATACTTGTTACTGTACTTCAACTTCTTCTAAGTTTAGTCGGTTGAAGTAATGAAAAAGGTTCAACGAGTACCTTAACTCTAATATGAGAATAAATGTGTTTTGATGTTAAGTTTAGAATTATGTAAGAAAATATTAAACGGTGGAAAAAAGAAATTTAACGATGAGGAAATTAAGCTATTAAGAGAACATCTTTATATGATGGCTGAATTGCAATTAGAGAATGAGAGTAAGTAAGAGGTAATAATCAAAAAAATCAAACTGTTATGAATAAAAATGTTATAGTATATTGTAGGGTAAGTAGTGATGAGCAGGCGTTAGGAGGTAGCTTAGACTTCCAAGAACAGAGTTTAAGGACTTATTGTAATATCAAGGGTTATAATATAGTAGGAGAACCTTATAGAGAAGATTATAGCGCAAAAAATTTCAACCGTCCTGAGATTCAGAAAATAATGAAATTCTGTAAGAAGAATAAAAGTCAAGTTGACATGATCTTGTTTACTCGTTGGGATAGATATTCTCGTAACTTAGAATATGCACTAACCAATATCAGATATTTCAAGGATTTGGGTATAGAGGTAAATGCAACAGAAAATCCCCTTGATATTTCAATCCCTGAAAACAAGGCAATGTTAGCAATGTTTTTAATTCTTCCTGAAATAGACAATGATAAAAGGTCAGAAGCAACAAAGGATGGTATTGTACAGGCATGGAGAGAAGGGAAATGTGCAAATAGAGCACCTCGGGGTTATATCAACATGAAAGAAGGAAAACATAAGAAATGGGTAGAAATTGATGAACCCAAAGCAAAATACATTATACAGATTTTCAATGAAGTTGCAAAAGGGGTAGAATCTCCTTCTTATATTAGAAAGAAGTTAGCAAGACAAGGTTTTGAAATAAAAGAATCTTCATTCTTTGACATGTTGAGAAACAGATTCTACATAGGAGAAGTATTCGCTCCTGCATATAAAGGACAAGAGGCTAAATATGTCGAAGGAAAACATGAAGCAATAATTAATAACGATGTTTTTTGGAAAGTGCAAGAGGTTATAGATGGTAAAAAGAAGAGAATACCCAAACTATCTAAATGTATTAATCCTGATTTGTTTTTGAGAAAGTATATTGTTTGCCCTATTTGTGGTTGTCCCCTTACAGGTGCAACAAGTCGGGGCAATGGAGGTCAATACACCTATTACAATTGCAGTAAAGAAGCCAAACATTGTAGATACAGAGCAGAACAAGCAAATGAATTGTTTGCTAAATATACAGCCAGCTTAAAACCAAATGAAACTGTATTAAAGTTGTACAATGAAATCCTAAATGAATTAAGGTTAGAGAAAAACGGCAATACCAAACAAGAAGCAAGTAGATTAGATAAGGAATTGCAAGAAATAGAAGTAACCATAAATAGGGTTGATGATAAATTTGTAAGAGATGAAATTGATAAATCTACTCACAGTAGGCTAATGGAAAGGTATACCAAAGAAAAGATGGATTTACAAATAAAGATGGATTTAATGAAAACCCCTAACCGTTCAAATATCGAACCAAAACTAAGGTACTCTATGTTGTTGATAAATAATATAGATAGCTATATGAGAGATGGCAAAGTAGAGGTAAAATGTAAGCTATTAAGTTCGATGTTTCCTGAAAAAATCACTTTTGATGGAAATTCATATCGAACCAATTCTTACAACAAAGTACTTGACTTAACCTATCAGCAAACCAATGAGTTGCGAGGAGAGAAAATAAAAAGCGGAGAGAGTTTTAACACTTTCTCCGCCAAAGTACCCAGAGCCGGGATCGAACCGGCACAGGGGTGAACCTACTGGTGTTTGAGACCAGCGCGTCTACCAATTCCGCCATCTGGGCATCTTTAAAATGTGGTGCAAAGGTAGATAAATTTCTTTAAAAAAAAAGAAATCAGGATTCTTTTTCTCAAAAAACTGAATTATGCAACTTTTCACCCAAAAAAGCATAAAATGTTTTCTACTTCACAAAAAAATTCCTTTTTTTGCAGCGAATTTGGAAGGAGTCTGCTTTTTTTGAAAACAAGCCTTCAAATGGCAATTTAAAATTAGAAAGGAATACGGTTTTACACATCGATTAATGGAAACAGAACACATAGAAGAATGTCCCATATGCAGACAGGAAAAATTCTCCCGGAAATTCTTTTGTGAAGACTATTTCGTATCACACGAAAAGTTTGCTGTTTATTCCTGCGATGCCTGTCAATTTGTTTTTACACAGGATATTCCTTCCGAAGAGGTAATTGCCCATTATTATAAGGCTCCGGATTATGTTTCTCATTCGGATACAAAAAAAGGATTAATCAATTCAGCCTATCATTTGGTGCGAAAAAAAATGATTCTTCGAAAAGTAAAACTGGTTGAGAAAAATCATGCTGTCGGGCGTCTTTTGGATGTAGGTTGCGGAACTGGATATTTTGCGGGGGCAATGAAGCAAAAAGGATGGGAAGTTACAGGAATTGAACCATCTGTTTCTGCAGCAGAATTGGCCCGGGATAAATTTGGGTTGGATGTAATGCCTTCCCAAAAGTTGTTTGAATTACCTGATAAACAGTACGATATAATTACACTTTGGCATGTATTGGAACATATGGGAAATTTAAATGATTCGATGGCTCAATTTTCACGGTTACTCAAAGATGATGGGGTAATGATAATTGCAGTTCCCAATGTAGATTCATACGATGCCAATAAATATAAGGAGTATTGGGCAGCTTTTGACGTTCCGCGCCATGTATGGCATTTTTCACCTGAAACACTTAACCATTTAGCTCAAAACCATGGATTTAAAATTACAAATATAAAACCCATGCCTTTTGATGCTTTTTATATTTCCATGTTGAGTGAAAAATATAAAAAATCGAAAATACCTGCTATAAAGGGGGTTATCATTGGTTTTATCAGCTATCTTATTTGTTTGTTTAATAAGAAAAAAAGCAGTTCGCTGATTTATGTATTAAAAAATATAAGTTAAAGATTAAGTATTTAATAGGTTGTATATTATTTTGTAAAACTTAGAATTAATAATAAAATGAATATATGAAGAAACAACGTCATAATTCAGAAAACAAGGTTTCTGTTCTCAATGCCAAATTAGGTTCTACGGTTAGTATTTCGTTGGTATTGTTTTTGTTGGGATTGATTATTTTACTTTTTCTTACGGCACGTAGCCTTTCAGTTTATGTAAAAGAAAATATCAGTTTTAATATTATGCTGAATGAAAACATGAATGATGCTGATATCAAAAAATTGCAAAAACGATTGGATGTAGCTTCTTATGTAAAATCAACCAAAATGATAACAAAAGAGCAGGCATTAAGTGATTTGACGGAAAGCTTGGGTGAAAATCCGCAAGCACTTTTGGGTTTTAATCCGACAAGAGCATCTATTGAGGTGTTTTTGAAATCGAACTATGCCAATAAAGACAGTATCGCTTCGATTGAAAAGCAACTGAAAAGTACGGAATCGAATATCAACGATATATTGTATCGGGAAGATATGGTTGAATTGGTAAATGATAATGTGAGAAAAATTGGATTGGCTTTGACAGCTTTAGCCTTTATTTTGCTGTTTATTTCTATTGCATTGATTAATAACACAATACAATTAGGGGTTTATTCTAAACGGTTCTTGATTAGAACAATGAAATTAGTTGGTGCAACAGGTAGTTTTATTCGTAAACCTTTTATCAGGGATAATATTTTTAGCGGAATCATTGCTGCTATCATAGCAATTGGCTTGCTTTCGGGTATGATATATTATCTTTCGAAAGAACTTGATGATTTTGTGGGAGTTATAAATGTACAATCTATTTTAATAATAGCTGTTGTTGTGCTTATTGGAGGAATCTTAATTACAGGTATTTCTTCTTATTTTGCAGTGAATAGATATTTGAACATGGATATTGATAAATTATACAAGTAGACTTTTCGTTTACTTTTTGAATAAACTAAAAAGAAAAATGAAAGAAAAAAATTTGGCATTTGGAAAGCAAAACTATATTCTGATTGGGATTTCCTTTGCATTAGTTGTTTTGGGTTTTATCTTGATGGCAGGAGGAGGAACTGATGTAGGAACCGGTTTCGATCCTGAAATTTTCAGTGTTAGACGTATCGTAATTGCACCGACTGTAAGTTTGGCCGGTTTTGTTATTATGATATATGCTATCCTTAAAGATTCGAAAGCGAATAAGGCTTCAGCAGAAAAGATTACAAAATAATAATACGAAAAAAAATAAATATTACAGCAAATGAGTAGTGATTTAGAGTGGTATCAAACCATTATTATTGCGATTGTTGAAGGGTTAACCGAATTTTTGCCGGTATCGTCTACCGGACATATGATTATCACAGAAAAATTACTTGGAGTAGAAAGTACAGCTTTTGTAAAGGCATTTACAGTTATTATTCAATTTGGTGCAATACTCTCGGTATTGGTACTTTATTGGAAGCGGTTTTTTAAGTTGAATCCGTGTCAGATTTTTGCAGAAGAAGGAACTGAAGGTAAATCATTCGGAGCTAAATTTCAAATTTACCTGAAGAGATTTTTATATAAATACGATTTTTATTGGAAACTTTTTATTGCTTTTCTTCCGGCAGCATTTATCGGAGGCTTGCTTGGAGACAAAATAGATGAATTGTTGGAAAACGTATGGGTAGTTGCAACCACTCTTTTGATTGGTGGTTTTGTCATGCTGTTTGTTGATAAATGGTTTAGTAAAACCGATGAAAATCAAGAAATAACGATTAAGAAAGCTTTTACAATAGGTTTTTTTCAATGTATTGCAATGATTCCCGGAGTTTCTCGTTCTATGGCAACAATTGTGGGTGGTATGTCGCAACGTTTAACTCGTAAGAACGCGGCCGAATTTTCGTTTTTTCTTGCAGTGCCAACAATGGCAGCTGCAACCGGATATAAATTACTAAAGATTTTACTTGAACCGAATGGTAGTGAAATCTTACAAGCAAATATTATCACATTGATTGTCGGCAATGTGATCGCATTTATTGTTGCATTATTAGCCATCAAGTTCTTTATTGGTTTTGTTACTAAATATGGATTCAAACTTTTCGGTTGGTACCGGATTATTTTAGGTATTACCCTTCTTATTTTGTTATTTGCAGGTGTTGAACTAAGCATTTTGTAATGACGGATTTTCAAGAAGGAGAGGTTTTGTGTTTTAATAAACCATTGGGTTGGACTTCATTTCAGCTTGTAAGCAAAATCCGGTGGAAAATTACAAGAGCCTGTAAATTAAAAAAGATAAAAGTAGGACATGCCGGAACATTAGACCCGTTGGCAAGTGGAGTGTTAATTGTATGTACAGGAAAGGCTACAAAACGAATAGAAGAATTTCAGTATAAGGATAAAGAATATATCGCGACAATAGAACTGGGAACAACAACTCCATCTTTTGATTTAGAAACTGAAATTGACAATACTTATCCAACAGAGCATATAACGCCTGAGATGGTAAGTAGTACATTGAAAAATTTCATAGGAGCAATAGAACAGGTTCCTCCAATATTCTCGGCTTGCAAAATCAATGGCGAACGAGCTTATAAACTTGCAAGAAAAGGAGAAGAGGTTGAACTAAAAGCCAAAACGCTGGTTATAGATGATATAGAATTGTTGGAGTGTAAATTACCGACAATAAAAATCAGAATTATTTGTAGTAAAGGAACTTATATCAGAGCTTTGGCAAGAGATATTGGTTTGGCGTTAAACAGCGGGGCGCATTTGACAGGACTTATCCGTACTCGTATTGGAGAAGTTACCTTAGATAAATGCATGGAAATTAACGATTTCGAAAAAATGTTAGATTTAGAGTAAAAAGTCATATCCATTATATGACTTTTTAGCTTGTTACTTTTTATATACAAAATTATGAAGCTTTCCAAATTCAAATTCAAGCTACCTGAAGAACTGATTGCATTGCATCCTGTTACCAATAGGGACGAGTCTCGATTAATGGTTTTTGATAGAAAAACAGGAAAAATAGAACACAAAATGTTCAAAGAGATTTTGGATTATTTTGAGGATAAAGATGTTTTTGTTTTCAATGACACGAAGGTCTTTCCTGCTCGTTTGTATGGAAACAAAGAAAAAACAGGTGCCAAAATAGAAGTTTTTTTACTTCGCGAACTAAACCATGACCTGAAATTATGGGATGTATTGGTTGATCCGGCACGTAAAATTCGTATCGGAAACAAACTATATTTTGGAGAAGATGATTCTTTAGTTGCGGAAGTTATCGATAATACTACTTCTCGTGGAAGAACATTACGTTTCTTGTATGATGGTCCGCATGAGGATTTTAAACAAACGCTTTACTCGATGGGGGAAGCACCTCTTCCTAAATATATTAACAGGGAAGTAGGCTCGGAAGATGAAGAACGCTATCAATCCATCTTCGCAAAAAATGAAGGTGCAGTTGTAGCGCCAGCAGCCAGTTTACACTTCAGCCGCGAATTAATGAAGAGGATGGAGATAAAAGGAGTAGAATTGGCATATTTGACTATCCATTCGGGATTGGGCAATTTTAGGGATATTGATGTAGAAGATTTGACCAAGCATAAAATGGATTCGGAAGAAATGGAAGTTTCGGAAGAGTTGGTAAAAACAGTAAATGAAGCGAAAACTGAAAATCGCCGGATTTGTTCGGTTGGTACATCTGTTATCAGGGCAATGGAAAGTACTGTGAGTACAAATGGACATCTAAAACCCTACAAGGGATGGACTAATAAATTTATCTTTCCTCCGTATGATTTCAGTGTTGCTACAGACTTAATAACAAATTTCCATTTGCCTTATTCTACTTTATTAATGGTTGCAGCCGCATTTGGAGGTTATGACGAGATAATGAACATTTATCAGGTGGCTATCAAAGAAAAATATCGTTTTGGCGCTTATGGAGATGCAATGCTGATTATTTAAGCAATAATTTATTCAAAAAATTAACCGACCTCTTATTCTTTTTTAGAATAAGAGTTATTACCATGAATTATGGCTGAAGTATATCTTGGACTTGGCACAAACATTGGAGATAGAACTGAAAATCTAAATAAAGCTATTCAAATTATAGAACAGAGGATAGGTCGAATACAGTCTTTATCTTCCTTCTATGAAACGAAACCATGGGGATATATTTCCGGCAATTTGTATTTGAATGCTGCGATTTGCTTAGAAACTAATATATTGCCGCCTCAATTACTGATTGTTGTTCAACAGATAGAACATGAAATGGGGAGAGAACGGGATTTGACCAAACGGTATGAAGACCGGATTATTGATATTGATATATTGTTTTATAGTGATACAATTTATTCTGACAAAAATCATACGTTAACAATCCCCCATCCTTTAATTGAAAAACGGAAGTTTGTTTTGGAACCATTGAATGAAATAGCTCCGGATTTTATTCATCCTAAAAGTAAAAAAACAGTCAGTCAGATTTTCAATGATTTTTTGAAGGAAGAAAAAGAAAAAAACCATCCCCGTTCATTGAGAATGAGGATAAAGAGCTTTCAAAATGCAATTAACGGATTAAAAATTTTGTTGAAGAACGAGTATAATGCCCGGATTCATCTTGTTGCAAGCATCTTGGTTATTATTACGGGAGTTCTTTTCCGGATTTCGTTAACCGAATGGATGTTGATTATTTTTGCAATTGGAATTGTATTTATGTGTGAGATATTTAATACAGTTGCCGAATATTTGGTCGATTATGTTTCTCCTTCTTATCACAATGGAATTAA
The DNA here is from genome assembly GCA_031553395.1 of Bacteroidales bacterium. Lineage (GTDB taxonomy): Bacteria > Bacteroidota > Bacteroidia > Bacteroidales > WRGA01 > WRGA01. The sequence continues at coordinate 45,220 of JAVBLR010000029.1, read as the reverse complement.
AAAAATAAAGGATTTGAGCGCTGCTGCAGTATTAGTAACTGCTCTAACTTCGGTTGTTATAGGACTAATTATTTTTTTGCCGAAAATTATTGCATTGTTTTAAATCTTTCTTTTTTCTTACCTTTGATTTGTTTTATATTATTCGAAAATGCTCGAAAACCTCAATAAATATCATATCATTTTAGCTTCCAACTCTCCGCGCCGAAAAGAGTTATTATCCGGATTGGATTTGCCTTATGAAGTAAAAATTCTTCCGGATATTGATGAGGACTATCCTCTTCATTTGCAAGGAAAAGAAATCCCTGAATATATTTCCCGAAAAAAAGCTACACCTTACTTGCCTTTTATCGACGAAAAAACATTGGTTATTACTGCCGATACGATTGTTTGGTTAGACGGAAAAGTATATGGAAAACCGAAGGACAAGGAAGATGCAAGAAAAATGTTGAGAACTTTATCAGGAAAAACGCACGAAGTCATTACAGGAGTTTGTTTGACTGCACAAAACAAGCAACATTCATTCTCTGCCCTTTCGGAAGTAACTTTTGCTGCCATAAATGATGAGGATATTGATTACTATGTTGAAAAATACATGCCATTGGATAAAGCCGGAGCTTATGGCGTACAAGAATGGATTGGCTACATTGGCGTTGAGAATATAAAAGGTTCTTACTTTAATGTAATGGGATTGCCTGTACAACGATTATACAAAGAATTGAAAAACTTTAATTGAACTTTCAATACACAACAAAACATGAAACGAGCATTATTAAAAATCATACAAACAACTGATTAATATGCGAGTTCCATCTGACCTTAATAAAAAATAAAAAAATAAACAGATGAAAACGTTATTATTTCTACAAAACATTGGTGCGCCTGAATTAATAATTATCGTAATAGTTATTTTGTTACTCTTCGGAGGACGAAAAATACCGGAACTAATGAAAGGCATCGGAAAAGGAGTGAAAAGCTTCAAAGAAGGAGTGAAAGGTATTGAAGACGATATTAATAGCGACGAAAAACCGGAGAAAAAAGATACTCAGAAAGATTAAGTATGAGTGAAAAAGAAATCTCGTTTTGGGAGCATCTTGAGGAACTTCGATGGACATTATTCAGGACGATTATTGTTTTATTGGTTTTCACGATAGTAAGTTTCGCTTTTATGCCATATATTTTTGACAATATTATAATGGCTCCCTGCCACGCTGATTTTTTTCTATATAAAAGTTTGTGTAAAATCAGCTCCGGATTGTCTATCCTGCCTGATTTTTGCAACGATGATTATCATGTGCATATAATTAATATAAAGCTGGCATCGCAGTTTTTTACACACATGAGCACTTCCTTTTGGTTGGCCGTTGTACTTGCCTGTCCTTACCTTATCTATGAAATTTGGAAATTTATAAGCCCTGCTTTGTACGAACATGAAAAGAGAAATATGCGTTGGGCTTTTGCATTCGGTACAGTCATGTTTTTTATTGGCTGCTTTGTCGGATATATGTTTGTATTCCCGTTGACACTTCGTTTTTTAGCAACATATCAATTAAGCGAATCTATTCTGAATGAAATTTCATTGGATTCGTACATGGATAATTTTATCATGCTCATCTTTATTATGGGAATTATATTTGAATTTCCTCTCGTATCTTTATTATTAAGTAAATTAGGGTTACTTACAAAAGCATTCTTCAAAAAATACCGGAGATATGCCATTGTAATACTATTGGTTTTGGCAGCAATTATTACCCCTTCTGGCGATCCATTTACATTGTCGGTTGTATTTCTGCCATTGTATATGCTATATGAACTTAGTGCATTATTTGTAAAACCCGGAGAGCCGGAATCTGTTGCTGAAAAATAACCTATTTAAAACTAATATAATACCCCAACCTCTCAATATCTTTTTCTGTAAATTCTTCCAATAAAACCAATTGCTCGAAAGATTGCAATGCTCCTTTTTTCTTGCGTAATTCGACAAAAGCTTTTGCCTGAGGATATGAAATGTAAGGGTGTAACTTTAGTTCGTCAATAGTTAATATGTTTATTCGTATTTTAGTTGTTTGACCTGAATTTACTTTAACCCAATTTTTTAAATTCTGATATATCTCAGGAGTAATTCCCCACACTTCTTTCAATTGTTCGACAGAATAAAATCCACCTAACTTATTCCTGTACAATACAATCCGTTTGGAAAAAGCAGGACCAATTCCGGGAATTTTTTTTAATTCGGTGGTATCAGCCAAATTTAAGTCTATAATTGTTCCGGCGGCATATTTCTCTTGTTTTTGAAAACTTGTTTCTGTTCCTGAATTTTCACTGTAACCAATTGACTTAGTATTAATTGTTCTTTCACTTGATACAAAATCAGGAATTTGAATGTATGGAGCTAATTTTTCAAATTGATTTTCACTTAATCCATATACCTTGACAAAATCTTTTGGTGTTTTAAAAACACCTCCTTTGCTACGATATTTCAATATGTTTTTTACTTGAAAAGGCTTCAATCCCAAACGAATAAATGAAAGGGAATCTACCATATTCGGATTAAATGCAAACAACTGTATCTCAATGGAATTATATTTTTTATCCGGAGAATATTTCTTCTCTTCAATCAACTCCAATGATTCACAAAAATCCATATATGTTTCTTTATATTGAGAATAATCAGAAAATTCATTTTTATTATTCAAAAAATACGGCAGTATTTTACTCGTGATAAGCAACACAATTATCACAAAAACAAGAAAAAGTACAGCATACCTTTCATTCTTTGTAAAATAGAACGTATCTTTCCACATAAAAGGAAAACTTCGGATTAAAAACAGGTAAAATTACCTTTTAGTAGTTAGTTGAACCTATAATGTTAAGTGAATTTATAAACTGTTGGTTGTAATTAATAAACCAATGGGTAAGCACATGAAGAATATTTGTATTGACGCCAATATGAATGTTTTCAGTGTTATAAATGCAGAAAAAAAGATCGTTGATATACATTGAAAAAAATAACATCCGACTTAACAGTATAAATCGGATGTTATTATTATAAGATCAAAATTACTTCACTTCCTCGAAATCGCCGGGTTTCCAACTGCCGTCGAAAGCTGCGGCTTCGGGACCGTATATTCGGATATATACAAACCAACCTTTACCGGGAATGGTTTGTATCCATTGTTTTTCCTTTCCCGCCGGAGCTTTCGGGCTGAAATATAAATCAACGGGAGCTGATTTGTCGATATCTTTCAATTCGAATAATGAGCGAAGAGCGGCATATCCTTGATCTGTGTTAATTTGACTGCGAGTTTCGGCGTCATAAACAGTTACAGACCAGAATAATCCTGCCGGTACCGGTTGAGGAATGGTTAATTTGTAAGTTTTGGCGCCATCAACATAATTTCCGTCTTTATCGCGTAATCCGAGCCAATAAAGCGATCCTTGTCCGGCTTGACGGCGAAACATTGCCGGCGAAGCACCGATGGCTTGATAAAACCATACTTCCCGTGCGTCGAGGTCAACATAAGACGGAGCATCAAAGTCACCGTTTTCGGGGCGCAGTCCGACCCATTCCCATTGTCGATCGCTCCATACAACTCGATCGGGACGGCGATCGGCAAATGATTGGACACGCATTTGCGCATTGGCGGTTTTCGCTGCTTTCTCCAGAATCGCTTTCATTCGGGCATCCGGATTAAATGGTTTCCCTTTTATGATTCCGAGAACCGCAAGTTCTCCGTAGTAAGCTCGATAACCTTCATATACCGGCTCTCTGTCAATTACTTTATGCAATACTTCCCAAAATTTGATGTTGTTTTCCCATTCCAAAGGTGTTGTATCTTGCGATTTACCTGTCAGTTCAAGCCATTGCAAAGGAACTTCTTTTGATTTCGAATCAAAAGAATATACCTTAACGGTCTTGATACGATCCAACGCGGCAGGTACATCACCGCCAACGGGAAGAGATCGAATTCCTACCGTTAAGTTATCGGAAGAAGATTTCCATATATGATAACCGGATGAAGGAATGTTTCCCTTGTAATTGGGGGGAAGAATAAGATGTTTTCCACCTTTTCCGGCATCAGGTCCGGGAATTCCCATGTCAGCTACCCAGCGCTGATTAACATCCATAGCCACAACAATTAACGGACCGGCCGGTACTTCCACCACTATCGGACCACCGGATAAATCCAGCAGCAAGGGACCGTAAGGTGTATCAGAATTTAATGTAAAACCAATTTGTAAAGGCTTAGTATCCAGTGTTCCCGATACAGTGTTTGGATTAATTCCTATCTTTAAATTACCTTGTAAAATAGCTTCGCCCGATACAGTAGGGTAGAAGAATTTATATGCTTGAATTGCTCTTGTCAAATCGGCATCATCATATGCTTTTTGAATAGTTGCTTTGGTGGGATAACCTCCTACAAATTCATAACCCAAATCTGAATTTTCTGTTAATGAAGGTTCTTTGGTTTGCTTATTGCAAGAACCAAAAGTGACTGCTAATAATACCGTAATTAAAACAGCTTTGAAATTTATACTCCTTGTTTTCATTTTTTTTAAAGTTGATTAATAAATATTTTTCATGTATGAATAACACTAAACATATTCCGTTTGTTTATAGAATTGAAATAAATAGGCATTAATAAGCACAACAAAAACCATCAAAACAGGACTGATGTGAAGTAATGTACCAATATGCCAATGTCCCAATGAAGAGTGCATCTATACCAATTGGCGCATTCATAACGGACTCGTTTTGAAGATTGCAAATTAAGGCCTCATTTACTCGGACAGTAGGGATTTTTTGTGTAAGTTTGTCGGCTTAAATTTATTGTATATCAATCTCTCACAATTATAAAATACATGGAAACAGTTCTTAGCGGTATTCGTCCTACCGGAAATCTTCATTTGGGGAATTATTATGGCGCACTGGTTAATTTTATCAAGATGCAGGAAGAGAATAATTGTTATTTTTTTATTGCTGATTGGCATTCGCTTACCACGCATCCTGACCCTAAAATGTTGCATGCGAATGTTAAAAATGTACTTTCCGAATATCTTGCAGCCGGTCTTAATCCCGAAAAATCAACTATATACGTTCAAAGTGATGTGAAAGAAATTGCCGAATTGTATTTGTTGTTGAATATGCATGCGTATTTGGGCGAATTGGAAAAAACGGCATCATTTAAAGAAAAAGCACGCAAACAACCGAATAATGTAAACGCCGGGTTATTAACATATCCTGTACTTATGGCAACGGATATACTTATTCATAGGGCTGCAAAAGTACCTGTTGGAAAGGATCAGGAGCAACATTTGGAAATGACCCGCAATTATGCCAAGCGGTTTAATAATAAATACGGGATTGATTTCTTCCCGGAACCGACAGCTTATAATTTCGGAAAAGAATTAACCAAAATTCCCGGGTTGGATGGTAGTGGAAAAATGGGGAAATCAGAAGGCAATTGTATTTATCTTTATGATGACCCCAAAACAATCGAGAAAAAGGTAAAAAAAGCACTTACAGACGAAGGTCCAACCATGCCTAATCAGGAAAAACCGGAATGTATCGAAAATCTGTTTACTATTTTACGAGTTGTATCAAAGCCGGAAGTTGTAGCTCATTTCGAAGAAAAATGGAATACTTGTGAAATTCGTTACGGAGACTTTAAGAAGCAATTAGCTGAAGATATTATTGCTGTTACTACACCCATTCGCGAACGGATTATAGATATTCAGAACAATGAAACTTACCTTCATAAAGTTGTTACCGAAGGCGCTGAGAAAGCACGGGAAAGTGCAACAAAAACGATTGTAGAAGTACGTAAAATAATGGGATTTAAAGCTTTTTAAGTAAATCTATATTTATTTAAATAACCAATACTATCCTTATCAAGTCTAATTCAAGTATTATCGGATGATGCAAAATTTATTCGGATTGAATTTTACACTAATAATTTAATAATCGAATGATTAAAAAAAGAATATTATTTTTCCTTCTATTTATTATTTCTTTATCAGGGGTAAAAGCTCAAATTACCCCGTCTATGATTGCCGATTTCAAAGATAAAAAACGAATGACCCAATGGGTTGATAGTGTTTTTTCCAAAATGACATTGGAGGAAAAAATCGGGCAATGCTTCATAATTACCTTTGATCCTGAAAATACGACTGTTAATATCAATAAGGTCAAACGGTTGATTGCAAACCAAAAAATTGGCGGGCTTCTTTTTTCCAAAGGTGATTTTACCGAACAGGCAAAATTTACCAATATGGCTCAGCAGGAATCTAAAGTTCCATTATTTATTTCGTTGGATGGCGAATGGGGGCTTTCGATGCGGCTGGAAGGTACAACTCGTTTCCCAAAAAATGTAATGTTGGGAGCTATTGTAGATGAAAATCTGCTTTATGATTATGGCAAGGAAGTTGCCCGTCAGTGCAAGGAAATGGGTATTCAAATGAATTTTGCTCCCGATATTGATGTGAACAGTAATCCCGATAATCCGGTAATCGGTACTCGTTCTTTCGGAGATAATCCTGAAAAGGTCGCTAATCTTGGAATCGCCTATGCACGTGGATTGGAAAGCATGGGAGTGATAGCCTTTGGGAAACATTTTCCCGGACATGGAGATACAAAAGATGATTCGCACAATACCCTTCCTACAGTTTCGGGAGACCGCACTAAATTAAATAACATAGAACTATATCCTTTCCGTAAATTTGTCAATGCAGGAATATCCGGCGTTATGGTAGGGCATTTATCCGTTCCGGCATTGGATAATACGCCAAATTTGCCATCGTCTCTTTCTAAACCCATTATTACCGGTGTTTTAAAAAATGAAATGTCTTTTTCAGGATTGGTAATTACCGATGCACTTGTGATGAAAGGTGCCGGAAGTTCGGATATATGTGTAAAAGCGTTATTAGCCGGAAATGATATTTTATTAAATCCTGCTAATCCTGCAACTGAATTTACTTCTATAAAAAATGCTGTGGATGAAGGACGGATTCCACTTTCTATGATAGAAGAAAAATGTCGTAAAATCCTTCAGTATAAATATATTACAGGCTTGTATAATCGTAAAGATATTGTATTAAAAGGATTGGGAGATAGAATAAATACGCCTGATGCCGATTTATTAAATCGTAAATTGAATGAAAATGCGATTACGTTGCTTAAGAATAATCAGGGTTTATTGCCATTGAAAGAATTGGATAAAAGACGGATTGCTTATGTTTCGGTTGGAGAGGCAACCCAAACCAGGTTTCAGAGGAGTTTATTGAATTATGAGAAAGCGCCTTCCTATAATGTAACTCCAGCAACAACAAGCTCAAAAATAGCAAGTATTTTGGAAAATTTGAAAGGATACGATGCTGTTGTGATCGGCATTCATTCTACCAAGAAATCGAATATGGATTTTATTCAGCGGCTTTGTTCGCAGAATAAGGTTGTACTCTCATTCTTTATTTCGCCTTATTTGCTAAACGATTATGCTCAATGTATTAAAAATGCCGAAGCTGTTCAGATAGCTTATGAAAATACACCGTTAGCAATGGATTATGCTGGACAGGCAGTTTTCGGAGGCATTGGGTTTAAAGGTAAATTCCCTGTAACTATAAAAGGAGTTTTCAATTATGGAATGGGGTTAAATACAACACAAAGTCGCTTGAAATATTCTATTCCGGAGGAAGTAGGAGTGAAGTCGAATAAGTTGGCTATTATCCGGAATATCGTTCAGGAAGGTATTTCGGCACAGGCATATCCCGGTTGTCAGGTTTTAGTTGCAAAAGATGGTGTTATTATTTATAACGAAGCTTTTGGGTATTTTGATTATGCTAAAACTCACGAAGTAACAACGGATGATGTTTATGATTTGGCATCAGTAACTAAAGCGACTGCAACATTAGCAGCCATAATGAAAGTGTACGATGATAAGAAAGTCAAAGTCGGAGATAAATTAAGCGCTTATGTTTCTATACTGAAATCAACGGACAAAGAAGATATAACCATTCGCGAAGCGCTTTTTCATCAATCCGGATTGACACCCTTTATCCCTTTTTATCAATCATTGATAGATAAAAGCAGTTACAGTGGCCCATTGATGAAGGCTAAACGTGATTATACCTACCGTCTTCCTGTGGATGAAGGAATGTATGCCAATCAGGATTTCAAATTCTATTCGAATCTTGTATCGACAACTCAAAAACAAGGTTTTACTTTACAAGTTGCCAAGAATTTTTATGTAAATCAATCTTTTTCTGATAGTATTTTGAATGCCATTGCAAGATCAACATTAAAAAGATCTGGTTCTTATTTATATAGCGACCTTAATTTTATGTTGTTGAAGGAAGTTGTGGAAAATGTTTCAAAAATATCATTGGATAATTTTGTACAAAAGAACTTTTTTAGCCGTTTGGGTGCGACACAAACAACTTTTCAGCCGTTGTTGCATGATATTGATATGACAATCATTGCTCCAACCGAAGATGATGAATTCCTTCGAAAACAATTGTTGGTAGGGTATGTACATGATGAAGCAGCAGCTTTTTCCGGTGGTGTTTCGGGAAATGCAGGGTTGTTTTCCAATGCAAATGATGTGGCTAAATTATTGCAAATGTGGCTAAATAACGGGAAATATGGAGGAGAAACTTATTTGAGTGAAGAAACCTGCAAGTTTTTCACTTCGACAAAAAGTCCGCAAAGTCGTCGAGGATTGGGGTTTGATAAACCCGATGTAGCTAATCCGTCAAAAAGTCCTACTTGTCGTTCTGCCGGTGGACATGTTTATGGACATACTGGATTCACGGGTACCTGTTTTTGGGTAGATCCCGACAATAAACTGATTTACATATTTTTATCCAATCGTGTTTATCCCCATCGTTGGCATAAAAAGTTGATGTCGTTGGATATTCGTCCTCGTATTCAACAAGCTATTTATGATGCAATGTAGATAATATATATTGTTATTTGTAGGTTTCAGCCAATAAGTATGCCCAATACTTACTATCTTCCTTTACCGGGCAAAGCGGTAAATATCCTTTTTTAATTTTATCTCTTTCAAAAATCAACGGAAAATCCTTTTTCATTCTTTCATGTCTTGACAAAATATCTCCGGTTTGAGGACTAAATTCTATTTGAAAAAATCCTTCCGAATTTTCATCCAGCTGTTTTTCATATAGTTGAACTGCAAGAAATCCCATATTCTTCCTCAGATTTATTTCTACGCAAGGTTGTAATAAATACATTCCGCTTTCTTCATAAACCATCATGTCGATGCCGATATTTCCAGTATAAAAAGGAGTTATTTTTTCCTTTATAAAATTAAGCAGCAGTTGCCTAATTTTATGTAAAAGTAAAATAGTAACATTCGAAGCGATAATAGATTCTATTTTTTCTTGGGAACTGACAGAACTACCAATGTATGCACCTTTCTCATTTGTTTTAAACAAAGAAAAACCGATAAATTCAACTTCTTTCGAATTCTTAACGAAAAATTGCATCGAAAAATCTATTTTTTTGTTCCAAAACTTTTCCATCGAAACCTCTTTCTGCTTCTTTAGCATACCAGATAATATCTGCCTTTCCGAGGTGGGGATATCACCTCCAAAAAGCCGGATTAAACCTCTTCCTGAAGAAGAATAAGGAGCTTTTGCCAGATAAGTTATGGTTGGATTATTTTTTATAATCCGCTCAATATCTTCAAATTTTGAATAAAATTGAGGAATAATATTCGGCTGGATTTCATCTGTCGATTGGATCAAATATTCCAAACAATCTTTAGCTGTACGGCGACTACAAAGCTTTTGATAGATAGTATTCCACTCAGGATAAGAAATATCTATCTTGAGTTCTTTTTTTAACTGTTGAAAGAAATAAATGCTGCTTGGAGAAATACCCCATAAATCAATACTTATAATTGAAGGAAGAAAGTCTATAAGATTTATTTTGGTTATAGCTTTAGGCAGAATGTGATTCTCGATTGTTTGAAGAAATTCACTCGTGAGTTCATCTTCTACCAATATATAATCATCCGGATTGGCATACCAAGCAGGCAAAAATGCCAAATCCTGCTGCATTTTCAATTGATTGGCAGCCGGTGTGTAATAAGGGGACGAGTTAAGTACGGCGGTTTCGTGCCCAGGATTAAAATAATGGAGAAACAAATGAGCTATTTTAATTGCTAATAATCAAACTACTTCCCGACTCTACAACATTATAAGGTTGAAGCCGTCTTTCTCTATCAACTGCAATTCCGGATACCGGATTCCCGATTCCGTAAAAAATATTGAATGTTGAGCCACACTTACTGCATTTTACAATACCTTTATCATCAGGAGTTGAAACAAGAGCGGATCTATTAGGCGAGGTTTCGGCAGGGCAAGCCATATCAAATGCACAATATGTATCGTTTATTGTATGATAAATCAAAACTCCGCCACAACCGATTTCTTCAGTCCCTTTTATTGTTTCTTTTTTAAAATATCCTCCTATTGATTTTAGATTGAGTCCTTCAGTATTCAAGTCTACGGAGAACCTGACTTCATAACGGGGAAAATAAGCAGCCGTATCATTTTCGCATGATATTGCGAAAATGCAGCTAAAAACAAGTAAAAATAAAATCTTTCTCATGTAAAAATTGAGTTTTGCATACAAAAGTAATACAATTGCAATGTCAAAACAAATCAGGATAGGCTCTTATTAGATATAAAAAAAGAAGAAGGACAATTCTGAACTTCTTCTTTTACAAGTAAAATTATTAAATTTTTACTTATTTCATAAGATCTAAATCTGCACCTGGTTTGAATTTTGCTACTTTCTTAGCAGGAATTTTGATTTTTTGTTTAGTTGTAGGATTAACACCTTCTCTTGCGGCTCTGTCAGCAACAGAGAAAGTTCCGAAACCAACTAAAATAACTTTGTCACCTGATTTTAAAGTGTCAGCTACACAACCAACGAAAGCGTCTAATGCTTTTTTAGAATCTGCTTTGCTAAGTCCTGATTTGTCAGCGATTGCGCTAATAAGTTCTGCTTTGTTCATAAAAATGTTTTTTTAATATTTGTTAGACAAAAGGGATTAATTTTTACGATAATTCGAGGCAAAGTTATAGTTAAATTTGAGCTTTGCAAATAGTCTAAAGCCTTTCTCTTTTGAGTTTTGCAAAAAAAATCCATTTGTATTCTGACTATTTTTAATTAATCTAATTTCAATATTATTAAAAAAAAATAAAACAATATAAAATTTTAATTTATTGTTTTTTATCATTTTTAAGTAACTAATTGAATACCATTGCCTTATTCACCTAAAGAAATATGATAAAATATTATACTTTTTGTGCATAGAAGATTACTTTATTTATAAAGCCTCAAAAATAAGAAGTTGCACATTATAAAATATTTTTGTATTATTAAATATTCATTAAGTTTTTTTTGCATTATATAAAGCCTTATCTTATTCAAAAAGAGAGGGAAAACATATTATTTTATCGACATTCTTAAGAATTTGTTTAAATTCTATTCATAACAAATTGAAAAATAGACACGGTTAAATGATTATAATATGTTTTTATAAATTTAAACAAGTTAATAAGTAAGAAAAATTTTATAACGTAAAAAAACACCTTTTACTTGAATAAACTTAATAATGTAAAATAGATTACACATGCCGGAGCAGATAATAAAACACTATCGAAACGATCTAAAATACCTCCGTGTCCAGGTAGTATATTTCCAGAATCTTTTACGCCAAGCGTTCTTTTAAATAATGATTCGGATAAATCTCCTAATGTGCCAAATATTACTGTAATTAATGACATTCCTACCCACTCATACCAATTTAATCTACTTGGAAAATAATAGGCAAACATCAATGCAGTAATTATACTTAATATCATTCCACCAAAGAATCCTTCCCACGACTTTTTAGGAGAAATACGTTCAAAAAGCCGGTGTTTTCCCATCGTAGAACCAACAATATAAGCTCCACTGTCATTAATCCAAATAAAAATGAAAAAGGCAAAAGGAATCACACTGAGGTAAACTAATTCACCATTTACATATCTAAATGGCAATAAGCACAACATACCAAACGGAAGAGCTACGTAAATTTGCCCTAAAATGATATATGCCCAATTCTGTAAAGGGTCTTCTTTTTTTAAATAAAGTTGGGATATGAAAACGTATAAAAGATAAACAATATAAGGAATAAAAATCGAAAATCCGAAATTAGTAGAGGCATACATATAAAATGCAACAAGCAACAAAAAACCTCCGAATGAATGTATTGGCTTTTCGATGGTAGCCCTTCCCGAATTTTCGATTAACGAATAAAATTCCCATAATCCTGTAACAGTAATAATGGAAAATATCACCAATAAAGAATAAGAACTATACAAAATACATCCAGCAAGAACAACTACAAATATGATTCCGGTAAGGATTCGCTTAATGAGATTATTCATTTTCAATAACTATTAAATATCTGTAGGAGTAGCATTTTCCGGCATTGTATCTTCACTTGAAGGCTCTTTATGTTCTTCTCCATTCGCTTCGGGTTCTCCGTTTTTAGAATTCGAGGCTAAGATTTCTTCGGAACGAGAAGCCCAAGGCCTCTTTCCGAATATTTTTTCCAAGTCTTCGGCATAAATTACTTCACGTTCTATCAATACTTGCGTTAATTGAGCATGGCCTTCTTTATGTTCTGTTAAAACCTGCTTAGCCCGAGCATATTGCTCATTAATCATTTTATTGACTTCCTCGTCAATCATTCTTGCCGTTTCTTCACTATAAGGTTTTGTAAAACCATATTCTTGTCCGGTAGAATCGTAATAACAAATATTTGGTAATTTGTCGCTCATACCCATATAGGCAACCATAGAAAATGCTTGTTTGGTTACTCGTTCCAAATCATTCATAGCACCACTGGAAATACGTCCTAAAATTAAATCTTCGGCGGCACGTCCACCCAACGTGGTACACATTTCATCCAACATTTGTTCTTTTGTTGTAATCTGACGTTCTTCAGGCAAATACCATGCTGCACCTAATGCTTTCCCACGAGGTACAATTGTCACTTTTACCAAAGGATGAGCATGCTCCAAATACCAACTTAATGTAGCGTGTCCGGCCTCATGCAGGGCAATTGAGCGCTTTTCGGCATTTGTCGTAATCTTGTTGCGTTTTTCCAATCCTCCGACAATCCGGTCGACAGCATTCATAAAGTCTTGCTTGGTAACAACTTTCTTTCCGTTACGAGCTGCAATTAAAGCTGCTTCATTACAAACATTAGCAATATCGGCACCTGAAAAACCGGGTGTTTGACGGGCTAATAATTCAGAATCGACACTTTCATCTATTTTAATCGGACGAAGATGGACTGCAAAAATTTCTTTACGGTCATTCAAATCCGGTAATTCAACATAAATCTGACGATCGAAACGTCCGGCACGCAATAATGCTTTATCCAAAATATCAGCACGGTTGGTTGCAGCCAATACAATAATACCGCTGTTGGTTCCAAAGCCGTCCATTTCCGTAAGAAGTTGATTCAGGGTGCTTTCGCGTTCGTCATTAGAACCCATATTTACATTTTTGCCACGGGCACGTCCCACAGCATCAATTTCATCAATAAAAATAATACAGGGCGACTTTTCTTTTGCTTGACGGAATAAATCTCTTACGCGAGAAGCTCCTACCCCCACAAACATTTCAACAAAATCCGATCCCGACAAAGAAAAGAACGGTACGTTTGCTTCGCCGGCAACAGCTTTTGCCAGCAACGTTTTTCCTGTTCCGGGAGGGCCAACCAACAACGCTCCTTTTGGTATTTTTCCTCCTAATTCGGTATATCGTCCGGGATTTTTCAAGAATTCAACGATTTCTTGTATTTCTTGTTTCGCTTCGGCTAATCCGGCAACATCTTTAAATGTAACTTTTACTTTATTGTCTTTGTCAAAAAGCTGTGCCTTAGATTTTCCTACACTAAACATGCCTCCACCTCCACCTCCACCGGTCATTCGGCGCATCATAAAGAACCAAAGTCCAACTAATAAAACTGTAGGCCCAAAAAACCATAGGACTTTACTCATGGTTCCTTCGCCTTTTTCATAAGTAACGTTGACCTTAATGTTATGCTCGGCTTGAATTTTGGTGATATAATCAGAGAACTTGTCTGCCGACGGGATATTCACAGTTACTTTGGGATGTTCCCCCATTTTTTCAGCATCCTGTTTCAATACTTTTTGGGCAGAATCTTTTTTTACATATGCATCCAACCTGTCAGCATCCGTAAAAACAACTATTTTATCAAAGTTATTTCCGATTAATATTTTTTCGAATTCCGTCCATCCGACTTCTTTGGTCGTACCCATATCCTTGGTAAACCATAATCCGATTAATAATAGGATTATAAAAAAATAAAGGATTTCGAGCCGCATCTTGGGCGGTTTTCCTCCAGGGAATTTATTCCTGTTATTATTGTCAGGCGTATTATTATTATTTTGTTGCTTTGGATTTTCTTTATTATTTTCCATAAATTAACATATTGTAGATAATTTAAATGTAGGCTATAATATAATTTGATATAATCAATCAAGCAGCCTGTAACCAAAAAACATAAAATTAGCAATTATGTTGTGTAATTTATGTTTTTTATATAAATTAAAGGCATATTGTTAAGAGTTAAGAACCTTTTAGAATTTAAACAAAAAAATGTCATACTTACAATGAGACGCTTTCGTCTTGATATTCTGAATTTTATGCGAATTTAATCCAAATTAGGAATTTTTATTAATTTAGCATCACTCCACAGATTCTCAATTTGATAATATTCCCTTATTTCAGGCAAAAAAATATGAACAACAATATCTCCATAATCCATTGCCACCCACTGTGCGTTTCCTGTTCCATCTATGGAAAGAGGCCTTGTATAGGCATTTTTCTTTACATAATCCTTTACCGAATCTGTAATTGCAGCAACCTGATTGGGTGAGTTCCCATTACAGATAACAAAGTAGCGGCAGATACAGTCTTCAATAGCGGTTAAATCAGCGATTACAATTTCTTTTCCTTTTTTTTCCTGAATCCCTTCTATAACTTTTTGTAGTAATAATTCTGAGTTTTCGTTTGTTTGCATTCGTCGTAAAATAAATTAATGTGCAAATATAGCTTGAAAATTGTAAAATTAAGCATACAGCTAATCAATGTGTTTTTATTTTTTCTACCTTTGTCGCTTTGTATGAAAATTTTAGGAATTTTATACATGTAAAATTCTTAGAAAGATTTGCAGGATGTCTGAATCATAATTTTTTAGATTAAAATATTATCACACATTACTCACAATGAAGAGATACAATTTTGTAAACAACATTATCGGATGGGTTGTTTTTATCATCTCGGCAATTGTTTATCTTTTAACAATTGAGCCTACAGCTAGTTTCTGGGACTGTCCCGAGTTTATTACAACTGCTTACAAATTGGAAGTAGGGCATCCTCCCGGCAACCCCATATTCATGCTTGTTGGAAACTTTTTCACTCATTTCGCATCAGATGTAACCCAAGTTGCAAAGATGGTAAATGCTTTTTCTGCTTTGTGTAGCGCATTTACCATATTGTTCCTATTTTGGACAATCACACATTTAACTCGAAAACTCTTAATTAAAGACGGTACAGAACCTTCTTTATCGCAACTAATATTGACAATGGGCTGCGGAATTGTAGGCTCTTTGGCATACACTTTCTCCGATACATTTTGGTTTTCGGCGGTTGAAGGCGAGGTTTACGCATTTTCATCATTATTTACCGCAGTTGTATTTTGGTTAATATTGAAATGGGAAAATGTTGCTGACAAACCTCATTCTGATCGTTGGATTATACTTATTGCTTATATGATGGGGCTTTCTATTGGTGTCCATCTATTAAATATGTTGACAATCCCCGCTCTTGTATTGGTTTATTACTACAAAAAATATCCCGATGCAAACGCAAAAGGCTCTCTTCTTGCCTTACTTGTATCATTTGCATTGATAATTGTATTAATGTATGGGTTAATACCAGGCTTTTCTACAGTGGCAGGATGGTTTGAATTATTCTTTGTAAATACATTACACTTGCCATTTAATACCGGAACAGTTATTTACTTTATACTTATTGTAGGACTTCTGATTTGGAGCCTTATCGAAACATTATCTGATAATGTAAATATGACACGGGTAAAAATTTCTTTTGCAGCTTGTGTTATTTTGATGGGTATTCCATTGATGGGTGGTTTGGGCTTAGGAATTGTATTAAGTGTTGCTTTGGTTGTTTTCTTATTTTACAAAAAGAATCTTAGCATACGTGTACTCAATACATCCTTATTATGCTTGATGGTAATTCTTGTCGGATATTCGTCTTTTGCACTGATAGTAATCCGTTCTTCTGCCAATCCGCCGATGGATCAAAATTCACCGGAAGATATATTTTCATTGGCAGGCTATATGAATCGTGAACAGTATGGCGACCGCCCATTGTTTTACGGACAAACGTATGCTTCGGAATTAAAAAGAGATAATACCGGCCGAGCTATAACGAAAGATGGTAAAGCCATTTGGATAAGAAAAGAAAAAGATTCTTCCAGTGAAAAGGATTCTTACATTACTCTAGGTTATCGACCTTCGTATGAATATGAAGGAGAAACGTTATTCCCTCGCATGTATAGCAGCGATCCCGAACATGTTAAGGCATATAAAAGTTGGGCGGGAATAGAGGATAAAATGATTGGAGGCAAAAAGGCAACTCCTCCTCCTTCATTTATTCAAAATGTTCGTTTTTTCTTTTCATATCAATTGAATTTCATGTACTGGCGATATTTCATGTGGAATTTTTCCGGAAGGCAGAGTGATATCCAAAGTCATGGAGGAATAATCAATGGAAACGCTATTACCGGAATTAATTTTATTGATGAAGTTTTCCTAGGATTAGGAGATCAAAGTAATTTACCTCCGGAGATGGCAGATAATAAAGGTCGAAATACCTATTTTGCTTTACCTCTTTTATTAGGGATTTTAGGGTTATTTTATCAGGCATTTTCCGGGAAAAAAGGAATTCAAGGTTTTTGGATTACATTCTTCTTGTTCTTTATGACAGGGATTGCCATTGTACTTTATCTTAATCAGACTCCTATTCAGCCGCGTGAACGGGATTATGCTTATGCCGGTTCTTTCTATGCCTATTGTATTTGGATTGGAATGGGGGTTGCTGCTATAGCAAAATTGTTTGAGAAATTTATGTCCGGAACACCTTCTGCAATATTGGCAACAGCTATAACAATTCTTATTCCGATAAGGATGGGTGCAGAAAACTGGGATGATCATGACCGCTCGAACCGTTATACAACTCGTGATTTTGGATTCAATTATTTGGATTCTTGCGAACCGAATTCTATTATTTTTACCAATGGAGATAATGACACTTTCCCACTTTGGTATGCACAGGAAGTTGAAGGTTATCGTACCGATGTTAGAGTTTGTAACCTGAGTTATTTGCAAACAGATTGGTATATCGATCAAATGAAACGCCAAAGTTATGATTCCGAACCACTTCCGATTAGCTGGAGCAGAAAAGACTATACCGAAACAGTTGGTGATTTTGCTTACTTGCTGGATATGACCGAAGGACAGCCTATTGATATCTCCTGGGCGATAGATTCGGTACGTTCCAAAAGTGCTGCAATGCAACGTATTCGCAGTATGTATGGAAATGAGAATATTATTCCTTCGCAACGATTTACATTGAAAGTGAATCCGGAAGATGTAGTAAAAGCCGGATTAATGCCTACCGATACTACCTATCACTTGAAACCGGAAATGCTTATCAACTTAGGAGGCAAAAATGGATTGACAAAAAGCGAAATGATGGTTTTGGAAATGCTTTCTACCAATAAATGGAAGCGTCCGATATATTTTGCCATGACAGTTGGACCGGATATGTATTTGAGTTTATCACGTAATTTTAACCAAGAAGGATTGACATATCGTATTATGCCTTATGAAACAGGAGGAGCAGTAAATACGGATGTTATGTTTGACAATGTTGTGAATAAATTCCGTTGGGGAAATGCAAATAACCCGAATGTATATTTAGATGAAAATATTCTGAGGATGTGCAGATCATTGCGGTTTATGTTTTTCCGTTTAACTTCTACTTTAATTGAAGAAGGGAAAAAGGATAAGGCGCTGATTGTTTTGGATAAATGTATGAAAGAGTTACCGATAGAAACAGTCGGATATGACTACACAATACCTTATTTAGGCGCGAGTTATCTCGAAATAGGACAAAAAGAAAAAGGCGAAGCGCTTCTTGAAGCAGCAGCACAAAATGCAAGTTCGAAATTAACATGGTTCAGTGCATTATCAGATTATAATTATGGTTCTGTTTTGGAAAGTGTAAAAGAGAATTTGGGTACATTGCAAACAATAGCCGAAACATACAGTACATTTAATCCGGAATTATCAAAGGCTCATGCGGCAGAATTCAATATGTATGCTGCCAAATGGGTAAGTTTTCAAGAAAAGAAAAATAACTAAATTAGAAGTTATCGGAAGTTATCAGAAAGTGTAGAAATGGCAATTATTCTGGGAACTTCTGATAACTTCTTTTGCATTCTATGTGGATAGAGCAACCACCGTTTTTATATAGAGCTGTTTTTCCCAGAGCCATTTGGAGGATTTCTTCAAAAAATGAAAAGCAAATTTTTCTTACCTTTGATGACGGACCTATTCCTGAGGTTACACCTTGGGTATTAGATTTATTAGATGAAAAAGGTATTAAGGCAACTTTTTTTTGTGTTGGGGAAAATGTCTCGAAATATCCTGGCGTATTTGAAGAAATTATCCGGCGTGAACATTCGGTCGGTAATCACACATATAATCATTTACAAGGATGGAAGACCTGGACAAAGAAATACATTCAGAATGTAAATAAAGCAGGAGAACTAATTCAATCGAATTTATTCAGACCGCCACATGGACTTGTTCGTTTCTTGCAGTTAGTCATGTTAGCTCATAAATATAATTTTGTTATGTGGGATGTTGTATCCCGTGATTATAGCAAAATCCTTACCGGAGAGCAAGTTTTGAATAATATAAAAAAATATACCCGCAATGGTTCTATCATAGTATTTCATGATTCACTCAAAGCGGAAAAGAACCTTCGGTATGCTTTACCAAGAGCTATTGATTATTTATTGGAAGAGGGATATCATTTTAAACTGATACAAGCTCCCTAATTTCTGATATCAGGACTTAATAACAATGAAAATACGATTTTTAGGGACAGGAACATCTACTGGTGTTCCCGAAATAGCATGTAAGTGTGATGTCTGTTTATCTACTGATTCCAGAGATAAAAGGCTTCGTGCATCCATCTTATTAGAAATTGCCGATAAAAATATCTTGATAGATTGTGGCCCTGATTTTCGTCAACAAGCTTTAAATGCCGAATTAGAACAATTAGATGCGTTATTGATTACACATGAACATTACGATCATGTTGGCGGAATAGATGATTTACGTCCTTTTTGTAAACATGATAAATTTCCTGTTTTTGCAGAAGGTTTTGTTGCTGATAAACTTCGTGAACGCATGCCTTACTGTTTTGGAGGAAGTTCGTATCCGGGTGTTCCGCAACTTGAACTAATAAATATCGAAAATAAACCTTTCTTTGCAGCCCAAACATTATTTGTTCCTATCCGGCTTATGCATTATAAGCTCCCAATCTTTGGCTTCCGTACAGGTAATTTTGCATATCTCACCGATTTCAAATCCATCCCCGAAGAAGAATATAGCAAGTTGCAGAATTTAGATGTGTTGATAATTGATGCTTTGCGAAAAAAGGAACATTTGTCGCATGAAAATGTGGAACAAGCGCTTGCTCAAATAGAACGAATTCAACCTAAATGCGCTTATTTTATCCACATGAGCCATCATTTCGGGCTGCATGCACAGATGGAAAAAGAACTACCCAGAAATGTTTTCTTACCTTATGATGGGTTGGAAATTGAATGCTGAGGATACACTGATTCAATCTGAAAATTATATTTACAAGAGCAAAATTTAGATACTTCTTTTACTACATTTTTTTGATTTTTTTGAAATACCGTCAATTTTCGTTTTTTTTCTTAATTGCTTTTCTCTTCTTAACACTTATAGTATATCCCTCTTTTTAAAATGGAAAACTTTTAGTAATATATACATTTTTAAATTACTTATTATTAGTACTTTAAAAAATATTTTGGAAAACTTTACAAATTGTTTGAAACTTTATCGTTTACCATTTGTTCATTTAATAAAGATTTTATAATCTTGCAGTCTCTTTTTGAAGAGGTAAAATCATCACTTACAATTTTAATTAAATTACTGTGAAACCGAAAACTTATACTTATGATGAAGCCTATAATTCCTCGTTGGAATATTTTACAGGCGACGAGTTGGCTGCAAAGGTGTGGGTAAATAAATATGCGTTGAAGGATTCCTTCGGCAATATTTACGAACTCAATCCGGCTGATATGCACCAACGTTTAGCTAATGAAGTAGCAAGAATTGAGAAAAAGTATCCTAACCCTCTTTCTCAGGAAGAATTGTTTAATTTATTTGATAAATTCAAATATATTGTTCCTCAAGGTAGTCCAATGACAGGAATTGGAAATAATTTTCAAATAGCTTCATTATCAAATTGTTTTGTTATCGGAATGGATGGACGCGCCGATTCTTATGGCGCAATCATTCGCATAGATGAAGAACAGGTTCAATTGATGAAAAGGCGTGGAGGCGTTGGACATGATTTATCTCATATTCGGCCAAAAGGTTCTCCTGTGAAAAATTCCGCATTGACTTCTACCGGAATTGTTCCTTTTATGGAACGTTATTCCAATTCTACCCGCGAAGTTGCTCAGGACGGAAGAAGAGGAGCTTTGATGTTGAGTGTTTCTATCAAACATCCTGATTCGGAATCGTTTATTGATGCTAAAATGACCGAAGGTAAAGTTACCGGAGCCAATGTATCGGTAAAGATTACAGACGAGTTTATGAATGCTGTTGTAAATGATGAGCTTTTTACACAACAATATCCGGTCGATTCGGATAATCCAATTATAAAAAAACAAACAAATGCAACTGAACTTTGGAAAAAGATTGTTCACAATGCATGGAAATCGGCTGAGCCTGGTGTCTTATTTTGGGATACGATTATTCGTGAATCGGTTCCGGATTGTTATGCTGATTTAGGATTCCGGACAGTATCAACGAATCCTTGCGGGGAAATTCCGTTATGCCCGTATGATAGTTGCCGTTTGCTGGCGATTAATTTATATTCATACGTAAAAAATCCATTTACTAAGAAGGCAAGTTTTGATTTTGACTTATTCAATAAACATGTTGCCTTGGCGCAACGTATTATGGATGATATTATCGATTTAGAAGCAGAAAAAATTGATAAGATTATTGATAAAATCAATTCCGACCCTGAAGGAAAAGAAGTAAAAACCTCAGAGCTTCATTTGTGGGAGAAAATAAAAGCAAAAACATTGCAAGGACGTAGAACCGGAGTTGGAACTACCGCCGAAGGCGATATGCTTGCCGCTTTAGGATTGCGCTATGGAACGGAAGAGGCTACTGATTTCTCGGAAAAAGTGCACAAAACATTGGCGATAGAGGCCTACCGCTCATCTATGGAAATGGCTAAAGAACGAGGAGCTTTTTCAATCTACGATGCGAAAAGAGAAGAAAATAATCCTTTTATCGACCGTCTTCGCGAAGCAGATCCTTCTTTGGTTAAGGATATGGCGAAATACGGAAGACGTAATATTGCCTGTTTAACGATTGCTCCGACCGGGACTACCAGTTTGATGACTCAAACTACTTCGGGAATCGAACCGGTATTCTTACCTGTATATCGCCGCCGCCGTAAGGTAAATCCAAATGATGCCGAAGTAAAAGTGGATTTTGTAGATGAAACCGGCGATGCATTCGAAGAATATATTGTATTCCATCATAAATTTGTTACTTGGATGGAAGCAAATAAGATTCCTACAGCAAAAAAATATACACAAGAAGAAGTGGATGAATTAATCCAAAAATCTCCTTATAATAAAGCAACTTCGAATGATGTAGATTGGCATCAGAAGGTAAAAATGCAAGGACGTATCCAAAAATGGGTCGATCATTCCATCAGTGTTACAATTAATCTTCCTTCTGATGTGAGTGAGGATTTGGTGGATGAATTGTATAAGGAAGCGTGGAAATCCGGATGTAAAGGATGTACTGTTTATAGAGATGGTTCCCGTTCAGGTGTTTTGCTTTCAATGGAAAAGAAGGAAGAACGGAAAGGCCCGTGCATAGAACCTCCGATTATTGTTTCAACTCGTCCCAGGGAGTTGGAGGCTGATGTGGTGAAATTCCAGAATAATAAAGAGAAATGGATTGCATTTGTTGGTTTGCTGAATGGAAGGCCTTATGAAGTATTTACTGGATTGGCTGATGATGAAGAAGGTATTTTGCTTCCAAAAAACGTTATGCATGGAAAAATCATCAAGAATTTGGATGAACAAGGAAATAAACGTTATGACTTCCAATTTGTAAATAAGCGCGGATTTAAAACAACTGTAGAAGGATTGTCGGAAAAATTCGACCCTGAATTCTGGAACTACGCCAAACTAATTTCCGGGGTATTACGCTATGGAATGCCGATTGATCAAGTAATGAAATTAGTAAATTCGTTGGAATTAGACAGTGCGACTATTAATACATGGAAAAATGGAGTAGAACGTGCATTGAAAAAATATCTACCTAATGGTGCAGAAGCAAAAGGAATGGAATGTCCAAATTGTAAACAAAAAACATTGATTTATCAGGAAGGTTGTTTGATGTGTACTTCCTGCGGATCATCGAAATGTGGTTGATAAAGCCGTCACATAACAGTATTGATTTAAAAGATAAAAGGCAAAGGATGAAATTTCCTTTGCCTTTTATCTTTGCTAAGGGGACATTTAGTAAATAAACAACTAATCTCAACCGATTCAATAAGAATTAGTTGGGATTTTTGTTATTTTTGTGCATCACTGTAAATAATAATTGCGTACTTTGCGAGAAACTTTGCGCTCCTTGCGGTTATATTTTTTTTGGGTAATGAAACAACTTTCTCTATCTAACCGTGCTTTCCACCATCTTTTTTACTTTATCGGCAAACTGCTCCTTTTGCATTAAATCCTCGATTGTAAAGTGCATACGGTATTGCCAGTAATGTTGAGGATTTACAGGTACATTGATCCGTTCTTCATGTGGATTTACCCTTCTTAAAATCGAATCTATCGCGAACCAGTCTTGCAATGGAAAAATAGCCCACATCGAAGGTGAATAAAGATGATCCATCAAAATTTTCTCACAAATCCACGGTTCGCAAAAATCCGGAGCAGTTCCCGGTTGGCAAAGAATATTATTAAAATACCGTTGTGTTGCCTCTTTATCCTCTTCCCACCATCCGCGAAGGGTAGATGTATCATGCGATGAGGTTGTACAAACCGACAAATATGGATATTGTGCCGGATTCCCGAACTCTACTCCTAACTTCTTCGGCATTCGTTGAATTTCAAGACTTAGCATTTGCAGCATATCCATCACTTCGGGAACACTCTGCGGAATCATTCCCAAATCCTCGGCACAAACCAACATATCCGAACAAGCAATTAATGCCGGAAGTTTTTTCAATGCCTGCTTTTTCCAAAATTCATTATGCCGTTTGTAGTAAAAATCTTCATATAAATTGTCGAAGGTCTGTTTATCAGAGCTATTCAATCCCATATATGAATATGTAAATTGAGCCGTGATGCGCGGATGAAATTTTTCGGGAGATTTATTATCACGAACAAAAAGTACCTCATTTATCAATACATACAAACCTCTTCTCAAACAATTACTTTTTTTATCATCCTTTCCTAAAAAATAGGCCTCTACTTTTCGTTGCGTATCGAATTCGTCTTTTAAATCATATCTTCCTAAAAAACGTTCATTTAAGAAAGTCAGCTTTGCCTCTTCAGTATATTCTCCAAAAAGATCATTTAAAAAGAATTCCCGAATGTAAGGTTTTAAGAAGCGCTCTTCATTCATCTGTAATCCAACGGAAATCAATTCATCATCCGAAAGAGGCAATGCCGGATTGAACTGTCCCAATAAACCTTCTACAGAGTGAGCAGGAATTTCCCAAATACGGAAAAATCCCAGAATATGATCGATACGGTATGCTTCGAAAAAATCGGCCATTTTACGAAACCGTTTCAACCACCATTGGAATCCGTCTTTTTCCATAGCATTCCAGTTGTAAGTAGGAAAACCCCAATTTTGCCCTGTTTTTGAGAAATCATCCGGAGGAGCACCTGCCTGGCCAGTGAGATTGAAAAGTTCCGGTTCTGTCCATACATCCACACTATCACGACCAATGCCTATTGGAATATCGCCCTTTAATGCAACACCTTGTTCAGCAGCATATTGACTGGTTTCGTATAATTGTTTATCCAATTGGTATTGAAGATAATAATAGATAGCAACCTGATCGTAATTTTCTTTGCAATAATCTGTTATTTTTTCCCGGTCAAATTCCGAAAACGTTTCCCATTTTCGGAAATCAGCAGTATGATTTACATCTCTGAAATGACAAAATGCAGCGTAAGGAATCAGCCATTCCTCATTCTTTTTGAAGAAGGTTTGAAATGGAATACTTGTAAGAATATTCTCTTTTTCCTGATTAAATATTTCTTGAAAATAAGCCCATTTAACCTTATAAACAGCTTCATAATTCACAACTGTATTTTTATTCAAATCCAATTGCTTTTCTTTGAAGCTATTCATTAAATCCTTGTTTCTTAAATCGCCTAATTTTTTGATGCTTAAATACATCGGATGAAGAGCATAAATAGAAATTGCCCGATAAGGATATGAATCTGTCCAATCGAGCATAACGGTTGTATCATTTATCGGCAAAATCTGAATCATCTTCAAGCCTGCCGACTTTGCCCAATCAACCATTTTCCTCAAATCATCAAAGTCTCCTATGCCATAACTATCTTTCGAACGTAATGAGAATACAGGAATTGCCATTCCGGCACCTTTCCATTCCGGTAAATCTTCCTGAAACCGGAACCCTGAGATTATTGTATGTTGATTTTTTTTCTCTTCGGTTGAAAAATTAAACTGTCGATTAAAACCATTTTCCCATCTCACAATCGATTTTGTTTTTGTATTGACAACCAAAAACTTGTATTCCAATGGAAAATCTATTATTGAAACATCCAGTTCTATTTCCCATTCAGGATAGTTGGAGCAAGACATCAATACCGGATTTTTACTATCCCAAAAATTCAATCCTCTTTGATTTCCTAAAATTGCCAATGATTGATTTTTTTCAACAAGAGGTGCAAAAACTTTTATTGTAAGTTTGGATGAAATAGATAAAGACTCTTTTACCGAATCGTTATGCCTGAATAGATTTTTTGTAAATACCGACGAATAAAACGATTTATTAGAAGGAAAATCTTGCCATGAGTCAATTAATTTATAATTGTCAGAAGCTTCATTTTTACTAAAAATGCGATTCTTGCCCCATTCTTCAATAACATTCCCTTGTTCTTCTTTGACGAAATAGTGATATTCAAATTTTTCCGTTTCCGGCATTTCTATTTGTAATCTCCATTCTCCATTGTGACCGCCTTCCATTTCCAAAGCACCGTATTTATCCCATTCGCCTAATGCAGCATTTGAGCCTGAAATGTACAATTTCTGTCCCCAGGAAGTATGATAGTTAATAGAGAATATTATTTTCATTATGAATAATTTAGGTAATTAAATTACATGAAACGCCTCGTTTAAAGAAAGACAAAAATAATATATGTTTTTGAAATGAGTTAGTTATTCGAAATCCAATATGAAAATAAAAAATTGATATTTCGGAGAACTACTTTTACCTTTTTTCTTAATCTTTTTTACCTTTGTATCGATTTTGATTATTTCGAAAAACAAAAATTCAAAAAACATGTCGACAGGAACTATAGATAACAATCGTAAAGTTACAACCCGCCGTTTGATAGAAATGAAACAACGGGGCGAAAAAATTTCAATGCTAACGGCCTATGATTATACAATGGCTTCAATTATCGATCAGGCCGGAATGGATGTTATTTTAGTAGGAGATTCTGCGTCCAATGTAATGGCTGGAAATGTAACCACTCTTCCTATGACACTCGATCAAATGATTTACCATGGAAAATCGGTCTTCAAAGCAGTAAAACGGGCATTGGTGGTTGTTGATTTGCCTTTTGGGTCTTACCAGGGAAATTCGAAGGAAGCATTGTCGTCTGCCATTCGTATAATGAAAGAAACGGATGCCGATTGCGTAAAATTGGAAGGTGGAAAAGAAGTAATAGAATCGGTGAACCGAATTTTAAGTGCAGGTATTCCGATTATGGGACATTTGGGATTAATTCCCCAATCAATCAATAAATTTGGGACGTATGCTGTAAGAGCTCAGGAAGAAGAAGAAGCTAAAAAATTGCTGGAAGATGCTCATTTATTGGAAGATGCCGGATGTTTTGCAATTGTATTGGAAAAGATTCCCGCAAAATTAGCCGGACAAGTTGCTTCTGAATTAAAAATTCCCATTATAGGCATTGGAGCCGGAAGATATGTAGACGGACAAGTATTGGTTATGCACGATATGTTGGGATTGAACAAAGGTTTTTCACCACGTTTTCTTCGCCGGTATGCCAATCTTTCGGATGATATAACAAATGCTGTTCAAAGTTATATTAACGATGTAAAATCGTCTGATTTTCCGAATGAACAGGAGCAATATTGATAATTCTGAACACTTCAAATGTTAAGCGCAGTTCTGAAATTAACACAAATATTCCTCTATTGTTAACAAATAATGTTAATATTCAGGATTCTTGATAAAGATTATTATTTATTTTGAAATTAATTAAGAAATAGGAATTACTTTAGCCTCGTCAAATTTTAAATTTTATAAAAATGAAGAAAGTAGTTGTATCTTTTATGGTTATGGCAATAATGGCAGTATCGGGAGTAGCAATGGCACAAGATGCGAAGAAAGCTGAATGTGACAAACAAAAAACCGAATGCACAAAAAGCAAAGAATGTGACAAAAAAGCTGATTGCAAAAAAGCAAGCGATAGCAAATGTTGCAAAAAAGCCGAAGCTGAAAAAAAATAAAGTTAAAAATACTATTTTAATAAACCCCGGAATCAAAAATATTCCGGGGTTTATTGTTTTTAGTTTTTTACATGAAGTGATGGTGGCAAAACGAGTCCGTTTTGAGTATTTCGGCGAAAGGCAAAGGGCAAAAGGCGAACGAAAGTCTATGTACCCCCTCCCTTTGCCATTGGCCTTTCGCCTTTTGCCGAAAAAAATATTCATATCGGTGTCTATATGAATATTTTCTCACACGTTTGCCCTGATTACATTCTACATAAGCTTAAAAAGTTTAACTTTGCATGTTTATTTAATGATAGATTTAGAAAGAATATAATTTCAAATGTCAATAGCAAATAGCAACATACATACAAAAGAACAAAAAATGCAGGCTTTTGGACACTTGCTGGATATATTGGATGAATTGCGCGAAAAATGCCCTTGGGATAAAAAACAAACAAACGAAAGTTTACGTGCAAATACCATTGAAGAAGTATATGAACTTAGCGAGGCCATCATCAAAAATGACAATGAAGACCTTAAAAAAGAATTAGGAGATGTCCTATTACATGTTATTTTTTATGCCAAAATAGGAGAAGAAAAAAGTTTGTTCGATATTAAAGATGTTTGTGATGCATTGAGTGAAAAATTAGTTTTCCGACATCCCCATGTATTTGGAGAAAGTTCGGTAAATAATTCACAACAAGTCGAGCAGAACTGGGAACAAATCAAACTAAAGGAAAAAAACGGCAATAAATCTGTACTGGATGGAGTACCGGCTTCGCTTCCTTCGCTGATAAAAGCATTCAGAATGCAGGATAAAGCCCGCAATGTAGGTTTCGATTGGACAGAACGCAGTCAGGTTTGGGAAAAAGTCCGGGAAGAGTTTTCCGAATTGCAACATGAAGTCAACAACATGGATGCCGATAAAATGGAAAGTGAATTCGGAGATTTGTTCTTTAGCCTAATAAATGCTGCCCGGCTTTATAACATCAATCCGGAGAACGCATTGGAACGAACGAACCAGAAATTTATCCGCCGTTTCAATTATCTGGAAGAAAATACACTAAAAAAAGGCCGTTCCCTCAAAGAAATGACATTGGAAGAAATGGACAAAATCTGGGACGAAGGGAAAGCAAAAGGGCTTTAAAATAATTAAGAATTAAAAATTAAGAGTTAAGAATTTGAGAAAGCTCTTCATTCTCACAATTTATAACTCATAACTCATAACTTAAATGAATCTACAAAATCTTGTTAGAAAAAATATTTGGGAGATGAAACCATATTCATCTGCCCGTGACGAATTTAAAGGAGAGGCATCGGTATATTTAGATGCAAATGAAAATCCGTATAATGCTCCGTATAACCGTTATCCCGACCCACTTCAATGGAAGGTAAAGGAACGGATTTCGGAAATAAAAGGAGTTCCTGCCGAGAATATTTTCTTGGGAGTAGGGAGTGACGAACCGATAGATTTAATGATCAGGGCATTTTGCGAACCGCATATCGACAATATTGTTATGCCTGATCCGACATACGGGATGTATCACGTTGCTGCAGATACAAATGCCGTAGATTGCAGGTTGATACAATTAGACGAAAATTTTGATATTCATGCAAATGAGATACTTGTAACCTGTGATGAGCATACTAAACTGATTTTCCTTTGTTCGCCCAATAATCCTACAGGAAACAGTTTAACCCGAAGCGAAGTAACAACTATTATTGAAAACTTCCCGGGAATAGTAATTGTAGACGAAGCATATATTGATTTTTCGGCTCAGAAATCATTTACCGAATATTTATCCAAATATCCCAATCTGGTTATTCTTCAAACTTTTTCAAAGGCATGGGGAATGGCTGCAATCCGTTTGGGAATGGCTTTTGCATCCAAAGAAATCATTTCAATTCTGAATAAAATAAAATATCCTTACAATATCAATATCTTTACTCAGAATCATGCCATAAAAGCATTGGAAAAGTCAAATGAAGTGAACGATTGGGTAAAGAAATTGTTAAATGAGAGAGAAAAACTTATAAATAATCTGTCTACATTAAAGTGTGTTGAAAAAATATACTCTACTGATGCAAATTTTGTTTTGATAAAATTACCAGATGCAAATGCAGCTTACAATTTTTTGGTAGAGAAAGGTATTATTGTTCGCAACCGGAATAATGTAGCACTTTGTTTAGGATGTTTACGCATTACAGTAGGAACTCCGGAAGAAAACAATGCATTGATTGAGGCTTTATCGGATTTTTAAAGTAAGTAGAAAAGTAATAAGAGGTAGGAGAAATACATCCTCAAATATAGCAACTACCTTTTTACTTCCTACTATAACTAATAAATGAATTTTGTCATGGATATACAAGAAATACGAAAAGATTTCCCGATTTTGAATATGAGAGTATATGATAAACGATTGGTTTATTTTGATAATGCTGCCACGACTCAAAAACCAACTTGTGTCATCAATCAAATCTCTCATGCTTATTCTACGTTGAATGCCAATATTCACCGGGGTGTTCATTATCTAAGCCAAAAGGCGACACAGGCTCATGAAGATGCCAGGGAAACCGTACGAAAATTTATCAATGCCAAACATTCGCATGAAATTATCTTCACACGGGGAACGACCGAAGCTATAAATCTGATTGCATTTTCATTTGGTGAAGCTTTTTGCAATGAAGGAGATGAAATTCTTATTACCGAAATGGAACATCATTCTAATATTGTACCTTGGCAAATGCTTGCCGAAAGAAAAGGATTGATATTGAATGTTATGCCTATTGATGAGAAAGGAGATTTAAACCTTGATGAATTCGAAAAATTGCTTTCACCCAAAACTCGCTTGGTCTCAGTTACTCATGTCTCCAATGTGTTAGGAACAATTAATCCGGTAAAGGAAATTATAAAAAAAGCGCATAAAAAGAATATTCCGGTTTTGATTGACGGAGCTCA
This sequence comes from Bacteroidales bacterium, assembly GCA_031553395.1. Lineage (GTDB taxonomy): Bacteria > Bacteroidota > Bacteroidia > Bacteroidales > WRGA01 > WRGA01. Next base: position 15,033 of record JAVBLR010000029.1, on the reverse strand, counting down.
GGCCATTCCTCATATTAAGATTGATGTACAGGATTTAAATGCCGATTTTTATGTCTTTTCATCACATAAAGTTTATGGACCTACTGGTATTGGCATATTATACGGAAAAGAAACATTACTTAATCAAATGCCTCCATATCAAGGCGGTGGAGAAATGATTGCAAGCGTATCATTTGAAAAAACAACTTACAATAGTCTTCCATTCAAATTTGAAGCAGGAACTCCCGACTATATCGGCTCAACAGCATTAGCCTCAGCAATAAATTATATAGATGGGCTTGGGTTGGAAAACATAAAAAATTACGAACATGAATTGATGAATTACGCTACGCAAGAGTTGATGGCAATCGATGGAATGAGAATTATCGGAACATCTGAACATAAAAGCAGCGTGATATCTTTTTTAGTTAAAAACATACATCATTATGATATGGGGATGTTGTTGGATAAACTTGGAATTGCTGTTCGTACCGGGCATCATTGCGCCGAACCGTTGATGAAAGTTTTAGGCGTAGAAGGAACAGTTCGCGCTTCATTCGCTTTTTACAATACTAAAGAAGAAGTCGATATTTTGGTAAAAGGAATATTAAAGATTTCTTCGATGTTTTAATCTTTGAGAAAGGGCGAAAGGCAAAAGATATGGCTTCGTTCGCCTTTTGCCCTTTACCTTTTCCAAAAATTTATATCAGTTTCAATGCGAACAGCTATACTACTTATTAATCTTGGTTCTCCGGAAAATGCTTCGCGAAAAGCTGTTGGTAGTTTTCTTTTCCAAATGTTAAATGACAAATTTGTAATTGATTTACCATTTGTTTTACGCAAGCTATTGGTCAATTTGATTATTATTCCTTTTCGGATAAATGCTTCATCCAATCGATATAAGGAATATTTTGGGGATAAAAAATCATCTCCACTTTTGGAAACATCTTTTTCGATAGCAAAGAAACTAAACAATACTCTTCCCGAAAACTATCAGGCATTTATTGGAATGCGTTATGGCAAACCCTCTTTAAAGAAGGCCTTATCCGAAATAGAAAAGAAGCAATTCGATAAAATAATACTTTTCCCGCAATATCCTCAATATGCCGAAGCTACTACACGCAGTTCTATTGAAAAAGTAGAGGAAATTGTTTCCAAATTTAAGAATAAACCAGACTTACAAATTATAAAGCAGTTCTACAATAATCCGTTATTTATAACGTGTTTTGCAAATAAGATAAAACAATTCAATTTGAAAGAATACGATCATTTGATTTTTTCGTATCATTCTTTACCTTTACGGCAAATTAATAAAATACATCCGGATATTATTTCCGAAAATTGCAATTGCACTCAAGAAAAACCCAAACATGGAGAATATTGTTATAAATCTGCATGTTATGAAACTTCCAGATTGCTTGCAGAACAGCTCCATTTGCAAAATAAAGATTATACGGTTTCTTTTCAATCTCAAATGGGAAAGGATTGGCTCCAACCTTTTACAGATAATGTATTGATTAAAAAGGCAAAAGACGGATGCAAACGAATATTGATAGTTTCTCCATCTTTTGTTACCGATTGTTTGGAAACTACCATGGACTTACAAATCGAATATAACGTTCTTTTTAAACAACATGGAGGAGAGCATTTGCAACTGGTTGAAAGTTTAAACGACGACAACAGTTGGGTTGAGGCTTTGATGAAAATTACTATGAATTGATAAACAATTGAATATATACTTACTAATATTAATTTACAACTTATGTTTAGCGACGCAGAAAAAGGAACTTACGTACTCATTGAAACATCAATGGGAGATATCAAAGTGAAATTGTATGATGAAACACCTCAACATCGCGATAATTTTGTAAAATTGGCTAAAAACGGATTTTTCGACGAATTGCAATTTCACCGGATTATCAAGGATTTTATGATTCAAGGAGGAGATCCTGATTCAAAGAATGCTCCGGCTGAAAAACAATTGGGCGCGGGTGGCCCGGGTTATACAATTCCTGCCGAATTTATTTATCCGAAATATTTTCATAAAAGAGGTGCTCTATCTGCTGCTCGCCAAGGAGATCAGGTTAATCCACAAAAGGAATCTTCCGGTTCTCAATTTTATATTGTTTGGGGCACAACCTATAATGATACTCAATTGGATAGCTTCGAGCAAAATTTGTTGCATAAAGAAATGGAACGAATATTCAATCAATTAGCCGAGGCACGTCGTTCCGAAATTCAGGATTTATACGCAAAACAAGATCAAGCAAGCCTTACGAAGTTACAAAATGAACTAATCGCCCAAACAGAATCAATGGTAGACCCAACATCAACCAAATTTACACCCGAGCAGCGTGAAGCTTACGGTAAGCTTGGCGGAACTCCACATCTTGATAACGATTATACCGTTTTTGGAGAAGTTGTTGAAGGATTGGATATTGTTGGCAAAATCCAATCTGTTGAAACCAAGTCGGGAGATAAACCGAAGGAACCGATTACAATGAAGATAAAAGTGCTTGAATAGTTAAAATAGGAAGTAGAGAGTTGAAAATAAATGTATTTTTCGCATAATATATTTCAATTAAAAAATAATCTCGTGCTTTTGCTTCCTTTGCGGTAAAAGATTTTGTATTATTTCTTCTTCAAAAACAATACATGGTTTAATACTGCCCGCAAATCTCCATACGAATAATCATCACTTAATTGTTGCTTTATTTCGGATAAAGAGCTTTTTTCATTTAGATTTTCAATTAACGGAAGAATTACTTTTACTTTTTCTTCTTCGATTAATTCATGAATAAGTACTTCTCCTGTTTTTACGAAGGATGCTAAATGTGTTTCAATTGTACTATGAGCCAGATTACGTTCCAAAGCAATATCTTCAATAGATTTTCCTTCTTTGAACATCTCCAGAGTTAATTTATGAGAATATCCTTTTTCGGGTTTGACAGATTTTTCCGTACTAATCTTTTCAATTATTTGTTTGGGAGGTTCAACCTCAAAAACAATACCTCCGGTAAGTTTAATATCGCCAAAAGAAAGTTCCCGTAAACGGGTTGCAAATTCACTCATGCCTGCACGAATACTTTGGGCTATCCGCAAATATTGTTTTACTTTCGATGCCCTTTTTAAACTTTCGAGATGCAAATCAAACGGTAAAAGTATATTTTCATAAATATCCTTATGAAAATAAGCAACTGCTTTTCCTACTCTTTCTTCTAAGACTGAAATTTCTCCTGTTTTCCTGACCTCATATAATAATTTATCCAACTGATTCTGAAACTTACATGCAATATCCTGCTGTTCGTAAGCTTTGTTTTTCATATCAAGAGCCAGTTTTAATGCAGCCTTTTGGTCGGGTAGCGTTTTTTCAGAAATCAGTTCAGAAAAAGATTTAGATAATTCTAATAATGTTTTCCATTCAAAAGCCTGCATTAACCTTTGCGACCAGTATTTCGGTCTTTCAATTTCCAAAATGCCTTCCAATTCTGATAGTTCTTTTTCCCCCCGTGAAAACTCAATAATTTCAGAATTTGTTTTTATACAATTCGGCGTAATTTTAGAATGTAAAACGATACCTTCCAATGATGTGCAACGGCTCAATGCAACATATACCTGTCCGGCGGCAAAAGCCTTTTCTGCATCAATAATTGCCCGTTCGAATGTTAATCCCTGACTTTTATGAATAGTTATCGCCCACGCCAACCGGATAGGGAACTGCGTGAAAGAGCCCAATTCATCTTCATCGATGGTATTCGTTTCTCGATTAAGCGTATAACGGATATTTTTCCACGTATCTCGTTCCAATTCGATTTCATTTCCCGAACCTTCTAACTTTATATGGATTTTATCATCATATAGTTGCAAAACCGTTCCCAATTTTCCATTGTAAAAACGGCGATCTTCTCCGACATCGTTTTTTACAAACATTATTTGCGCTCCAACTTTTAAATGCAACTCATTTTCAGTAGGTAATGCTGAAGATAAAAAGTCTCCTTTTATTTCTCCTTTATATACCTTTTCATTTCCTTGAAGTTGAGCTAATTCTTTATTATTGATATTATCGGTTTTGTAATTATGTGTAGATAAAACCACATATCTTTCATTTTTCGGTTGAATAAAATCCGGATCATATCGGACATTGAGCGCTTGAAAATCAGCATTCGTCATTTCATTGTTGCGCACATGATTGAGGATATCAATGAAAAACTGTTCGTTTTGACGGTAAATCTTTTTCAATTCGATATATACCGGCAAATTTTCCTGAAGTGCTTTTGCATGAAAGAAAAAAGGAGTTTTGTAATACTGACTCAATACTTCCCATTCTTCATTCTGAACAACAGGTGGCAGTTGATACAAATCACCAATATATAACATTTGCACACCTCCAAAAGGCTGGCGGTTACGCCTGAGATGTTTTAACGCAATATCAATTGCATCCAATATATCTGCACGCAACATACTCACCTCATCAATAATCAACAGTTCCAGTTCCCGGAACATTTCGATTTTGTTTTTATGCATTTTGAGGTGATATGTCAATTTTCGCTCTCCATTTCCCGCAGCATCGGGCAAATATGCTTCAAATGGCAATTGAAACAGAGAATGAAGTGTAACTCCTCCGGCATTGATAGCTGCAATTCCTGTGGGTGCGGCAACAATTACATTCTTTCGGGTATTTTCTCGGATATATCGCAAGAACGTGGTTTTTCCGGTTCCGGCTTTTCCTGTTAAAAATAACGAAAGTGAAGTATTGTTTACCAAATCGGCAGCGAGCTTGAATATATCATTGAATTCGTCCATCTTTTTTAGTTAGTTGGTAGGTAGGCCAGTTGAAATTTGAAAAGCTATTTGCAAAAATATAAATTAAAATAGGTAAGTGCCAAGCAAAATGGTTTATAATTTAAACTCAAAGGGAATAAGTCAGAATTACAATGCTATGAAAAACAAAAAATGAGGATGCTCAATGTATAATTGAGCATCCTCATTTTAGATTGAATAAGCAGAGTTTATAATTAAAATCGCTTAATTAGATTGTCTATATCGTTTTTTATAACTGTAATAAGATATAGAAAAAACAGATAATAACAACAATACAACAATATCATTATTTCCCAACGGCAATGATGGAGCTATCTTTTGCGGATTTCCTTCTTCTCCCGGAGGAGGAGCAAAAAGTTTGCGATCATCATCTTTAAATAATGATTCCGTATCTTGTTTTTCATCCAAGAATGTAGAAGTTGTTTCCCAAAGATTGTCTTCATCCAATTTGGTCTTCTTCTCCGACAATAGTTGCAAATCTTCTTTATCTTCCAATTTTTCGTTGGAGAAAATATCGGATGCCGCATATCCTGAACAAATTGAACAAAAAACGACACAAAATATTAAAGTTAATTCTTTCATAACATTGATTTTTTTCGTTTGACTTGATGCCTAGCATTATTAAACATCAAATCCGGTGAAGGATATTTATTTTGCGACCTTAGTAACCAAAGACTTTCCGGTTGCACTTGCAGCTTTTACAACATACACCCCTGAAGGCAATGCTGCCAATGAGAGATCTTGTACATTTTGAACTGAATTAATGGTTTTCCCTGAGATATCAAAAACGGATATCGAAGATGCCAATTCGGTGAAATTCAATTGACCATCGGCAAAAGAACATGTAAAGCCATCCATATTGGCAGATGAGATGCCGGTATTTGGAGTCGCAGGCTTAGTCCATATTTTTATTCTAGCTACATAAGGTATAATTTTTTGACTATTAGTATCATAAGTACCCCATCCAAGTTGAGAACAATTGCCCAATTTAATAATTTTAGGAGATTTATAATAAGGGCTTGCAGGATCTAATGCTGAATTATACCCTGTTGCTCCTGTGCCTATAATATTTCCGTCACATTTTGTGGGATTTTTTAATTGAAAAAGAATTTGCCAAGTATTATCATTAGGACCACTACCTCCAAATGGGCTATATTTACTGTCATTATAAGCATTAAAATCTCCTGAATTATCAGCAAAAGCAAATGGTAAATACATATTTCCTGAACTAGTGGTATTACTTGGATCCAAGGCAACTCCTAAAATGGAAAATTGTGTAATTTCATTACCATTACTAAGGTCACTTGTATTTTCTATCTGAATATAGTTATATGCAGTAGAAGGAAATTTAGCATTATCTTCATCAATAGGATTTGGGTTATTTGTGTAATTTCCAAGTGAATATACAGAATTTATCGTCCCTATCCCGGTTCCAGCATCACAAGTAAAATTTCCCTTAGATTTATCCGGTGTATTATTCATTCCAACCCATGTAAGTTTAAACGACACTCCTGAACCTGCAGGGCCATTCACAACAGCAGAAGTCCCTGATAAAGGAATAACATCTCCTAATACAATATCAGTTACATTATCTACAGCAAAAGTTCCCATTGATAACCCCAAACACGCACCTATCAAAAAAAATTGCTTTTTTAATTTTATTACACTTTTCATAATTAGTATTTCTTATTCATTCATTTATTTTTTATTCAAAATCACATATTTATATAAATAAGATGGGCAATATTTGGATGATGTATTTTATTCCCCATCTTATTTCATAAAGTCTTATTTATTTACTGTAAACTTTAAAGTTTCCGGTTGTAGTATTGCTTACTGCGCGTACGATATAAATCTGCCCTGTTTTTACAGGTATTTGTACAGTAGATGTATTTACATCCTTTAACCCGGTTATCATACGACCTTGCAAATCATATAAGGCAACATCCTGCAAGGTTGAACCATTTGTTGCAACTACCTGCAATACTCCGTTATTGGCAAATACTGTTATATTTGATATTGGCTGTGCAACATCTAGTATTCCTGTAGGCATTTTTGCAAGTGTCAGCGTAAACCGTGTATCGTATAGAGCAGTAGGAGAAGTAACTTTTTTGGTAAACGTATACATCGAACCTTCCCGCAAATTATAGGATGTTTGGGTTTCCATGTCGTTCAGGTAAATATCATACTCAGGAGCAAAATCCATGATACCTCCAAAATTCAACCGGAATTCCCCGGCAATGTTTGTCCGGATACCTACAGGTATTTCAAAACCTTCTAAACTCCCTACAGTCTGAATATCCATAGAACTTCCAATTTGATTGCGAGTATAAACTGTTACCGGCACTTCTTCTGCAGCAACATTTTGTACAACATAAAACTTAGGCACATTCAAATTGAGATGTCCATCGGGAGTATATATCAATAAACATTTATTTGCCACACCTCCCTGATAAACCTCAACTGAAAGTATTTCCGGGCGAGGTTCCTCTTCAGATGATTCCGATCTAAGCTTCTCTCCCGGACGGTTTAATGTCATCAACGGATTAGCGATCAATTGAAATCCACTGTTTACCTTTGACTTCACCATTACCGATTGCATAGGAGCAATATATTCATCAATACCAGTATTTATACCGCCTATAGTATAAGTTACCCAATTATTATTTTTATCCAGCACTTCATAAAAATCTTCGATAAGGCTTGAATTAGCGGTATAAAATTGTTCGAAGTTTAAATGTGACATAAACGGATTACCTACCAATGTGTAACTTCCTGCAGCCGGTTGAATGGTTTTCAGTGCAATATCTCCATTAGGTTGAATAACCGACTCATACACAAAGCGATGCTCTCTATCTCGAGCTGTTTGTATATTTGCTTGTTTAATAGAACCATCCCGATAATATATGTTATATGAAGGATTATGCTTTGGAAACCAAAATTCATGTTTTGTAAGTACATTGATAGGTTTTTTATTATCTACCCAAAATGACAATCCTTTACCTACATTTACTGAATCATTTGGACTATTAAACACTCCGGTAAATTTGTCTATTCCTGTTTCTCCCGTTTCGGGATTTACGATCGAATATAATCGTGTATACATTTCAATATCATCCAGTAACGGATTTGGATTTTTTACATAATAATCCCCTGTATAGGTGCTTCGAAGAGGTGCCGACAACGTATACCAACGGTTAGCTTCCAGGATTAACTGTACATACGCTGCATCATAATCCAAACTATCCGTACGCATTACTTCTCCCCCGTGCCTGAACCAAATATTGGCACATTCACTTTTCGGATAATAACTATAATCGGTAGAATTACCGGGGAATAATGCTTTGTTTGTTAAATCGGCATAAATATTTACAGCGTAATTATCTATACTATCCGGAATTAACACATCCGTACATTTTCGTGGAATATTCGCTTGTGGATAATTCTTTAGAGCAATGTCTATTGATGTAATCAATGGCCTTTTCCAGTTCTTGTAATCATGCCAGTTCTGATTCTGGCCAAGTCCTGTCCACACAAGTGTATCCGGTGCCATATATACGTTAATAGTATCACGCCCCCCTGAATTTACCCGAACATTTGTCCCTTTAAGATATATTTCTATAAAGTAAGTCTGTATGGCTTGTGCATTTTTCGTAATCATAAGAGAATCTGCCGGTAAAAATCCGGGATTAATTGGCGTTGATGCAGTTCGGCTATCAAACCAGTAATAATCATATTTATTTTTTGGAGTAATAGTAACCCAATCAGAAGCATCTTTACATATAACCTTTTCTCCACCCAAACTGGAAGATCTCATGTAGTTGTTATCTATTTCACACTCTCTAAATGGAGCTACGCCACTTTCGGTTTCATAATCATCTGTCTTACTATAATATTCATAAGGCCTAAGCATAGGATCGATATCATTCTGAGCCAAGTTTACACAAGCTTCCCAGTAATATACCGAAGGAAAAACAATTGAACTATAATTGCTTACAGTATAATTAATAACTGAAGATGATTCTCCCACATCCAACGTTTCATTTATAAACATTGGAGTTCCTACAAGATTGTATTTATTAGGTGTAACAGTTGCATCGACCAAATACATGGTTATATATATAGGCGCAGGAAATGCTTTTGCGCCTATATTTTCAACTTGCATTGTAAATGTAGCCGTATTAGGACCCGGGTCCACACTTAATGCCGGAGGGCCTACAAATCTTAAATTTGAAGTTTTATAAAGCATTTCCCCTCTTTCATTCAACAATGTTGATTGTTGCAGGAAGTTATTATATGGCCGGTTAATAGTAGTATTACCATTTTTGTCTACACCATAAAAAACAGAAGCTTGGTTAATCGGGTACCTCGGAATTGTTAAATCTTCATTGATAAAAACAGGATTATAAGAACATTGATTCCAAACGCTACGAGCAGGCGCCCATGAATCAGAATTCCCTGAACCATAGACCCGGAGTGTCGCGTATTGATTATTAGCCTGAGACCCCCCTGTAACTATAATTTCTGCAGCACCATCTTTATTTACGTCTGCAATGATAGGATATTCATTTACTGTAGTTGAGGTAACCGGAGAAAAGGTTTTAACAATGCGACCCGATGGAGGTAAATCTGCATCTGCCCTACCATCAATAATGCGCAATGTACTTTCATCCCTGTATACTAATTTTGCATTTCCACTTTGGTCGAAATCAAATAATGATAAAGTGGTTGAAGATGATTTATCTGTTGATGTCAATGACCAAAACAAAGAAAGCTGTTTTGTTACAGGATCAAATTTATACGAATTTAATACCAAGTTTCCTAATAAGGCAATTTCGGGATATCCATCACCATCCATATCTCCCACAAAGGGTAAAGAAGGGCCTCCTCCTTCTCCAGTTCGGATATTGGCAGCCGTATTTCTAGGGATATTATTAATTGAATTTGTATTCATTATATCTCCTGTTCGTGGATTATATATGTATAACCCACCATTGGCTGTTGGATTTCCATTTCCACTGGTTGTTACAATAACATCTAATTGTCCGTCTAAATCCATATCTGCCAACGCAGTACCACCGCCGTTTGTTACTTCAGGATGAGTTTCTCCGGCTTTTACTGTTGCTTTCTGGAATAGTGTAAATGTGTTATTCGGATTGGTAGATGGATTTGCATAATAGGGACTTGATGAATTGTAAGAATCCGGATCAATGTTTACCTTATACACACAATTTCCTCCCACAATTTCTATTTTTCCATCACCGTCAATATCTCCTATCGCAGGAGCTGATGTAAGCATTACCCTGTTGGTTGTAGGATTGTCGATGGTATGTCCGTATTCTCCAAAAGAATATACACTGGTAAAGGTATTATTAGTAGTAGGAACCAATGCTCCATTAACCATTAACTTTCCCGTTGCAGCATCATATAATCTGTCATAAACTAGAACTTGGGCATGTCCATCTCCCATAAAGTCTGCAACTACAGGGGAGGCATTCGAATAATAATTATTGGGAGAATATTGAACTCTCCAAGCTTCCGTAAAAGAATGAGAGGCTATATCAAAACTATATTTAATCAAATTCCTTACAATACCTCCATTACCACCTTGAACTGTTGTTACAAAAATAGATGAGTATTTATTCCCATCACTTGCAGCTCCATCAACGCTTGCAATTGCCATAAAACAAGAAGGACGGCTGGCGCTATTTGCAGAATAATTTACAAAAGACCCGGCTTGTATTGCTAGTGCATATTTTAAGCTTAATTTATTGGCAACAACATCATCTATCTCAAATACCAAAATATTTTTACTTACACTACTTGCTGCAGCTGTTCTGTCGAAAACCAAGAATTCTGTTTTCCCATCACAGTCAATATCCCCACATAAAACATGCGAACGTTCACTTACACCTATGGATACAGTTGCAGCACCCGCCGGATATTTTGGCCTTACATTTGCAGGATCCCCGGCAGTTCCCCTTCCTTCGGGAGATGCACCAACTAATGCTATATCAAACTCTATGGCTGGAATCGAATCGTGGCATACATTTTCCATAAAAGCAGGGTTATCCCCCATAGTAATATGTATAGTGGCCGTTGTTTCAGGAGTAACAGCACTACCATTACAACTAATGGAATACACCAAAGAATCTTGTCCAAAATAACTAGCTGTTGGACGGTATCGGAGCCGATATCCGTTTGTAACTTGTGCTGTACCATGATTGGGAGCCTTGACAATCGTTACCCTCAATTGAGTATAATCGCAATCACCCCAAAGGTCATTGTCAAGCATATTTAAATAACCATAGGCACTGTTTGGTTGTACGAAGAAATTATCGGTATTTGCTTTTAGAATACTCAAGACTTGCGCTTGAGTTTTTTGTGGCATTATACAACAAAATAATGTTGTACACAAAAGATATAAACCAATATACATTGGTCTACTTAGTTGGGTAGTTTTCTTTCTCATATTCATTTATTATTCATTCATTATTACCGTAATCCTAACAAAATAGGCTATGGTTCACATGCATTTTCTAACATAAAAATCATAATAATAGGCTTTTATTTATTTGTAAAATAATATACTCCGTAATTCACAACCTATTTCACAACATGAAAATGGACATTAATAAACACTTTAAATAGCAAAAAATAAAAAAAATATTCTCATCAATCAAAAGTAAAATGCCTACGCACCAGATGCTAGGTCTATTATCAATACATATTGAATAAAGAAATAAATACCTTACATCCGGTGTATTCAGCACTAGTGAAAATGAATGATTAAGTGAATGAACTCTTCAAACTCTTTTGAAAAGTTTTATTAGTAATAATAGGAGGCAAAAGTATGTGAAAAAAAATGTAACAAAAAAAAAAAAAGATAATATATGTTAATAAAATTAGCTGGCTAAAAAATAGATAATCAAAACTTTAATGCAATCAATAATATTAATTGTTATCTAACTGACAATTCTATAAATGTCATTACTATATTCTTTATTCTGATTTATTTTCTAATCGTTCTAATGTATGTTATCTTTTCCAACATTTGTAGGATATTTATATATCCCTTAGAACTCCTTAAATACTATAATCAAAACATAAGGAAGGAGAAAAGAAAACAGTAAAAACAAAGATTAATCTAATGACAATAAAACGGAGCAAATTTAGTTACACAAAACTGGAAAAGAATAATTTAGCGAACAAAATAGGTTCTGTCTTTGTTTCTATTTTCACATATTTATGACCTAATGTTGATTTCTGATTTTTGATAGTTGCATTTATTATCTATTTTCGAAAAATCATTGTTTTGTTTCGAATATCGAAACATTTAAGGAGCCTATATCTCGAAGATTGAAATTACAACAATCTATTATGCTATTTACATATCTTTGCCGGATAAAATTCGAATTATGAATAGTCAATTGAATAGTCGGTTAATTCAGGCCATGCAAGAACATTTGCCTCAAAAAAGCAATCTGGCATCTGTGTTAATGGATGTTCTTTCTATAGGAAAGGAAGCTGCATATAGAAGGCTACGGGGAGATGTTATATTTTCTTTTGATGATGTTGCCAAAATTTCACGTAGATTAGGAATTTCAGTAGACAAAATAATTAGTGAAAGCAAAATACCTGGTGGTAATAAATGGGCATATATTGATGTAGAAGTATTTTATTCTTCATCAAAATATATCGAGCAATATAGTAGAAGATTAGAGGTACTGTCAGAAACATTCAATCAAATGGAGGGACAACCGAAAGCAACATTAAGATGTGCAACCTCGCTCATTCCTTATTTTTTTACTTTTTCATACAAAAAATTGACATTATTCCAACATTATAAAAGATTATACCTGACACATATAAAACCTGGATTTCGTTTCTCAGAAATGGAAGATTTTTCAGGTATGTACGATCTGGAAGCATCTATTATAAATCGTTACCGGTCTATCTCGAGAATACTATTTATTTTGGATAGAAATATTTGCCATTCACTAGTGAAGGATATTATTTATTTCTTTCAAAGGAATCTTATTTCAGTAGATGAGTTATTACAACTCAAACAAGAGTTACTCCAATTAATCTCCTTTATGGAAGAAATAACGGCAACCGGCACATTTAATAATAATAACGAAATAGACATTTATTTACTGGATGTTTATTTGGATTCATCGTATGTACACGCAGAATCAGCTTCATTTGAGTGTTCCATGCATTGGACTTATTTTGTAGATACGTATAATCTGTATAATTCATCTATTTGTAAAATGCAAAAAGACTGGATTGAATCTCTTAAGAGATATTCTACTTTGATTACTCAAACGGGAGAAATGCAACGTGTGGAATTCTTTAATAAGCAAAGGGAATTAGTAATGATGCTTGATAGTAATTTATTGCAAAAAATTTAGAGAGTGTTTTTTTAATCCTTATAAGCAACATTTTTATAGTAAATAGTTGTTTTTTCGTGTTCTTTTTAGTTTTTTTGCTGAATAAACTCATGCAAAAGAATAACCAAAAAAAGACTTTTTGGAAAAATACAAACAGTTTCTAAAAACCATTGCTTATAATGTTTTCATCAAATCCTAACATTTCTATTATTGGCGCCGGAAATCTAGCTACCCATCTATCAATTGCTTTAAAAGAAAAAGGATACTCAATCCGGCAAGTTTTCAGTCGAACAACTGATTCTGCGAAAACATTGGCAGATAAATTGGGCGCGGATTATACAACTGTCATTTCTGAAATAAGAACGGATAGTGATATTTATATTTTCTCTTTAAAGGACAGTGCATTACCGGAAATCCTTTCGCAGATTCCACCTCTTAAAGGACTATTATTACATACCTCAGGAAGCATTCCGATAGATATATTTGATCCTTACTCTACCAATTATGGCGTTTTTTATCCATTGCAAACCTTCAGTAAAACACGAAATGTTGATTTTTCTTCTATTCCTATTTGCATAGAAGCTTGTGGAGAAAAACAACAGGAACAATTATTTGATTTAGGAAAGAGTATTTCTAGAAAAGTATTGGATGTCAGTTCTGATCAACGAAAATATTTGCACTTAGCAGCCGTTTTTTCCTGCAATTTTGTAAATCATTTGTATGGAATTGCTTCTGAAATACTTCAACAACAACACTTGCCTTTCGATATTTTATTACCTTTGATTGATGAAACTGCGGCTAAAGTTCATTCATTAACTCCTTTTGAAGCTCAGACAGGACCCGCAGTAAGATTTGATGAAAATATAATAAATAAGCAGTTGAATCTATTAAATGACGAAAACTTGAAAAAAATCTACGAATTAATAAGTAAAAGTATTTTCAATACATATAAACAGAAATAACAGTTTTAAAACTATTTGATATTTTTTGCAATATATGATTAACTATGATCTTAAAAAAATAAAAGCCTTTGTTTTCGATGTTGATGGAGTGTTGTCTGATAGTATTATTACACTTGATGTAAGTGGAGAGCCCATGAGAAGTGTAAACATCAAAGATGGTTATGCCATACAATTAGCAGTAAAAAAAGGGTATCCTGTTGCTATAATTACTGGAGGAAAAACGAAAGCCGTGCGTATGAGATTTGAAGGATTAGGCGTACAGCATATCTACATGGGAGCCTGTGTAAAGACCATTTCGTTGGATGATTTCATTGAGAAAACAAATGTAAATCTGGACGAAATATTATATATGGGTGATGATATTCCTGATTATGAAGTTATGAAAATGGTTGGATTGCCAGTCTGTCCGGCTGATGCGGCAAATGAAATCAAGCAAATATCAACTTATATTTCTCCCATTACAGGAGGAAAAGGATGCGGTAGGGATGTTATAGAACAGGTTATGAAAATGCAAGGAACCTGGATGAGTGATAAACAGGCTTTTGGATGGTAAATAATGTTCTTTAAAACTCTCTACTTATTTATATACCACAGGCGTTCCTTCTTTTGTTAATCCTTCGGCGCTGATATCTATTTCCTTACAAGTGCCATTATTATAAAACGTAACGGAAGCTGTACCTTTTTCATCTGTTTTTACATTGGGATTCCAGTACAGATTTGTTTTGTGCTAGGGCAACCGCATGAAATTTCAGTTAATTAAATTTTTCAAATATTCAACATCATAAGCAGCTTTGAGCCTTCGTTTCTTCAGGCTTAGATTATCTGTCTTTTCTTTAATTATTTGCAGCGCCAGTTTTCTCAAGGTGGAAAGATTCTCC
>JAVBLR010000011.1:0-256505 GCA_031553395.1 Bacteroidales bacterium | reverse complement strand
GTTCCAACAGCGAAAATACCCGATTAAAGGTATCATGAGAGGGAATACCGTTCGGTAATTCGATAAACTCTTTCAGAAAATGCTCATGGGTCTTGGTAAACAAAACCATATCTTCATAATCCTCTCCGTTACTCAGATAAGTCATCAGACCAATGAATAATATGTCCGATAACTTATGCAAACATTTTTTCTCTACTCGAAAATCTTCGATACTGGATAAATAGCGTTGTAATGATTTCATCCGGCAAAGCTATAAATTTCGTGCGTTTACCCTAGGTATTATATGTTAAATTGAAATAGTTTGATAATTATCTTACAAAAAGAGATTTATTTTGTTTAATGTATTGTTTTATTGATATTATATGAAATGGAGGCATTTTTGGCGTTATTATTTTTCCTGTTCCTATCTAAAAAAGTACCTATTGTTATGAAATCTTTCCTTTTTATTAAACGCCCAATTTTATTTATTTGTTTGATTATTAACTTGTTTAAAAATATTTTCAAATTTATATTGGCTTAAAAATGAAGCCTATTGATATTTTTCTATCAAGCGAATAACTAACAATTGGTAGCTGACAACAATAATTAAAAAGTTAGGATAGCCTCCCACAAAAAGACAAATAAATGTATATCTTTGCTGGCGTTTTAATCTTAAGATAAATATTAGCAATCCTAACGAATCGAATGTCCGTTACTATTAAGGAAATTTCAACTCCGGCTGAAATCAAGAATTTTGTGAAATTTGCTCACAAGCACTATAAAGAGAATCCCTATTATGTGCCAACTTTGGTGTTGGAAGAATGTGATACATTGAATCCGAAAAAAAATCCTGCGTTTGAATTTTGTGATCATATTTATTATATGGCGTATAAGGATGGAAAGGCTGTGGGACGGATTGCCGGAATGATTAATCATAGGGCAAATGAAACTTGGAAACAAAAACATGCTCGTTTTGGCTGGATCGAATTTATTGATGATATCGAAGTTTCTTCAGCATTATTAAAAGCGGTTGAAGATTGGGCGGTTTCGAAAGGCGTTACGGCTGTACACGGGCCAATGGGATTTACCGATTTAGATCAGGAAGGAATGTTAATCGAAGGTTTTGACCGCTTGGGAACAATGGCAACAATCTATAATTATCCATATTACCCGGTTCACATGGAAAAACTTGGATATAAAAAGGATAATGATTGGGTTGAATTTAAGATAACAATTCCCGAAAAAGCTCCCGAAAGATTTGCTAAAGTGGGCGAGATTGTACAACGAAGGTATAACCTGAATGTGCTTACATTTAAAAAAACAAAAGATATTCTTCCATACGGACAAAAGATATTTGATCTTTTAAATGAATCTTATGCAGATATTTACGGATTTACACCTCTTACAAAAAAACAAATAGACTATTACATTAAGATATATATCACAATGTTACGTCCCGATTTTGTGCCATTGATAACAGATGCTGATGATAATTTAATTTGTTTCGGAATATCAATACCTTCAATGTCGAGGGCGATGCAAAAAGCTGGAGGTAAATTACTGCCTTTTGGTTTTGTTCATTTACTTCGGGCATTGAAAGGAAAAGACAAGCACGATACGATCGATTTGTATTTGATTGCTGTTCGTCCCGATTTTCAGGGAAAAGGTGTAAATGCGTTGTTGTTTAGTTACTTAACGCCTACTGCCTATAAAAACGGATATTATTTTGCCGAAAGCAATGTGGAATTAGAAAATAATACGAAAGTACAATCCCAATGGGATGCTTTTGAAAAAGAGCAACATAAACGCAGAAGAGCATATATAAAAGAAGTTTGAATAGAGAAGTTTGAAGTTTGATTTTTAAATTGATGTAGTTTTGTATTTTATTTTGTTCTCAAAAATAAATTAAATAAATTGCTCATTGTATAAAAATTCACACTTCAAAATTCACACTTCAAAATTCTTATTAATCATGGAAGAAGTAAAATACGTTGATGAGAATATTATTACCTTAGATTGGAATGAGCATATTCGTCGTCGTCCCGGAATGTACATCGGAAAATTGGGTGATGGTACATACGCTGATGATGGAATTTATGTTCTTCTGAAGGAGGTTTTGGATAACTCTATTGACGAGTATATGATGGGATACGGAAAAACAATTGAAGTAACCATCGAAGAAGGAAAAGTGAAAGTAAGGGATTATGGACGTGGAATCCCGTTGAATAAGCTGGTTGATGTTTCTTCGAAAATGAATACCGGTGCCAAATATGATTCAAAGGCTTTTAAAAAATCGGTAGGATTGAATGGGGTGGGTATCAAAGCGGTAAACGCATTGTCTACTTATTTTCATATTCAAAGTTTTCGTGATAAAGAAACCAAAGAGGTTACTTATTCTATGGGAGATGTGACGGATTCTCCTACGATTACAACAACGTCGCAGACAAATGGTACACTGACCGAATTTATTCCGGATGAAACCTTGTTTACTCATTATAATTATAAGGATGAATATGTAGAAAGCTTACTTAAAAATTATGCTTTCCTCAATTCTGGCCTGACCATCGTTTATAATGGCAAAAAGTTTTATTCGCAAAACGGATTGGTCGATTTGTTGAATGAAAACATGACTTCCGAAAATTTGTATCCGATTATTCACCTGAAAGGCGAAGATATTGAGATAGTTGTTACGCACGGAAATCAATATGGTGAAGAATATTATTCCTTTGTAAACGGACAACATACTACACAAGGCGGAACACATTTGTCGGCTTTCAGGGAAGCATTAGGGCGTACTATTAAGGAATTTTACAATAAAAATTACGATTATGCCGATATTCGTAGTGGAATTATTGCGGCTGTAAGTATAAAGGTAGAAGAACCGGTTTTTGAATCACAAACCAAAACAAAATTAGGTTCGAAAGATATTGGTCCGAATGGTCCTTCAATTGCTAAGTTTATTAGTGATTTTGTAAAGAAGGAATTAGACAATTATTTATATAAAAATTCTGAAACGGCTGATATTCTCCAACGAAAAATATTAGATTCGGAAAAAGAGCGGAAGGCGATTGCCGGTGTTGCTAAAATTGCTCGTGAACGTGCTAAAAAGGCAAATCTTCATAATAAGAAATTACGTGATTGCCGCATTCATTACAATGATGCAAAAGGTGACAATCTCGATGAAAGTAGTATTTTTATTACCGAGGGAGATTCAGCCAGTGGTTCAATTACCAAAAGCCGGAGCGTGAATACACAAGCTGTTTTCAGTTTACGGGGAAAACCGTTGAATACGCTTGGTCTGACGAAAAAGATTGTTTACGAAAACGAAGAATTTAATCTTTTGCAGGCAGCATTGAATATCGAGGACGGGATGGATAATTTGCGTTATAACAAAATTATTATCGCCACCGATGCCGATGTTGATGGAATGCATATCCGGTTGTTATTGTTGACGTTTTTTCTGCAATTTTTTCCGGATTTGATTAAAAAAGGACATGTTTATATCTTGCAAACGCCTTTATTCCGCGTAAGAAATAAAAAGGAAACGATTTATTGTTATTCGGAAGAAGAAAAAAATGCAGCAATGAAAAAGTTGGGAGCAAATCCCGAAATTACCCGATTCAAAGGATTAGGAGAGATTTCTCCGGATGAATTCAAACATTTTATCGGAAGAGATATTCGTCTCGATCCTGTAAGTATGCGTAAAGACGATTTGGTAAAAGAATTATTGGATTTCTATATGGGAAAAAATACCATGGAACGCCAGAATTTTATTATTGATAACCTCGTTGTAGAGGAAGATGTAGCGTAACTGAATAATATGAAAAAAATAGCATTGTTGCCGGGAACGTTTGACCCGTTTACTATTGGACATTTATCGTTGGTAGAAAGAGGTTTCTCATTTATGGATGAGATAATTATTGCTATCGGGATTAACGAATCGAAACGTTCTTATTTTTCGGTGGAAAAACGGTTGACAATGATTAAGGATTTGTTCAGGAATGAACCTCGTGTGAAAGTCGAAAGTTACGATTGCCTTACCGTTGATTTTGCAGAACAGACCAATGCGAAATTTATCCTTCGCGGAATTCGTTCGATAAACGATTACGAGTATGAAAAAACGATTGCTGATATGAATCGCGCATTAACCGGTGTTGAAACGATTATCCTGTTTACCGAACCCAAATATACTCATATTAGTTCAACCGTTGTACGCGAATTGCTACGTTATGGAAAAGACATTTCGCAATTTGTACCGAAGGAGCTGGATATTGATTAGTATTTTATTTTTTACAGATTTACATCATCACTCACGATCTCAAATCCTTCAGGTAAATTTTGCATCCTGATTCTCCATTCCTGCGGATACAAATTATTTGCCCTGTTACCGATATTTTTTACAAATCCGAGGGGTATATTTTTATAATTTAGAAGAGCATATCCTTTTGGTGTATTTTCGGATAAAACAATGGCTTCTTTCCGTAAATATTTTAATGCTGTAGGATAGTCAATTTCTACATTATTAAAAGTATTTTTATTCAAATAATTGGAGAATGCCAATGCTTGTGTGGGAATAAAATCTTTTCCTTTTATTTCGGCTAATGAAATTCCGGCGTGAACAATCTTTAGTTTTGATTTCAGTATCTGGTAATCATAAAGGATAGAGTGGGGGATGGCTGTTATCTGTCTGTTATTTTCCAAAAAGTGAAAATCTTCGGAATTTGTCAGCCATTGTTTTATTTCCGAATTGATCGCCGGTTTATTTTTTTCATTTTTTGACGAGGTGATTTTTACTCGTTCCTCATCTTCATCTTTTTTTATAACAGCTATACTAAAACCTTCGCCCATTATTTTATGAGGAAAAAAACGATATACATGCGGATGAATGGGTGTCGCAATATTCCAATCTTTTTTGGTTTCTACAGGCAATGTTTCGGCATCGAATGTTGTAGTTATCCATTCGACATTTTCTTCATTTTCCTTGGTATTGTAGGTACAAGTGCTATAAATCAGTAATCCGTTAGGTTTGAGGCTTGTCCAAATATCGGCAATAATGCGTTGTTGCCTTTCACTGCACAAGGTTACATTGCCTGGCGACCATTGGCGAATGGCTTCGGGGTCTTTCCTGAACATTCCTTCGCCCGAACATGGAGCATCTATCAAAATAATATCAAAAAAATGTTTCAGTTGCTTGAAATCCGAAGCATCGTTATTTGTAACAATTGCATTCGGATATCCCCATTTGGTTATATTTTCTGCTAAAATTCCGGCCCGGCTTCGGATTACTTCATTGCTGACCAATAAACTCCCTTCGGGCAATAACGATAAAATATGAGTTGATTTTCCTCCCGGTGCAGCGCATAAATCTAATACTTTTACAGGCTGATTAACATATTGCTTAAAAACTTGCTCCAAAAACATGGATGAAGCTTCTTGTGCATAAAAACATCCGGCATGAAACAACGGATCAAGAGTAAATGATGGCCTTTGCCTAAGGTAATAGGCTTTATTTGCCCAAGGAACAGATTTTTCGTTTAAAGACTGTTGGACTTTTGCAGAATTTAATCTTATCGAAGTTGGAGATTCCTGTTGCAGGGCTTGTAAAAAATCATTGTATTCGGATGAGAAAAAACCGTTGGCAAAAGTTGTAAATTCGGAAGGTAAATTCATGTTGGTATTTTTATACCACAAACGTAGTAAAAAACTTGAAAATATATTTATTTTCAAGTTAAAGTATAAGTCACTAAAAGCGAATATTTTTAGCTTACCATGTTCATTACCTATTTCAGTTATCGCTTATTTGGCAGTAATGCAGCTTTGTTGTCTTTTGTACTTTCGTTATTTCAATGTTTCTTTTTGGTAAATTTCAAGTTCTTTTAGATAACTATCGTAATTATAAAAAGGTTCATCTTTCCTATTGTTTGGTTTTAAATAGATTTCTCCCTGTGGGTTATCTAAGATCACGTTAAAATGATTTAATATTTGATTTCCGAATATAGTGCTCCTTCCCCGGGGATCAGATGGAGCTGCAGCATTAGTCACAATGTCTTTAAATTCCACTCCGTTTATTATAGCATCAAGGCGAACAATTTTTTTGCCGTTTAACATTTGTAATTCTTTCAGGTTTTCCCAGTTTTGGTTCTGACTTGTAAAGTCTGGACCTATTCGCATCGCTCCATCACGACCGGTGTCGAACCCGAACCAAGATGTATATTTTTTTCCATTCTGAATGATATCCGCTTTTATTCCGCCCTTCTCGAAAAAATCGGCTTGCTTTTTATAATCTTTTATGTAAGACGGTAATTTATCGTGGACGATGAACAATTTCTTATCGTAATCAATTTCGATTATTTTATCTTTGAAGATTCCATTACCAACAATTAAATCTTCGTATTCTTGCATGTTTCCGACTTCTACAAGCGGCAACCCGCTCCATGTAAAATTGGTAAGCGTTAATGTATTGCCAGGACTGACACGAGTCTCATTTACACC
Source organism: Bacteroidales bacterium (assembly GCA_031553395.1). Classification (GTDB taxonomy): domain Bacteria; phylum Bacteroidota; class Bacteroidia; order Bacteroidales; family WRGA01; genus WRGA01. The sequence goes on along the minus strand of JAVBLR010000011.1, from coordinate 250,034 downwards.
TTGAGTATTGTCTACTATTGTTTTTCCTTTGAATGATAATTGCAATTTTTCGGAAGATATTTTATTTACACAGCAAACGCCCGCACCTGTATCAAATTGTACATTTACTTCCTTTTGTCCATTAAGAAGTCCCTGGAAATAAATCCTGGATCCAATCAAGATGAATGGGATGCTTTGTGGATATGAATTATCTGCTTTCATGGAAATAGGAGTTGGTGCTTCTTTAGCTAAAATTCGGGTAAAACAACTGTCTTTTCCATTGAGCAATACGACAAAATCATACTTTTCTCCATATTTTATATTGAAACTGATTTTATCCTGATCGGTCTTGAAGGTGACCTTGTGCCTTTTCAAAGGAACATTTACATAATAGATATCAAGTTTTAGTTTGGGATCGAGTCCCCAACCGACTTTCTTGCTTCCATCAAGAATCGAGGCCTTTGCACTGGTAGCATGAATAACAGGAAGTTTCTTTTGTGCCATCAAACCGAAGCTCAATGTTAAACAAAGCAAAACAAAAAGTGCTGTTTTTGAGATAATTGGTTGTAAAGCTAACGTATTATTAATTGTGCCCATAATTCTAATTTTTTATGACACAAATAAAAGGAGAATTTTTGGATAGTTCTTTCTTTTAGCCGATAAATAATCGCCAGTTCATGATAATGGTTGTATTATGCTGAAATTTAAATAAATACGCAATGTATTGTTCTTTTAATTTTTATTTTAAGAATAGCAAATCCAACATTCAACGTTTTGTTTTTTTTGAGGCTTATACTATCTTCTATACAATTTTTTATAATTAATTAACCTTCCTGCTTCTTCCTCTTTTGATACTTTTTATTGTGCATGGAATTTTTTCTTTCAAGCACATGGAGAATATTCGGATTTTTATTCTTTTCACATCATTATAAGGTAATCCGGAGAAATGAATGATGTCCGGATTTTTTCCTTTTATATGAATCAGAAGATGCAATATTTTAATGTCTATCTTGGTAATATCATTCCAATCGATTCGCTCTGCTTTTGCAAAGACTGACAATTTTTCTTCAATTCCTTCATCATCAATAATGATGTATTTTTGGAATTTAAGAATTTGTCCGATTAGAAAAATAATACCGAATATAATATATAAAATAACAATACTACGAAGCAAATTTCCAACTTCATGCTTATTGCAAAAATACAATGCAATGCATCCGACTATAATGTTTATTAACCCTAAAAGAATAGATTTTATTTTTTGGGTTTTGTTTGCTGAATAATCTATCTTTAACGTTTGCATATAACGATTCATTTATTTATTTTATAACAAAAAAAATGTAAAAATGTTCTTCTTTGCATTCTGATTTTGTAAAAACACATCGAGGTTGTTGTTGCAATTAAAAATATTTATGTAAGTTTGCCTGAATTAATTAAAAATGAACGGTTAAATTTAAGAATTAATCTTTTATTTTTTTATTAATTAAAAAAGGAATGAATATTGAGGTGATATTAATATGCTTATTTTTAGAATAATATCTCTTCTAAAGAATAATTTTAAGATAAAACTATTCTTATCTATTAGCCTGAATTTATTATGATAACATTTAGAAGATATTTAATCCCCTTTTCCTGGTTGTACGGATTAGGTGTAAATATCAGGAACAGGCTCTTTAATGCAGGGATATTAAAAGAAAAAGAATACGACCTTCCGATAATTTGCGTAGGAAATATTACGGTTGGAGGAACAGGAAAAACGCCTCATACAGAATATTTAATCCGTTTATTAAAGCCTGATTATAAAATTGCTGTTTTAAGTAGAGGATACAAGCGGAATACGCGTGGATTTATTTTGGCTGATGAAAAATCTACACCCAAGACAATTGGTGATGAGCCGTATCAGATTTATAATAAATTTCCCGATGTTTTGGTTGCTGTAGATGAAAACAGAAATCGGGCAATAGAAAATTTGTTGAATTTAAATAAGGAGCGAGTTCCGGATGTAATTTTATTGGATGATGCACTTCAGTATCGGTATGTAAAGGCAGGATTTAATATTTTGCTTACGGATTTTCGTCGTCCGATTTATGAAGATAAGTTATTACCCGCAGGACTTTTACGCGAACCAGTAAAAGCAAAAACCAGAGCTAATGCTGTAATAGTAACCAAATGCCCTGAAGAAATATTGCCGATTGATTTTCGGATTGCTGAAAAACATTTGGATTTATATCCATATCAGCAATTGTTTTTTACATCTTTTGAATATTTAAAATTAAAACCTTTATTCTCCAAAGAGCTCAAAGAACAGGATTTATCAATATTAAATAAAGAGGTTTCGGTATTGTTGGTTACAGGGATTGCTTCTTCTAAATATCTATACAATATGTTATTATCGTTTGGATGTAAAGTCGAACATTTAAATTATCCCGATCATTATTCGTATACAAAAGCTGATGTGGAAAAAATAGATAAGGCGTATAATAAACTTGATTCGGATAAAAAAATAATAATTGTTACTGAAAAAGATGCTGTAAAGTTCATTAATAATAAACTTCAAAATAAGAATTTGGAAGAAAGCGGATATTATTTGCCGATTGATGTTCGTTTTTTGCAAGATAAAAAGGCCGATTTTGATCGAATAATTAGAACGTATGTTGAAGAAAATAAAAGAAACAACTCAATTTCTTAGAAATAAATTAAATATTATACCTGATGCTGCAATCATTTTGGGGACGGGTTTAGGTAATTTGGTAAATGAAATAACCGAAAAGCAAGAAATTCCGTACGAAGAAATTCCAAATTTCCCATTATCTACAGTCGAAGGACATTGCGGAAAATTACTAACTGGAAAATTAGGTGAAAAATATGTGTTGGCAATGCAAGGCCGCTTTCATTACTACGAAGGCTATTCTATGCAAGAGGTAACATTTCCTGTTCGGGTAATGAAAGAGTTGGGGATAAAGACGTTGTTTGTTTCCAATGCTGCAGGAGGGATGAATCCTCATTTTAATGTTGGGGATATTATGGTAATTACCGACCATATAAATATGTTTCCCGAACATCCGTTAAGAGGAAAAAATTACAGCGAATTGGGGCCTCGTTTTCCTGATATGAGCGCGCCTTATTCCAAACGTTTGATAAATAGAGCATTTGATATAGCTAAAGATAACGGAATAACTTTACAACAAGGAGTTTATGTTGGTACGCAAGGTCCGTCTTTTGAAACTCCTGCCGAGTATAAATTTTTCCGGATTATCGGAGGTGATGCGGTAGGAATGTCTACTGTGCCCGAAGTGATTGTCGCAAATCATGCCGGAATGGAGGTGTTTGCTCTTTCTGTAATAACAGATTTGGGGGTTGAAGGGCAAATTGTGGAGGTTACACATGAAGATGTTCAAAAGGCTGCAAATGTGGCTCAACCCAAAATGACGTTGATTATGAAGAGTTTATTGAATAGGTTTTAGTTAAGAATTAAGAATTAATACCATTTTCTATATTCTAAACAATTATAACTATCGTTTTATTGGCACATTGGCATATCAGCTAATTGGCACATTATATTAAATAAATGAATAACAGAACTGAAATAAGTGAATTAGGTGAATTTGGTCTTATTGACCGACTTACACAGAATATACGATTGAAAAATGGTAGTAGCAGAAAGGGTATCGGAGATGATGCTGCTGTTGTTTGTTACGAAGAGGGATTACAAACACTTGTTACTACTGATTTATTATTGGAAGGCATTCATTTTGACTTGATTTATACTCCATTAAAACATTTGGGATATAAATCAGCCGTTGTGAATTTCTCCGATATTTATGCGATGAACGGAATGCCAAAACAGATTACCGTTTCATTGGGAATATCCAAACGCTTTTCGGTTGAAGACTTGGAAGATTTTTATCAGGGATTGCAACTGGCTTGTGATGAGCATGGCGTGGATATTATTGGTGGAGATACTTCCGCTTCTTTAACGGGTTTGTCCATTAGTATTACTTGCTTGGGAGAAGCTATAAAAGAGAAAATTGTTTACCGGAAAGGAGCCAAAGAAACAGACTTGATTTGTGTTTCGGGTGACTTGGGTGCTGCATACATGGGGTTGCAGTTGTTGGAGAGGGAAAAACAGGTTTTTTCCGGAGAAGATAATTTTAATCCTGATTTCTCTGGGAAAGAATATTTATTGGAAAGGCAACTTAAACCTCAGGCACGTCGTGATATTATTGAATTATTGGCAGAAAATGAAATTTTACCTACTGCTATGATGGATATTTCGGATGGGTTGTCTTCGGAATTATTGCATATCTGCAAAAGAAGTGAGGTCGGATGTCGTGTGTATGAGGAACATATTCCGATTGATTATCAAACCGCTGTAATGGCCGAACAATTTAATATGAATCTGGTAACAGCAGCTTTGAATGGAGGTGAAGACTACGAGTTATTGTTTACAGTTCCTTTATCTATGCACGAAAAAGTATCGGCATTAAAGGAAATTAAAATAATAGGATACGTTACAAATCCAACGTTGGGTACACACCTGATTGCCCGTGACGGAACCGAGATGGAATTAAAAGCCCAAGGATGGCAGTCTTTGTAATTAAAAATTAAGAATTAAAATTTTAGAGGGTTAACTGAATTAAGAATTTAATCTTTAACTGATTGTTTTTATTAACACCTGATTTGTTAAACTATTTTCTGAAATGGGAGTCTTTCTATTTTGTGATGAGATTAAGGTTCATTTTTAATTCTTAATTTAATAAATAAGGAACGTGAAAGTTATTATAAGTATTTTATCGGTTTTATTGTTGTCTACCGTTTTTGTTTTCGCTCAACAAGATAAAAAAGCAAAAGAGATTTTAGATAAATCGTCTGCAACATTTTCGACTTCGGGTGGTGTAAAGGCTTCTTTTTCTTTTACATTGGAGAATACTAAAGCCAAAACAAATGAAACGATTAATGGTAGTATATCCATGCAAGGGAATAAGTTTATGATGGAAACACCCGATTATTTGGCTTGGTACAACGGAACCGATCAATGGGTATATATGAAGGCGAGTAATGAGGTGAATCTCACCGCTCCGTCTGATGATGAAACGCAAATGTTAAATCCGGGAACTATCCTTACTATTTATCAAAAAGGTTTTAATTATAAATATGTTGGGGAAAAAACGGTATCCGGAAAAAAAGTAGATGAAATAGAACTTATTCCTCAACAAAAAAGTGAATGGAAAAAACTTGTTATTCAGATAGATAAAATATCTCAATTGCCATCATCCATCTATTTGCAAAATACAAATGGAATGAACAATAAGATTCAAATAGTTAAATATCAGACCAGGCAGCTATTTGCAAATAGTCTGTTTACTTTCGATAAAAGCAAATATCCGGGAGCCGAACTTATTGACCTACGATAAAATATCTTTGGCGAGAGGTTAATGAGAAGCATATACACGCCTCCTTTGCCTTTTGCCCTTAGCCTTTTGCCAAAAAAAACATAATGTATTTGCAGGTAAAGATATTTTGTTTACTTTTGCACCTCGTTTCCGTAAAGGCTAAAAAAGAGAATAAAGTGTTATTCCGCCTTGTTGGAGGTAAACTGTATAAATTGAATAACAGATGTACGTAATTGTAGAGATTCAAGGACAACAATTTAAAGCCGAAGCAGGCCGTAAATTGTATGTTCATCGTTTGGATGCAGAACAAGGTTCTGTGGTGGAGTTTGATAAAGTATTGTTGGTAGACAATGATGGAGCGGTAAAAGTTGGTTCTCCTCTTGTAGAAGGCGCAAAAGTAGTTTGCGAAGTACTTTCTCATTTGAAAGGGGAAAAAGTAATTATCTTCAAAAAGAAAAGAAGAAAAGGTTACAGAAAACGCAACGGACACCGTCAGTGTTTTACCCAAGTGAAAATTAATGAAATTGTAGCGTAACGTTTAAAAAAGATAGAAAATGGCACATAAGAAAGGCGTCGGAAGTTCGAAAAACGGTCGCGAGTCGCATAGTAAGCGATTGGGAGTAAAGATATTTGGTGGACAATTTGCCAAAGCAGGTAATATTTTGGTTCGTCAAAGAGGAACAGTTCACAATCCTGGTGAAAATGTAGGTATTGGAAAAGATCATACATTATTTGCTTTGATTGAAGGTACAGTTGTTTTTCGCAAGAAAAGGGATAACAAATCATACGTATCAATCGAACCTATTGCAGAAGCATAATAATAAATAAACCGGATAATTTGAATAAGTAAACCAGTATGATAAAAAGAGAAGAGCAATTGAATATTTTCAGTTGCTCTTCTCTTTTTTAACCTTTTGCCTTTTTTCTTTTGCCAAAATGAGAAAAATTAATCAATCACTTTATATCGTATTTTTGCCTCTTCCCGATTGCAGGCATTAAAATGCCACCATTCTGTGCGAAGTGCTTTAAATCCTGCAGATACCATTGCACTACGAAGTATTTTACGATTTTTTACTTGTTGTGAAGTCAGCTTCTTTTCTTTTATCAATATATCTTCTTTATCTATATGGGCTTCCGGACCGAAAAAATCAAATGGAGTTCCCATATCCAACGCAACGCCTGTGCTATCAATCAGCGATAAATCTACTGCAGCGCCATAATTATGCAATCCGGTTTTAGTAGGATTGGAGACATAAATATTTTGTGGTGTTCCTTTTACAATATTCCACATTTTTCGTTGTATACTTACAGGGCGGGCTGCATCGTATATAATTATGCCTAATTCGGGATGTTGTTGTTTTATATATTGTTGCGCTTTTATTACCATTTGAGCAACATCCGGTTGAAGATAAGCTTGCTGAAGGCTATCATACAATACCTTCTTTGTAAAATTATTTGGTGTGGCGTAAATCAATTTAACCTTAATGGAAGAATCAAGTTCTTGAATGTTTACCAATCCCAATTTTTCTAATTTTATTGCTTCGGACGATTTTTGAATCGTTATTTCTTCCGTTATTGGGCTAGAGGATATTGAGTCTATTGTAGTAGTTGGACCTTTTGTCTCTTGATGTTGAGGTGCTGATTGTGCACAAGCCTGAAGAATACAAGTAACAGAAAATAATAATAGGATGTAATATGATCGCATAAATGATAATATTAAGAATTGATAGAACGAATAACTTTGCAAGGAACGCCTACTGCCACTGTATTTGCAGGAATATTTTTGTTGACAACACTTCCAGCTCCAATAACTGTATTGTTTCCGATAGTTACACCGGGAAGAATGGTTGTGTTTCCTCCAATCCATACGTTATTTCCAATAGTTACGGGGTAGGCGTATTCAATCCCAGTAATGCGTTGTTGTATATCCAATGGGTGCCCGGCTGTATAAATATTGACATTCGGACCTAACAATACATTATCACCAAAAGTAACCAATGCGCCATCTAATATTACACATCCAACATTAGCATAAAAATTTTCTCCTATATGAATATTATAACCATAATCACATTGAAACGAAGGTTCTATTACAAAATTTTCTCCTGTTTTACCGAATAATTCGTTGATTATTTGCCGGCGTTTTTCTTTTTCTGATGGATGAGTATTGTTGTAATCAAAGGTTTTGCATTTGGCCGCATCTCTTTCTAGAATTAATATAGGATTGAGAGCATCATACAAATTTCCTGATAACATTTTTTCTTTTTCAGTCATTCTTTTTGTTTTATTTGATGCAAAAATATGATTTTTTTTGTAAGTTGAAAATTGAAATTGAATCAGAATATCATTCTTTCAACTTTCAATTTCCCTGACTTTAGTGCTTAAAATTATGTTTTCTAATTACCTTACATATTGTTTAAAAGTCTCACCCAGTAACCAGTAGCGCGTAATTTGTAACCTCTAAAATTATTTTAATCTACTTTTTCTATAATTCTTTGCTTGTTTTTTTGCAATAAAAAATAAAATTGCATATCTTTGCACACCGAATTTAGAAGATAGAAAAATAACATAAAAACTTACTGATAAAATGTCTAAGGTTTGTCAAATTACCGGAAAGAAAGCAATGGTTGGCAACAACGTTTCCCACTCTAAAAGGAGAACAAAAAGGAAATTCAATGTCAACTTATTCACCAAAAAATTTTATTGGGTGGAAGAAGATTGCTGGGTTAGCCTCACTATTTCTGCTGCAGGCTTACGTACTATTAATAAAAATGGTTTAAATGCCGCCATTAAAGATGCTGCCGAAAAAGGCTATCTTGGCGCATAAATGATGGGAGATCACAATAATGGCAAAAAAAGCAAAAGGAAACAGAATTCAGGTGATTATGGAGTGTACCGAGCATAAAGATAGTGGAATGCCCGGAACTTCAAGGTATATTACTACCAAAAACAGAAAGAATACGACTGAAAGATTGGAATTGAAAAAATACAATCCTATCTTGAAGAAAGTAACCGTTCATAAAGAAATTAAATAAGAATAAGCTATGGCAAAGAAGGCAGTTGCAACTTTGAGAACAGGTGATGGCCGTAATTTCTCGAAAGTTATTAAAATGGTAAAATCTCCTAAAACAGGAGCTTACACATTTCAAGAAGAAATTGTTGTAAAAGATAATGCTAACGATTTTTTTAAATCGTAAATAAAATAGTTGAAATACATTATAAAAACTTCCTTTTGAACTTTTTGTTTCAAAAGGAGGTTTTTATTTTTTAAATATTCCTTACCTTTGTGAGGCTTGTAATACTAATTTAGTTATAAGTTTTAAGTAATAAGTTATAAAGTAGTTTTTTCTTTGCTGATATCTTTCTCTGTAACTCATAACTCAAAACTCATAACTCATAACTCATAACTTTAAAACATGGGTATTTTTAATTTTTTCTCGAAGGAAAAAAAAGAAACCTTAGATAAGGGACTCGAAAAAACCAAAACAGGCGTTTTTTCTAAGCTTTCACGTGCTATTGTTGGAAAATCGAAGGTCGATGATGATGTGTTGGATGACTTGGAAGAAGTGCTGATAACTTCTGATGTAGGAGTTGAAACTACGTTGAAAATAATAGAACGTATCGAAAAACGGGTAGCAAAGGATAAATATGTCAGTACAGATGAATTACATAATGTATTGCGGGAAGAAATAGCCGAACTACTTACTGAAAATAATTCGGTCGATGCTGAGGATTTTTCTTTGCCTGATGATACTAAGCCTTATGTAATTATGGTTGTGGGTGTTAATGGAGTTGGAAAAACAACTACAATCGGAAAGTTAGCTCATCAATTCAAAAAGGCAGGGAGATCGGTTTATTTAGGTGCTGCTGATACGTTTCGCGCTGCAGCGGTGGAACAGTTGGTTATTTGGGGCGAAAGGGTAGGAGTGCCTGTTGTTAAACAAAAGATGGGTTCAGACCCGGCTTCAGTGGCTTTTGACACATTGAGTTCTGCTAAAACAAATAATGCTGATGTGGTAATTATTGATACAGCCGGACGTTTACATAATAAAGTAGGGTTAATGAACGAGCTTACCAAAATAAAAAATGTGATGCAAAAAGTAGTTCCGAATGCACCTCATGAAATTTTGTTGGTATTGGATGGTTCTACCGGACAAAATGCATTTGAACAGGCAAAGCAATTTACGGCAGCAACAGAAGTGAACGCCTTGGCGATAACTAAACTGGACGGAACAGCCAAGGGGGGTGTTGTCATTGGAATTTCAGATCAATTTAAAACTCCTGTAAAATATATTGGATTGGGTGAAGGAATTGATGATTTGCAGGTATTCCGTAGGAAAGAATTTGTAGATTCTTTGTTTGGAAAATGAATTTTGTTATTTATTGTTATTTATTCGTTATTAGGATAATTACAACTAACAACAAATAGCGAATAACCAACAGGGTCGTTTTAAGTCATTGAATTGTTGAATTATCCTAAAAATCGGATAATATGAAAAAACTTTTTTTCGTTTTACTTATTATTTGTTTTTCCAATAAGTTATTTGCTCAGGCATATAATACATATATTGATTACAAAAAAGGAAAATCTCCGGCTGTAGCATCAGTGATAGATGCTCCGAAAGATATAGTAAAAGTAGCTTTGGATGAAGACCTTAAAAGGAGCGGCTTAAATGGTAAGATTTCGAATGGATTTAAATTATACAAGAATGTTGTATTTCCAAAGTTTGGGAAAGATAATATAGACATTTATACAGTGGTGAAGGATGATGATGAAAAAACTCCGGAACGTTGTATTGTTTATATGATGGTAATGAAAAATGCAACCGGAAGTTTTGTTAGTCCCGGAGATGATTATCAGATGGTCGATAATATTAAATCTTATTTGGATAACTTTCATGTATCTGCTAAGAACGTGACTTTTGAAGTCCAAATAGCGGAACAGCAAAAAGCATTGGATAAAGCGAATAAAAGATTAAATTCATTATTGACAGACTCGATAGATATTGTAAAGAAAAGGGAAGACTTGCAGATTGTGGGAGAAGGCAACCATATTGAATTGGATTCTCAACGAAACGAGATTAAAATGCTGCAACAAGTTCTTGATAATATGATAACTGAAAAAGGAAAACAAAATAAATGAATATGATATAAGTGAGTAAACAAGTTATATGCTCTTTTTTGTTAATCAGCTCTTGTCTACTTGTTTATTTATTTTACGTGTCAACTCTTATTTAAGATGGCTAAGAAGAAGAAAAATAATAATAAAAAAACCACTGAAGAAATTTCTTTTTTTTCAAAAATAATCTCTTTTCTGAAAGACGAACGTACGCATTTTGTAATAGGGTTACTTATCTTGATGTTTAGCGTATATTTGTTTTTGGCATTTACTTCTTTCTTTTTTACGGGTGCTGCCGATCAAAGCAAATTGGAAAATATTTCCATGTCTCAACTTTCGACAGTAAAGAATGATATTCAAAATTGGACAGGTGTACAAGGTGCATATATCGCTGATTTATTTATTAATCAGTGGTTTGGCGTTTCGTCCTTCGCCATTTTCATTTTTCTTGTAGCTGTGGGATTATATTTGATGAAAGTAAAACGCTTTTCATTATTTCGTTCTTTCTTTTATTCAATTATCATTTTAATCTGGGGTTCGCTATTTTTTGGTTTTTTCTTTATAAAAGGGTATAATGATTCTTTTCTATATTTAGGAGGAGCGCATGGATATTATTTAAGCCTTTGGCTAAAGGCAAATATTGGCGTTCCGGGTACTTTTCTTCTTATTCTGGGAATATTACTTATTTTCTTAGTATTTGCAAAGAAAAATACAATTCATTATTTACGGAAGGTATTTTCTACAAAATTTAAATTTCTTCAAAGAAAAAGTGTTGAAGATATTGATAATGATGATATTAATATTAATGCGAATGATGACGGTTTTATTCCTCAAATGGCTTATGCGACAGATAATTTTATAGAAAATCCTCAACCTAAAACTTCTTCTTCAAGAACTGTCGACGAAATTATTGCACAAAGTAATGCCCTTGATGATATTCAAATCGAAATCAATGTACCTAAAGATGAAGAATATATTCCATCAGTGCAAGAATCAATGGCTTTGCGTACCAATGTCAAAAAGAATGATGATGAAGAGGAGAATTATGATGCCTCGGAATTAGGAGAATATGATCCTACATTAGATTTGTCTCATTATCAAACTCCAGCAATATCTTTGTTGAAACGATACGATTCCGGAACTATTTCTCCGGAAGAAATTATCGAAGAACAGAATGCAAATAAAAAACGCATTATTGAAACATTAGGCCATTACGGTATTGGAATTACTTCGATTAAAGCAACAGTTGGACCTACAATTACGTTGTATGAAATTATTCCTGAGCCGGGTGTGCGTATTTCCAAAATCCGAAATTTGGAAGATGATATTGCGTTGAGCCTTTCAGCATTGGGAATTCGTATTATTGCACCTATTCCGGGTAAGGGAACAATTGGTATTGAAGTGCCGAATAAAGAGCCGCAAATTGTTTCGATGCAAAGTATTATTGCTTCCAAAAGGTTTCAGGAATCAAATTATGACTTGCCAATTGCATTGGGAAAGACAATTACCAATGAAATCTTTATGGTTGATCTTTGTAAAATGCCACACGTCTTGGTAGCCGGTGCTACAGGGCAAGGGAAGTCTGTTGGGCTGAACGCGATTATCACATCTTTATTGTATAAAAAGCATCCTTCGCAATTGAAATTTGTGCTTGTTGACCCTAAGAAAGTTGAGTTTAATATTTATGCAAGTATTGAAAAACATTTCTTGGCAAAATTGCCGGATGGAGAAGAAGCAATTATAACAGATGTCACAAAAGTTGTTCAAACGTTAAATTCTTTAACAAAAGAAATGGATGACCGTTACGACTTATTGAAAAAAGCACATGTGCGAAATGTAAAAGAATATAACTCCAAATTTATTAACCGTCGGTTGAATCCTGAAAAAGGACATCGCTTTTTACCTTATATTGTGGTAATTATTGATGAGTTTGGGGATTTGATTATGACTGCCGGAAAGGAAGTAGAACTTCCGATTGCCCGTATTGCACAATTAGCTCGTGCTATTGGTATCCACATGATTATTGCGACACAACGTCCTACTACGAATATTATTACAGGTACAATTAAAGCAAACTTCCCTGCTCGTGTGGCATTCAGGGTATCGGCTATGATCGACTCCCGTACTATTTTGGATTGTCCGGGGGCGAACCAATTAATTGGACGTGGAGATATGTTGTTTTCGCAGGGTGGTGATTTGGTTCGTGTTCAATGTGCTTTTGTTGATACACCAGAAGCTGAAGGTATTGCTGATTCTATTGGAAATCAGCAGGCATATCCTACAGCTTATTATTTGCCTGAATATATTGGTGAAAGCGGAGAAGATGGCGCATTGGATGTGGATATGTCGAAATTAGACCCATTGTTTGAAGAAGCTGCACGTTTAATTGTAGCTAGCCAGCAAGGTTCTACATCTATGATTCAACGGAAATTCTCTATTGGATACAACCGAGCAGGACGCATTGTTGATCAATTGGAAGCTGCAGGAATAATCGGTCCATTTGAAGGTAGTAAAGCCCGTCAGGTCTTAGTCATGGACGAATATCATTTGGAACAGGTGTTGGGAAGAATGTAAGAAAAGTAAAAAGTAACAGGTAAAAGTAAAACGGGAAAACCTTTTACCTGTTACTTTTCTTCCGTCTTGCCGGATACGATAATAACAAACTCACCCTTAGGTGTTTTCTCTGTGAAGTATTTAAGGAGTTCTTGTAGTGTTCCTCTGGCAGTTTCTTCATATAGTTTGGATATTTCTCTTGAAATGCTTGCCTCTCTATTTTCTCCAAAAAATTCGATAAACTGATTTAATGTTTTTACCAAACGGTAAGGAGATTCGTAAAAAATCATTGTGCGATTTTCTGAAGATAATTCTTTGAGGCGTGTCATGCGCCCTTTTTTTTGAGGTAAAAATCCTTCGAAACAAAAGCGGTCATTGGGTAGTCCGGAAGCTACTAATGCCGGAACAAATGCTGTAGCTCCGGGCAAACATTCAACACTAATACCTGCCCGCACACATTCGCGTACAATTAAAAATCCGGGATCGGAAATTCCAGGAGTACCGGCATCCGAAACTAACGCGATATCTTCTCCAGCCAATATGCGTTGTACAACTTGTTCGGTTGTTTTATGCTCATTGAATTTATGATGAGAATACATTTTGTTTGTAATTTCAAAATGCTTCAATAAAATTCCGGTAGTGCGGGTATCTTCGGCAAGAATAGCATTTACTTCTTTCAAAATGCGAATTGCACGAAAAGTCATATCTTCCAGATTTCCTACAGGCGTGGGAATTACATATAATTTACCCATTTGGTTATTTGTTATATGTTATTTGTTGTTAGTTATTAATTTGTTACTCTGCATTTATTTTCAAACTTCAAACTTCGTATTCATCTAAATCTTTTTTCCAATATATTAATAAATTCACTAACTGTTGGGTCTTCAATATTCCAATTAAGCATTGTATAGAGGTAGGTTATGGATGATGATAGAGAATCCAGTTCATTTAATTCGTTCAATATTTTATCCATTTTCTCAGCATCTCCGGCAAATAATTCACGCAAAAAACGAAATCTGTCATTTAAACTGAATCCTTTGCGAATATCGGTCAAAAGCTGCTTTTCGATGATTTCATTTAAGGAGTTGCTGATGTGCTTTTCATTTAATATTGATACTTCTTCCTTTATTTCAGGAATTATTCTTTTTGTATATATTGTAGATACTATTTCAGCTGCTTTTTTTTCAACTTGAGGCTTATTCTTTTCTTCTTCTTTTAGGAAATACAATTGTTCCAAAAATTTTACAACCTTACCTTCGGCTGCATCAAAAAATGCATCCGGAATTAATTCCGCATCTCTAACTTCAGATATCATTTTTTCCAAATCCCGAAGTTCTATTAACATAAAATCTATTCTATCTTTTGACATGTGTTATACAAGTTTTAAGTTATGAGTTATAAGTTTTAAGTCGAGGTTGTTTAGTAAAAAGGTTCTTTAAAACGAAAAGTATAAGTAACAAAAGTTGTAATTTGAATAAATAAATGCCCATTTCTTATAACTTAAAACTTACTACTTATTACTCTTTTTCAGTTCAATACAAAATGTTGTTCCTTGATTTATTTCAGATTCACTTACATATATTTTTCCATCATGATAATCTTGCACAATTCTTTTTACTAAGGAAAGTCCTAATCCCCAGCCTCTCTTTTTTGTTGTATAACCGGGATTAAAGATGGTTTTGAATTTATTTTTGGGAATTCCTTTCCCTGTATCGGTAATGTGTAAAATTGCCCGATGATTAGTTTCTTTCAATTCTACGATGATTTTTCCTTGTCCATCCATTGCATCTACTGCATTTTTAAATAGATTTTCCATTACCCATTCGAATAAAGGCTCGGACATCATAACCATTACTCTGTTGGTAGGCATCTGATTAGTAATTGCAACTTTTCCCGAAACCCGTTTTGACATGTAATTAACGGTTTTTTCTATTACATCTTGTAAACACACCTCTTCCAACTCTGGCTTTGACCCAACCTTAGAAAAGCGTTCGGCAATGGTTCGTAATCGTAGTATATCTTTACCCATTTCATCAAGTAGCTTGTCTTCCGGATAACGATCTTTCAATAGTGTTTCCCAGGCCATTAACGAGGATATGGGCGTTCCCAATTGATGTGCGGTTTCTTTCGATAAACCAACCCAAACCTGATTTTGTTCGGCTTTTTTTGTACTTGATAATGCAAAAACGGCAATTACAAAAAAGACAGCCATGACCAATAATTCTACAGATGGATAATAGGACAGTCGTTTTAATAAAACCGAATCATCGTAGTATAAATATTGCGTATTATTTTCGTCTATTTTAATGAGAATGAGTTTGTTCTTTTTTTTGAATTTCTGTACAGTTTCAGGCGTAATAGAGCCATCTTCCGATACACTTTCTATATTCTTGGACATTAAAACATTATCGTCTTTATCTAATACGACTATAGGAATGGTTCTATTACTTTCGATTACATGAAGTACTAAAACTAAGTCTACATCGGTATTGTCGCTCACTAAAATACGGGTTGCTTCGGCCCATGTTTCAATTTTGTTCCTTTCTTCGGCTGAAAGGTCTTTTACTAATCGGTAGGAAATATACAAAAATATGGATGCGATAAGCAAAGCCAGAAAAATGAATATAAATGTAACTCTTTGACGGGTATCGTAAATGCTTGGCATAAACAGTTGACTGTTGGCAATTGATAATAAAATCTTATATCAATTATATTATAATGTAAAAACGAACAAATTTAGTTTTTATTTTTTTATAAATGAAAAACATACTAATGGGTTTTTATATTGATTTCAACGATTAAATCTCAAAAGTCCAAAATAACTTCATTGCAAAATAGCGAATAATAAATTATCTTTGTCAGTATCGAATAATTTTATATTAGAAAATTCTAACCTATAAATAGTTAAATATGAAAGACTTATTTTCAGTAAAGGGGAAAGTAATATTGATAACAGGAGGTTCCGGAATCTTAGGAACTTCAATGGTGCATCACTTTGTCGAACAAGGTGCAAAAGTAATAGTTCTTGACCGAAATGAAGAGCTTGGAAAAAAATTAGCTACTTCCGTGTGCGAGAACGGTGGTGTGGCTGAGTTTTTATACACAGATGTTCTAAATAAGGAAGTTTTGGAACAAAATTATACCGATATTATAAAAAAATATGGTAGAATTGATGTGTTAATCAATGGTGCAGGTGGAAATATGCCCGGTGCAACGATTGCTCCGGATAAAACCATTTTTGATTTGGAAATCGATGCTTTTAAAAAGGTTGTTGATTTGAATCTTTTTGGAACAATTTTACCTTCAATGGTTTTTTCCAAAGCGATGGCTGAACAAAAAGACGGTGTTATTATTAATATAGCATCAGAGTCGGCTATTCGTCCGCTTACACGTGTTGCCGGATATGGAACGGCAAAAGCGGCAGTAGTTAATTTTACTAAATATTTAGCTGGAGAATTAGCCCTAAAATTTGGCTCGGGTTTGCGTGTTAATGCGATTGCTCCCGGATTTTTCCTTACGGAACAAAACCGGACCTTATTAACGAATCCCGATGGATCGCTTACAGACCGTTCTAAAGTTATTTTAGCGCATACTCCATTTGGACGTTTTGGAGAACCCGAAGAATTACTCGGAACGTTACAATGGTTAGCCAGCGATGCTTCCAAATTCGTAACCGGAACATTAACCGTAATTGACGGTGGTTTTGATGCATTCTCAATTTAAATAAAGAATTTTGAAGTTAGAATTTTGGAAACAAAAAAACTCCAACTTCAAAATTCTAACTTCAAACTCCATACTTCTAACTTCAAAAATAACTTAATATGTATTTATGTGAACAAACATGGCGTTGGTATGGTCCGAATGATCCGGTTGGATTATGGGATATCCGCCAGGCGGGGGCTACAGGTGTAGTTACTGCTTTACATCATATTCCAAACGGAGAGGTTTGGACTGTCGAAGAAATTGAAAAGAGAAAAGCTGAACTTGCCGAAGCGGGATTGATTTGGTCTGTTGTTGAAAGTGTGCCTGTACATGAGCATATCAAAACACAAACCGGAGATTTTCAGAAATATATTGATAATTATAAAATCAGTTTGCGTAATCTGGCTAAATGCGGCGTTCAAATTGTTACTTATAATTTTATGCCTGTATTGGATTGGACGAGAACCGATTTGGCTTTTACGTTACCCGATGGTTCAAAAGCATTGAAATTTGAACATGCGGCTTTCGTGGCATTCGATTTATTTATTTTGAAACGTCCGGGTGCTGAAAAAGATTATTCTGAAAAAGAAATAGCTAAGGCAAAAGCTCGTTTTGAAGGAATGAGTGATGCTGAGAAACAACTTCTTACCCGTAATATGATTGCCGGATTGCCCGGTTCGGAAGAAAGTTTTACAGTTGAACAATTTCAACAGGCTTTGGATAGATATAAAGGTATTGATGCTGAAAAATTGCGTCAGAATTTGATTTACTTTTTACGGGAGATTACTCCAATTGCTGATGAATGTGGTATTAAATTGGTAATTCATCCCGATGATCCTCCTTATCCAATTCTTGGGTTGCCTCGTATTTTAAGTATGGCTGATGATGTTCGCCGTTTGATTGCCGAAGTTCCCAACGAATCGAACGGATTATGTTTGTGTACCGGTTCTTTTGGCGTTCGTAGTGATAATGAATTGGCTGCTATGATGGAAGAATTTGGCGAAAGAATCAATTTTGTTCATTTCCGCAGTACAAAAAGAAATGAAGATGGCGATTTTTACGAAGACAACCATTTGGAAGGCGATGTGGATATGTATGGTGTAATGAAGGCATTCCTTGAATTGCAAAATCGACGTAAAACATCTATTCCAATGCGTCCCGACCATGGGCATCAGATGATTGATGACCTGAAAAAGAAAACGAATCCGGGTTATTCATGCATAGGCCGTTTGCGCGGATTAGCGGAATTACGCGGATTGGAAATGGGTATTGCAAAGAGTTTGTTTAAGTAAATGCAAAATACAAAGGGATAAAGTCAATTCGAATTTATCCCTTTATTTTTTTGAATATTTTCGAATTCAGGTAAGTCGTTCTTTATTTAAGAATACAAGCGATGATAATAAAGTTAGTATTCCGCCAATAATCGTAAAGATCAAACGTTCTGCGACTATCTTGAAGGAAAAAATGCCATCGGAGCCTAATAAAAGCAGTACGAATGTGGTGATGAAAACTGTTCCCAAAGCATAATTACTGCGTAAAAAACATAACCAGACGAAAATACATGTTACCATCGATAGAATGCTAAATACCGGATTTAACTGTAAATATAATAAGATACTCCCCAATACACATCCGGCAAGTGTTCCCAATGTTCGTTCGGTTACCCTCCGAAGAGTTCCATGTCTACCTACTTTTAGAACCATAATACTTGTTAATGGCATCCAATATGCATGAGGATAAGAGGAATATTGGATTAATAAAAATCCGATTGTCAACAGCAAACTGAGTTCGATGCTATACATGAAAAGATATTTTTTCATACCCCAAATAGTTTTGTCATTTGCCAGTGGTGTTGGGGGAATTAATACTTTTTCTGTTGAGGGTTGCTTGTGGCGCAAAAGATATTTCTTGCAATAAATTAGTATTCCCAGAAGTAATTCGCAACATAATCCGGCAATAGCTCCGACGAATGTTTGAGGTACAGCAGGTTCTGCATAACTCATAAAAAATAATACAGCTGAAGGAATAACAATATCCGGCCAATTGACGGGAAATAATTGCCGCCACCAACCAAAACTAAATGCTAAAACAATGCCAATTAAAATAGTTATTCCAACGGAATATAATCCGGCAATACTTCCTAATAAAGCAGAAAAAGGAAGTATCAGTGTCGTTTTGGCAGCAATACTTAAACGGATGCGAAAAGCCCCTTGACGATTGATAGCGCTTACACTTTGCGCACCAACAATAAATGCACCGGCCAAGGCTCCTGCAAAAAAAGAGGAAGTAGTAATATATGTTATTATAAGACAGATAAATACTACTATCGCAGAAAATGCAGCATTTTTATATTTTGATAGATGATATTCGTTTTCTATAAAATTATGTCCAATTTGTTTAATATTCATAATTGAATTTTAAAAAAGCTACAAAAGTAAGAAATTATTCATATTGACACCGATTTGAATGTTTTGTGGGCAAAAGGCCAATGGCGAAAGGTGAAGGATTTGAATACATATAGCTTCGTTTGCCTTTTGCCCTTTGCCTTTCGCCGAAATACTCATAACGTACTCGTTATTTAATTGTCCAATAATAAGAGCATCAATACTAATTGACACACTACATCAGTATTTATCTTGTATTTTTATAAAAAGTTATAAGACCTCAAAACTTTTCCTATTTTTGCGCCCAAACTTAAACTAAGATTTTATGAAATTGTATTCTAAATTATTTTTAAGCTTATTATTGATAAGTATTAGCTTTTCTATTAATGCACAACAACGGATACAAGTGCTCAGTGCTGTTGTAAAAGATAAAAAAATTGAAGGTGCTGAGGTTCTTATTCAGAAAAATGGAGAACAAACTGTAGTCGGAAGGACCGATAGTAATGGGTATGTTACGCTTAGTCCGGCATTTGCCGATGATCAGAATGCGACAATTATTATCAAAAAAGATGGTTATTCGACATTAGTAGCAAAATGTCCTTGTCAGGGATTGACGTATGCTATCAGCCCTGTTATGAGTAATTTGGATGGAGTGCGTATCGTTTTGAGCTGGGGACGTAACCCGGATGACTTGGACTCGCATTTGTGGTATCAGAGCCAACATGTTTATTATAATAAAAAGGAAAGTCCGAATGCAATACTCGATGTTGATGACACAGATGGATATGGCCCGGAAACTATTACGATTCAGGAGAAACAATTCGGAAAAGAGTATGTATATGGAGTTTATGATTATTCGAATAAGGAAAGAAATTCATCTGAGGCATTATCGGCAAGTGGAGCGAAGGTTTTTGTTTATATCGGACAGTCATTGGTGAAGACATATTATGTCCCGCAAAATAAAACTGGAAATCTTTGGACTGTTTTCAAAATAACCGCTTCCGGTGATATCGAGGACATTAATAGTTTTACTACCGTGGTAAGTAGCAGTGGAGATGAAATTCGTTACAATACGTCTCAATCTGCTGTTATCAATTATTCCAATAATAATCAGGAAGCGCTTCGTTATAATAAAATGGGAACAGAGGCTTATAATGCAAAAAATTATAATCAGGCCATCGAATATTATGTGAAAGCGATTGGATATGACTCAAATTTTGGACAAGCATACGGAAATTTAGGTTTGACATATCAAAAGGCAGGAATGTATGCCGAGGCTTTGTGGGCTAATAGAAAGGCTATTGCGTTGGCGAATGGTGCAACAGCATCTACAACGCGAGCCGGAGCTTATTATAATATCGGGAAAATTTACGAAGAATGTGGAGAATATCGCAAAGCATTGGAACAGTATAAATTAGCAAAATCGGAAAAAGCAAATACTGTGTATGATAATGCTATTGCACGTATGCAGAGTAAATTATAGCGATGAAAGCGATTAAAAAAAGGCAAGAGATTATTTCAATAATCTCTTGCCTTTTTTATTCTATTATTATTTTCACATTCTTTGTTTTGAATCGTTCTTCGAGCCATTTTTGTATTTTGACTTGTTCATTCCTTGCGACTTTGTTTTTAAAATTAAGTAAAGCAATCATAATCGTGTCAGTACTCATATTTTCGGTCTGAGTTCTTGGTGCAAAGGAAAATGAGGCTTCTTTTATATCCGGAAATAAAATCTTCATTTCAGGAATTAATTCGGATTCGACTTTTGCCTTATCTTTATACGATTGAATTTCTTGTTGTAACTTTTCGATGGTTTTGTCTTTATTCTCAACTTCACCTTCTATATTTTTATAGAAATCATTAAGCAAATCACTTTTTATCTTTTTTTCATCAATGGTTGTCTGGGCAAATCCTTGTTTTACAGATAAATCAACATCTGAGAGTTTGTAGTGAGGCAATTTGCTTTTGGCATGTTCTATGCTATCTTCCGGAACTTTATTTCCGATTAATAAAATGTCTATTGTTTTCTTATCAGGGTCAATATCTTTATTTAGAATTTGAGTATTGTAAAAGTTAAATTCATTCGTAATAAAGTGTTCGGCATTTACTTTGAAATAATTATTCCTTAATATTTTATATCCGAAAAATACACTTGGTATTAATGTGATAATGAGAATGGTTAGAACATAGCGGACTACTTTTTTTTCCCGGCTCTTATCTACATATTGGGTTTTGGGAAACTTGAAAATACGAGTACCAATAATGGTTGCAAAGCTGATAAATACACTGTTGATAAAATACAAATAACAAGCGCCCAGGAAAAAAGATAAATTTCCGGATGCAATACCGTATCCTGCCGTACAAAGCGGAGGCATTAATGCGGTCGCAATGGCTACACCGGGAAGTACGTTCCCTTTTTCCCGGCTCGATAAAGCGATAATTCCGGCCATTCCTCCAAAGAATGCAATTAAAACATCATACAAGGTAGGAGATGTTCGGGCTAATAATTCGGAACGAGCTTCATTGAGTGGCGATATATAGAAGTAAATTGCAGAAGTCAACATACTTATGATACTGGCAACAAACAAGTTCTTGAATGAACGCTTAATTAAATCGAAGTCGTAAATACCAACTCCCAATCCGATTCCCATAATAGGACCCATTAACGGGGAAATAAGCATGGCGCCAATTATAACGGCTGTTGAATTTGTATTTAATCCTAATGATGCGATAAATATTGCACATATTAGTACCCATAGATTAAAGCCCTTAAATTCGACACCCCGTTTAATTGCTTCAATAGTTTGCAAATCATTATCTTTCTCAGTTGTTAAATCAAATCGTTCAACTAGAAATCTTCTTATAAAACGGTAGTATTTGTTGTTGTTCATAAATGATTTGTATTGATTACTTTCGAAAGATATAAGAGGGATATCTTCGGATTGGAATTGTTTTGTAAAACAAGGAATTATTTTACTTCAAATTTAATCATTTTGTCTGAAATATTGTTTTGATTTCTTTTTTCATTCAAAAGAAAATCGTACCTTTGCAGCCCCGATTATTATCATAAGAGTGTAAAAGTTTAGTTCTTAAGTGTTTATTGCCTCATGTGTCAGAAGCACATAAACCAATGAGAAAGAAACGAAATTCATTTTTTAACATTAAAAAAATTAAGCAGTGGATACTTTAAGTTATAAGACCATTTCTGCAAACAAAGCAACCGTAACAAAAGAATGGGTTGTTGTAGATGCAACCGATCAGGTGTTAGGACGTTTGGGTTCGAAAGTTGCTAAATTGTTGAGAGGCAAATACAAACCAAACTTTACTCCGCATGTAGACTGTGGCGATAATGTGATTATTATCAATGCAGAAAAAGTAAAATTAACCGGTAATAAATGGACAGACCGGACATATCTTTCTTATACTGGTTATCCCGGAGGTCAAAGAGGAACAAATCCTCTTACTTTACTTAAGAAAAGCGAGAAAGATAGAAAAAACGGTAAAAATCGTTTGTACATAAAAGTTGTTAAAGGTATGTTACCTAAAAATATCTTAGGTCGTCATTTATTGAATAACCTTTATGTATATTCAGGATCGGAGCATCCTCATCAAGCTCAACAACCAAAAGTTATTGATTTAAATACACTTAAATAAGAAACATGGAAGTAGTAAATGCAATTGGAAGACGTAAAGCTGCAATAGCTCGCGTGTTCGTAAGCGAAGGTAGCGGTAAAATTACCATTAACAAACGTGAATTGGCGCAATACTTTCCTTCCGGTATTCTTCAATATGTTGTTTTACAGCCGCTTAATAAATTAGGCGTTGTTGAAAAATACGATATCCGTGTAAATTTGGACGGTGGCGGTTTCAAAGGGCAAGCCGAGGCTCTACGTCTGGCTATTGCTCGTGCTTTGGTAAAAATTAATGCCGAAGACAAACCTGCACTTAAATCCGAAGGATTTTTGACACGCGACCCACGTATTGTGGAAAGAAAGAAACCGGGACAACCAAAAGCAAGAAAAAGATTCCAATTCAGCAAGCGTTAATATTTATCGTCTGCTTGAATTGAGTTTAGTATCTAAATTATCAAGACTTCCGCTTTTCAGAGTTTGGGGCTACTTGATAATTCAATTTGGAAAAAGAAAGTAAACAATTAAAAAAACAAAAGTATGTCAAGAACAAATTTTGACCAATTATTGGAAGCCGGAGTACACTTCGGACACTTGAAAAGAAAATGGAATCCGGCAATGGCTCCTTACATTTTTATGGAGCGTAACGGTATTCATATCATTGATTTGCATAAAACTGTTGCAAAAATAGACGAAGCTGCTGAAGCTCTTAAACAAATTGTAAAATCGGGAAGAAAAGTTCTTTTTGTTGCTACAAAAAAGCAAGCTAAACAAGTTGTGGCTGATAAAGCCGGAGCTGTAAATATGCCTTATGTTATCGAACGTTGGCCTGGTGGTATGCTTACTAACTTTCCTACTATTCGTAAGGCTGTAAAAAAAATGTCTACTATTGATAAAATGACAAAAGATGGTACTTTTGACAATTTATCAAAAAGAGAAAAATTGCAAATTACCCGCCAACGTGCTAAGTTGGAAAAAACATTGGGTAGCATCGCTGATTTGACTCGTTTGCCTTCTGCTCTTTTTGTAATTGATGTTATGAAAGAACATATCGCAGTACGGGAAGCAAGACGTTTGGGTATTCCTGTTTTTGCTATGGTTGATACAAATTCAAATCCAAATGATATTGATTTTGTAATTCCAGCAAATGATGATGCAACAAAATCTGTAGAAATAATCTTGGATGCTGTTTGTGCTGCAATGATTGAAGGTTTGGAAGAACGTAAAGCAGAAAAAGTTGATATGGTTGCTGCTGAAGGGGAAGAAGAAGCTCCAAAAAGGGAGCGTAAATCTAAACCTGCTAAAAAAGAGCGTACCAAAAAAGAAGATGATGACGCAATGAATGCCAAAGTTGCCGATAAATTCAAAACGAACGACGAAGAATAAAAATTCAGTTACAAGTTACAGGTTACGCGTTACAGGGTAGTGGATTTTATTTTTACTCGTAACGCGTATTTTGTAATATATATTTTCTAATAACTTAATAACTAACAACTAATAACATAAAATATTATGGCTGTTACAATGGCAGATATTACGCATTTGCGTAAAATGACCGGCGCTGGAATGATGGACTGTAAAAATGCCCTTAATGAAGCCGGTGGTGATTTTGATAAGGCAATGGAAATTATCCGTAAAAAAGGACAAGCTGTTGCTGCTAAACGTGAAGACAGAGAAGCTTCAGAAGGTTGTGTCTTAGCAACTAATAAAGGTGATTTTGCTGCTATCGTTGCTTTGAAATGTGAAACAGACTTTGTTGCTAAAAATGCAGATTTTATTGCATTGACTCAACAAATCCTGGATTTGGCTATGGAAAGACAACCTGTTTCAAAAGAGGAATTGGCTTCATTGTCATTGAATGGTCGTCCTGTTTCGGAATGGATTACCGATAGAAGTGGTGTTACAGGTGAAAAAATGGAGTTGGGTTTCTACGAGTGTGTAAAAGCTCCGGCAACTGTTTCTTATATTCACCCGGGTAATAAATTGGCTACAATTGTAGGATTCAATCAAGCATTGGATAATCAGGTAGCTAAGGATGTTGCTATGCAAGTTGCTGCAATGAGTCCGATTTCTTTGGATAAAGATTCTATTCCTGCTGATGTGGTTGAAAGAGAATTTACTATTGCAAAAGAAAAAGCTCGCGAAGAAGGTAAACCTGAAAATATGGTTGAAAAAATCGCTGAAGGTCGTTTGAATAAATTCTATAAAGAAGTTTGTTTGTTACAACAAGAATTTGTTAAGGATGCGAAAATGACAGTTGACCAATATGTGAAAAGTGCTAACAAAGAGCTTTCTATTGTTGGATTTAAACGTGTTACATTGAATCTTGACTGATAAAAATATTTTCTAATTATAGAAAGGTGTCTGAAAAGTAAAAACTTTCAGGCACTTTTCTTATTTTTGAGCTTCATTATAATCTGCTAAAGATGACTAAATATAATATTTCCCTTATCTTCCTTTTATCTACGTTATTATTCTCTGCGAATAGTATTGCCCAACAATCTGCTGTAAATGCTTTTGTGAAAATGAAAGGACTGGAGTCGGCCAACCTGGGCGTAAATGTGATAGATATAAAAACCGGTGTTTCTGTGGCTTCTTTTAATCCGGATAAACCGCTTGTTCCTGCTTCTATCATGAAAGTTGTAACGACTGCGACTGCCTTGGAATTATATGGGCCTGAATATCGTTTTATAACAAAGTTGGGATATTCGGGGAGTATTGATAACCAAGGAATTTTATTTGGAGATATTTATATAAAAGGAGCAGGCGACCCAACGTTAGGTTCGGAGCATTTTGAACGGGATAAAGATGATTTCCTGAAATCGTGTATTTCTGTTATTCTTAAAGCTGGTATCAAGAGAATCGAGGGGTGGATTATTGTGGATGAAACCTGTTTTGATACTGAAGGTGTTTCAGGTAAATGGCTGTGGGAAGATGTTGGAAATTATTTTGCATCAGGTGTTTATGGAATTAGTATTTATGATAATTTGTATCGATTATATTTAAAATCGGGTAGGATAGGAGAGAAGCCGCAGATTTTGAGAACTGAACCGAATATGCCACAAATTGGGTTTTACAATTACCTGGAAACTTCTGGAAGTAAAGATAGCGCTTATATTTATGGAATGCCTTTTGTAAACGAACGTTGGCTATATGGTGCTATTCCTGCTAATAAAACTGATTTTTTTATCAAAGGAGATATTCCCGATCCTCCTCTTTTTTTAGCAACCTATTTACATGAACGGTTGCTTGCGGCCGGAATTCAAATTTCCGGAATGCCTTCTTCTTGTCGTTTGTTGAATATGAAAAACGAACAAATTGCTGCTGTAAATGTTTCTTTGCTTTCTTATTCTTCTCCGACTTTAGCTGAAATTATCAGGCAAACGAATGTGAAAAGTAATAATCATTTTGCCGAACATTTATTGAAATTATGTGCTTTGACAAAATATAAACAAGGAACTTTTGCAAAAGGAGTTGAGGTTGTACAATCTTTTTGGAAAGACAAGGGAGTTGATTTGTCGGGAGTATTTATGTATGATGGTTCTGGTTTATCTCCGGCCGATAGAATGGTCCCTCAAGTAATGACGGCAATTCTGACTTATATGGATAATAAATCTAAATACAGTTCGTCCTTTTATGATTCTTTACCAATGGCAGGAAAAGAAGGTACAGTTCGTAATTTATTGAAAGGTACTTCATTGGAAGGCGATGTACACCTTAAAAGTGGGAGTATCACCAATGTGCAGTGTTATGCCGGTTATCTTGACAAAGGGAATAAACGGTATGCTTTTTGTGTTATGGCTAATGATTATGGAATTCCTCGTAAATCATTAGTGAGTGCGATTGAAAAAATGATGCTCGGGTTATTTTAATTCGATTTTTAAAACTAATAGTTTCATCGAATCTTTGAATTATCTTTGTTGCTTACTTCAATTTTAGTTAAATGAAAGACTTTATAAAAATTCTTCGTCGTTTTGTTCCTCCGTATAAAAAAAATCTTGTTTTAAGTATTCTTTTTAATATTATCTCAGGATTTATGAATGTATTCTCCTTTTCATTGCTTATTCCTATTCTGCAGATATTGTTTGAATTGGATAAAAAAGTATATGAATTTATGGCATGGAATGCATCCGGTGTTGATTTTAAAGACTTGGTAATTAATAATTTTTACTGGTATATTTCTACTTTAATACAAAATCATAGTGGTGGTTTTGCTCTTTTGGTATTGGGTTTGTCTCTTTCTTTAATGACGCTTTTCAAAACGGGAACTGCTTATTTGTCAGGTTTTTTTATGATACCTTTACGAACAGGTGTTGTTCGGGATATTCGAAATCAATTGTATAATAAAATCGTCCAATTGCCATTGAGCTTTTTTTCCGAAGAACGGAAAGGGGATATTATGGCTCGTATGTCGGGAGATGTAAATGAAGTGGAAAATTCAATCATATCTTCTTTGGATATGCTGTTTAAAAATCCGGTGCTTATCCTGATTTATTTCGGAACTATGATTATGATTAGCTGGCAATTAACAATATTTGTCCTTGTTCTGTTGCCGATTTCCGGGTTTGTGATGGGTAGAGTAGGGAAGACCTTGAAAAAAAGGACTTCGTTGGGACAATCCCAATGGAGTAATCTGATGACCCAATTAGAGGAAACATTAGGTGGTTTGCGGATTATAAAGGCTTTTAATGCCGAACAGAAAGTGAAAAACCGATTCGAAGCAATGGCGAATACTTTTCGTGGAACGGTTATTAAAGTGGAACGGCGCTATCAATTGGCACATCCGATGAGTGAATTTTTGGGAACACTAACTATTGCTATTGTGCTGTGGTTCGGTGGAACATTGATTCTTTCCGGTGCAGGTTCGATTGATGCTTCGGCATTTATTTTTTATTTGGTTATTTTTTATAGCTTAATAAATCCTGCGAAAGAATTTTCAAAAGCATCTTACTCGATAAAAAAAGGATTAGCTTCAATGGAACGGATTGATAAAATATTATCAGCGCAAAATAATCTGACTCAGCCTGAAAATCCGGTTGTAATTAATTCTTTTAATAAGGAGATTGAATTCAAGAATGTTTGGTTTAAATACCAAAATGATTGGGTTCTGAAAAATATTAATTTGATCGTTCCAAAGGGAAAAACAATTGCATTGGTTGGACAATCCGGTTCGGGTAAATCTACCTTAGTGGATATGATTCCTCGTTTTTATGATGTGCAAAAAGGTGATGTGCTGATTGATGGTGTGAATGTAAAAGCTACAACATTGCATGATATCCGATCGGTTATGGGTATTGTAAATCAGGAAGCGATTTTGTTTAATGATACCTTTTTTAATAATATAGCTTTTGGTGTAGAAAATGCAACCTTGGAACAGGTTCAGGAAGCTGCGAAGATTGCAAATGCCCATGATTTTATTATGGCTACCGAAAATGGATATCAAACAATGGTTGGTGATCGGGGTGGAAAACTTTCCGGCGGACAACGCCAACGTATCAGTATAGCCCGTGCTATTTTAAAGAATCCTCCGGTATTGATTTTGGATGAAGCAACTTCGGCATTAGATACTGAATCGGAAAAAATGGTACAGGAAGCATTGGAAAATTTGATGAAAAACCGTACGACAATAGCTATTGCACACCGTTTGTCTACAATTCGTAATGCAGATGAAATTTGCGTGATGTACGAAGGTGAAATAGTTGAACGGGGAACACATGATGAACTCATTCTTTTAGATGGATTTTACAAAAAATTGAGCGATATGCAACAGTATTGATTGTTTTTATTGCATTTAATTATTTTTTATGCTACATAAAACAAGTGGAATAGTACTTCATACGACCAAATTTTCCGATAAAATGTTGTTGGTACATATTTTTACCGAAGAATTTGGCCGGGTTACGTATGGTATTGCTCCCGGTTCGAGTAAAAAGGCAGGGCGAAAATCAGCATTTTTTCAACCTTTCTCACTCTTGGAACTAGAGGTAGAACATAGGAATAACCGGGATATTCATCGCATTAAAGAAAGTAAAATTAGTTTTCCTCTTACTACTATTCAGGTTGATCCGGTAAAAATTCCAATTACTTTATTTTTGTCGGAATTTATATATAGGACGTTAAAAGATACTACACAAAATAGATCCCTTTTTGAATTTATCCAGCAATCGATTCAGATTTTGGATTTGTCAACAAAAGGAATTGCAAATTTTCATTTGGTATTTCTTTTTAAACTAACCCGCTTCCTTGGTTTTTATCCGAATGTCGAAGATGCTTCTGCAAACAGCTATTTTGATATGTTAAATGGGATATTTGTAACCCAGCGGCCTCTTCATAATTATTACTTGCAACCGGCAGATGCTCATGTTTTTTATTTACTTACTCGAATGACATACGAGAATATGCATACTTTTTCTTTTTTTCGGAAAGAACGAATCCTGATTATTGAAAAAGTTATTGAATATTATAGGTTGCATGTAACTGATTTTTCGACAACAAAATCACTGGATGTTTTGCAAGTACTCTTTGATTAAGTAGATTTGCTTTAAATGTAAAAAATAACTACTTTTGCACCACTTCAAAAATGGCTCTGTAGTTCAATGGATAGAATGGAAGTTTCCTAAACTTTAGATTCGAGTTCGATTCTCGGCGGAGCTACCAAGTAGTAAGAAAAAAGCTGCATTTAATTGCAGCTTTTTTTTGTGTCTTATAAGAGAATTCTCTCCTTAATTATTTATAAAATAGTTATTTTCAATATTCTTCATTTAAAACTTGAACTTATTAGTTTTATATTCTACAAATTATAAAATTTATTATTTAATAAATTATTTTATTTGAAATAATTTATTTTTTTGCATAAATGAACTATTGAATCGTTGTTATTGTTATACTAGCTTAGTGTTTTTTAATATATAGTGTCTAATATCAAAATAAAGGAAGTCATGAAAGAAGAGAAAAATTATTTGACTACAAATCAGGGAATTCCGGTTGATAGTGATCAGGAATCTATTTCTACGGGAGTTCCCGGAGTTACATTAATGCAGGATGTTCATTTAATTGAAAAATTGGCTCATTTTGGAAGGGAGCGAATTCCTGAAAGAGTTGTACATGCCAAAGGTGCCGGTGCTTATGGTTATTTTGAAGTAACCCACGATGTTACTAAGTACACACGTGCAGCTTTTTTAAATGAAATCGGTAAAAAAACAGAAGTATTTGTTCGTTTCTCCACAGTAGGAGGAGAACGAGGCAGTGCTGATGCCGAAAGAGACCCAAGAGGTTTTGCTGTAAAATTCTATACCGAAGAAGGTAATTATGACATGGTAGGTAATAATACACCTATTTTCTTTATCCGAGACTCTATTAAGTTTCCTGATTTTATTCATACACAAAAGAGAAATCCAGCAAATAATTTGAAAGACCCGAATATGGTTTGGGATTTCTTTTCGTTAACTCCCGAATCATTACATCAAGCTACAATTTTATTTTCTAATCGTGGAGTTCCGGCTACTTTTCGTAATATGCATGGGTTTGGAAGTCATACCTTTATGTGGTATAATAAAGACGGGGAATATGTGTGGGTGAAATTCCATTGGCGTTGCGAGCAGGAAATCAAAAATTTTACAGGGCAAGAAGCAACTGCAATGAAAGGAAAAGATCCTGATAATGCAACCCGCGATTTATATAACTCGATAGAAAAAGGCGAATATCCGGCGTGGACACTTGAAGTACAAATAATGACACCCGAACAAGCCGAAAGATACCGTTTCGACCCGTTTGATGTAACTAAGGTATGGTATAACAAAGATTTTCCGCGTATTCCTGTTGGACGAATGGTTTTGAACCGTAATCCCGAAAATTATTTTGCTGATGTAGAGCAAGCAGCCTTTGGACCAAGTAATTTTGTTCCAGGAATAGGTGCTTCTCCCGATAAATTATTACAAGGCAGATTATTCTCTTATCAAGATACACATCGCCACCGGTTAGGTACAAACTTTCATCAAATTCCGGTAAACTCGGCAAAAGCAGCGAAAGTGAATACGTATCAACGTGATGGATATATGTCTGTTGACGGAAATGGAGGTGGCGGCCCGAATTATTTCCCGAATACAATGGGTGGAGTTGCTCCCGACACGAGTATTAAGATGCCGAAAGTAGATGTTTCGGGGGTTATTGCCCGTCATCAAATTCCTATTACGGATTTGGATTTTGAACAACCTGGAGAATTATATCGCCGTGTATTAAACAATTACGAAAAAGACCATTTAATTATCAACATTGTTGATAGTTTGGGCGGAGCGATAAAAAGACTACAATATCGTCAAACTGCGATATTCTACAAAGCTGATGAAGGTTGGGCAAAAAGAGTTTCCGACGCGTTGAATCTGGATTTCAACAGAGTGAAAGAATTGGCTGCTATGACTCAGGAAGACCGGATAAAAGCGACAACATAAGATTCTTTATTTTATTTTATTTATATCTATCGGATGGTTCTAGAATCATCCGATAGTTTTTTTTGGTACATTTCAAATTGTCGCAGATTGTTTCCTCAAGTAATGTCCTAAAAGCAGCCATCAAAATAGTGATTCTTTCTTTTACTTTTGCCTTGATGCAAAAGTAACAAAAAATCAAGGCTGAGCTTCTCTGCGACCCGTCTATGGCTTGCAGGCGGAACAAAACAAAACTCGCTTCGCTCAAACAGAGTTTTGTTCTTCGCCTGCTTCACCATGACGGGTACCCCGCCTGCGAAGCAAAGGCCATTGGCTGGTATTTCATCTAAACTGATTTCCTGACATTAGGTTTAAATGGATAATCAACCGTATTCATCGTTGTTGAGAAGCCCGTCTTCGGCCTTAGCTTTGCAGGCGGGGTACCCATCGCGGTGAAGTGCGCGAAGGACAACGCATTGTTTGAAGTCCCTGAAGGGGGATAAGTTTATGCGGTGTACCGCACACGAACCACAGATGGGTCGCCGAAAAGCGTAGCCTTGATTTTTTCGTTCTTTTTTATCAAGAAAAAAGAACAAAGAAGAATACACAAATATTGAATTTTCCAAAAGCATTAGTAAGAAAAATGACAATTTGAAATGCACCCTTTTTTTTGTTACTTGTTATTTTTTGTTAGTTTTTTTACTATTAGAAAGTTATTAAATCAAATAACAAGTAACAAAATTATCTTAATTCAAAGTCAGGCTATTAAGGGCTAAATTACCAGCCACCGCCTCCGCCGCCTCCGCCGCCTCCACCGGAAGAACCACCACCACTGTTTCCTGAACTCCAACTTCCTCCTGATGATGAGGAAGAAGATGATGATGGATTAACACCTGCAGATGAAACCGATGAAGTAAATGAATGACTCATTCCTGAGATTGTAATCGGATTATTGCCTGTATACCATTCGGGCACATAATTTGCTAATTGGAGTACATCGTCAAATTTCCGGGACCAATCATTTTCTACATCCAACGCAATGGCATAGGGTAATAATTTTTCGAATAATTCGGGAGTTTTTTCGGGAGGAGTTAGTATATTTAATCTATGTTCTTCAGCTGTTTGCAAGTACATTTTGAATCCTTCCAGTTCCGAAGCTGTTTTTGCACCTAATTCGGTAGGAGCTTTTATCAAATAAATATACAATCCGGTTCCGGTAAGCATCAATGTTGTGAATAAGCCATTTATCCAACTATCATAAAAGGATACAATAACCTGCCCAAAAAATACAGGTACAGCAAACATTATTCCAAACATAATCATGAAAATTCGGGCAACTACGCCTCCTGTTTTTTCTTTTATTCCTGCTACTATACAAACTACTCCTATTACAACAAATGGAATAGAAAACATTAACATAATTATAGAGCCGGCTTTTGCAATAATTCCATACAATATAAGCAATACAGATGCTATTATTGCAGCAAACACTGCGTATTTTATATTTGCATGGAAGTAATCTTTAATATTCCATTTGGATTGAAGGGACTTTGTTAATTTTGAAGAAACTTTTGAAAATTTCGAGTAATTTTTATCCGAAACAGCTAATGTTTGACTTTTTGAAAAAAGAATATTGTATATTTCTTTTTCCTCATCCGTTAGATTCTCTTTGTTGTCAGTTGCTTTCAATTGATATTTCTTACCTTCATCTTGAATGCAAAGCGCCTTTTTTACAGCCATTCCAACTAATGTAGCTGTAAAAATTTTATCATCATACTTCTTTTTATACAAATATCGTACAATAGCCGGAGACCAATCGTGCGGTGGATTAAATGTAGGAACAACCACTGGTTTTTCCGGATCTTTTCCAACTTTCAACCATGTAAAAAAACAGAAAATGCCCATCAATAGCAAACTTAGGAAAGCAGAGATATGCTCTTTGTAATCATCCCAGATTAGTTCGGCTTTAGAAGGTGGTGGTGGGCGCCGGATAATATGCGGCGTAAAAGATACGGCAACTGTAAAACCTTCTTTGATTGCTAACGAGCTATTGGCTGTAAATGTTACCAAACTGTCTTTTACTTCCACAGAACAATCTGTTTGAGTCGAACCGGAAACACCTGTATA
Organism: Bacteroidales bacterium; assembly: GCA_031553395.1. Lineage (GTDB taxonomy): Bacteria > Bacteroidota > Bacteroidia > Bacteroidales > WRGA01 > WRGA01. The sequence continues at coordinate 216,725 of JAVBLR010000011.1, read as the reverse complement.
ACAAGCTGTATTCATGGAATGAACTTCTTCGGGTAAGATGATTGCAGCAGAGGCTTTTTCTATCGGAAAATCCCATTCATTGCCGGTTACATTCCAGTATAATTCGTCGAAATCATCAAAAAAACCGATTTGACCACTACTTTCATAAGTAATAACATAGTCATATATACCGGATTCTAAGAAAACATCCTTATTGCCTACATATATTTCTTTATTTCCATCGGAATTCTCTACTCTATAATTTTCTTCCTTTTCATTGCATAAAACGGAAAATACCGTGATGTCAACTTTCCGTTTTTTACCATATTTATCTTTTCTGTAAATAGGTATACGCCTTACAATTCCTCTTTTTATCTCGTCGCCATTAGAAAATACCTTGATATGCTCGGATACCCGTATTTTTCCAAGTGTATCAATCAGTATGTCAGAATGGAAACGAATAATCCTTTCCTGATAACTTTCTGCCGAATATGGTTCTGAAATTATGTCCGCTTCATCTTGGGCATAAATAAAGATACAATTTAAGAAGAGAAATAAAATAAATATGACTTTCTTCATTTGTTGATTAGGTTTGGGAATGTATTTTAGAAGTTATCAAAAGATAGACGGAAGTTATCAGAAGTTATCGAATAGTAAAGCGATATGTGATTTATTTCCAATATAAAACAAGAAAATATAATATTTTTTCGTTGATAAATCCTACCTTCTGAATACCTTTTGACTAAAAATTCACTTTCGGAAGTTCTTTTTCTTTCGAATCTATAATGAAAAACTCACCTTTTTCGAAATGAAACATTCCGGCAATGATATTGGAAGGAAAACTTTCGATATAAATATTATTTTCCCGTACAGTTCCATTATAATAGCGGCGCGATGATTCCAAATCATTCTCCAAATCGGCTAATTGTTGTTGCAATTGTTGAAAATTGGCATTTGTTTTCAGTTCCGGATAATTTTCTGCAACTGCAAATAAATTGGCCAAAGCCTTTCTCAAGCCTTTTTCCGATTCTACCTGTTCCTGTGGATTCTTTGCCTGCATAGCTTCTGCGCGGTAACGGGTTATTTCTTCGAAAGTACTTTTTTCATGAGCAGCGTATCCTTTTACAGTTTCAACTAAATTCGGAATCAAATCATATCTCTTTTTTAAGAAAACATCGATTCCACTCCAAGCTTCCTGCATGCGGTTTTTATTCGCAATTAATTGGTTGTATATTACGACTACAACAATCAGTGTTATTACAATTATTGCTGCAATAATTAAAGAATATATCATAAGATTAAATATTAAATTTGGTTTGCGCAAAGATAATAAAAAGCCGATATTAAAAATTACCGGCTTTCTCAGCTTAAAATATGAACATTTACAAAATATTTAAGCATATTTTTGCATTTAAAGCAATTGGTTTTTAAGTAATTAAATTGCAATTAGTAGCACGAAGCAAATTGTCATAATTACACCGAGGATGAATTGCTTTTAATTCACAAGCTGTTTTATGTCATTTTCAACAGTATCAATTGGAGCAATACCAAACTGTTCAACCAAGACTTTCGCCACATTTGGAGAAAGAAAAGCAGGCAACGTAGGACCTAGATGAATATTCTTTACACCCAGATAAAGCAATGCCAGTAATACAATTACCGCTTTTTGTTCATACCAGGCAATATTGTAAACAATCGGCAATTTATTTATATCATCCAATCCGAATACTTCTTTCAGTTTTAACGCAATCACAGCCAATGAATACGAATCGTTACATTGCCCGGCATCCAATACGCGTGGGATTCCTCCGATATCACCCAATGCCAGTTTATTATACCGGTATTTGGCACATCCGGCAGTAAGAATCACTGTATCTTTCGGTAATTGTTCGGCAAAATCGGTATAATAGCTACGGACTTTGGTACGCCCGTCACAACCTGCCATTACTACAAATTTACGGATAGCGCCTGATTTTACAGCATTTACAACCTTATCAGCAAGAGCTATTACTTGATTATGCGCAAATCCACCGACAATTTCTCCCGTTTCTATCTCAGTTGGAGAAGCACAACGTTTAGCATGTTCAATGATTGCGGAAAAATCTTTCGGAGTTCCGTTTTTCCGGTCTTCGATATGCAAAGATCCCTTTAAACCGGATGCACCTGTCGTATAGATACGGTCGCTATATGACGCATTTGCACGAGGAGGAACAATGCAATTTGTAGTAAAAAGAATCGGGCCATTGAAACTTTCAAACTCATCTGTTTGTTTCCACCAGGCATTTCCGTAATTTCCTGCAAAATGTGTATATTTTTTAAATGCCGGATAATAATGAGCCGGAAGCATTTCACTGTGTGTATACACATCAACGCCGGTATCTTTCGTTTGCTTCAATAATTCTTCCAAATCCTTCAGATCATGTCCGCTAATCAAAATTCCCGGATTCTTACCAACTCCTATGTTTACTTTTGTAATTTCGGGATTTCCGAATGATGAAGTATTTGCCTTATCCAATAAAGCCATTACATCCACACCATATTTTCCACATTCTAACACTAATTGAACCAAATCATCCGCCGAAAGATTATCATCAATCGTTGCGACAAGAGCTTTTTGCATAAAAGCATGAATTTCTTTATTTTGATGTCCCAAATTGTAGGCATGTTCGGCGTATGCAGCCATTCCTTTCAATCCGTATGTAAGCAATTCTCTTAATGAACGAACATCCTCATTTCCGGTACGTAAAACGCCAACACTTGATGCCTTTTGGTCCATTTCTTCTTCTGTATTCGCAATAAAAAGAGCTTCATCAGCAGCAATATCATCCACTTTTAGATTTTCTTGTACCAATTTTCCTCTGATATTGTTTCGGATTTTATATCCTTCGAGAATAGCAGATACAAAACGTTTTTTATCAAAATTAGCATTGGTAATAGTCATAAATAAACCAGTGACAACAAATTGGTTTACTTCTTCATCTTCTATACCGGCTTTTCTTGCACGGGTACTATACAATGAAATTCCCCGTAAAAGATGCATCATTAAATCCTGGATATTGGCAACTTCGGGAACTTTTCCACAAACTCCACTGACGGTACAGCCTGTATTTTTGGCTGTTTCCTGACATTGATAACAAAACATTGACATAGCTTGAATATTTTAATAGTTGATTACTTTAACGATGCAAATGTAGGTTGGTTGATAAAGATAATTTGTAACAAATGTTACAAGTAGGGAGTTTCATGAAAAAAGAAAAAACCTTTCCTCATGCATAAAACAGAGAGAAAGGTTTTCTCACATTAGAAAGGATAAGGATAATATTATTTTCGTTTTTCAATGTAACCGTTAAATGATATACTTTGACGATCGGGGCTGGTTACGTTAAGGTATGCACTTCCTGCTGAAGTAATGCTGAGCATAATTTGGTAACTGCGCAAAAGATCCTTGGTTCTGATGTCAATATCCCAATCATTTTTCTTTTTTGTTAATTTGTAATCAAAATCTTTACTGTTGAATTGAATTCCACCTTGTTCCGGATTTATGGGAGCTACGTATGCTCGTCCAAAATACGGCAAATAAGCAACGATTGAATCTGTATTTACATCCAATGTATAATCAGATGTAAGATAAATGCTATTTACTCCCATAGGCAATGCGTATTCTGCAACAAATACATAATCTTGAGATTTTATCAAATTGGATGTTGCTTCAGCAGTAGCCGTATCTTGTGAAGATGTACATGATGTAAGGATTGTAAATAAGCATATTGTAATAATTACTTGTCTCATGTTCATTTTATAATATTTGTGGAGGATGAATGCTTTATTATTAAAAAACAGCTTATGCTTTATTTTGTTTGCTAATTTATAAATTTTTAGAAAAAAAGACGTTCTTATTTAGTTAATTTGTGTGAAGTAAGTTAATGTAAGATTACATTAATACAAACTGCTTTGCTTGCCACTTTAGCAAAATGAATTACTTTTGCACTGTTTTTTTACTTAGCGTAAGATATTGTTATTCTACTTTATTTATATATGCCGTTTATTCTCAATATAGAAACGTCTACAACTGTTTGTTCTGTTGCATTGTCAGCAAACGGAAATGTTATTTTTTCCAAAGAAACATACGAAGGCATGTCGCATGCAAGTGTTTTGGGCGTATTTGTTGAAGAGGCAATGTCTTTTATCAGAAAAAACGGACAATCGTTGGATGCTGTGGCGGTAAGTTGTGGCCCGGGTTCTTATACCGGATTGCGAATAGGAGTATCTACAGCAAAGGGTTTATGTTATGGACTGAATATTCCTTTGATTGCGGTCCCTACGTTATTAGTTTTAACTGAAGCTGCAAAAAAAAACAGCCAATTTATAGAAAAAGAAACTCTTTTTTGTCCAATGATTGATGCTCGAAGAATGGAGGTTTATACAGCTTTGTATGATAATAACTTACAGGTGATTAAAGAAACTTCGGCTGAAATAATTACTGAAAATTCTTTTTCTGATATACTTAAAAATTATAAAATTATATTTTTTGGGGATGGAGCTGAAAAATGCAAACAGCTTATAACTCATTCAAATGCAACATTTCTGGAAAATATTAATCCTTTAGCCAAAAATATGCTACCTTTGTCCGAGCAAGCATTCTACCAAAATAACTTTGAGGATGTTGCATATTTTGAGCCTTTTTACTTGAAAGATTTTATTGCTACTACACCCAAGAATAGAATTTAATTACTAGTCTTTTAGTTATTTGTTTAAATTAACTATTAAACGTACAAATAACAGACAACAAACTATCAATTAATGAATTACAATACACAACAAAAAAGGTTGTTTTTACCTGAATATGGGCGAAATATTCAAAATATGGTTGATTACGCTGTAACGATTGAAGACAGAAAAGAACGTCAAAAATGTGCAGAATCAATCATTACAACTATGGGGAATTTATTTCCGTACTTACGTGATGTGAATGATTTTCGTCACAAACTGTGGGATCATTTGGCTATTATGTCTGATTTTAAGTTGGATATAGATTATCCTTGTGAGATAATGAAAAAGGAAAATTTATATTCTCGTCCGGCAAGAATACCGTATAAATCGGGTCCTATCATGTATCGTCATTATGGAAGAACGCTTGAACAAATGATTCAAAAACTTGGGACTTATAATGAAGGGCAGGAGAAATCTGTATTAACTTCATTATTGGCCAATCACATGAAAAAATCTTTTCTTACATGGAATAAAGAAATAGTAGATGATGTGAAAATTTTTAAAGATTTGGATCAACTTTCTCGCGGAAAAATTCAAATAGATCAAGATTTGCTTAAATTACGTGAATCCCGGGATATCCTTCAACGAAGAAATAAAAATCTTACCAACGATAAAAGAAAAAAGTAAATTAAGGTAAAAAGTAAAAAATAAAAGGTAAAAAGTTTGAGTGGTTACTCCTTTTGCTTTTTATTTTTTACTTTTTACTTTTTATCTAATCAATATGGCATCATTTGTAATAGAAGGCGGTCATAGCCTACAAGGTGAAATCATTCCACAAGGAGCAAAAAATGAAGCGCTGCAAGTAATTTGTGCAGTTTTATTGACAAATGAAAAAGTTACAATTCATAATATTCCGGATATCTTGGATGTCAATAACTTGATTCAATTATTGCGGGATTTGGAAGTTAAAGTTGAACGAGTTTCCGAAAAATCCTATTCTTTTCAGGCAGACAATGTTAACTTGGATTATTTCTTAACGGAAGCTTTTTTTAAAAGAAGCGCTTCACTTCGAGGATCGGTAATGCTTGTCGGTCCACTTGTTGCCCGTTTTGGAAATGCAATTCTTCCTAAACCAGGTGGAGATAAAATTGGTCGCCGCAGGTTAGATACTCATTTTGTAGGTATTCAGAAGCTTGGTGCTGAATTTAATTATGATAGTGATAAACAATGTTATCAAATTTCGACAAAAGGATTAATTGGAACTTACATTTTATTGGATGAAGCTTCGGTTACAGGAACTGCGAATATTATAATGGCTGCGGTTTTAGCCAAAGGAGATACAATAATTTACAATGCTGCCTGTGAACCATATGTTCAGCAACTTTGTAAAATGTTGAACAAAATGGGTGCTAAGATATCCGGTGTTGGATCTAATTTATTGACAATAAGAGGTGTTGAATCCTTACAAGGTTGTGAGCATACTTTGTTGCCGGATATGATTGAGATAGGCAGTTTTATTGGTATGGCTGCGATGACATCCTCCGAAATAACAATTAAGAATGTTTCGTATGATAATTTAGGAATTATTCCCGAAAGTTTCAAACGGTTGGGGATAACCGTAAATCAATGCGGAGATGATATTTTTATTCCCAAACAAGATTTATACGAAATTGAAAACTTTATCGATGGTTCAACCATGACAATTGCCGATGCACCTTGGCCGGGACTTACTCCCGACTTGTTGAGTGTATTATTGGTTGTTGCAACGCAGGCAAAAGGCAGTGTACTCATTCATCAAAAAATGTTTGAAAGCCGTTTGTTTTTTGTCGATAAGTTAATTGATATGGGAGCCCGGATAATTCTTTGCGATCCACATCGGGCAACGGTTATTGGAAATGCTCGTGAATATTCTTTGCGTGCAGCAAATCTTGTTTCACCTGATATTCGTGCAGGAATTGCTCTGCTAATTGCTGCCATGTCCGCACAAGGTACAAGTACAATCCACAACATTGGCGAAATCGATCGCGGATATGAACAAATAGATAAACGGTTAAATAATTTAGGAGCAAGAATCACACGACTATAAATTCTATAGATAGTATCTGAAAAAAGTGAGAGGCAGGATTTTTTTTAAAAATTCTGCCTCTCAAACATTAACATTTAACCTAACCTTATCGTACTTATCTTACACTAATTTAATTATCCGATACCAAATTTGCCCGTTTATTATTACTGGTTTATATTGCACTCCGGAACCGATGTAATAAGTTTCTCCATTGATATAAACGGTTTCACAATCGGGTGAAATATATTCTACAACTGCTCCAACCGGAGGATTTACGACTTCATAATAACTATCAATGTAATTATAGTAAGTTCCACCATAATAGTAATAAGGAATATTGCTGTAATAAATAACTCTACATCCTGCTGGTAATACGGATAAGCGTACTCCAAAAGGTGCAATTGTTAATTCAAAGATGCCGCGATTATTCCATCGGTAATAATATCCTCCATTGTAATAATAATCCATACTATTATATCTGTAAACATTATAATAACGGTTGTTATAATAATAATTATTAGATACATAATAAGGTTTGTTGTGATGCCCATTATTGTGTGAATAATTTCCTTGATAATTATCCCTATGGTTATTATTATTTTGCCTATAGTTGTTATTATTATTTGTTCTTACATTAGCCGAAGAATTGTTATTTCTTGATTCGGTTCGGGATGTACTTACATTACTCCGTGTATTTGCAGAAGAATTTGTACTTTTATTATTTACAGTAGCATTATTAGTTCTACTTCTTTCATTACTCTGGTTATTCTGGCTATTGCTCCTTGTTGCTGAATTAGAATTAGAGTTGGAATTACTTCGTGTTGATGTAGACGAAGAAGAGGATGAAGAACTTCTTGTTGCTGCATTATTATTTTTATTGCTACTAGAACTAGATGAACTTCTCACACTTCCGCCTCCTGAAGAGGATGAAGAAGAACTTCTTGTACTAGATCCTGACTGTTGCGATGAAGAAGAACTTCTTCCACTTTGAGAACTGCTTCTTTGTGCTGCAAGGTCAGAAAAAGAAAATCCCATTATAACTAGTATGGCTACTATATAAAATTTATTTTTTCTCATGACTTCTTATTTTTTAGATTTGTACTTGATCGTTTTGTCAACCTTTATTCATAAGACTACGACTTTTCTCAAATGTTTAACTTCCAAATTCTTTTTATAGTTAAAAAAGGTATTTTTTGTTATTTTTAAGCATTGCATTGATTTGTATTTGCATTAATATCATTTATTTTATTGTTTATTAAATACTTATATTCTTTTGAAAATATGAGATATATTGCTTTAGAGCAAAAATATAATAAAGAATTTACCTTAATAGTTATGAATTTATATTGATTTTGTAGTAATTTGTAGTAATACTTAAAAATGAGTGAACTTATTTGGATTCTTTTTGTTAATATTGCAAAGAAAATTTAATAAATTATTTAACTTTTATTATAATCTTATGAATAAGAAAATAGAAAAAGCATTAAATGCTCAGATCAATGCCGAAATATGGTCGGCTTACTTGTATTTGTCAATGTCTGCTTATTTTGCAGGTGAAGGATTCAACGGTTTTGCAAGTTGGATGAAGAATCAATATAGCGAAGAAATGGGACATGCCTTCAAATTTATGGATTATGTCGTAGATCGTGGAGGTAAAGTTTCTTTGGCTCCTATTGCTGAAGTTCCGGTTAAGTTCGGTTCGGCATTGGATGCTTATGAACAAACATTAGCTCACGAAAAAGTTGTAACTGATAACATCAATAAATTAGTTGACTTGGCTCGTGCAGAAAACGACAAAGCTACCGAAAATATGCTTGCGTGGTTTATAGAAGAACAAGTAGAAGAAGAATCTACAGCTTCAGGTATTGTAGATAAACTGAAACTTATTGATAAAAATATTTCTGGTTTGTTTTTCTTGGATTCTCATCTTGGACAAAGAAAATAATACATTATAAAACAGGAAAAAAGAGTCGCAAAATAATGCGGCTCTTTTTTTAGTCATGTCATCAGTAAGAGTTTGGCTATTGGTACAATGGTTTGATATATTCTCCTGCATCACTATCCAAAAACCAGTATAAATTGGTTGATTTTGGATTTACTTGTGCAGCAGGATAGATATTTTCATACTTTTCCCGTTGGTTGATAATTGAAGATACTTTTTCGGCTTTGTTTTTTCCTGTAATTAAAAAAGCTATATTTTGGGCATTATTGATTACTATTCCTGTAATGCTTATTCGTTTAAATCCTGTTTCGGGATGAATCGTTACCTCACATTTTTTAGAACTATTCCACAAATTTATCTGATTAGGAAAAATAGATGCAGTATGGCCATCATCACCCATTCCAAGCATAATTAAATCAAATTTTTCCGGAATAATTTTACTATATCTTTCAGCTTCTATTTCAGCTGTATTTTCTCCGTGAATCCGAAAAATATTTTTCTCAGGAATATTTATTTTATCAAAAAGATGTTTTTTCGTCATTCCAAAATTACTCATTTCATTTTCCGGAGGGACACATCTTTCATCTCCCCAATAAAATGATATTTTTTCCCATGGAATCTTATCTTTATAATTTTCAGCCCAAAAATCAAATAGAGATTTAGGTGTATTTCCTCCTGATAGGCAAATATGAAATTGACTTTTACTTTTTAATAAATCAATCATAAAGTTAGTAAATCCCAAATATAATTCTGTTTTTGTATTATAAATCTGTATTTTGTTCATGTTTGCTTTTGTTTGAAATGCCTCTGGGTAAAACAAGTTTGATTATAATTCACAAAATATGCCATCATCTGATAAGTTTTTGCAAGGATATCGCCAGGTTTCTCCTTTACCCTCAATTAAATCATCAGCTTGTTCAGGACCCCAGCTTCCACAAGGATATCCATGTAAAGGTGCATCTGGATTACTTTTCCAGAAATCAAGAATAGGTTGAACAAATCCCCATGTATCTTCCAATGCATCTCCACGGGTATACAATGTTGCATCTCCATTCATGCAATCAAGGATAAGTCGTTCGTAGGCTCCCGGAACATAGGTATTTGAAAGATTTTTATAATGAAATTCCATATTAGCATTCTGAACTTGATATCCGGTACCCGGCACTTTCATTCCTGTTTTCAGTAAAATACCTTCATCGGGATGGATGCGTAATACGAGTTGATTGCTATTAATTCCCATTTCCTTGTTGTCGATGAATAATAAATTGGGTGTTGGTTTAAAATGAATAACTATTTCTGATACTCTTGTAGGAAGCCGTTTACCCGTTCTGAGATAAAATGGAACTCCACCCCAGCGCCAATTATCGATAAAGATTTTCATGGCAATATATGTTTCTGTTCTGGATTGAGGGTTTACACCTGTTTCTTCGCGGTAGCCCTTTTGGTATTGTCCACGAACATTCGATGCAACATATTGTCCACGAACAACATTCTTAAACAAATCATCTTTTTTCAAAGGACGTAAAGATTGAAAAACTTTTAATTTCTCATTTCTGATTGCCATTGCTGATATTTCGGTTGGAGGTTCCATTGCAACCAAAGCAAGCATCTGTAAAAGATGATTTTGTATCATATCTCGCAATGCACCAGAGCTGTCGTAATATCCACCCCGGTTTTCTACGCCTATATTTTCGGCAGCAGTTACTTCTACATGTTGGATGTAATTTCTATTCCAGAGTGGTTCGTAAATGCTGTTTGCAAAACGTGTAACAAGCAGATTTTGAACTGTTTCTTTTCCCAAATAATGATCTATACGGAATAATTGTTGTTCATCGTAGTCCTTCAAAAGAGATTTATTTAACTCTACAGCCGAATGCAGATCTGTTCCAAAAGGTTTTTCTATTATAATTCTTCTGAATGATTCTTTGTCTTTATTTAAATTCTGTTTGGCTAAATATCTAGGAATTAAAGAATACATATCAGGAGGTGTTGACAAATAAAAGATATAGTTGCCTCCGGTTTGATATTTCTTATCTGTCTTTTGCAGATAATCTTTTAGTTTTACATAATCATTGGCATCTTCTGTATTAATGGAAAGATAATAAATTTTTTCAAGAAAATTATCTAATTTATCATCATTAATCTCTTTGAAGGAAGCATATTGGGATATACCTTCTTTCATTTTTATCCTGAAAGTATCATCATTTAAGTTGCTACGGCTGACTCCAACTATTGCAAAATTAGTAGGCAAAAGATTTTGTATATGTAAGTCGAACATTGCCGGAATAAGCTTTCGATAAGTTAGATCTCCAGAAGCTCCGAATATTACCAGTATTTGTTCTTTGGGTTTATTCATGTTACTTATTTGTCAAGAAGATTTGTTGTGTTTATTTTTACTCTTTCTTTATCTCATGTCCCCCAAATTGATTTCTCATTGCAGCCAATAATTTCATGGCATACGATCCTTCTTGGCGTGACTGAAAACGGGTATATAAGGAAGCTGTTATAACATGAGCCGGAACATCAAAATCAATTGCAGTTTGAACAGTCCATCTTCCTTCTCCGCTATCAGATACATAACCTTTAATATCATCGAGTTCCTGATCTTTTTCCAAAGCATTCCCAATAAGTTCCAACAGCCAAGAACGAACAACCGAACCTTGCATCCATACTTTTGATACTTTTTCTAAATCAATGTTGTATGGAGAATTCTTCATTATTTCAAATCCTTCGGCATAGGCTTGCATCATTCCATATTCAATTCCATTATGAACCATTTTCACCATATGTCCTGATCCGCTTTCTCCACAATATAAATATCCATTTTCAGGAGCTAAACTTTTGAAAATAGGTTCTGCAAAATCACAAGCCTCTTTTGAACCACCATACATAAGGCAATATCCGTTTGCAAGTCCCCAAACTCCACCACTTGTGCCGCAATCGATGTATTCAATTCCTTTTTCTTTTAATTTTTTGCCTCTTTCTACCGTTTCTCTCCAATAACTATTGCCTCCATCAACAATAATGTCCCCTTTATTTAAATACAACCTTATTTCGTCAATATTTTGGTTTACAGGATTTCCTGAAGGAACCATTAACCAGACTAATTTTCGCCCGTCTAATTTATTTACCAGATCTTTGATGTCTTTTGCCGGAATTGCTCCTTTTTGTGCTGCATCATCAATTTCTTTTTGAGTCAGATTGTAGACTATAACCTCGTGTCCATGATTTAAAAGGCGTTCGACCATTTTTCCACCCATTTTTCCCAAGCCTATAAAACCGATTTTCATTTTTATTCTATTTATATGGTTATAAGTAATAATATCAATATTTTACATTTTTAGAATATTCTATTTATTTGAATATATTTTATGAATAACAAATAAATTCTGCTTTAGTTTAAATTGTAATGGTTTTAAAAATAAGGTATAGGTATTTTTGGACTATATGAATTGAGATTGATAACATGATACCCACTATTTTTGGATTATTGTTTTTTTTATTTTTTTAACGAAACAATTCAGAAGGAATACTGTTTTAAGTTAAAGCTTATTTGCACATAACTTATAAAAAATAACACAAAAAGTTTTTTTTAAGCTTCTATTATTTACCTTTGCCCCAGTTTTGGAAAATATAATAAAATGACATTTCCCTTTTTAGCTGTAATTTTATCTTTAATTATATACATATAACGAGAAACGTATTTGATTTTTAATTAAAATTAATGAAAATGAGAAAACTATTATTAGCTGTGTTAATCATGGCTCCAATTTGTTTAAATGCACAATTATCAGGGCAACAGCCAGAAAAAGCTGCTTCAAAAACAACTTTTGTTAATGAAGGTGGTCACTGGTTCTTTACACTTTCGGGTGGTGCAGCAACTTTATTTAGTGAAACTACTGGTCAAGTAGACTTTTTTGACAATGTTAAACCAACTGTTGGATTTGCTGTCGGAAAATGGATGTCTCCTGTTTGGGGAATAAGATTGAGTGCTACTGGTGCTAAATTAAAAGGATTCACTTATGGAAGTGGAAGCATGTGGTACAAAGGAACAAACTACGATAATCCTGCTGGTTATACAGCAAGTGATAGTTATGTCCCTTACGATTATAATCCAACTTATATTCAAAATACATTTTTGGGAGATAAGAAAAATGATAAAGATGGTAAACAAGGCTGGGAATATGATGTGAATTATGCTGCCGGAGGTCTTGATTTATTGTTGAATGTAAATAATTTGTTTGGTACTTATAACCCGACTCAGGTTTTCAATTTTATCGTTTTTGGAGGTTTGGGTTATGCTCATACTTTTAAAAATTCAGATGCTAATAGAACAGCTGTAAATAGTATTGCGGGAAAAGGTGGTTTGATTTTAGATTTTCGTTTGAGCGATGCTGTTAATCTTGGATTAGAAGCTAATGGATTAATCATGCCTGAAGCATTTGACCGTCAAGTTGGTGGAGCTAACAATCATGACATTGTTGCAAATGTAATGTTGGATCTTACATATAAATTTAAACCTCGTAATTTCCAAAAAGCTGTATTCCGAGATCCTCGTGAAATCGATGCGTTGAACTCTCAAATTAATGCTTTAGTTGCAGAAAATAACGAATTGAGAAAACGTCCGGTTTCTTGCCCAGCTTGTCCTGAATGTCCAAAACCAGTTACTATAGTAAAAGAAGAAAAGAAACCTATTGATTATTTGGCAAAACCGGTATTCTTCCGTTTAGGTAGTGCTGTTGTGGATAATGCACAATTACCAAGTATTCAAGAAGCAGTTCGTTACTTGAAAGAAACGCCAAATGCAAGACTTAAACTTACAGGTTATGCTGATAAAGCAACAGGAACTCCTGCAGGGAATAAAAAACTATCTGAAAAACGTGCTCAAGCAGTTTATGATTTGATGGTTAAGAAATATGGAATTTCGGCTGATCGTATCGAAACTTATTTCATGGGAGATGATGTTCAACCATTTGCAGAAAATGATTGGAACCGTGTAGTTGTATTTGTTAAGGAATAATTGTTACAAATAACTCTCTATAAAAACTGCTCAAAATTTTGAGCAGTTTTTTTATGTGTATTAGTGAAGGTATTCTAAGTTAAATGCATATAAGGTTGTTCATTTGGATTTTACTTGTGTTAAAAAAATAAAATTATTGCTTTAGATGATAATCTATCAATACTTGCATTTGTTTTTTAAAGTATAATCCCTAATTTTGTTTGGCTTTAAATGAATTGAAAATTAATAATCTACGTAAATTAATAAAATAAATACTTATGGAAACAACCGTAAAACTTTATTCTTTCACCTTTAAGGATGTAAAAACCTATTTGTTTACTCTACTTTTTATAATAGGAAATATTCTTCTTCCACAGCTTTGCCACTTGATTCCTAATGGAGGCTTAATGTTATTGCCAATTTATTTCTTTACACTTATTGCAGCCTACAAATGTGGTTTACGTGTAGGATTACTTACAGCGATATTATCTCCATTAGTTAACAGCCTTTTATTCGGAATGCCCGTAATGGCACTTCTTCCCGTGATAATTATTAAATCGGCATTGTTGGCCTTTGCAGCAGCTTACTTTGCACATCGTTCTGGAAGGGTTTCATTTTTAGTATTACTTCTAGTTATATTATCTTATCAAATTATAGGAACTCTTGTTGAATGGATTATTGTAAAAGACTTTTTTGTTGCTTTTCAAGACTTCAGAATGGGAATTCCAGGAATGTTATTTCAACTTTTTGGTGGTTATTTTATATTAAAAGCCATTTCTAAATACTAATTAGCTTCGAACTATATGAAGACTTTCGAAGAAGTATTGGAAAGGTTTAGAGAGATAACTTTTGCTGAGTCTTTTGATATGATAGTTGTTATTGCTAATGGTGGGATTATTCCGGCAGCAATACTTAACCAAAAATTGAATATTGAATATCACTTGCTAAAAATCAATTTGAGAGATGTTAATCAACAACCAAAATATGATAAACCTCAACTAATATCGCCTATTGATTTTGATTTTGAAGGGAAAAGCATTCTTTTAGTTGAAGATCGGGTTAAAACTGGTGCTTCTCTTCTGTTTGCATGTGAATTACTGGAAAAAGCAAAATTGGTGAAAACTTTTGCTGTAAATGGAAATGCCGATTATTATTTATACAATGAGGATTGTTTTAAATTTCCATGGTTGATGTAAACCTAAAAGTATAGATGTCAAATATAAATCAAATTGTATTATTCTCAGAATTATAGGGACTTTTGATGATTTCTGATTGATTTCTTTATTCATAATTAAATTTCTATATCATGAACAGACGAGATTTTTTGAAGGCGGCAGCTCTTACGGGCGCAGCATTTACCATAAAAATGAAGGGCGGAATGGAGGTTTTGGCACAAACAGTCAAAAGTTCATCTGGAAGTGCTGTTGATTTGGTTGCTGTTATGGGCGGAGAACCAGATGCCATGTTTAAGAAGGCTATGGAACAAATCGGAGGTATGGGGAAATTTGTAAAAAAAGGATACAAGGTAACTGTAAAACCAAATATCGGGTGGGACAAAACTCCTGAATTAGGAGCGAATACCAATCCTGCATTAGTTAAAGAGATTATACGACAATGCTTTGCTGCCGGTGCGAAAGAAGTAACCGTATTTGATCATACATGTGATGATTGGGTTAAATGTTACAAAAACAGTGGTATCGAAGATATTGCAAAAGCTGCCGGAGCGAAAGTTGTACCTGCACATGAAGAGTCGTATTATAGAAGTGTTTCTCTTCCAAATGGAAAGAAATTGAAATCAGCCAAAATACATGAAGCCATCTTGGATAGTGATGTGTGGATTAATGTTCCTGTTTTAAAACATCACGGAGGTGCTAATCTTTCCATATCAATGAAAAATTATATGGGAATTGTTTGGGATCGGAAAATATTTCATAGTACTGATTTGCAACAATGTATAGCCGATGTTTGTACGATGCAGAAAAAGCCGGTATTGAATATTGTGGATGCTTACAGGGTAATGAAAACAAATGGTCCGCGTGGACGTTCGGCTACGGATATTGTAGATTCTAAAAGCTTGTTTGTTTCACAGGATATTGTTGCGGTAGATACTGCTGCTGCTAAATTTTTCGGACAAATACGGGAAATGCCGTTGGAAAATGTCTCTTATTTAGCCAGTGGGCAAACATTGAAAATCGGAACAATGAATATTGATAAGTTGAATATTAAAAGAATAAAAATGTAAATTATTGATTAATAATCGACGATATAATAAAGTGAATTTATGTTGAAGAAGTTCCGTGTAGCAATATCCATAGTTTTATTTTCGCTTATTACTTTATACTTTCTTGATTTTGCAGCATTATTGCCTGAAGGGTTTCATGTTTTAGCTCATATTCAGCTTGTTCCTGCAATATTAGCTTTTAATGTGGTTATTATTCTCGTTTTAGTTTTGCTGACATTGGCATTTGGCCGAATTTATTGTTCATCTATTTGTCCAATGGGAATTTATCAGGATATTGTAGCTTGGATCTCAAAACGATTTGGCAAAAAGAAGAAAAAATATACATACAGTAAAGCTAAGAACATCTTGCGATGGACTGTATTGGTTGCTTCAATTATCGGAGTTCTTTTGGGCTTTATGACTTTATTGGAATTGGTAGATCCTTACAGTGCCTATGGAAGAATGATTGTAAGTATATTCAAACCCATATATATGGCAGGGAATAATGTGTTGGAAAGTATTTTTACAAGCTTCGGAAATTATACTTTTTACAAAGCAGAAATTGTAATGCTTAGCTCTGTTGCTTTTCTTACCGGAATTCTGACATTATTTATTATTGGATTTTTATCTTGGAAATATGGACGTACTTATTGTAACACGATATGTCCTGTTGGAACAATATTAGGTTTTTTAGGAAAATATTCTTTCTTTAAAGTACGGATCGATATCGAAAAATGCAATAATTGCGGTGCATGTGCCCGTTATTGCAAAGCTTCATGTATAAACAGTAAAGAATACGACATCGATTATAGTCGGTGTGTCGATTGTTTCAATTGTTTAGGAAGTTGTAAACAAAATGCTTTGAGTTTCTCTTTTGCAAAAAAAGAAACTTCTTTGGAAAAGACAACACCTTCAGATACAGGCCGAAGACAATTTTTATTGGTAAGTATAAGTACTGCTGTAACAGTTCCGGTAGTTATGGTACAAGATAAGGTAAATTCATTGGCAGGAGTAACGAAGCATGCTCGCCAACATCCGATTTCACCTCCTGGTTCTGTAAGTGCAGATCATTTGTTACATCATTGTACTTCTTGTCTTCTTTGTGTAAGCAGATGTCCTTCACATGTATTGAAGCCATCTTTTATGGAATATGGAGCAGGTGGAATAATGCAGCCGATGATGTATTTTGAAAAAGGTTTTTGCAATTATGATTGTACGATTTGTGCAAATATCTGTCCGAATAAAGCATTAAAGCCCTTGACTAAAGAAGAAAAACATTTGACACAAGTTGGTCGTGTTGTTTTTGTCGAAGATATTTGTGTGGTACATACAAATGGAACAAATTGTGGTGCTTGTGCCGAACATTGCCCTACACAAGCAGTTACCATGATTCCATATAAAAATGGATTGACCATTCCGCATATCAATCCGGATATTTGTGTTGGTTGCGGAGGATGCGAATATATTTGTCCGGTTCGTCCTTATCGTGCTATTTATGTAGAAGGAAATGTCGAACATCTGCAAGCACAAGCATTTAAAGAAGGAAAGAAAGAGAAAATAGAAATAGACGATTTCGGATTTTGAGATAAAAAATGGGAATAAAAAAAATAATCAGAAGTTATTGGAATAGTATTAACTTCTTTATTTGCATTTAACTATAAACAAACAGGACTTAATTTATGTTTGTACAATATTTTATAAAAAAATGAGTTCTTATACGAACTATCTTTTGTTATTTATGCAAAATACCGCCATTATGACTTATTTAAAAATGAATAAAATATATATCCTTTTTCTTTTCTGTATATTCTCTGTTTGTCTTTTCCTGTTGACAGCGTGTTCAACCCCCGGATGCGGATGTGGACATGGGCATTGATTTAATGAATAAAAAGTAGGAAACTGAAATCTCATTGTAAAAAAACTTCAACCTTAAAAGGTTTGTTAAATCTTAGTCTACTTTTTTTCAAAAAAACTTCAATTTTATTTTCTTTTTATTATTTTTGCACAGTTTTTGGTCGAATGTGCAAAAATAAGTCATTATGGCAGCTCTAAAAACACGCGAAATTCTCGTAGATGTGGCAAGACAGCTATTTGCCAAGATGGGTGTAGGAAATACAACCATGAATGATATTGCCCAAGCATCGAGTAAAGGCCGTAGGACTCTTTATACTTACTTTAAAAATAAAAACGACATCTACCTTGCTGTAGTAGAATCGGAGTTGGAACAACTACAATTGGCATTACATAAGGTAGGGGAGAAAGATCTTGAACCCGAAGAAAAATTAAAAACGTTTATTTTTACTCGTTTAGATGCTGTAAAAGAGGTAGTAAAAAGAAATGGTAGCTTACATGCTGATTTTTTTCAGGACGTAAGCCGGGTTGAAAAAGTAAGGAAGAAGTTTGATTTAAAAGAAATACAAATTATCAAGAAAATATTGCTGGAAGGAGTTCAGAAAAAAGTTTTCCGTTCGTTTGATGTTGAGGTTAGTGCATTGACATTACATTATGCTTTAAAAGGAATTGAGGTTCCATATATAAAAGGTGTTTTTGATGGAAAAGAAGTGATAGACCGCATTAGGCAGCGAAACGAAATTGTGAATATCCTTTTATATGGAATTAAAAGTTAACCTTGTGCAAATTTTTTATATTCTTTATTTTTGAGATAAAAGTGATGATGATATGACGGTTTTTAAGGTAAATAAACCGTCAATTAGTAATTTATATATAAAACATTTTATGTTTATTAACGCTACAGGATTTTATATCCCTTCTACAAGAGTACATAATAATCATTTTCTTAATCTTAATGGGCTTACTGATGAGTGGATTCAGCAAAGAACAGGTATTGTAACACGTTCTAAAGCCGCTGAAAACGAAGATACACACACAATGGGTATTGCTGCAGTAAACGATGCTCTTTCCAAACTCCCTTATGATGTGAAAGATGTTGACTTAATAGTCGGAGCATCTTATTCTCCGTTGGATACAGTTGCAACTATGGCTCATGTTGTTCAGCGTGAATTTAATGTAGAAAATACAAAAGCTGTATATGTATCTTCAGCATGTTCTTCTTTCTTGAACGGATTGGAGATTGTTGAGGGTTATTTCGCCATGAATAAAGCAAGCAAGGCATTGATTGTTTGCTCCGAGCATAATACGGCATATAGTAATGAAACTGATCCAAAAGCCGGCCATTTGTGGGGAGATGCAGCTGTTGCTGTATTTGTATCGAAAGAAAAACAATCGGATAAAGAACCTGAAATAATAGAAATTTATACAAAAGCATTAGGACATGTAGGTAAAGGTCCTGGAGGTGTTTATCTTCGCCCAAAAACGGAAGGGATACAAATGCCGGATGGACGTGATGTTTTTATGTATGCTTGTAAATATATGTGCGATGCCATCAAACATGTTGCAGAAAAACAAGACTATGAGATCGAGGATATTTCTTATATAATTGCTCATCAGGCTAATATGCGCATTATAAGCAATGTCGCCGGACAATTAAAGGTTTCAGATGAAAAAATATTGAGTAATATTGCCGAATTGGGAAATACCGGTTCACCAAGTTCTCCGTTGGTTTTTGCTCAAAACTATGATACTTTTAAATCCGGAGATATTGTGGTGCTCACTGTTTTTGGTGGTGGATATTCAAGTGGAAGTTGTCTTGTCAGGTTTTAGTTATTTGTTATTAGTTGTTAGTTATTTGTATGTTATTAGAAATGAATCTAAAACCTAATAACGATAAACAAATAACAACTAATAACAAATGGTGATTAACAAATAACGATTAACAAATATCAAAAATGAAATTACTTGAAGGAAAAGTGGCAGTTGTTACAGGTGCTGCTCGTGGTATTGGAAAAGCTATCGCTTTGAAATTTGCTCAAGAGGGAGCAAGTATTGCATTTACCGATTTGGCAATTGATGATAATGCCAAAGCAACTGAGGCTGAGATTATAGCTTTAGGTGTAAAAGCAAAGGCATATGCCTCTAATGCTGCTGATTTTGATGATACTCATAAAGTTGTTGAGGAAATAGTAAAAGATTTTGGCCGGATAGATGTTTTGGTAAATAATGCCGGTATTACCCGTGATGGTTTAATGATGCGTATGACTGAAAGTCAATGGGATATGGTAATTAATGTAAATCTGAAATCTGCATTTAATTTTATTCATGCTACTACTCCTGTAATGATGCGTCAGAAATCAGGTAGTATTGTAAATATGAGTTCAGTAGTAGGAGTTTCGGGAAATGCTGGGCAATGTAATTATTCTGCTTCTAAGGCAGGGATGATTGGATTGGCAAAATCAATAGCTCAGGAACTTGGTTCACGTGGAATTCGTGCTAATTCAATTGCTCCCGGATTTATTATTACCGAAATGACAGGGCAGCTTTCGGAAGAGGTACGTAAACAATGGGCAAGTCAAATTCCATTGAGACGTGGAGGTACTCCCGAAGATGTTGCCAATGTTGCATTGTTTTTGGCATCTGATTTGTCTTCGTATGTGTCGGGACAAGTAATTCCTGTTTGTGGTGGAATGAATATGTAAAAAAAGAAAGTATCTGAAGTTACCGGAAGTTATCAGAATAAATATTAATACAAAAAGGCAGAAAACTCAAATTTTCTGCCTTTTCATATTTATTCTGATAGAATTAATTTCCCATTTCCGAAATAAATTTGATTCGTATCAAACGGATTTCTTCTTCTGTATATTCAGGGCCAAGTTCTTCTACTGCAGCTCCAATCTCATCAGTTTGAGACTCTTTGAAATAATCAAAAATATCATTAATCCGATCTTCGTCCATAATTTCATACAGGAAATAATCGATATTTATTTTTGTTCCTGAATAAACAATTGCCTCAATTTCATCTAGTAAGTCGGAAAAATCCAATCCTTTGGTTTCTGCAATATCATCTAGCGCTATTTTCCTATCAATATTCTGGATAATAGATACCTTCAACTTTGATTTATTAGCGACAGTTCGAACACGCAAATCCTCAGGACGTTCGATTTCATTTTCTTCGACATGTTTTTTGATTAATTCTACAAATTCTTTTCCATATCGTTTTGCTTTTCCTGCTCCAACTCCAGGGATATTCTGCAACTCATCAATTGTAATGGGATAAGTTGTCGACATAGCTTCTAGTGACGGATCCTGAAATATCACAAAGGGTGGTAAAGATAATTTTTTTGAAATCTTTTTCCTTAAATCCTTCAACATCGAAAATAAAACAGGATCTACAGCACCGGAAGAACCACCTCCGGATCGTGTTGGAATGTCGTCGTCGTCATCTTCAAATTCATTATCTTCGGTAATCTTAAAAGGAAGAGGTTTCTTTAAAAACTTTTGCCCGGCAGGTGTAATTTTTAATAATCCATAATTCTCAATGTCTTTATCGAGATATCCGGCGATTAAGGCTTGACGGATAACCGCATGCCACGTTTTTTCATTTTCATCTTGTCCACTTCCGAACACTTCCAGTTCATCATGTTTATAGGATTGAATTTCAGATAATTCTTTCCCCAACAATACATTTACTACATAATCAGTTTTAAATTTTTCTTTTAAAGCAGTAACGGTTTCAATAACAGTAATTAATAATTCTTGAGCTTCCACTTGTTTTTTAGGATGTAAACAGTTATCACAATTTCCACAATTATCTTCTTTGTACTCTTCACCAAAATAATGGAGAAGAGATTTTCTGCGACAAACCGAAGATTCGGCATATGCGGCAGTTTCGAGCAGTAGTTGTTTCCCGATTTCCTGCTCAGCAATCGGTTTTCCTTGCATAAATTTCTCTAATTTCTGCAAGTCTTTATACGAATAAAACGCAATACATTGTCCTTCACCACCATCACGTCCGGAACGTCCGGTTTCCTGATAGTAGCCTTCCAGACTTTTAGGTATGTCATAATGAATTACATAGCGAACATCCGGCTTGTCAATTCCCATTCCAAAGGCAATTGTTGCAACAATTACTTCGGCTTTTTCCATCAGAAATGCATCCTGATTTCCCGACCGAGTAGATGAATCCATTCCTGCATGGTAAGCTAATGCATTAATGCCGTTAGCTTGCAATACTTCCGCAAGTTCTTCCACTTTTTTCCGGCTAAGGCAATAAATAATACCGGATTTCCCAGTTTGCAATTTTATATATTTAATAATATCTTTTTCTACGTTGTTTGTTTTTGAACGAACTTCGTAATATAAATTAGGACGATTAAATGAAGACTTATACACAGAAGCGTCCGACATTCCAAGATTTTTTTGGATATCGTGTTGCACTTTTGGTGTAGCAGTTGCAGTAAGTGCTATTAGTGGTTGTTGTCCGATTTCATTAATAATCGGACGGATACGCCTGTATTCGGGACGAAAATCGTGTCCCCATTCCGAAATACAGTGAGCTTCATCCACAGCGTAAAAAGATATTTTTATTTGCTTGAGAAATTCTACATTTTCATCTTTGGTAAGAGATTCCGGAGCTACATATAGTAATTTGGTCTTTCCTGATACAATATCGGCTTTAACCTGTTCTATGGCAGCACGGTTCAAGGAAGAATTTAGAAAATGAGCTACTCCATCTTCCGCACTGAAATTGCGCATTGCATCCACCTGATTTTTCATTAAAGCAATCAATGGCGAAATAACAATGGCCGTACCTTCCATTAATAAAGAAGGTAATTGGTAACATAGGGATTTTCCACCTCCGGTCGGCATCAAAACAAATGTATCTTTACCTTCAAGTACACTGTCGATAATAACTTCTTGGTTGCCTTTAAAAGTGCTAAATCCGAAATGCTCTTTTAATTTTTCAGTTAATTCATATTTTTTAACCATACAAAAGTTAAATTAAAGATTGAGTTTTCATCTGCAATAGCAAATTTATACACAAGAATTCAAATAAACCTAATATATTGCCAAAAAAATTATTCTTTTTCTACTAAATCTATTCAAAATTGGGTTTTTTAATCTGTTTTTTGAGTTTTATTGCTTTTAAACACCTTTTTTACGTGTATAAAGTGTATGAAAATATAATTTATTCCAAAAATATAAACCTCATCCAAATAAAGAATGAGGTTTTATTTTGTATAAATTGATGTTTTTAATCATAAATACTATTCTTCTTACTTTTTCAAGTATTTGAATGCATTGCCTATTTTGTCAATAATGTCCCGGGCTATCATGCTTTCTTCTGATTTTTCTTCCGAAGCTAAATCTCCTGCCAATCCATGGAGATAGACCCCTATTAATGCAGCTTCTTTGACAGTATATTCTTGCGCTAATAGTGCCAGAATAATGCCTGTGAGAACATCTCCACTTCCTGCTGTTGCCATTCCCGGATTTCCGGTGGTATTGAAAAAACATTCGCCTGAAGGGCAAGCGATAGTTGTATAAGCTCCTTTTAAAATGACAAACACTTTATGCTTTTTTGCAAAGTTTTGTGCTTTTATAAAACGTTCATAGGAAGTCGATGATTTACCCGCCAATCGGTCAAATTCTTTTGGATGAGGCGTTATAATGCAATTTTTTGGAAATACATTATCAATTACCGGCCATGTGGAAATGATATTCAGTGCATCTGCATCTATTACAATAGGATGTTCTCCTGTTGTTGCTAATAAATTTTCTAAGAAAGCAGCAGTTTGTGTGGATGTGCCTAATCCAGGGCCAACACCAAAAGCAGAAAACTGTTTCAGTTCAGGTAGTGTGGTTATTGTTTCGGCAAAAGGGTCTATGCTACCCATCGATTCGGGAACGGCTGTTTGTAAAGGTATTATTCCACATTCGGGAACATGCGTGGTTAGTAGTCCGATTCCAGAGCGCAAGCACGCAGTTGCAGATAATATGGCAGCTCCCATTTTTCCAAAACTTCCTGCGAATAATAACCCCTGTCCGTAATTTCCTTTATGGGAGAATTTCTCTCTTTTTTTTAATAATTTACTGATGTCTTCCTTTTCTAAAGTAGAAATGTTGGAATGTGTTTGTCTTATGGCATCGGGATGTATGCCAATCTCAAGAATCTTTATTTCTCCAAAATAAGGACTATTTTCGGCAAAAAAGAAAGCAATCTTAGGAAATTGAAAAGTGAGAGTTAGTTCCGCTTCGACAATTATTTGTTCTTCAAACTTGTTGGAATTATCTTCTCCAAACATTCCGGATGGAATATCAATGGAAATAACTTTTGCCGAAGAAGCATTTATATAGCGAACAAGTCCGGCAAAACCACCTTCTAATGGTTTATTTAAACCCGAACCGAATAATCCGTCGATAATAATGTCTTTTTCAGTTAATTTAGGTGGTGCAAATTCATTTACAATTTCTGTAAAGTTGCTATTAGTATGTTCTTTTAATAAACGATCTTTATTAACTCTGCAATCAGGAGATAACTTTCCCGAAGGATTACATAAATAAACAAATACCGAATACGATTTACCTAATAACAGGCGAGCAACAACTAAAGCATCTCCACCATTATTCCCGGGACCGGCAAAAATATATATTTTATGCGAAACATCATATCTTGAAGTAATTTCGTTTACTACTTCTGTTGCAGCTCTTTCCATCAAATCAATGGAAGAAATCGGTTCGTTAGTAATCGTATATTTGTCTATTTTTTGAATATCTGATGTAGAAAACAGTTTCATATATAATACTTTTATAGGTTTTATTTTACCTGACAAATTTACATTAAAATAATTATCAAGCAAAGAACTTATGCTAAAGTACTGCTAGGGCAACCGCATCAAAAATTCAAATTGATTTGCAAAATCTCAATCAAAGATGCCAACGTGAACTCCGGTAGGAGTTTTACATGGATAACCCCCAGCTAACGAAGTGCAGCTGGGGGTAAGCAATCCCCCCATCATTCAGAACCCCGGTAGGGGTTCAATTCAATTTTTCACACTCGAATGAGGCTTGTTTGTTGAACTCCTACCGGAGTTCCGGGTGTAATGGGTATTTTTACCCCGAGCTGCGTTACACTTGCTCGGGGTTATCCACATTAAACTCCTACCGGAGTTTTGGCTGTATCTCAATTTATATTGGCTATAAAGAAAAGAGAGACTTAGGTGTATGTTTTTTCTTTTTTGTAATAATATTGATGCGGTTGCCCTAAAGTACAGCTGGATTGATGACTGATTTTATCCAAAAAATAGTACATTTGCATTAAATTATTGTATCATTAGTGTCCCATTAAAATTGGGACATAATTAAAAGTTGACTCATTAGGTCTAAAGTGTTTTTTGTCATTTTGAAATTCAGATAGTTATAAAAGTCTTTCATATAAGCTATATCAGTTCGATGGGAATTTAGAGTTTTTATAAATTCAAATCGTCGCGATAGAAATTCGCTTGTAACTAACTAAATTTCAAATACTTCAAAAAGTTATTTCAGATTTTAATGGGACGCCAATGTTATTGTATATGAAAAAAGGTTTATTTTTAGTTTTATTGTTATGTTTCATTGGGGTTTATTCCTGTTCCGATGATATTGGACATCAGATAAACGGACAATGGCAGTTGAAAACCGTTGATGAAAATGGAGTCAGTACCAAGGTTGATACTATATTTTATAGTTTTCAAAGAGGGAGTATATTTTCTTTTACGACTTTGGTTAATGAAAACGAAGCATGGATCTCATATGGATATGTAAATGTTCTTTCTGATAATCAACTGTTGATAAGTATGGATACTACAAAAAATGCAGACGGTAATTATCAAATTATTACCCATAATTTTAAGGAACTTTCGGGATGGAATAATTTATACAACACCTTTATGGTAGAAAGTATAGATGGCAAAAATATGGTACTTTCATCCGAAGGAAAAATCTATTCATTTAAAAAGCATTAAAAAAATGAGTATGCGATTTTTAACTTTTGTCGGGTGTATGTTTTTTACAACATTCCTTTTTTCCCAGAAAAAATCAACAACAACATATAGGTCGGAATTATTTGGCTCATTGGCAACCGGAGATAATACACCTTTCTGGATGCTTTACCACAATTGGGGAATGGTGCCTCTCGAAGCTGATAATTTTTATGTTAGAGGAGGTATTTTTCACGACCAGCAAATAAATCAAGATTGGTCATTTAACTTGGGATTGGATATTGCCGCTTCTTCGCCTCATTCTTATAGTACAGTGTGGATACAGCAGGCTTATGGAGAATTAAATTGGAAAACCCTCAGATTGAATATTGGGGCAAAAGAAGATTATACATCGTTGTTGGACGAGAATTTAAGTTCGGGTGATTTTGATTTATCGAATAATGCCCGTCCCATGCCTGAAATAAAAGGAAGTTTGTCAGATTTTATTTTAGTTCCATATACCAAAGGGAATATGTATATTAAAGGAGATTTTTCCGTTGGAAAATATATGGACGGTAATTGGCAAGAAGACACGGCGTTTCCAAACAATCAATCGTATACAAAAGGTGTTTTGGCGCATCATAAGTCTATTTATTTCCGGTTCGGGAATATTAATAAAAGTAATAAATTGCAATTTACCTTCGGAATGGACCATCAGGTTCAATGGGGCGGAACTCTTTATCAGTATTCAAAATCAACCGGAGAATATATTATTCAAGAGCAACCGCATGGATTTGACGATTTTCTTCGGGTAATGATAGCAAAAGAAGGTAGCAGTGGATCTTCCGGAGCTGATAGCGCGTATGTAGCAGGTTCTCAGGTTGGGAGCTATCTTTTTAAATTTGATTATAAATTAAAGGATTCAGATATTTTGAGTTTATATTTACATCATTTTTTTGATGATGGCTCGGGAATGGTTTTTGAAAATTACAGGGATATGTTATTGGGTATTCAGTATAAATCATCTCAGAAAAAATTATTGTCAAATGTTGTTTTTGAATACATTTATACAAAAAATCAAACAGGTCCGATTCATTTTAACATAATGATGGATGAGGCACATTCCGATTTACGCAGCAAAGGTAATGGAAATGATAATTATTATAATAATGTGGATTATATTCAAGGCCGCTCTTATTATGGACGTACATTGGGAACACCACTTTTTTTATCTCCAGAGTTTAATCATAATGGTAGCCTGGAATTTAAAAGTTCCCGGATTATTTCTTTTCATTTAGGAATGGAGGGATATTTTATGCAAAATTTTGGATATCGTTTGCTTGCAACAACCGGTCAAACCTGGGGACGCTATTATGTTCCATATATTTCAGTTAGAGATGGTTTTACCTCTAATCTTGATTTGATGTATAGTTATCCACATATAAAAGGATTGGATTTTAAATTATCTTTAGGGTTTAATACCGGTGACTTTTTTGACGGAAATACTTTCGGGGCAGGAATAACAGTTACTAAAAGGGGAATTATTAAGTGACGTTTTTGTTAACATTGACATACCTTATATATTCTGTTTTTAAGAATATGTGAAAATTATACAACAAAATACAAACATTTTTTGATTTGTTTTGTTAAAATATAATGCTCGTAAAATATATTAAAATTGAAACATTACCTGCTTACTTTTTGTCTAGTTATAGAAGGAAGTTTATTTTTAATTTAAAAAAATTATAATATAGGTATTTATTGCTGAATATGAGCCGTATTAAGTAAATCAAATATTTTTTGTTTTTCTTAGATAATATTTTGGATATAAATTTGGCATATTTTTTGATTGGATGTATATATGTGCAAAATAGAATAGCACATATTTTTATTAGAAAGAAAGGAAAAACATATGAACAGACATTTTTCACCGAAAGTAAGGGAAGTTATCTCTTATAGCCGCGAAGAGGCGGAACGGTTACAAAACAATTATATAGGTCCCGAACATATTTTTCTTGGAATTTTAAGAGATGGGGAAGGGAAGGCTATAGAGACACTTAAGATGATGGGAATTGATTTGGTTGAATTGAAAAATACAATTGAATCTAAAGTTAATAATAATGTACTATCGGCAAATAGTGAAATTGTTATTACAAAGTATACTCATAAGATATTAAAAATGAGTATGTTGGAGTCTAGGTTGCAAAAAAGTGAAAGTGTAGATGCAGAACATGTGGTATTAGCATTATTGAAAGATGAATCAAATGTTGTTGCTGAAATATTGATAAACGATGGTGTTACTTACCAGTCTTATAATGATACACTTAATGGTCAACATATGGATGTGGAGGAAGATCCTTTTACAATGGGTGGAGGATTTACCGATGATGAAGATGACGAAGATGACCATTTTTCCGGAAAAGGAAGTGCAGGCTCTAAATCATCGGGAGCATCGGGGAAAAATCCGAATGAAACGCCTGTATTGGATAATTTCGGATTTGATATGACCAAAGCTGCCGAAGAAGGAAAACTTGATCCTATTGTCGGCAGAGAACGTGAAATCGAACGGTTGGCTCAAATTTTAAGCCGGCGTAAAAAGAACAATCCTGTACTAATTGGTGAACCAGGTGTTGGGAAATCAGCCATTGTAGAGGGTTTGGCAATACGAATCATTCAAAAAAAGGTTTCTCGTGTATTATTTGATAAACGCGTTGTAACCTTGGATATGGCTTCTATTGTTGCCGGTACAAAATATCGTGGACAATTTGAGGAGCGTATTAAAGCAATTCTTAACGAATTGTCTAAAAATCCGAATATTATCTTGTTTATAGATGAAATCCACACAATTGTAGGTGCCGGTGGAGCTGCTGGTTCGTTAGATGCAGCAAATATGTTGAAGCCTGCTTTATCAAGGGGTGAAATTCAATGTATTGGTGCTACGACTTTGGATGAATATCGGAAGAATATTGAAAAGGATGGAGCTCTGGAAAGACGTTTTCAAAAGGTAATGGTTGATCCTACTACTGCGGAAGAAACGTTGCAAATATTAAAAAATATCAAAGAACGTTATGAAGATCATCATAATGTGATATATACGCCAGAAGCGTTAGTGGCATGTGTCAAATTGACAGAAAGATATATTAGTGACCGCAATTTTCCGGATAAAGCAATCGATGCATTAGATGAAGCGGGTTCCCGTGTGCATATAACCAATATTGTTGTACCTAAGCATATTGAAGAGCTTGAAAAACTAATTGATGAAACAAAAGAGGAAAAGTTAAAAGCTGTAAAATCTCAGAATTTCGAAGTCGCAGCCAATTTCAGGGATAAAGAAAAAGAATATATCAATGAATTGGATGCTGCAAAAAAACGTTGGGAAACTGAAATTCAGGAAAATCGTCAAACGGTTGATGAAGAAAAAGTAGAAGAAGTTGTAGCAATGATGTCGGGTGTGCCTGTACAACGGGTTGCTCAAGCCGAAGGTCAGCGTTTGTTGCAGATGAAAGAAGAATTGAAAACAAAAGTAATCGGTCAGGATGATGCTGTTGAAAAAGTGGTTCGAGCTATTCAACGTAACCGAATTGGATTAAAAGACCCGAATAAACCGATTGGAACATTTTTATTTTTAGGTCCGACAGGTGTGGGAAAAACCCATTTGGCAAAGAAGTTAGCTGAGTTTATGTTCGATTCAAGTGATACACTTATTCGTATAGATATGAGTGAATATATGGAAAAATTCACTGTATCTCGTTTGATAGGAGCACCTCCCGGATATGTTGGTTATGAAGAAGGAGGCCAGTTGACTGAAAAAGTACGTCGTAAACCATATTCGGTAGTATTATTGGATGAAATAGAAAAAGCGCATCCGGATGTGTTCAACTTGTTATTGCAAGTATTGGATGAAGGTCGTTTGACTGACAGCTTGGGAAGACGGATTGACTTCAAAAATACGATTATTATCATGACCTCCAATATTGGAACACGCCAATTGAAGGACTTTGGAAGAGGAGTTGGATTTAGTACTCCGAAAGATGATAATGATAAAGAATTCTCAAGAAGTGTTATCCAAAAAGCGTTGAACCGTGCTTTTGCTCCGGAGTTTATTAATCGTATAGATGATATTGTTACCTTCGATCAATTATCAAAAGAATCTATTTATAGGATCATAGATTTGGAACTGAAGGATTTCTACAAACGATTGGAACAAATCGGTTACAAGATGGAAATGAGTGAAGAAGCCAAAGAGTTTATAGGAAGTAAAGGATATGATGTTCAGTTTGGTGCAAGGCCATTGAAAAGAGCTATTCAAAAATACTTGGAAGACGAAATGGCAGAAATGATTATAAAAGCCACGGTGACTGAGGGTGATACGATAGTAGTTGATTTTGATAAAGAAGAACAAAAAATCAAAATGCGAATTGAGAATAAACAATCTCAAACAGAATACACTGGATGATATGCCTTGTATTTATTAAATATTAGTGAAAAGCACTACTTTGAGATATAAGTAGTGCTTTTTTGTTTACCTAAATAGTTTCTATACTTGTGGAATTGATTTTTTTAATAAATAATACTAAAAATAAACATTAGTAACTGTTTTTTTATTCCTTATTGATACCTATTCTAATTAAATATTTGTAGATTTGCAGCGTATTTGATTTAATTTAAATACATTATAAGTTGAATGTATGCTTTATGTATTGTGATATTTTTAAACTATTTATAATAAAATCAGTTGGATTATGACTATTCGAAATTTAAAACATTCATTTTTTGTTGTCGTAATGTTGTTTGCTTCCGTTAATGCGTTTGCTCAAGATTATGCTCAAGACTCAAAGAAATCATACAACATTATTAAGTATGCTAACTGTGTATTAGGCCTGAGTGATACTTATACGGCGCCATTGGGCAATTACCAGAATATGTTGAATGTGGCCGACCATAATGTTGCCAAATTGCAACAGGATGCAAATACACAACCTTCACCTATTAATTATAGTTCCATGTTGATAACCAAGTCTGAGGTTGATCGTTACATGAGTAAAATTGATAGCATTACTCCTTTTGATCAAAAGAATTCTATTGATCAGTTAATGAATAAGGCAATCAAATCAAATCAAAAGGTTGCAGATTATTGTAGTAAAATAAATAACTATTTTACTCAAGGGCAGTACAAAGACGATAGAGGTTTTTCTGGTTATAAAGCTATGAAAGATAGTCTTACAAGTAATATTAGTAAAACATATTCAGCTTGGAATAATGCTTCACAATCGGCAACGAACGCAGCTAACGGAGCTGAAATTGATATGTTGAAATACAATAATCGCGCAGAATTTCTTGTTCCAATGAAAACAGATATCTCGACTTTTAAAGAAATCTTGAATATGTTTGGTACAAGCGAACAAAATTATGCTCAAATTCGCCAAAAAACGCAAACTCTTTCTTATGCTCTAAATCAAGATAAAGAGTTATCCGGTAAAAATTTATCTAAATTGAAAAATTCCTCATACCAAACGGTTTATCAAAATTTTTATCAATATTGCATAACCGGAGTATCAGCAATTAGTACATTAACACAAAAAATGGAACAAAAAGCATCTTCTGCCGAAATACAGGATGCTTATTCTCAAGTGCGTTCGGCATATAGTAATGCTATCAATGCATATAATACTTTTGTAAAACAGTAAAAGTATATAGATTGTAATTTATGATGTTATTTTTCAGCTTAGTATTGTGTATTGAACAATTCGTAAGTAAATTACAATTATTTTGTTTTTGATTTTCTAACCTCGTTTCTTAATCGAAAGGAACGGGGTTTCTTATATAAAAAGAGTGAATAATAAATTAAAGAATGAATAATATGAAGAAGTTTTTTTTCATCGTATTCCTTTGTGGAATAGTTTTATTTTCAGGAAGTATTTATGCTCAAAAAACAACAGCTAAGACTGAACAGGGTGTTTCTGCTACGGATATTCTCCGTTATACGAATGCCGTGAAGGAATTGAATGAACTGTATACCCAGCCGTTGAACAATATTGAAGAAGTTTTGTCTATTGCAGGACAAAATATTCAAAAAGTAAATCAAGGAGCTGATGTACAGCAACTTTCTACAATTGATTGTAACAAATTATCTGTTTCGAAGGAAGATGTTGCAAAATACCAATCACAACTAAAATCAGTATCTGCTTTTGAAGGCAAAAATGAAATTGCAGCTTCAATGAAACAAGGAATTGATAATTGTGAACAAATTGCTGGTTGTTGCGAAAAAATGAATGGATATTTTGCAAATGCATCTTATAAAGTTGATTCCGGATATGTCAAATATTTAGCGATAGTCAACGACTTATATGCAAGCATAAGGCAAGCTTATGTGGGATGGGGGAATGCTGTAAGTTTAGCATCAAAGATAGGAGATAAGGCAGAAACAGAAATATTATCTAAAAGTAAAATGGGGGAATTTATCCTTCCGATGAAAACTGATTTAGTTTCGTTAAATGAAGTATTCAATTTGTTACAGAAAGATGATGTCGATGTTCCTGGAATGCAACAAATGCTCAAAAGTATTCAGGAATCATGTGGAAAGAATGAAAATTTGAGCGATAAGGATGTTAGTAAACTAAGTGCTCGTTCCAAAGAACTTTATACATCTTTTTATGGTAAAATGAATGACTGTATTTCGAGTGTTTATACCATAGTTGATATAAAAGGAAAACGAAAAGCTGTAGAGAAAGATTTTGATAATGAGGAAGAACAAGAACAGGCTTTCCTTGCTTTAGAATCGAATAACAGCGAAATGATGGATAAGGCCTTTTTTGAGGCTAAAAATAAATATAATGCAGTAAATGAAGATTATAAGGCTTTCTTAGAATTGAATAAATAAATTGGTTGAAAAGAATAAAATCCAGCTATTTCTAAATTGAAATGGTTGGGTTTTGTTTTATTTATGCTCCAGTAGGTAAAAGATGTAGGTCGTTATCAAATTTTTCGCCTTTACAAATTACCCTAAAAACATTACCTTTGCCTTCATTTATTCTTAAAGAACTTCAATATATGCTCTCTTTTAAAAAAACTTCAAATTTCATTTT
This sequence comes from Bacteroidales bacterium, assembly GCA_031553395.1. Classification (GTDB taxonomy): domain Bacteria; phylum Bacteroidota; class Bacteroidia; order Bacteroidales; family WRGA01; genus WRGA01. The sequence goes on along the minus strand of JAVBLR010000011.1, from coordinate 183,912 downwards.
TGCCATTATTTTCATTATTAGCTTTGCATTATTTTTCTCTTGCACAAATAAACAATCCTTTCAACAAAATACCCAGACGGCGATTTCGAAAGATTCCTTTAAATACGCCAAAGGTTTTTCTATTGAACATTACAAAGACTATACATGCGTATCGGTTTTCAATCCATTGGCTAATAATCAATTGTATGGTAAATATTATTTATGTAAAAATCAGGATATAAATATTCCTGATGATGGAACAAAAGTTCTTATTCCTTTAAAATCAGTTGCAGCAACATCTTGTACACATTTCGAGTTTTTACAATTGATTGGCGAAATCGATAAAATAACCGGTGTTTGTGAGCCGAAACGTATTTACAATCCGACTATTTTACAAAAAATAGATGATGGGAAAATCATTGATTTGGGCGATTCATTCAGTATTAATTACGAAAAATTATTAGGATTAAAGCCCAATGTCATTATGATGAGCGGATATGAGCAACAAGACGAAAACAGCCAACGGATTGCACGTTCGGGACTTCCTGTTTTGTACAATAATGAATGGATGGAAAAAACATTGCTGGGACGAGCCGAATGGATAAAATTTATTGCAGCATTTTTTGATAAATCAACTGTAGCCGACAGCATTTTTAATAAAATAGAAGCAAAATATATTGAAATAAGTAACTTAGCAGAGAACTCTATTCAAAAACCAACGATCGTTACAGGAAATGATTTCAGGGGGACATGGTATGTTCCGGGTGGAGGAAGTTATGCTGCCGAATTGTATCGAAAAGCAGGAGGAAATTACTATTTTCAGAACGATACAACTTCAGGAAGTATTCCATTAAGCATAGAAGCAGCATTAAAGGATTTTGTCGATGCTGATGTTTGGTTATGGTGTAGTTTTAAGTCTTTGCAGGAACTGAAAAATACAAACGAACGCTATACATTGTTTAAATCTTTCAAAATGGGAAATGTGTACAATAATTTGAAACGCAGCACACCTTCGGGAGGAAATGATTATTGGGAAAGCGCCGTTGCTCGTCCGGATATTATCCTGCAAGATGTAATAAAAGTATTGCATCCCGAATTATTACCCGATTATGAATTATTTTACTTGGAAAAATTAAAAGAGTAGAGATGTTGTAGTTAGTACATAATCTTCTGTTGCTACATAATGGATTAAAAACCGGTTTTGTTTTTCCGTTTTAGTTTCAAAAGCATCAAAAGATGACATCTCATTCATTTGTGGAACAAAGGGTTGAATGTGAAGGCAACCTCTAAAGTCTACATTTTGTTCATTCAGCGCTTTAAACATCGATTCTTTTGCCGACCAATGCAACAATAAATGGATAATTTTATTTTCCGGATGAATAGTTGTGATTTCTTCTTTACTCATAAATCGAGAACTGATTCTTTTTATGCGCGGCGAAATATATTCGATATCAATTCCTACATTGTTTTTCCTGCTTAATGCAACTGCCACATATCCTTTGGTATGACTAATACTTATTTGAAATGAAACATCGGTTAAATATGGCCGTCCTGTTTCGGTATGTAGAATTTCCTTTTCTTCGCCAAGTAACTCCTTCAATAATATCCTGACAGTAAGCCATTCCTTTTTTCGGTCTTCTGATGTTATTTTTTGAATATGAGATAAATAAAATTCTTTTTTATCCAATAAATTCAACATTTCTTCGGATGATTTTTCTATTTTCCGGATACCCCATATCAAGTCATCACCTGGTAGATTATTTATATTCATACGTAAATAGTTGACAATTGAAAGTGATTATTTAATTTTGAGACTATTACGTCTAATAAATAATGAAAACATAAAATCGATACAAATAAAAAAAGCAAAGATACAAGTTCATATCTTTGCTTTTTCAAAAATAAATAAGGAATTAGCAGAAAAACTCTTTTATATTCAGATAACTTTCGTCTAACTTCCGATAACTTCTTCTATTCTTATTTGTAATCTTCAGGAGTTACTTCAACTTCAACAAGCAAACCATGGTTTTGATCATAATATTTTTGAACAAAAATAACATCAGTTGTTACTAAAGCCTTCATCATTGGATCTGTTTGTACCTTCATTTTCATAGCTTGTTTAATATTCTTGCTGAACATGTCTTTATCAAGATTAGGAACATCAGCAGAAATTGTATAAAAATAAGCCATTTTGTTACCTTTTTGAGCTACAATGCTATCACATGTTGTAATTTCATCTACAATCATTGGGCATTGTTTGTTTGCTTCTTCGGCCATTTTTTCCAAAATAGATTGTTTACTGCAAGAACTCAATGCAATAATAGCAACTAATGCTATAACACCAAAAATACGATTCATTCTTTTCATTTTTAAATATATAAAGTTAATATTGAGGAATTATACTTAAGAGCAAATGTATAGAAGTTTTATTAAATCACAAAAAATATTTAAAAATAAAGAGAAATGAGCTTTTTCAATTATTCTCAGGTTCAACATGAATATTTACAGTAAGGTCGGTAAAGTGCTGTTTTAATGTATCTTCTATCTTATCACACAAATTATGTACCTTCAGGATTGTATCGTTTGGTGGAACCAACATGTGGAAATCTACAAATTTGAAATTTCCGGATTTTCGGGTTTTAAGATCATGATAATTGATATTCATTTCATTTAAATGGGATTGTAGATTCGATATTTCCGAATCAGCCCAAGCTTCATCCATCATCGGCTTAAAAGCCTTAATGAAAAGTAAATATGCTTCCCTGAGGATGTATAATGCAACCAAAATAGCAATAATAGGATCAAGAATTTGGATTTTGGTTATCCAGAGTAAAGCTAATCCTACAGCTACACCTAATGACGTATAAACATCTGTTTTTAAGTGCAAAGCGTCTGCTTCTAATGCAACGGAATCGGTGGCTTTCGCGACTTTATAGAGCTTTCTCGAAACAAAAAAGTTGAAAGTTGCCGATATAAACATAACTAAAGAACCCAACCCGATCGATTCGACTTCCCCGGGATGAATTAATTTGATTATGGCTTCATAAATAATCCAACCTGAAGCAACAAAAATAAGGATGGCTTCAATTACACCCGATAAATTTTCGAATTTTCCATGTCCGTAAGGATGCGTCTTGTCAGGCGGATTTCCTGATATTTTTACTGCCATAAAGGCGATAAGGGAAGCCAGTAAATCCATAGCTGAATGTATTGCTTCCGATAAAATACTTACTGCACCGGTCATTATTCCAACAATCAGCTTCAATACAACCAACGATGAATTGGAAATAATTGAAAGACGCGCTACTTTTATTTTTTCGTTAACCATGAGGTTTTTTTAAGAAGTACAAATGTAGGAAAATTAAGAATTAAGAATTGAAAATTATAGGAATCGACGAAGTTAATTAAGAATTGAATAATAATAGACAAATAAAATGTATAAAATCAGGTTGATATTTCTTTTAAAATGAACAATCATTCATTTTATAATAATAAATAATGAACAAATGTTCATGTGTAATTAATTAAAAATAAATCAATTGATAAAATAAATAATACTATTTGCATTTTTTAACATTAAAAAATTTGTCATATTAATAAAACACTTCATCTTTGCGGTGAACAAACGTTCATTTTAATAAATCATGCAAGACAGAAAATCATATATTATAGAAAAGGCATTTGAAGTATTCATGGCAAAAGGCTATGATAGTGCTTCTATGACTGTATTGCAGCAAGAATTAAAGATGTCGCGCGGTGCAATGTACCGTTATTTCGAGAGTAAGGATGATTTGTTTATAGCTGTTATCAATAAATATGTTTTCGGATTGTTGGAAATGATAAAACCTAAGTTTGATGACAATATTACTGTTATTGAAAGAATTGAACTTACTTACCAACACATGCAAAGCATTGGTAAATTTTTGGACAGTTTAGAAAATATAGAAGTGAAATTCTTGAACTATACAGCATTAACAATTCAGGCTGCTAAAATATATCCCAATTTTTTGGAGAAACTGAAAAAACATAAAGATTACAATCTGCATGTTTGGAAAAAAGCACTTAAAAACAGTGTTGAAAAAGGGGAAGTTCGAAGTGATATTAATATAGAAATCATGGCAAAGATTTTTGCTAAATCATTTGATTTAGCTGACAATTCGGATGCTGAAAACTGTTTTATGAAAAGTATGAAATCCGGGAAAAAGATGATGGAATACATTTATTCTTTGATTAAAGTGTAGATATTTTTTTATGGATAGAGTGAACAATCGTTCATGTGTGATTTTCTTATTCAAATGAATACTCCAAAAAGAGATTTGGAGAAATTTTATAATAACAAATTGGTTTAGAACATTTTTTTTGCACATATAGTGAACAATTGTTCACTATATGCAAATGAAATATATATGTTCATTTTTTTGGCCAGAGAGTGAACAATCGTTCAAATTTATTAAAATTAACAGAATTATAAACACAAAAACAAAACGTCATGAAAAAGGTAGTATTTTATTTGTTAATCATTGTAATGGGTTTAGGAGTTTCACAATTAAAGGCTCAAACAGGTTTATCATACGGTGTAAAAGCTGAAGCTAACATGTCGAATTATCTGTTAAGCGATTTGGATGACATGAAAAGTACAATGAAAGTAGGTGCATCACTGGGTGGGTTTATGAATATTAATTTGAGTGAAAATTTTGCTGTTCAACCCGAATTGCTTTTTCATTACAAAGCTTCTGAATACGAAAACAAGCCCACGGGCATAAAAAATGATTATGAATATTGGGGAATGGAAATTCCTGTTTATGCTGTAGGACAAATGAATTTAGGAACCGGTAAAGGATATGTTGGATTTGGTCCTTATGCAGGATTGGGATTCAGCTATAAAAATACCACTGCCGATTTGGATTTGTACAAGAAATATGAAAACGATGATAAAGCGACTATGAGTCGTTGGGATTTTGGATTGGCTTGTATGCTTGGCTATGAGTTCAATAATAAAATTCAAATTAATGCAAGCTATAAAATGGGTTTAATTGATAATTTGGATGCAGGAAAAGATGATGCAACCATGAGAACTCAAACAGTAAGTCTTGGTGTTGGTTACAGGTTTTAGGTTTATATAAATACAGATTGGATAGACTCCCACATTTTTGAATTAGTGAAACAATTTTAGCTTTACATGTCTATCCAATCTTTTCTTATCGCTTTGTAAGGTTTTGAAAAAGAGTATGGTGTCAAAAATAAAAATGTATATATGAAAAACAAAAAGATTGCAATACTAACCCAAAAAGGGAAGCTTAGTACAGAAATATCTACAGAAACGACATTTAATATTTTTGAAATGGAAAATGATAATGTGGTAGGTGTAGAACAAGATAAAATAACAAATAGTACAGATTCGCATATTTCTTTGTGGTTGAAAACCAAAAGAATAACCGAATTATATATTGAGGAAATCAATGCAGAATTAAAAAAAATACTGATTCAAACAGGCATTATTGTCAAAGAAAAGGAGGAACTTACAAATAATCAGTTTTTCAATGGCTTTGTATTTGCCAAATAAAGAGGAAGTTATCAAGCAACACGTCAACTAAAATTATAAAAAGAAGAATGAAAACAAAAATGATTACCGGCTTTTTACTGCTGAGTTTTTCTCTCTTCGGACAACAAAATGCAACCATCAATCTGTCTTTACATGATTGTATTCAAACAGCCGTGGAAAAAAATATCAACGTAGTTCAAGCTCGGATGGACAAAGAAAAGAGTGGCTACAAAGTTGAAGAATCCCGCTCTTCTTTACTGCCTCAAATAACAGGCTCCGGAACTTTTCAAGACAATCTGAAATTGCCTGTAACTATGGTTCCGGGGGATATCGTTGGGCAACCTGGAACAACAATTCCTTTCTCAATGGGTGTACAATACAGTACAGGTGTCTCTGTCGGTGTTAATCAAATTTTATACAATCAGACTGCTATGACAGGATTGAAATTGTCTAAAATGGGTGATCAACTCAATTCTTTGGGTATTGAAAAGGTAAGTGAAAACTTAGCGCAAGAAGTAGCTAAACTTTATTTTTTGGCTCAAACAACCGCTGAACAAAAAGAAATTATAAAAGATAATATTTCCCGTACAGAAAAAATGGTGAATATTACCAAAACCCTTTGGGATAACGGTATGGGAAAGAAAGTTGATTATGACCGGATAAAAGTAACGCTTGAAAATCAAAAAACAAACCTCGACAATACAAGTGCACTACTTGAGCAGCAATTGAATATGATTAAGTACATGCTGGAAATTCCGGTAATTCAATCTATTCAATTAACAGATAGTGTAGCCATGCCTCTATTACTTGCAAATCCAAGTCCGGTTGCAGACTTCTCCGATCATATTGATATTCAAATTATCGAACAACAAAAAGATATTGCGGCTTTGAATCAAAAAATGGTTAATCAAGGATATCTTCCTTCATTATCTTTTATTGGAAATTTAAGTTATCAAGGCCAACGTAGCGAATTTGAAAATTATTTCAATAATAGCTCCGAAAATAAATGGTTTGCATCCTCCTATATCGGATTAAATCTGAGCATACCGATTTTCGACGGTTTTAATAAACGATCAAAATCTCGTCAGGCAAAGGTTGATTATCGAAAAACATCATTGACTCTTGATAATACAAAAGAAAAATTTTCGGTAGATTATAAAACTGCGGTAAACGATTATTTTAACTATAAGGAAAACGTAAAAAGACAAGGAGAAAATATTAATCTTGCCCAGAATGTATATCGAGAAACAACACTGAAATACAGGGAAGGAATGTCGAGTATGAGTGATATCCTACAAGATGAAACAGGATTGAGTAATGCTCAAATCAATTACCTAAACGCTTTGTATAATTTCAAAACAGCAGAACTTCAGATTATGATGCTGACGGGAGATATCAAGAATTTGGTGCACGGTGCACGGTAAACGGTGCACGGTTAATATATTCTCATATCAACTTATAAAAACAAAAAGAAACAAATCGTGCACCGTGTACCTTGTACCATGCACCAAAAATAAAGACAATGAAAAAAATAATAATAATATCAATAGTAGTTGCATTAATTGGCTCTATGGCTTGGGTATTGGCAAGCAACAAAAAAGAAATAGATAGCCGTAAAGAAGTAAAAACGAGCCGGGAGAGTATTGCAGTAACAGTTGTTCCTGCCGAAATAAAGAAAGCTGATAATAACTTAAGTTTAGTTGGAACAGCAAATGCCAATCGTGAGGTAACAGTTGCATCGGAATCTGCAGGAAGAATTACACAAATTAATTTCAAGTTGGGAGATTATGTAAGTCAGGGAACTGTATTGGCGCGTGTTGATGATGCTTATAAACGTATGGCATTGGAAAATGCACAAATCGCTTATGACAAAAATAAAGAAGATTACGAACGTTACAAAATTCTTCGGGAAGGTGATGCCGTAACAGAAACACAATTGAGAGATATGCGAGTTGCTTACGAAAATGCAACTATTCAGTTGGATAATGCAAAAAAGCAATTGAATGATACACGTATTGTTGCGCCTTTCAGCGGATATATTACTTCCAAAAATACCGAATTGGGCGCTTATGTAAATGTTGGTACAGCTGTTGCCGGAATTGCGGATATTTCCCAGTTGAAGGTTACATTGTCTGTTTCGGAAGGAAATGTGTATACACTTCGCCAAGGACAAGAAGTAAATGTGAGTACTCCCGTTTATCCCGATAAAAAATTTACAGGAAAAGTTTCCAATATTAGTCAGAAAGGGGATAATTCGCACACGTATCCTGTTGAGATAACTATTGCTAATAGCAAGGATTATCCAATGAAAGCAGGGACGTATGTAAACGTTTTTATAGAGCAAGGAGCAAGTGTTCCTACATTAATGATACCGCGTGATGCTATTGTAAGTAGTGTGAAAGACCCGTCGGTTTATTTGGTAAACGGAGATATTGTAAAATTGGTAAAAATATCTACAGGACGAGATTATCAGGCATACATAGAAGTTACTAATGGCTTGAAGGAAGGAGATAAAGTTGTTACTAATGGTCAGATTAATTTGATGGATGGAGCGAAAATTGAGATAATTAAGAATTAAAGGATAAATATATTAAGGAGTTATATACCTTTTGTGTTAAACTGTAAATCGTCAAATAATAAATCAATATGTCTTCAATAGTAGAAACCTCAATAAAACGGCCATTATTAATTATTGTGATTTTCACAGTATTAACCCTTGGTGGATTGGTCTGTTACAATATGCTTAGTTTGAATTTGTTGCCAAAATTCGAACTGCCAATGATTACTGTATCCACCGTATATCCCGGAGCAGGAGCTTCGGAAGTGGAAACATCGGTTACCAAAAAAGTAGAAGATGCGCTTTCAACATTAGAAAACTTGAAGAAAATTACTTCAACATCTCAGGAAGGAGTATCTATCATTGCCGTAGAGTTAAATGAAGGAACTGATCCTAATTTGGCTGTTCAGGATGCACAACGGAAAATCAATGCGATAAAATCCGATTTGCCGACAGAGATTTTAGATCCATCTATCAATAAAATTTCGTTGGATGAAAAGCCGATTATGAATATAGCGGCATCTTCCTCTTTGCCCCCAACTCAATTTTACAAATTAATTGAAGACCGTGTACAACCTCGCTTGGCAAAATTACCGGGAGTGGGTTCGGTGGATATGGTTGGAGGTAACGAACGTCAAATCAGGGTAAATATTGATGCTGAAAAATTAAGAGCATATAATTTGTCTATCTTACAAGTACTTCAAGCTATTCAAACGGCCAATATGGAGATTCCTGCAGGAACTGTTGAGAATACAGGTGCAGTATATTCTGTTCGTTTAGCTGCAAAATTCAGTAGTTTGAATGAACTTCGAAATACGGTAATTGCCACTTCTCCACAAGGTGGAAAAATAAAAGTGTTGGATATTGCCGAAGTGGAAGACGGGATTGCCGAACAAAAGCTAATTAACCGTATCGACGGAGAAGATGCCATCGGTATTTCGATTCAGAAACAAACTGATGCCAATGCTGTAAGGGTTGCCGATATGGCTAAAGCTGAATTGGCAGCTATAGAGAAGGAATATGCAGCAGACAATGTAAAATTTGAAATTGCTACAGATGATTCGGTTTTTACAAAAGCATCGGCAAATGCGGTGGTTGTAGACCTTATTCTTGCAATTATTATTGTTGCTATTGTATGTTTTGTTTTCCTTCATAATATGAGAAGCGCCATGATAATTATGGTTGCCGTTCCGCTATCTATTATTCCCGCATTTATTGTTATGTATGCGTTGGGGTATTCGCTGAATATGATGTCTTTGATGGCATTGTCACTAGTAGTTGGGATTCTGGTCGATGACTCGATTGTGGTTATCGAAAACATGTTCCGTCACATGGAAAAAGGAAAGGATAAACGCCAGGCTGCTCTCGATGGTTGTAAGCAAATTATGTTTACAGCAATGTCTATTACGTTGGTAATTGTGGTTGTATTCTTGCCATTGGTTATCACAGGCGGACTTATCGGGAATATTTTGAAAGAATTTGCTGTTCCGATTATTGTTGCAACGCTTTGTAGTTTGTTGGTGTCGTTTACTATGACTCCAATGTTAATGGCTCGTTTTGGTAAATTGTCCGACGAATCACGCCAAACGTTGGCAGGACGTTTTTCTCGCCTGATGGAGCATTCTTTCGAAACATTGAAGAATTGGTATGTAAAAGTACTGCATATAGGATTGAAGCATAAAGTAACCGTTCTCTTGGTAACATTGGTGTTATTGATAGCATCATTTGCATTACTCCCAGCAGGATTTATAGGCTTTGCATTTATTCCGGATGCCGACCAGGGAGAATTTACGGTTACATTGGATATGAATTCTCAAGTAACTGTTTATCAAAATAATCAAGTAACAAAAGAAGTAGAGAAAATTATCAGTTCTAAGCCTGAGGTGATACGTATTTATACAAATGTCGGTTCGTCGGGTTCGGGAATAGGTAGTACTTCCAAAAACAATGTAACTTCTATTGCTGTGAAAATGATTGATAAAAAAGAACGTACTATTGGAGTTAATGATTTTGCTCAGCAGGTAAAAGAAGAAATTATGCAAATTCCGGGTGTTCGTGCCCGCGTAAGTGTAACTTCATTAGGTGGTGGCGGAGGTAGCGAACCTATTCAGTTTATTGTTCAGGGAACAGATTTTTTACAAGTGGAAAGTACTGCGTCAATGGTATTGGACGCAATCCGTCATACACCAGGAACTACAGACGCTAAATATTCGATTGATGATCCTCGTCAGGAAGTACAGGTAAAATTGAATCGTGAAAAAATGTCGGAACTCGGATTGTCGGTAAATGATGTCGGTTCAACTCTTCGTGTGGCATTAAATGGAAATGATGATTCGAAATACAGGGATGGAAATTATGAATATGATATTAATGTTCGTGTGGATAATTTTGATCGCACACAACCTGAAGATGTAGCCAAATTAACATTCATCAATAAACGTGGCGAATTAATCGAATTGAATCAAATTGCTGATATTAATTATGGCTTAGGTCCTTCGACATTGGAACGAACAGATCGTATTTCATCCATAACTGTAAAATGTAATGTTGTAGGTCGTCCTTCGGGAACAGTAGGATCTGAAATTTCATCAACCATTGCAGGAAAAATACCGGAAGGAGTTACTATCAAGGAAGGCGGAATGATGGAACAACAGGCCAATGCATTCGGAAGTCTTGGATTTGCTTTCTTAGCTGCTATTGTGTTGATTTACTTGATTATGGTTGCAATGTATGATTCATTATTAGACCCGATTGTGGTATTATTTTCCATTCCATTGTCACTTATTGGCGCTTTCTTGGCATTAGCATTAACGATGAATAACCTTACAATCTTCAGTATTATCGGATTAATTGTTTTAATTGGATTGGTAGCTAAAAATGCAATTTTTATCGTTGATTTTACCAATCACATGCGCCGTGATAAAAATTTGGGAACTTTCGATGCTTTAATTGAAGCAGGAAAAGAGCGTTTGCGTCCGATTTTGATGACAACATTTGCGATGGTATTCGGTATGTTGCCGATTGCATTGGCTTCGGGCGACGGCGCCGAAATGAAAAACGGTATGGCCTGGGTAATTATCGGTGGATTGGCAAGTTCGATGATATTGACATTGATAGTTGTTCCTGTTATTTATTATATTTTCGACCGAATTACGTCTAAATTCAGGCATTATCGTCGTAACCGGGGAGTAAGAAAATTAAAGGAAAGACTAATGGATGAAGATGATTTGATCGCTGTGACAGCAGACAAATAGTTTTAGTTTGACGTGTAGACGAGCCGTTGTTGTGAAATATTCGACAGCGGCTTGTTGTTTTTGACTATGATTTTTTTGATTTTGTGAGGACTATGATTTTGAAAATTGCGAGGAACAAGTATATTTTTTTGTTTATAGTCTCAAATAAGTAAACTGCCGTGAATAATTCTATGAATAATAACGTTGGAATCCTCAATAGTATAAATGATTGCAAATCCTTTGTAGTTAATTCGGCGAGCACTACTTCCATATTGTCGTATGGTTTGCTGATGGGAAATTTTGTAAATATCGGCAGATTTTCGCAAATTTTCAATTTTCTTTCTAATTCCATAATAAAACCGTTCTGCTGTAAATGGAGCATATAGGCTACTCTCTATATAATCAACTATACTCAATAAATCCAAACTTGCTTGTTTTGTGTAAGAAATTGAATATTCATTCATTACAAAGGAATATTAGTTCCAATTCTTTCATTTAATCTTCTTGCAAATTCTTTAAAAACTTCTTCGTGGCTATACAACCTATCTTCTTTGAATAGATCATTTGATTGAATAACATATTCTGTCTGTGGCTCATTTGCAACGGATGAAGTTTCAGGATTTTGATATTTTTCCGGTTTGGATTTCTTTTTATTCATAAAGTTGATAAAAGTTTTATGAGAACAAATGTAATCTTTTTCTGTAAAGACGAAAAATTCAGAACGAATACAATTGATACTTTGTCCTCTTATTTTGCATTTTTTCATTAGATATTTTGTAATTTTGTCTGCTCAAAAAAGAAGTGAAAAGTCTACTTCTTCTTACCTTCCTATAAAATCACAATTTTTAAAAACTTAATTATAAAAGCACTATGCAAACAATTGACAATTACAATTTCTCAGGGAAAAAAGCTTTTGTGCGTGTTGATTTTAATGTTCCGTTGAACGATCAATTAGAAATTACGGATGATACACGTATTCGTGCAGCATTGCCTACATTGAAGAAAATTTTGAAAGATGGCGGCAGCATAATTATTGGTTCACATTTGGGACGTCCTAAAACAGGTAAGGAAGATAAGTTTTCTTTAAAACATATTTTGCCTCGTGTTTCGGAATTATTGGGTGTTCCTGTTCAATTTGCCAATGATTGCATGGGTGAAGATGCTGCAAAAAAGGCTGCAAATTTAAAACCCGGAGAAGTTTTAATGCTCGAAAATCTTCGTTATTATGCTGAAGAAGAAGGAAAACCTCGCGGATTGGCAGACGATGCTTCAGAAGCAGAAAAAGCAGAAGCAAAAAAGATTATAAAAGAAAAACAACAAGAGTTTACAAAAAAATTAGCTTCTTATGCTGATGTATATGTAAATGATGCATTTGGAACAGCGCACCGTGCACATGCTTCTACTGCGCTAATTGCTGATTGTTTTGACGCAAATAACAAGACATTCGGATATTTGATGCAAAACGAAGTAGATGCTGTGGAAAAAGTATTGAAAACTGCTGTTAAACCTGTTACTGCAATTATCGGCGGTTCTAAAGTTTCTACCAAAATTACCATCATCAAAAACTTGTTAAATAAAGTAGATAACTTGCTGATCGTTGGTGGAATGGCATTTACATTCTCTAAAGCTCAAGGAGGAAAAATCGGTAAATCTCTTTGTGAAGATGAAATGCTTGATTTGGCAAAGGAAATTTTGGCTGATGCTAAAGCTAAAAACGTAAATATTGTTCTTCCGACAGATTGTGTTGCTGCTGATGATTATTCTCCTAATGCAAATACACAAGTTTGTTCGGATAAGAATATTCCCGATGGATGGATGGGATTGGATTTAGGTCCGGATTCGATTAAAGCTATGTCGGAGGTAATTAAATCATCCAAAACCATTTTGTGGAATGGTCCGGCAGGTGTATTTGAATTTGATAAGTTTGCCGGAGGTTCGAAAGCATTAGCTGAAGCAATTGCAGAAGCAACATCGAAAGGCGCATTTTCGTTAATCGGAGGTGGAGATTCGGTTGCTTGTATCAATAAATTCGGATTGGCAGACAAAGTAAGTTATGTTTCAACCGGTGGTGGTGCATTACTTGAATGTATCGAGGGAAAAGTTCTTCCGGGCATTAAAGCTATCAGAGGATATTGATTATAAGTAAAATGTAAATAAAAAAGGCGAGTAAAATGCAGATTTTATTCGCCTTTTTGTTTTCGTAGAAGTAGACCCGCGTGGTTTGCTTTTATCTTAAAAACCTCAATTCCATTCCCATATTTTCATCTTTTATAATTTTTCCATCTTCATAAACAATCTTTCCATTTACAAAAGTTTTGGAAATAGAAGATGAAAAAGTAAATCCTTCGAATGGAGACCATTTACATTTATATAGAATATTGTCCTGAGAAACAATAATCGGCTTATTCGGATTTATCAACACCAAATCGGCATAATAACCTTCGCGGATAAATCCTCGTTTTTCAATATTGAATAGTAGGGCAGGAGAGTGGCACATTTTTTCAATAATCATTTCCTGGGAAATTCCTCCTTGCTTCGATAATTCCATCATGGCAGATAAAGAATGTTGAACCAATGGTCCTCCCGAAGCAGCTTTTAAACAAGAGCCTTCTTTTTCGGATAGCAGATGAGGTGCATGGTCGGTCGCAATTACATCTAATTTCCCGTTTTTAAGCCCTTCCAATAAAGCTTCTTTATCTTTTTTTGTTTTAATTGCCGGATTCCATTTAATGCGATTGCCAAATTTTTCGTAATCATTGTCGTCAAACCAAAGATGATGCACGCAAACTTCCCCTGTAATCCGTTTTTCTGTCAATGGTTTTGATTCGAACAATGTTACTTCTTTTGCAGTAGATAAATGAAGAATATGAAGTTTCGTGTTGTATTTATGCGCCAATTCTACAGCATAAGCTGAAGATTGGTAACAAGCTTCTTCGTTGCGGATTAAGGGATGATATTTTATTGGCAAATCTTCTCCGTATAAAGCTTTGTACTTGGCTATATTAGCTTGAATAATTTCTTCACTTTCGGAATGGGTTGCAATCAACATATCTATTTCCGAGAAAATATTTTTCAATGTTTCTTCTTTATCTACCAGCATATTTCCGGTAGATGAACCCATAAATACTTTGATTCCGCAAACCCGTTTTTTATCGGCTTTTTTCAGTTCATCGAGATTATCATTTGTAGCACCAAGATAAAAGGTGTAATTTGCCAGAGAAGTTTCGGCGGCACGGTCGAATTTTTTATTCAGTTCTTCTATAGTTGTTGTAGGAGGCTTTGTATTCGGCATTTCCATGTACGAAGTTACTCCACCTGCCACAGCTGCACGGGATTCACTGAATATATCACCTTTATGTATTAAACCAGGTTCACGAAAGTGAACTTGATCGTCAATTACACCGGGAATAAGAATTTGTCCGGTTGCGTCAATTATTTCGGTGGTTTGCAAGATGTTTTCGGGAACTTCATTTGTATAAATATGTTGAATGAATTTATCTTCAATCAAAACCGAACCAGTAAATTTTTTCCCTTCGTTGATAATTGTTGCGTTATGGATAAGAATTTTTTTCATAGAAAGATTTGTCTGATGAGGAGTTTGACTCTTATTACTCTGATTTTCGATTTAAATCCGTAATTAACAACGGATTTGTTTCTCTTAATTCATCCAATAACTTTTTAACTTCATCTGTTTTAGGATTTTGTTTTAATCGTTCGATTTCTTTTGACGTTAGTCCAACCATTTGAAGGAAAGAGACTTCTCCGTGTGGTGTATTTATTTTTCTTAATTCGGGATCGAGCGTAAATGCAATACCTACAATATCGGTATCCGTATCTAATCTTATTGGACTATTTGCCGGAACAAAGTGGTTTTCTTCAAACCATTTTCCACTTTCGAAAACATAGCGGGCAAGATTATTCATTAAATTAATAACCCACATCGGGCCATTTTCTTTATCTCCTTCAAAAGGTCTTAATCTGAAGGTAAACTCAAATCCCCATTTGCTGAATTTGTTCTCTATAGCGTCCTCGTTATAATACAATTCAGACATTCCATAGCTGACAAAGTGTTGATGGGATTCTTGCTTATTTGAGTCATAAATACTTGTTCCATCAATAGGGTCTTCGCCGCCTAATATGTATTTGACAATACTGCCATAATGTTGAGGTTTTTGCTGTTCGTATATTTTTTCAAGTTGATTGTCGATTTTCAACCAACCGACAGCATCCTCTTCATTAAATTGCTTTTTGTATTCTTCTATAGTCATTTTTTGAATGATTGACGATTACTTAGCTTTCGGGTATTTTTTAAACCAACTATTCATCCTCATCGTAATTACACCAATAACACCTTCCTTGAAAATACCTTTGCTCATTTTTGAAACGCCTAATTGGCGATTGATAAAAATAATCGGAACTTCAATAATGTTGAATCCAAGTTTATATGCGGTGTATTTCATTTCGATTTGAAATGCATATCCTTTGAATTTAATAGCATCCAAGTTGATAGTTTCCAGTACTTTTCGGCGGTAGCAGACAAATCCGGCAGTCGTATCCTGAATATTCATCCGGGTAATTAATCGCACATACCTTGATGCAAAATAAGACATCAAAACCCGTCCCATTGGCCAATTAACTACATTTACTCCGGTAAGGTAACGGGAACCGATAGAAACATCACCTCCTTTTTCAGTGCATGCCTCATACAGATGGATCAGATCGTCCGGATTATGGGAAAAATCAGCATCCATTTCGAATACGAAATCATATTTCCGTTCCAAGGCCCATTTGAATCCGCTGATGTAAGCAGTTCCCAATCCAAGTTTGCCTTTGCGTTCGATTAAGAATAATTTTTCGGAAAATTCCGGCTGTAACTGTTTTACAATTTGTGCAGTTCCGTCGGGGGAATTATCATCAATAATAAGGATATGAAAATCTTTATCCAAACTAAAAACTTTTCGAGTTATAGCTTCGATATTTTCTTTTTCATTGTAAGTTGGTATGATAACGATGCTGTCTGACACGTGTCTTAAATTTTATGTCAAAAGTAGCTATTTTACTATGATTCACAATGAGTATAATGTATATTTAATGTAATTTAAAATCATTGGGAATGCTTTTTGTTAATTTTTAGCAAAAAAATAATAAATACGCTTCTATATTTAACTTGTATCGGACTTATTTGTGCTATTTTAACTTAATTATGATGATATTTTCACACTCTACATTTGTTATAACTTGATAGTAGGTATTTTTATTCAAAAAATATACGATGCAGATTCTTTTTTGGTTTTAAATTTCAATTATTTATTAAAAAAGTATTCCAATGAAAATAAGTAAATATATTGCAAAATCGAGCATTATTGGAATTTTAACGACAAGACGATTTAACTTATTATTTGCTCGCGATGGTATCAATTTGGATATTGATAGAAAAGAGATTGTTGTACTTGGGTCCAATTCTACCCAGATAGATTTGTCAAAGTTGATTGATGTTGAATCTGTACACCATAGGCATTGTTCGGATATAGTTCTTGAAACACACCATGGAAGACATGTGATAAAGTGTCTGGAAACTAGGATTTCAAGAAAAATAAAATATATTTTACAAATAATGATTTGGGAAAGATCATTGAATCCGATGTAATATACGAAGATTGAGTATATATCAAATAAAATAGCGAATATGTTTACATATCCGCTATTTTATTTTTTGATTGATGAGATTACGCTTTTCCTGCGCTGCCCAAAACACTTACAACTTTGTGCTTGTATAATTTTTTCAAATTTTCACGAGCCGGGCCTAAGTATTTTCTTGGATCGAATTCTGCAGGTTGAGTTGCAAGAACTTCACGAACTGCTGCTGTCATAGCCAAACGACCATCAGAATCAATATTAATTTTACATACGGCCGAAGAGGCTGCTTTACGCAATTGATCTTCGGGAATACCGATAGCATCTTTCATTGCGCCTCCATATTTATTAATAATAGCAACCTGATCTTGAGGAACAGAAGAGGCTCCGTGCAATACAATCGGGAATCCAGGTATTCTCTTTTCAATTTCTTCCAGAATGTCGAAACGCAATGGAGGAGGAATCAAAATTCCGTTGGCATCGCGTGTACATTGTGCAGGAGTAAATTTGTTTGCACCGTGTGAAGTTCCAATTGAAATAGCCAACGAATCAACTCCGGTTTTCTTTACAAAATCTTCTACTTGGTCAGGTTCGGTGTACGTATGATGTTCGGCAACAACATCGTCTTCGATTCCGGCCAAAACACCTAATTCACCTTCTACTGTAACGTCGTGAGCATGTGCATATTCAACGACTTTACGAGTTAATGCAATATTGTCTTCGTAAGAATGATGCGAACCATCGATCATTACAGAAGAAAATCCCATATCAATGCAATCTTTGCATAATTCGAAAGTATCGCCATGATCGAGATGTAAAACAACAGGTATATTATAACCCAATTCCTTTGCATATTCAACAGCTCCTTGTGCCATATAGCGAAGCAATGTTTGATTGGCATATTTACGTGCACCGCCGGATACTTGAAGAATTACAGGCGATTTTTCTTCAACACAAGCTTGAATAATGGCCTGCATTTGTTCCATGTTGTTGAAATTGAAAGCAGGAATTGCATACTTGCCTTCAAAGGCTTTTCTGAAAATTTCTTTACTGTTTACAAGTCCTAATTCTTTGTAACTTACCATTATGTTAATATTTAGGGTTTAATAATTTCTTAATTTTCGCACAAAGATAACAAAATCAAAGCGATAAAAGTTCCCTTTTTGAAGGGATTTTCATCGTGTACGCAAACGATGGACTTAATTAATGTTAAAATATTATTTTCTTCGAATAATGCTTGTTTTATCTACGTAAATTGCGTATATTTGCGTAGTTTTAGTAGATAAAAATTCTAATTATGAAAGAATTAACACCTCAGGAAGAACAATTAATGTTGATTGTGTGGCAAACAGGAAAAGGCTTTGTAAAAGATTACCGCGAAAAATATCCGAATCCAAAACCTCCATATACAACTGTTGCAACTATAATCAAGAAGTTGGAAAATAAAGGATATGTACGTTCCAAACTTTATGGGAATACATACGAATATACTCCGAGAATTAAAGAAAATGAATATAAGAAATCATTTGTATCGGGGGTTGTAAGTAATTTTTTCCGTGATTCTTATAAAGAAATGGTAAGTTTTTTTGCTTCCGAAGAAAAATTAACGGAGAAGGATTTGGAGGAGATCTTGCAAATGATTAAAGATAAGAAGTGAATTGTTTTAATGACACCGATTTGAATGAATCTTAATAATTTAAAACCATGGATTTACTCTCATATTTAATAAAGGTAAATGTTGCCTTTATCCTTTTATATCTCTTTTATTTTTTGTTTTTTAAAAGAGATACATTTTTCCGGACGAAAAGGATTATATTTCTTGTAACTTTTTTATTTGCACTGATTTATCCGTTTATTTATATTTCGGATATTTTTCAGGATGAAGTGGCACAGATACAAATGATTACATTGCCCGAATTTGTTGTTGGAGCTCAACAAACGACACAGGCTACTACTGGTAATAGTTGGATGCAAATTATGCAGTATGTTTATTTATTGGGTATAATTGTGTTTTTGGGTTACTTTTTTATTCAACTAATCAGTGTTGTGAAAATTATATATCAAAGTAAACCTGCGATGATTAACGATACCAAAGTACGTATCTCAAAGAATATTCAAACTCCATTTTCATTTTTCAATCAAATCGTTTTCAATCCTGATTTACACGAAGAAAACGAAATCCAAGAAATATTGCTTCATGAGAAAGCGCATGTAAAGCAAGGACATTCGCTGGATGTGCTTTTAAGTGAATTGATATGCATATTTTGTTGGTTCAATCCATTTGTTTGGCTGATAAAAAAAGAAATGCGAATAAATCTTGAATATCTTGCCGATGAAGCTGTTACAACATCAAATTGCGACTTGCAGCATTACCAGCTTCATTTATTGCAATTATCATATCCGGAGGCTATAGCAAACATATCAAATAAATTCAATGTGTCACCATTAAAAAAACGAATTCAAATGATGAATAAAAGAAAAACATCTCAAAAGGGCTTGCTGAAATATATGCTGTTACTCCCTTTAGTAGGCGGATTGTTGTTTGTAAATAATATGCAAGCACAACAAAATAAAAAGTTTGGAGAAAATGTACCAGAGGTAGTTGTTGTTGGTTACAATGATTCAAATGGAAAACAAGAAAATCCGAAAGATAAGAATGTATATGAAAAAGTGGAGGAAGTGCCTCAATTTCCCGGAGGACAAGATGAACTGATGAAATATTTATCATCTAATCTCAGATATCCAGAATCGGCAGCGAAAAGTGGAACGGAGGGTCGAGTTGTTTGCCGCTTTATTATACGGGCTTCGGGAAATGTTGATAATGTAGAGGTACTGAAAGGTGTTTCGCCTGATTTGGATGCAGAAGCGGTACGAATTATTCAAAATATGCCTCAATGGACACCTGGTAAAGAAAAGGGTAAAGCAGTTGATGTATATTTTACAATTCCGATTGCATTTCGCTTATCTTCAGGTGATACTTCTTCTCAAAAGGAAACTGACGACATGAAAAATGCAATTTTTGAAGTAGATGGAAAAGTTTTGACTAAAGAAGAAGTTGCTAAACTTGATCCGGATAAGATTGAATCCATAGAAGTTTTAAAAAATATTGAACTTCCTAATGGAGAAAAAGGTGGAAAAGTCATCATTAAATTGAAAAAATAAGTCCAATTTGAAGTAAAAGGTGAAAAGTAATATGTAAAAGATTAATGTGGTTGGTTGTTAAATAGTTGTGGTATTCTTCTTTTACTTTTTACCTTTTACTATGTATAACTCATTTATTTGAATTCAATCATAAAATCTATCAGATTCTTTTCCGAGGGAATATCTAGTTTTTTCCTTAAACGATAACGGGCTACTTCAATTCCCCGGACAGTGATACTCATTAAGTTGGCCATATCTTTGGTATTCATATTGAGGCGTAAAAGAGCGCATAGTTTTAAATCGTTAGGTGTAAGGTCGGGATAAGTTGCTTTCAGGTTACGGAAAAAATTTTCATGTATCCTGTCGAAATTAGCCTGGAAAATTTTCCAATCATCTTCCGAAGATAAGTTGCTTTCTATCAGTCGTATCAATCGTTCGTAATATTTATTGGGAAAATGAGTTCCTAATTTATCTTTTTGCTGTTCCAATTCGGTTTTTATTTCCGATAGAACTTCATTCTTTTTGATGATTGACATTGTAGAAGTGGCCAATTCTTTGCTTTTGAATGTTAAATCAGCTTCTAAGTTTTTATTCTTCAGTTTTATAATCTTTTGTTCCTGATGCTCAAATTCTTCTTTGCGAAGTTTCTCTTGTTCTTTGGCTATTTTATTCTTACTCTTCTTTACATAAAGGAGAACGCCATAATATAATCCTATTATCATGCTTATACACAAGAGTATATATAGTATGATTGCCACATTACTTGCATAAAAAGGCGGACTTATTTCAAACGGGTAGGAAATGGTCGATAATTCATTATCCAAGTTATCCAAGGCTTTTACATGTAATATGTATTTGCCCCAGTGCAATCGCTCATATTCTTTTTTTGCATTAAGAGTCGGAGGTGAAAAATCAGTATCCAATCCTTCCAATTTAAATTTGTATTGGATATTATTGCTGGGAAAATAATTATAAGAAACCCAGAATACTAGATTGTTACTTTTTTGATAATTGAAAGTTACTTTATCATTTGGATTGACAGGTAATGATGTTGTTTGCTCATTTGAATATACTATAGCTGATTCTATATATATGTTTTTCTTTTCAGTATTTTGATATATTTCCTGATTTTCGTTTAAAATAGCAATACCATTATTCAGACAAAATATGTATTTATTGGTATTGTAAGGGATAATATTCTCATTGTTATCGGGCATTTCGGTATTGAAATATGAAAATGGAATTCGTTTGATAATATTGATTTTGTTATCTTTGAAATTGACTTTCATAAATTCATTTTTACGTATAAACCAATATGTGTCATTGTTTAGCGGAATAGCATTACGTATGTCTTTGTACGTGCCTAATTCTTCATTAAGATAATTATATGGTATGATTTTATTACTTAAATCGTCGAATGTATAAAAACCTTCCGTATCATTAAAAACCATTCTACCTTTTATTTTGAATAGATTGATTATACCACTGGGTTTATTATTATCCAATGATGGATAATAATTTATTTTTTCGGCTTTTTTCAGGTCGGGACTTAAACTGATGCAATATAATCCTTTGTAAAAGTGTGATGCCCATATATTCCCTTGTGCATCTACTTCCAATTTACGTATTGGCTGTATGAAATCGGAAATAGAGTGGCTAAAAGACCATCTCCCGGATTTATCTAATTTGTATATATTCAAATATGTATAAGTTGATTCGACTAATATTTCTTGCCCGTGAATAATTGTTTTACGAATGTCAGTTGCTCCTTTGACATCAGATAACATCGTGGTTTTTTCTCCTGTAATCTCAAATGTTCCTGAATTATGTCCACATATTAATTGATTGTCTATTAATGATAAAATCCATGCTTGTTCCGACATTCCGGGAATGAGTTTTGTGTCATATTCTCCATTTTTTTGCGTGCAATAAAATAATCCCTGATTTGTAGCTAAATACAAATAATTATTGTGAAATATGGCAGAATACACACTTCCTACATTTTGCCTGAATAAATTGATAAAACGTAATTGGGAATTATTACGGATATATGAGATTCCATTGTCTGATGCAACCCAGATATTATTGTCATTGTCAACAGCAATCCCTAAAATTGTATTATTGTGTAATCCGTTGTTTGTGTTGATTTTCCATATTAATTTTCCTGATTTATCGATTGCATATACTCCATCTGTGATTGTACCTATTATATATGTCGAATCTTTTGCCATAACAGCTTTATTTATTGTGGCAGATTTCAATTGTGTATTTACTTCATTTTCCCAAGGAATGCAATTTGTTCCATCCCATATAAATATCCCGTTTTTTGATGTAGGTATAATAATTTTATTATTGCTATAAGGTAGTACATCTACAGCAACATCGTTATTTAGTTTTGAAATCGGAACTACCAATTTGAGTTTTTTATCTTCTAATTGACACAATCCGGCTTCCTGGCGAAAAGCATATAGTACATTATTTGCTTTTTGGATGAATAAAAGAATAAACGGATGTTCTTCAGTTATAACTGTTTTTCCATCATAAACGAAGTAGGAAGAAAAGGAACGGAAGTATATTTTGTTTTGATAAGATGTAATATCCCATATCTCGTCATTGTGGAAAGAATAGTTCTTTACGGAATCTGATAATGAAAAATAAGTCAAATGTCCGTATTTATTTCTATCAAAATATCCGAATTCTTCGAAAGAGCCTACATATACTTTTCCATCGGGGCTTGCCATTACTGAGCGTACATAACCATTGCCTTGTATCGGGAATAAACTCCAGCCGGCTCCCGAATATTGCAATAGCCCTTTAGAATTTCCAAAATAAATTCTTCCTTCGTCCGATACATCAACAGCCCAGTTTTGTCCTGCTGCCGAATATTCATTCTTCGAGAAGTTCATTATATATGGAATGCCTAATTGGGAAAATGTTTTACTAAAAGGAATTAGTAAAAGAAGGATGAATAAGAATAAATTTTTCATGTTATCATTATTAACTAATAGAAATCGAGAAAGGTTTTTGAAATTGGATTTTAGTTTATCAGTGTTTAATTTTTATTTTCCTGAATGACTGAAACCTATTGTTGTGAGGTTAAAAGACTGATTTGTGATGCGAATTTACTTATTTCAGCAGATAAAAAAAGAGACAATAGATAATAATCATTAAAATTATAACTAAATAGAAGAAAAATATGTAAAAAATGAATGATTTTTACTTGCTTATTTTGTCGTTTTTAATTTTTTAACATATCATTTTTTGAAATTTACTTTTTTAAAACTTGCTTATAATTAAATGTTTATAATGCATTATTTTTTTTGTGTAGTAGTATTGTAGTATCTGTCTTTTTCTTGTTTTTTTATGAAGTAGCAGAGTTGTAGGAACTTTTTTGAAGGCAAGCTTTTTTGACCATAAATTTGTTCTACATAAAACACACATAGTTTTGATAACTAAACTTTAAGAAAAACATGAAAACACTTTTAACCTATTTATTTACTACCGCTTTTTTACTTTCATCATTGCTCTCCTCTTCTTTGGAGGCTAAGACAAAGAAAACCTTATATATAGGAATTGATGGTCTTGTATGGAAAGGTATTACTACTGAAAATGCCCCAAATTTAACGCAATTGATGGGCAAGTCAAAAACATACACCAATGCATTAGCCGAAACTCCGACATGGAGTTCAAACGGATGGTCGTCGTTGCTAACCGCCACAGGGAAAGCCAAACACAATTACTTCATTAATGAAACTCCGGTTTCTGATACTCACTTGCTTACCTTCCCTTCTTTCTTTAAATATTTGCAAAAAGAGCAACCTGATTTGCGTACTGCTTCTTTCGTTTCTTGGGGTGTTATTAATGAAAAGATAGTGCAAGATGCTGCGACAGTAAATTATAAAGGAGAAGGAGATTCTTCCGAAGCACGGGATTTATCTGTATATAATAAGGCTATGGAAGAATTGCAACAGACGGATGTAGCGGCAATTATGTTTTTGCATTTTGATGATGTAGACCATTTCGGACACGAAACAGGCTTTAATATTAATGATGCAAGATATACCGATGCGTTGAAAATTGTAGATGGGCTTGTTGGTAATTTATTAACTGCAGTAAAAACAAGGCCGACTTATACTGACGAGGATTGGTTAATAACCGTAGTTACAGATCATGGCGGCAATAGTGGCGGGCATGGCGGAACTTCCTATGAAGAACAAAATGCGTTTATTATTTTTAATAATTCGGCTGTTGCTCCTGAATTGATTGATGCACAACCAATAACAAGAGTTGATTCAGAACCATTTAGTATTAATTCTGTGGCTTTTGGAACGGATGTGTATGGTTCTTTGCCATTTTCTAATGAATTGGAATTTGCTGCTAACCAAAGTTTTACCATTGAAGTAAGAATGAGAGCTACAGCTACGAATAGTGATCCTTCTATCATTAGTAATAAAAACTGGGGTGGCGGAGGAAATAAAGGGATAATTATTTCCAGGAATGGCACTACAATTAAAGCAAATTTAGGAGATGGAGGTAATCGTGCTGATATAGAGGGAGTAGTAGATGTGTCTGATCCTAATTATTGGCATCATCTAACATTGGTTATTGATCGCTCTTCTCAAAAAATGTCTTTGTATGATGCCGGCAACTTTATCAAAGAAGTTAGTATTTCCAATATCGGAAGTTTGGCAAGTGGAATGAACTTTAATATTGGACAAGATGGTACAGGAAATTATAATCCGTTTTTTACCGGGAATATTGCCGAAGTGAGAATCTTTAAATCAGCTCTTACTCCCGAAACTATTAGCGCGTATGCTTTTAAATCCTTGGATGAGTCTCATCCTGATTTTGCTAATTTATTAGTATATAATAAGGGTAACGATGCAAGTGGTATTGCTTTTAAAGGTTCGTTTGGTAAACCGGATATTACACTCAATACAAAAAATAGTGCTCAAATAACTTGGAGTGACTTGAATAATCCTATTTTGATTAAACAATATCCTACTGAATATAATGATGCTCCTTATTTATACAATGTTGCGCCGACTATCTTCAACTTTATGGGATTTCCGGCTCGCGAAGGTTATAATTGGGATGGAAAAACATTAATCAATTTTACTTCTCCCGGAACAAGTGATGATGATGGGTTGCCTGTTCCTTCAAATGATGAAGTTGTATTGGATAATTTCGAAAACAATCAACCGAATTTTACTTTTCAATTGAATGATTTGGCAGGTGCAACATTCAACATAATGGATAATCCAAAGACTGATGCAGTGAATGGAAGCTCAAAAGTATTGCAGATTACACGTGCCGATAATACTTCATGGATGGGTTTTTGGTGCGATTTGACAGCCAAGGCATTTGCCAATTTCGATTCTGATAAATACCCTTATGTACGTTTCAAAATTTTACGTACAGTAGATGGAGCTAGTACCCGTTTCAAATTTGAACAATCCAGTACAACCGGAGATACGAAAGAAATTCTTCCGCAAACACTTCCTTCAAAAGTAAATGAATGGGAAGAAGTAATATTTCCTATTGGGGCAAATGGGGCAAAAGGACACTATTATAAAATGGGAATTCAACCTGATTTTGCCGATGGAAGAACTGCCGGAACAGTTGTTTACATTGATGATATTAAACTTACAGCAACAGATGCAGCATCACCAACCGGATTGCCTGTTGTTGAAGATATTGATAATATAAAAATATCATTCAATGGAAATAAGGGTACAATCACGTTTAATTCCGAACAAAAAAACGATGTTGTAATCACTGTTTGTAATGTTACCGGACAAATATTATCAAAACAAATCCTGAAAAATATTTCAATTGGTGTGAACTCTTCAGATATAATAATCCCTAACCCTGGTGTGTATTTACTTAAATTGATGCAAGGAAATAAATCTTCTGTTGTTAAATTTATTATGTAAATAGCTTTTTATTAGCGTGTTGATTATTTTTTAAGCTAAAATTAAAATGCATATGAAAAACTACAAAAAGAACAAAATTATCATAAGAGTTATGCTCTTTTGTTGTCTGTTTTTTGTTGGAGTGAGTGCTTTTGCTCAACAAAAAACAATTACAGGAACTGTAACGGATGAAACAGGAGAAACTCTTATTGGTGCAACAGTTATGGTGCAAGGTTCATCATTGGGTGTAATGACTGATGTCGATGGAAAATATTCTATTCAGGCATCACAAGGAGATATGTTGAATTTTACCTATGTGGGAATGGAATCTCAAAGCATCAAAGTTGGAACGAATCCGGTTATTAGCGTTGTACTGAAGGAATTAACCAATATGCTTACCGAAACTGTTGTAATCGGGTATGGTAGCGCGAGAAAGCGAGACTTGACCGGCTCAATTGCCAGCATTAAAGGTTCTGATATTGCCGATTTACCTTCTTCCAATCCGGTATCATCCATACAAGGAAAAGTGGCGGGAGTTCAAATTACCAATTCGGGTAAAGCAGGGGAAGCACCTGATGTACGTATTCGCGGAACAAATTCCATTAATGGAGGAAAACCGTTGTATGTAGTTGATGGATTATTCAACGATAATATCAATTTCTTGAATCCTGCCGATGTTGAGTCGATGGAAATATTAAAAGATCCTTCTTCATTGGCAATTTTTGGGGTACGTGGTGCCAACGGTGTTATTATCGTTACTACTAAAAGTGCTAAAGAAGGAAAAACCGTTGTTTCCATTAATTCATCTGTTGGAGCAAAAATAGTTCCGAATAAGATGGAAATGACAAATGCAATGCAGTTTAAGGAATTATACAATGAACAACGTATCAATGAAGGAATTACTACTCCTTATGATTATACCAACTGGCAAGCGAATACCGATTGGCAGGATGAAATATTCCAAACAGGATTGGTTACCAATAATAATATAAGTATTTCCGGAGCCAATGACAGAAGTAAATTTTATATGGGAGTTGGTTATTCGTATGAAGATGGTATTATCAAAAATGAAAATATGAATAGGATAACCATAAATCTGAATAATGAATACAAGGTAACTGATGATTTGAAATTTGGATTTCAGGTAAGTGGCTATAAAGCAAATTTGGCAAATTACAAAAGTGTAACGCCTTCTATTCTTGCTGCTCCGATTTCTTCTGTTTACAATAATGAATATGGATTGTATTACTCACTGCCTGATTTTCAACGTTCGCAAGTAGCAAACCCGATGGTAGATGTGGAATTAAGAAAGAATACATCCAAACCTGTTGAATATAGGGCTATTGGTAATTTGTATGCCGATTGGACTTTTTTGAAAGACTTTAATTTCAGGGCTTCTTTTTCTGCTGATTACGGAGTTAATTTAGGACGTACGTATTCTCCTTTGATTGCAGTGTACAATCCGGATATCGTGAATGCGGCTCCTATTGATTCTCTCAGTAAACAAACATCTGTTAATCAATATCAAAACTTATATACGAAGACACAAACAGACTTTTTATTGACGTATAAAAAACAAATCAATGAAGATCATGGATTGACATTGACAGGTGGTTTTACAACGTATTTTAATTCTTATACTCAGATAGATGGTGCCCGTATGCAAGGAACTATGAGTATACCCGACTATCAACGTTATTGGTATTTGAGTATCGGTGACCCAAGTACAGCTACAAATGGTAGCGGGCAATGGAGCAACTCTACAACATCAGTCCTTTTCAGGGCATTGTATAATTATCAAAATAAATATCTTTTGAACGGTTCGTTCCGTAGGGATGGTTCTTCTCAGTTCTCATATACCAATAATACATGGCAGAATTTTGGCGCACTTGGTGCCGGTTGGGTAATTTCAAGTGAAGAATTTATGAAAGATCAACATGTTTTCGATTATTTGAAATTAAAAGGTTCATGGGGCGTTTTGGGAAGTCAAAATATTGACGAAGCATGGAGGTATCCTGCTTTTCCCGAAATGGAAAATACGGCATCCGGCAT
The DNA here is from genome assembly GCA_031553395.1 of Bacteroidales bacterium. Classification (GTDB taxonomy): domain Bacteria; phylum Bacteroidota; class Bacteroidia; order Bacteroidales; family WRGA01; genus WRGA01. The sequence continues at coordinate 155,859 of JAVBLR010000011.1, read as the reverse complement.
CTTCGGACCAGATGAAACTGTTTATCCGGGATATACTCCAAAGTATTTGGCTGACCCTGATTTGGAATGGGAAAAAAATTATTCATGGGAAACCGGATTTGAAGCATATCTGCTTAGAAATCAACTGCGTGTTGAAGCAGTGTATTATAATAAATTGACTAAAGGATTTTTAGCGATTGTTCCGGGTGTTTCGGGTACAATTCCGGGATTGAGCAATGTGGGAGATATTCAGAATAAAGGGATTGAAGCATCTGCATCATGGAATTCTACCATTGGTAGCGACTGGACCTATTCTGTTAGTGCTAATATTACTACTTTAAATAATAAAGTAAAGAATTATACAGGAGTTCCTGTAGATATGGCGATGACAGCAGACGGATATCCGATTGCCTTCTTCTTCGGATATAAATCGGCAGGTATTTATCAAACGCAAGCAGAAATTGACCAATCTCCTGAGAATACCATGAGTCCGGTTAAACCTGGCGATATTAGATTTCAAGACGTTGATGGTGATGACAAAATTACAACTGCCGACCGTACTATGATTGGTAATCCTACTCCTGATTTTACATACGGAGGTTCTATTACTGTAGGGTACAAAGGGATTGATTTAACAGTTGATGTAATGGGTGTTTATGGAAATGAAATTTTCAAAGATTGGAATCGCTTAACTTACGGACAATTCAATTACCAAATACAACGGATGGATAGATGGCATGGTGTTGGTACTTCCAACTGGGAGCCTTCCTTGAATAGTACAAATACGAATGCTCAGGAATATTCCGATTATTATATCGAAGATGGTAGTTTTTTCAGAATCAGGAATATACAATTAGGATATAATTTTAAACCTGAGATATTGAAAAGCTTGAAAATACAATCTCTCAGATTGTATGTAAATGCTCAAAATCCTATAACTTTTGCAAACAATACAGGCTTTACACCTGAAATTTATTCGACAAGCGCTGTTAAGTTTGGAGTTGATTCGGGAACTTATCCTCTTCCTGCTATATATACTTTTGGTATTAATCTAAATTTTTAAATATCTGATATTATGAAGTACATATTTAATATAAAATCAACAGAAATACACATCATTGCAGTACAACTATTGCTTGCATTGATGATTTTATTGCCCTCATGTTCTGATTTCTTAGACCAAGAACCGGAAGGGCGTTATACGGAAGACGATTACGAAGGTGGTGGTTCCGAAGGAGCAGCAATGGGTTTATATGCTCAATTGAGAGGGAAATATATTTGCGGAATGCCATTTGTTCTTATTCATAGTGTTCGTTCGGATGATGCAGACAAAGGAAGTTCTATAGGTGATGGTGCATCTTCGGAACAAATGTATGATTTTTTTCACTACATAGCATCTGATAATGCGATCGATCAATATTGGACAGATTTTTATGCTCTTGTAAATTTGTCAAATAGCGCTATTTCCGATATTGAAACTTCTGGAGCAACAGACAATGCTACAATGGTCAACAGAGCCGAAGCCAAATTTATGAGGGCTTACGCTTACTTTAATTTGGTTAGGGCATTTGGTGATATTCCGAAGATTGATTTTAAAGTTGTAAAATCAGAGGACGCAAATATTCCGAAATCGTCTGCTTCAGAAATATATCAGTTAATTAATGAAGATTTACAGGAAGCTGCGGCTGTTTTACCTATTCAATGGGAAAGTGGATATTTGGGAAGGCTTACTTCTGGAGCTGCCAAGGGATTGCAAGCGCGCGTATTTTTGACACAGGAAAATTGGTCGGGTGCTTACAGTGCTGCGACAGGTGTAATACAATCGAATATATACAATCTGAATACACCCTTTGACCAAATATTTAAAGAAGAAGGAGAGAATTGCAGTGAATCGGTATTTGAAATTCAAGCGAAGTATACCAGAACAGAAGATTATGGGGTTGAGTATGCTCAGGTTCAAGCTGTAAGAGGTGATGGCGATTGGAATTTAGGTTGGGGATATGGTACGCCTTCTGCTGATTTTGTTGCCAATGGATTCAAAGACGTGAATGACCCGCGCAAAAACGCAACTTTGTTGAAAACAGGAGAAACAACAGAGTATGGAGAAACTCTTCCTACAAACCTTCCCCGTGAATATTGGAACAAAAAGGTATATACAAATCCTGCGAAGCGGAGAGAATACAATTCCAATTTCGGTAAATGGATGAATATTCGTATTATTCGTTACGCTGATGTAGTATTGATGGCTGCCGAAGCTGCAAATGAAATGGGCGGTGCGGATAAAATAAGCGAAGCATTGGGTTATTTGAATATGGTAAGGAACAGAGCAGGCGGCGGAAGTTTAGTTCCTCCTAAAAGTACAACAGACCAAACTGTATTAAGAGGATATATTCGGGACGAACGGAGAGCTGAATTAGGTATGGAAAACGAACGGTTCTATGATTTGGTTCGTTGGGGGAAAGGAACTGCAACACCGGATATGGATGTTACGACTTTCAAAGCATTGGGTCCTAACTATGCCGGTTATGCAATCAAAAACAGGGAGCTCCCTATTCCACAAGCTGAAATAGATAAGTCAAAAGGAGTATTAGTTCAAAATCCTAATTATTAACCCTTAATTGAAAAAAATATGAAACAATTCAATAAAATAAAATGGATACCGGGGATATTATTCTCTTTTTGCTTTCTTTTTGCTTGTCAGGATTTTGACAGGCCGGAGATGGTAATTATTCCCGACCCGGAGCCAGGGCCTTACAGCCCGTTGAAAATGTATTTTCCTTTTGAAGATAATAGTGTTGCAGATAGTAGTATCTATAATTTTTTGACAGATGCGTCAAGTGCGGTTTCTTTTACGCCCGGAATAACCGGAGATGCTATGCAGGGAGGTGACGGAGCTTATTACGTAATCAGTTCGGAAAAAGGAGAATCGGGAATTAATATGATAGATTCTATTGCCAATATGCAGGGTTTTACGATTTCGTTTTGGGTTTATTTAACGAAAATTCAGGCAACGGGAGGAATAGCTCTTTTCTCGGTTTCGGATACACTTGGAAAAGATTGGGTCGGAAATTTGGATATATTGATAGATGGAATCAGAGCATCAGATAATGCGGTTCCGTTTACTACGCACATTAAAAGTTCCAAAACAGACATTGGTGATATTTGGGCTGCTTCGAATAATAATCCGAATGTATATCTGACAAATGTATTGGATAAATGGACTAATATAGTGATTCGATACAGTGGGAAAAGTTCTACGCTTTCTTATTTTAGAGATGGTGAAAATGTAATGACAACAGAATATGCCAATTTTGGCAATATTGCCTTTAAGAATGTCGGAAAAATGTCGGTTGGAGCTTTTCAATGTATGACTATACCAAAATTAGCTAAAGATGCAGTGGTTCAAGGCTGGGAAAAGAACTTCCCTGGAAAGTTAGACCAGTTCCGTTTTTACAACAGATACCTGACGTCATCTGAAATAGCAGAACTTTATAACTCAAAACAATAAAACTATGAAAAGAAATTTGAAAATATATAATGTTTTATTGATTACGGCAATGATTGTCGGCTTCTTATCATGCAAAGATGATAAGGAAGGTATTGATAATTCATTTAAAATAGAAACGTTAATCGTTGATGGTGGAATGAAATACGATGATGTAACATATTCAGGCGTAAAAGCCGCATCACCGATTAAACTGAAATTTTCTCAGCCTGTTGACCGTAATACAATTGCCGGAAATATTGAAATGATTCCGTTTGATGAAAACGAGGATAAGCCGGGCGATGTTCCTGTAACAATAAGCTTTGAGGACGGCGACCATGTGGTTACTCTTCAACCCAATTATGAATTGGATTTATTTGCAAAGTATCGGTTGAACGTGTGGGAAAAGATTTATTCTACGCAAGGAACTTTGTTAAATACAGGCCGTAGTTATGTAATTACTACAGCGATTGATTCGACTGATAAGAAAGTTCGGATTCCTGATGATCAATTATTGGATTTGGTGCAAAAACAAACATTCAAATATTTCTGGGAAGGCGGACATCCTACTTCGGGTATGGCGCGTGAAAGAAATACTTCGGGCGACCAGGTAACGACCGGAGGAACAGGTTTTGGTATTATGTCGATGATTGCGGCAACAAATCGTAATTTTATTACTCGCCAACAAGCATACGATCGTGTTTATAAAATTGCTAAATTCTTAAGAACGAAATGTACAACATATCATGGCGCTTATTCTCACTGGTTAAACGGAAGTACAGGCGAGACTATGAAGTTCAGTGATACAGATGATGGCGCTGATATTGTTGAAACGGCATTTTTAATTCAGGGATTATTAACCGCGCGGCAATATTTCGACCAACCTGCTGAGTCTGCATTGAGAGATTCGATTACTAATATTTGGAAAGGTGTGGATTGGACTTGGTTCAATAAAGATAATGCCGGAACATTGTATTGGAACTGGAGCCCGAAATATGCATGGGCTGTAGGATTGCCGGTTCAAGGATGGAACGAAGGTTTGATTACCTATATTTTGGCGGCTTCTTCACCAACTCATGCGATTAGTAAAGAAGTTTACATCAAAGGTTGGGCGAAAAGCGGAGCAATGGCTAATGGTAAATCATTCTATGGGATTACGTTGCCTTTGGGTGAAGATTATGGCGGTCCGTTGTTCTTTTCTCATTTTTCATTTTTGGGGTTAAACCCGAATGGGCTTTCGGATACGTATGCTAATTATTGGGAACAAAATAAAAACCAGTCATTGATTCACTATAACTATAGCATAGAAAATCCAAAACGATACGTGGGATATAGTAATGCTTGTTGGGGATTAACTGCAAGTGATGGCGATAAAGGCTATTCGGCATTTTCACCAACGAATGATTTGGGCGTAATTGCACCAACTGCAGCTATTTCTTCTATGCCCTACACACCCAATGAGTCAATGGATGCTCTACGTTTTTACTATTATAAACTGGGTAATTATTTATGGAAGGATGATGGATACGGATTTTATGATTCGTTTAATCTGTCGGCTCGATGGTTTGATAATCAATATTTAGCCATCGACCAAGGGCCTATCATTGTGATGATTGAGAACTATCGGACTAATCTGTTGTGGCATTATTTCATGAAAGATTCCGAAATTCAAAAAGGATTGACGGCTCTCGGATTTACTTTTAAAGTACCGGACTTGAAGTAGCTAAAAGTTAAGGATTAAGAGTTGAAAGTTAAGACTTGAAAATTAAGAATTAGCGGAGAGCTAATAATATTCAATGTAACATGTTCATTTTGATAACCAAAATAAATCTAAAACTAAAATTACATCAGTTTTTAATTCTTTAACTCTTAGCTCTTTAATTCTTGATTTTTATTTTAAACTTTTAACTCATCTGCGTGTGATTTAATTAAAAAAACAGCATGTTTTTACTGTTTCCACATATCCTCATTTTATGAGGGGAAGGGATTCTATATACTTGAAGAAATGAAAAATATTTTTAATCTACTGCTTTGTATCCTTGTATTTACCGCATGTTCGCAGAAAGAATCGAACAAAAAGGATGCCGAAATGAATAAGTTTATCGATGACTTGATGAGTAAAATGACATTGGAAGAAAAAGTCGGACAATTGAACCTTTTACCGATTGGTTTTGATGTTACCGGTCCGATTCTAAGTCAGGATGTCGATGCTAAAGTACGCAAAGGATTGGTCGGTGGGGTTTTCAATACATACACGCCCGATGCTGTAAAAAAGTTGCAAGATATTGCAGTAAATGAAACTCGGATGAAAATTCCTTTATTATTTGGTTATGACGTAGTTCATGGGCATAAAACCATTTTCCCAATTCCGTTAGGATTGGCGGCAAGCTGGGATTTGGATTTAATCGAACGAACTGCTCGTGCTGCTGCTGATGAAGCAAGTGCCGATGGATTGAATTGGACGTTTTCGCCAATGGTCGATATTGCTCGCGATCCGCGTTGGGGACGTGTTAGCGAAGGTAGTGGGGAAGATCCTTATCTCGGTTCGTTAATCGGAGTTGCCATGGTAAAAGGATACGAACAAGATGATTTGTCAAAAGATAATACCGTCATGTCTTGTGTAAAGCATTTCGCACTCTATGGAGCGAGCGAAGCGGGCCGTGATTATAATACGGTGGATATGAGTAAGGTTAGAATGTATAACGAATATTTTCCACCTTACAAAGCTGCTGTTGAGTCCGGCTCGGCGACGGTTATGACTTCTTTCAATGAAATAGATGGCATGCCTGCTTCGGGTAATAAATGGTTGCTAACTGATTTACTTAGAGATAAATGGGGCTTTAAAGGCTTTGTAGTAACTGATTATACGGCTGTTATGGAAATGGTAAATCATGGAGTAGGGGATACGCTAAAGGTAATCGAACTTGCTTTGAATGCCGGTACAGATATGGATATGGTAAGTGAATTCTTTGTAAGTAAAGGTGTTGAATTGGTAAAATCCGGACGGGTTACCGAAAAAACAATAGATGCCGCTTGTCGCCGTATTTTGGAAGCTAAATATAGATTGGGATTATTTGAGAATCCGTATAAATATGTGAATAAGGAAAAGGCTCAGAAGCAAATCATGTCTGCCGAAAAGTTGGAATTAACCAAAGAAGCTGCAATTAAAAGTATGGTATTACTGAAAAATGCAAATAATATTCTACCACTTGACTCTACGAAAAAAATAGCGTTTATTGGTCCGCAAGTGAAAAGACAGCGGGATTTAATCGGAAATTGGAGTGGCGCCGGAGATTGGAAAAAATCGGTAACACTTTGGGATGCATTGGAAAATAAATATGGAAAAGATAAATTCTTATACGCATTAGGCTGTAACCTGATTGATGACACAATGTTGATGGCAAAGCTCAATTCTCATGGAGCCGAACTTACTTTATCGGATAAATCGCCTCAACAATTGATATCGGAAGCTGTACTGGTTGCTCAACGTGCTGATGTGGTTGTTGCTGTATTGGGTGAAGCTTTCGGAATGAGTGGTGAAGCTGCTTGTCGATCTGATATCGGATTGCTCGAAAATCAGGTTGAATTATTGAAGGCTTTGAAGAAAACAGAAAAACCAATTGTATTGGTACTGATGAATGGCCGTCCGCTTACACTGACTTGGGAGGATGAAAATATGGATGCGATTCTCGAAACTTGGTTTGCCGGAACTCGTGCAGGTGATGCGATTACAGATGTTTTATTCGGAAATGCAAATCCTTCGGGAAAATTGGCAATGACTTTCCCCCGTAGTGTAGGGCAAATTCCTCTTTATTATAATCATAAGAGTACAGGCCGTCCTTTCCTTGAAGAACAAAAATACACAACGAAGTATTTGGATATTTCTAACGAACCGCTTTATCCCTTTGGTTATGGTTTGAGTTATGCAGAGTTTTGCTATGGAGATATCATTCTTAGTTCGACCCAAATGACAAAAGATGGAAAAATTACAGTTTCAACAACAATAAGTAACACAGGAAAATACAGAGGAGTTGAAACAGTTCAATTGTATATAAGGGATAAAGTGGGTTCTATAACTCGTCCGGTAAAGGAATTGAAAGGATTTAAACAAGTTATGCTTCAGCCCGGTGAATCCAAGAATATAAGTTTTGATATAGTTGAAAAAGATTTGAAATTTTATAATGCTGAATTGCAATATGTTGTTGAGCCCGGTGAATTTGAGGTATTTATTGGAGGCAATAGCAGGGATGTAAAAAGCGCAGGTTTTAGTTTTCAATAATTAATTAGAATCAATTTCATGGGAAAGCAAATTATTATACTGATTTTATTGTTCATTGCCGTAATTCCAAACGCAATTGCGCAAACTAATTTCAATGTGCAATTGTCGGATGATGAATTATTAACCAAAGTGCAACAGCATACATTCAAGTATTTTTGGGATTATGCCGATGCAAATTCCGGTATGGCATACGAACGGATACCTGTTTCGGGAAAAGCTACAGCACCCGTTACTACAGGTGGAACCGGATTTGGTGTAATGGCTGTTTTGGTTGGAGTTGAAAGAGGCTTTATCACTCGCGAACAAGGTGTTGAGCGCATAACAAAGATTGTTGATTTTCTGCAAGGGAAAGCGACTGATTATAAAGGTGTTTTTGCTCATTGGATTAATCCGAAAAATGGAGAAACACAATCGTTTAGTGAAAAAGATAATGGTGGTGATTTGGTTGAAACTTCTTTTTTGATGCAAGGATTAATAACTGCTCGTCAGTATTTTAATCAATCTGTTTCTTCTGAACAAGATTTAGTAACCAAAATAAATGCTCTTTGGCATAATGTGGATTGGAACTTTTTCAGATTTGGTTCTACATCGCTTTATTGGCATTGCAGCAATGATTTACAAAATGTGATGAATATGAAAGTTGCCGGATGGAACGAATGTCTGATCACTTATTTATTGGCAATTGCATCACCTACACATTCTGTAAATGCTTCTTTGTGGAAAACAGGTTGGTCGAAATATCAAAATTTGAATAAAACATATTATGGAATCACTTTACCAATAGGAGAAGCGAACGCGAATGCCAAAGGTGGCCCGTTATTCTTTACTCATTATTCGTTTATGGGATTTGACCCTCGAAACCTGAAAGATACTTATAATAATGTGAATTATTTTTTTCAAAATGAACATCAAACACGTATCAATAGAGAATATTGTGAAGATAATCCATTGAATTATGTTGGATATGGCAAAAATAAAGCATGGGGATTAACAGCTTGTGATGGTTATAAAGGTGAAGATGCTGTTTCCGGAGGAGGCTATTCTGCTCATTCGCCCGGAAATGATAGAGGAAATATTGCACCAACTGCCGCACTCTCTTCTATGCCTTATACGCCCGAAGAATCGATGGAAGCATTACACTACTTCTACTATACGTTGGGGCCGGAAATTTGGAATGATAAATGTGGTTTTGTGGATGCTTTCAATGAAACAAAGGATTGGGAAGGAAGTGATTATTTGGCTATCGACCAAGGACCGATTATTTGCATGATTGAAAATTACCGAACCGGTTTGTTGTGGAAATACTTTATGTCTGCACCTGAAATACAAACTGCTTTGCAAAAAATAGGGTTTGTGTATGATGAATATCCCAAACAAGAAGCTTCGGGAATAAATGAGGCTAAGAATAGCAAAAATACATTATCTGTTTTTCAAAAAGATGGAGAAGCTATTGTTTGTGTAGATATGGAAAAGGATGCAAAAGCTGATATATCAAGTTATAATCTGTTTGGACAAAAAATGGAAAATATTTGTAATGATTATTTAGTTTCTGGTCGGCATTGTTTTACAATACATGCTTCTAAAGGAGGAGTATATGTAGTAAACGCTATTATTGATAATGAAATTTTAAGTACGAAGATCTTTTTATAAAATGTTTTTATTGTTTAATTTTTAAATTATTAAGTCATGAAAAGAATTTACTTGATTATGGTAGCGTGTTTTGCTATATCATTTATGGCAAAAGCACAAGTGTTTGTAATTGATGATTTTGAAGGAGCTGAGAAGGGTTGGGCTAGTATTGCAGATGCAACAGTTCTAGTTGATGTTAATCCCAGTGGAAGTGGGCATGCTTTGAAAGTTACTTGTAGCAAAGTCGGAGCACCCTATAGTTCTTTTTCGGGACCTATCTTGAACGGGCAAACGATACCTTTAGGTACTGGAGCAGGGCAATATCAATATATTCATGCAAAGGTTTATTACGAAGCTGCTCAAACTTGTGTTATTAAATTGGAGAATGGTCCGGGTGGTGCATTGTTTGAATCGGGTTGGATAGATGTCAATGATGTTAATGTTTGGAAAGATTTAGTTGTTGATGTTACAACAATATCCGGCTTTACACCGGGTGATTATGGGACGTTTTTTATGATGCCTGGAAGAACAAATTCTGAAGATTGGTATAATCCTAAAAAAGAATCCCAAATTTTTTATATTGATAATATTGAACTATCTAATGATCCAAATCCTACTACATCAATAACAGATGTTACAGCATCAAGTACGTTAAATGTTGCTACAAACGGAAATTTGGTTTCAATATCATTTGATGCACAAGAGTCTAGTGTTGCAACTGTTTCTATTTTCAATGTTGCCGGACAAATGATGAATCAACAAGTATTAACTACAGCTGTTGGTGTAAATCAAACTACTGCAACAATTACTGCAAAGGGCATTTACATTGTAAAAGTGGAAATGGGTAATAAATCATTCGTATTAAAATTTGTAAAATAAAAAATAAAAAGAGGGTGCTATATCTCAATATACACCCTCATAAATATCTAATTAATCTAATAAAAACACACTTTTATGAAAACGAAAATTTTACTGTTATCTACGTTTTTGTTGCTATTTGGCTTTACGGCAAAAACTCAATCGCTTTTAATTGATGATTTTGAACCGACCAGAGAGTTGTATTGGACGCCAATAGGGGAAAGTGTAGAGCTCAATATCGTTGACAATCCACTTGTTGCAGGAATAAATTCAAGTTCAAAAGTCTTGAAAATATCGTATAAGTTTTCAGCTGCTAATCAGTATGCCGGAGCAATACTTAAAAATATCGACGGTTTGAATGTTGGAAATCCAAACCCGGCTGAAGATGGAAATATGCGTTATGCTCATGTGAAATTTTACAAAGAAATTTCAGGTGGAAGTGCTATTAAGATTCAAAAGGAAAATAATGATCCTGCTGATAAAGCCAGAGAAATCATGACGGAAATTCCAATCGGTCAATGGGTGGAAATAGTTTTTGATTTTAAAGTTGATCCTGCATCCAATGTAGATATTGAAAACTACAAAGAAGTATTTATTATGGCAAATATTACCGGAGGTTTGACTGAAGGGCAAGATGTTGTTGTGTATATTGATGATATAAAATTCAACAACGACCCGAATGTTTCCAATGGAATTCCTGAGCCGACTGATGATATTGCAGTAATAGACAATTTCGAAAACGGAATGGTTAATTTTTCTTCAAACAATGGAGAAATGGGTGGTATGGAGCTTTCTGTAGTGGATAATCCTAATAAATCTGGTGTAAATGTTAGTAATAAAGTATTGTCTATGAAACGCATTGCCGGAGCTGCTAATGTTCGATATGCCGGAATGTGGGCTGTTTTGAATGAAGCTTTTGCACCAAGATGCGATATGGATAAATATTCGTATGCACATTATAAATTGCTTCAGGATGTAAGCGGTGCATCTGCAAATTTTAAAGTAGAGTCGTCTAAATCCGGTGAACCTGATATCGAAGTTGGACCTGCTGATGATTATGTTATTAAAGTGGGCGAATGGCAGGATGTTGTATTCGATTTAACTTCTGCTGCCGGTTTATACGGAACTATTGTTATAATGCCTGATTATCTGCAAGAAGGCGATCCCCTGGATCCTCGTCCGAATCATACTCTTTATGTAGACGATATCATGTTTACCCGTGAAAAGAATGCTACAGGTATTAATGATGTATTGGCTATTGTGAACAGCATTCATGTGACAACACAAGGAAATACCGCGTTCATTGCATTTAAACTCGAAAACACTGCGCCTGTGGCTGTAACTGTTTACAATGTTTCGGGACAAATGGTAAATACGCAATCATTGAACGGAGTTTCCGGTACGAATCAAGTTGCTGCAACAATTGCTGAATCCGGAGTTTATTTTGTTCAGGTAAAAGTGGGAAGTAAATCGCTTGTTTCTAAGTTCGTTAAATAAAATCTTAAGTTCATTTTAATTTATATTCAAAGTTTCCGGTAATAGCAAAATGCTTTAGGTTTCTTTTATATTGCCGGAATACTTTGAAAAATTCAACAAAACTCATTAAAACACAAATCGTATGAAAACTAGAAAACTACTTAGTATGATTCTGTCGGTATTTTGTTTATCGGCAATGGCTCAAGTTACTCAAAACACAGATGGAAGTATTACATTATTGCAATCGAATGCAACAGAAAAAACCGGAGGTCCTTGTGATTCGGGCGATCATGTTGGTTGTTGGACAAGTGATGCTGGGTATGTACTCTGGGATGTAAATATTACAACTGCAGGAACTTATAATGTTTTCTTTGATTATGAAACCGGAAATACTGGAACTTTTAAAATAACAGATAATGGAACTGAAAATTTTTATGCATTTACAAATGTGAATAGCGAAAAACTTCTTGGCGAAATTGATTTAACAGCAGGAAATCATCAGCTTAAACTGGAAAGAACTACCAATAATCCAGGAGGATGGGATGTTATAGATCTTTATAAAATTCAATTATTCCCTAAAGACCAAGAAATTGCACAATTATCAGATGGTTCTGTTTATTTGGGTGTAGGTTTTGCAAGTCTTGATAACTTGATTTATGGAAAAGAAGGTAGTGGATATGAAAGGAGATTAGTTATTGAAAAATGGACAGATGATGTTACTGCCAAAGCAACATGGAAAGTAAATGTAACTTCGCCCGGAACATTTAGATTGTTGTCGGAATATGTATCTCCCGGTAATAGCGGTACTTTTAAAGTCAAAATAAATGATGGAACAGAACAAAGTTTTTCTCATCCCGGAGGTGTTTGGGGATTAGAGACAAAAGAACTTGGTACGATAGATCTTGTTTCCGGAGAAAATACAATCGAGATTACTCATGATGGAGAATGGGTTAGCCCGTCAAAATTTTCTTTGATACCATCATTTGTTGCTCAGGATGCGAATGGTGTAGTAACTGCTACAGCTGATAAAGCCCAGGTTAGTGGAGGTATTTGCGTTTCTGGAACAGGAAGTTCTTCTGTTATTGGATGTTGGGGTAATGGTAGTGATGAAGTAAAGTTCAATATTCAGATATCTGATGTTAGCATATCTTCTTTCATGTTGAGTATTCTTTATGGAACTTTTGATGCAGGTACGCTGAATGTTAATGTTGAAAAAGAATCTTCGCCTGTAATTTATAACTTTGATTATACGGCTACAGGTTCATATGATACATATGTACAAAAAGACTTGGGTAAAATTACTATAAATAGCACAGGTAATTATACAATCACTCTTACTCGTACAGGAGGAGGTGCCGTTAATTTGAAAAATATGATACTTACTCCATCAATAAATACATCAATTGATTTTATAAATGATGGTGCAACACTTCTTTCCGAAAAATATTTTACACTCCAAGGTGTTGAGATTTCAGAACCGGTATTTGGTATTTATATTGTAAAAAGAATCTACGACAATGGAACTGTAACAATTGATAAAAAAATTGTAAAAAAATAAAACAAGCAATTATAATAGAGCTGCTTGTAGGATTATAGCAGCTCTATCATATAAATACCTAACCAAACATGAAAACACGATTTATTTTATTTATTTTAATTATCCTGGGCTTTTCCTTTGCAAATGCCGTTGAAACACCGACTAGATGGTACAAATTGGATGATTTGTCCAACAATACGGCAAAAGAAGAAAACAACACGGGATACAACGGAACGATTGTCGGAACGGTTAATACCGCACAAGGTGTTTCGGGAAATGCCATTGAATTTCCTGCGGGAAATAATGCTTATGTGAATATCGGAAGTGCCGATATGCTGAAAAGTGCAAATTTTTCGGTAGAATTTTGGTTCAAACCTACCGCAATGCCTGCAGCAAGAGCTACCCTCATTGCCCAACAATCTACCAGAGGACAAGATTTAAACGGAACCTGGGAGATCTATTACAACAATGAAGGTATGGTCGTTTTCAGTTTTAACAGAGGGCTCGGAAGCGAAGGTGCATTTGATATGGGAGTGAAATTTTATACTCAATTGAATAAGTGGACTCATATCGGGCTGGTACGTGAAGGCGGACTGTACAAGATCTATATCGACGGAACGGTTCAACAGGCCAGAAAAGACCAACCCGGACTTCCTCCCGCAGGTGTAACCACCATTGGAGCTATACTGAATTCAAGCAATAATCCCGTAGAATGTTTCACCGGTGTTATTGATGAAGTTAAACTGTACGATCGGCCTCTGACCGACAGCCAAATAATTGAATGTGCAGGATTGGCTGCTCCGACCAAAATAAATCTATCGGTTACAAACGGAAAACTAACGGGTGTTTTCGAACAAGCACAAACCGTTGCCCCTACAGAGAAAGATTTCAGATCATACATCAAGGTAAACAATGACATTAGCAAAGGCTTATTCTTGAGAAATTTTGCTTATGATGTAGGTACAAAAACCGTAACATTTGACTTTGATGCATTGCCTGCCGCTGCCGTTGAGCAAAAAGCAAAAATTGAACTTTTATACAAAAAACTACCTTTTGTTACAACATTGGTTGTTCCTCAGGGAAGCGTTACAAATCCTTCTATTTCCGATTTGCAAGTTACGTGCAAAAGAGAAATCAAAACACGTGAAATACTGAATGCATCGTATACTTTTAATTGTGCTGATGCTGAATATGAAAGTTTATATGAATGGTATATGTCTGATACTCAAAACGGGACTTATACTAAAATACAAGGTGTAAACACACAAACATTGATGTTGTTGAAAGCGCAAAACGGAAAATACATCAAAGTAAAAGTTACTCCCAAAAGTGATAAATATGCAGCAGGAACGACTATGGAAAGTGCTCCGGTAGGGCCTGTTGCTGAGGAAAAGAATAATCCGCGTACCGATTGGTTTAAAGATGCCAAATACGGAATTTCCTGCCACTTTTTACCGAATTATCTGAATTGGGTCGGCATGAATATTCCCGATAATGAGAAATGGCAAGATGGAGAAACTTTCGACCAGTTCTTGGCAACTTTTGATGTAGAAGAATTTGCTAAACAAGTACACGAGGCTGGAGCCGGATTTGTTTTTTTTACTATCGACCAACACTCTGGATTAAATGTTGCTCCTAATTCATGGTATGACAAAATTATTGGTGGTAAACCTGGAGAAAAATCATCTGTCAGGGATTTACCGATGGAATTAGCCAACGCATTAGCCAAATACGATATTAAATTGGTTCTCTATTTCATGGGTATTCTTCCTGCTAAAGCAAGTATGGACTATCAGGACGGTACTGGCAGTATTTCCGGAACACCCGAACATTCACCCGACCGTTACGGCGATTTATTATTGACCAGGCAAATGGATGTATATCCTTTTTCTGATGTCTTTACGGATGATAATCTTCGCAAATTTGAGAAAATCATCGGGGAATGGGGGGAACATTACGGAGATAAAGTTGCCGGATTTTGGTTCGACGGAATGTACTACGGAAATTATTACAACAACATGAGTAATTTCTATAATATCAATACGATTATTCATGCTGCCCGCAAAGGAAATCCTGATAGAATTGTAACTGGCGCCGGATTGGGAGATAAGGAAGTAATGGATTATCCTCACGGTGAGGAAGGGCAATTGAATAAACTTCCGACCTCACGTTGGGTCAATAATGACGGCATTCATCAATGGTTTTGGTGGGTTCCGCTAGGAAATGCTAATATCAATGCAGGTTGGGGAGCGCCTGTTGACCCGAAAGGAAGAATTTTCGACACCAACGATTTGGCTCAATTCGCTCGTCGGGTCGCTAATAGAAGTGGAGTTTTCGGTATGGATATTCGGGTTAATCGGTTCGGACAATTGGATGCTTACGGATTCGAACAACTGAAAGCGGTAAAAGCAGCCGTAGAATCCAATGCTGTCAACGTTGATATTTGCGGTAATGTTATGTTATCGGTTATGGATGTATCGACTCAAGGCGGACCTGTTGTCGAAAATAATGAAACCAATATCGGCAACTGGTGGAATGTTGGAGGTTCTGCATCCTGGAATTTCAAAATCGATAATCCCGGCACATTTAAACTCTTCGCGGAAACATCAGCCGCTTGGAGTCCTATGAAAGTTACAATATCGATAACCGGGCCAAATTCGTTTCTGAAAGAAATAGAAACGGAATTTCCGAAAACCGAAAATTTTGAAACACATATAGATAATCCTTACGGAGATGTAACTTTCACAAGTGCAGGAGTATACACCGTTACAATCAAAAAAACGGGTGGTGATCCGGCAAATCTGTACAATGCCAAATTTTTGGCCGAAGGTAATTCTTCTCTTCCGAAAGAATTAATTGTAGATGATTTTGAAGGTACAAATAAATCTTGGAGTACAATCGGGAATTCCGATACCAAAATATATTTCGAAGATAATCCTACGGGAACAGGCGACTGTTTAAATACTTCCGCCAAAGTGATCAAATTCGAACGAAAAGCTAATGATGTGGAATACAGCGGACTCATTTTGAGTGGGCAAGCGTTGAATGTAGGTAATGCTGCCGGTTGCAACTATCGTTATGCTCACATCATGATGAAGAAAAAAACGCGTGGGGCTGTGGGATTAAAGGTCGAAGGTAATGGTGATTATGAAACTAAAGCTGCTTATCCCGATACTGATAATTGGACGGATGTTGTGATTGATATGGGAGCTGCCGGAAATAAAGTGTTTCCAATTATATTTATTCAACCTGATAAAATAGCTAATTCAGCAGCAACAGTTTATATTGACAATATTCGCTTCTCGAACGACCCGACTCCCCTTCCTACTCCGAGTTCTTGCGAGGGGTCAGGTATTGATGACGTCGATACATCTGATTCGCCCTTAATTATCTATCCGAATCCGTCATCCGGAACGGCAAACGTTTCAATCAACGTCAACAACGAAGATGTCGCCGTTTCTGTTTACAATACTTTCGGACAAATGATTAATACACTTTATAAAGGTCATGCCAACGGACAATTAACCATTCCCATCAACCTCGATTCAAATGGAATTTACTTTGTGAATGTCAAAGGAAACAATTGGTCGAAAACGGGGAAAATGATTGTAACGGGTAAGTAAGTTGAAAATTAAGAATTAAAAGTTAAGAATTAAGATAATCGAGATGAAAATTTTCAATACGCTAGATTGTAAATAATCTTGATTAAAAAAAAACAAATATTATCATGAAAATTTTATTTTTATCATCTGTCTGTTTGATGTTGTCAGCAATATGCAATATCAATGCTCAAAATCTGATTATGGATGATTTTGAGAGCGGACAAGTATCCTTTACAGCGACGGTAAACGTAAATCCGCCGACTGCCGGAAAATTTGAAGTGACAAATAATCCCGATAATACGGGAATTAACACGAGTGCCAAATGTTGGATGTTTACGCGGTTGCAAGCGGATCCCGAATGGGCCGGTTTTTACTGTACGCCGACTCAAACAATCAGTACAAATGATTACGGTTATTTGCATATTAAGTATTATCGCACCAATGCCAATTCCAAATTACGGGTAATGATTAAGGTAAACGGTGACCAAAAAGAGTTTACAAGTAATCCAGAACCGTCAAAAATCAATACTTGGGAAAATTTGGTATTTGACTTGAATGCAGCCGGTGTTTTGAAAGGAAATATCGAAGCATTCGGATTCCAACCCGATTTTTCGACATCTCGTTCAGTCGGCACTATCTGTTATGTTGACGATATTATATTCAGCGCAAGCGCTTCAGGAGAAACAGGTTTTGCCTCGTATGTTCCGAAAGGCCTGAAAATCGAGAATGTGCAATTGACAAGTTTAGATTTGAGTTGGTCTGCACTTCAGGATGCCGTTTCGTATGATATTTACAAAAACGATGTATTGTTGCAAAACATAACCGGAACATCATTGAACATAACGAATCTAGATGAATATGGTGTATACAAATTTCATATTGTTGCGAAAAATGCAGCAAGCGAATTGTCTCAACCAAGTACAGGCGTTTATGTGCAAACTCCTGAATCGAAAGAAAATCGTGATACTCGTATGGCTTGGTGGCGCGAAGCCCGCTTCGGTATGTTTATACATTGGGGAGGATATGCAGCTTATGCAGGGCATTTTCAAGGTGTAGATGTGCATGGTAATACCGTAGATTATATTGCAGATGGAGGTCAGAATGGATCTTATGCCGAATGGATTATGTTTGGAGCCGCTATTCCGCGCGACACTTATCAGGCAAAAATAGCAAGCGATTTCACTGCTGAAAATTACGACCCGAAAGAATGGGTACGTATGGCAAAAGCCGCCGGAATGAAATATATTATTTTAACATCCAAACACCACGAAGGATTATCTCTGTTCAATACGAATATTGGTTGGAATGTAACAGACCATTCTCCGGCGAAAAAGGATTTGGTAAAAGGATTGGTTGATGAAGCAAGAGCGGCTGGATTAAAAATAGGATTCTATTATTCGCAAGCGCTTGATTGGAATAATCCCGGAGGAATGGGCTGGATGCCTCAGAATAATAATGGAAATGGGGGAGAAGCGACTGAAAATGAGAAAATTAATTATGTGGAAAATTTAGTTATTCCGCATTTAATAACACTTGTAGATGATTATAATATTGATGTAATTTGGTGGGATATGGGAGAACCTAAATATCCTGAACTTCAATATCGAACATTGAAAGCAATCAAAGATAATCCGAAAGCAAAAAATATTATTAGCAACGACCGGTTGGAATTCAAAATCGACAATGGTTTTTCTGGCGATTTCAATACCCCGGAACAAAGTATTCCTGATGTTCCTGTAACAGGAAGAGCGGATGGACGTGATTGGGAGACTTGTATGACGA
The DNA here is from genome assembly GCA_031553395.1 of Bacteroidales bacterium. Taxonomy (GTDB): domain Bacteria; phylum Bacteroidota; class Bacteroidia; order Bacteroidales; family WRGA01; genus WRGA01. Next base: position 137,233 of record JAVBLR010000011.1, on the reverse strand, counting down.
TGAACCGCAATTGGGGATATGCTTCACCTGATGTTGATAATCAATGGAAATCTTCGAGCGATTTAATTCTTAAATTAATCGATATTGCAAGCAAAGGTGGAAATTTTTTGTTGAATATCGGTCCGAAACCCGATGGAACATTCCCGCAGGAAAGTATCGACCGTTTGACAGATGTTGGTGCATGGATGTCGGTAAATAGTGAAGCGATTTATGGATCCATTGCAAATCCGATTGATAAAGCAATGGATTGGGGGAAAATTACTCGTAAAATTGATAGTGAAGGAAATACAACATTATATCTGCATGTTGCACAATGGCCTTCTAATAGTGAACTGGTTGTGCCCCAACTTAATTCTTTGCCTGTTTCTGCATCAATATTGGGAAATAGCACATCAATTACAACAGAAAGCGGAAACAATAAAATGATTATTAAAGGATTGCCTGTTTCGCCTGTAAGTGCTGTAAGTACAACGATTAAATTGGTTTTTGAGGGAGAACCTGTTTTGGGTGAAAATACTGTTATGCCCGATGCAAATGATAAATTAACATTACTTCCGGCTGATTCAAAGTATGATAGTGAGATTTGTGTTGATAACAATACTCCTCAAAACTTTGGTTGTTGGGATAATGGACCGATCGATTCAAAAAAAGGATTGGTTCCCGGAACAATCACTTGGAAAATACAAATTAATAAACCGGGAAATTATGTTGTTTCTTCTGATTTGGAAGCAACTGCTATGTCGACATTACATCTTAAAATTGGTGATTCAACAACCGATTTGAATTGTGCAAAAGCGTCTTATGGTGTTCAAAATAACTTGGCTATCATTAGTCTTGCCGCAGGTATTTACGATGTTACATTAACTCGCACCAGTTTGGAAGATAATTGGAATTATGTAAACCTACGAAATATTGTTTTGAGTTATGCCAGTGGAACAGGAATTGATGATGCTGTGTTGAGTAATGTGAAAGTGTATGGTGAAAACGGAGTTCTTCGCATCGAAGGTCTTGAAAAAGGAAACAATATTCGGATATACGATGTTATGGGACGTTTGTTGGTAAGCAAAATTGCTGAGAGCTCGATAGAGGTTTTTCCTTTAAGTTACAAATCAATAATTATTGCTAAGATTTCTGATAAAGCGAATGAGTCTCAAATTGTTCGTAAGGTAATTATCAACTAATACAAAATTATTGTAAAAAACGGCAAATAAAGAATGCTCTTTGTTTGCCGTTTTTTTATACATTGTGAATTGTACTCTTTATGTTCTTTTCAGGCTTTACAATGCTTTTTTTTATATACGATATAGGTAACAAAAAGGAATTCTAATTTTTTCCGTATTCAGCTTGGTCGAAATAAATTATCGTATGTTTGAATCCCAACGTTTCAAAAAATGGTTTTAACAGAATAACAGCATTGGTTTTGGTTTGTTCCAATATTCCGGCATTGAGAACGGTTTGTCGCAATTGTTTTTCAGCTTCTATATAAGCGCCATCGACCAATTGAGCGCCTGAGAAAAATTCATTGGATGTTTCGTAAACTTTTGATTTGCTGTGGTCTATTTTACAATAACAGATTTCGGGATCGGGAAGTTTTATTTTTAATGTATCCTTTGAAATAGAAATATCGTCTTTTTTTACTTTTTGTAAATCGATGCATCCGACAGCTTCTCCGTTGATTATCAGTACTGCTTTTGCATTTGGCAGCCATTCCCGTACAATTTTGTGCTCCAATACATCGCGGATATTCATTCGCACTAATTCCAGTTTTCCTATGGCTTCCACTTTCTCAACAACTTCCTGATGGGTGGATATTGTACTCTCAACATTTTTCTTTTTTCCTAAGAAAGAAATTACAATCCAACAAAGTAGTACACCCAAAATAACTCCAATTAGTATTTTGATGATAGACTTCATAGTTTTTTATTTTTTGAATGAATGACAAAGTTAAGATAAATATGCCAATTATCTGATATGCCAAAGTGTAATACATTTTACGTATTACGTAAAATTTTTCGTGTATTTACATCGATTACTTTCTGTCTTTTTGATATTGATTTAGCCGGGAAAGTCATATATTTGCAGTTATATTGAATTTTACTTCAACCTCGATCATTGATTAAAAAAATATCATTATGTTGTATACATATTATATTTCTACTCCTATTGGAATTCTTGAAGTAGTTTCCGACGGTATATATATTTGCAAATTGATACCATCTGAAATATCAAGGAAAAATACTGATATAAATCAAATGCCGGACGTAATAAAACAATGTGCAAAAGAATTGGACGAATATTTTTCGAGGAAATTGAAGAAATTCACTGTTCCGGTTTTGCAAGAAGGAACAGGTTTTCAACAAACAGTGTGGAATGAATTGCAAAAAATTCCTTATTCCAAAACTATCAGTTATGCACAATTAGCTGAAAAAGCAGGAAGTCCGAAGGCATATAGGGCAGTCGGTTCAGCGAATGGTAAAAATAATATTATCATAATCGTGCCTTGTCATCGTGTTATCAGTTCTAATGGCAAATTAGGCGGATATGCATACGGATTGGAGATGAAACAATTTTTACTCAATTTGGAAAAATAATCCCAATCTTAAAACTTAAAACTCATAACTTACAACTCTTAATTATATGAGAAAACTGGCAATATTAGGTTCAACCGGCTCAATCGGGACGCAAGCCCTGGATGTTGTTCGAGACAATAAAGATTTATTCGAAATATATGCACTTACGGCGGGATGTAATGTCGATTTACTGATAAAACAAGCACGGGAATTCGAACCCGAAACTGTTGTTATTGGTGATGAAAGCAAATATGCAACATTGAAGGAAGCATTGGCCGATTTACCAATAAAAGTGTATGCAGGAAGTGATGCTATTGCCCAAATTGTAGAAGCAGAGCCGATTGAAATGGTTCTTACAGCAATGGTTGGGTATGCCGGATTGCAACCGACTATTCATGCGATTAAGGCTGGTAAAGCAATTGCTTTGGCTAATAAGGAAACATTGGTTGTGGCGGGAGCGTTGATCAATCAATTGGCTCAGGAAAATAAGGTGCCGATATTGCCTGTTGATTCGGAACATTCTGCTATTTTTCAATGTTTAGCAGGAGAATGGGAGAATAAAATCGAAAAGATAATTCTTACGGCTTCGGGTGGTCCTTTTCGGACTAAAAAATTAGAAGATTTAGTAAATGTAACCAAAAAAGAAGCACTGAAACATCCCAATTGGGATATGGGTGCTAAAATAACGATTGATTCGGCGACCATGATGAATAAAGGTTTTGAAGTTATTGAAGCCAAATGGCTTTTTGGTTTAACGCCTGAACAAATTGAAGTGCTTGTACATCCGCAGTCGATAATTCACTCTATGGTACAGTTTGAAGATGCATCAATTAAAGCTCAAATGGGGCTTCCTGATATGAAACTTCCTATTCAGTATGCTTTTTCTTATCCAAAGCGAATCAAATCGAATTTTCCACGATTGGATTTTTCTCAATATCCAAACTTAACATTCGAACAACCAGATACGAATAAATTTCCGCAACTGCGTTTTGCTTACGAAGCCATGAATTTATGCGGAAATATGCCATGCGTATTAAATGCAGCAAATGAAATCGTTGTAGACGCATTTCTCTGTGAAAAAATAAAATTCCTGCAAATGGCGGAGATTATTGAAAAAACATTGGAGAAAATGACTCATATTATCAAACCTACTTATGAGGAATATGTAGAGACAGATAAAGAAGCGCGAAGAATTTCATTAAGTTTAATAGAAAGTTAGAACGGGAATTTCCATTTAATTATTCTTGAATTTGAAAAAAACACAGAAATGACTCTGTGTCTTTTTGTTAAAAAAATTGGATTAAATATAATTAAATCATATATTTACGCATTCTTTTTTTCTCTCCGAAAGTCACAATAATTGTGTGTTAAGTTTATATAACAGCCCTAATAAGCTGAAGCAGAATAGAAAATATCTAAACGTTGAATTCATCATTAAAAATCATCACCCATGAAAAAAATTGTACTTCCACACATGCCACAAAACCGCAATTTAAACAATGCAACAGATATCGTAGACCATTCAAAAGACAAGGCAAGTCTAAAAAAGCGAATGAATAAAGGAAACACAGTAAAGATTATTTTATTTGTAATCTTCATGTTGCAAGTGCTGTCAATTCACGCCGTACAAATTATTGTAAATGGAGTAACTTACGATGATTTTGCTGGTAGCGGAATGAGCACCGTTCACGATGGTAAATACATCCATGTTTCGGTTGTCAGCACCAATAGTAATGTTACAGGCAACCTGGTAATTCCTGAACTTCTTGGAGACATTCAAGCGGCAGGTTTTACATTTACACTTAGGGTAACTGCCGTTGCAAACAGTGCTTTTACAAACAATACAAAAATCACATCCATAACGTTTCCCAATACAGTAACAACGATTGGAAATAATGCTTTCAGCGGATGTTCAAATTTGACATCAATTACATTTGGAACGGGGTTGACAAGTATAGAACCCTGGATTTTTGATAATTGTCCATCATTAAGCAGTCTAAATGTAGCTGAAGGCAACACTGCTTATTCATCTTTAAATGGAGTGCTGTACAATAAAGACTACACAGAACTAATGAAATATCCTGTCGGCAAATCAGATAATTCTTTTTCTGTACCCAACACTGTAATTGCTATTGCGGATGAGGCTTTTATGGAAAGTAAATTAAGCTCAATTATTCTTCCTGAAAGCTTAAAAACCATTGGCGACTGGGCTTTTGGTAACTGTTCCAATCTAAGTTCGATAAGCATTCCCCGTAACGTAACCGATATCAGTACGAAAGCATTTAATCTATGTACAGGATTAATTAATTTTCAGGTCGCAGAAGAAAATACAGCATACTCGGTTTTGGATGGAGTACTTTACAATAAAAACAAAACCACGATTGTTCGTTATCCGCCCAACAAGGCAAATGACTCGTTTTTGATTCCAACTACTGTTACCGAAGTTGCCGGATATGCTTTCAGAGACTGCCAACAGTTGCCTTCGGTTTTTGTATCGGGAAATGTTACCTCTATCGGACATGGAGCTTTCGCCTGGAATAAAATAAAATCAATCACACTTTCCAAAAGTGTTAATTATATAGATATTTATGCTTTCAGCGATTGCCCGGATTTAACGGAGCTTACCGTCTTATGGGATACACCATCAGAAGTAACCATTAACAATGGAGAATATAGTTTTGAGAATATTTTTGCAGAAATCAATAAATCTGCCGTAACCCTGCATGTTTTGCCCGGTACAAAAAATGCCTATTTAGCAAACGATAATTGGAAAGATTTCAATATTGTAGAGGATGCCAAGGGAGCAGGTCTAAAAGATATGTCTTTATTACATTTAAACGTCTACCCTAATCCGACAAGTGATAGCTTTTTTGTTGATTATGCTGGTTTTATCCAAGTTAAAATTTATGACATGTTTGGTAAAGAAGTGCTGACTCAAAATGTGAATGATAAAACAGAAGTAAATATAAAACATTTACCAAAAGGGATTTATAATGTTAGTGTTTTCTCAGAAGGTAAAGTTATTGGAAACAGTAAAATAATAAAGCAATAATAACAAAGTCAGAAACGATTGTCATAAGAATGTGTAAACAATTAGTTTATCTTATTCTTTGGAATTGAGAAGTTATCTAAACCTAAAATAATCTACACGAATATAACTAATTAACAGTTTAATAAAAACAATATTATTTAAAATGCATGGATAATCTTATTCATGCATTTTATTTTTTTAACATATTAATTTGTGGAAAAGTACAGGTTCATTCATCTAAGTATTAAATTTTGTTTTTATGGATGAAAATAAATATATATTATCTTTTTTATAATTCCATTATATTTGAGGTTTCAAATTCCGGAATTTGTTTTGAATCAAAAAAGTTATAATAATGAAAATCACATTAATTACTGTATTCTTCTTTCTTTATTCCATTATCCTTTTCGGGCAAAATATATCAGTGTCGGGCTATTTATATGATGATGAAGGCGAGCCGTTAATCGGAGCAAGCGTAAGTGTTAAGGGAACTTCAACCGGCACAACTTCAAACATCGATGGCTATTATATTTTGCACAATGTGGATATAAATGCCACCTTGCAGATAGCTTATCTTGGTATGACAACAAAGTATATTCCGGTAAAAGAATTGGTGGAACAAGAAAATTATCCTGTTAAAGAACCCGTTTTTTCTTCCGGATTATTGAGTGGGAAAGATGCTCCAGGTGTAGCTTTTTTAAATGAAAATACGCCAACATATTCTTATTTTCCTGGAATAGATGATATTGCTAAATTCAATTTGAAAGATAATATTTATACATTCAAAAGAGTAAAAGCATCGCGGCCGACCGGATACCAACTGCAGGTTACAACATCATTCGGATGGGAAAATATTACCCAATTACCCAAATTGCAAAACAAATATTCACAAGGGGAAACAGATGGAACTCAATTACAATGGTATGGACCTGACCGTTATCTTGAAGTGTTTTCTTGGGGACCGGCAATCAATACATTGGAATATGACGGAAGTAGTTATCCATACGATAATAATGGTCGTTTAGTTTCTATTGGAACGGGAAATGGAACTCCGGCTAATGCATATGATTCTTCTGATTTTTTTGGAACAGGATTGCATCTGCAAAATGAAATTTCCTTGAAAGCGCCCGGATACAATAAGGATAATGTTGTCTCTATCAATTTGAAGCAACATAGCCGCACAAGCCCGATTCCGAATTCCAAATATGAATCTTACACAGTTGGGTTGGGAATGGATGAAATACGATTTGGAAAGGGATTTAGGGGAAATGCGAATGTTGTATATAACTATTCAAATGGCGATTTATTGACTCGAGGTAGTAATATGGCAACAATAATGTCGTCTGTTTTAACTACACCTGTAACATTTGACAATGCAAACGGGCTTTCCCGCAAGAATGCAACGAAAGATAAAAGTTCGTGGTTGCTGGATAATGGAACAAGACGTTCTTATTCTCCAATAATAATTAATAATCCATACGCGTTAATCAACGAATTGCCCGATAATGAAAATATGAAGCACTTGTTGTCGAGCATCGGATTGAAATACAAAAATACTTCAGACAGGGGTTTCAGTGGAGATATGTTGGCAAGCTATGATCGACAATGGAATTATATAATCAACGGAGTCCCCTATTTTTTAGAATATCTTCCTTCGGAACGGAACGATAAAATTTCGGATATTAACGTCAAATTAAATTCATCATATCGCTTATTCAATGATCATAATAAAGATTTAGCTTTTAATCTTTATTATAATTTCAGGCATCAAGATGAAGAAGTTTGGAGGGATTTTTTAAGTAATTCCGACGATAATTTTCTACAAAGAAATACACATGAAATAAAATACGGAGTTAATTATAATAATGAGCATTTTTATCTTACATTCAATAATTTACATTACTTTTCAACGACTGCACCGGCAAGTTCATATACGAATTTATTCCCGTATTTGGGTTTGAAATACAGGATCGAGCCTTATCAATTATGGGAGCATGATACGTCTGTGAGCATATATGGAAATATTTCCCGTTCCATGCATGAATCATCATTGGTATACCGCAATTCGAGCGTGCTTTCTACTAAAAAAAATGCTAATTCATTTAAAAATTATTATGAATATACCGATATTTTCCAACCTCAAAATCTTACTCCGGAAACTTATTTGAATATAGAGTTGGGTTCGGATATATCAGTGCTAAATAATAAACTCTACTTTAATTTGGTTTATTTTAATAATACAACCCGTGATTTCATTGCTCCTGTTTTATCCGGAACAACACCATCATTGCAAAATGTTGCCCGAACACAAAATACAGGTGGAACAATTGGCGCTACGTATCAGAATTATTTTAATCGGAATACAACTCTTCATGTTAGCTTATTATTCAGCAAAAGCCGGAGCAGAGTTAAATCAATGTATTTTCCGGATGAATATTTTCCGTTAGCCGGATTTTCTGATATAGCAAGCGTGTTGGCAGAAGGAAAGCCAATTGGCGCGATTTATGGAAGTACGTATCAGCGAAATGATAATGGCGAAATGATAATTGGTAATGAGGGTTTTCCATTAGTAGATCAATCTATGAAAATGATTGGAGATCCTACGCCTGATTTTGTTACGACATTAAAACCTGTTTTGCATTGGAAAAAGTTTCAAATCTCTTTTTTGTTTGAATATAAACATGGAGGAGATAAATGGAACGGAACGAACGCCGCGCTCGATTATTACGGCATGTCGGAAAAAACAGGCAATCAACGAAATATGAAAAGGAATGTCTTTTACGGGGTTGATTTATCCGGAAACGAAAATACGCAAATGATAGATTTTTACAATCCCAAATTGCCATTGTACCAAAATCGATGGGTACGGTATGGCTTTGCCGGTGTCGGAGAAGAATATATCGAAGATGCATCGTATTTCCGGCTTTCGGATGTTACATTATCTTATACATTGAGAAATATAAAGAGAATGAAAGCATTGACTTTTTCTTTTTCAGCACAAAATCTATTGCTTGTTACTCCTTATTCGGGTGTTGAGCCAACTTCATCTCTTTTTGGATATACGATGGGTGCAGGATTGGATTTATTTAATTTGCCGAGTACAAGAAGTTATACATTTTCGATAGCATTGGAGTTGTAAAGGCCAAAAGCCCCCTAACCCCCAAAGGGGGATATTAGAAGGGCAAATCAAGAAAATAAATAATATTTCAAAATAAGAATATTAATAAAACTAAATCTATTATCAATCTAAGGCCAACGGCCTTTAAGCATTAGCATAGGGCAACGCCCTATGAAAGAATAACGCAACAAAACTAAGCCCTGAAAGGGCGTAAGCAGTAATCCAAAATATATAGAAATGCCACAATCATTATCAAAAGTATATGTTCATTTGACATTTAGTACCAAAGAGCGCTATCCATATATAGATGAAAATATTAAGGAAAGATTATGGGAATATCTTGGTGGTATTTGTAAAGGGTTAGAATGTAATCCGATACAAGTTGGAGGGTACAGAGACCATATACATATACTTTGCCTATTATCAAAAAAAGTTACTCAAATAAAATTGATTGAAGAAGTAAAAAAGCAATCCTCTAAATGGATAAAAATGCAAAATACACGATATGCTAAATTTTATTGGCAAGACGGTTATGGTATATTCTCTGTAAATCCATCAGAAATTCATACTGTAATTGAATATATAAGGAATCAAGAAGAACATCATAAAAAGCGACCTTTTAAGGAGGAGTTGATAGCGTTTCTGAAGAAGTATAAAGTAGAATATGATGAACGATATTTATGGGATTGAGTAAGCTTACGCCCTTTCAGGGCTTAGTAAATTCGGATCATTCTATTGCATAGGGCGTTGCCCTATGCTAATGCTTGAAGGCTTTCAGCCTTAACAAATGGATGCAATCCAATTTTGTTTGAATATAATATGTTATAAGGGAATATTGGTTATTTAGAATTGGAAATATACAAAATATTATTATATGAAACTACAAAAATATTTATCGGTTGGAATAATCTTTATGGTAATTACCGCCTTTACTTTACAAACTCAAAAGGCTGATTTTACCGCATTCTTAAAAAATAAATTAGATATTTTCCTAACAAAATATCCCGAAGAAACTGTTTATTTACAAACAGATAAATCATTTTATAAACAAAACGAATATATTTGGTTTAACGCGTTTTTATTGAATAGTACTACGCACGAACCATCCAGAATTAGTGATGTCGTATATGTTGAATTATTCGATCCGAAAGGAAATATCATTCAAAAAGGAGAATTGTTTGTTTTAAATGGAGTGGCTAATGGCGATTTCAAATTGGATTACAATGCAGCCGGAGGAATTTATACATTAGCCGCTTATACCAAATGGATGAAAAACTTCGGGGAAGAATGTATTTTTAAAAAAGAACTGACAGTTCAAAAAGTAATAACTCCACGTTTATTAATTAAACTTGATTTTGAAAAGAAAGCTTATGGACCGAATGACGAAGTTGTTGCAATCCTTAATGTTACGGATTTGGATAATCAAAAGGTTGTTAACGGAACAATCAATACGACTATTAAAATAGATGGAAATGAAATAACGAAATTCAATGCAAAAACAGATAATGAAGGGATTGCAAAACTGACTTTCCGTTTGCCGACATCGTTATCTACAACCGATGGATTGTTGCAGGCTGTTATTACCGATAGAGGATTGGAAGAATCCATTTCCCGTTCGATACCGATTGTATTGAATAATATCAACATGCAATTTTTTCCCGAAGGTGGTGATTTATGCGAAAATGTAACAAGCCGTGTTGCTTTCGAAGCATTAAATGAATTTGGTAAAGGAGCTGATGTTTCGGGAGAGATTATTGATGAAAACAATACGATTGTTGCTCATTTCGAAAGTTTCCATCAGGGAATGGGTTCATTTGAATTTACTCCGGTAAAAGGAAAAACATACAGTGCAAAAATTACTCGCCCCACAGGAATTAATATATTGGTTCCGCTTCCAAAAGCAATGGAAGCAGCGTATGTGTTGAATATCAAAAAACAGGAAAAAGATAAAATTACATGGACGATTCATGCTCCTGAAGAAAATCAGATAACTTTTACGGCGCAAGTTCATGGGAAATTAGTTGATAATCGCACCGTTTCGTTGAGAAAAGGGATGAATACGATTGAATCATCGTTGAAAGATTTTCCTACAGGAATTGCTGTTTTTACGTTATTTGATAAAGAAAATAATCCAGTTTGCGAACGATTAACTTTTGTCAATAAAGACAAGGTGTTGAATATCAAATTAGATTTGAATAAAAATACGTATGAACCCAAAGAATATGTAAAATTGGATATAACAACAAGTGATAAAGATGGAAATCCTGTTCCTGCAAACCTTTCATTATCAGTTGTAGATAAGCAATTATTGAGTTTTGCTGATGAAAAACAAGATAATATCTTGACGTATATGTTACTATCATCCGAATTAAAAGGAAAAATACATGAACCGTCATTTTATTTCGATGAAAAAGAAAAGAAAGCTCCCGAAGCTATCGATTATTTGATGTTAACGCATGGTTGGAGACGTTTTTCATGGGATGATGTATTAAATCCTTCATTGAATTTAACCGAAGGCGCGGAAAAACTAAGTGATGTTTACGGATATGTAACGCGCAAAGGAAAGCCTGTGCAAGCCGAAGTGTATTTAATTGAACAAGGCTCTAAACGCCGTATTGCTAAATTGAAAACAACAACAAAAGGACAATTTGTTTTTCATAATGTGGATATTTCGGGAAATATATTGCTTGCAACTCAACAACCCAATCAAGTAAATCTTTTTAATGCAAAGCCTATTCAAACAAATGAAGATGGATTTTATTATCTATCTAATGCAGAGTTTGAGAAAGCAGTTGTGATTGAATCTGTAGTTGAAGAAAGTGTTGTTAATATAAAGCAACAGGATTATAGTTATGTGCAAAATAAACGTTCTTCGGATATTAAACTATCAAGCGATGAATCTGTACTTGAAGAATCTGTTGTTATAGGTTATGGAACTGAAAAAAGAAAAGATATGGTATCTGCTGCCATGTCGGTTTCTGTAACCAGGGAGTATTATAGGGTAATTCCTCCTGATTTTGAATCAATACTTTCAGGATCTATTGCCGGAGTTTCTATGCAGGAACAAAATGCCGATCCGGGCAAAAGGTCGTATAATAATTTTACATATAAAGGAATAAATTCTCAGGCAACGGGTACTACTTATCCGGTAATGATACTGGATGGCATGTCATTGAATGACCTTTCTAATGCTAATTTTTCCAATTGGGAATTGATAAATGTAAATAATATCAATTATATAACATTGCAAGGGCCTTCTTCTGTAAATAATTACGGAACTATAGCTTCGAATAATGGTTCTATTGATGTAAGTAGTAAAAAATCAGCAAGTTTCAGATCTGGAAACAAGTATTCGAAATATCAAGGGGTATATATTCCAAGGCGAGAATTTTACCGGGCAACTGAATTTAAGTCGAATACGAATGATTCTAATGAACGTACAAATTTTAATACAACTGTTTATTGGAATGGAAATATTACAACCGACAAAGACGGAAAAGCAACAATAACATTCCGGAACAACGACGCAACTTCTGCATTTTGTGTTACAGCTGAAGGTATTACTTCAAACGGACTGGTCGGACGGCAAGAAAAAGATTATTCTACTCAATTGCCGATTTCTGCTGATGCAAAAATTCCCCTATTTATGAGTGTGAATGATAGTGTTTCTATTCCTGTATTATTGCGAAATACAACGGAAAATGACAGGCCCGTAAAATTATCATTAACGGTTTTACAAAAAACATTAGTATCACTTCGGGGAAAAGTAGAGACAACCTCAAAAGAACAGGCTGTTTACGATGTATCGGCAATTGTTCCCAAAGGAGAAACAAAAACGGTTTATATTCCTTTTGTTGCAAGTAATAGCGTAGGGATTTATGATATTTCTATCTTGCTGGAAAGTGAAGATTATAAAGATCGAATAAATCAAACAATTTCGGTTTATTCGATAGGATACCCTAAGACAGTAAGTATTTCGGGAAATGAGCCGGAAAAAACGAGTACGTTTATATTGAATGGAGTAGAGGGGCTTATTACGATGGAAGCTGTTTGTTATACTAATATTCTGAATGATTTACAAGGTGGCGCGGAAAGTATTTTCAGGCAACCGTATGGATGTTTCGAACAGGTATCGTCAAGTACATTCCCCAATATTTTTGCATTACAGTTTATGTATGCCAATAAGAAAATCGATTCCAATACCGAAAAAAAGGCGTTGGAATATATCAAAGACGGTTATGGCAAATTGGCTGCATACGAAGTTAAAGGTGGTGGATTTGAATGGTATGGAGGAACGCCTGCTCACGAAGTGCTTTCGGCATACGGATTAATTGAATTTTATGAAATGAAAAAGGTATATTCGGGAGTAAATGAAGAAATGATGCAGCGTACATTGGATTTTATCATAAGTAGGAAAGATAAAAAAGGCGGATTTAATCAGAATAGTGGAAGATATGGATTTTCGGCTGCTCCAAAATATGTCAATAACGCATATATTGTTTATGCGCTTGCCGAAATCGGTTACAAAGATATTTCCCTTGAATATGAATCATGCCTGAAAGAAGCATGGACAAGCAGGGATGCATACCGCTTGGCATTGATGGCAAATGCAGCATATTCGTTAGGCAAACGGAATGATTATGATGAATTAACTTCTTGGTTTAAAAATTATGCAAAAACATCCGATTTGCCGGGTTTAAAAATAGAAAATTCGATTGTGAGAAGTTCCGGTACGCCTTTATTAAACGAAACATTGGCAATATGGTGCCTGGCTTTAATGAAAAATGAAGAAACAGTCGATCATTCTGTTTTGGAAAAGTGTGTTAAAGTAATGACAAGCAGCCGTAGTTTCGGTGGCTTCGGCGGAACTCAGGCAACATCGCTTTGTTTGCAGGCATTAACTAAATATGTTCAATATATTGGCGCAAATGCCCAAAACATAGGAGATAAAAGATTTGGCATTTCATTAAATGGGCAATCTGTTATGAATGAAATTATTTTACCTAATCAGGATTTCAAACGTACAATAATCAATCCGCCTACTTCGCAATATGGATACAAAAATGGCACAAATACCATTTCAATATTGACAAATTTGAAGAATGCGTATTCGGTAAATATCAGTTGGTATTCATTAACACCTGAAAGCAGCAATTTATGCCCATTGACATTGTCCACAGCATTACAAAGCAAATCCGTAAAAATGAATGAAACGGTACGACTTTCGGCAACATTAACTAATACCAAAAATGAAGGTCAACCGATGAGTATGGCTATTATAGGTATTCCGGGTGGGTTAAGTCCACAACCGTGGCAGTTGAAGGAAATGAAGGAAAAGCAGATATTCGATTATTACGAAATCATCGACAATAACCTCGTTCTTTATTACCGTGAACTTGGCCCGAAAGAAGTGAAACGCATCAATTTGGATTTAAAGGCTGATATTCCAGGAAAGTATATAGGAGCGGCATCTTCAACTTATTTATATTATTCCGATGCCTATAAATATTGGGTGAAAGGATGTGAGGTCGAAATAACGAATTAAGTGGTTAGCCTGAATTAAAGAATGCTCGAATGTTTAAGGAAGCTTAAATGTTCGAGCATTTTCCTTATGTGCTAAAATTTGCAGTGTTTAATTATATTTCTATATTTGCATTTTGTTGAAAATAAAGTTTAATAAAAAATGAATGAGTCATGAGATATTTGTTTTTATCATCGTTCCTTTTCTTATTCCTTTTACAGGTTCAATCGCAATCAAGCAAGGATCAGGCTGTTGAAATATCAGTTCAGCATAGTGCAAATGGTGATATTAATTTCATGTCGAATAATAAAGATTATTGTGACTATTATGTTATATTAAATGTCTCTGAAATTAGAGGTTATTCTGCAAATACGCCGTTTCCGTATAAAAGAGTTATGAAGCCAGGAAATCAACGAATATTAACACTCAAGAGATTGAGCGATAGTTCTTCTCCATATTATAGTTGGCGCTATAGTGTATATAAGGGGAATGATAGGGCGAAGCTGAATTTGGATTATGTATATTCACTTCCAACAAAAACGGGCGACAGTTTACGAATTACAACATCAAATGATCGGGATTATACGTTGATTTTTAATTTGAAGAATGCAAGTGATACTATTTTTGCATCAAGAGAAGGGCGGATTTGTGATAGTAGCTTGTCGGATCAAACGGTAAAAACTGCTAATACGAGGGATAATAAGGTTATTGTATATCACAAGGATGATAGTTTTGCCGAATATTCCCTTATAGACGAACCTTTGGTAAATCCGGGTGATTATGTTGAAATTGGGCAACCGATTGCGATTGTAAAAACAAAAAAGAATAGTAACAATAAAGATCAAAAAAATGTGAAATTTTCTGTGTACTATTTGGATAAAAATAAGGTTCAAGACAGAGAAACAGGACACAAGCATAGTTCATTGATACCCACCTTTTATACGGTTGATTATGGCAATGTGAAGCTAGATGAAAAAACTACTTATATTGCCGGTATAACGGATGATATGATTACTCAGGAAATGAGTGATAAGGAAAAAAAGAAATACGAAGAAAAGAAAAATAAAGGAAAATGACAAGATTCTGTATATCATTATTATTTGCATCATTTTGTTGTTTTCTTTTGGCTCAACCTAAATATAGCATCAGCGATACTGATAATGTTTTAACGCAAAAAGAAAAAGTATCACTTGAAAAAGCAATTGATTTTCAAACAACATTTTATAACCTTGTTTTTCCGGAAGATACAGTTAAACTATCTGATGTCAGGCTTAATATTTACAATGATTATGCAGCCTATTTACTGTATCAGAAAGAACAGACAAGAACAACATTACATAATTCGATGGGGTTTTATTCGAGAAAGAATAAAGAAGCTGTTGTTTGTAAGGCCAAAAATGAAAAAAGATTTTTGCTTACAAGTTATTACGAATTGAGTCATTATTTTATAAATACACATATTGAACGTCCACCTGTATGGATAAATGAAGGGTTGGCGGAATATTTCACACATTTGAATTATAATGGAAAAATAGTAAAACCGAATGTGTATGATTATGCTGTAAATCGTGTTAAAACAATGATTCAAACACGGGATATTAATTTGGTCGATTTCTTAACTTGGGATGCCAATAAATTTTATAAAATGTCTTTTACTCATGATAATTATGGTTATTCGTTAGGATATTGTATCATTCTTTTTTTAATGCAAAAAGATCAAAATGTAGCCATAGAGTTTATTCGTCAAATTAAATCCGAGAAATCCGGTGTCGAAGCTTTCAATAGTTGTTATGAAGGCGGATTTGCCGATTTTGAGAAAGAGTTTCTTGCGCAATATTCGAAATAAATAATTCAAATTATGAAAAAAAACTACATACTAATTATTTTACTTATTTCATTTACGTTAAATTTTCAGAATTTATATCCACAGCAGAAAATTTATTGTTTTGGCAATTCCCTGACTAAAGGGGCTGGAGGAAATGGCGTTACTTATCCGGATAAATTGGCTCAATTGACTGGTTTGGAAGTTATAAATGCAGGTTTAAGTAGTCAAACTTCAACTCAAATTGCAGCTCGTTTTGGCGTGAGACCAGTCTATGTTTCAGTATGGGATAATGTATTGACAACAACTCCGGCTATTTTTACACAAATACAAAATATCAATATTAACATAACATTGGATGTATCATTAAGCGATAAATATACTGCGGTTAGTGGTACATTGTGCGGAGTTCATGGGCGAATTCTTTTTTGGAGGGAGAACACCAATTGGTGGTATTTTCAACGCGATAAGGAAGGAGCTGCGGTGTCTTGTCCTGCTAATTCTCAATTCATTGTAGATAAGGATTATACTGATAATGACATCATTGTTTTTTGGATGGGAAGGAATAATATTTATGAAAAAGATGTAATACTGAAAGATATTAAGGCTTGTGTTGATAATCTAAGTCCGACTAAAAGGAGATTTTTAGTACTCTCCCTCACTGTAGGAACAAGTGAAACTCCCGGAACAACTGGATATAATACGGTTATGGATATCAATGCCGCGTTGAAAACTGCTTATCCGAATAATTATGTTGATGTTTTTAAGGTTCTTTCCGGTGGTTCTTATGGTTCTATACCATCTTCATTATTATCTGATTATATTCATTTGAATTCAAAAGGATATGAATTGGTTGCAGAGACAATTTATAAAGAATTGATTTCAAAAAAATGGATTGCAGCTAATTCTGTGAATGATGTTTATCTAAACAATGAAATCCACATAAATAATCCTGTAAAATCAATCTTAGCAATCAATTTTCCCGAACCAACGAATGAGCAATCGAATGTAGAAATAGTTGATTTATCGGGAAAAAAAGTATTGCAACAACCGGTTTCATCCGGAGTTTCATCTTTAGAAGTCAATATTGAACATTTATCTAAAGGAATTTATATTTTGAAATGCAATGATTCTTTTACAAAATTTGTGAAGGAATAATGTTTGTAAGGAAAAAGGTAAAAAAGGAAAAAGTTTCATGCCTTTTACTTTTTACCTTTTCCCTTGAAATTTCTTAACCCTTAACTCTTAATTTTTAATTCATTGCAGTATCTTTGCACTATGAATGATTTCAAGCTTACCGATTTTTTACCAACTACCAAAAAAGAATTAGAATTACGAGGATGGGATTATGTAGATGTAATTCTTTTTTCGGGAGATGCATATGTCGACCATCCGTCGTTTGGCGCGGCTGTAATTGGTAGAGTTTTGGAAAATAACGGATTACGAGTGGCTATTGTTCCGCAGCCCAATTGGCGGGACGATTTGCGTGATTTTAAAAAATTGGGAATTCCACGATTGTTTTTTGCTATTTCGGCCGGTGCAATGGATAGCATGGTCAATCATTATACGGCCAATAAACGCCTTCGCTCGGATGATGCTTATACGCCTGATGCTCGTTCGGGAATGCGTCCCGACTATCCAACCATTGTTTATTCTCAGATTTTAAAAAAACTATATCCTGATGTTCCTGTTATAATTGGCGGAATTGAGGCTTCGTTACGCCGTTTGACTCATTACGATTATTGGCAGGATAAATTAAAACCATCGATTTTATTGGAAAGTAAAGCCGATTTACTGATTTATGGAATGGGGGAGAAGCCTGTTGTTGAATTGGCTAATCAAATTCAAGCAGGAAAAACGATAGATGAAATAACTGATTTACCTCAAACGGCCTATCTGACGGGAAAAGAAAAAATATCAGTTCAGAAGGATGATATTGTTCTTTTTTCGTATGAAGAATGTTTAAAGGATAAATTAAAACAAGCCAAGAACTTCCGCCATATTGAAGAACAATCCAATAAATATGAATCTCAACGGATTTTTCAACAAGTAGAAAATGAATATGTTGTGGTTAATCTGCCTTATCCATTAATGTCACAGGAAGCGTTAGATGCTGTTCATGATTTGCCTTTTACCCGTTTGCCTCATCCGAAGTATAAAGACAAACATATTCCTGCTTATGAGATGATTAAATTCTCAGTAAACATTCATCGCGGATGTTTTGGTGGATGTGCATTTTGTACGATTTCGGCGCATCAGGGAAAATTTATTGTTTCACGCAGCAAAGAATCGGTATTGAAAGAAGTTCAGAATTTGGTTGTTCGTCCTGATTTTAAAGGATATTTGAGTGATTTGGGCGGACCTTCGGCGAATATGTATCGGATGAAAGGTAAAGATGAAAAAATCTGCCGTTCCTGTAAAAAACCATCATGTATTCATCCTGTTATTTGTCCGAATTTGAATACCGACCATCAACCGTTATTGGATTTATATAAATCTGTTGACAAAATCAACGGAATCAAAAAATCCTTTGTTGGAAGTGGAGTTCGATATGATTTATTATTGCATCGCGATAAGGACGAAAAAGTAAATAAATCGGCAAAAGAATATACCGAAGAATTGATTGCCAATCATGTTTCAGGACGTTTGAAAGTTGCGCCTGAACATTCTTCCGAAACGGTTCTGCAATGCATGCGAAAACCTTCATTCAAGCAATTCGAACAGTTTAACCGGATATTCGAAAAAATAAACAAGGAGAAGAATCTTAGGCAACAATTGATTCCGTATTTTATTTCGAGTCATCCGTCGTGCCGCGAAGAGGATATGGCAGAATTGGCTGCGGCAACAAAATCCATGAACTTTAAACTGGAACAAATTCAGGATTTTACTCCAACACCAATGACGTTGGCAACCGAAATTTATTATACCGGATATCATCCTTATACACTCGAAAAGGTTTTTACAGCTACAACCAAAGAACAAAAATTAGCCCAGAGAGAATTTTTCTTTTGGTATCAACCCGAATACCGTCAATCGATTCTAAATAAATTGAAACGAATGAAACGGTTTGATTTAATAAAGAAGTTGTTTTAGTAGATAATTGAATAAGTTTCTTAAAACTTCTATTCTGTATATTTACACAATCAAACTGCCATGAATAATTCTGTGTATAATAACTTTTGATTCTTCAATCGTGTAGATTATTGCAAAACCTTTGTAGTTAATTCGCCGGGCATTTGGCCCGTATTTCAGGATAGCTTGATGGTGAGATATTTTATAAATATTGGCAGATTGTGATAATTCTTTTACTCTCTTTTCTAATCCTGAGTAAAAATGGGCTGCAGATAAAGGTGCTTTCAAATAATTCTCAATAAAATTAACAATTAAAACAATATCTTGCCGAGCATTTACCGAAATAAGAACGATATATTTTTCCATTACTAATCATTCTCTTTAATGACTTCATAACCGAATCTGTTGTTTATTTCTGTCTTCAGTATTGAGAAAAATTCTTCATGAGTGTAATACTGCCTTTCGCCGTATTTATCAAATATATCAGCTTCAGATTGTACTATGTATTCTGCCTGTGATTCATTCACAACAGATGAAGAATCAGGCTGTTGATATTTCTTATCTTTCGATTTTTTTTTATCCATGACTTAATGTGAATAATAGGACAAATGTAATAGTTATCAAATAAAATTACAACTATCGAAAACAGAAAAGCTTTTAGAATTAAAAAAAAGTATTCAAAATAAATTGAGTTAGAAATCATATCATGTAAATATTGGTTATTAAGAAACTCCTTTCATCACTTTTAACTTTTCATTTTTAACTTTTCACTCGAAGATTTAAGTATCTTTGCGTGACTTTTCCTAATCCATATTATTTTCTATGACAATTACTCTGATAATTCTACTTCTTTCGGCGGTCTTTTTCATGAGTGGGAAAATCCGTTCGGATTTAGTGGCTCTTTGTGCACTTCTTTTATTGCTGATATTTGATATTTTAACTCCTGAAGAAGCGTTGTCGGGATTTTCAAACTCAATTGTCATAATGATGGCAGGACTGTTTGTTGTAGGTGGAGCTATTTTTCAAACGGGTTTGGCAAAAATGATTAGCAGCAAAATATTGCAATGGGGAGGCAACAGTAGCACTCGGTTGTTTATTCTTGTGATGCTGGTAACTGCTTTTATTGGAGCTTTTGTAAGTAATACGGGAACTGTTGCGTTGATGTTGCCGATTGTGGTTAGTTTGGCATTGAGCGCAGATATGAACCCAGGACGATTTCTAATGCCAATGGCTTTTGCAAGCAGTATGGGTGGAATGATGACATTGATTGGTACTCCTCCTAACCTTGTAATCCATAATGCATTATTGGATGCGGGTTATAAAGGATTGTCGTTCTTTAGTTTTTTGCCGGTCGGTTTGATTTGTATTACCGTTGGTGTTTTGACATTGTTGCCTTTGAGTAAATATTTCCTTAAAGGAGATAATGGACAGAATAATGGAAAAAAGGGCCGTAAGTCATTAAAAGATTTGGCAAATGAATATCAGCTTTCCCGGAATTTATTTCGTTTGCGCGTAACAGCCAATTCTCTTTTGAAGAATAAAAATGTGCGGGAACTGGATGTCCGTCAAAAATATAGGACGAATGTATTGGAAATAAGGCGAAAACCGTCTTCTCAGAATCCATTCTTAAAAACGGTCGAACAAAAGATTGTTGGCCCGGATACGATGATTTTGGAAGGAGATATTCTGTATGTCAGGGGAGATTTCGAAAATGTGCAGAGATTTTCGAAAGAAACAAATTCGCCAATGATTGATGTACATGAATCCGAAGAAACCCAACCTCAATTTATGGGAAAACTCCGGTTTGATAAAATCGGTATTGCTGAAGTTGTTTTGATGCCTAATTCCAAATTAATTAATCAATCTGTAAAAGATTCGGGATTCAGGGAAAAGTATCATGTAAATATTTTGGGAATTCAACGCAGCAATGAATATATATTGCAAGGGTTGAAAGATCAAAAATTGAAAAACGGAGACGTCTTGCTTGTTCAGGGAGAATGGGAAAATATCGACCTGTTGAATGAAGAACAGGATGAATGGGTAGTGGTTGGACAACCTTCGGAAGAAGCTAAAAAAATAACATTGGATAGTAAAGCTCCGATTGCTGCAGGAATTATGATTTTAATGGTAATCGCAATGGCATTCAACTTGATTCCTGCAGTTACAGCTGTTCTTATTGCTGCTGTTTTAATGGTGCTTACCGGTTGTCTACGGAGAGTTGAAGATGCTTATAAAACGATAAACTGGGAAAGTCTTGTGCTTATTGCCGCCATGTTGCCGATGTCGTTAGCTTTGGAAAAAACAGGCGCATCAGGAACTATTTCAGCTGCATTAGTTGGAGGATTAGGCGATTTTGGCCCAACGGTATTATTAGCTGGAATTTATTTTGGAACATCATTAATGACAATGTTCATCAGCAACACAGCAACGGCAGTATTATTTGCTCCTATAGCATTGCATTCAGCACTTGATATTGGTGTAAGTCCGTATCCGTTTTTGTTTGCTGTGACTGTAGCTGCAAGTATGTGTTTTGCCAGTCCGTTTTCGACACCACCGAATGCATTAGTTATGTCTGCTGGTCGGTATGCGTTTATGGATTATATTAAAGTTGGATTACCTTTGCAAATCATCATGGGAATCATTATGGTATTGCTATTGCCAATATTATTTAGTTTTTAAAAAGTAGTAAAAAGTAGTTGTATGTAGTTGTAGGAAGAATAATATTTACCCCTGTCCCCTAAAGGAGAACGAAAATTTCTATATTAGTGCGTCCCCCTTTAGGGGACAGGGGTAGAAGTTTAACTACCTCTAAATATTTCCTAAAAAATTAATAATGTCACAATTTTCTTTTGTTTTTTATAATACTGAAAATCTATACGATACAATTGATGACCCCGAAACAATGGATGATGATTTCACGCCTGAAGGGAGAATGCATTGGACTGAGAAAAAATTTAAAAAGAAAATTTTTAATATAGCTGAGGTTTTACATGATATTGTAGAGCCTTATTATCCCGATATTATTGGACTTGTGGAAATTGAAAACCGTTTTGTATTAGAACAATTATTGCTTCAAGATTCGTTGCAACTTATATCTTATGGAATTGTGCATTACGACAGTCCCGATGAAAGAGGAATCGATGTTGCATTGATTTATAATAAGCAAACTTTCGAGGTGTTGTATTCAGAACCGGTAAAAGTCAGTTTACAGGGAGTGGAAGACCGAACGAGGGATATTTTATATGTTTACGGAAAAATGTTGGATAAACAGATTCCTTTGCATATTTTTGTAAATCATTGGCCATCTCGTAGGGAAGGAACACAAGAATCTGAAGAACGACGTTTTTTAGCTGCAGGAATTTTAAGAGGAAAGGTCGATGAGATTTTTGCCAATGACAAACAAGCGAATATTGTTATTATGGGTGATTTTAATGATACGCCAGCTAATAATAGTGTAAAATTAGTATTGAAAGCACAAGAACCGAAACCGCCATTTTTCGATAATGAATTATATAATCTGATGTTGCCGAGAATGCGTAAAGGAATTGGTTCAACTTACTATAAAGGTTGGCTGTTATTTGACCAAATTATCGTTTCGGGAAATATGCTTCAACCGGATAATGATAATGGACTTGATTGTTCGCCTCAAGATGCAGATGTATTTAATCCTCGTTATTTGATGCATTTTGATAAACGCTTTGGGTTTGAACCTAATCGAACAACCGGACGTAAATATTTTGGCGGATACAGTGATCATCTGCCGGCATTTTTGAAATTAAGAATTAGAAATTAAGAATTGAACACTGTTGTCAAATTCTAAATTAGCTATAATTTTTAACTCTTAATTTTTAATTCTTAATTAATTAAAGTGAGAATCGATATTATTACTGTTTTACCCGAATTATTACAAGGACCTTTTGATTGTTCGATTATTCAACGGGCAAAAAATAAAGGTTTAGCTGATATCCAAATTCATGATTTAAGGGAATACGGACAAGGAAAGCATAAGCGGGTTGATGATTATCCTTTTGGCGGAAGTGCGGGGATGGTGATGCAAATTGAACCGATAGATAATATTATTTCAGATTTGAAAAAGCAACGGGAATATGATGAGGTTATTTATACTTCGCCTGATGGTGAAACTTTTAACCAGAAAATGGCAAATTCAATCTCTTTGTTGCAAAATATAATTATTCTTTGTGGACATTACAAAGGAATTGATTACCGTATTCGTGAACATTTGATTACCAGGGAAATATCTATTGGTGATTATGTGTTGACAGGAGGTGAATTGGCCGCTGCGATAATTACGGATACGATTGTACGCATTATTCCGGGTGTTATTTCGGATGAGCAATCGGCACTGTCGGATAGTTTTCAGGATAATTTGCTGGCACCACCTGTTTATACGCGCCCTGCCGATTACAAAGGATGGAAAGTTCCCGAAGTTCTTCTTTCGGGACATGAGCGAAATATAAAGGAATGGGAATTGCAACAAGCTGTTGAACGGACACAGCGTTTGCGCCCCGATTTACTTAAATAAATTTTAGTTACGAGTTACATATTACAAGTTATATGGATGTACTTTTAGATGTTACTCGTTACTATATAATTATAATTTTAAAGATTGATTTACGAATTACAGATTAATTACCCTTACTTTGTAACTTGTAACTTGTAACTTGTAACTATAAATGAGAATTTTATTATTAGGTTCAGGAGGAAGAGAGCATGCGATGGCATGGAAAATTGCTCAAAGCGATAAAGTTGACAGCTTATTTATTGCTCCAGGAAATGCAGGAACAAAGGACGTTGGAACAAATGTAGATATATCGGTAACAGATTTTCCGGCAATTAAACAATTTGCATTGGAAAATACCATTGATATGATAGTTGTTGGTCCGGAAGTTCCATTGGTTGAGGGAATTTATGATTATTTTAAGAGTGATGATAAAGTAGTTCATATTCCGGTAATCGGACCTTCCAAAAATGGTGCTCAACTTGAAGGAAGCAAGGATTTTGCAAAGGCATTTATGATGCGGCATAATATCCCGACTGCTCGTTATTTCAGTGTAACAAAAGATAATTTGAATGAAGGTTATGCTTTTTTGGAATCGTTAGAAGCGCCTTATGTATTGAAAGCCGATGGATTAGCAGCGGGAAAAGGTGTGTTGATAATTTCCGACTTGGAAGAAGCAAAACAAGAATTATCAGCTATGCTGAACGGAATGTTTGGTGATGCAGGAAATACTGTTGTAATCGAAGAATTTTTGTCGGGAATCGAATGTTCGGTATTTGTAATGACAGACGGAAAATCGTATAAAATTCTTCCCGAAGCTAAAGATTACAAGAGAATTGGAGAGGGAGATACCGGATTAAATACCGGAGGAATGGGAGCTGTTTCCCCTGTCCCTTTTGCTGATACTGTTTTTATGCAGAAGGTTGAAGAAAGAATCATTAAGCCAACTATCAACGGTTTGCAAAAAGAAAATATAGATTATAAAGGATTTATTTTTCTTGGCTTGATTAAAGTAAAAGATGAACCTTATGTAATCGAATACAATGCACGAATGGGCGACCCAGAAACAGAAGTGGTAATGTTGCGTATCCAATCTGATTTTGTGGATTTATTGGAAGGCGTTGCTACTCAAACATTGGATAAAAGAACATTACAGGTAGATCCTCGTTCTGCTATTACGGTAATGCTGGTCTCAGGTGGTTATCCTGGCGATTACGAAAATGGAAAAGTAATTTCCGGATTGAATAAAATACAAAACAGCATTCCTTTTCATGCCGGAACCAAAGAAAAAGACGGCAATATCGTAACAGCCGGCGGACGTGTAATTGCAATTAGTTCCTACGGAAACTCAAAAGAGGAAGCATTGAAATATTCTTATGAAAATGCTGATAAAGTAGAATTTTATGGAAAGTATTGTAGAAGGGATATTGGGTGGGATTTATAAATTGATCGATATGAAAACTCACAGCAATATTCATGCAAAATGCTAATAAAAAAATAGCAAAAAATACAATGTTCTTATATATTAGAATGTTGTTTTCTATGCTTATTGCATTGTATACATCGCGGATAATCTTAAATACTCTTGGATTTGTTGATTATGGATTATACAACGTTATTGTTGGCGTAATTACATTGTTCACATTCCTGAATGGAGCCTTGGGAACTTCAACATCCCGTTTTTTGACATTCGAATTAGGGAAAAATGATACCAGAAGACTTCAACAGGTATTTAACTCTTCTTTTTATATTCATCTGGGAATCGCTCTTATTATTGTTCTTATAGCAGAAACAATCGGATTGTGGATAGTCAATCATCAATTAACGATTCCGGAAGATAGATTATATGCTTGTAATATAGTTTACCAGTTTGTAATCATAACTGCCGCTTTAAGCATTATTCAAGTCCCCTTAACCGCGATGATTATATCTCATGAACGAATCAAAGTTTATGCGATTGTGGGTGTTTTTGATACGATTTTAAAATTGTGCATTGCCATTTCATTGGCTTATTTTTCATATGACAAATTGATTGTATTCAGTTTTTTTCAAATGCTCATTTCTATAAGTATTTACATATTTTATTATACTTATAGTAAGAAAAAATTTCAGGGAATCCGCATTGATTTAAAATTTAATAAAGGTGTTTGTCGTGAAATGCTAGGGTATTCTATGTGGAATTTATTGGGCTCTTCGGCTGTAATGTTGAAGGAACAAGGGATTAACATTCTTATTAATATTTTTTTCGGACCAGCTGTAAATGCTGCCAATGCGATAGCTTATCAAGTGAATCAAGCTGTAAGCAATTTTTCCAGCAATTTTATAATCGCAATAAATCCCCAAATCATTAAAAGTTATGCTAATGAAGAAAGAGAAAAAGCAAAAGAACTCATTTTCAGGGGAGGAAGATTTTCGTTTTTTCTACTGATGATTATTTTTATTCCAATCCTATTAGAAACAGAAACGATATTGCAAATCTGGCTAAAAAATGCACCGGAATATTCAAACATCTTAACCAGATTAGTCATTATATTAGCTTTGATTGAATGTTTTATTTACACCATTGGTTCTGCCATACAAGCTGTTGGAAGGATAAAATACTATCAAATTGTAATATCAGGTACATTGTTGCTTAACTTTCCTCTAAGTTATATAGCATACAAACAAGGTGCGAATCCGGAGATTGCATTGGTGATTTCTATTATATTATCTTTTATCACAGTCTACATAAGACTCTTTTTTCTTAAAAGATATTTGGGTATAAGTGTAAAGGAATACCTAAATGAAGTTATACTGAATGCATTGCTTGTGTTGTTTGCAAGTCTTTTTATCCCATTTCTATTTCATCAATTTATGAATTCCGGATTTATCAGGTTGCTTGCTGTTACTGCCACTTCGGTATTGAGTTCCATTATTTTCATTTATTTGATAGGACTTAGGAATAATGAAAAAAAACTAGTAATTTTATACCTGAAAAAAATCAGAATTACATAATATAGATGAAAAGGTTTCTTGAATGCTTGATTCCCAATACTTCTTGCAACTTAGAGTGTAGCTACTGTTATGTTATACAAGATGACCGCAGAAAAAATGAAAACGCTCATTTTAGTTATGATGCGAAACACATTGGAAAGGCTTTGTCCGTTGAAAGATTAGGAGGCGTTAGTCTCATCAGTATGACATCTTCTGGCGAGACATTGATTCCTTCAGAAATGCCGGATATCACCCATGAAATACTAAAACAAAAACACTTTGTAAATATAACTACAAACGGCACTTTGTCTAAACGGTTTGGTCAGATTTTGGATTTTGATAAAGAATGTTTATCTCGTTTGAATTTTTCTTTCAGCTTCCACTATTTGGAATTGATCAGGATAAATCAATTAACAGTTTTTTTCGACAATATAAGAAAGGTAAGAGATGCCGGATGTTCTTTCGTCCTTCAAATAAACTTATGTGATGAATATGTGCCTTATTGGGAGGAAATCAAACAAATTTCCTTAAGAGAAACAGGTGCATTGCCTCAAGTTGCATTAACTAGAGATGATAGATGTGAAATATCTAAAGTACTTACTAATATGCCGATTGATGAATATATACGTATTGGTAAGGAAATGAATTCGCCTCTCTTCGATTCTACTTGCAAAAACTTCATGGTAAAACGCAAAGAATTTTGTTATGCCGGGGAATGGTCTGCAACGCTAAACTTGGCAACCGGATATATGACAAGTTGTTATGGAAGTGGAATTCGCCAAAATATATTTGAAAATCTTGAAGAGCCAATAACGTTTGCACCCATCGGAAATAATTGCGAGGCAGATTTCTGTTTTAATTCTTCTCATTTCTTAGCATTGGGTACCATTCCTGAAATCGAAACTCCTTCATATGGAGAGTTGAGAAATAGAGATAATGCCAATTGGTATTCCGACACAATGAAGCAATTTTTGTCAGAAAAATTATCTGATGAGAATTATATATATAATGAAAAAGAACAAAGCCGAATGAATCTCAAATTTCGACTCAGAAAAGTAAAATACATATTGTCGGATCGACTGCAAAACCTCAAAAAATAATATAAGATTCTCATATGACATTCCAAGAAAAAATAGAAGAACTAAAGAAGGATATATTCAACGAATTATCCTCTCTTGTTAAATCTGATTATTTATACTTGGAATTACCTTATTATTCAAATATAGGAGATATCTTAATTTGGGAAGGTACAGAAGCTTTTCTTGAAAAGTTGCCTTACAAATGTTTGTATAAGACTTCGATGTACACGTTCAAATACAAAGCTATTCCTGAAGATTCCATTATTTTATTACAAGGAGGGGGTACTTTCGGTGATATATGGAGAAAAAATCAAGATTTCAGACTGAGCATTATAGAACAATATCCGAATAACAAAATAATAATACTACCTCAAACGGTTTATTATGAAAATGAGGAAAAATTAAAAGAAGATGCATATTTAATGTCTCTACATAAAAATTTAATCATTTGCGCAAGAGATACAAAATCACGTGAAATATTAACAACTCATTTTTTAAATCGCGTTTTACTTTTGCCAGATATGGCTTTTTGTATTGATATGCCAAAATGGAAAAAATACAAAAAGCAACCTATCAATAAAATATTGTTTTTGAATCGGAAAGACAAAGAAAAAAACGACCAACAATCTTACATGAATGTTCCGACTAACGCGGAAGATCGTGATTGGCCAACAATCGAAAGAAGGTCTTTTGCTTTCAAATTATTAGATAAAATATTGAATATAAGTAAGGATTTTGACAAGTTATTTTCTTCTAATCTGTATAATGCTATTTTTGATTTTTCCTATAAGCATATAATCCGGGAATCATATATAAAGAAAGGAATTAAATTTCTGTCCCCTTATTCTTTTGTATACACAACAAGATTACATGTTGCCATTTTATCGATACTGCTGGAAAAAGACTTTGTTTTTTTTGATAATTCTTATGGAAAGAATAAGTACTTTTACGAAACATGGTTGAAAGATCTCGATGGTGTTAAATTTGAATGAATTCGATTATGAATCCTAAAGTATCTGTTTTAGTCCCTATTTATAATGTATCTCCGTTTATAGAAAAATGCTTGCATAGTTTATTTAAACAAACATTTCAGGATATTGAATATGTCTTCGTGAATGATTGTACAGCGGATGATAGCATGCAAAAGTTGGGAAAAGTAATAGAGCTATATCCGCAAAGAAAGAATCAGATCAAAATAATACATCATACACATAATAGAGGATTAGCGGCGGTGAGAAACACTGCAATAGATAATTCTTCAGGAGAATATATACTGGTAGTCGATAGTGATGATTATATAAATCTTGATTATGTAGAAGAAATGTATTTGTTTGCAAAAAAAGAAAATGCGGACATCGTTGTCTCTGATTTCATCATGGAATATCCTGATAAAACCATCATTGAGACAGAGGTTATTTCCGATACATCCAAAGAAAGAATATATAATGTAATTACAGAAAAATCTCTAAGCCTGTGGAATAAATTAATGCGCCGGGATTTGTATGCGAGAAAAGATTGCAGAGTTCCGGAAGGATTGAATTATTATGAAGACAGGCATGTATTGGTTAGGCTGTATTATTATGCAGCTAATGTCATTAAAATAGATAAGGCCTTTTATCATTATGTTCAGTATAATGCCGATTCCATTACAAGAAAGATTCGGCATATGCATTTTGAAAACACAGTAAGATATTGGACGCTTTTGGATTCATTCTTAAAGGGAAAAAATATATTTCATGAATATGAAGATATTGTCTCCTTGTTTAAAGTCAGCAACAAGGCGAAACTAATGTGCTATACAAACGATTTAAAATTACGAAAAGAATTTGCGGATATATTTCTTCAGGAAGAAAAAAAAATATCCGGTCAATTAAAAAAGGGATATCAAGTAATGCTGTTTTTGGTTCGGAATAAATTATTTGTGTTGGCTCAACTCTATCGTAAATTATCAGTCCTTAAACACAAACTCCTAAAGAAAAATTGAGATGAAGGTTGCTTTTGTATTGACAGCACATTTACCCAATGACGAAAGGGTTTGGTTTCAGGAAGCTCAAAGCTTGATTGAAAACGGTTTTGAGACTTTTATTATTTCAACAAACACAAACGAAATATCGGTTCCAAATACTTATTGTTTTGACGATATTGGAATGTCTAAAAAAGAAGTAATTAAAAGGGTATTTCCCATATTGGATAGAATTAGCCCGGATATTATTATTTGTGATAACCCGATTGCCATTCTTGCCGCCCGCTATTACAAGAAAAACACACAAAGTCTATCTTCCATTATTTATGATGTCACAGAATGGTATCCTTCAAAAAAGAATCTGCGAGGACTCTCTTTGGGTAAGAAAGTAGTAAAGGGATTTGTACTTAGCTTACTATCTCTCTATGCTGCTTGGTTTTTAGATGGATTCATTTTTGGAGAATGTGATAAAGCCAAACCGTTCAGACTTCTTTTTCCGTGGAAAAAATATATTTATTTACCTTATTATGCAGATGTAAATCAAATAAAAACTTATCCTTTACGGGATATTTCAGCAGAGTGTGTATGTTTATATTCAGGTCCCTTAACCGAAGAGAAAGGCTTTTTCAAAGTGTTGAATGTCCTTAAAGAGGTCTCGATACGTTTCCCGGAAACTAAATTTATTTTACGGATTATTTCATCTCAGAATATCGATAGTCTCCAGACAAACAATTTTGAAGTACAACAAATCAATTATCTACCTTTTCAATCTTTTTGTGAAAAGATTGGTAAAGCAGATCTTTTTTTCGATTTGCGGAAAAATGATTTTGAAAATACGCGTTGTTTACCTATTAAATTGTTTTACTATATGGCTGCGGGAAGACCTGTTATTTATTCTGACTTGCGAGCAATAAAACAACAAGTACCGGAAATAAATGAGACTGGAGTTTTGGTAGATCCTGAGAATACAGAAAAAATTCTTTCTGCTATTTATAATTATATTAATGATAAAAAGCGGTATCAAAATCATTGTGAAAGAACTCGAGAATTAGCTGAGCAAAAATATAACTGGGCTAAGGTATCTCCGGATTTTGTTGAGTTTGTTAAAAAAATAAAAATTACTAACAACCTGATATGTAATTTTGTATCTGCCATTTTTTGAAATTGTTTTGGAATATTCTGATTTGTTACTGAATATGCTGTGATGTTCTGTAATAATATACGGAATTTCATACTTTTCTTTGATTAAATAAGCTACATAGCCTCCCCACATTGTAAAGTGAACATGAATGATGTCAGGCTTTCCTTTTTCTTTAATATACTTTTCTGTTAATTGATATGTTTTTTTGATCCAATATTTGATGTTATATTGGGGTAATTTAGGAATAAGCCATTGATAATTACGAAGAATACTTAATCCGTCTTCTTCTGTGTAAAATGAACTGAAAGGGATAATGCCAGAATTGTGAACCATATTTTTTTATTGATAATCTCACATTTGCTAATATATCGATATCAATTCCAGTATTTTTTAAGCAGATAGCTTGGTCTCGGCAAAATTTACCACCTTCAGGTAAATAAATAGATGGTATTTGTAGTACTTTTATTTTTTCGTTCTCAGAATTTATATTTTTTGTCATGCTTATTTATATCAAAGTATACAAATCTATATCAATTTGAATTCTAAAACAAATGAAAAAGTTCATTTTTTCAATATTTTACCAATCCTTTCCTTGTGTAAAATTTCGATAACCTACCGGAGTCATTTTTACCCTTGTTTTGAAGGATGTGCAAAAATGGTCAGGATTCTCAAAACCAATATTATATGAAATCTCTTTGATGGAAAGATTAGTATTGGTGAGTAATTCTTTGCTTTTTTGCATTTTTAACTCTAATAAATATTGGTGAGGTGCAAAACCTGTGTATTGCTTAAAAATGCGCCTGAACCACGAATAACTCATGGATACTTTTTGTGCGACTTCTGTTGGAGTTATTCCTTCTTGAAATTTTTCCAACATAATCACTTTTGCCTTGTTAATTTGATGCGTAACGTTTAATTCTTCGAAAGACAAGTGTTTGTCAAGAGAATATACAAAACCTAATAAATAATTTACAATCCCGGCCAGCATTTGCTGAAAACCTGTTTTTTGTTCTTTTGCCGTTATTATTGCCTGCTTGTATAAATGCACAATTTCTTCGTTTACACCAATGTTAAAAATTGGCTTTTGCTTATTGAAAAAATCCTGACTGCATCTGTTGTCCATATTGATGCCCTTAAATCCGATCCAATATTCGTCCCATCCTGTTTCCTTTGCCGGATTGTAATTGTGCCATTCTCCCGGAAATAGTAGGAACATATTTCCTTCCTTGATATTGGATTGTTTGTAGCTAGAAGATGTGAAATTTCCTTTGCCTTGCGTAATATAAAGTAACTGATATTCATTTAATGCACGTCCTTTTTCCGTAGAAAATAAATATCGGATAGGATGATTTTGGGGAGGATAAACAGAATTCGGAGCGATGTGTTGAAATCCGACCGAACTTATGGTCAATCCCCATAAAATGTCTTGTTCGTTTTCCAATAAATATTTTATAAGTGAAGAATTATCTTCTTGTATCATTTTTTATAGCATAAAATTAGTAAAGTATCGTACAAATCTACAAACAAGTATGATATAATCAAATTATATAGTATGAAAAATGGTGAATAAAGTGTCATTTTTTTAAGTTATCTAATCATTTTTATGAGTATTTGAATTGTTGAAAATATGTATCTTTGCTTCAATTAATATTAATTATACATGAAGACACAACATTTTTTTGCACTTGATTTGGGAGCAACAAGCGGACGCTCCATTATTGCTACACTACAAGATGGGAAAATTACATTAAAAGAACTTACCCGTTTTCCCAATAAAATCATCCGGGTTGGAGATAAATATTTTTGGAATATTTATTCGTTGTTTGAAGAACTGAAAAATGGATTGCGCGTTGCCGCGTCCGAAGGTATTCAAATTGACTCTATTGGTATAGATACGTGGGGTGTTGATTTTGTATATGTTGCCGAAGATGGTTCGTTACTAAACCTTCCACGCGCTTATCGCGACCCTTATACAAATGGAATTCCGGAAGAATATTTTACAAAAGTACCGAAAAAGGAAGTGTATGACTCAACCGGTATTCAGTTTATGAATTTCAATAGTTTATTCCAGTTATATGCTGCAAAAAAAGAAAATTCATCTGCATTGAATAATGCAAAATGTATATTGTTTATGCCGGATGCTTTGTCTTATCTGCTTACCGGTAAAAAAGTTTGCGAATATACAATTGCTTCTACTTCTCAGATATTAAATCCTCATACAAAGAAATTCGAATCGAAGTTGCTTGAATCAGTAGGTATTCCCGCGTCGATAATGCTTCCGGTTGTTATGCCGGGCGAATTAGTTGGAAATATATCGGAAAGTATTCAAAGTGAATGTAACTTAGGGGCTATTCCGGTTATTGCGGTAGCCGGGCATGATACTGGTTCAGCAGTTGCTGCAGTTCCGGCTGAAAATGAAAATTTTGCCTATTTGAGTTCGGGTACTTGGTCGTTGATGGGAATTGAAGTGAAAGATCCGATTATTAACGAACAAACTTTTGAATTGAATTTTACCAACGAGGGTGGGGTAGAAGGTACAACCCGTTTCCTGAAAAACATCACAGGCATGTGGTTATTGGAACAATGCCGGAAAGAATGGGAATTACAAGGAAAGAGTTATACGTATCCCGAAATTGTTGAAATGTCGAATTCTGTAGACAATTTCCAATTCCTTATTGATCCGGATTATGCAGGTTTTGCTAATCCCGAAAGTATGGTAAAAGCGATTGCCGATTATTGCAAAAAGACAAATCAAAAAACTCCTGAAAATCATGCCGAATATATTCGTTGTATTTTCGATAGTTTGGCATTAAAATATAAATATGTATTGGGTTGCCTTCAACAGGTTGCTCCTTTCAAAATTGAAAAGTTACATGTAATTGGTGGAGGTTCACAAAATAACTTATTGAATCAGGCTACTGCTAATTCTATTGGAATTCCTGTTGTTGCAGGACCTTCCGAAGCAACAGCTATTGGTAATGTGATGATGCAAGCCAAAGGATTGGGCGTTGTGAAATCGTTGGATGAGATGCGGGCGATTATTCGTAATTCTGTTTCTCCGGAGGTATTTCAACCGAAAGACACTGCTGCTTGGGAAGCTGCTTATAGTAAATTTTTGGAAATAATAAAATAAGAAGTTACCTGAAGTTATCGGAATTTAATCGGAAGGTATCGGAATATCGGTAACTCCTGATGACTTCTGGTAACTTTCGATTAAATTCTTAATTCAAAAAATATATTATTAATCATAAAAATAAGATTATCATGAAAAAAGACGAATTAGTTAAAAAATCGTATGAAATTGCGAAAGAGCGCTATGCAGCCGTAGGTGTAAATATTGATGAAGCTTTAGCTAAATTGCAGGATATTGCTATCTCTATTCACTGTTGGCAAGCAGATGATGTTACAGGATTCGAAAAATTAGAAAACCTTGGTGGTGGCGGTATTCAGGCTACAGGAAATTATCCGGGTAAAGCTCGTAATATCGAAGAGTTGCGCGCTGATATTGATAAAGTTACAACATTGGTTGCCGGAAAACATCGGTTGAATTTGCATGAAATATATGGTGATTTCGGAGGAAAAGCAGTAGATAGAGATCAAGTTGGTCCCGAACATTTTGCTTCTTGGATGCAATGGGCGAAAGAAAGAGGCTTGAAATTAGATTTCAATTCAACTTCATTCGGACATCCTAAAAGTGGTGATTTGACATTAGCAAATCCTGATAAAGCCATTCGTGATTTTTGGATTGAACATACAAAACGTTGCCGTGCTATTTCAGAAGAAATGGGTAAATTCCAAAATGATCCTTGTATCATGAACTTATGGATTCATGACGGAATGAAAGATTTAACAGTTAATCGTTATAAATATCGTCAAATTTTAGAAAAATCATTAGACGAAATTTTTGCTACCGAATACAAGAACATGAGAGATTGTATCGAAGCTAAACTTTTCGGTATTGCATTAGAAAGCTATACTGTAGGTTCTTATGATTTCTATTTGGGTTACGGAGCGAAAAAACAAAAAATCGTTACATTAGATACAGGCCACTTCCATTTGAGTGAAAGTATTGCTGATAAAATTTCTTCATTGTTGTTATTTACACCTGAAATCATGTTGCACGTGAGCCGTCCGATTCGTTGGGATTCCGACCACGTAACAATCTTGAATGATGATGTAATCGACTTGGCTAAGGAAATTGTTCGCGCTGATGCGCTTCCTAAAGTACATATCGGATTGGATTATTTCGATGCTTCAATCAATCGTATGGGCGCTTATGTTATTGGTATCAAAGCTACACAAAAAGCTTTCTTGCAAGGATTGCTCGAACCGATTGCAAAACTTCGCGAATACGAAGCAAACGGACAATATTTCGAACGTTTGGCGTTGCTTGAAGAATCTAAAGGTTTGCCTTGGAATGCTGTTTGGGATTATTTCTGCTTGAAAAATAATATTGCTGTTGGCGAAGATTATATCGCGGATATTCAACAATATGAAAAAGAAGTAACTTCAAAACGCAAGTAATATGCCAATAAAATAATATGCCAATGTGCCAATGACATAGATTAATTGGCCCGTTGGCATATTGGCACATTAGCACATTAATATTATGAATACAATCATTGGGTTATTAATAATTGCAATTGGAAGCTTTGGGCAATCAAGTTCGTATGTTCCTATCAAGAAAGTAAAAAATTGGGCATGGGAATGTTTTTGGTTGACTCAAGGTATTTTTGCTTGGTTGGTGTTTCCATTGTTGGGGTCATTACTTGGAGTTCCCGAAAATAGTAGCTTATTTGCGCTATGGGGTTCAGGAGGAGCGCTTAAATCTATTTTCTTTGGAATGCTTTGGGGTGTAGGTGGACTTACATTTGGATTGAGTATGAGGTATTTGGGTGTTGCATTAGGACAAAGTATCGCCTTAGGAACATGTGCAGCATTCGGAACTTTATTACCTGCTATCTTTGCCGGAAAAAATTTATTCCAAGGAGAAGGATTGATGCTCTTAATTGGTGTATGTATTACAATTGCTGGTATTGCAATTATTGGGTACGCCGGAAGTCTTCGCGCTAAAAATATGACGGAAGAAGAAAAAAGAGCAGCCGTTAAAGATTTTGCATTAACCAAAGGATTACTGGTTGCATTATTAGCTGGGGTTATGAGTGCTTGCTTTGCTCTTGGCTTGGATGCAGGAACTCCTATTAAAGAGGCTGCTTTGGCCGGAGGTGTAAAAGCTTTATATGCCGGGTTACCGGTTATTTTCTTGGTAACTTCGGGTGGTTTTCTTACAAATGCGGTTTATTGCATACAGCAAAATATTAAAAATAAAACAGGAAAAGATTATTTCTCGGTAAGTAGCGGTACGCTAACAAATAACCTTTTATTCTGTGCTTTGGCGGGAGTATTGTGGTATTCTCAATTCTTTGGATTAGAAATGGGTAAAAGTTTCCTTACCGAAAGTCCTGTATTGTTGGCATTCTCATGGAGTATCCTTATGTCGCTGAATGTTTTGTTCAGTAATGTTTGGGGAATTATTCTGAAAGAATGGAAAGGTGTTAGCCAAAAAACAATTGTGGTACTTGTAATAGGATTGATCGTACTTATTTCTTCTATTGTTGTTGTTGCAATGGCTCAAGCGTAAAATGAGCTGTTTTTGAAATAGAAAAATTTTAGTTATTGGTTATTAACTTTGTGTTATTAGTTGTTGTCTGTTGTTTATCTTTGCAGACTTTCTAATAAATTACAAAGCTAATAACCAATAACAATTTATTATTCTTCAGATTATAATGTTATTCAATATAAATCCTAATAATATAAAATAGATGAAATCAATTTTAGAAAATCGTCCCGCTTTGGCTAAGCAAGTAACTGATGTTGCTGAAGTTGCAGGTTACTTATGGCAAAAAGGTTGGGCAGAACGTAATGGTGGAAACATTACAGTTAATATCACAGATGTGATAGATGATGAAATCAGGAAAATGAAACCGATCAGTGATGTTATTCCGCTTGGTAGAGTACTTCCAAACATAAAAGGATGTTATTTCTTTTGTAAAGGAACAAACAAGAGAATGCGTGATTTAGCTCGTTGGCCGATGGAAAACGGTTCGGTAATACGTATTTTAGATGATTGCAGTTCGTATGTAATTATTGCAGATAATCCGGTAAAACCAACTTCGGAATTGGCTTCACATTTATCTATGCATAATTATTTAATTGGAAAAGGATCAACATATAAGGCTGCTGTTCATACGCATCCGATTGATTTGATTGCTATGACACATAATCCTGCATTTTTGAAAAAAGATGTGTTGACAAATTTGCTTTGGAGCATGATTCCTGAAACTCGTGCATTTTGCCCAAGAGGACTTGGGATTATTCCATATCAAATGCCCAGTACATTCGAATTAGCAGATGCGACTATTAAAGAATTAGAAGAATATGATGTTGTTATGTGGGAAAAACATGGCGTTTGTTCTGTTGGAGAAGATGTAATGGAAGCTTTCGATATGATCGATACGCTTTCAAAATCGGCTCAGATTTATATGACAGCTAAAAACATGGGCTTTGAACCGACCGGAACAACAGTAGAGCAAATGAATGAGCTAAGGGATGCTTTCAATTTGCCCAAATAATGTGCCAATGATATAATATGCCGATTTGCCAATTATTAGTATTCAATAACTATAATTGGCAAATCAACTTTTAAATAATTCTTAACTTAAAAACATGTCAAGTAAACGAATAATCCTTAACGAAACATCTTATCACGGAGCCGGTTCCCGTGCAGAAATAGCAACCGAAGTAAAAAGAAGAGGTTTTAAAAAAGCGCTTTTTGTAACGGATAAAGATTTAATTAAGTTTGGTGTAGCAGGAGAAATTGAGAAAGTTCTAAAATCAATTCCTGTGGCGTATGATATTTTTAGTGAACTGAAAGCAAACCCGACTGTAACGAATGTTCAACAAGGCGTAGATGCTTTTAAGCAATCCGGGGCGGATTTTATCATCACGTTGGGTGGTGGTTCTGCTATTGATACTGCTAAAGGAATTGGTATTATTGCAGCTAATCCCGAATTTTACGATGTCGTAAGCTTGGAAGGTGTTGCCGATACGAAGAATAAGTCGATTCCTGTTATTGCAATTCCAACAACTGCCGGAACTGCTGCCGAAGTTACTATTAATTATGTAATTACCGACGAGAAGTCGAAAAAGAAAATGGTATGTGTAGATCCAAATGATATTCCGGTGGTTGCTATTGTTGATCCGGAATTGATGTATTCTATGCCGAAAGGGTTGACAGCTGCAACAGGAATGGATGCTCTTACGCATGCGATTGAATCTTTTATTACACCCGGCGCATGGGATATGTCGGACATGTTTGAATATAAAGCGATGGAGTTGGTGCACGTTCATTTGAAAAATGCAGTAGATAATCCAACTAACAAAGAAGCCCGCGAAGGTATGGCGTTGGCTCAATATGTTGCCGGAATGGGATTTTCTAATGTAGGATTGGGTATTGTACACTCGATGGCACATCCATTAGGCGCTTTTTATGATACGCCTCATGGTGTTGCAAATGCTTTGTTATTGCCTTATATCATGGAGTATAATGCACAATCGGATGCTGCACCTAAATACAAAGATATTGCGAAAGCATTTGGAGTGAAAGATACGGAAAAAATGACTATTGAAGAAGGAGTGAATGCTGCAATAAACGCAGTTAAAGAACTTTCTATCAGTATAAATATTCCGCAAAAACTGAATGAAATCGGTGTGAAAGAAGAAGATATACCGACATTGGCTAATGCAGCTTTTAATGATGTTTGTACTGGTGGAAATCCTCGTCCAACATCTGTAAAAGATATTGAGGCTCTTTATAGGAAGGCTTTTTGATTTTAACGGAAAATGACTTTTTGAGAAGGTGGTGTAAAATAATTTTTGCATCACTTTTTTGTTTAAATAATTATTACCATTTATATTTATGTTAAATCTTTTATAAGTGTTTAGTATACAATTAATAATGCTCGAAATGCAAGCTAATTGTAAATTCTTAATTGTCAATCTAAATAGGTATTATTTTACCGCTTTTTGCATGATATTACATTTATCCATATTGTTTGATTTCTTATTTTTGCCTAAAATATATTGATAATTCAATAACATTATTTATATAACTATGAAAAAACATCATCTCTTATCCACAATTCTGCTGGGTTTTTCTTTGTCGGTATTTTCTCAATCGAAAGAAGTTACAATCCAAGTACATCCCGAACAAGGAAAGCAAGTAATCAGTAAACATATTTATGGTCAATTCGCCGAACACTTAGGCTCGTGTATATACGGCGGCTTATGGGTTGGCGAAGGTTCTTCAATTCCAAATACAAACGGTTACCGGAATGATGTGTTGGAGGCTTTGAAAAAACTTCAAATTCCGAATTTACGTTGGCCCGGAGGTTGTTTTGCCGACGAATATCATTGGATGGATGGGATTGGTCCACGGGAGAATCGTCCGAAAATGGTAAATAACAATTGGGGTGGCGTTGTTGAAGATAATAGCTTTGGAACACATGAGTTCCTGAATTTATGTGAATTATTGGAATGCGAGCCTTACGTCAGCGGAAATGTCGGAAGCGGAACAGTAGAAGAAATTGCAAAATGGGTTGAATATATGACTTCCGATGGCGATAGTCCGATGGCTAATTTACGCCGGAAAAACGGCAGGGAAAAACCATGGAAAATTAAATATTTGGGCGTTGGTAATGAAAGTTGGGGATGTGGTGGAAGCATGCGACCTGAGTATTATGCCGATTTATACCGCCGTTATTCTACGTATTGTCGTAATTTTGATGATAATAAGCTTTTTAAAATTGCAAGTGGCGCCAGTGATTACGATTACAACTGGACAGAGGTTTTGATGAAAAATGTTGGCAATCGCATGAACGGACTTTCGTTGCATTATTATACCGTAAAGGGTTGGAAAGGAAGCAAAGGTTCTGCTACTGATTTTACAAATGACGATTATTATTGGACAATGGGAAAATGCTTGGAAATTGAAGAGGTGATTCAAAAGCATATTGCCATTATGGATAAATACGATAAAGATAAAAGAATTGGTTTGATGGTTGATGAATGGGGTACTTGGTGGGATACCGAACCCGGAACCAACCCTGGATTTTTGTATCAGCAAAATTCGATGCGTGATGCTTTTGTTGCTGCATTATCATTGAACGTTTTTAATAAATATACCGACCGCATTCAAATGGCAAACATTGCCCAAATTGTAAATGTGCTTCAATCCATGATTTTGACGAAGGATAATAAAATGGCTTTGACGCCTACTTATCATGTGTTTGAAATGTACAGGGTTCATCAGGATGCTACGTATTTACCGTTGGATATTACTTCTGATACGAAAGTAACAGGAAAATGGACAGTTCCGGTTGTTAGCGCTTCAGCTTCACAAAAAAATGGTGTAACACATATTACATTGGCCAATATCGACCTCGATTCGGAAAGAAATATAAAATTGAATTTGTCCGGATTGAAGATTAAAAGTGCGACAGGTAGAATTCTTACTTCCAAAAATATAACTGATTGCAATACGTTTGAAAAACCGGAATTAGTAAAACCTCAGCAATTTAACGGAGCAAAAGTTGTAAATGGAGAACTAGTAATTCAATTGCCTGCAAAATCAATTGTTGTACTTGAAATAAAATAAATACAGTTATCCGTTATTTTACCCCTAAATCCCCTAAAGGGGACTTTGCGGAGGTGAAATGATTGATTATCAGAATAAATTCAGTCATTATTTTTATTACGCACATTTGATTGGGTTGCCAAGAAAGTCCCTTTTAGGGGATTTAGGGGTAAATTAGGCAATAAACCGTATAATCATAATAAATAAACAATATGTTAAAAACAAATATAAACTTCCGGAAGAATTATTTCCGGAGAATTTTTATAGTTTTTTGTTTGATAGAGCTCATTGCATCAAACAAAATGGTTTTTGCAAATGAACCCGATTCGGCGTATATTTTTGCATATGCAACGACAAAAAATGCCGGGCATAACGGATTGCATTTTGCATGGAGTATTGATAAGGAAAATTGGCATCCTATTGGTCCTGAATATAGTTATGTAAAGTGTGATTATGGACAATGGGGCGCAGAAAAGCGGATGGTAAATCCGTATTTATTCCAAACTTCAGATGGGTTATGGCATTGTATCTGGAATTTGAATGATAAAAATGAGAATTTTGCTTATGTTGAGTCGAAAGATTTAGTTTATTGGATGCGACAATCTTATTATACGGATATAAAGGATTTTAAATTTCTGAATCCGAATGTGCTGACTTCAGAACGAAATAAACGAAAAGATGTTGTTGTATCCGGAAAAACGGAAACAGGTTCTATCAATAAAGTTTCGTGGAATGTTATTGATGGATTGATAAAAGCCCAACAACTTTCGGCATACAGGCAACAACTGTATTCGGAAAATACAAAAGCTGATTCCGAACGCTTTGCTTCATTGAAGCCTGTAGATGTAACCATTACTCCCGATATTTCGAAAAGTAAAAAAATAAGCGATTTATTGATCGGTATTTTTTTCGAAGATATAAATTATGCTGCTGATGGGGGATTGTATGCCGAATTGGTGCAAAACCGGGATTTTGAATATACGCCGGATGAAAACCGAAGGGATCCGGCTTGGAATAACACTAAAGCCTGGTCGTTGAGTAATGCTGATAAAGGAAGTTTTACAGTTGACAGCGTTTCTCCTATTCATCCGAATAATATGCATTATGCTGTGTTGCAGGTTAATGAAATTGGATTGGGTTTGATGAATGAAGGATTTGACGGTATTCCGTTAAAAGCCGGAGAAAAATATGATTTTTCTGTTTTTGCCCGTGTTGCTGATGGAAAATCGGAAAAATTGACGATTCGTTTGTTGGATGAAAACAATGCTGTTTGTGGTGAAATATCTACTCAATCAATTGGAAAGGAATGGAAAAAATACGATGCTGTATTAATTGCAAAGTCTACTGTATCGAAAGCAAAATTGGAGATTATACCTCAATTATCAGGCAAAATAGATTTGGATATGATTTCATTATTTCCTCAAAAGACATTTAAAGGCCGCAAAAACGGATTAAGGGAAGATTTGGCACAGGTTATTGCAGATATTCATCCTCGTTTTGTTCGTTTTCCGGGAGGTTGTGTAGCTCATGGCGATGGATTGGAAAATATGTATCGCTGGAAAAATACGATTGGCCCATTGGAATCCCGCAAATCTCAGGGAAATATATGGCGTTATCATCAATCGATGGGATTGGGATATTACGAATATTTTCAATTTTGTGAAGATATTGGAGCCGAACCGTTGCCTGTGCTTCCGGCAGGTGTTCCTTGTCAGAATTCGGGACAACATAATCATGCGCTTGGTGGACAACAAGGTGGTATTCCGATGGATGAAATGCAGGATTATGTTCAGGAAGTGTTGGATTTGATTGAATGGGCAAATGGAGATGCTAAATCGGAATGGGGTAAAAAACGTGCTGAAGCCGGACATCCGAAGCCTTTTAATTTGAAATATATCGGCATTGGTAATGAAGATTTGATTTCGGATGTATTTGAGGAACGCTTTACAATGATATTCAATGCAGTAAAAGCAAAATATCCGGAGATAATTGTTATTGGAACTGTCGGGCCTTTTTCCGAAGGAACTGATTATGTCGAAGGCTGGGATATTGCGACAAAATTGAAAGTTCCTATGGTAGATGAACATTACTACCAGCCGCCGGGATGGTTTATTTATAATCAGGATTATTATGATAGATACGACCGTTCGAAATCGAAGGTTTATTTGGGTGAATATGCTGCTCATTTACCGGGAAAAGCGAATAACTTGGAGACTGCTTTAGCTGAAGCGCTTTTCTTAACATCGGTAGAACGCAATGGAGATGTGGTAACCATGTCATCGTATGCTCCGTTGTTGGCAAAGGATGGTTATACGCGATGGAATCCTGATTTGATTTATTTTAATAATACGGAAATACGACCTACTGTCGGATATTATGTTCAGCAATTGTATGGGCAAAATTCGGGTGGAGAATATATTGCAAGTGAAATTAATATCTCCAATGATAAAGAAAATGTGAAAAACCGGATTGCCGTTTCTATGGTTCGGGATACAAAGACGAACGATTTGATATTGAAGATGGTAAATTTGTTACCTGTTAATGTTAATTCTACAATTGATTTGAAAGATTTTCAAATCCTTGATACAAAAGCAGAAAAAACAGTATTAACAGGTAATCCCAATGATAAAAAAGCCAAACCGGTAGTTTCTTCTTGTATAGTTGATAAGACGTTCACATCTGAGTTGCCTCCGTATTCATTTACAGTTATTCGTATTAAGATAGGGGTAGGGGCGGACCCACGTGTTCGTCCTGTTTCTCGATAACCCAAATAAATAAGGCAGACACGAGGGTTTGCCCCTACAAATGAAATTCAAAAAAAATGAAAACCACATTCGCCATTCTTTATTTAAGCTTTATAACCGTTTTTGCTTTGGCTCAAACGACTTCCAAGGTTTCTTATTTCAAATTGCAAGATGTAAAATTGTTAGATGGTCCGTTTAAGCATGCTGAGGATTTGGATAAGCAATATTTGTTGGAATTAAATCCCGATCGATTGTTGGCTCCGTTTCTTCGGGAAGCCGGATTGACTCCAAAGGCCGAAAGCTACACCAATTGGGAAAATACCGGATTGGACGGGCATATTGGTGGACATTATTTGTCGGCGTTATCACTGATGTATGCTTCTACGGGTGACAATCAAATAAAAGAACGTTTGGATTATATGTTAAGCGAACTCAAACGGTG
The DNA here is from genome assembly GCA_031553395.1 of Bacteroidales bacterium. Lineage (GTDB taxonomy): Bacteria > Bacteroidota > Bacteroidia > Bacteroidales > WRGA01 > WRGA01. The sequence goes on along the minus strand of JAVBLR010000011.1, from coordinate 93,544 downwards.
TCAGGATGCAAACGGAAACGGATATATCGGAGGTGTTCCGGATGGAAATGCTATATGGAAAGAAATTGCCGAAGGAAATATTAAAGCTGCGTCATTTAGTTTAAATGGAAAATGGGTTCCGTTGTACAATATTCATAAAACATATTCCGGATTACGGGATGCTTGGTTTTATACAGGCAATGAAGAAGCCAAGGAAATGTTGATAAAAATGACGGACTGGGCTATTGATTTAGTGTCGAATTTATCGGACGAACAAATTCAGGATATGTTGCGAAGCGAACATGGCGGATTAAACGAAACATTTGCCGATGTTGCCGAAATTACGGGGAACAAAAAATACCTGAAATTGGCAGAACAATTTTCGCACCATGTAATACTTGATCCGTTGTTAAAAAACGAAGATAAATTAACCGGAATGCATGCCAATACACAAATTCCAAAAGTTATCGGATTTAAACGGATTGCTGATGTTGAAGGAAATAATTCGTGGTCGGATGCCGCTTCTTTCTTTTGGGAAACGGTTGTTAACGATCGATCTGTTTGTATTGGAGGAAATAGTACCGGAGAACATTTTAATCCGGTAAACGATTTTTCCAAAATGATTACGAGTATCGAAGGCCCCGAAACGTGTAATACATATAATATGTTGAAGTTGTCGAAAATGTTTTATCAAACAAATTGCGATAAAAAGTATATTGATTATTACGAGCGGGCTTTGTACAATCATATTCTTTCTACTCAAAATCCCGAACAAGGAGGATTGGTGTATTTTACACAAATGCGTCCGGGACATTATCGCGTGTATTCTCAGCCGCAAACTTCCATGTGGTGCTGTGTTGGTTCGGGAATTGAAAATCATGCCAAATACGGAGAAATGATTTATGCGCATACCGATACAGATTTGTATGTAAATCTTTTTATTCCTTCGGTATTGAATTGGAAAGATAAAAAAGTCGAAATAGTACAAGAAACGACTTTTCCGGATGAGGCAAAAACGCAATTATCAATTAATCCGGAGAAAACAACGGATTTTACCTTGCAAATCAGATATCCGAATTGGGTAGAAAATGGAAAGTTGAAAATTTCTGTTAATGGAAAAGATCATCCGGTTTCTCAAAATCAATCCGGTTATGTATCTATCAATAGGAAATGGAAAAAAGGGGATAAAGTAGTTGTTGAAATGCCAATGCAACTTACAACGGAACAGTTGCCTGATAAATCGAATTATTATTCAATTTTGTATGGACCAATTGTTTTGGCTGCGAAAACAGGACCCGAAGATTTAACAGGTTTATTTGCCGACGATAGTCGTGGCGGACATATTGCTCATGGCCGTCAAATTCCATTAAAAGATATGCCGATAATTGTAAGTCAATCGAATGAAATCGCATCATTGGTAAAACCGATTCCGGGAAAGTCACTTACTTTTCATTTAACGAATCTTTATCCTGAAAAATATTCGAATGGAATGGAATTAATCCCGTTTTTCCGTTTGCACGAATCCCGTTACATTATTTACTGGCCTCAGGCGACAGAAGATGGTGTAAAAGAAATCCAGCAAAAAATAGAATTGGATGAACAGGGAAAAATAAAATTAGACGAAAAAACGATTGATAAGGTAATTTGCGGAGAACAACAGCCCGAATCCGATCATTTTGTTCAATTTGAAAATTCAACAACAGGATTTCTGGAAGATGAACATTGGCGCGAAGCTCGCGGTTGGTTTAGTTATCAAATGAGAAATCCACAAAAAAAGGCAACTTCTATTTACTTGAAATATTTCAACCGGGACTCTTCCCGTAATTTTGATATTTTAATTAATGATGTAAAAGTTCAATCATTGAATTTAAAAGGTGGTAATTGGAAGGATTTGGTTACCGAAACTTATCCGATACCCGAAAGCGAACTATCAAAAGAAACTCTCACTATAAAATTTGTAGCACAACCAAAATCAATGGTTGCAAAAATTGTTGAAGTGAGATTGCTTTCCAGGGAATAAGATTAGTATTTGTTGTTTTAAAAGCCAAAAAGAGTATAACCGCAAGGAACGCAAAGGTTTTCTAAAGTACGCAATTGAGAGGGGGATATTCTATTTCCTTTTTGCGTTCCTTGCGAAAACCTTTGCGCCCCTTGCGGTAAAAGACTTTCCTTTCTTTTCCATACTTCATTAAACTTCAAATTCAATATATAATTTATTGTTTTTGTTACTTCCTACTTCCTACTTGCCTGCATAAGGAAAAATAGAACAAATAAAAAATAAAATAGAAATAGTATAATTATTTAATATAAATAACTATTTTTGGCAGTATTATATTTTAATATTAAAATAATATTTGCACTATTTTTGTTGTTAATCAGTGTGTTGATGCTATTTTTAATAAAAATAGAATGAATTTTTAGATTCTTGTTAACCATCTTTTCAAAATCACATGAAACATCTAATACAATTCTTTTCTTTTGTATTGTTTTTTTCTTTTCCTGTAATAGCTGCATTTTCTCAAAATGGAGATGGAACGGATTATCAAAAAGCCCTTGAGGATATTGATTTGATTGAATCTCAAGAAAGATTTATAGATGATTTATCTTCTTTGGGAGGAAATGATAATAATCTTCGCAACTTACCATTGGGAATATCCAAAAATGTTGGAAATATTCAAATAATATTAGCTGTAAGCAATATCAAATTTGGAAATACCTATGGAGAAGCAACGGTATATGCCAAAATTAAAATACCAAATAAATCCAAGACGTTAATGTTTGGGGCTTCCGGAGTACGAATGTCTGCCGAAGGGGATTTTATTGGTGATGTAAAGTTATCTCTTTTGAAAGATGTGCCACTATCATTAGGAAATGCAGGAAATATTATTTTTAAAGGACATTTGAATAAGGATTCAGGTACAGCCGAATCCGATACTTATGTAATGTTAGATTGTTCAGGAAGTTTCAAGGAATTATCTATTGATGCAAATGTCGTTTTAAATGAAAATACTTTTAAAGCTAAAGATGAGGATAATAACTATATACCTGTAATAGCTTCGTTCAGGACTGTTGTTACTGATTGGAATGACTTAATGGCTGAAGTAAATTTTCCTGCTTTTGAAATTAGCGGACTTCCCGATTTTGAATTTACACTTTCTAATGTTGTTTTAGATTTAAGCGATAAAAGAAATTCATCTTCCTTTTCTCCTCCTTCCAATTATATGCAATCCCCATATTTTACTTTACCCGATGTTAATCTTTGGAGAGGAATATATGCTGAGACAATTCAAATTCGTTTTCCAGAACAGTTCAAAAATAAAACTACGAATCAACGAATTACAGTTGGTGCTTCTCATTTTTTGATAGATGAAAATGGTGTAACGGCAGATATTTTTGGACAAAATGTATTACCGATTGAAAGCGGCGATATGTCTGGATGGGCATTTTCCGTAACGGATTTTAAACTTTCTCTTTTGGCTAATAATATTAAAGGTCTTGGATTTGGTGGACAAATTTCAATTCCTTTATCAGAAAAAACCTCCTTGCGTACCTATGAAGCATATATATCAAATAATGAGTATTTGTTTAATGTAACTTTGGGTGAGGATATGGATTTTAATCTTTTTGGTGATACTAAATTAAAAATAGATCCGACTTCTTATGTTCATATAGAATTAAAGGACAAACAATTTTTCCCAAAACTTGTATTGAATGGTTCAATGGAATTGAATACACAAGGCTTGCATCTAGAAGAAGTGGCATTCAAGAAATTAACATTAGCAACTCAATCTCCTGTTTTTTCTGTGGAATCGATAGAATATGGTGGCGAAGTTAAGTTATATAATTTCCCTATAACAATAAGTGATATTCGATTTACAGCTTTAGATAATTTGGCAAGTTTAGGTTTTGATTTGAAAGTTAATTTGATGAAGAACAATATAGCGGCATCTTCCCGTTTGAAAATGGAATCAGAACGCATAGATACTAATTGGAAGTTTAAAGGATTATCTGTAGATGCTATTAAATTGGAAAAAGTTCAAATGGCAGGCTTCAGCTTAGATGGTGAAATTCGTGTAGAAAAAGATCATCCTGTTTTTGGCGATTATTTCGGAGGAGAAATTAAAGCTACAATCGGTGCACTTGGAGATGGCGTGAAAATAGAAGCAGCAGCTGTTTTTGGCAAAAAAGAACTACAGACCAATGATGATCTTCGGTACTGGTATGTTGAAGGTAAAGCAAATTTTACTCCGGAAGTGCCTGTTGGTCCTATTAATATTTCAGGATTTAACGGCGGAATATACTACCGAGTTTCTGCAACCGGAAGATCAGGATTGGCTGCTTATGCTCCCAATAAAGATGTTTCGTTGGGCTTAAAAGCCGGAGTTGCTTATTCTATTGCAACCAAATCGATGGCTTCAGGAGATGCTCTTTTCGAAATTAATTTCCGTGATGGAGGGGGAATTAATAATATCAAATTCTATGGAACAGCCGAATTTATGCCTGTTACAAAGTTGACAAATAGATTAGCTGCTTTAGAAGAAATGTATAAGGATGCACAGGCTGGAATATCCAATTTGGCAGATAGTTATGCAAGTAACGTACCTCTTGGTATGTCGGGTTCGGATGTTGCTAAAACGTTATTGCCGAATGTTAAATTATCAGCAGTTGTAAGTGCTTATTTATCCATGAATTATGAATTTCAAACAAAAACATTTGATGCGAATTTTAAAGTAATGGTTAATGCTCCCGGTAGTTTTATAAAAGGAGCCGGAAGTAATAATGAGGCCGGATGGGCATGGCTTCATACTTCACCGCAATCGTGGTTTGTGCATCTTGGGAAACCTTCTAATCCGATAGGATTGAAAATAGGATTAGGGCCAATAAGCTTGTCAACCAAATCCTATTTTATGATGGGAGACGGATTGGAAAAGCCTTTGCCACCTGATAGCAGGGCATTAAATATATTGGGAATAACGGCTGAACAAGCGGATTTCCTAAAATCGCCACAGGACATGGGAGCAGGAAAAGGTATTGCTTTTGGTTCCCGTTTTGACTTCGATACCGGCAACCTAACTTTTCTTATTCTATATGCGCGTTTTATGGCTGGAGCCGGATTTGATATTATGTTAAAAGATATGAGTAATTTAGGTTGCGAAGGTAGTACAACTCCGGTAGGAATAAATGGATGGTATGCCGGCGGACAATGTTATGCTTATTTATCCGGGGAGTTAGGCGTAAAAATCAAAATTTTATTCATTAAGAAAAAAATAACAATTATCAGCGGAAGTACAGCCGCATTGCTACAAGCTAGATTTCCAAATCCGACATGGATTGGAGGGAATATGGCTATTAATTTCAATATTTTAGGCGGATTGATTAAGTCCAATATGAAAATGAAATTCAGTTTTGGAGATGATTGTAAGCTTGTTAGTTTAAATGGTGACAATACTCCGTTGGATTTGCCGGTAATAGCCGATCTTACACCTGTTATGGGAGATAAAGATGTAGATGTTTTTGTGATTCCTCAGGCAACATTCAATATGGCTGTTGGAACTTCTTTTGATATTCAGGATGAAGATGGGAAAGATAAAACATATCGCATAAAACTGGAGGATTTTTCCATAACGGATAATAAGGGGCAAAAGATTCAAGGAAAACAAATTTGGAATAGAATGGATGACGCTGTTTCTTTCGAATCAAAAGAAATATTGCCTCCAAATGTAGATTTGAAGGTATCTGTTGCTGTTAATTTTGAGGAAAAGGTAAATGGAAATTGGCAAACTGTCTATATAAATGGAAAGCCTGCACGAGAATCTCGTATTGCCGAATTTAAAACAGGTACTGCACCCAATTACATTCCTCTTACAAATATTCAATATTGTTATCCTGTTGTTGATCAAAAGAATTTTTATAAAAATGAATATGCAAACGGATATATTCAATTGAAGAGAGGGCAGGAATATCTATTTCCTGATAATTTTATATACAATACAGTATTTGCAACTAAGGATAATAATCAGTCTAAAGCTGACTTTAAATATGACAAAGTTCAATCACGGATAGATTATTCATTCCCGACATTGAATAATAAAGTAAATTATGAATTGTCATTTGTGGCTTCAACGCAAACAACTTCTTCTGAATCAGGAACGTCAAAAGAAAAAGCAGTAACTTCTGATTTTACAGATGCTGAGGGAGAGTCTTTTACGCTCGACTATATGCAACAAGCTGCACAGGCAATTACAAAAGAAGGTGGTTTGGAAGTTTTGAAATATGAATTCCGTTCATCTGAATATAATACACTTGAACAAAAACTTTCTACAATTGATTTTGAACCGGGTTCTTATAAAGTTTTAGATGATGCTCGCTCATTACTATTGATTGCTAAAAATAAATACGAATTATTTGATGAAATAGAACTTATGGGAAGTTCTTATGCCGAAAACAAACCTCTTATATCAATCGAGGCTATATTGACGGATAATTATTATACCAAAGATATTGCTCCTTTAATCTATGATGGTTATCCGATATCGGGCATAAAAATATCGAATAGAAATGTAAATATTTATGGAGTACCTCCGACAAAGGCATTTCCTTTTTATACCGGCTATTCGAATATCCTTTCTTCGGGGACTGCTGATATGGAATGGAAGACCCGCTTGTTGCCTTATGTGTACGAATTGTCATATTATTACTATAACGATTACCATGATCTGAAAACAAAAGCAATCAACTCTTTTGACAAAGGAATAGATTTGGAACCTTTGAAGCCTTTGAAATTTAGTACATTTTTATTTATGCGAAAAGGAGATTATAAAGCGGCTGTAAAATACACATTACCCGGAGGTAAAGAAAGTTCTACTAAAGAAATTAATTACATCAATACGATTGATTGGAGAGGGGAGTAAGTTCATATGGAATAATTTGGATGAACGCTGAATTTGAACAATGAGTTTGTTTTTGAAAGCTTTTTATTTGTCCTCCCCCTTACCCCCTCCAGAGGGGGATAACGGAGCATATACTTTATTAGAATTGAAAAAAGAATCTCGCTTTTATCCCAATATTTGATGACATTTTATACCAAATAATGAGAAACGTACCGAATATCCCCCTCTGGAGGGGGGGTAAGGGGGAGGACTAATAAAAAAAATAATTAATTTAATGAATATAAAACTAACATTTATATTACTCCTTTTAATGCTATTATCATTAAAAGTAATACAAGCACAAGAACCCTTGTTTCAGGAAAATGTAAGGGCAAAAGGAATGGTTGTTGATGAGCATACAATCAAACTTCGTTGGGCTCCAGCAAATACCAAAGCTTGGTTAGATGGTAAAAAATACGGTTATACAATTGAACGTTATACAATGCTAATCGACGACAATTGGCAAGACAATCCAACTAAAAAAGTGCTCGAAAGTCAGTTATTGCCCAGGCCCTTAGCTGAATGGGAGACATTGGTTGAAAAATCCGATTATGCGGCGGTTATAGCTCAGGCGTTCTATGGCGAAAGTTTTGAATTGGAATCTCCTTCTCCGGATGGAATTACTAAAATAATAAATCAATCGGCAGAATTGGAACAACGTTTCGGAACATCCATTTTTATGTCTGAATATGATTTTGAGGCAGCTAAATATGCCGGATGGGCTTATACCGATCAAACGGTGTTACCTAACGAAAGTTATTTATACCGGATTATATTGAATCGTCCGGAAAAAATTCAAGGAGATACTGCGGCTGTATTTATCAGTTATGCAGATAAAAGAAAATTACCTCAGCCTATTGAGTTACAAGCGATTTTCGGAGATAAATCGGTTTTGTTGTATTGGAATTACGATCTATTGTCAACTACGTACCATTCTTATCATGTTGAACGAAAATCAGCTTCAGACAACGATTTTCAAAGATTAACCAATCTTCCCGTAACTGCAATGGATTTGAACATGCGGGAATTGTATTATACAGATTCGTTGGAAAAAAACGATATTGATTATACATATAGAATTATTGGGATTACAGGCTTCGGAGAAGAAGGCCCGGTCTCGGAGACGATTACAGGAAAAGGCATAAAACAGGTTTCTTGTGTTCCATCTATTATTTCGGGAGATTTTATATCATTTAATAAAGCCAAGATATTCTGGGAGTTTGAATGTAACGAGCTGGAGTTTATTGAGAAGTTTCAATTGTCGAGATCTGAAACACAGGATGGAGATTATCAATTGATGGAAGACAATATATCTCTTCAGTTACGGGAAAAAACAATTGACTTGCAGGGCGAACGCAATTATGTAAAAATCATCGCAGTAAATAAGGATAAAAGTATTCATGAATCATTTCCTTTTTTATTGACTCAATCCGATTCGATTCCTCCGGCTATACCTACCGGTTTGAAGGTTGATATCGATTCGTTGGGTGTGGCGCATTTATCGTGGAATATGAATACAGAGCCTGATTTTAGGAGTTATCGTATTTTACGTTCTTTTACCGAAAAAGGCGAAAAATCGTCTTTGATTTCCGATTTTATTACAGAAAATACATATACCGATTCGTTATCCTTAACGTTGGGAAATCCGAAAGTTTATTATGCCTTGGCGGCATTGGATATGCGCTACAATGAATCTGAACCTTGTGCAACCGTAGCGGCTGTTAAACCGAATAATGCTACTCCAAGCGAACCTGTTTTCAAAGGTTATCAGATTGATGGCAACAAAGTAACTTTTTCATGGATAACTGATGCCAAGGCTCCCGATGTTCGTTATTATCTGATACGAACAACCTCTGATGTTAAAGACGATTTGGAGCTTTTGCTTGGAGATTATACTATTAATTCATATACCGATGAAGTCCCCGAATCGGGAACATATACATATACCATAATGGCGTGCGCGGCAAATGGGAAAAATTCGTTCTCGCCACAGCCGTTGAATCTTACAATTACAGTCGAACAACAAAAAAATGAGGTGTCGGGATTTAATTCGTATGTTGACCAAACCCGTAATTACATCGAACTTTCCTGGAGAAAAAATCCCAAAGCGCAATTGTATCGGATTTATAAAGCCGAAAATGAGGGTTCAATGACATTGTGGAGGGAAGTCGAACCAAATCAAAACCGGATAGTGGATGAAGCCATTTCTCCGGATAATCGGTATACATACACAATTTTATTTCTATCAGAAGAAGGACGTCCATCTTTATCTAAAACAATTATGGTAAATTATTAACTTGAAATTGAAGGGTATGAAAAAAATATATGTATTGTTTGTTTTGTTAATTTTAAGTGTTGGAAGTTCTTGGGGGCAGGGATTTCTTGTAGAGTTTTCTTTTGACTTAAGAGGTAAAGGATTTAAATATGATGGAGCAAGTACAAATGTTGAAGTAATGGCTAGTAGTGGTGCGGGGTTAGATGATCTTGGTGCAGCGGTTATGTATGCTGGAAATCAACCTGTTGATGATGGAGATGGCAATACAAGATGGCAATTTGTACTTCAACTAGAATCTCCTTCGGAAACACCTATAACACAGTTACATATTCTTAGTGATATTTTTCAACTAATCCCAAATGAGATTGATTATCCTTATCCCATTACTTATTATTCTGATAATCTTATTTTTGATCAAAGATCTTTAATGATATCTTCATTGACTGGTTATCCCTGTTATTATAATTTATTCAAAGATAAAATACTTAGACAATTTGATGGCTCTAAATTTGATAGCAATATAATGAGTTCCTTTGACGTGAAAGTAATACCATTAACTAATAAAAGGAAAATTTATATAGATAACATTGATTATGATTTTTCGGATTATACAAGCTCTGATATAATATTGACATATGGAAATGGCACTGTTGAATCCATTAAAGATTTTCATAGTACTCAACGCACCTTTTTGAAATGCTTTATAGATGAAAATGCATCTGGAATAAAAAAGATTAATTTTCGACATAAAGGTAAAGTAAAGGAAATAGTGTTTGACCCTGTTTTAATGGAAAACGACACTATTGTCTCTTTCTCTGGTTTTGCATCTTCTGGAGATACAAAACTTGAGATAAAATATTATCCAAAATGCAAAATATATCCGAATTCAAATAACAAGAAAATATCAGTTTTTGATCCTATTACTTTAACAACAAAACAAGTCCATCAAAATCAGATATGGAAATATTCGTTGGATTTACAAACTTGGTATAATTTACCGACTTCATTTATACAAGGAAATAATGGTGCTGTAAAATTCACAGGTTACCAACTATTAGGGGAACAATACAAGAATTATCTGAATAAAGATATTTACTTCAAAGTTCAATATAACAATATAAGTTGCTCCAATGATAAAGAAACGGAAATTCTTTATCTTACCCTATCACTTTCAGCACCTAAAATTGCATCGACTGTTGCTACGCCAGTCTCATGTAATGGAAATTCAGATGGATATATAACATTAACTCTGGACAGAGATTTGAATGCCGGAGAATCGGTTGTGGTTGATTATGGTGTTGGCATACCCAAACAAGTATCCACGTTGGGTGAAAACAGGACGATAAAGTTGGAAAATCTATCGCCGGGAGAATATACGGTGGAAATATCCTCCGGTGGTTCTTCCGGTACTACCATTTCTACAGGAGAAGGTTATACAGCTAAAGTAACGGTTACTTCGCCGACACCGGTTACTTTTACTCTTGTTGAGTCGGCAAACGTACTTTGCTATAATGGAAACAACGGTTCCTTTAAAGTTTCGGCATCCGGAGGAACACCCGGTTATATGCTTTATTGGAAAAAACAAAGTGAGGCAACATACCAGTCACAACCTTTTACAAGTGAAATGAGTCTTTCAAATCTTACAGCAGCAACGTATGAGTATTATGTGATCGACTCAAAAAATTGTCCGGCAAAAACACCTGATGAACTAAAAAAGACGATCTCGATTACACAACCTGCAAGTGTCCTCAATTTTGAATTGATTAGTTTAACGGAACCTTCGGGAGCCGGATTAAGCAATGGTTCTATAATAATAACCGGGGACGGTGGAACACCGGAAACAAACGGATTGTATACAACCACATGGAAAAACAAACAATCCGGACAAATATTAACAACGGTTACTAACGAAATTGTAAACGGGAAATTCAGGTCTACATTATCTGCAATTCCTTCCGGTACTTATTTGGTTGATATTGAGGATAAAAATGGATGTTCCCTATCAAAGGAATATGTATTGAACGAACCTAATTCCATGAATGTAACCATCAAGCAATCTCAATCCATCTTATGCAACAGCGAAACTACCGGAGAATTAATAGCTCATGCCGAAGGTGGAAAATTAAATCCGGGAGAAAACTATTCTTTCCAATGGTTTAAAAAAGACGGTGCAAATTACATTTCTATAGGTGTAACAGATAGTATTGCCGACAATATGGGAGCAGGAATCTACAAAATAGAAGTAAAAGATAAAAGTCAGCCTGCAAATACCTCAATTGCCGAATTTACTTTAAATGAACCAGCGCTAATTACAACAACATTGAGTTCCCAACATATTTCTTGCTATGATGCAAATAACGGTTCAATCAGCATCAAAGCGGAAGGAGGCACAGCGCCTTATACATTATATCACAGAAAAAAAGGTGAAATTAATTATCAGGAAGTAAGCATAACTTCTTCAGGAAGTACATATACAATGAACAACCTGATTCCCGGAGAATATCAATTATACCTTATTGATAACAATAATTGTTATGCTACGATTGATGGAAAATCAGTGGCTTCTGTAACAATAAGCCAGCCCGAAAAAGCGCTTGAAATTAGTTCGGCAGTAGTAAATCCGCTTTCCGGATTCGGAACTTCCGATGCAAGCATTGTTGTAAAAATATCCGGTGGTACTCCCGATGCACAAATGCCTTTTTACAATATTGTATGGAAAGATGAAAACAATACGGTTATTCCTGCAATTAATACCTTGGATGCTTTTGGAATGTTTATTTCTACCATTCAGAATTTAGGGCATGGGATATATTCAGTAGAAGTAACGGATAAAAATTATGCCAACATTCCGGGAGGATGTTTTGTTTCCCGGACTTTTACAATTAAGGAAGTCGAGCCGTTGTCTGTAACACTGGAAAATACGCAAGGAATAAATTGTTACGGCGAACAAACAGGAATATTGGTTGCCCATGTTCAAGGTGGAATTCCTTCGTTGAACGGATTGCCTTATGTTTACAACTGGTATGAAATGATTGATGGTGTTGAAACTTTGCTGCAAGGAAAAAACGATAGTATATTAACCGGATTGCCTGTTGGAATTTACAAGGTAAAAGTTAAGGATTTCGGAACTCCTGCAAGCGATGCTCAATCAACTGTTTATCAGATTACTCAGCCTACATTGCTTCAAACGAATTTAACTACGGGAAATATTTCCTGTTACGACGGAAATGATGGCTTTATTAGCATTTCCGTTTCCGGAGGAGTTGGAAATTATCAACTGTTCTGCAAAAAAGAAAACGAAGATGCTGATTATAAGATGCATCCGGCTACTACAGGAAATGATACCTTTAAGTTAGATAATCTTCCTGCTGGAAAATACAGTATCTACGTGTTAGATGGAAATAACTGTTATGCAAAAATTACCGGGAATGATGTCTTTGAAATTGAGTTATCTCAACCGGAAAAACCTTTAGCAATTTTATCAACTACACAATTAGATCCTTCCGGTTATGGCCGTTTGGATGGAAATATCGAAATTACAATTGATGGTGGAACTCCGGAATCGAACGGCTCTTATTTGGTTGAATGGAAGGATGTTTCGGGGAATATATTAACTCCGGTAAATCGAAACGAAAATGGTCAGTTTATTTCTTTATTGGATAATATTGGAACCGGAACATATACGGTTGATGTGAAAGATAAAAATTATACTATTGCATATTTGAATGAAAATACTTCCTGTACTGTTTCAGGGATATTCAATCTGAATCAACCGGATGAACTGACTGTTTCAATACGAGAAACCCGTTCAATATTGTGTAATGGTGATTCCAACGGGCAATTAGTAACCACAGCCGAAGGTGGAACACGTAATGCTTCTTCCGGACTTCCATACAAATACCAATGGTTCAAACAGGAAAGTGATGGAACGTATACATTGATAACAAATGCAAAAGATAGTGTGTTGAACAATATTCCTTCCGGAGTTTATAAAGTTGAAATCTCGGATTATAGCAGAACACCAAATAATACATCAGAAATCTTCGATTTGAAACAACCGGAAGTATTGCAAGCAACTGCAACCAGCACTTCGGTAACTTGTGGACAAAAGACAACGATATCAGTTGATGCAACCGGAGGTACGGCACCTTATCAATACGAATGGACTACCGGAGACAAGACCCAGTCTGTTTTCGATATCGGAGCCGGGAAATACTTTGTTTTTATAACCGATGCCAATGGTTGTAATACGACTGCTGTAGCAACGGTTTCAACTCCAAGTGATTTGCGGGTAGATGGCATTGTAAATCATCCGGTTTGCTATCAGGTTGCGAATGGAAGTATCAGGTTGCAGATTTCGGGCGGAACGGCACCTTATTCGTACTATTGGAGTAATGGAAATTTAACCAAGGATTTGGAAAGTATAAAAGCCGGAAATTATTGGGTTACGGTTACGGATAACGATGGATGCAGTTTTACACAATCATTTGTCTTAACCGATCCTGAAAAATTGACTGTAAATATAGGCGAAGATCGAACCCTTTGTAAAGGACAGAAATTAATTCTTGAACCGGAAGTGATTGACAAAAATACCAAATTCAGTTGGACAGGTCCCGAATCTTTCTTTTCGTCTGAATCGAAAGTTACGTTAAGTAAAGCAGGAACATATCAATTGACAATTACAGATAGCAAAGGCTGTCAGGCAAGCGATGAAATACAAATCAGTGTGAGTGATTCCGATATAAGTTCGGAAATGGTAGTTGCTTCGCAGCTATTTGTCAACGATACGGTTATAATTGTGAATATCAGCGACCCGGTGCCGGAACGTATCGAGTGGCTGATAGAGGAATCCGATTCATTGACGGTGATTGAGATGGCAGAGCATTATGCAAAAGTTGTATTCAAAGAATTGGGGTATTATACGGTGGGATTACGTTCGCATGTCGGTGATTGCTATATGGATGTAGTGAAATCTTTGACAGTTACTAATCCGGATGATGATATCTTCGATGAATTCGGAGAATCGATAATCGAAAAATTTATCATTTACCCGAATCCGAATGATGGAATCTTTACGGCCGAAGTGGAGCTGAATAAAGTCAGTTCGATTCGCTTGCGTATTTTTAATATTTCGACCGGAAATGTACTTAGTGATAAAAAAGTAAGTGGGGAAAGTTTTTACCAGATTCCGTATAATGAATACCTGGGAGCAGGTGTTTTCATCGTGCTGCTGGAAACCGCCTCGGGACATATGCACCTGAAGATGATTGTGAGATAAATGTTTTTCCTCCCCCTTGCCCCCTCCAGAGGGGGATAATCAGTGCACTTCAAGTTATAGATGGAATTATTAAGTAAGTTATGGATAAAGAACAAAAAAAGGAAGAAATAAAATAATAAAAAGCGAACATCATATTAATTAACCAAAACAAAGTACATGCTCCATTATCCCCCTCTGGAGGGGACAAGGGGGAGGACAAAAGCAAAACATACAACAATGACCATAAAAACTACCATACCCTACCTGCTAACCCTCTTATTATTATGGGTTTGTAGTGCAAGTATATATTCCCAATCGGTAACCTATCCTGTACAGGTATATACCCAGCTCACACCACCATATACGCCTTACGTGCCGTCGTATTACACCGGAGTACAACAGAAACTCAAGGTTACGCTGGTAAATACCGATATGCAACAGCCTTTGCTTCAGGTTTATTTGCGGATGAAAATCACATCATCGTCGTTCTCCATGATAACCCCTCCGGAAGTTTATACCCCGGCTATCGAACTGCAAGCCGGCCTTCCACTGCAATTATCAATAGACGACCTGGCGGTATATTTCAAACGGGAAAACCTGCGGGTAAGCGGAAACTCTACTGAATTTTACCGCACACAGTTATTACCCGATAATTTTTATCGTTTTCAATTTGAGGTTTACGAATTGAATACCAATCGGTTGTTGAGTAATTCCAATATCGGTTTTGCCCAAGCCATGATTGCCGCGGGCAAACCGCCGATTCTCAACCTTCCCGAAAAAGGAACGGTAATTACCGAAAGCAATATCCCTTCTATTTTCTTTTCGTGGACACCGCGCCACATGAACAGTATTGCTGCCGCTTACGGAACGGAATATCAATTTACCTTAGTCGAAATACACGACAAGCAAACTTCGCCCGAGAATGCATTCCAGTATTCTCCGCCTTTATATACCGAAACCGTAAAATCGACCTCTTTTATCCATAGTGCTGCACAGCAACAATTGCAGCCCGGTTTACGTTACGCCTGGCAGGTAAGGGTTGTGGCAAGGGATAATGTTGCCGAAGAAGCCTCCATTTTCAAGAACGACGGATACAGTCCGATTTACTGGTTTGATTATGCTGCCGATTGTAAAACCGTGCAAACCTTTGGAGCAGTTTACGAAAACCGCCGGATAAATGTTACCTGGATGGATGTCGGAGCGATGGATTATGTAGTCGAATACCGCAAAAAAGGCTCTGCAAAATGGTACACCGGGAATAATTTAACACCCGGAATGTGCGAGATTTACGGATTGCAACTTAGCCAACAGTACGAATACCGTATCGGTTCACGCTGTTTGATAAACGATGTTTACCAGTATAGCGAGATAAAAGCTTTCCGCATGCCGGATGAGGAAAAGAAAAGCCCCAATTGCGGTATATTGCCCGATGTAAACCTTTCCAACAAAGAACCGTTGAGAGCGTTGCAGCCGGATGATATTGTACTGGTGGGAGACTATCCTATTCATATCACAAAGGTAAGTGGTTCGGGAACTTTTACGGGCGAAGGATATGTTGCTATTCCTTTCCTTAATAAGATTAAGGTTGCCGTTAGGTTTAATAATATTACTGTAAATACCGATTATAAACTTGTTTCGGGATTTTTTGAAACGAAGTATGACGAAAATAAAAATAACCTGCTCTATGATATGGATAAAGACCTTGCAGGAGGCAAGGGAGTAGGGGATATCCGTACGGGAGAGGAAAAGGCGCAATTTGTTTTGCCATTTGTCTTGAATCCCAATGTAAAAGCAAAACCAACAAAAGGAGATACCGGAGAAGATGCTATCAAAGGAAGCAACGGTGATTATGTCTTTACAAAGGATGAAAACGACGAATATAAAATCTACTTGAGAGATGATAAAGGCAACACGCATGAAATCACTACTAAAACGCTTCTTGTTACAGTAGAAGATAAGGATAGTAAAGTATATCAGATAGATGAAAAGGGCAATATTACACCAATAGCATCCAAATCGGATATTAAGCTCGATCCTGCTACGATAAACAAACCACGGGAAGATATTGCCCAGTTGGTATTTATGGAGTCGGACAAGAACCCAACAAAATATGCAGTAGACCAATATGACCCGGTTTACGCAACGGTAATTCAGTTCTATACCAAGTATAAACTCTCTGATGAAGATATGATTGCTTCGGCTAAGTTTATGCTGCCGGGAGCAAGCGACGAGATATTCGTGAAAGTTGAAGAAACGGGAAAGGATTTTGATGCCGATAAAGTTCGTTTTATTACTGCTAAAGGCAAGGAATATACTGCCACTTATGATAAAGGCAAAAACGGTTGGTATCTAACTCTTGTAGGAAGCGAAGCCAATGACGGACAAGAATTGTATGTTGTACAACAAGAAGACGAAAATAAATATGCAACATTAGCCAAACTAAATATCTACACGTATGCTCCTCAATCGGTAAAAGTAAAATTAGTTCCTGTAAACGGATTCTACAACAACTTTACAAAAGAAAGCGTTTCCCGCGAACTGAATGCCATTTACAATAAAGTAGGTATTACATGTGAGGTAGATATTGCTCCTTCGTTTAGTTATACTTTTGAGAATAATGTATTTAATGTAACCGGAAGTGGTTTGTTCTCTACACAAACTGCCGATATGAAGGCAATTAACAATGCCTATATGCAAACTCCCGGTTATGATGAATCTACATTGTACTTATTCATTATCGAAAATGTAACAGGCAACGAAGGTGTAGCAGGTGATATGCCGCGTGGCAAACAATTCGGATATCTCTTCCCAGGGGCTAAAGAACAAACCATAGCCCACGAAGTCGGGCACGGTGTGTTTAATCTTGAACATCCTTTTAGCCTTACCTTGAACAAAAGCTTCAAGAAAGAGGATTTGCAAGATAACCTGATGCAATATTTCAAAGGTACTCGATTAACAAAATACCAATGGGATGGCATTCATGCTCCGGGAAGGGTAATTGGGTTGTTTGAAAAGGATGAGGATGCGATGAGCGAACAAGTCTATCATTCAATATCCTTAGGAAAAGTAGTTGACCTAAATACATATATTCAAGGAGAATCCATCAATTATATAACTCCCGATGGACGAATTATAATGTTAGATAAATCTATACAGCCCAGTTTTACAGGAATAGTGTATTCTAATACTGCTATTAATAAAAGGATATCTAAGGGTGTTTTATTAGGATTTCAAAAAGGAAGAGATATATTCTTGGCAGTATTTCATAATGGCAATTATTTTCAGGGGTATTATAAAAATGGAGATTATACAAATGATCTAAATCTTTATGGCGTAACTAATTCAAGTGAAGTTTCTACACAAAAAGTACTTGTCGGAATAGAACAGGATGATTGTAATCTTCAACTGAAAACTTTTGAATATTCAAAAAGAAAATATATATCTAATACAGGGAAATTAGAGAATATTATCTCCGGCAATCTATGTCCTGACAATGTACAAACCATCGGACAGGTTTTAATATCTGATTGTCATTATTCAATTAAAGGAGAAGAAATCATTAAATTTTTAAATGAAAATGGATATGACGGTGCCGAATATGCTGAATTGGTAGATAAAATAGGTCGTCTTGTTAGTTTAAATGCAGCAGATAAGTACGATGATTTCATCAAGTTTGCATCTGAAAACAAACCGCTGGAGCGACGAGTTATAGCAAACTTGGAAAAATTCTACAATTCGTTGGAAGCATACTATAAGAAACATGAAACAGCAACGAATGTAACCGATGTCAACTGTCCCGACTGTCCCAAATATCCTGTTAGTGGAGATGCCTACTGGGATTCATCTGGTCGTTATTGGGCTGTTAAAGATGGTAAATGGCTTGATTTGTCAGGAGAATTCGGAGGCGACCCTGTATGGAAATTGGGCATAGACGTTCAACAAGTCCATCAAGGCTACTATGCGCTTATACTAGACCAACAAGTGAATCATCCTTGGCGCAAAGCGCTGGGATACAGAGATAAAGAAGCTTTTGAACAGGATTTGTGGCGGAGAAGCCAGTTTGCGGTTGTTCATATATTGAAGGAACAATGGGTTGCCGATGAGTTGGGCTACGAAGTATTTATCCCTGTTTATGGCAGCTTGATGAAATCTTACCTGACGAGCCAAGTTGCAGCCGATGATATCATGTTGCAAACACAGGTTGCTACAGATGCGGCATTCGGCATTTCAGATATTTTTATGGTAAGGGCTCTTGCATCGGGATTGTATAAATTATCTTTGTGGGCGGGAACTAAAATAGCAGGACAAGACATCTGTTATTTTGCGAAAAAGCAATTGATAACAGCTCGTTTGAGTTTTCAATTATCGACGGAAGCGCCATTGGAAGCGCGCAGCCTGCTGAATAAGACGGATGATGTAATTGAAATTGTATGTAAAGAGAACTCACGGTTTATAAAATATGATTTGGGAACCGGGGAAACATTAGTTTGCGGATATACAGACGATGCACTGCAATTGACATTTGAAGATTTCCAAAAAATGACGTTGACTACCGTTGGAAAATCTGAAGATGATATTACAAGGGTTGTGGTTGAGAAGGTTGCAGAAAGCGTAACAAAGGCTGGAACATTTACAACTAAACAGATTGATGATTATGTAAAATTAGCAACTAAAAATCCTAATGCCAAGAAAGTAATGCTTGGAGAGTTTGCTGAAGATGTCACTTCATATACAAAACGAGCAGGGACAGATCATACTTATTTTGATATGGGGGGGGCAAAATGGAGTGAAGCTGAAGCCTTAGTAGGTAGTAACTCAGATGAAATGTGGCGCATAAACAAAGAGTTTATTGATCAGCAAAAGGCATTAGGTAAGGATTTTTATTTTTCTCATGAACCTTGGGATTATCCAACAGGAAAATACCGTTCTCGAGAGGCTGAATATCTAATTGATTTAGGAGCCAAAGATTTTCAAAAGATTAATGAAAACACATGGAGGGTAATATGGTAATAAATTCAGCACAAGAATGCATTGAAATTATAGATTCTTTTTTTAGAGAAAATTTACCTAATTATTCTTTGGTTACAAAATGGGTACATGCTCCTTATTGGCATATAGGTTTTGAAAAGGAAGATATAAAAATACAGATAGATGGAGATAGAGCATTTAATATATATATATATATATATGGCTCTAAATACTCTCTTTGGCAGTATGATAGAAGTGTTAATAATAGACTGTGTAGTAAAGAAAGTGATGTTTTGTATCAATTGAATGTACTTAAACGATTTCTCTGTTCATTGTAGGGGTAATGTTGCATTTGTCTCCATGTTTGGCGTAGCGTGTAAAATGATGTGTGCGGGTTCGGTGAAGCGTCTGCGCTTCGTCGTGGTTAAAAGCAGGCCTCCGGCCGGCAAAAGGAAAACGTTCTTTGAAACAATACACAAAGCAGAGCTTTGTTTTTAACAGCGACGAAGCGAAGAGGCTTCGCCGAACGCTTCGCGGTTTAAAAAATAACGGTTAAAACAATAAAGAATAATAACAAAATAATGAGTACAGGCTATCAAATAGAAGAACAAGAAGAATTGCATTTTGTAACATTTCAAATTGTAAAATGGGTTGATATATTTACACGACAAATATACCGGGATATAATCATTGATAATTTGCATTTTTGTCAGGAAAATAAAGGGTTGGAAATTTATGCATATGTAATAATGAGTAATCATGTTCATTTATTGATTCGTAGTTCAATGGGGAAATTAAGTGATACCATTCGTGATTTTAAAAGTTTTACGGCTAAGAAGATATTAGAAGCTGTAAATACAGAGACGGAAAGCCGACGAGATTGGATGCTTAATTTATTTGAATTTTCAGCAAAACAACATAAACGAAATTCCGATTTTCAGGTTTGGACACATGAAAACCATGCAGAGATAATATACAGCGATAAATTTATACAGCAGAAAATCAATTATATTCATGAAAATCCTGTACGGTCGGGAATAGTTGAGAAAGCAGAAGATTATTTGTATTCAAGTGCAAGAAATTATGCAGAAATAAGTGGATTGATTGATGTTATTCTTGTTCCGATAACAATAGAAAAGATGCCGTTGATGCGTAGCGTGAGATAATTGCCGGCCGGAGGCCTGCTTTTAACCACGGCGAAGCCAAGAGGCTTCGCCGAACGCTTGGGAATTATTAGAAAAGACGATATTTTAAAATATTTTAAATCAATAATTCGATGAATTTGAATGACTTATCAAAAGAGCAATTAAAGGAACTTGTTAAAATTTATGCGCGGAATATCGTTGCATTGGATGGTGTTTGGTTTCAATCTGTAGAGAATGAAAATGGAATGGATGATGCGATGGAGTATGATCGAAAGGCTTGGCGGCGATTTACTGAAACAGAGGCCCGTCGTCTTAAAAATTTTCTTGGATTGCCCGAATATGCCGGATTAAAAGGTTTGGAGCAGGCGCTTTTATTGCGTTTCTCGGCTTTGGCAAATACGGCCGAATGTATTTGGGAAGAAGAAAATGTGTTGACGTATCGTGTTGTTGATTGTCGTGTTCAGACAGCACGTAAAAGTAAAGGAATGCCTTTTCATCCGTGCAAATCGGTAGGAATCATCGAACACGAATATTTTGCAAAAGTTATTGATAACCGAATTGAGTGCAAAGCTATCAGTTGCTTTCCGGATATTACTGATGAGAGTTGTGCCTGTTCATGGCGTTTTGAATTGGAATAGTATGTTTTGTATTTTACAATGTGATGGAGAATAGGAATGGTATTTTCTCGAAAATTAATAAATCCTCCCCCTTGCCCCCTCCAGAGGGGGATAATGGTGCATATCCTTTTCAGAATTTCACAAAGGGGAAATTCGTTTTTTATCCACTGTATTTGATGATATTTTCAATAATAATTGGAAGCGTGCCAAATATCCCCCTCTGGAGGGGGTAAGGGGGAGGACAAATAAAATTACCCAAAAACAACAATCAACTGAATGAAGAAGATATTTTACTTATTTACATGTTTATTGATATTATCTGCTTGCCATGAGGAACAAACGATTCCGGTGGAAATCGATGTGATTCTGCATGTCAGGGAGGATAATCATACATCGCCGTTACTTGTCAGTATTGAGAATAAAACGAAAAATGCAAGTGATTTTCAATGGATGTTTGAAGGTGGAGAGCCTTCTGTTTCCAATAAAAAGAATCCGGAGCAGGTGCGATTTTCAGAACCCGGCATTCACCGTATTATTCTGGAAGCATGGAATGATGGAGACCGTAGATCTGAAATTTTTGAGATACGGGTAGATAGTACAGTAATTGTTGATTTTCGTACTGAAGCTATAATCAACAATTACGCACCGGCAGTTTTCAAAATAAGCAACCTTTCATCCGGAGGAAATTCTTATCATTGGACATTCGAAGGTGGTTCTCCGGCCACTTCCGAAGGGCAAAATCCTTCGGAAATTACATATAATCAACCGGGGAAATATACAATTGTATTAACTGTCAATAATGGAAGTGCAACATTTTCCACACGAAAAGAAGTTGAGGTTGGATTGTCGTTGGATGCATCGTTTGAAATTATTCCGTCGTTTGAAGATGAAGACTATGAAGCGCCACTAAGAGCTACATTCGATACGCATTTGCAAGGAGTGGAAAATTTGAAATGGGACTGTGCGGAAGCCGTTATAACTAATCCGGAATCGGAAAATGCCGGAATTTATTTTTCTGCATCCGGAACGTATACTGTTTATTTAACTGTTTCCAACGGCAAAGAAACAAAGCAAATAACTCGCCAAATTACGGTAAAACCCAATACCAATTTGCGTACACATAAGAATATACATTTAGGTATAAGCAGTGCGCAAGAATCGATAGGAGCATTTTATTCTACTAAACTACGGAGGTTATTCAAAACTTCCGACATTAATATTGATAATGGTTTTTTGATTGATATTGTTTATTTCGGTATGAATACAAATTTTACATATAACCGATTTGTCTCGCCCGATCAATTAAGTTCGACTTCATTCAAAGATATCCCCGGAGCTAAACCGACTGAGTTTGTTCATCATTCGGGATTGCTTACTCCGGCTCAATTTAATTCAATGACGACTGATGTGTTGTTGAAGCAGTTTTCTATTAATTCTCCTGTCAATCCGGAGTTGGATTATTTTACGCAACCGGATATTCCATGCATCGTGTTGTTCGAAACTTTCGATGGGAGAAAAGGTGCCATTTTGGTTAAGGAGATCAAAATCGATGGCAATCAAAATTCGTATATAACTGTAGATATAAAAGTGCAGAAAAATGATTAAACGATACTCTGTTTTATTTTTTGTTTTGACTTTGTTTGCTTTATCTTCGAATGCACAAAGTTTCAGAATAGAAGATTTGAAAGACATGTTTGGTAAAGGCAAACCGTTGAAACTGAATGGAGGTTTTTCTGCAAGTTCTGTTGTGAATGCAGGAAATGCAACTTCGGGACGTGATCCTTTTGCATATTATCTTAATGGAAATATTAATTTGAATATTTATGGTCAAATTAATCTACCTTTTTCATTTAGTTTTACGAATTCGGGAACAAGTTATAATTTGCCTTCTACTCCCAATCGGTTGAGTATTCATCCTTCGTACAAATGGATTACAGGACATCTCGGAGATGTATCCATGACTTTTTCTCCATATACTCTCGGCGGACATATGTTTACCGGAGCCGGAGTTGATTTGACTCCCGACGGATGGGAGTTTTCGGCCATGTACGGACGTTTATTGAAGGCTGTTGAATACGACCAAGTGTGTCCGGCTTTTTTGCCCAATTATAAACGGATGGGTTACGGATTTAAAGCCGGGAGAATAAAACAGAATTATCAAGTATCTGTAAATATGTTTAGCGCCGAAGATAAGTTGGAGTCTGTGGCTATGCCGTTGGATACTTTTGGAATTACACCTATGAAAAATCTGGCGGGTTCTGTGATGTTTATGTATAAACCTGTTAAATTCATTGAATTAGGTGGAGAATATGGGTTCAGTATATTGACTGGAGATACTCGTTCGCCCGAAGGCAATAATAGTGGAATAATCGGGTTGTGGCCGGGAAGTAATATGTCTACCACCCACTACAATGCATTTAAGGCTCAAATAAATTATGTAGGCGAAACCAATCGCTTTGGAATTGGTTATGAACGTATCGATCCGGATTACAGAACATTAGGAGCGTATTATTTTACCAATGATTTGGAGAATATTACATTGAATGGGTATCAATCTTTCTGGCAAAATAAAATGAATGTGAATCTTAGTTTTGGTTACCAACGCGATGATTTAGCAAAAAACAAAGCCAGCGCTTCATCTCGTATGGTTATTTCGGCAAGCTTTGCAGCCAATTTGAGTGAACGGTTCAATGCAAATTTGTCTTACTCGAATTTTCAGACATATACGAATGTTCGTTCTAATTTCGAATTGATTAATCAAGCCAATCAGTTGGATAATCTGGATACACTTAATTTTGTACAATTAAGTCAATCAGCCAATCTGAATATAAACGTTATTACTAAAAAGAATGAATCTCAATTGCATAACTTAAATATGAATTTTTCATACCAGGATGCAGCAAATAAACAAGGTGGAATTTATCATCCCGGAAGCGTAACCGAAATGATAAATGGTGCAGCTGCTTATTCATGGACATTTATTCAATCCGGTTTAACGATCAACAGTGCAATCAATGTAAATAACAGTAAGATATTAAATGGCAATACATTGACGTGGGGGCCAACTTTGGGAGCATCTACCCGTTTACTTAAGAAAAAAGTAAATCTTTCGAGTTCTTTGTCTTATAATGTCGGACAATTAGAAGGAACTAAACAAAATGAAGTTTTTATATATAGGTTAAATACTTCATATTCACCTATTCAAAGAAATAATATCACGCTGGCGTATAATTTTCAATGGCGTTCGGCTTTAGCTCGACCTACAACGAATAATTCATTGTTGACGTTGGGATACAACTATAGTTTTTGATAATATTTTTTACCGCTAAGTACGCGATTATTTGTGATAAATTCTTTCTCTTAGCGTCTTTTGTGAAACCCTTGCGCTCCTTGCGGTTAAAATATTCTTACTTCTTAAAAATAAAATAAACCGCCAAGATTAAAAACACAAACCCAATCGCATGATTCAAACGAAAAGATTCATTCTTGAAAACCAACGTTGTAAAACAAGTGAAAATAATCAACGTGATTACTTCCTGCATAACTTTGAGTTGCCAAAGGTTAAACGGACCGCCGTTTTCAACGAATCCAATGCGGTTTGCCGGAACCTGAAAACAATATTCGAATAAAGCGATTCCCCAACTGAATAAGATAATCATCGGTAATCCCCAGTGACTGAACCAATTCATTTCTTTAAACTTTAAATGACCATACCACGCGAAGGTCATAAAAATATTAGAACAAACTAATAATCCGATAGTTGATAGAGTTTTCATACGAAAAATTTGGCTGCAAAAGTATAAAAAAAATGGGTTATTTGTTCTAATAAAAAATTTGTCTTTGTTTAAAAACAGTTTTGATTTCTAAAATATAGTTCTACCTTTGCAAAAGTTTTGGTGGCGCTTTATTGATTCAATAAACGCTGAAAAGGGAATCAGGTGAAAATCCTGAACAGACCCGCTGCTGTAAGCTCTACTTCAATTGACAATTAATAGTTGACAATTGATGCTGAAGTTTTAGGACAATACTCAACCACTGTTCCATAATGGAATGGGAAGGAAGTCCAAAAAACGGAGTAAGTCAGAAGACCTGCCAAATGTATATAATTCAACGGCTTTCGAGGAATAAAGCTTGAAGTTCATCGGACACTTTTATTCAGTGTTTTTTACTTCAATTTTTTCGGATGCTATTTGGTTAATTATCAAATAGTTTTATTATGTTATTTCCATCTTTCAGGAAAATTACGTGTATATTTTTTGTGTATTGTTTTGCGTATAGTTTATATGCGGAACAGGCTGATTCTTTGTTTGTCAATAAATTGACAGAAGTCCAGGTTACGGAAAATATTGCGGCGAAAAATCTTCGTTCGGGAATGCCTGTTCAAAGCATCGATAAAGATGAATTGAAAACGATGAATGTATTGCAACTGTCGGATGCTGTAAAGCATTTTTCGGGAGTTGTAGTAAAGGATTTTGGTGGAGTGGGAGGGATGAAGACTGTTTCGGTGCGTGGAATGGGAGCTGCCCACACGGCAATGAGTTATGACGGAATGCTTGTGAGCGATGCGCAATCGGGAATGGTTGATATCGGACGATTTTCGTTAGATAATGTAAGTCTGATTACACTGAATAACGGACAAAGCGAAGATATTTTCCAACCGGCTCGGATGCTTTCTTCGGCAAGTGTGTTGAATGTTCTGCATGTAGCGCCATTATTTAATGAAAATCAAATTGTTTCTGGCGGAGCAGAATTAAAAGTCGGTTCCTTCAATTTTTGGAATCCATCATTATACATCAATAATAAATGGAATAATATATTTTCTTCGTCTTTATCGGGAGAATATATGCAAACAGACGGTGATTATCCGTTTACGTCAGATTTTGAACATCATGGAACATATTCCGATTACAAACGGAAAAACACAGATGTACAATCTTTTCGTATTGAACCGGCTGTATATGCCGATTTCCAAAACAAAGGTAATATGTATCTCAAGGCATATTATTATCAGTCGGAAAGAGGACTTCCCGGAGCAATAATTGTGAATGCGCCCAATGCATCTCATCAACGGTTGTGGGATAAAAATCTGTTTGTACAGACGCAATACAAAAACGATTTCTCACAAAAACTATCGTTCCAATTTAATGGAAAATATACCTGGACATATCAATATTATTTCGATCCTGACCGCGCTGACCCCAATCATTCGGATACATTAGTTGCCAAAAAGGGAAATACCTATTATCAACAAGAATATTATGCATCGGCAGCAGTATTGTATAAACTTCTTCCTACATTGAATATTTCCTTATCAACTGATGGATTTATCAATCAAATGGATACGGATACGGCAGGATTTATTTGTCCGACGCGTTATTCATGGCTTACGTCTTTAGCGGCGAAATATGTAACGGATAGAATTTCGATTACTGGAAGTTTATTGGCAACAGTTGTAAAAAACGAAGTGAAAATTGGAACGGCAGGTGATGATTATCAAAAAATAACGCCGGCAATCAGCTTTTCGGTAAAGCCATTTGAAGAAGAATTCAGAATTCGAGCATTCTACAAGGAAATCTTTCGTATGCCGACTTTCAATGACTTGTATTACACACAAGTTGGAAATAGAAATGTAAAGCCTGAATATACAACACAATATGATATTGGTATAACTTGGAGCAAGTCTTTTTCGGGTTGGTTTTCCGGTTTTAATCTTTCGGTTGACGGATATTATAATAAAGTGAAAGATAAAATTGTAGCAATTCCTATCGGTAATTTATTTTACTGGAGCATTGTCAATAAAGGACTAGTGGATATAAAAGGATTGGATGTTACAGCAAGTGCTAATTTGAATTTCTGTGAAAAATTAAAAGTTGATTTATCAGGAAATTATACCTATCAAAAAGTACTGGATAAAACCAAAACTAGTTACGAAAGTAAGTTATATAATAACCAATTACCTTATACACCCAACCATTCGGGAGCAGCATCTGTGAGTTTTAATTTTCCATGGTTTGTTTTCGGATATAATATCTTGTTTTCGGGCGAACGGTATTGGGGTGACCAAAATGCAAAAGAAAATTTGATGCCGGGTTACGCCGACCAAAATTTATCTGTAAAAAAAGATGTAAATTTATATAAAACGAATATCAGCTTGTTAGCCGAAATTCTGAATGTTGGTAATATGCAATACAGTGTAGTAAACGGATATCCGATGCAAGGACGGTCATATCGGGTTACTATTTCTGCGAAATTTTAAATAATTTACCCCTGTCCCCTAAAGGGGAACGAACCATTCTACATTGTAGCGTTCCCCTTTAGGGGACAGGGGTAGTAAATAACAAACATTAATTCAAATAATTATGAAACTTAGATTTTATTACTTTTTACTGATTTTTTTATCCGTTTTCATTGTAAGTTGTAGCGATGACAATGATGGCGTTGAACCGATTAAACCTGTTGAAACATCAGGGTTTTTTACCTGTAATGAGGGAGTGTGGAATCAATTGAATTCGAGTTCATTGTCGTTTTATTCTTTCGATGAGTCGAAACTGTATACAAATTATTTTTCTCAAGTAAATAGCCGTGTGCTTGGTGATACACCCAATCAAATGGCAACTTATGGAAGTAAAATGTATTGTGTTGTAACAGGGTCGGGAATAATCGAAGTAATGAATGCTCAAACGGGAGAATCTATCCAACAGGTTGAAATGAAGAAGGATAACGGAGCAAGTAAGGAACCGCGTCAGATTGCTTTTTATCAAGGTAAAGCATACATTTGTTCGTTTGATAATACCGTTTGCCGGATTGATACTGCTTCATTAATTGTAGATAAAACGATTTCGATAGGAAATGCACCCGATGGAATATGTGTTGTAAATGGTAAAATCTACATTTCCAATTCGGGAATGGGTGGTGGTAATACGGTTTCGGTAATTGATGTTGTAACGTTTACAAAAAACAAAGATATTACAGTAAGGCTTAATCCCGGAAAAATGATAGCCGACGAATATGGAGATGTTTATGTGATTTCAAAGGGAGACTATACACCTAATTTGAAATCATGTTTGCAACGAATTGATTCCAATAAGGATGAATTAGTTGATACATTTGGTTTCGAGGCATCCAATTTTACGATTTGCGATGATTTGGCCTATGTTTATTCGTATGAATACGATGATTCCTATAATGTTATCAATCAAAAATTAATTTCTTTTGATGTAAAAACAGAAACATTGCTGAAGGATAATTTTATTACCGATGGAACGAAATTAGATATTCCTTATGCCATATCCGTAAATCCACAGGATAAATATGTGTATGTTGCCAATGTAACCGATTATACAGGAAAAGCTGATATTTTACAATTCAATCCCGAAGGTAAATTACAAAAGAAAATTGTTGATGTAGGAATAAGTCCAAATTCGATTGTTTTTGTAGAAAGATAATCATTTTTATCAGAGCAAAAGTCGTCCGAAAGTTCTTTTTAGCATTTGCCGAAAAGGGTTCTTAACTTTCCCGGACGACTTTTTTTATTTTATGCATAAAATCAGTAATAAATCGTGTTATTTCTATTGTTAACGCATTCTTTCGCCTTTTGCCATTTGCCTTTCGCCAAGATATTTTTCTTTTGGGCGTGCCCCCGCCGTCCAATTCTTAATCTCATTTCTCAACATCCTACGCGGCGGGGTCGGGCTATCCACTGCAAGTCCTCGTTTTTGTAGCTTCTGCTGCGGTCGTTCCTCCCTTGCATCAGCCGCAAAAACTTGCGGGCTTTCCGTTTCTATCCCTCACGCGAGGCACCCATTATCATTTGGTGGAAAAATATTGACCTTTTCGACAACGCAATTTAAGCCTTTCAGCAAAGCAAATCCAAATCTTTCTTTGTATGTTTGCAACATAATCATTCAATTAAAAACATGGAAAAAACTTGCAAAGAATCGTTACGGTTCAAGTATTCTGATATATTTTTCAGCTATTTTTTCAATAATGAATCGAGTTGTGCGCATATGGCGCGTAATCATGCCATGGTGTATATATATTCGGGCGAAATGCTTCTGGAGGAAGGTAATAAAAAGACTGTAATTCGTAAGGGTGAATCTGTTTTTATCCGCCGGGACAATCGGGTTTCCATGACCAAAAGGCCATGTGGAGATGAACAATATGGCGGAATATTTATCATGTTTAATCGCGATTTATTAAGAAACCTGTATCGGGAATTCGATAAAAAAAGCCTTCCCGAAGATGCTCCCATTCTCAAACAAAGCGTTATAAAACTTCCTCGTACTACCGAAATCGAAAGCTTGTTCAGTTCGATGATTCCGTATTTCGATCCTTCCATCAAGCCGAAGGATGAATTTATGCAATTGAAACTGATAGAAAGCGTTTACACTCTTTTGGCTATTGACAAACGATTTTATCCTACCTTGTTTGATTTTACCGAACCGTGGAAAATCGACATTCTCGATTTTATGGATAAAAACTATATGTACGACCTTTCGATAGAAGATATTGCTCATTTCACGGGAAGAAGCCTTGCTACCTTTAAGCGCGATTTCAAGAAGATAAGCGAACTTACACCCGAAAAATGGTTGATACAAAAAAGATTAAAAGTAGCTCACGATAAAATCCGACACGAAGACAAAAGGGCTTCCGACATATATCTTGAAGTAGGCTTTAAAAACTTATCACACTTTTCGTCGGCATTCAAAAGACAATTTGGTTATTCTCCGACAAATACAAACTAAAATGAAACTTAGCGTTCTTTGCGAAATCATTGCGTCCTTTGCGGTAAAATAGAACCGCAAGGAACGCAAAGGGTTCGCAAAGGGTGCAAGGTTCTGTTTGAACTTTTCAACAAAATTATTTGAGCCGTAAAGAAAACCCGCTTTTGTAATTCTTGTTTTATTTTTGTATCGTCATTATAATATCAAGGTATACTTTAATTGATAGTCAAAACTTTTTTTCTGATATTCGCAAACGAAAAAATTGAAACATTTTTCAACAGTTCGAGCGCGAGCATATAATCTTCTTTTGTTGAATTTCGCAGAAGCGATGACTTGACGATTGTGCGGGTCGATTTTAACTTTGAGATTTCGGACAGGTGGATAGTTCTCTGAAAAGTAAGACTTGAAATGTTGACGAGTTTCTTTTGCAAGTTGTCGAGACCTGAAAACCTTTTTTGAATTGTTAAACATAATGATTTGTTTTTTAGCATTTAGGCACAGAAAAACGGCGTGCCTTTCCCGTTGCTAAAGTTACAAATCGAACTTGTCAACACCATTACAATGTTGACACAGGGGTACACGCCGCCATAATATATGGGACTTGTGGCCATGACAAATAAAAAACCACTACCAAAATGGAGTGGAACGCACACACGTTCGATTTGAAAACTTTAGCGATACAAAGGTAGAGAAATTTTTAAAATAATTATGATTATGAATACTGACAATATGGAAAATTCAAGAATCTTCCCGAAAGGAGAAAAAGCAGATGCCAATTTTACGGGTGATGCATGGGTGCAAATGTTGGTTTCGGATGCCTATAATGCGTTCAATACTCAAGTATATGATGTTACTTTTGCTCCGAAAACACGGAATTACTGGCACAGCCACTCAGGCGGACAGATTTTGCTGGTTACCGCAGGCAAAGGATATTATCAGGAAAAAGGAGGCCCTGCCCGTTTGTTGAAAAAAGGCTATGTTGTCGAAATCAAACCGAATGTAATACATTGGCACGGTGCAACACCCGACAGTGAATTTACACATATAGGAATATCGACCAAAATCGATGCGGGAGCTCCTACATGGTACGGCCCCGTAACGGACGAAGAATACAATAATATATAAACAAAGAGGAATATTATTATGAGAATCAAATTATTATTTACCGCATTACTCATTTTTTTATCGCTGCATAATACGAATGCACAATCGGCATCGACCAACAAAAAAATATTGGTTGTATATTACTCGTGGAGCGGAAATACCCGCGAAATAGCGACTCAAATCAAAAATGCTACGGACGCCGATATCTTTGAAATCGTTCCCGAAAAAGCATATCCCAAAGATTACAATGCTTGCGTAGATCAAGCCAAAAAAGAAATCAATGCCGATTATCGTCCTCCGTTGAAATCAAAAATAGACAATATTCAAAAATATGATGTTATTTTTGTGGGTTCACCCAACTGGTGGAGTACTATTGCTCCTCCCGTGGCTACATTTTTATCAACCTACAAATTGGATGGTAAAACAATTGTTCCGTTTATAACGCATGAAGGTTCGCGTATGGGACGCAGTGTATCGGACATTAAAAAACTTTGTCCCAAATCAACGGTTTTGGACGGGCTTCCCATTCGTGGCGGTTCCGTGAAAAATGCACAAGCCGATGTCTTGAAATGGTTACGCGAAATTGATATGATAAAAAAATAATTCATGCTTAAAAAAATCAGAATAACTTTTGGAGTTCTTTTCTTTACGCTTATCACGTTGCTGTTTCTTGATTTTACGGGAACGCTTCATCTTTGGTTCGGTTGGTTGGCTAAGATTCAGTTAGTACCTGCTGTGTTGGCTGTTAATGCAGGAGTGGTAGCAGGTCTTGTTATCCTAACATTATTATTCGGACGAATTTATTGTTCGGTTATTTGCCCTTTGGGTGTTTTTCAGGACGGTATCTCTCGTTTGGCGGGCAAAAGAAAAGGAAAGAAAAACCGTTTTTGCTATTCGGCGGCTTTGTCGTGGTTGCGTTATGGAGTGTTGATTGTGTTTGTCATTGCTATGATAGCGGGAACAAGCGTTGTGGTATCATTGCTCGACCCTTATGCCGCTTATGGACGAATAGCTTCCGAATTATTTACCCCCATATATCGTTGGGGTAATAACCTGCTTGCTTTTTTTGCTGAACGTGCTGAGAGTTATGCTTTTTACACGACTGATGTTTGGATAAAAAGCGGAGCAACTTTAGGCGTTGCAATTGCCACATTCGTAATCGTTGGAATACTTGCCTGGCGTAACGGACGGACATATTGCAATACGATTTGTCCCGTCGGTACTTTTCTCGGATTTATTTCTCGTTTTTCGATTTTTAAAGTAGCATTCGATAAGGAAAAATGTACACATTGTCAACTTTGCGAACGACGCTGTAAAGCATCTTGCATTGATTCCAAAAACTTGTATATAGACTACAGCCGTTGCGTAAGTTGTTTCAATTGTATAGAGAGTTGTAAGTTTAGTGCGATGAGTTATCGTTTTTCGAATAAAACGGAAAAACAAGCATTGCAAACCGAGAAAAAAAATTCAGAGACAAAGGAAAATAATCCTGATATGTCGCGACGTAACGCCTTATCCATAATGACAATACTAACTGTAGGAAGCGCTTTAAAAGCACAACAATTACAAGTTGATGGAGGATTGGCGGCAATTGAAGACAAAAAAATCCCTGATCGAAAAATGCCGATTGTACCCCCGGGTGCATTGGGGTTAGCTAATCTCAAACAGCATTGTACAGCCTGTCAGCTTTGTATTTCATCCTGCCCCAATAACGTTTTGCGTCCGTCAAATAAATTATTGACTTTGATGCAGCCCGAGATGTCGTACGAACGGGGATATTGTCGTCCCGAATGCACTGAATGTTCGCAAGTTTGTCCGACTAAGGCTATCAATACTGTTACTACTGCCGATAAATCAGCCATTGCCATAGGATTAGCCGTTTGGATTAAAGACAACTGTGTAGTAAATACCGACGAAATACAATGTAATAACTGTGAACACCATTGTCCTACGGGTGCTATTACGTTGGTAGACCGTAACCCGGGCTACAGCGATTCGTTGAAAATACCTGTCGTTGATAAAGAATTGTGCATCGGTTGCGGGGCTTGTGAGAACTTATGTCCTGCACGTCCGTTCAGCGCTATCTATGTAGAAGGAAACCTGCGCCATCACAGTGTTTAATTGAAAGTTGAAAGTGACACAACATCTCTATTTTCAATTTCAATGAACAAAACACTTTCAACTAAATAAACAGATGCTACATACCTATCTTGTTATTGTGAATTTAGTCTGATAAGGCTTGATTTTCATAACCGTAGGTCAACGACCTGCGGTTGAGCGATACATACAGACCTCTGCCTGAAAGGCAGGATTTTTATTTTCAATTCAGTCCTGCCTTTCAGGCAGAGTTTATGTTGCTTCTATTATCCGCAGGCTGCGCTACGCTTACCTACGGTTATGATGATTTGGCTTTTCAAGCCTTTCGGTTTTTCAACTAAATTAATTGCGTAACATCAGTAAATTAATATGAAAGAAAAAAGCAAAAAAAATATAAGCCGTAGAAGTTTTTTGAAAACATTGGGAGCAGGTTCCGTTGCTGCTGCGGCAACCATGTACGGATGTAAACCGAATAACAAAGTATCAGCCGAAGGCGGAGCAATAGGCGAAGTGCCTACGGATAAAATGACATACCGCATTAATCCGTATACGGGGGATAAAGTATCGTTACTCGGCTTCGGTTGCATGCGTTGGCCTTTGCGTACCAACGACAAGGGTGAAGAGGAAGTTGACCAGGATGCAGTAAACGAATTGGTTGATTATGCGATTGAGCATGGCGTAAATTATTTTGATACATCTCCCGTATACGTGCGTGGTTGGTCAGAAACGGCAACAGGAATTGCACTGAAACGTCATTCGCGCGACAAATTCTTTATTGCCACCAAGATGTCCAATTTCGACCCTGCTTCAAGAAGTCGTGAAAAATCCATTGCTTTGTACCACAAGTCGATGAAAGATTTGCAGGTAGATTATCTCGATTATTATTTGCTTCACGGAATAGGTATGGGCGGCATGAAAGATTTTCGTGAACGGTTTATTGATAACGGTATCTTGGACTTTTTGTTGAAAGAGCGGAAAGCGGGTCGTATTCGTAATTTGGGTTGGTCATATCACGGCGATATCGAGGTGTATGATTATTTGCTTTCGTTGGATATTCAATGGGATTTTGCTCAAATTCAACTTAATTACATAGACTGGCAACATGCAACGGGTCGGAATACCAATGCCGAATATCTGTTAGGCGAATTGGAAAAACGAAAGGTGCCCGCCGTAATTATGGAGCCGCTGTTGGGAGGACGTTTGTCTCGTTTGGGCTCACAAGCATTGAACGTTCTCAAAACAATGCATCCCGAAGACAGTTCTGCAACTTGGGCATTCCGCTATGCAGGAAATCCCGAAAGTGTGCTAACCGTACTGAGCGGCATGGTGTATATGGAACATTTGCAGGAAAATATCCGTTCTTATTCTCCGCTGAAACCTTTAGATAAACAAGAATACGAGGCATTGGAAAAGGTTACCGAAATCATGCTTAACAATGATTATGTGCAATGTAATGAATGTCAGTACTGTATGCCTTGCCCGTACGGACTTGACATTCCTGCTGTTTTCGGTCATTACAATCGTATTATCAGCTCAGGCGAAAAACTGAAAAGTTCGAATGACAAAAACTATACAGAAGCACGAAAAGCCTTTTTAGTTGGTTATGACCGTACTGTGCCCAAGCTTCGTCAGGCCGACCATTGTATCGGTTGTGGAATATGTAAGCCGCATTGTCCGCAAAATATCAATATTCCGAAAGAAATGCAACGTATCGATTTGTATGCAGAACAATTAAAGAAAAAAACGGTTTTTATAAATAAATGATAATGACGGAACTTATCCGAATATTGCACGAAGGAAATTATTCCTGCGTTATAAGAAACGGAGAAATACGAAATTTCTCGCAAAGAGGCATAGCCGATTTATACGAATTATATAAAAATGAATCTGCTTTTTTGATAGGAGCTTCGGTAGCTGACAAAGTGGTAGGTAAAGGAGCTGCCACTTTGATGATATTGGGCGGTGTCAACGAATTGTATGCAGATGTGATTAGCACTCCCGCCTTGCAAATTCTGCATAAATCGGATATAAAAGTATCATTTGAGAAAGAAGTTTCCTTTATCGAAAATCGAACAAAAACTGATTGGTGTCCGATAGAGAAACTTTGTTGTGAAGAGGAATCCGTAGAAGCTATTCTTCCGTTGATAGAGGAGTTTATTGCGAGAATGAGAATTAATGTTCATTTATCCTGAAAAAAGAGTATAACCGCAAGGGGCACAAAGATTTTCGCAAAGTACGAATTTGCTATAAATAAGCATCTTATTTTTTTGCGTCCCTTGCGATATTCTTAGCGTCCTTTGCGGTAAAAAAGAACTTTTAATATAACCTCATTGACATAAAGTTTCACTTGAACTTTTCAACAAAATCATTTGAGCCGTAAGGAAAACCTACTCTTGCAATTCTTGCCTTATTTTTATATGCTCATTATAATAAAAGATATATTTCAGTTGATTGTCAAAACTTTTTGCAGAAATTCACAAATAATGTGATTGAAGTATTTTTGACAAATTTATAAACCGGAAGTATAATTATTTGTTATGTAGATAATCACAAAAACAAATTATAATATGGAAACAAAAAATACCAAAGCATTCGGAGCCGTAGCTGCTGATGCACCTATGAAAGCGTTGAATGTTCAACGAAGAGAATTGCTTTCGCATGATGTTGAAATCGAAATCCTCTATTGCGGTATTTGTCACTCCGATCTTCATTCTGTACGGAATGAATGGCATAATGCCGTTTATCCGCTTGTACCCGGGCACGAGATTGTAGGTAAAATAACAAAAACAGGCAACCATGTAAGCAAATTCAAAATCGGCGATTTAGCTGCAATAGGATGTATTGTTGATTCCTGTGGCAAATGCGAATATTGCGAAGAAGGGGAAGAACAGTTTTGCGAAGTGGAAACCACAATGGTTTTCAATTCTCCCGACCGAATCTCGGGTGGACAAACCTACGGTGGATTTTCGGAGACCATTGTAGCAAACGAGAATTACGTGTTGTATGTTCCCGAAACGCTTGATTTACCGTCAGCTGCACCGCTGCTTTGTGCGGGAATTACCGTTTATTCGCCGCTCAAACATTGGCATATGGGAGTGGGTAAGAAAGTAGGTATTATCGGTATCGGCGGATTGGGACACTTAGCCATTAAAATAGCCAAGGCGATGGGTGCACATGTAACCGTATTTACAACTTCAGCCTCGAAAGCGGCGGATGCTAAACGATTAGGTGCCGACGAAGTAACGCTTTCCACAGATCCCGAACAAATGAAAAAACAGTCTAAATTGGATATGATTCTGGATACTGTTTCGGCCAAACACGACGTGAATGTTTATCTGAATCTGCTGAAAGTGGATGGAGCATTGGTTTTGGTCGGATTACCTGTAGAACCGCTTCCCGTTGGAGCATTCAATCTAGTAAAAGGACGTAAAAGCTTTTCCGGTTCCAATATTGGTGGAATTGCCGAAACACAGGAAATGCTTGATTTCTGCGCCAAAAACAATATTACGGCCGAAATTGAAATGATAAATATTGACCAGGCAAATGAAGCTTTTGTCCGTTTGGAAAAAGGTGATGTGCATTACCGTTTTGTGATAGATATGGCTTCGCTGAAAAAGTAATAAAACCACAAGGTACACGAGGGTTTTCACAAAGGACACAAAGAAAATTTATTATTAATTCTTTGTGTTTTTTGTGGTAAAAATTCTACTAATTCAGTTATATTTTGTATCTCGTCAACTCGTTTCTTTTCTGATTGTCATTTCCGAAAATTATATTAATTTTGCACTTCATTTTGCAAAATATTCGATATGATAAAAATAACATTCCCCGATAATTCGGTTAAAGAATTTTCCAAAGGCACAACTGCTTTACAGATAGCAGAAAGCATCAGTCCGCGCTTGGCGCAAGATGTGTTAGCTGCAACAGTTAACGGACAAATTTGGGATTTGAGCCGCCCCATCAATGAAGATGCTTTGATAAAGTTGCACAAATGGGAAGATAAAGAGGCTCAACATGCTTTTTGGCACTCGTCGGCTCACTTGATGGCTGAGGCGTTGCAAGAGTTGTACCCTGGAATTAAATTCGGAATCGGACCTGCTATCGAAACAGGATTTTATTATGATGTTGATCCGGGTGATGGTGTTGTAATTAAAGAAGGTGATTTGGCGGCTATCGAAGCAAAAATGGCTGAATTGGCTGCGAAAAAAGAGCCGATTGTTCGTGCAGAAATAAGCAAAACCGAAGCATTAAAATTCTTCGGAGATAAACACGATGAATATAAAGTCGAATTAATTTCTGATTTGGAAGATGGTACAATCAGTACATATACGCAAGGAAATTTTACCGATTTATGTCGTGGCCCGCACCTGCCTGATACATCTGCAATTAAAGCAATAAAACTGACAAGCGTTGCCGGCGCATATTGGCGTGGTGATGAAAAACGCAAGCAATTGACTCGTATTTACGGTGTTACTTTCCCGAAAAAGAAAATGTTGGATGAATATCTCGTTTTATTGGAAGAAGCAAAAAAACGTGACCATCGTAAAATCGGAAAAGAACTCGAATTGTTTATGTTTTCGAAAGCTGTCGGACAGGGTTTGCCTTTGTGGTTGCCGAAAGGAACGGCGCTTCGCAATCGGTTGGAAGACTTCTTGAAACGTATTCAGAAACAATTTGGTTATGAGCAAGTAATTACACCGCATATTGGACAAAAAGAATTATATGTAACTTCAGGGCATTATGCCAAATATGGAAAAGATTCTTTTCAGCCGATTCATACACCTGAAGAAGGTGAAGAATTTTTGTTGAAACCGATGAACTGTCCTCACCACTGCGAGATATTTAAGGCATTTCCTCGTTCGTATAAAGATTTACCGCTTCGTTTAGCAGAATTCGGTACAGTTTATCGCTACGAACAAAGTGGGGAATTGCACGGATTGACTCGTGTTCGCGGATTTACTCAGGATGATGCACACCTTTTCTGTCGTCCCGACCAATTGAAAGATGAATTCTTGAAAGTGATGGATATTATCTTTATTATTTTCAAAGCGTTGGATTTTGAAAATTTTGAAGCGCAAATATCATTACGTGACCCTAATAATAAAGAAAAATATATCGGAAGCGATGAAAATTGGGATAAGGCCGAACGAGCGATTGTGGAAGCTTGTGAAGAAAAGGGCTTGAAGGCAACTGTTGAGTTAGGTGAAGCGGCGTTTTATGGCCCGAAATTGGATTTTATGGTGAAAGATGCATTGGGACGCCGTTGGCAATTGGGAACCATTCAGGTTGATTATAATTTACCCGAACGTTTTGAATTGGAATATACCGGAAGTGATAATCAAAAACATCGGCCGGTAATGATTCACCGTGCACCGTTTGGTTCAATGGAACGTTTTGTAGCTGTGTTAATCGAACATACTGCCGGTAAATTCCCATTATGGTTAACGCCTGACCAAGTCGTTATTCTTCCTATCAGTGAAAAATTCAACGATTATGCTTATAAAGTTGCTAAAGATTTGGGAATGAAAGATATTCGTGCTATTGTTGATGATAGAAACGAAAAAATCGGAAGAAAAATTCGCGATAATGAATTGAAAAGAATTCCCTATTTATTGATAGTTGGTGAAAAAGAAGCAGAAAATGAAGAAGTTTCTGTAAGAAAACAGGGTGAAGGTGATAAAGGTTCGATGAAAATTACTACCTTTGCCGCTCTTTTAAATGAAGAAGTTGAAAAAGCAATGGTTTTTAATTAATTAAGAATTCGAAGAATCGACAGAGTCAATTAAGAAATTTGCATAGACATAAACAAATTGCTTTTTCTTATGTTTATAAATAATGAATAATAATTGGTAGTACCTGATATTTTGATTGCTACCAACTAATAACGAATAACAAATTTAAAAACAGGAGGAATTTATTTAAAGTTTTTTGAATGAGAAACGACAGATTTAAGAAAGAAAGTGCGAAAGAGCTGTACCGGATAAATAACCGTATCCGTGAAAAAGAAGTTCGTTTAGTGGGTGACAATGTAGAGGTAGGAGTTTATCCGATAGCTGAAGCTTTACGTATTGCAGATGAATTGGAACTGGACCTTGTTGAGATTTCACCGAATGCCGTTCCCCCTGTTTGTAGAATTACTGATTATCAAAAATTTCTTTACCAACAAAAGAAACGTCAAAAAGAACAAAAAGCAAAAACAACTAAGATCGTTGTAAAAGAGATTCGATTCGGACCTCAAACTGATGATCACGATTATAACTTCAAGTTGAAACATGCTAAAAGTTTTTTGGAAGAAGGAGCGAAGGTAAAAGCTTATGTATTTTTTAAAGGGCGTTCGATTCTTTTCAAACAACAAGGAGAAGTGCTTTTACTTCGTTTTGCCAACGATTTGGAGGATTATGCTAAAGTTGACCAGCTCCCTTTATTGGAGGGAAAAAGGATGATCGTTATGCTTAGCCCTAAAAAGAAAGCAGTAGCAAGTTCTTCATCTTCATCAAGTTCAACTAAAGAAAAGGTTGAAAAACCAGTTAAGAAAGAAATTGCTGAAAACAAAGAAGATATTGAGTCAACAGAAGAGTAAATTTTTTTATTACTAATATAAAATAGATATAAAATGCCAAAGATGAAGACTAATTCCGGTGCTAAAAAGAGGTTCACCCTTACCGGAACAGGGAAAATCAAAAGAAAACATGCTTTTAAAAGCCACATTCTGACAAAGAAAACAAAAAAACAAAAACGTAACTTAACACATTTCTCAACAGTTCATACTTCGGATGTGAATAATGTGAAGTTTTTGTTGGCAATGAAGTAATTACAAATTACAATAAAAAGCGAGTTTATTTAA
The DNA here is from genome assembly GCA_031553395.1 of Bacteroidales bacterium. GTDB lineage: Bacteria > Bacteroidota > Bacteroidia > Bacteroidales > WRGA01 > WRGA01. The sequence goes on along the minus strand of JAVBLR010000011.1, from coordinate 53,606 downwards.
TTTTATCAACCGAATGTTCAGCAAAAAGACCACAAACTGGTGGCGCTGACAATCAAAAACAAATTAAGACATGCCAAGATCAGTCAATCATGTTGCGTCGAGAACACGCAGAAAAAGAATTTTAAAACTTACTAAAGGATACTTTGGTGCAAGAAAGAATGTTTGGACGGTAGCTAAAAATACCTGGGAAAAAGGGTTACAATACGCTTACCGCGATCGTAAAAACAAAAAACGCGAATTCCGTGCATTGTGGATACAACGTATTAACGCTGCTGCACGTTTGGAAGGAATGTCATATTCACGTTTAATGGGAGGTTTGCACAAAGCCGGAATCGAAATCAATCGTAAAGTCTTGGCCGATTTAGCAATGAATCATCCCGAAGCATTCAAGGCTGTTGTAAATCAAGCTAAAAACGCATAAGTTTATATAAAAGCTTTTCAAGGCTGTCATTTAATTTAAAATTGACAGCCTTTTTTTGTACTTTTTATTTGGTTATTTCGAAAAAGAATTATATCTTTGGGTAAGCAAATGAGAAAAATATAATATTTGAACTTTTTCCTTTTCTCATACGTTCTTTGAATAAGATATAGCCGTGTCGAACATTATTGGTAAACTCATCAAATAAATACTGAGTACCGAGAACAATTTTTACAATCAATGGCGGGCCACACTCTTCGGAGATGCCATTGGCAACAGTGGATTACAAAGATTGTGAAATTCTCAAATCCTGTTCATTAGGAGTTTTACTCATGTTTTATTCGATGCGGCTTCTTTATAAAAAGGACATTTCTGATATTTTGGAAATGTCCTTTTTTTGTATAATAAAACCAACTATTTTTCATGCAGATTATTCCATAAATATGATTGACTAAAGTCAATCTTTTGGGTTTCGCACAGATTTCACTAATTACGCAGATTCTTAAGTTAATATTAGTTAACATATTTGCGAAATAAAAATGTGTATGAGTGATATAATTAACCGATATTCAATGTATTACTTTGTTTGTAAATCCGTGTAATCCGTGTAATCCGTGTGAAAATAATTTGATTTTGACGAAGTTAAAATTTAAAAAAATATTCTGTGAGAAAAACATTCATATCGATGTCATATACTAGAAAAAAGATATTTACTGAATAAGTATAATTCTGAAAACGATGAAAAGTTTTGCCAGTGATAATAATTCGGGAGTGCATCCGCAGGTGATGCAAGCTTTGATTGATGTAAATAAAGAGCATGTAATTGCGTATGGAAGTGATGAAATTACCGAAAAAGCAGATGCTGTTTTAAAAAAATATTTTGGCGAAGAGGCTGAGATCTATTTTGCTTTTAATGGTACAGGAGCAAATGTAATTTCATTGCAGGCTTGCCTGAAAAGTTTCAATGCGGTAATTTGTCCGGAGACGGGACATATTAATGTGGATGAATGTGGTGCTCCTGTTCGTTTTACCGGATGTCCTTTATTGCCTATTTCTACATTAAATGGAAAATTAACTCCGGAATTGATTAAGCATAAATTGCATGGTTTTGGCGACCAACATCATTCTCAGCCTAAAGTTATTTATATATCACAATCAACTGAATTGGGAACTTTGTATACGTTGCAGGAAATTAAAACAATTTGTGATTTGGCACACAAATACGACATGTATGTTCATGTAGATGGAGCTCGTTTATCGAATGCGGCTGCGGCAATGAATGTTTCATTAAAAGCGTTGACGGCCGATTGTGGTGTAGATATTGTAAGCTTTGGAGGAACGAAAAATGGAATGATGATGGGAGAAGCTGTCATTTCTTTCCGGGAAGAATTATCGGAGAATCTGCGTTTTTTTAGGAAACAATCTGCACAATTATTTTCAAAGATGCGTTATCTTTCGGCTCAGTTTATTGCTTATTTCGAAGATGATTTGTGGTTGAAAAATGCTTGTCATGCAAATAATATGGCAACTTTATTAGCCAAAGAATTAAATCAAATTCCTCAAATATCCTTAACCCAAAAAGTTGAAACAAATGCGTTGTTTTTAACAATGCCTTTGGAGTTAATACAAAAGGTAAGGGAAAAATACTTCTTTTATATTTGGAATGAAGAAATTAATGAAGTCCGCTTGGTTACTTCCTTTGATACAAACGAAGAAGATATTTATGATTTTATAAAAACAGTTAAGAATTTATAGTTATTTATTATTGGTAAATGACAGATATCAACAATAAATAACAAATCAGTAAATTATAGATGAAAGTAGAAATAATAACAATTGGAGATGAGATTTTAATTGGTCAGGTTGTCGATACTAATTCGGCATGGATGGCTCAGGAATTAAATAAAATTGGGGCCGAAGTAAATCATATTGTAACTGTCGGTGATAGCCGGAAAGATATGTTGGAGGCAATTGATATTGCTATGAAAAGGGCAGATGCAGTGCTTGTCACAGGTGGGATAGGACCGACAAAAGATGATATTACAAAACAGACTTTGTGCGAATATTTTGGTACAAAACTAATTTTTGATGAGAGTATATACAATGATGTCAAACAGTTTTTTGCTGTTCGAAACCGGGAGGTTGATGAATTGTCTAAAAATCAGGCGTATGTTCCCGAAAAATGTACGGTTATTCACAATCCAACCGGAACAGCTCCTGTTACATGGTTCGAAAAAGATGGAAAAATATTAGCATCGATGCCGGGAGTTCCGCAGGAAATGAAATGGATAATGTCGAATGAGATTATACCTCGTCTAACACAATTTTTTGGCAGAGATTTGTTTATTGAACACCGTACTTTTTGGATACAAGGTTTTGGTGAAGCTCAATTGGCTTTGTTTATTTCTTCTTGGGAAGATGCTTTGCCCGAGAATATTCGTTTGGCTTATTTGCCTTCTTTGGGACTTGTTCGGTTGAGATTATCAGCTCAAGGAAAAGATATTGAGAAATTGAATAGAACATTAAATGTTGAAATTGAAAAATTAAGATCGTTATTGAGAGGGCATATTATTGCCGATGAAGATTTGTCTTTAGCTGAAATTGTTGGTAAGCGTTTGCATGAATCCGGAAAAACGTTGTCCGTTGCCGAAAGTTGCACCGGAGGATATATTGCTCATTTAATTACATTGATTTCAGGAAGTTCGGATTATTTCAAAGGGAGTGTAACTTCTTATTCAAATGAAGTGAAAGAAAATTTATTAAGTGTAAAAAAAGAAGATTTGGAAAATGATGGTGCAGTAAGTCAGCAAGTTGTTGAGCAAATGGCGAAAGGTGTTTTATCTGTATTAAATGCCGATTTTTCTGTTGCAACATCTGGAATTGCCGGACCAACAGGGGGTAGTGATGATAAGCCTGTTGGAATGGTTTGGATTGCAGTGGCAACCAAAAATAAAGTCATTTCAAAGAAGCATTATTTTGGAGCTTTTCGTGAGCAGAATATCATTCGGGCAAGTAATGCGGCATTGTTGATGTTATTAGAAATTATTTAACATTTAGAATAAAAAATAGTTAAAAAAAAGAAGGTTGTTAAACCCTAAAGTTTTTGGATTGTCTTAGTTTTCGTAATTAGTATTAGAATCGATTTAAATGTAAATAAAAAAATTAAGTAACAATTAAAAAAACAATTCGTATGAAAAGGTTAGCAATGTTAGTACTTTCAGCTTTATTAGTAAGCTCAGTAATGTTCGCACAACAACGTCAACGTCCTTCTGCCGACGATATGGCAAAAAGGCAAACTGAACAAATGGTTAGTAATTTGTCATTAAATGATGACCAAAAATCAAAAGTTGAGGCTATCAACTTAAAGTATGCACAACAGCAACAAGCTGCTTTTCAATCTTCAAATGATGACAGACAGGCTCGTATGGATGAAATGAAGAAAATGCAGGAAGCAAAGGATACTGAACTTAAGGGAATTTTAACGAGTGACCAATACACAAAGTATCAACAAAATCAACAAGAAAGAAAGGCTAAAGCTGGTAATAGAGGTGGCGGCCAAGGCGGTCAAAAAAAAGGTGGTGCAAATACGCAGCAATAAAATGTAATAAGAAAGAAATAAGAGAAATAAAGACTAAAGGCATGGGGTTAAGCTCCATGCTTTTTTATTTTGGCATCATTACCTTATTTTAAAACTTTATATTTAATGTAATATTATAAGATATATTACCTGAAAAATGTCGAGTAGGAGAGGAGTATAAGTATAGATTGGAATTGTTTTTCTTTTTTTTGAATTTTCCTGTACATAAATCCATTACTTCGTTTAAAGGATCCATCAAAAATGTTACAGTATGTCCTAAAATCGGGGTGCCCAATAGACGATAATCCCGCGCAACAATTTCTCTTTTGGTTAAATAAAAAGCTTCACCCAAAATAGAACCACAAACTGGAGTAACTATTAAATCCTGTACTGATGGAATTTCGGCCAATGCTTCGACCCCGTATTCCCAGAAAAAAGTAGAAAATGCAACTGAGTATAAAAATGAATAAGGAGCACTTACTCCTGCAGAACGAGCTCCCATATAATAGATGGTGCCAACATAAGGATGTGCTAAATAATTCAATTGCCAGTCGTCTTTATCAACTACAGGACCGGCACAAACATGTTTCCACCAATCACTGAAAACAGAGTTTATCGATATCTCATCTCTATCCCAATTACTTACACCCTCCGGCATTATGTATAAAAGTCCTGCTGCAACAAAAGAAGCTCCAAATGTTATTCCGCTATTCCATGCTAATCTTTTGTAATCAGGATTATTCTCCCAAAAAGAATAAGGGCGGTCATAGATACTGGATGGTATTTCATTTTTTGAAACAACGGTTGTCTCAATTTGAGAAAATGTGCTGTCATTTTCTTGTGTTTGAGAAAAACAGGTAAATGTTGTTAGTAATGACATTATTATCCCGGAAGATATCCTTTTGATAACTTTGGAACATAATTTATTGTAGTAAAATATCCGCATCAATTAATAATCAAACGTTTTTATGGTTGGTATTAATTTCATGGATTAATAAAACAATTTATATGAATATTTATGATAATTAATATCAACAAATATTCATCATTCATTCATTAGTTAATAATCCAATTCCTAATTCTTTGGGCGTGCCTCCGCCGTCCATCTTAAATCTCGTTTTTTGTTATTCTACGCGGCGGGGTCGGGCTATCCGCTCGCATCAGGCAAGTTTTTCTGCCTTCGCCTGCGGTCGTTCCTCCCTTGTTTCAGACAAAAAACTGCCTGCTGCCCGCTTCTATCCCTCACGCAGGGCATCCCTCAACTTTTGGCACAATAAATGAAAACGGTAATTGGAGGTTACCAATACCTTCTTCTATTCTTTTATAGCAACGACCTCAATTTCAATTAACGCACCTTTGGGTAATCCCTTTACAGCTATAGTCGAACGAGCCGGAAATTCATCTGAAAATTGTTGAGCATAAACTTCATTCATTTCACCGAATAAAGACATATCGGATATAAAGACGGTTGTTTTTACAATTTGATTCATTTTATATCCGGATTTTTCCAAAATTGCAGCAATATTCTTGAAAACCTGTAGTGTTTGTTCCTTTATATTTCTGTCTACAATTTCTCCGCTTTGTGGATTAATAGGAATTTGTCCGGATAAAAATAACATGTCATTCACTTCTACAGCTTGGCTATATGGGCCAATTGCTGCAGGAGCATTTGGTGTAGCGATTATTTTTTTCATCTGTTCCTTACGGTTTCATAGATTAATATTCCGGCAGCTACCGAAACATTGAGAGATTCAATTACTCCATTAATTGGGATTTTTACAATCTCGTCACATATTCTCAATCGGCCAATATCAACGCCAGTGTCTTCTGCTCCCATAATAATGGCAACCGGATTGGAATAAGTTGCTTGTGTATAGGATTTGTCTCCTTTTTCACTTGCTGCAATTGTGTGTATTCCGCTATTTTTAAGAAACTTAATCGTATCGGTCAAATTCTTTTCTCTGCAAACAGGCAATGTATGTAACGCTCCCGCCGAAGTTTTCATAGCGTCGGAATTTACACTTACACTTCCTTTTTCGGCAATAACAATAGCATCGACTCCAGCGCATTCGCAGGTACGGGCAATAGCACCAAAATTACGAACATCGGTAATTCCATCCAGCACAACAATAAACGGATTTTTCCCTTGTTCGTACAAAAAAGGGACAATATCTTCAATCTTTTGATAACTAACTGCAGGGATAAAAGCAATTACTCCTTGATGATTTTTCATCGTAATACGGTTGAGTCGCTCAAGTGGCACTCGTTGTGCAGGAATATCATGATTATTTACCAAACGGAAAAGCTCTGCTGCCAATTCGCCCTGTAAATCCTTTTTTATTAGAATTTTATCTATTTCTTTTCCGGCTTGTATGGCTTCAATTACTGCCCTGATGCCGAATACTATTTCGTTTTTTTCCACTTTCAGTTGGTTGTTATTTTGTTATTATTTGTTATTCGTTGTTTGTTATTCGTTGTTAGACAATTCAATAACCAATAACAAACAACGAATAACTTTTAATTTAATCCTAATAATGCCTTGGCATTACTAATGGCTGCATCGGTAATTTGTGCACCACTGAGCATTTGCGCTAATTCGGTAATTCTCTCTTTTTGTGTTAGTTGCTTAATGTTTGTGTTAGTTTTATCTTTTGAATCTTCTTTGTAAACCTTGAAATGAACACTTCCTCGCGCTGCAATCTGTGGCAAATGTGTAATGCTGATAACTTGCATATATTTGCTCATTCCCTGCATGATAACTCCCATTTTATCGGCAATTTCACCAGAAACACCAGTGTCTATTTCATCAAAAATAATGGTTGGTAAGGCTGTTGTATTTGCAATTAATGCTTTGATACATAGCATTAACCGAGCAATTTCTCCACCGGAAGCCGTTTCGGCAACAGGTTGTAAGGGTGCATTTTTATTAGCTGAGAATAAAAAATTTATATCATCTAATCCGTTATTGCCGGGCTTTTCCTTTTTGTCAAATTGTATATTGAACCGAACATTCGGCATACCTAAATAGGATAAACGTTCGGTTAAATCCTTTTCCAATCGTTGTGCCGACTTTTGCCGTTTCTTAGATAATTTTTCTCCAATATTTTCTACTAAAGATAATTGTGTATTTATTTCTTTTTCCAATTTTGCAATTTCTTCATCCAAATGTTCGACAGAATAGATTTTTTTCTCCAAATCTTTCTCAATATCAATAAGTTCGTCTATCGATTGAACATGGTGTTTTTGCTGTAAAGAATAAATTAAGTTTAAGCGGTCGTTTACTTGCTCTAATTTTTCAGGATTAAATTCGATATTTTCCGATTTATTTTCGATTTCATTGGACAAGTCTTTTAAATCAATATAAGCACTTTCAATACGTTCCTTGATTTCATTACTTGCCGGATATATCTTTTGTAAATTCGAAGATATATTTACAGCTTCTTTCAGCGAATTTATAACTCCTTGTTCTTCGTTGGAAAGGATTTGATTAATCTTAAAAAGAGTTGATTTTATTTCTTCGGAGTGGGAGAGAAGCTCTTGTTCATTTTCTAATTCAGATTGTTCATCTATTTGTAACTTTGCTTCAGCAAGTTGATTATATTGGAAACGATAATATTCTTCATCGGATTTACTCTTTTCAGCTTCTTCTTTTATTTTGTTTAACTGATTAATCCGATTTTTGTATGTAACAAACTGATTGTTATATTCTTCCAATAGGGTTTGATTTTCAGCCAATACATCTACTACTTTCAATTGAAAACGATTATCGGCCAACAGTAGGTTTTGATGTTGGGAATGAATGTCAATTAACATTGTTCCTAACTCCTTAAGTGTATTCAACGAAACTGGCGTATCATTTATAAATGTACGGGACTTTCCCGAAGAGTGTATTTCTCTTCTCAAAATACATTCTTCGTAGTAATCTATTTCATTTTCGTCAAAAAAATACTCCAATTTATAAGCCGAAATATCAAAGGTCGCTTCGATAATACATTTTTCTTCCGATTGCTTGATTAATTTAGCATCTGCCCGTTGTCCCAAAATAAGGGATAATGCTCCGATAAGAATAGATTTTCCAGCTCCGGTTTCTCCCGTGAGAATATAAAATCCTTCTCCCAATCTCATTTCTAATTGGTTTATCAACGCATAATTTTGAACGAGTAAATTTGTCAGCATTCAGATGAATATTTCTTAAATATTTAATATATAATTAGTTAGATTTAAGAACAAAGATGAAAGAAGATAGAAAAGATGAAAAGACAGTAAGATATATCTATCTACCATCTTTCTTCTTTTGTCTTTGTTCTTCTGTCTATTTTATTGCTTCAACAACGTATCTATTCTTTCGAGATAATCGAGGGAATCATCGATATAAAAAGCAAGTTCGGGAACAATGCGTAATTGGTGTCTTACACGTTGTCCTAATTCATGACGGATTTGTTTTGAATTTACTTTTATATTTTCCAATAACTCAGTCCCTCTTTCTGATGGAAAAATGCTGAGGTATATTTTTGCCAATCCCAAATCGGGTGTAACCCGAACCGCACTTACAGAAATAAGCGTGCCTTGCATTTGTTTTGCTTGCATGAGAAATATATCTCCCATTTCTTTTTGAAGCAAACGATTTATTTTTTTTTGTCTTGTACTTTCTTCCATTGTTTTTGATTAACAACTACAATTAATAATTTTAAATGTGAATTATTCTAGTTGTTTGATTGTCAATTTTTAATTGTTAATTAATTTTTTGCTTGCCAGTAATGTATTTTTCATTAAAGAAACAATTGTCATTGGGCCTACTCCTCCGGGAACAGGGGTTATGTATGAACATTTCGGAGCAACTTCATCGAATTGAACATCTCCAGTAAGTTTAAATCCTGATTTTGTTTTATCAGAAGGAACACGGGTTGTACCAACGTCTATAACGACTGCTCCAGGTTTTACCATATCTCCTTTTAAGAATTCGGGTTGCCCTAAAGCTGCAATGATAATATCAGCTTGTAAACACATTTCCTTTAAATTTTTAGATCGGCTGTGGCAAACGGTAACAGTTGCATCTCCCGGATTGGATTTTTGCATCATTAACGTTGCGACCGGTTTTCCTACAATATTGCTGCGTCCCAGAACTACACAGTGTTTACCTTGCGTTTCGATATGATAGCGTTTTAGAAGTTCCATGATTCCTGCAGGCGTTGCCGATACAAAACAAGGAAGCCCGATAGACATTCTTCCTACATTGATGGGATGAAATCCGTCAACATCTTTGCGATAATCGATAGCTTCAATAATTTTTTGTTCGGAAATATGCTTTGGTAAAGGCAATTGAACAATAAATCCGTCGATATCGGCATCATTATTCAATTCGTCTATTTTTTTGAGTAATTTATCTTCCGAAACATTATCCTCAAAGCGTATAAGCGACGACTTAAATCCACATTCTTCACAAGCTTTTACTTTATGCGCAACATACGTCTCACTACCGCCGTCGTGTCCGACTAATACAGCTGCCAAGTGAGGAGTTTTACCTCCTTGTGCTTTAATTTGTTCAACTTCTGCCGCAATTTCCTGTTTGATTTGCCTGGCGACCTCTTTTCCGTCAATTAATTGCATATCTATATCGTTTTTCAAAGTGAATGTTTGTATAATTTTTTCAAATTAGTTATTGAAAAATAGAATCAAAATTTTATAAAAATTGTGCGAATTATATGTATTTTATATTCTGATATATTTCTTCGGATACTTTAATAGGAAATGCAACATTTTTTCACTTTTCAATGCTTTCTATATATTCTTCAATAGCTTTTGCTACTGTTTTTGATACATGCATTGCTTCTACAACTGTTTTTGCTCCTGTAACAACATCACCCGATGCAAAAACTCCCGGACGGGAAGTGCTCCCTTCTTTGTTGGTTTTTATCAATCCGCGTTCGTTTAATTCTAACCCGTATGTTGTGGATGCGATGAAATTCCTTGGACCTTGGCTGATCGCAATAATAGTTGAGTCGCAATGATATAATTTGTCCGTATTTGCCAATACTTCAATGGTGCTGTCATCATCCGGATCATGAACAACCGAATCGGCAAAGATTACGCCTTCGTCTGTTATTTCTACTGGAGATTTATAGAAGTCAAATTTAATCCCATCTATTTTAGCATATTCGACTTCATATTTGCTACTTGTAAGATGTTCTTCTCCTTTTCTGAAAAATATGGTAACATTTTCCACTCCTTTGCGAATGGCAGTACGGGCAACGTCTATAGCGGCATTTCCGGCTCCAATGATAGTTAATGTTTTCCCTAAATTATACACATCGGGATTCTTTAAATAATTGATAGCAAAATGTACATTACCAAGACTTTCGCCTTTTATTCCTAAAGAATTAGGTTTCCAAACGCCTGTACCAACGAATACGGCTTTATAATCGTCCCGGAATAAATCATCCAATGTGATTCCTCCCATACCAATGGTTGTATTCGGACGAACTTTTATTCCTAAATCAAACAGCATTTGATTGTATTGGTCTAAAACTGTTTTTGGAAGCCTGAAGTCGGGAATCCCGTAACGCATAACTCCTCCAACTTTATCCATTGCCTCGAAAATAGTAACGCTGTATCCTTTTTTTGCCAACAAAATTGCAATGGTTATTCCTGCCGGACCGGAGCCGATAATGGCTACTTTTCCTTTATCTTGTATAAGTTCTATGTCCTTTTTTAGATTAAGGTAATATCCTGAAATATAGTTCTCTATTGAACTGATGTGTACGGATTTTCCTTTTTTGCCGAGAATACAATGTCCTTCACATTGTTTCTCGTGGTCGCAAACGTAAGAACAAATCAATGAAAGCGGATTATTTTCAAATAATAATTCTCCGGCACCTTTAATATTGCCTTCCAACAATAACCTGATAAATGTATTTACCTGCGTTGCTGCCGGACAACCTTTTGTACACAATGGATTTTTACATTGCAAACACCGTTTGGCTTCATCGACTATATGAATCATAATCGTTTTTTGTTATTAGTTGTTAGTTATCAATTGAATAACAAGTAATTTAATCAAACAATAGATAGCAACTTAAACTAATCCTAATATAACCTAAATCGAACAGGAATTGTATAAAAACAATTAACCGATTCCCCTTTTTCATTTTTTCCCGGAGTCCAATTAAGAGGCATTTCTTTTATAAGCCTTATTGATTCAGCTTCATAGGCTGGTATATTAATCGATTTTGAATCAAAAATAACCAATGGATATCTTATCTCTCCAGTATCGCTAATGATAAAAGTAATAACAACTCTTCCCTCTATTTTACCAAAATAAACCTGATTATTTATTTTGTTATTGTTTGATAAATACTTTAATAATTCTAATGTTCCTCCATCGTATAAAGGAAGTTGAGCTAATTCATTGTAATATCTATTACAAATAACCGGCCTTTTTTCTATATTTTTTAATGAGAACGGAACATCAATAATTATAGGATAAAAACCATCAGAAGGATACCAATAATATCGTTGTTGCATTGAATGGACAATACATAATGCAATGCTATCACATGAAGAATCAAGAGATTCATCTATTTTTATATTATAGAGATATCCTTGCTTACTTATTTCTGCTTCAACTTTAACAATTCCTTCAATTTTCTTATCTATAGCTTCTTGTGGGTAATAAATTAGAACCATTGAATCTATAAAATCCGAAAATTCCTGTTTGCTTTTAAATACGTTATCTTCTTTATCTTGAGAATATATATTTCCCATGATAGAAAGCAAAATACCTATAAAAAAGGACAGAAATCTTTTCATAGAATTATTTCAGTTTAAGAATTAATTTGTTTTTAAATAATTCTTAATTCTTAATTCTTAATTCTTAATTCTTAATTCTTAATTTTACACTACCTCTTCATTCCCTTCATCATCTTCCCTGCGCCTTTCACTTGAGTAACAGCCTTCATCATTTTGCGAGTTTGGTCGAATTGAGTTATCAACCGGTTTACTTCCTGAACAGAAGTTCCGCTTCCTTTTGCAATTCGTTGACGGCGACTTCCGTTAAGAATTTCGGGATTGCTGCGTTCTTTAGGTGTCATTGAATAAATAATTGCTTCGATACTTTTGAACGCATCATCGTCGATATCAATATCTTTCATTGCCTTTCCAACACCGGGAATCATGGAAGCCAAATCTTTCAAATTACCCATTTTTTTGATTTGGTGGATTTGACTGATGAAATCGTTGAAATCAAATTGGTTTTTAGCAATTTTTTTCTGTAAACGGCGGGCTTCTTCTTCGTCATATTGTTCCTGTGCACGTTCTACTAACGAAACGATATCTCCCATACCCAAAATACGGTCGGCCATACGTTCAGGATGGAAAGTATCCAATGCTTCCATTTTCTCGCCGGTTCCTACAAACTTAATCGGTTTGTCAACAACCGAACGGATGGATAATGCCGCTCCACCACGGGTATCACCGTCTAATTTGGTAAGGACAACACCATCAAAATTTAATCGGTCGTTGAATTCTTTTGCTGTATTTACCGCATCTTGACCAGTCATCGAGTCAACAACGAATAAAATTTCCTGAGGTTGAATTGCTTCTTTGATAGCTGCAATTTCCTTCATCATTTGTTCGTCGATAGCCAAACGTCCGGCTGTGTCGATGATAACAAGGTCATTTCCTTGTTTTTTCGCTTCTTTGATTGCATTTTGAGCAATCAGAACAGGATTATTGTTGCCTTCTTCGCTATAAACAGGAACATTAATTTGAGAACCAAGCACTTTCAATTGTTCAATAGCCGCAGGACGATACACGTCGCAAGCTACCAACATCGGGTTTTTGCTTCGTTTGGATTTTAACATGTTGGCAAGCTTTCCCGAGAAAGTTGTTTTTCCCGAACCTTGCAGTCCCGACATCAAAATAACTGCCGGAGTTCCTTTTATGTTGATGTCAACAGCGGTTCCACCCATCAATTGTGCTAGTTCGTCGTGGACGATTTTTACCATCAATTGTCCGGGTTTTACGGCTGTAAGTACGTTTTGTCCTAATGCTTTTTCTTTAACGGTTTCGGTAAAGTTTTTGGCTGTTTTATAGTTTACGTCGGCATCCAACAACGCTTTACGAATATCTTTTAATGTTTCGGCAACATTGATTTCGGTGATTTTTCCTTCACCTTTTAATATTTTAAATGAACGGTCTAATCTGTCACTTAAATTCTCAAACATAGGTATTTATATTTTAATTTGTTAACAAATAGAAAGGTTTAATTCAACACTTGTTTTTAGACTAAAGAACAAAGACTCAAGAAGAGAGAATAGACTTTTAAGACGAGGAGAAGGAATCTTCTTGTCTTAAAGTCTTTGTCTATCTGTCTTATATCTTTGTTCTTTAGTCTATAATATCTTTTTTTGATTTAGTCAAACATTTGGACGACAAAAGTATAAAAAACATCAGAATAAACCTAAGATAAAGGTAAAAGGTAAGACGTAAAAAGTAAAAGGTTTTTTATTTGTGTCTTTTACCTTTTACTTTTTACTTTTTATTATATTTGTAGCTTTGATTAAAAAAATCTAATAAATAATTAAAAATATGAGTTTGAACATTATTGTGCTGGCAAAGCAAGTTCCCGATACGAGGAATGTCGGGAAGGATGCGATGAAAGCCGATGGTACTGTAAATAGGGCAGCACTACCGGCTATTTTTAATCCGGAAGATTTGAACGCATTAGAACAGGCGTTGAGATTGAAAGACAAAAATCCGGGTTCAACAGTTACGCTTTTGACAATGGGACCGGGACGTGCTGCCGAAATTATTCGTGAAGGTTTGTTCCGTGGTGCCGATGGTGGCTATTTGTTGACAGACAGGGCTTTTGCAGGTGCTGATACGTTGGCGACTTCGTATGCATTAGCTTGTGCAATCCGCAAAATTAAAAATGTAGATGTTATTATTTGTGGCCGTCAGGCTATCGATGGTGATACAGCGCAGGTTGGACCGCAAGTTGCAGAAAAACTGGGATTTCCGCAGATTACGTATGCAGAAGAAATCATGGATGTAAGTAAAGGGAAAATTACTGTAAAACGCCGTTTGGAAAGGGGAATTGAAGTTGCCGAAGGTAAATTGCCAATGGTTGTTACGGTAAATTCTACTGCGCCTGATTGTCGTCCGCGTAATGCACGGTTGATTCAAAAATATAAATATGCCAAGACTGTAACAGAAAAACAAGAAGCTTCGGAAGATTATACCGAATTATTTAATGCTCGTCCGTATTTGAACCTTACCGAATGGAGTGTAAATGATGTAGATTGTGATGTGCAAAGTGTTGGTCTTTCCGGCTCTCCGACTAAAGTAAAGAAGATTGAAAATGTTGTGTTCCAGGTAAAAGAAAGCAAAGCAATCTCGGATTCGGATTTAGATGTTGAGGAATTAATAAAGGAACTATTGTTAAATCACACAATTGGGTGATTCATATTATTAAAATAAAAAAGGTAAATAATACTTGAATCAATATAGTATCTTCTTAAATAAAGTGAAATTATTTACCTTTGAAAAATACGCATAGAACATGAATAATTTATTTGTATATTGTGAAATAGAAGACGGAATAGTTTCTGATGTAAGCTTGGAGTTGCTTACTAAGGGACGTTCTTTGGCCAATCAATTGAAATGTAAATTAGAAGCAGTTGTTGCCGGATATAAATTGGATGGTGTTGAAAGTCAGGTTTTTCCTTATGGGGTAGATGTGTTGCATCTTTTTGATGATAAACGGTTAGACCCTTACACATCGTTGCCTCACACTTCTTTATTGGTAAAATTGTTTGAAGAAGAAAAGCCTCAGATTGCATTGATGGGTGCAACAAGCATCGGACGCGACTTGGGGCCAAGGGTTTCTTCAGCATTGGGTAGTGGTTTGACTGCTGATTGTACTTCCCTTGAAATTGGTGACCACGAGGAAAAGAAAGAGAATAAAGTTTACAAAGACCTTTTGTATCAGATTCGTCCTGCTTTTGGAGGAAATATTGTTGCAACAATTATCAATCCCGATTGTCGTCCGCAAATGGCGACAGTACGAGAAGGCGTGATGAAAAAAGAAATTCTTTCTCCAACTTACAAAGGCGAAATTAAAAAGCAAGATGTGTCTAAATATATTTCTGATGCCGATTTTGTTGTGAAAGTAATTGAACGTCACATGGAAAAGGCAAAGACGAATATCAAAAATTCTCCGATTATTATTTCCGGAGGTTATGGAATGGGCTCTAAAGATAATTTCAATTTGTTATTTGATTTGGCATCAGTAATTGGAGCAGAAGTGGGAGCTTCGCGTGCAGCTGTTGATGCAGGTTACGCCGATCATGACCGTCAAATTGGACAAACCGGAGTAACTGTTCGTCCGAAATTGTACATCGCTTGTGGAATTTCCGGACAAATCCAGCACATTGCCGGAATGCAGGAAAGTTCGATGATTATTGCTATCAACAATGACCGGAATGCACCGATTAATTCCATTGCCGATTATGTGATAACAGGAGAAGTGGAAACTGTGATTCCGAAAATGATTAAATATTATAAGAAGAACAGTAAATAATGACTATAACATTCGACTTCGATATTGATGACACGATGGCTTTTCAAGAACACTTCTTGTCGAATTTCAAACAATTCAAACGCACTCGAATTTTTGTAACTCTATTATTGCCTGTAATGTTGGTATTGTTATTCCTGTATTACTATGTGCATGATGGAATGACTACTAAATTGATAGGTTTCGGAATATTCTTCGTAGTTATGGCTATTGTGTGGATGCTTATTATTTGGAAAAGCTTCAAAAAAAGAACATTAGCAAGAACACGAAAATTGTTATTGAAAAATGATAAAGACAATTCAATTGTTTTTGGAGTTCGGGAAATGACATTGAATGATGAAGGGATTTTTGTAAAAACACCAAAATCAGAAGCATTGACAAAATGGATTGCAGTATTGAAAGTCGTGAAGGATGTAAATCATTATTATTTGTATATTACAAGCATGAATGCTTTTGTAATACCGCTTCGGAAAATAGAAGATTCGGTAAACGAATTAGATAGTATGATAGAAAAGCATGTTGCAAATGTTGTTTCTTGTTAATTTTCTGATGAATAATTACAGCATTTGAACATCAACTTAAATAAAAAGCACCGGTTTATGACCGGTATTAAAATTAAAAAATAGCCATGGCAAATTATTATTTGGATAACACAGATTTAAAACATCATCTCGAACATCCGCTTATGAAACGGATTGTAGAGTTGAAAGAGAGAAATTTTGAACAAAAAGATAAATTCGATTATTCTCCGGTTGATTTCGAAGACGCAATGGATAGTTACGATAAAGTACTTGAAATTGTTGGAGAAATCAGTGGCGATATTGTAGCGGTTAATGCCGAAAGTGTAGACCAAGAAGGTCCGCATGTTGTCGATGGAAGAGTGGAATATGCTTCCGGAACAAAAGTAAATTTGGATGCACTGGTAAAAGCCGGATTGATGGGGATTACTTTACCACGCAAATACAACGGCTTAAATTTTCCGATTGTACCCTATGTAATGGCTGCTGATATTGTGAGCCGTGCTGATGCGGGTTTCGTGAACATCTGGGGCTTGCAGGATTGTGCCGAAACTATCAATGAATTTGCCAACGATGAGCAAAAGATGAAATATCTTACCCGTGTTTCTTCCGGAGAAACAATGGCAATGGATTTGACAGAGCCGGATGCGGGTTCTGACCTTCAGGCTGTAATGTTGAAGGCGACTTACAGTGAAGGTGACAAATGTTGGTACCTGAATGGTGTGAAACGGTTTATCACCAATGGTGACGGACATATTTCGTTGGTTCTTGCCCGTTCGGAAGATGGAACTCGAGATGGCCGCGGGCTTTCCATGTTTATCTATGATAAAAATGATGGGGGAGTAACTGTTCGCCGCATTGAGAACAAGATGGGGATTAAAGGTTCTCCAACATGTGAATTGGTTTTCAAAAATGCAAAAGCCGAAATTTGTGGTGATCGCAAAATGGGACTTATTAAATATGTAATGGCGTTGATGAATGGTGCCCGCTTGGGAATTGCAGCACAATCGGTTGGAATTTCCGAAGCTGCATATCGTGAGGCATTGGCGTATGCAAAAGACCGTAAACAATTTGGTAAAGCAATTATCGAATTTCCGGCAGTATATGAAATGTTGGCATTGATGAAAGCTAAATTGGATGCTTCCCGGTCATTGCTTTATGAAACTTCTCGTTTTGTTGATGTGTATAAAACGTTGATGCACATTGCCGATGAACGTAAGTTGGAAATTGACGAGCGCAATGAGATGAAAAAATTCCAAAAATTAGCTGATGCATTTACTCCGCTTGTAAAAGGAATGGGTAGTGAATTCTGCAATCAAAATGCGTATGATTCGGTTCAGATTCACGGAGGTTCCGGATTTATGAAAGATTATGCGTGTGAACGTATTTATCGTGATGCACGTATTACTTCCATTTACGAAGGAACTACTCAGTTGCAAGTAGTAGCAGCTATTCGCTTTGTAACTACTGGTGCTTATTTAGATCAAATTCGTGTTTATGAAAAAGAAAATATCAATCCTGAATTGTACACACTTCGGAATAAGTTGATTGCAATGACCGAATTATATGAAAAAGCAGTTGAGACAGTTATTGAAACAAAGGATAATGAGTATATCGATTTCCAGGCTCGCCGTATGGTTGAGATGGCAGCGCATATAATTATGGGATATCTTTTGTTGAATGATACAACTCGAACTTCATCGTTTCGTCGTTCTGCAGAAGTTTACATTAATTATGCTCAAAGCGAAGTACGCAAACATGCTCAATTTATTGAAGTTTTCGATGTTGAAAACCTAGCAACTTATAGGATGTAAAATTTTCAGAATTTCATAAAAAATGCCTCATTTATCTTTTCTGATATTTGAGGCATTTTTTATGAATAAGATTTCAATTTTTATTTTGATACGAAAATAGGAATAGGAGAGGAGGATAAATTCATTTTATTGTTATTCTTAATTATTGTGATAAATACTTATTAAAATCATGTATTTCGATACTCTTTCCGAGTTATTTTTAAATTTTAAAATCTCAGAAGGTTTTTATTCTTGTTTTGTGTGTTTTATATTATTGAATAATAGCAGTTTAAATATAAAATATCTTTATTCTTTCTTTAAATAATTTATTCTGAAATAGAAATTATTACAAATTTGAGGTTGATTCTTGATATGACAGGTTTTCTATTGCTTGGAAATTTGTAGCTTAAGCATGAAATGATATGTTTTTGTCAAAGATGGATTTATTAAAATAACTTTCTTGCTGAACACATATTGAGCATACTAAGACACAATAATCAAACACTTTATAATCATTTCAACAGCACCTTAAATGTAAAAGTGTGAAATTTTTCTTTTTGCTCTAATGTACTTTTCCTGATTGTTTTTCTTACATTTGTTCTCATTAACAAATTACCATGGGACGTAAAAAACAAAAACATTTTTGGAGGAATATAAAGGTAAAGTATAAGCTTACTGTCACAGATGAAAGCCACTTGCAAGATATTTTTTCTATTCGCTTATCAAAATTAAATGTATTTCTTGGAGGATGTATTTTGTTTTTTTTCATATTTATTTTAGTTAGTATTCTTATCCTTGTAACTCCTGTTAAAAATTTTCTTCCCGGCTATTTAGATGAAAAATTTCGCAAAGATGTGGTGAATTATTCATTAGTTGTGGATTCGTTGACTCAGGTGGCAAAAGTTCAGGAAATGTATTTGGATAACTTGAAGAGTATATTGCAGGGTGATATAAAAGCTGATACGATAAAACCCATAGATTCTTTGCAATATAATTTGAATCTTCAGGAGCTCCACCAAACAAAGAAGGAAGACGAATACAGAAAAAACTTTGAAGAACGGGAAAAATATAATCTTACAATCTCAAGCGAGCAACAAGTTTCTAATTTGCCGAATTTTTTCCCTCCTGTGAAAGGAGTCATTACATCAAAATTTGATTTTCAAAAGTCTCATTTTGGTATTGATATTGCTACTGCGGCCAATGAACCTGTTATAGCAACATTAGATGGAACAGTTATTTTTTGTGGTTTTGATTTGGATGTAGGATATATAATTCAATTACAACATAATAACGAGTTTGTTTCAATATATAAGCATAATGCCCGTTTATTGAAAAAAGAAGGAGATACTGTAAAAGCCGGAGAAGCTATTGCTATAGTAGGAAATACAGGTAAAGTAACTACCGGAGCGCATTTGCATTTCGAATTATGGTATAAGGGAACACCCGTAAATCCAGAAAATTATATTGTTTTTTAATTCATTTAAGATGCTGTTATTTTGTTGTTGTGTTGCTTTTGATTTTTTCATCATTATGAAAAAAAGAAAATTTTATAGCATTTGAAGAAGAAATATTTTGCTTTTTTATTGAAAATGCATTATATTTGGAAATAGTTAGGGAGTTTTTTTAAGAAAAGACAACTTTTTTGTGCTTTCTAATGTTTAACAATAAAAAAACGAGTATTATGGAAGATAAATTGGTAACATTGGCTATTTACACCTTTGAGAAAGCTCAAATATTGAAAACTATTCTTGAAGATGAGGGTATTGAGGTATATATCCATAATGTAAACCTTATTCAACCGGTTATTTCGGCAGGAGTAAGGGTGCGAATTAAGGAAAGTGATTTACCTAGAGCATTGCGTATTATTGAAGGGGCGCAATGGTTGAAAGATGAGAATGAAATCGAGAAAAAAGCTGAGGAAAAGAAACATATTTTAATCCCGGTTGATTTCTCTGATTATTCTATGAAGGCCTGTTATATAGGGTTTAATTATGCCAGTGTAATAAATGCAGATGTTGTTTTACTGCATACTTTTTTTACTCCTATATATACGGCAACAATGCCTTTTGGTGATGCTATAACTCCTTATCCAATTGAAGATGAGGATATGTTTATGAGGATTTCGAAAAAGGCGAAAAAAGACATGAACGAGCTTGTTGCTTCTTTGAAACAGAAGATAACAGAAGGTGTTTTGCCTAATATCAAGTTTTCATTTGTTTTGGAAGAGGGTATTCCGGAAGAAGAGATTATTCGTTATAGCAAGGAACATAATCCTGTCCTTATTATAATGGGAACGCGGGGAAAAGATCAGAAAGATGTTGACTTGATAGGAAGTGTAACAGCTGAAGTGATAGAAACATCGCGGGTGCCTGTATTTACTGTTCCTGAACATACGACTTTCACAAAAATAGAAGAGGTAAAACACATTGCATTTGCTACGAATTTTGATCAAAAAGATTTAGTTGTTTTTGATGCATTGATGAAAGTTATCAGGCGTTTTGGATTTATAGTTTCTTTTGTTCATGTAGCAACCAAAGAGGATGCTTGGAATGAGGTTAAACTTGTTGGTATCAAAGAATATTTCAAGAAACAATATCCTTCACTAAGAGCTAATTATCATATAATTGATAGTAGTGATACGCTTGAGGGTTTGGATTCTTTTATTAAAAAAGAGCAGATAGATATTTTGGCTTTAAGTAGTCATAAACGAAATATTTTTGCTCGTTTATTTAATCCGAGTATTGCCCGTAAAATGTTATTCCATACAGATACGCCATTGTTGGTTTTAAAAGGATAATTATTTAAGGTGTCGTTGTTGTGTTTTCTAAATATTTATCTTCAAATAATCCAAAGTGTTTAATGTTTGAATATAATATTTATATTTAAGGTGTTGTTTATTTGTCGTTAGATTTATGATGTAATTTATGCAAAAAATAAGAAAAGTCTTTTACTTCTTTTATCAGTGGTTGATATTTTTTCCATTATTTTTTATTGCAACAATTCTTACGGCTTTAATAACGATTATAGGTAGTTTTATAGGAGGTAATAGATTCTGGGGATTTTATCCGGCTTCACTTTGGTCTCGTTTTACTTGTCGTTTGGCTTTAATACGAATTAAAGTTGCCAAAAATAAGAATTTGGATAAAAAATCTTCTTATGTTTTTGTAGCAAATCATCAGGGAGCTTTTGATATTTTCTTGATTTATGGTTATTTAGGGTATAATTTTCGTTGGATGATGAAGGAAAGCCTTCGAAAAATACCTCTTATTGGTGCTGCTTGTGCATCGGCTGGTCATATTTTTATTGATAGAACGAGTAGGAGAGGGATTGTGTTGTCTTTGCGACAAGCTAAAGAACGATTAACGAATGGTATTTCTACGGTTATATTTCCCGAAGGTTCTCGCACTAAAGATGGAAATATGCATGAATTTAAGAAAGGAGCTTTTCAGATTGCTTTTGATTTAAAATTGCCGATCGTTCCTTTAACAATCGAAGGTTCTTATGATATTATGCGAATTGGTTCATGTCAATTGAATCCCGGAAAAATGAAGCTTACCATACATGATCCTATTTCCACTCAAGACTTGTCTGTAGATGATATGCATAAATTAATGGAGGATGTTTGGAATATTATGGCTATACCATTAAATGAGTCTAAAGGCTGATTAAGATTGTTCGGGAGCGATTAATATATTTGAATATAAATAAAAAACGAGAAAATTTATTTTCTCGTTTTTTTATGCGTTATAACAACGCCTTAAATGGAATGTTGTTTGTTATACATATTCGTCTCCGAAATTTAATTGAGCATCAATAACATACTGACGAATACGTTGTTCATCTTCTTTTTTGCAAATTAATAATGCATTTTCGGATTCTGCAATAATATATCCATCCAAGTCTTGTATTACAGCTAATTTGTTACTGTTTGACAATGTTACGATATTATTATTACTATCATAATACATCGTTTTGCATTTTAAGGAGACGTTATTATGATTATCCTTTTCAGATATATCATACAAAGCTCCCCAAGTTCCTAAATCAGACCAGCCTACATCTGCACACAAAACATGCACATTAGGCGCTTTTTCCATTATACCATAATCAATTGATATATTGGGGCATGCAGAGAAGTTCTCGTTGATAAAGTTCTTTTCATTTGGAGTATTGAATAAGTCTTTACCTGCATCAAATATGGAAGCAACCTCGGGCAGATATTGATGAAACGCATCGACTATTTCTTGTACATTCCATAAGAATACACCTGAGTTCCAAAAAAATTCTCCACTTTCGAAAAAGACTTTGGCTAATTCATTATTGGGTTTTTCGGTAAATGTTTTAACCTTCTTAAATATGCCATTATCGTCACTATCAGCCTGAATATAGCCATAACCTGTTTCAGGACGATTGGGTTTGATTCCTAATGTTAGAAGGGTTTTATTGTTTTTTACAAAATCTAAACCTGTTTTAATTGTTACCAGAAATTCATTTTCTCGTAAAATCAAATGGTCGGAAGGTGCAACAACAATATTGGCATTCGGATTAATAGCATGGATACGATAGGATGCAAAGGCAATGCAAGGTGCTGTATTACGGCGTTGCGGTTCGAATAATATTTGTTCGGAAGCTAACTCAGGTAATTGTTCCTGAATTAATCCGGCATATAATTCGTTGGTTACAATAAAGATGTTTTCAACGGGAATTATTTTGCTGAAGCGGTCGAATGTTTGTTGAAGAAGAGAACGACCTGTTCCGAAGAAGTCTAAAAATTGTTTTGGTTTGTTTACCCGGCTGAATGGCCAGAAACGGCTGCCAATGCCGCCGCTCATAATGACGCAATAATTGTTATTTTCCATAATTATATTTGAATGTAATTGTTTTCACTTGCGAATGTAATAATTAATTTTGAAATATCTCCGGAGAAAGAATATAAAAACTAAAGTTCAAGCCTTTCTTGTTTATATTTAAGATGTCCTATATTGGTAATTTGCCTAACATTAGGTATAAAAGTTAAAGCAAATAATGGAACTATTGATGAAATATACTCGCTGTAACCTTTTATCTTTTACTTTTTACATTAAAAAAGTCTTCTCCATTTTACAAAAACTTTATTATTTTGTAATGTGGAGATTACAAAATTTCTTTTTTTATATGTATATTTGTACCGAATTTTAGGAAGACATTTTGTGGAAGCATTTTTTAATACACATAAATACCTTGTAGAACATGTTCAATCGCCTGTGGAACGCTACTTGATGAATGAAATTGATTGGAGTAACCGTTTGATTGGTATTAAAGGAAGTAGGGGAGTGGGGAAAACTACTTTTTTGCTTCAATATGCTAAGAATAATTTTGATGCGAATGACCGTTCTTGCTTATATATAAACCTGAATAATTTTTACTTTACAAGCCGTTCAATTGTAGATTTTGCCGATGAATTCAGACATAAAGGTGGTAAAGTGCTGTTAATTGACCAAATTTTCAAGTATCCCGAATGGTCGTCGGAATTGAGGTATTGTTACGACAATTTTCATGATTTACAGATTATTTTTTCGGGTTCTTCCGTAATGCGATTGAAGGAAGAAAATCCGGAATTGTCGGGAAGGGTTGAATCATATAATTTACGTGGATTTTCTTTCAGGGAATATTTGAATTTGATGGCGAAAAAGAAATTTCGGGCTTATTCATTGGAAGATATTTTACAACATCATGCAACAATCACAGAGGAAATTTTATCGGAAGTAAAACCGTTAGCCTATTTTCAGGACTATTTACATCATGGTTATTATCCGTTTTTTTTAGAAAAACGTAATTTTTCCGAAAATTTATTGAAAACAATGAACATGATGTTGGAAGTAGATATTTTACTTATTCAGCAAATGGACTTAAAATGTTTGAATAAGATAAAAAAGTTGTTATATTTGCTTCTTGTAAATACTCCATGTGCACCTAACATCAGTCAGTTAAGCAATGATATTGCTACTTCCAGGGCAACTGTGATGAATTATATCAAGTATTTGAAGGATGCCCGTCTACTGAATACACTGTATTTTGATGGAGAAGAATTTCCTAAAAAGCCCGAGTTGGTATATATGCACAATACGAATTTGATGTACACAGTATCTACAGAAGCGATTCATAGACAGACTTTAATGCAAACTTTCTTTTATAATATTCTACATAAGGACTACATCTTAAATAAAGGAGTGAAGAGTTCTGATTTCTTAGTAGATAAAAAATATAATTTTTCAATTGAAACGGATTTTCCAAAAAAGAATAATAAAGATATTTATTATGTGGTAGATAAGGTTACAGGGGATGATGATAATGTGATTCCTTTGTGGCTTTTTGGTTTCTTATATTAAATTAAGAATTAAGACAGATTCTCTTTTTTTACCTTTTGCGTTAAAATTATTTTACTAAATTAAATAAATTTTCAATTTCTTAAACTGTATGGCAAAGCAAAAAAAATTTTTAACATGTGATGGTAATCAGGCTGCTGCGCATATTTCTTATATGTTCAGCGAAACAGCTTCGATTTATCCTATCACTCCTTCTTCGACAATGGCGGAGTATGTTGATGAATGGGCTGCTTCCGGAAGAAAAAATATTTTCGGAGAAACAGTGCGTGTAGATGAAATGCAATCGGAAGCCGGTGCTGCCGGTGCTATGCATGGCTCATTACAAGCCGGTACATTAAGTACAACATTTACAGCTTCTCAAGGTTTGTTGTTGATGATCCCGAATATGTATAAAGTGGCCGGAGAATTACTTCCAGGTGTTTATCATGTTTCGGCTCGTGCGTTGGCTTCTCATGCCCTTTCTATCTTTGGAGACCATCAAGATGTTATGGCTGTTCGTCAAACTGGTTGTGCTATGTTCGCAACAGGTTCGGTACAAGAAGTAATGGATTTGGCTGCTGTGGCTCATTTGGCTGCTATTAAATCGCGTGTTCCTTTTGTGCATTTCTTTGATGGATTCCGTACTTCTCATGAGATTCAAAAAATCGAAATGTTGGAAAATGAAGATTTGGCTCCGCTTATTGATCAAAAAGCATTGGCTGAATTCCGCGAACGTGCACTGAATCCTGAAAATCCAGTGGCTCGTGGTATGGCTGAGAATCCTGATATTTATTTCCAAGCTCGTGAGGCTTCAAATGTTTACTATGACAAAGTTGTGGGAATTGTTGAAGAATATGTAAATCAATTGAGTACATTAGTTGGACGTAAATATGGTTTATTTGATTATTACGGAGCTGCAGATGCTGATCGTGTAATTATTGCAATGGGTTCGGTTACCGAAGCTATTAAGGAAACTATAGACTACTTAAATAAAAAAGGTGAAAAAGTTGGATTGGTTTCAGTTCATTTATATCGTCCTTTCTCTGCAAAACATTTCTTGGCTGCTGTTCCTAAAACTGCAAAGAGAATTGCTGTATTAGATAGAACTAAAGAACCGGGAGCTACCGGAGAACCTCTTTACCTAGATGTAAAAGATTGTTTCTATGGTTCAAAAGAAGAACCTACTATCGTAGGTGGCCGTTATGGCTTGTCTTCTAAAGATACAACTCCTGCTCAGATTTTGGCAGTTTACGAAAACTTGCAATTACCAGAACCTAAAAATGGATTTACAATTGGTATTGTTGACGATGTAACTTTCACTTCTCTTCCTCAGAAAGAAGAATTGGCATTCGACGGAGGCCCTTTTGAAGCTAAATTCTACGGATTAGGTGCTGATGGTACTGTGGGTGCCAACAAAAACTCTATCAAAATTATTGGTGATAATACAGATAAATATTCTCAAGCATATTTCTCTTATGACTCAAAGAAATCAGGTGGTTTCACTTGTTCTCACTTGCGTTTCGGGGATAATCCTATTCGTTCGACTTATTTGGTAAACACACCTGACTTTGTAGCATGTCACGTTCAGGCTTATCTTCGTTTGTATGATGTAACCAAAGGATTGAAAAAAGGCGGAACATTCCTTTTGAATACTATTTGGAATGCAGAAGAAGTGAAAAAACATTTGCCCGATAATGTGAAAAAGTATTTGGCGGCAAATAATATCAATTTCTATATCATCAATGCAACTGGTATTGCAGAAGAAATTGGTTTGGGTAACAGAACAAATACAATTCTTCAATCGGCATTCTTCAAAATTACAGGTGTGATTCCTTATGATTTGGCTGTAGAACAAATGAAAAAATTCATTGTGAAGTCTTATGGCAAAAAAGGAGAAGACATTGTAAATATGAACTATGCTGCTGTAGATCGTGGTGGTGATGTAGTTAAAGTTGATGTTCCTGCTGAATGGGCTAATATTAAGGTTGAAGGCGAAAAAGCAGATACAAATGTTCCTGAATTTATTGCAAAAGTTGTTCGTCCGGTAAATGCACAAGCAGGAGATGATCTTCCTGTATCTGCTTTTACAGGCCGTGAAGACGGAACTTGGGATCAAGGTACAACTACATATGAAAAACGTGGTGTTGCCAGTCATGTTCCTGTTTGGATTCCTGAAAATTGTATTCAATGTAACCAATGTGCGTATGTTTGTCCTCACGCTGCTATTCGTCCGTTTGTGTTGGATGCAGCCGAACAAGCAAAAGCTCCTGCAGGAATGACAGCATTGAAAGCACAAGGTAAACAATTCGATGGTATGCAATTCCGTATCCAAGTAGATGTATTGGATTGTATGGGTTGCGGTAACTGTCCTGATGTTTGTCCGGGTAACAAAAACGGAAAAGCGCTTGAAATGATGCCTATTGAATCACAATATGATAATCAAGCTAATTGGGATTTCTGCACGAAAGAAGTAAAAACAAAACAACATTTGGTAGATACTTCATTGAATGTGAAGAATTCTCAGTTTGCAACTCCATTGTTTGAATTCTCCGGAGCTTGTGCAGGTTGCGGTGAAACTCCTTATGTTAAATTGATTTCTCAATTGTTTGGAGACCATCAAATGATTGCGAATGCTACCGGATGTACTTCGATTTATTCGGGTTCGGCTCCTTCTACTCCTTACACCAAGAATGATGAAGGACGTGGTCCAGCTTGGGCAAATTCATTGTTTGAAGATAATGCGGAATACGGTTTAGGTATGAATATCGGTACCGAAAAAATGCGCGACCGTGTTGAACGTTTGATGAAAGACGGTTTGAATTGCGCTGATTGTTCTGCTGATATGAAAGTATTGTTCCAAGAATGGATTGACAATCGTAAAAGTGCAGTCAAAACAAGGGAAGTTACAGATAAATTGGTTCCGATGATCGAAAAATGCAATTGTGATATTTGCAAGCAATTGTTCGCATTGAAACATTTCTTTGTAAAACGTTCGCAATGGATTATCGGTGGTGACGGCTGGGCTTATGATATCGGTTTCGGTGGATTAGACCATGTAATTGCTTCCGGACAAAATGTGAATATTTTGGTAGTTGATACCGAAGTTTATTCAAATACCGGAGGTCAGTCTTCTAAATCTACTCCAGTAGGTGCTGTGGCTAAGTTTGCTGCTGCAGGAAAAAGAATCCGCAAGAAAGATTTGGGTATGATTGCAACAACTTACGGATATGTATATGTTGCTCAAATTGCGATGGGAGCAAATCAAGCTCAAACATTGAAAGCTATTCGCGAAGCTGAAGAATACGATGGACCATCTATCGTAATTGCATACTCTCCTTGTATCAATCATGGTTTGAGAAAAGGTATGGGTAAAGCTCAAGCTGAGTCAAAATCTGCTGTAGAATGTGGATACTGGCATTTGTGGCGTTTCGACCCAAGATTGGAAACTGAAGGTAAAAATCCGTTCCAATTGGATTCAAAAGACCCAGATTGGAGTAAGTTCCAAGATTTCTTGAAGAGCGAAGTTCGTTTTGCTTCTTTGATGAAACAATATCCGGAAGAAGCCGTTGAACTTTTCAAAGTAACCGAAGAAAATGCTAAATGGCGTTTGGCAGGTTATAAGAGAATGACAGAAATGCAATATGGCGAAAATGCTTAAAATTTATTGAATATTGCCTAAATAAAAAAGTGCCTGATTAAACAAAATCAGGCACTTTTTTTATGGGCTGTTATTTTGCTGATATTTTTATATAAGTTGATTTGATTTTGAATCTTGTTAATAACTTATAGCCAATTTAATGATTAAAGATAAAATAAGTTTTACCTTTGCAGCTAACATTTGGTTCTCATAGTTGCAGTCAAACGCAATTGAGATTAAAAAGGGAATCCTGTGAAAACCAGGAACTATCCCCGTAGCTGTAAGTTTCACAAAAAGGAGTGCATCCTTAGCCACTGTCAATTTCGATGGGAAGGCGCACTTTCTGGAACAAGTCAGAAGACCTGCCTGATGTTATATATATACTGGGGCTTTCGGGTGAAAGGCGACACAGGACGGGTTTTAATTATCTCAACAAAGTATTTCTTCAACCCATCTTTTCGTATCCTTTTTCCTCTTATGTTTTGTTTAAAGAATTCATTTAACAGGTTGTCATGGAAGTATTAATTGTCAAAAGAGACGGAAAAAAAGAGGTTTTTTCCATTGAGAAAATCAAAAATGCCATATCGAAAGCATTTTTGTCGGTCGGAAGTTTTGCCACGCAGGATGTAATCAGTAATATTCTGTGCCGTGTGAATATCACAAATGATATCACCGTAGAAGAAGTTCAGAATCAGGTGGAAATGGCTCTAATGGCCGAAAGGTATTATGCTGTAGCTAAAGCTTATATGCTTTACAGGCAAAAGCATTTGGAAGACCGCGAAATCCGTGACAAACTTAAATTTCTGATGGATTACTGTGATGCTTCAAATGCGGCTTCGGGTAGCAAGTTTGATGCGAATGCGAATGTGGAGAACAAAAACATGGCCACGCTTATTGGTGAATTGCCCAAATCTAATTTTATCCGGCTCAACCGCCGGATGTTGACCGACCGAATAAAAGAAATGTTTGGCAAAGAAGTGGCCGACAGGTATGTCGACTTGCTCAATGATCACTATATCTACAAAAACGACGAAACCAGTTTAGCCAACTATTGCGCCAGTATTACTATGTACCCTTGGTTGATTGGTGGCACAAACTCAATCGGTGGAAATTCGAAAGCTCCAACCAATCTGAGGTCGTTCTGTGGTGGGTTTGTGAATATGGTTTTTATGGTTTCCAGCATGTTGAGCGGAGCTTGTGCTACGCCCGAATTTTTAATGTACATGAATTATTTCATCGGTTTGGAATATGGTCAGGATTATTATTTACATGCTGATAAAGTTGTTGATTTATCGAAAAAACAACGTACGTTAGACAAAGTAATTACCGACCATTTTGAACAAATCGTTTATTCTATCAACCAACCTACGGGTGCAAGAAACTTTCAGGCAGTATTTTGGAATATCTCATATTATGATCGTTATTATTTTGAAAGCCTGTTTGAAAATTTTATATTTCCTGATGGAAGTAAACCTGATTGGGAATCCATTAGTTGGCTTCAAAAACGCTTTATGAAATGGTTTAACCGGGAACGTACCCGTTCTGTGCTAACTTTCCCTGTTGAAACAATGGCTCTGTTAACAGAAAACGGAGAACCTAAAGATAAGGAATATGGCAATTTTACTGCTGAAATGTATTCGGAAGGACATTCGTTTTTTACCTATATGAGCAATAACGCCGATTCGTTGAGCAGTTGTTGTCGTCTTCGCAATGAAATTCAAGATAATGGATTCAGTTATACATTGGGAGCAGGAGGAGTTTCCACAGGTTCGAAAAGTGTATTGACTATCAATCTAAATCGATGCATTCAACACGCTGTTCGTAAAGGAATACTTTATCAATTTTTTCTTGAGGAAGTCGTTGATTTGGTACATAAGGTACAACTCTCATACAATGAGAACCTGAAATACATGCAGGAAAAAGGAATGTTGCCTTTGTTTGATGCCGGATATATCAATCTTAATCGGCAATACCTTACCATTGGTGTGAATGGCTTAGTAGAAGCTGCAGAATTTCTTGGAATTGAAATCAACGACAATCCCAAATATGAAAGCTTTGTTCAGCAGGTACTCGGACTGATCGAACGTTACAATAAGAAATACTGGACAAAAGAAGTAATGTTCAATTGCGAAATGATTCCCGCCGAAAACGTAGGTGTAAAACATGCTAAATGGGACAAACGCGACGGATATATGGTAAAACGTGATTGCTATAATAGTTATTTTTATATTGTGGAAGATGAATCGTTGAATATAATAGACAAGTTTCACTTGCACGGAAAGAAGTATATCGAGCATCTGACAGGAGGTTCCGCCTTGCATTTGAATTTGGAAGAACATTTGAGTAAAGAACAATACAAACAGTTGTTGAGGGTAGCGACAAAAGAAGGTTGTAATTATTTCACGTTTAATATTCCTAATACTGTTTGTAACGACTGTGGACACATTGATAAACACAATCTGAAAGAATGCCCCTCATGTAAAAGCCAAAATCTGGATTATTTGACTCGCGTTATCGGTTACATGAAACGGGTCAGTAATTTTTCACAACCACGGCAGGAGGAGGCCGAACGACGACACTATGCTACGGTTTCACAATTATGATGTTGTTTTTCAGGAAGTGCCGAACGAAGTAACGCTGGCAATAAATCTGACCAATTGTCCTAATGGATGTAAAGGTTGTCATAGTCCGTATTTGATGGAAGATACAGGTGAATTATTAGATGAAAATGTACTGATAGGATTACTTGAAAAATACAAGAATGCTATTACTTGTGTTTGTTTTATGGGGGGTGATTCCGAACCACAGGAAGTAGAACGTTTGTTGGTTTTTCTGCGAAAAATAACCGATGATCGTATCAAAACAGCGTGGTATTCAGGCAAGCAGTATTTACCTGAAGATTGTAATTTGCAATATTTTAATTTTATCAAATTAGGCCCATACATTGAACATTTGGGTGGATTAGATTCAGTATTTACCAATCAACGGTTCTATAGCATCGAGAATGAAATAATGGTGGATATGACGGAACAATTTTACACGTGATATAATGTGTTTATTATAAATCATCTAGATGGTTGATAATATGAGTATATGAACTTCATATTTTATAAAACTTCCGGTCAAATTGGCTTGGAAGTTTTTTATTGGGTAAGTTGGTAGTCGTATCAAAATCTTTTACATTTGGACCTTGTTAAAATAGATATAAACTAATAAGACTAAAAGAATGAGAAAATCATATTTTTATCTTTTATATTTCTTGTTGATATCAAGCACAATAAAAGCGCAATCCGGTTGTTTTTTAGTTCCAGATTCGATAGGAAAAGAACTTGCCGAAATACTTTTGCATAAAGCTCCATTATCAGCATCAACGAGCATTCCGGATAAGGAAACATATATCAATTTATTGAGAAAAGTTCCATTGAATGAATTGGAATACTTACTACCTGTTGAAGCCGCGGCTTCTGAAACTATCGAGCAAGAAACAGAAAAATTATTAGCATTAGCCTATGACGAATCTTTTTCTCACAAATGGGATTTCTTTCTGAGAATTGCAAAAGCCATTGGAATGGACGAGAAAACGGCAACTTATAAGAATACATTTTATGAAATCCAACCAAAGGAAATACCCGGTGAAGAGCCTTTTTATACAACAATGATCTACAGTACGATAAGTTATAGAGGTAAAGAATTTGCATTTGCTTTTTATGCATGGTGGAAGGAGGATAAATGGATAGTCATGGACTTTGTGCCGTATTTTCTTTTATATGCTGAAAATGAAGAATCGACTTATCCTTACAAGGTCAAAAGATTTGAAGTATATGATTTATCTGATAATGATTATAAGAAAATGAGTATTGATTATAATACGGAATATCAACCAAAAGTGAATACCAAAGAAGGGGAATATATCGTTTGGGCTGAAAAATTTGCTGAAAAAACATTGAACTTGATAAAGCAAAAAAACAAGTATGAAAAGAACAATGATATAATGAGCCAAACTGATTTTAATAATTTATATGGTGGCTGGGTTGATCAATTAGTACAAATGGCAAATACATATCAGGATGAAGACCTTATGAAAGAAGTCGATAGATATAGAAATAATCCCAATCTCTTATATGAAGAAACGTTGAAAAATGCTTGGGGAAATTTGATTGATAATATTGTGAGTGAATATGATATATCTAGTATTAAACCCAATTCAATTGATATTTCAATCAATAATTGCAATTTTGATGAAAAATATTTGTCATATAGCCAACAAATTATTGCAGAAATTAGAATTGAATTTACTCAAAATGAGAATTCTTCAGGGATGATTTTTAAAGCTTGTTGGCGCAATGGAAAATGGGAACTGGTATTTATACAAGATACATTATATGGAATAAGTATGGCGCAAGATGGAATGAATGTGATGGATGAGACAGAAGATGCTGTTGCGGTTCCGATTCTTGAAGTGCGTTAATCGGATAAAATTAGATGTCCGGAAAACTATTATAGAAATTTCTCGAAAAAAGTATATATTTTTGTGCGGAATATTCAATTTTATAAAAAGGTTATTTTAAAATGCTATATTTAAGTTGTTGTTTATATGAATAGCCGGGGTTTTTATACAAATAATAAAATCAATGGAAGCATATCAGTTAGATTCGCTTGACGAAAAAATATTAGGACAAATTATTGAAAATGCTCGGATTCCTTATTTGGAAGTAGCACGGGAATGTGGAGTTTCGGGTGCTGCTATTCATCAACGGATACAAAAACTAACGAATCTGGGAATTCTAAAAGGTTCTGAATTTATTGTGGATACAAATAAAATCGGATATGAAACCTGTGCATATATTGGGGTTTATCTTAAAGATCCTGAGCAATTTGGAAATGTAGTTGAAGCATTGAAAAATATTCCGGAAGTAGTTGAATGTCATTATACTACCGGTCAATATGATTTGTTTATAAAACTATATGCAAAGAATAATCTGGATTTGCTGAATATTATCCATAGCAAATTACAACCATTGGGATTATCTCGTACAGAGACATTGATTTCATTTAAGGAGGCGTTTCGTAGACAAATAAATATTCCTAAAAATGAGATTGATTAAGTAATTGTGTTAGTTATTATTGAAAAGTGTATTTTTATACCCTAATTTACTTATATGGAACATTTATTAGACTGGGGTTATTTAGGATTATTTATCGGGTCGTTTTTGGCGGCAACTATTCTTCCTTTGAGTTCTGAAATTTTGGTTACCGGACTTTTGTATGCCGGAGCAAAGCCTCTTTTTGTACTTATTGTTGCAACACTGGGTAATTGGACGGGAAGCCTTTCTACCTATTTGTTGGGTTGGCTGGGTAAATGGGAATGGATAGAAAAATGGCTGAAAATCACTCCTGAAAAAATGGAGAAACAGCAGAATCGTATTACTAAATATGGAGCTTCCTTGGCATTTTTAGCTTGGTTGCCTATTGTTGGAGATGTTTTTGCCCTAGCATTAGGCTTTTATAAAGTAGATTATAAGAAATGCGCCCTTTTTATGCTTATCGGTAAATTCTGCCGTTTTCTTGGATATATCCTTCTTTACAAATATGCCGGACAATGGCTTGGGTGGGAAATCTGATAAAAGTAAAAGGGATTAGGTAAAAAAGTAAAAAAATATTTATTTAAGATGCTTATTATTTGTTGATACTTTATAATAGTCTACCTTTTACTTTTTACCTGTTATCTTTTACCTTATTTGGATCCTGCTTTTTCCCAACGATGTTTTTTCAACTACAATTTGTGTAGGAATTCGTTCTGTCATTTCCCTGACGTGGGTAATAACACCCACCTTACGGCCTTGTGTGTGTAATTGATCTAATGCATCCATGGCGATTCGCAGGGTTTCAGGGTCTAAAGAACCAAATCCTTCATCGATGAATAAGGATTCGATATTCATCCGGTTGGATGATAAGGAGGCTAATCCTAATGCTAATGCCAACGAAACAAGGAAAGATTCTCCTCCTGAAAGCGAATGTACCGATCGGATTTCATCTCCCATATCCTGGTCGATAACTTGTAAGGCTAATGTTTCGGAGATACGTTCGATGCGATAGCGGCCTGCCAATTCCTGTAAATGGGTATTCGCATATACTAATAATACGTCTAACGTATATTCCTGCGCTATTTGACGGAATTTTTTCCCATCAGCCGATCCAATCAATAAATTCAATTTTCCCCAACGTTCATTGATTACTGTTTTGGTCTGAATTTCGTTGAGGATATTGCCGCATTTTTCCTTATTTAGTTCATTTTGACGAAGTTTGAAATCCAACTCTGTTTTTAATTCATTTTGCGTTTGATGAACAGATTTATTATTTTCTTGTTGTTGCTTTAACTCTTCTACAGATTCTTCTGTTGTTTTATTGGATAAATGCTTTTGTAATTGAGTATTACGCTCTTCAAAAGTTGAATGAGATTGTATCAGGTTTTCTTTTACTTGTTGAATAAGCAATCGCTGTTCGTTTATCCAATCGGGCGGGTAGGAGAGTAGCTCCGACAAGCTTTCATTTGTCAGTATATCTTCATTTTTTTTGTTGTAAGAAATGATAAAATTTTGCAATTTTTGGCTGTAATCTTCATTTTTTTCTTGAAGAGAATTGATTTGCTTCTCTAATCCTTCTTTGTTCCCTAATAAATTTAAATATATAGATTTAACGTCATTTACTTTTTTGCGAATAATATTTAGTTTACTTTGAATATTTGTAATTCGTTCGAAAAAATTCTTTTCTACAAGTTCAACAGCTTTTCCTTCGAATAATTGATTCCGGTTTTGTTGTAATTGATTTTTATCAACTTGGATTTGTTGCTGTTTTTGAAAAACGATATTTTCAGCTTTTTGAGCTTCAATGTATTGAATAGCCAAATTTTCACTTAAACTTTCGGTCGTTTTTAATGCTTGTTGCTTTTCAGTAAGTTGTTCGTTCTCTGATTTCCACTGATTAGAAAAATCGATTGCTTTATTCAAGAAATCTGCATGATTTTCTTTCCAGTTATTCAGCCAGTTGTTATTTAGAAAATACGTATTTAATTGATTGATTAATTCTGAAAAACGTTGCTGATTTGTATTCTTTTCTTCTGAGAATGCCTTCAATGAACGGGTTTCAACATCTGATTTTCGAATGGATTCTGCTACTAATTTTTCTATATCGGATATTTCTTTTGCCGCATTATCTAATTCTTTTCTTTTTTCATTTAAGGTGTTAGATAATGTGTAGTATTCTTTTTCTTGTTTTGATAACCGAAGTAACATTGCTGAAACTTTCTGCAATTCGTTATCAAAATGTACGATTACAGAGTCCTCGTTTATCTCCTTATATTCATTGTATAATACCGATGATTTCCATTTGGATGTATTTAGCTCAATTTCATTCTCAAGATTTTTAATTTCAATATCCAGTATTTGAAGGGAATTTGTGTCTGTCTCGATTTCCTGTTCCTTTTTTATAATCCTTTTTTGTAATTCGGCATATTTATTTTCACATGAGGAAACTTCCTGTTCCAATTCGTGGAATACTTTCTGTAAATTTTCTGTTTCTCCAGAATAAGGATGTTCTTTGCTTCCGCAAACAGGGCATGGTTGATTTTCTATTAATTGTTCCCGAATATTTTTGATGTTTTCATAAACAGAAGCTTTTGAATTTTCAAGCAATTTCTTTGTCTGTTTTAATTGAATTGAAACTTGATTCGCATTTTCATTCAATACTATTAAGTTTTTATTATTTTCTAATTGTTTATATTTAAGTTGCTCTATACTGTGTTGATAATTTTTTAGCTTTATTTTATCTTCTATTAAGTTTTTCCAAGCCTCTTTTGCAGAGGATAAATGTATGTGTCGTTCTTGTTGGGTTTCCTTCTGTTCAATTATTGATTCAGGATTTAATTCTTTTATTTTTATTTCAATATCAGATAGTTGTAATTTGTTTTCTTTTAATAAATTTGATTTTGTACTTAATTCTTGATTGTGTTTTTTAATGTTTGATTTAAGTTGCTCTATTACTGATGTTATTTGTTTTATATCTTTTTCTAATTTTAATTCATTGGAAAATCGTTCTCCAGCATCATTTAATTTCAGCTTTATTTCCGTTATATTTTCTGCAATTGGTTTTCGGATTTCATTCTGATTAAACCAATTGTTTATTTTTTCAACTTCAAGTTTAAGTTTTTCAATTTTAAGATAATTTGCTTCTTTATTATCGTTTGCTTCTTTGGTTTTTTGCCGGGCTGAATTTAATTCCTTATCAATACTAATGAGCTGTATATTTGATGAGTCTATTTGTATGTCGAATTTTTTTGCATTATCCAATAAGGGGCGAGCAGTTTCTTGTTCATTTAAAATATCAGAGAGTTTTTCATTAGTTGTTTTTTCTTCTATTTCAAAGGTTTTTAATTCATTTTCAGTAGATTCTATTTTGTTTTTTATGTTGATAAGTTGATTTTTTTGTATTGCGATAGATTTTAGACATTCTTTTTGTCCGTCAAAATCACTTTTTATAACTTGCAGCTTATCAATCTGTTGTAATGTAATTTGTTTATCTGCAACTTCATTAGATTTTTTTTCTATTTCCGATAAATAAGATGCTGCTTTGTCTTTGCTTTCTGTCAGGATGTTTAAATCAGTATGCCATTTTAGAGAATTTTCAATTGATTTTGATTGATTATCAATGATTTTCAGTTTTTTTTCGATTTCAGCTTTTTTATTATTGATTTCAACAATTTCCTCATCATTTAGCAATATAATGCCTTCTAATTGCCGTTGGGAAAGCAGCAATTCTTCATTTGCCTTTTTCCATTTTTCGTAAATAACAATGGAGATTTTGGAGTAAATATCCGTTCCGGTTAATCGTTCGAGCAACGAAGCTTTTTCATTTTTATCTGCTTTGAGAAATGCGGTAAAATCGTTTTGAGCCAGTAAAACCGAACGGGTAAATTGCTCAAAGTTAAGTCCGAGTATTTCCTTAATCAACTTTAAAGTCTCTGTTTTTTTTCCTCCCAATCTTTCTTCCGAAGGTAATTGCGTTAATTCAACCGTGTCGGTTTGCAACTGATTTTCAACTTTGTTTCTCGCCCTTCGCACCGACCACCGGGAACGATAGGTTTTATTATCTTGTCCGATAAAATCGACTTCGGCATATCCATCGGCAGTTCCTTTGCGCAAAATACTTCTGACATCATTTTGAGAAATAGAGTTTTTTCCGGAATCTGCAAGCTCCACTCCGTTTTCTTGCGCGGAAATTAAACGTGGAATTTCTGCAAATAAAGCCAAACATACTGCGTCGAGCAATGTGGATTTTCCGGCGCCGGTATTTCCTGTTATGGCAAAAATCCCTGCAGAATATAGTGGTTCCTGAGTGAAATCTATTTTGAATTCACCTTCTAATGATGCTAAGTTTTTTCCGCGAATGGCAAGTATCTTCACTTAAAATTAAGAGTTAAGAATTAAAAGTTAAAAATTAGTGGACAAATGAAAGCTTATGTTACCCGAACTTGTCTATTAAATATCCCTGCAAGCTTCCAAAAAAATATCTTCCAACTCTTTTGGTAATTCGGAGTTGTATTTAGATTGATAGGCTTCTTTCAGAATATCAATGGGTTGCATTTTTTGTAAATCATTGAAATCGGTTATCTTTTTAGTCGAATAACTGCTTGATTTATCATAAGACGATGTGATTTTAGCCAAACGGACATCCTTCTTATTTAAGATGTTTTCTATCTGATGTTTCAACGAAGGTTGTGGTGTATCTAATAAAACACGAACTTCCAAGTAGGGAGCAAGATTATTTGTTGCTTCGTCTGTTTCGGGAAGTTGTTCCAATTCGATTAAAACTTCTTCTAGTGGTTTAGGTTTCTTTGGTATACATAATAAAGGAATTAATTTGGGTATTTCTATTTCTTCAATTTTAACTTCATTTTCGCCTTCAATTTCTACAAAAACGAGTTGATGTTTGTAATTTACTTCCGAAAAAGACATTGGCAAAGGGCTTCCGGCATAACGAATATTTTCTTTTTGTGCTATTTTCTGTGCTTTATGAATATGTCCTAATGCTGTATAGGCGATTTTATCATTAAAAGCACTTGCAGGAACAGATTCGATGCCACCGATAATCACTCTTTCACTACGATCGTCTTCGCTTAATTGTGCATTTGTTGCGTGTAAATGTCCCATGGTTATAATTGCTTCGCCTTTTTTTCGTTTTTCTTCGGCGTATGAAAAAG
Organism: Bacteroidales bacterium; assembly: GCA_031553395.1. Classification (GTDB taxonomy): domain Bacteria; phylum Bacteroidota; class Bacteroidia; order Bacteroidales; family WRGA01; genus WRGA01. The sequence goes on along the minus strand of JAVBLR010000011.1, from coordinate 15,489 downwards.
CATCTTGGTAAAATTTTGTAATACCTTCGACATATGTATTTTCCATATCCGGCAAAACAGGAAAATCTCCGGGACGCAAAAACGGAATAGCCAAGCACCATGCCCTTTCACCCTTTTTGTTTGAAACCGGAATCAATAGTTGTTCCCAGTCGATTTCTTGTATTTCGGCTCGGGGAACAATCCCGATGACTTTTACATTAAATTCTTCCAGCAAAGGGCGTGGAGCCTCTAACCGTGCTGCAGAATCGTGGTTGCCCGAGGTAATAATAATCTGTAAATCAGGATTGGCTGTTACCGCATTTTTTAGAAAATGAAAAAACATTTTTTGTGAAGCAGCCGAAGGATTGGCTACATCAAAAACATCTCCACTTATTAGTAAAACATCAATTTCAAGCGAAGCAAGTTGTGATATCAAAAACTGAAAAAAAGCCTCGTGCTCTTCTTTCCGGTCAAATTCGAAAAAAGTTTGCCCCAAATGCCAATCGGCTGTATGTAGTATTTTTAAAGACATATCTTTGTTATTTCATTTAACTGCAAATGTAGGGAGAATTGAGGTAAAAGGTAAAAAGTAAAAGGTAAAAGTGAGAGATTTTCATCTTTTACTTTCACTGTTAATAAAATAGCAATCTGCAAATTGCCTGTTTGTAAATTATATATTACCTTTGGCGTTCTTAAAAAAACGGATAAAATTTTCTGTATGACTGCAAATAATACGCCTGAAGAAGAAGGCAAAAAAAGCTTGAATTTTATTGAAACAATGGTTGAAAATGACCTGAAAGAAGGGAAAAACGGTGGACGAGTTCATACCCGTTTTCCTCCTGAACCGAATGGTTATTTACATATCGGACATGCGAAGGCAATCTGTTTGGACTTTGGATTGGCGCAGCGTTACGGTGGAAAATGCAATCTTCGTTTCGATGATACAAATCCGGTTAAGGAAGATGTCGAGTATGTCGATTCTATAAAGGAGGATATTCATTGGCTTGGTTTTGACTGGGAAAACAGATTGTTTTATGCTTCCGATTATTTTCCGAAGTTATGGAATTTTGCTGTTGATTTAATAAAGAGAAGATTGGCATATGTGGATGACCAATCGGCCGAAGTTATCAGCCAGCAAAAAGGAACTCCCACTCAGCCGGGAACTGAAAGTCCGTATCGCAATCGTAGTGTAGAAGAAAATTTGGATTTATTCGAACGAATGAATAAAGGTGAATTCGAAGAAGGAAGCCGAGTGCTTCGTGCTAAAGTCGATATGGCTTCGCCAAATATGCATATGCGCGATCCTATTATATATCGCATTATCAATCATCCGCATCACCGTACGGGAGATGCTTGGAAAGTATATCCGATGTATGATTTTGCTCATGGACAAAGTGATTATTTCGAAGGAATCACTCATTCGTTATGTACATTAGAGTTTGAAGTACATCGTCCATTGTATGCGTGGTTTATCGATCAATTGAAGACGGATGATTATCGACCAAATCAAACTGAGTTTAACCGTCTGAATCTTACTTATACCGTAATGAGTAAGCGTAAATTGTTGCAATTGGTAAAGGAAAATTACGTAAACGGATGGGATGACCCGCGTATGCCAACGCTTTGTGGATTGCGTCGCCGTGGTTATACGCCGGAATCTATTCGTAATTTTGTCGATAAAATTGGATATACCAAATATGAAGCAATTAATGATGTTGCTTTATTGGAGAGTTCTATTCGTGAAGATTTGAATATACGTGCACCACGGGTTTCGGCAGTTATCAATCCGGTAAAATTAATTATTACCAATTACCCCGAAAGTCAGGTAGAAATGATGGAAGCCATTAATAATCCGGAGGATGAATCGATGGGTTCGCACGAAATTGCTTTTACCCGGGAATTATTTATCGAACGGGAAGATTTTATGGAAAATCCTCCGAAAAAATATTTCCGGATGACACCCGGGCAGGAAGTGCGCTTGAAAAATGCCTATATCGTAAAATGTACCGGATGCAAGAAAAATGAAGCTACTGGCGAAATCGAAGAGATTTATTGCGAATATGACCCGCAAACCCGAAGCGGAATGCCCGAAGCAAACCGGAAAGTAAAAGGAACGCTTCATTGGGTATCGGTAACACACAGCATGGAAGTCGAAGTACGGCTGTATGACCGGTTGTTTTGTGTGGAAAATCCGAATGAAGATAAGGATATTGATTTTCGCTCGTTGCTAAATCCGGATTCATTGACTATTTTGAAAAATTGCAGGGTAGAACAGGAATTGGATAAAGCAAAAGTATTGGATAAATTTCAGTTTCAACGGTTAGGCTATTTTGCCGTGGATCCTGATACTGAAAAAGAAGGTCGTTTGATTTTTAACCGAATCGTTTCGTTGAAAGACAGTTGGAGTAAACAAATGTGAGATATGAGTTATGAGATATGAGTTATGAGTAAAAGTGATTTTGATGACATATAGCAACGGAAAATCAATATTGGCTGATAAAAGTTTTGAATTTGCTGTTTTAATCGTTAATACATGTAAATTACTTAAAGAAGAAAAAAAGGACTTATGTTATAAGTCAACAAATTTTAAAGTAGGGAACTTCGATTGGAGCAAATATTAGAGAAGCACGAAATGCAGAAAGTGCGCCGGATTTTATTCATAAATTGGGAATTGCTCAAAAAGAGTGCGATGAAACAATTTATTGGCTTGATTTATTAAAAGCAACTGATTATATCTCAACTGACTTATATTTCAATATTTCAAATGAAGCAAATCAGATTTTGAAAATGTTGAAGAGTTCAATTTTGACCATCAAACAAAAAATTAAAAAATGAGCGAAATACTTTCTTCCATTTTATGTCTTGTAACTCATATCTCATAACTTATATCTCATCGTTTTCAATAATGGAAGAATACAATATAACAGAAATACTGCACCGTTACGAGGAAATGCTTCGTAATGGGAAAAGTGTATATTTCGATTCGGATGAATTCGAAGATATTGCCGATTATTATGATTCACAAGAAGATACTGAGGCCTCGTTGCGAGTTGTTGAAGAAGGACTGAAACAACATCCCGGAAATCAGGTGTTGTTGATGAAGAAAATCAGAATTCTTATTCTTAAAGGTGAATATGATAAGGCTTCTTCTTTGATTGATGGGATATCAGCAGATTCTTTCGATTCTGAAATTTTATTGTTTAAGGCTGAGATATTTGTAAATACGAATAATATACAGGCTGGATTAAGCATCTTTGATATGCTGTCGGAGCAATCGAATGATGAATATATCTTTTTGGAGATTTCAGATATTCTCAAGTCTGTCGAATTATTTACGGATGCAAATAATTATTTGCAAAAAGGCCTGAAAAAATTTCCTCAAAGTTTGGAACTTTTGCGTGAAGTTGCAGATAATTACCGCCTTTCGGGAAATTATGACGATGCAATTCCGGTTTATAATGATATTTTGGATATTGACCCTTATTCTTCGGATGATTGGACAGATTTAGGCGAATTATATTCAATCAAAGCGGATTACGAAAAAGCAATTGAAGCTTTTGACTTTTCTCTTGCAATTGATGAAACTGACGAACGTACCATTTATATGAAAGGTAATTGCTTGATTTTAAATGGCAACTATGAAAAAGCAATTGAAACGTTACTGGAATATGCAGAGTTCAATTCGGAGGATGAAACGCCTTATATTCTTATAGCAGAGTGTTATGAGGAAATGCAAAACCTCGATGCTGCTTATGAATATTGTCAGAAAGCCATCGAAAAGAATGATAAGAGCGTGTTGGCTTACAAAAAAATGATTTATTTCCTGATGGAGCAAAGCCGGTTTAATGAAGCTCTGTTGTACGCAGATAAAGCACTTCGAGTTACGCAGGAAGACAGTAATCTTTATTTTTTGAAAGCTGATATATTAACAACATTAAACGATTATATCGGAGCGTTGGATTCTTACAAAAGCGCGATAAAAATTTCTACGGATAAAGATGAGAAAACAGATATTCTTTATTCTGTCGGCGTGTTGAAACAAAAGGAAAATAACGACGACGAAGCAATTTTATTTTTTGAGCAAGTAGAAGAATTTAAGCCTGATTATCCCGATTTATTTTTGAAAATGGCAGTATCTTATTATGAAATAAAACAATACGATAAGTGTGCCGAATATCTCGAAAAAGCATCAGCCGAATCAACTATAAATCTCTCTATTAAAGAGATTCAAAATAGAGAAGGCATTATTACTCAATTAACTCAACTTTTACAACAGATAAATTGAAGAAGAAGTTCTTTGTTATTGGTTATTCTTTCTTTGTTAAGAAATAACTAACAACAAATAACCACTAACAAATAACAAAAAAACATTTTATGGAAAGCATTCAACAGATAATAGATTTTGTACTGCATATAGACAAACATTTGCAAGAGTTTACAAGTGATTATGGTACTTTGACGTATGCATTATTGTTTGGTATTATATTTTGTGAAACGGGGTTGGTTGTTCTTCCTTTTTTGCCGGGGGATTCGTTGATTTTTGCTGCCGGTGCTTTGGCTGGTGCCGGATTGCTTAATCCGTGGCTTCTTTTTATTATTATGTTTATTGCAGCGATATTGGGCGATACGGTAAATTATGAAATCGGAAAACATTTCGGACATATAATTATTCGAAGAGGATGGGTAAAGCAAAGTCATTTAGATAAAACCCATGCTTTTTTTGAAAAACACGGTGGAAAAACAATTGTGTATGCACGTTTTGTTCCAATTGTGAGGACATTAGCTCCGTTTGTTGCAGGAATAAGCAAAATGAGGTATAGTTATTTTATTCGTTATAACTTTTTTGGAGGATTCATTTGGACAGCATTATTTACAACATTGGGATATTTCTTTGGTGGTATTGATTTTGTGAAAAAGAATTTCTCAATGGTAATTTTGGCTATTATCTTCTTGTCTCTTTTGCCTCCGCTTATTTCTTATTTTATTGAGAAATTTTCGAAGAAAGAAAATAAGTTGGAAGCAGATGTAAATACTGATTTTCAGGAAAAAGAAAATGATATTGAAAAAGGTAACTTGAATGATGCCAATCCTGTAGTGGAAAAAATACAAGAATAAAAATTAGAATATAATCGAAAAGTTGAGAAGTTAATCGGAATAATGTTATTAAGCATTATTCCGATTAACTTCTGATAATTTCAATAGAGTTTTTCCTATTGATATCTTTTTCTTTTTCTCCGTTTTATCAAAATATATATACCTGTAACCGGCAAACTTGCACCTATTAATGATGCACTGAAAGCGATTATTTTTCCTGATATTCCCCAAATTTTTCCTGTATGGATATCTAAGTTCATCCTCTGTAATTTATCGGCATTATTTTTTTCTTTATAATTTCCGGCAAAGGGTCCGCTTCCGGCAAGAGGAAGTAAAGAATATCTATCAAAGAATAAATTATCAGTTTTGTAATAAGAATCTTTTTCATGTACAATGCTTACTCTGAATGCATCCTGAGATTGAACGGGTAATGAAAAATAAAATGTTTTTGCATTTGGTTCGGCTTTTTTCAATTGCAGGTAAAGTTTATCCAACGAATTATCTACTTTAATTGATAATGTATCGGAATAAGGCAATTGATAGCTTTCCATCGTTTTTCCTCCTGATGTTAACCAATAAACTGATTTACTGAACCAATCGAAGCTTCGCATAAGTCCGGTTAATGAAAGGATTAACAAAAATAGAAAAACATAAAAGCCCAACACATTATGTAAATCGAATATTCGCTTGGTTTTTCCGGCTTTTCTTTTTATGGCGAAAGAACGCTTGATAGTCGCTTTATTCCACACTTTTGGATACCATATTACGATTCCTGTAATCAATGTAATTACAAATAAAAGAACTCCATATCCTACAATTGGTTTTCCAATATTCGGAGGCAACCAAAGCGAACGATGTCCCCGAATGACAAAATCAAAAAAATCAAAGTCAGTATTTTTTTTTCGTATTAATTTTTGAATTTCCCCTGTGTATGGATTTATGTAGCAGGTAATTTTTTCTTCCTCTTTATTTCCGAATGTAAAATAATCGACAACAATTGCATCATTCGATTCGCCATAAGTAAGAGCAGTTGGCTGTTTATTGAGAATTTCCTTTTTTGCAATTTCCAGTATCTTGGATGGAAGTAGTTGAGGTGTATTCTGAACGGATACAAATCTCCAGGGTTCTGTTGCGTTTGTAATTTCTTTTTTAAAGGCAAATAAACATCCGGTTATACATACAATAAAAACAATAATTCCGGAAATAAGTCCCAGCCAAAGATGAGTTGTACGAACGGATTTTCTTAAAAATGTCATACGTTGAATTAATGTGCTAATGTACGAATATGCCGATGTGTCAATTATTTTCAATTGGCACATCGGCATATTAGATAATTGGCATATTATTAATTTATCCGATAAAGTCCCGAAATAAATGATGATTGTATTTCAGCACCTTTTACAGCTTTTGCTGTTGTTGGGTCGATTCGGTAAATGAAAATTCCGGTTGAAGTTTCTATCGGACAATAAACATATCCGCCTTCCTGGAATGTAACAAATCGGCCGGCACCAATCCCTTTATGAAGTGGAATTTCGGCAATATCGGTTATTGTTTTGTTTTTCAAATCAACAATGCAGGATTTTAAATCTTTGTCGCTCCAAGCATCTGCCGGAGTTTGAGGATTAACAGTACTTACTTCCACCAATGCCAATCCGTTGCCGATATAAGCAATATGTGAAGGTTTCAAACCGCCTGATTTAGCTTCAAAGTCGAAATAGTAATCGTCAAATTCGGTAGAACCGTTTGGAATGCGAAGAAAAGCGGCATGTTTGGTACTTTGGGAATATCCGTTGGTAATTGCCGTAGTTGACATTACATACATATTGTTGTTTTCATCATTTACAATTCCGTTATAGGCGTTGTAAGAACCGGCAGGGCCTGTACGTGTATCTTTCATTATTTTTACAAAATCGAATGAAGGATATTTATAAATAGCAACATACGTTGTATCTGTATTTTGTGTTGCAAAAGTTACCGGATTTGCTAAATAATAAGTCATGTAGATATAACCACTGTTAATTCGTGTTCCTGTAAGCCAAGGCCATTCTCCGTTAATCTGAAGTTCCGACATATTCTTCGTTGTTTTTCCGGTAAAGGAAGCGCTGTTGATATTTACTGTGCGGAAGTTGAACTTATCTCCATATTGTGGAAGTTGCGGCATTTCAATAGCTAACATGGTATTTGCATCAGACTGTTCGAATCCGAATATATCCATATCGAAAACCGAATTTCCTTTTTGTTGCAAGTTTCCCTCAGCATCCCTCGTTATTGCAACTGCTTTATATGAACCCCATCCTGCAGAACCCAATCCGCCTATACTGAATAGGGTTTGATTCCCTTGTTGAAATTGACGGTATCCTACTTGTTCTATCCCGTTATTTACCGGAGAGATAACGCCAGACATTAAATCTGATGCAGTCACGATGTAATAGTTGGTACTATTACCACTTCCTGATACACCTAAGCAGAGAACATACGGGTTTGATGTTTCTGTATTGTCATCATCGTTATCAATATCATCATTTTTATCACAAGATGAGAAAAATAATGCGATACTGACCAAAAAAGCTAAACTGATTTTTTTTATTAACATGAATTGTACGATTAGTTTTAGAACTGTTTTTTTGATTTGCGGTTATTATTTTTTAACCGCCGCAAAGGAATATGTTGTCTTTTGATTGTACAATCACTAATTGTTGTGATTTTTTACTATCAAATTTGTTGTTTTAATGATGGAATTTGGAGAGAGTTGCTAGTTCTACTTTAACAGATTAAGAATTAATTAGTATTGACACCGATATGAATGTGCCAATTATCTAATATGCCAATGTGCCAATTGCCATGGATGCTATCTTCATTGGCACATTGGCATATCGGCACACTGGTTCATTATTTTCTCGTTTTAAATTTGTCAAAGTAGAATTAGATATAGCTAATAGCAACAATAGTAAATTATCTGCCTAACTACCTCTAACTACTTCTAACTACTTATTAAAAGCATACCTGAATTTTAGGCTAAAGGCTCTTCCCGGTTTTTGTAACAGAAAATTATCATATAACATTTCATCTGTTAGGTTTATACATTCGAGTACGATATTGTATTTGCCGTTTTGTAAGGAGTAACCAATTGAAACGTTGTGAGATAGTTGTTCCGGAATAAAACTTTTGGTACTTTGAGTTCCTAAATTTGGCCAGGAATAATAATATTCATGAATATAGTTCAATGAATAATCTAACGTAAATTGAGATTTTTTGAATAAAATATCAGGAAGTTGAATTCCGGCTTCTGCATTTCCAAATAAATAAGGAATATTCGGTAGTTTGCTTTTATATCCGGGATTCTTTGTTGTAATGCTGCCTTGACTATTTGTTATTGTGGTATATTCTTCCCGGTCTGTTATATTTTGATAAGTAACATTTGCCCCTGCATGAAGCATATTTTTCCAATCATAACGGAGAGAGGCTTCTGTGCCTATTGTCCTTACTTTTCCTAAATTGATGTATTTGGAAGACATGCTGTTACTGCCTAATTCTTTTTTGATAAAATCGGATGTATTGCGATATAAAAAATTGGATTCTATTGAAAATTTGTGATTATTTGATATTTTTAGTCCATAAGTAATTCCAGCATTTATATTGTCACTTTTTTCGGGTTGTAAATCAGGATTACTAACGCCAAAAAGGCCGTCTCCAAAAAATTCAACTATTTCAGGTAACCTGTAAGCATGTTCGTATGATAACTTTACTTGTAATGAGGGAAGAATAAAATAAGCGGCAGCAGCACCAAATCCGGGTTTAGCAGTTTGCTGGGTTACTTCCTCCAACCTTGCAGTTGGAGTTCCCCAATCGACTTGTTTATAGGATTCGGCTTTTATTTGGTATAATTTAGTAAAAACCGTTGCATTCCAACGAAAATATTTTGCCATCCATCCCAATCCGGCGACTTGTTTTTCCATGCTTTGTGGCATTTGGTATTCGATATTACCGGGATCTTCTTTGTCGGATGATTTTCGATTCAAATTAGAAAATACATAATTGAGTGTTATATCCATTTGGGGATTCAATGCATAATTCAGATTGGCATTGGCAAGCCATTCTTTATTCTTGTTGTTATATTGGGTACGTTTCCATTCTCCGGCCGAAGCCGATTCTTTTGCAACCCATTCTCCCAACCAGTTGTACTTTCGGGCGGTTGTGTCGGTAAAATTGTAATTAGAAAAATTATATGCTCCGTATAAAGTGAAATCCAACCCATTTATAAATAAATCAGATTTTTTATATCTGATAGAAGGTATTACAGATTGACTATTGGTAGTCATGGCTCCGAATACTTTTTCCATTGTTGTACCAGTTTGAATATCTTTATCATTTCCTGATAAAATAATGCCGGCTAATAAATAATCGGCATACGATTTTCCTGTGATTCCGGTTTCTAATTTTACTCCGAATGATTTGTAATTGTCATGAAATCTTTTTACCCATTGATAAGGGCCTTCCTCATCGGTTGAAAAATCCAATACCGGAGCATACACTTTGTAATTATTATCCGAATAATTATAATATGCATTTGCCCTGACAGTAAATCCGGTATTATCATGTGTGTAAGCTCCATTTACTGCTGCTTGATGCGTGTTAAAAGAACCGATGGAATAAGAGGCGTCTAAATAATTGGCGCTTTTCCGGGAAATAATATTTACTGCTCCGCCTAATGCGTCTGCGCCTAAATTCACAGGAATTACTCCTTTGTAAATTTCAACCCGTTCGGCAAAACTTGAAGACAAATTATTCAATCCCAATGAAGAACCGAAATTATCCATCGGAATTCCATCTAAAAAGAATTTTACCTGTTTGCCCGAAAAACCGTTCAACATAAAGTTGTAATCAGAACCCATTCCTCCTTCCTCCCGAATACGAACGCCTGTTACGCGGTTTATTACTTTGCTTAAATCTCCGGAGTAATTGTATGTATTTTTAAGTTCGATTACAGCTGCATTTAATCCGGTTTCTTGAATTTTTCTTTTTTCTGTTTTTCCTGAAACAAGCACCTCGTCCAATGTCGAAGTTGAAATAAGGACAATATCATCCAAATGAATCGGTTTTTCTTTTGTAGCATTTATAACAATATTTTTTTCTTTAAAACCTACTCCACTGATTCTTAATTCGGATGATCCAATGGGTACAGAAAGTGTAAAAATCCCTTTTTCATCGGTTGTTGTGCTAATGTTGCTTCCCTTTAGCCAAACAGAAGCAAAATCTACAGGTTCGTGTTGATGAGATAAAATTTTTCCTGTTACAGTTACAGTAGGATTTTGTGCAATTATTATATTTGAATAAAAAACACAAAATAAAATTGCATAACTTTTTAAAATACAGTTTTTTAAAATCATTTATTTAGAAATATTATAAATAATACCTTTTTTGGGCGCAAATTTATCTAAATAAATTGAATTTCATAACAAAATTAACTAAAAGTTGAAATTGAATTTTCAACTTTCAATTTTCAGCTATAAAAATAGGATTATCTTTGCACAACTTTTTATAGGGGATAATTGATTGAAATATGACATTATTAACATTTACATTATTACTTCTCATTGGGGCTTATTTTGCCGGATTATTAGGCTCTTTGACCGGATTAGGTGGGGGAGTTATTATAATTCCGTTGCTTTCGCTGGGTTTTCAGTTTGATATACGATATGCGATTGGAGCGGCATTAGTTGCCTCTATTGCTACTTCTTCCGGTTCGGCAAGCGCTTATGTCAAGGAAGGAATTACCAATATTCGTTTGGGAATGTTTCTTGAGATTGCAACAACGATTGGTGCTGTTACCGGAGCGATCATTGCCGTTTTTATGCCGGTAAATACGATTGCTATTATATTTGCTGTTGTATTGTTATTTTCTGCGGCAATGACAGTGAGAAAAAAGACCGACCATGTAAATGTGGAAGGAAGCAAACTGGCTGAACGTTTGAAATTAAACGGTTCTTATCCGACGAAACAAGGTGTTGTTGATTATAAAATTACACACGTGGCACAAGGTTTTTCCATAATGTCTGTAGCTGGAATTTTGTCGGGATTACTAGGTATCGGTTCTGGTGCTTTAAAAGTGTTGGCGATGGATGGAGCAATGAAGGTGCCTTTCAGGGTGAGTACCACAACCAGTAATTTTATGGTTGGTGTAACAGCAGCGGCCAGCGCGGTTGTATATCTGCAACGGGGATATATTGATCCGGGAATTGCATTTCCGGTTATTGTTGGTGTATTGGCGGGAGCGCTTAGTGGAACTAAATTATTAATGCATATTAATGTGAAATGGTTGCGGATTATTTTCAGTATCGCCATTGCACTGGTTGCTTTGCAAATGATGTATAACGGATTTAATCATAAGTTCTAATGGATAAGAAAGATACATCAGGCCGATTATTTTCGGATAAAGATATACAGACTTTTATCGGACAATTTCTTCGTTATGGAGTATTGACAGCTTGTGTTACAGCTATTATTGGTGGAGTTATTTACCTGTATCATCATGGGTTGGAAGCAATACCTGATTATGCGACATTCCGGGGAGAGCCGGATTCATTTACCACGCTTTCCGGTATTTGGAAAGGCGTATTAGCCGGAAGTTCAATTGAAATTATACAATTAGGTGTTGTTTTTCTTATTGCGACACCTGTTTTGCGTATTGTTCTTTCGTTGTTTTCGTTTGCTGTGGAAAAGGATAAATTGTATGTTTGCATTACGCTGATTGTATTGTGTGTGATACTGTTTAGCATGTTTAGTGGAATGAAGATATAAGCCTCCTAACCCCCAAGGGGCAAGAGTGGGTATTTCGTCATTTGTATAAGCAAATAATTATATAAGAATAACGGACTAAAATAAAATATTCCACCTCTCTAAGCTTCCTCCCTTTGGGGGAGGGCGGGGGAGAGGCTTTTTATTATGGGAACATTTAATATATTGGTAGTATTTAGAACATTGGGTTCTTTACTCTTTGTTATAGGCGTATTTATGGCTATAGCAATGGGTGTTTCTATTTGTTATCAAGAAAGTGTAGTTTATTATTTCTTAATTTCGGTAGCAATAACTCTTGGATGTGCCTTGATTTTACTTTTTCTTGGCAGAAAGGCTTGTAAAGAAATGGGAAGACGTGAGTCTTTTTTTATTGTAGCATTGATTTGGGTTGTTTTTTCTGTTTTTGGATCGCTTCCTTTTCATTTAAGTGGCTATATTCCTAGTTTCACAAATGCATATTTTGAAGTGATTTCCGGATTTACTACAACAGGTGCTACTATATTGGATGATATTGAATTAATGCCAAAAGGCTTGCTTTTTTGGCGTAGTATAATTCAATGGCTTGGCGGTATTGGAATTATTGTAATCACGTTGGTTTTTTTGCCTTTTTTTACAGGAGGTGGCACACATCTTTACAGGGCAGAGGTTCCGGGAATTGCTTTTGAAAAATTGAGGCCGCGTGTAAAAGAGACTTCCCAAAAATTGTGGAAAGTTTATTTAATTTTGACAATTGTATTGACGTTATTATTGTGGGCAGGCCCAATGGATTTTTTTGATTCGGTATGTCATGCGCTTTCAACCATTGCTACAGGAGGGTTTTCTACTAAACAATCGAGTATCAGTTATTGGGATTCTGCTTATACAGAATATATAATAATTATTTTTATGTTGTTGGGCGGAACAAATTTTACACTTATTTATTATATGTTTCATCGTGATTTTAAGCGTATCCGAAAAGACGATGAATTTAAATGGTATATATATGCTGTGATTGTTGCTACATTGATGGTTTTTATTGGTTTAATTGTATCGAATCAGGTTGATGGAACTTTGGAACATACTTTGAGAAATTCTTTGTTTCAGGTAACGTCTATTATAACTTCTTGCGGTTTTTCTACAGCTGATTACATTGCTTGGGGACCTTTTTTCTGGATAATAATGTTAATACTTATGGTGTCGGGAGCTTGCGCAGGTTCGACCAGTGGCGGAATGAAAATTATTCGTTCGGGAACATTGATAAAAACTACGTTGAATGAATTTAACCGGCAAATTCATCCCCGGGCTATTTTGCCTGTACGAATAAATAATATAGTTGTTCCTCAGCATATTATTACGAATGTGATGATATTTGCACTTGTTTATGTTCTTGTTATTGTAATAAGTACATTATCGCTGACAGCTGTTGGTGTAGGATTTGAAGAATCAATAGGAGCAGTTGTTTCTGCTGTTGGGAATACAGGTCCCGGATTAGGTGAATCAGGAGCCACAGGTTCGTTTTCTTATTTGCCAAACTCGGCAAAATGGATATTGTGTTTTGATATGATTGTTGGGCGTTTGGAACTTTTTACATTACTAATTATTTTCCTACCCGGCTTTTGGAAAAAATATTGATTTGTATAATTGTTATTTGTTGTTAGTTATTTGTTATTCGTTGTTGGTCTTTACTCCCCAACAAATAACAAATAACTAACAACAGATTCTTAATTCTTAATTAAATAAGTGGTTTCTATAGAAAATTTAACCGTTGAATTTGGCGGTTTTACGTTGTTTGATGATGTTTCTTTTATAGTTAATAAGAAAGAGCGGGTTGCTTTAGTTGGAAAGAATGGAGCGGGAAAATCGACCATGCTCAAAATTATTTCCGGATTGCAACAATCAACTTCAGGAAAGGTGAATATGCCGAAAGATACAACTGTGGGTTATTTGCCTCAGCAAATGAGTCATGACGATACGCGAACGGTAATAGAGGAGGCTGAAAAGGCATTTGAACATATTTTCCTATTGCAAAAAGAAATCGATAGGATGGGAGAGGAGATTGCTTCCCGAACTGACTACGAAAGTGATAATTATCATAAGCAGATTGAAAAATTAACTCATGCTAATGAGCAATTGACAATACTTGGCGGAACAAATTTTTATGCTGATATAGAAAAAACATTAGCTGGATTGGGTTTTTCCCGTGATGATTTTAATCGTCCGACAAAAGAATTCAGTGGTGGTTGGCGAATGCGTATCGAATTGGCAAAATTATTGCTTCGCCGTCCGGATGTATTGTTGCTGGATGAACCAACTAATCATTTGGATATTGAATCAATTCAATGGCTCGAAAACTTTCTGGCTTCGAGCGGAAGCGCTGTTATTTTGGTTTCCCACGACCGTGCTTTCTTGGATGCGGTAACTTCCCGTACAATTGAGATTTCATTGGGACGGATTTATGATTATCGTGTTCCGTATTCCAAATACGTTGTATTGCGGAAAGAAACGCGAGAGCAGCAACAACGGGCTTTTGAAAATCAGCAGAAGCAGATTCAGGATACGGAAAAATTTATCGAACGATTTCGGTATAAAGCTACAAAATCCGTTCAGGTTCAGTCTCGAATCAAACAATTGGAGAAAATAGACCGTATTGAGGTTGACGAAGAAGACAATGCTTTACTGAATTTAAAATTTCCACCTGCTGTACATTCTGGCAGTTATCCTGTAGTTATCGAAAGTCTGACAAAGAAATACGGCGATTATTTGGTTTTTGAGAATGCTACGATAACGATTAACCGTGGTGATAAAGTCGCATTTGTTGGAAAAAACGGAGAGGGAAAATCAACGCTTGTCAAGTGTATTATGGGTGAAATCGATTATTCCGGTAAATTGACATTAGGTCATAATGTAAAAATCGGATATTTTGCTCAGAATCAAGCGCAATTGTTGGATGAAAATTTGACTGTTTTTGATACGATTGATTATGTGGCTCAAGGTGATATTCGTACCAAAATCCGTGATATTTTGGGTGCATTTATGTTTGGAGGCGAAGCTTCGGATAAAAAAGTAAAAGTATTATCAGGAGGTGAACGTAGCCGTTTAGCAATGATTCGTTTGCTGTTGGAACCTGTTAATTTGCTTATTTTGGATGAGCCGACCAATCATTTGGATATGCGTTCGAAAGATGTACTAAAAAAGGCAATCAAGGAGTTTGATGGAACGGTGATTGTTGTTTCTCATGACCGTGAGTTTTTAGACGGATTGGTTGATAAAGTATATGAATTTGGTAATAAAAAAGTAAAGGAACATCTTTACGGAATTTATGAATTTCTGGAAAAAAAGAAAATGGAAAGTTTGAAAGAACTGGAAGTTTCGAATCAACAAAATTCTATTCAAAAAGAAGAATCAAAACAGGTTTCGGAAAGTAAATTATCATACGAAGCTCAAAAAGAACAAAACAGAATTCAAAAACGTATCGAAAAACAAATTGCCGAATCGGAAAAATTGATTTCAGAGTTAGAACAAAAAATTGCCGATTTGGAGATTCAATTATCTACACCCGAAGGTAGTTCCAATCCTGATTTATTTCAACAATATGACGCTATAAAAAAGCAACTTTCGGCAGAAATGGAAAATTGGGAAAAG
>JAVBLR010000017.1:0-103799 GCA_031553395.1 Bacteroidales bacterium | reverse complement strand
CATTTCAAATGCGCTGTATTTCAAGGAACTAAGATACAATTTTGAAAGCAATTCACAACAGAAATGCCATATGTGAAAATGTACCTAATGCTGTATTTCAAGGAACTAAGATACAATTTTGAAAGCAATTCACAACTGCCGAGCTTACGACTTCTTGAAATTCGATGCTGTATTTCAAGGAACTAAGATACAATTTTGAAAGCAATTCACAACGGCTGTTATACAATGATAGCTCTCGCCTTGCTGTATTTCAAGGAACTAAGATACAATTTTGAAAGCAATTCACAACTGGCACAGCTTTTGCGTTCAAAAATCGACAGCTGTATTTCAAGGAACTAAGATACAATTTTGAAAGCAATTCACAACATGTATCATTATATTATATTTTCGGAAAAAGTGTTGCTTCCGGAATAAAATCTGTTATTTTTGTATTAAACAAATCTGAAATATGTTGGAATTTTTTCCATAGTGAGCATTATGTCGCTTACAATTGTCTTTTTTAAAGCATGCAAGAATATTTTGGTAAAAATAATTATCGGAATAATCGGATTGTTTTTAGTTTTATTCCTATTTATATCGTCGTGACTGCAAAAACAATCCTCTCAAAATCTTCCCTCATTATCTATTTTAAATAGAATTTATCAGAGGAAGTGGTTGCTTTCTGCAAAGCATAACATTTTAATCCATTTTGAAATCTCTCAAAGTATAATTAAATTTGTCTATTTCATTTTGGCAAAAACAACCTTCTTAAATTCTTAACTTCAAATGATTACCGTCTATCGCGCATCTGCCGGCTCTGGAAAGACATTTAAACTTACAGGCGAATATCTGAAATTGCTTTTTCAGCATCCGTCTTCTTATCGTCATATTTTGGCAGTAACCTTTACGAATAAGGCTACTGACGAAATGAAGAAGCGGATAATCGAAGAGTTAGACGTGTTGGCAAGAGGAGAAAAACAGTCGGATTATACCCAAATGCTGATAAAAGAGGCCAAGATCAATGAGGCTGAGATTCAACCTGCTGCCAAAAAGATATTGGTTTCTATTTTGCATGATTATACGGCTTTTCAGATAAGTACCATCGACCGTTTTTTTCAGCAGACAATGCGGGCTTTTACGCGCGAAATCGGATTACAAGGCGGATATAATCTAGAATTAGATACCGAAAAAGTACTTTCGGAAGCTGTCGATGGAATGCTTTCGGAATTAGATTCGAATGATAATAAGCAACTACTCAATTGGTTACTTCGTTATTCCGAAGATAAGGTCGAAAATGGGAAAAGCTGGAATATCCGCAATGATATCAAGGATTTATCAAAGGAAATTTTTAAAGAGAATTACAAGGCATTCAGTGATGATATTCAGCAGTTTATATCCGATAAAACAACGATGTCGGCCTATATCAAGAAAATAAATATCATCAAAAATGAATTTGAATCATCCTTAAAACAAATTGGAGAAAGAGGATTGAATATCATTCAATTATCAAATTTGGATGTTGCTGATTTCAAAGGAGGAGCGCGCAGTCCGTTTTCTCATTTTTTTAAATGGGCTTCGGGAGATGTAAAAGAGCCAAGTAATACTTTTATTAATCTAGAAAATAATTTGGATAACTGGCTGACAGGCAAAACTTCATCCGAAAAAAAAGCACAAATAGAAAATGCTTTTCATTCAGGTTTAAATGATTGTGTAAAAGAAGTTTTGACATTATTCGGCGAACCATTTATACGGTATCAAACGGCAGTTGAAATCAATCGATATTTTTACACATTAGGTATTTTGGGCGATATCGACAAACATATTCGTCAGTATGCCGCCGATAACAATATTATGTTGCTGTCGGATACAACCCAGTTACTCAATCTGGTAATCGGGGAAAGTGATACGCCTTTTATCTATGAAAAAGTTGGAGTAAGAATTAAAAATTACATGATTGACGAATTTCAGGATACATCTGGAATGCAATGGAAAAACTTTTATCCGTTGATTAAGGATAGTCTGGATGCCGGAAATTTCGATTTGATTGTGGGAGATGTAAAACAAAGTATCTACCGCTGGAGGAACTCAGATTGGAAATTACTGGAAGAACAAATAAAATACGATTTTAAAAACGAAGGTATTCAGGAAGAAGTATTAGACACCAATTATCGTAGTTGCCGCAATGTGATTGAATTTAATAATGCTTTTTTCACATTGGCTTCGGAAGTGTTGCAGGATAAATTTAATACTGAAACTGAAAATCCTTCTGAAAACGATGAAAGTGGATTCAATTCAAAAATAAAACAAGTCTATGCACAACTGTATCAGAAAGTTCCTGAAAAAATGGAAAACAAACACGGACATGTGCAAATTAACTTTATTGATACGGAGGAATACGAAGATTGGCAGGCACATTCGTTGGAAATAATTCCACAAACAATAGAAAAATTACAGGATAAAGGATTTAAACTGAAAGATATAGCTATTCTGGTACGAACCAAAAACGAAGGCGCTCAGGTTGCCGATACATTGTTGCAATATTCGATGTCTCATTCTGATACTAATTATTCGTATGATGTAATCTCGGACGAAGCATTATTTATCAGTAAATCTCGTAGTGTGGGCTTATTGGTAAGCATGTTGCGTTATTTGATGAATCCGAATGAAAGTATTAATCAGGCATTGGTTGCATACGAATATGGATTGTCAAAAAAACAGGAAACACCCGAAAATGTACTGATTGAATATTTCCGGTTCAACAAGGAAAAGAACAATATACAGCCCGAATTACACTTTTCCGAAGAAATGATGAATGAGTTGGAACGACTCAAACAGCTGTCGTTGTATGAAATTACCGAAGGGTTAATTGCATTGCTTTTTTCTCAACATAATCCGAACGAGAATGAAGTTGGAGAAGCAGTTTTTATTCAGGCTTTCCAGGATATGGTACTTGATTTTTCGACCCGAAATACGGCAGATATATCCGCTTTCCTTTCTTGGTGGGACGAAACCGGAAGCCGTAAAACGATTTTGATGCCCGAAGCGCAGGATGCTATCCGTATTCTTACGGTGCATAAATCCAAAGGATTGGGTTTCAAAGCTGTAATTATGCCTTTCTGTGATTGGGAAATTGATCATAAAGCTTTTCTTACCAATATTTTATGGTTGCATACAGATAAAATGCCTTTTGGGGAAATACCATTGTTGCCCATTCGTTATTCTAAAAATCTGCAAAATACAATTTTTAAGGATGATTATCTGAATGAAAAAATGCATGCTTATATTGACAATCTCAATTTGGCTTATGTTGCATTTACTCGTGCTAAAGAAGAACTTATACTGATGTCGCCAAAGCCGAAAAAGAATGAAGTAAACAGCATGGGAGATTTGTTGCATTTTTGCATTACGAATTCGAATAATTACGCATCTGCAACTCCCGAAGGCTATACTATTGTTTCTTTATCGGAATATTGGAATGTTGAAATTTTACAATACAAATATGGTGATTGGTGGCAAACTTCACCCGAAAAAGCATCTTCGATTCATCAGGAAAAAATGACCGGATTTTCTTCAATAGATGTAAAAGACCGATTACAATTGCGTTTATACGGAAAAGGCTTTTTCAAAGAGAAAGAACAACGGAAATATGGCAATCTGATGCATGAAATTCTAAGCAAGGTTTTTGTAGTTGAGGATTTGGATAATGCTGTTCAGGAGCAAATCTTTAGTGGAGCTATTTCGGAAGATGAAGCAATAAAAATCCGGGAATTGCTACAAAAAGCAATATCCCGGCCGGAAACTTTGGATTGGTTTTCAGGGAAATATAAAATCCTGAACGAATCGGTTATTCTCCAACCCAAAGGCCGGTTTAAACGTCCCGACCGGATTATGATGTGCAACAATGAAGTGATTGTTGTCGATTACAAATTCGGAGAAAAAGAGAAAAAATCTTACACCAAACAAGTGAAAGATTATATGAACTTGATCGGAAAAATGGGTTATATGCAAGTCAAAGGGTATATTTGGTTTGTTGAAACTGGGGAAAATGTGCCAATTATTTAATGTGCCAATATGCCAATGAAGAATTTATCCAAATTCATTGGCATATTGGCATATCGGCTCATTATAATGATTATCAGATGTTGTACCTATATCAAGTCCACGAAGTGGGCAAATATGAATAACCGTGAGTGCAACTCACGGTAAGCAAACAGTTGGTGTACCTCGTCCCTGAAAGGGGCGAATAATAAATAATCAAAGACTCCTAGATAAAAATGCTATGTCAAGTTACCGACAAATACTATATCATATCGTATTTCGCACCAAAGACAGCGCAAGAACATTATCAATTGAACAATGCGATGAGTTGTACAAGTACATTTGGGGTATAATCAAAAATAAAAACTGCATGCTTTACCACATCAATGGAATGGAAGAACATATCCATATATTTACCAATTTACATCCGAGCATTTCTTTGGCAGATTTTGTGCGCGACATAAAAACAGGATCATCACAATGGCTGAAGGGGCATCCCGCCTTTCCTCACTTCAAGGGATGGGCTGATGGTTATGCAGCACTTACCTATGCGTGGCGTGATAAAGACATGATTATTGAGTATATAAAAAATCAGAAGGAACATCATAAAATGTTTTCTTTTGTGGATGAATACCGTAAGTTATTGATAGAGTATGGTATTGAAATTGACGAAAGGTATTTCCCTTGATCTTCGCCCCTTTCAGGGACGAAGTTGTTAGTGTTTCCGTTTTCCGTGAGTTTCACTCACGGTTATTCATATTCTGTCCTTTCAGGACATAGTTGGGTAAGATACGATTATCATTTTATTATTTTTTTTCCTTAATTCCAAATTTCGGATCAATTTTCAGGAATGCTGTAACTAAGATACACGGAATCGTACAAAGCAAGATCCATACAAAAAAATGCTGATAACCGATTTTTTCCTGAAGCCAACCTGCCCACATTCCTGGAATCATCATACCTAACGCCATAAATCCGGTACAAATGGAGTAATAAACCGTTTTGTATTTTCCGCTCGAAGCATAAATCATATACATTGTGTAAGCAGTTGTTCCGAATCCGTATCCAAATTGTTCTATTCCAACAGCAATATTGATAATAACCAAACTTTCGGGCTGGAAATAAGCCAAATAAATATATGCCAAATGAGGCAGATTGAGGCATAAGACCATCCACCAAATCCAATATTTCAAACCTTTGCGAGCAATAACTATTCCTCCTAGAATTCCACCGAACATTAAAGAAATGATTCCAACAATACCATATGTTGTGCCCAATTGTTCGTCTGTCAAAGCTAACCCTCCAACATCACGGGAATCTACCAAAAATGGCTGTATCAATTTTACAAGCTGCGCCTCCGAAAAGCGATAAAAAAGGATAAACAAAAGGGATATCCAAATTCCTTTCTTCAAAACAAATGATACGAATATTTGAAAAAAGTCATTGAGTAAATCCGATGCTTTTGCTGGTTTTTCTTTTAACTCATCAGAATTGGGTTTCGGCAATATAAACCGATGATATGCATACAGAAAAATAAATAACGCTGCTAAAAAATAGAATATCAAACTCCAGATATATGGAATCTGTTTTGCAACCGGCATATCCTGAATCCAGTTGGTTTTGGCTAAACATCCGGCAATAAATATCAATGCTCCTTGCCCAAACATAAGTGCAAGACGGTAAAAGGTAGTGCGAATTCCTACAAAAAATGATTGCTGATTATCATTTAAAGCCATCATATAAAAACCATCGGCAGCAATATCGTGCGTTGCCGAACTAAATGCCATCAACCAAAAGAATGCCAACGTAGCTTGTATATAAAACGGAGTGGGAATGGTAAACGCAACTCCGCCTAAAGCTGCTCCTATTAACAGTTGCATTCCGGTAATCCACAGTCGTTTGCTTTTTATTAATTCTACAAACGGACTCCAAATTGGTTTAATTACCCAAGGAAGATACAACCAACTTGTATAAAAAGCAATATCGGTATTCGACATTCCAAGTCGTTTGTACATAATAACCGAAACGCTCATTACAATGGCATAAGGTAATCCTTCGGCAAAATAAAGCGAAGGAATCCAAGCCCAGGGGGAAGTTTTTTTATTTGACAAAAGATTTGTTATTAGTTGTTGGTTATCGGTTATTGGTTTTTCAAATAACAAATAACCAGTAACAAATAACATTGATTTACGTCAAGCAAATATAGCGATTATTTACATTTGTCATAAAAACACATTTTATTTTGTACTTTTGTCAAGTAAATTTTGAATTCAGTTCAAAATAGTAAATTGTAAATCATCAAATAGTAAATAAACATGATTCAATCCATGACAGGTTATGGAAAATCGGTAATCGAATTTTCCAACAAAAAAATTACGGTAGAAATAAAATCACTCAACAGCAAACAGTTAGACCTGTCTACACGCATACACGGATTATACCGCGAAAAAGAAATGGGAATCCGCAGCGAATTATCCCAATGTCTGGAACGGGGAAAAGTAGATTTTTCCATTTATGTTGAAAATATCGGGAAAGATGCCGGAACGCAAATCAATCAATCTGTTTTCGAAGGATATTATACACAAGTTAAACAAGTTGCAGATAATCTACGAATTGATTTGCCTCAGGATTGGTTTTCGCTTTTGCTGCGAATGCCTGATGTATTGAAAAATGAAATTCAGGAATTAGATGACACCGAATGGCAAGCGGTAAAAAAAGCCGTCTCATCTGCAATCGAACAGTTGATTTCTTTCCGGAAACAAGAAGGGAAAATGCTGGAGAATTTATTGGAAGAAAAAATCAATAATATTGCCGCACTTCGAAAAGAAGTAGAAAAATATGAATCCGAACGAATCGATAAGGTTAAACAACGGATTATCGAGGCATTGGAAAAAATTGATAATTTCGATTATGATAAAAACCGGTTCGAACAGGAAATGATTTATTATATCGAAAAATTAGATATCAATGAAGAAAAAAACCGATTGGATAATCATTTGAAATATTTCCTCGAAACCATGCATAACGAAACACACGGACAAGGGAAAAAGCTTGGATTTATTTCTCAGGAAATCGGAAGAGAAGTTAATACCATGGGCTCAAAATCCAACCATGCAGAAATGCAAAAAATTGTTGTCCGCATGAAAGACGAATTGGAGCAAATTAAGGAACAGGTGTTGAATGTATTGTAACTTTTAGTAGTTAAAGGAATTTATTGTAGTTAAAAGTAGTTAGATGTAAAATCTTACTCTATCCCACTAACTCTTAACTCTTAACTCTTAACTCTTAACTCTTAACTTTCTTATGGCTAAACTCATTATATTTTCTGCTCCTTCGGGTTCAGGAAAAACAACAATTGTAAAATATCTTTTAACGCAGAATTTGAATCTTGCATTTTCAATTTCTGCAACAAGCCGTCAGCCCCGAGGAACAGAACAACATGGTGTCGATTATTATTTTCTTTCGCCTGATGAATTCCGGAACCATATCAATAACAGTGATTTTCTTGAATACGAGGAAGTTTATACCGATAAATATTACGGAACCTTAAAATCGGAGGTTGAACGGATTTTAAATAATGGTCAAAACGTTATTTTCGATGTAGACGTTGTTGGAGGAATCAATATAAAAAAATATTATGGAGATAAAGCCTTGGCCATTTTCATTCAACCGCCAAGTATCGAAGCATTGGAAGAAAGATTAAACGGCCGGGGAACGGATTCTCCCGAAATAATTCAATCTCGTATTGCAAAAGCAGAATATGAGTTATCTTTTGCTTCTCAGTTCGATGTTATCGTAATTAATGATAATCTGGAAAAAGCACAACAAGAAACATTACAAATTATAAATAAATTTTTATCGGAATGATACGTACTGCTATATTCTTTGGATCATTCAATCCCATTCATATTGGGCATTTGATGTTAGCTAATTATATTATTGAATATAAGAATGTGGATGAAATGTGGTTTGTTCTCAGCCCACAGAATCCGTTAAAAGTGCAAACTAATTTATTGAAGGATAAATTACGCCTTGATATGTTGCAATACGCTCTTTCGGAATATCCCGAATTTAAGGTTTGCGATATAGAATTTTCTTTGCCCAAGCCTTCCTACACCTATAATACTCTTCAAGCATTAAAAGAAAGATATCCGAAACGGGAATTCATATTAATTATCGGCAGTGATAATTGGGCTATTTTCAACCAGTGGAAGAATTATCAAGAAATCATTGATAATTATCAAATTTGGATTTATCCCCGAATAGGATATAACATATCAGAACAAGATTTACCATCTTCCGTAAAATTATTACATTCGCCAATATTCGAAATTTCTTCAACAACCATTCGCCAGGCTATCGCTAAAGGAAAAAATATGAAAGCATTTCTCCCCCACCCTGTTTATTATTTTATCAAGAAAAGAAATTTATATCGGTAACATTAAAAACTTTTCCACAATTTATCATCAGGCGTTTTGGCAGTTACTTCAATAAATTCTTTGGAAACCGGATGAGTAAATGCTACATAACGGGCATGCAGACTAATACCTCCGTCTTTATTCGAACGATCATATCCATATTTTAAATCTCCTTTTATGGGGCAACCGATTTTTGCCAATTGGCAGCGAATTTGATGATGACGGCCTGTTTTTAACTCTATTTCAAGCAAATAATAATTATCTGACTTTCCGATTAATTTATAATGTAATATTGCTTTTTTCGAATTAGACTTTTCTTCGTCATAGGCATACGATTTATTTTGTTTTTCATTTCGAACAAGAAAATGAATTAATTCATCTTCTTCTTTCGGCGGCATTTTTTTTACAATAGCCCAATATGTTTTTTTGATTTCGCCATTTTTAAACATTTCGTTAAGCCGCGGCAATGCTTTACTTGTTTTAGCAAAAAGAACGATTCCGCTTACAGGACGATCGAGCCGGTGCGTTACACCCACAAAAACATTTCCCGGCTTATGATATTTCTCTTTTAACCAAGCCTTTAATATTTCACTTAATGGCTTATCACCTGTTTTATCCCCCTGCACAATCTCGGAACAGTTCTTGTTGACCGCAATGATATGATTATCTTCGTAAATTACTTCCATACTGCAAAAGTATAGGTTTTTACGTTGTGTATCATTATCTTTTCTTATTTTTGTTGTTTTGATAAATACCGATATGAAGGTTTTTTAACCTCACCCCTACCCCTCTCCGAATGGAGAGGGGAATTGCGGAAGGAGTTTTCAGTTTTAGGCTAAAAAGTTAGAATTATATCTTTTTTAATTTCATAAATCCTAACTAATCACGCAAAACTACTCCCCTCTCCATTCAGAGAGGGGCTGGGGGTGAGATCTAAACCTTCATAGCGGACTCATTTTGATTTAATTATTCTCAATTTATAAAACAGAGTTATGGAAAATAATTTTTTAGAATTAGAAGAGAAAATAGTGACTATGCTAAAAACGGTATATGATCCCGAAATTCCTGTAAATGTTTACGATTTGGGATTGATATACGATGTTGATATTGATGATGATAAGAATGTTGTAATACAAATGACACTGACTGCTCCGAATTGTCCTGCTGCTGATTTTATCGTTGAAGATGTATTGATGAAAGTAGAATCGGTTGAAGGAGTAAAAAGTGTAAAAATAGATTTAGTTTTCGAACCCAAATGGCATAAAGACAGAATGAGTGATGAAGCCAAATTAGAACTTGGATTTTTATAAATAGATGATAAACAAGAAAATATATTTTATATCGGATGCTCATTTAGGGGCAAAAACGATACAAAATCCGCATGAGCAGGAAAAGAAATTAACCCGTTGGCTGGATTCTATTAAAGAAGATGCTTCGGCTATATATTTAATGGGGGACATGATTGATTTTTGGTTTGAATACAAAAATGTAGTTCCTCGTGGTTTTACCCGTTTTTTTGGTAAACTGGCTGAATTATCCGACTTGGGAATAGAAGTTCATTGGTTTATTGGTAATCACGACATCTGGATTTTCGATTACATTCCCAATGAAATTGGTGTGATTATTCATAAGGGGCCGGAAAAAGCTGAGATTTTAGGTAAAACATTTTTCTTAGCACATGGTGACGGATTAGCAGATAAATCTATATCGGACAAAATTACCCGGAGTCTTTTTCATAGCCGGATTTGCCAATGGATGCTTGCGACTGTTCATCCTCGTTGGACAATCGGATTTGCCCTCGCTTGGTCAAGACATAGCCGGGAAACAGGAGAAAACGCCCAATACCGTGGAGAAGACAATGAATTTTTAGTCGTTTTTTCAAAGAAATACCTGAAAGAAAATCCTGATATCAACTATTTTATTTACGGACACCGACATATCATTCTTAATCTGATGATTGCCAAAGACAGCAATGTTATTATTCTTGGAGATTGGATTACTCATTTTTCGTATGCAGTTTTTGATGGAGAAAGTATGGAAATTAAAATTTTTGAGGGGGAAGATAGTTAATTAAAACAATAATACCATGTGATACAATCACGCGGCAGCGGGAAATTGATATAATGCTATTTTTTGCATGCACTAAAAAGATATGAATATTTCAAAAATTTTTAAGAAAATACATACTGAGGCTGAAGTTACAATAAAGTTGACATGGTTGTTAAAAATAGGAGCATTAATAATATTGTTTGTTGGATTATGTGTGTTTGTTTTTCTATATTCTAAACAATCTTCTGTTAAAGGATCTTTGAAAAAAGAATCTGATATTTTCTATTATTCTAATATTAAAGGAAGAATAAGGTGGTATGAATATAATGTACCTTTTTATTTTAGAGTAGAAGGATCAGATAGCACATTCACTCTTTTTGAAGGAAAAGGATTGAATACTAATCTTACTTTTTCTTCAGTCATTCATATTGAAGATTCTATTATAAAACCAAGTGAATCTGATACTATAACAATAATAAAGCCAAATGGTGAAATCTTTTATTTTTTATTTATATAGTTTTGAAGAGGAAATTACCCAAATTAAACTCATAAATAGCATTATATCAATTAATTATAAAATTCATTTGGGTAATTATTTAATATAATCTATATAATAAAGAATGAAGAATAAATGTAAAAATATATTCCAACGTAAATTACGTTAAGCACCAAATCCAAATTAACTCTTATTGCCATTATAAACATGAATGTTATAAAATTTTTAAAAGAAATGCTTCCTGAGGTGGAAGTTACAATAAAGTTGGCATGGTTGTTAAAGATAGGAGTATTAGCTGTAGGATTTATTGGATTGTGTTTAGCTTTTTTTATATATTCTGAACGACCATCTGTTAAAAACTCTTTTAAAAACAAATTTGACACCTTTTATTATTCAGATATTAAGGGAAGAATAAAATTGTACAAAGATGGTCGACCAATATATTTTCAAATAGAAGGTTCTGATAATACCTACGAGTTTTTTATAGGTCAAGCTTTAAAAGTTAAATATCCTTCATCATCAATAATTGAGATTGGAGATTCTATTATAAAACCCAATCGATCGGATGTAATAAAAATAAAAAAAGCAACAGGTGAAACACTTTATTTTTCAATTAATGAGAAATGGCGAAAAATTTGGACTAATTATATAATTGATTGAAAAATCAAAATAATATACATCCTTGCTGCCATGCGATTGTATTAAAGTTGAAACAAGTAACAAGAAGTGAAAATGTCAAAAATGAATAAACTAAATTTTAAAAGATATGAAGGTTGTATTTGAACAGAAGAAAGGATTAGGTTTAAGGAGATACACCCTTTACTCTGACAAAATCTTAATAGAAACTAAAACAATACGCAAAAATCAAAAATATGAACTCAGATTAGATAAAATCGGACGTAATATACATTATCAATCTGATTCCACTATTATTGGTAAGATCTTCTTTTATATTTGTTTAGCAATTCCGATAATTCTTTGGACTATTCATTTCATACGACCTGAACAAGCAGAGAAAGGAGCTGCAATTGCAAACACTGTAATATGGTGGACACTCGCACTTATAAATATACTAAAGAAACATGAAGATGACATTTATCTTGTAGGAGGAGAAAATAATTTAGTATTTTTTCGGACAATCCCAAACGAAGAGAGTGTTTTAAAATTTATTCATCAAGTTATTGCAACATCAAGAACATATTTAAGAAACAAGTATGGAGTAGTCAATGCAAACATTCCTGAAGATCTATTTTTAGGTCGATTGAATTGGCTCAAAGATGAAGAAATAATTAGTGAAAATGAATTTTTCGAATTAAAAGATGAATACAACGTGAAGAAAGTTCTTTCATAATAAAAATAACAATCGACAACAGGAGTTGTCATTATGTAAAAAACAAAACTGTATTTGTTTTTAATGGTATTTCTATAAGATTAGGATTACAAGTCCTTTTGAATAAATTAGCGGACGAACGGCATGCCCGCCGCAGCGAGTCTACCATTAACAGTGAAATAACGAAAATCTGGTCTATTCTCCGTATTCCTTGATTTTTGCCTTACAAATTCGTTCGGTAATATCTCTCAATAATTCCACTTTTGGAATAATAGTATCGATATCTTCTTTGGTTACGACAAAATGCGGATTGTACCGTGCTTCTACATACGCCGCTTTCAGCAGTGCGAATAACCGTTTTTCTTCGGGAGTATTTTGTGGAAATACATTTCCCAGATCATCGGAATATCGCCTTACAGAAGAGGATAATTTGGAAAGATTATGTTGTTTATTACTTCGTAAGGTAAATGTCAATCGAATGGAATAGTAATAGTTTTCACAGGCTTGATGAAGATGAAATGAGCACATTTTATATTTTTCATCTTTTATATCATATTTAGCACTTCTCAAAAAATCATTTGCAGTTTCAAACTTTTCATCAAAATACTCTTGTGCCTGTTGTTTGATTTCGTTAAAATTCAGTTTGCGTCGGCGAGCCAATTTATGCTTTCCGCTGTCATACAGAATAATTCCTTCCTGCTTAATCTGTGTGTAAAAATAACGGCTTTCTTTAATCGCTTTGTTGAATATCTTGATGTCGTCATTAATGAATTGAACGGGTGTGTCGCGATCAAAATCTTTATTGGCAAAAAATAAATCTTCGACATTATCCAAGACGGTTTCCGCTTTTTTATTATTAACGCCGCTTGTTATTACCAATATATCGTAATCGGATATTTTGACGGTAGGAATACCATGTTCGACTCTTACTCCACGCCGAACATAATTATCTCTTGCATAACTGCCGTACAGGATAATAAACTCTGTCTGAGGTAATCGGCTTAATATCTCTTTAACAAGAAAATTTAAATCTTCTTGTTTGTTGCCAGGCAGATAAGCAATCGAATCTTTCATTAATTTATAATAATGTTTGAGATACAAAAAATATGAAAAAGAGATTGAATAAACTTAAATATAATACCTTATCCTACTTCCGTAGATGTACCATGTGGTAATGAAGTAGCATATGCATTAACAAGCAAACTCCCATGCCAAAGCAGCAGCTCCCAAAATAGGTGCATTATCTTCTTTTAATTCCGAAAATAACACATCCACTTTGCCTTTCCATAGGAATAATAGATTTTTCTCCATATGCTCAACAATCGGTTGATAGAGTAGATCTCCGGCATTAGTGAGTCCACCGAAAAGAACAATTGCTTTCGGGTCGGTAAAGGCTACAAAATCAGAAAAAGATTCACCTAATATTCTGCCCGTATATTCGAATATTTCTTTGGCTATTTCATCTCCGTTGACAGCAGCATTGTAAATATCCTCTGAAGTAATACATTCAATAGGTATATTGCGTAGTAAACTATCTTTACTTGTAGCAAACAACATTTCACGCGCAGTACGCACTACACCTGTAGCAGAAGTGTATGTTTCGAGGCAACCTTTTCTGCCACAGCCACATGAGCGTCCATTTCGATCTATGCAAATATGGCCTAATTCCCCGGCCAAGTTATTTTCCCCATATATAATTTTGCCATCCGACACAATGCAACTTCCAACGCCTGTGCCCAACGTTATCATAATAAAATTCTTTATGTCTTTGGCCACACCGAATTTCATTTCGCCGATAGCTGCAACATTTGCATCATTTGTAATAACAGTATCGATAGAGAACTTATCCTTCATAAGTTCGGAAAACCGGATTGTTCCTCTCCATGGCAAATTTACGGCATTTTCTATAGTACCCGAATTGAAATTACCACATGGAGAACCAACTCCTATACCACTGATTTTCTCAAGTCCGCCAAGTTTAACCATCTGTTCAGCTATAGCTTCATATAATTCATCGATATACGAATTTATATCTGCATGCTTTACTGTTGGTATTGAACCTTTTGACACAATGTTTCCTATACTATCAACTATTCCGAAAACGGTTCCGGTTCCACCAATATCAATACCTACTACAAACGGTTTTTCCATCAAAATTTTGATAAAATATTAAACGGTATTTATTCAATTAAGATTCTAAAAAGTATTCCGGTAACTTCAGATAACTTCCGGTAACTTCTTTATTCTAAAACTAAATATCCTCTTTTTCGTTACTCACAATTGAACTGACATCCGTGTCGTGTCCTTTGTCATAATACTGTTTTTTCAACGGATTTGCATGTATTTGCTCATATTGTTGCCTGTTCTTGAAAATATCAATCGCCATATACAGAGCTTGGCGCATAGAAGTCTCCGATGCCTTGTTCGCTCCGGCAATATCATAAGCCGTTCCATGATCAGGTGATGTGCGGATAATAGGCAGACAAGCACTGTAATTAACGCCATTTTCCATTTCCAACGTTTTAAAAGGAATCAATCCCTGATCGTGATACATAGCCAAAATACCATCGTACATCCGGTAATTTTCCGAACCGAAAAATCCATCCGCAGCAAAAGGCCCGTAACACAAAATGCTTTTGTTCTGTAATTCTTCTATAACAGGTTTGATTACTTCTATTTCTTCTTTTCCAATAACGCCATCATCTCCGGCATGAGGGTTTAACCCTAATACTGCAATCCGGGGTTTCAGAATTCCAAAATCTTGTTTCAGGCAATTTTCGAAATCCCGTATTTTTGCACGAATATTATCCTTCGTAATATGTTTGGGAACTTCCGAAATAGGAATGTGCGTAGTAACCAATCCGACTTTCAATGTTTCGGTTGCCATCAACATTAACGCCCTTTCATTCGTCGCAAATTTTTCCTGAAAATATTCTGTATGTCCGGGAAATTTAAAATTTTCAGATTGGATATTATTCTTATTAATCGGAGCTGTAACAATTGCATCAATCAACCCACGTTTATAATCTTCAGATGCTTTCTCAATAGCCAAAAAAGAAGCCTGGCCTGCAATAGATGTCGATTTTCCAAGCTCAACTTTTACTTCTTCATCCACGCAATTGATTATATTTATTCGTTTTGAATTGGCATCTTCGGCTTTATTGATTATATTGAGGTTAACCATTTCCATATCCAATGCTTTACGGTGATAAGCAGCCACTTTGGAAGACCCGTAAATAATTGGGGTACAAATCTCTACAATACGAGGCTCAGAAAGCATTTTCAGAATAACTTCATACCCTATTCCATTAATATCTCCGTGTGTAATTCCTATTTTAATTTTATAATCTTCCATAAGTTTATTATTGAGTTCTCTTTTAATTATCTATCAATCAGTTATGATGTATGAATTTTCTGTACAAAAGTACATTTCATTCTTAGTTCTAAACTCTTAATTGGCTAATGCCGAATATTATTTCTTAATTTTTAACTTTTAATGCCGCTTAACATTCCGCAAGCTGCAAAAATATCCTCGCCTCTTGATTTTCGTAATGTACAAATAATACCTTTTCGTGTTAAATAATTTTGAAATGCTTCGATGGTTTGCATATCCGGACTTTCCAAATCAACATCCGGAATACGGTGAAAACGAATTAAATTCACCCTGCAATGAATCCCTGAAAGAATTTTGGCCAGTTCTTTAGCATGAAAGAGGTTGTCATTTACTCCTTTAAATAAAATATATTCAAATGAAAGGCGGCGTTGTTTACTAAAATCGTATTCTTTCAGTTTTTCCAAAATTTCTTTGATCGGATTTGCCTTTTCTATTGACATTAATGAAAGTCTTTCTTCATGAAAAGGTGAATGCAAACTAATGGCAATATGGCAATCGGTTTCAACTAAAAGTTTGTCGATTTCCTTTTTCAATCCGATTGTTGAAAGCGTTATTCGCCGTGGACTCCACGCATATCCATAATCCGAAGTAAGGATTTCCAATGCATTGAATACTTCGTTTGTATTATCCAACGGTTCGCCCATTCCCATAAAAACAATATTCGTCAATTTGTCTGATTCTGGAATGGATTGAATCTGATTAATAATTTCTCCCGAAGATAGATTCCCCGAAAAACCTTGTTTTCCTGTCATGCAAAAGACACAATTCATCTTGCATCCGACTTGGGACGAAACACAAAGTGTAGCCCTTTCGTTATCAGGAATATATACCGACTCGATTAATTTATTATTCTGAGTTTGGAAAAGGTATTTAATAGTACCATCTGTCGATTTCTGAGAATCTATGGGAGGAAAACATCCGATTTCGTATATTTCAGATAATTTGGTTCGATGTTTTATGGAAAGGTTGTGCATTTCATCAATTTGGCTGACTTTCTTTTTATAGAGCCAATCTGCTATCTGCTTGGCTGCAAAAGAAGGCATGCCTAATGACAAAGCTATTTCTTTTAATTCGGTTAATGTTTTTCCTAAGAGTGGTTGTTTTTGCATTAATTTATATCGAATAAATTGCTATAATCCTAAATTACATTTTTGTGTTACTTTACTTTTCTAAAGGCTCTATCAATACATTTGTCGCATACACCTTTATTACCACAATCGGAATATTTTCATCAATAAAATCTCCTGTCGATTTAACTTCAACAGTTTCGTCATTAATACGGGCTTTTCCTATCGGATTTACACGGGATAAAGTAATTCCTTTGTCTCCCGGTTTGATCTTATCTTTCTCGATACCTTCGACTTTTGAGTCAATTTCTTCATTCAATGCTACTTTATTTAATGCTCCGGATTTCATCATCCACAAGAAAACACCTCCAAATGCAATTCCTGATGCAAGTAAAGATATATTTCCACCTGCAATTCCAAGACGAGAATAAGCATACCAAAGTCCTACTCCCGCAAATATTGCCCCCGTAATTCCGGCAATCGTAGTTCCCGGCAGAAAAAATATTTCTAGGATTAATAGCCCTATGGCAATAACCATTAATAAAGCAACTATGAAAATTTCCATTCAGATATTACAATTAAAAAATAACAAAAACGAGAGCCACTCCAAAAGAAGTGGCTCTTTATTATAAATTCATCATGCCACTTTCAAAAGTACGACATGAGCAAAGGTAGTAAAAAGTTAATTAATTGATTACTTATTATTACGATTA
Source organism: Bacteroidales bacterium (assembly GCA_031553395.1). GTDB lineage: Bacteria > Bacteroidota > Bacteroidia > Bacteroidales > WRGA01 > WRGA01. Next base: position 86,315 of record JAVBLR010000017.1, on the reverse strand, counting down.
TTTACTTCAACCACGAACTACCGAAAACGATATAGTATCCCCATTGGTTGTCTGGACCTTTCGCTAAATCGACACCTACACGTAATCCGAATTTTCGGGCAAGCAAATATCTACCCCCTATTCCATAACTGTATACCCAATCGGCACTGCCAAATTCGCTCCATTTATCAAAGGCTTTTCCAACACCTCCAAATCCAAGCACACTCCAGCGCGGAACAATATCCCAACGTAATTCGGCTTCTGTAAGTATATCTGCATTACCTTGGTAACGTTCAGCCTCAACTCCTCTCATATCAATATAAGGAAGCATATAGAACGGAGGAGAATCAAAGGCTTGTTGCCCATCGATCCTCAGTCCTCCAATTAAATTATGCAAAATGGGTTTATACATATATGCATAATAATTCATCCTCCAATAGTTATAATCACTACCCCAAACACTTCCGCTATATCCTGCATCAAAATGCACTTTAACACCTTTATTCGGAGTAAACATATTATCCCGGTTGTCAAACTCGGCAATGATTCCTAACTGGCTGATAATTGATGTATTATCAAAATGAAAAAGTTCTTCTAATTTGCTTTTATCAATATTCAATCCAAAGTCGGGATTAACCTCTGTATACATAAAAAGGTATTGAGCGCCAATATACAAATCCGTATGCCCAATACGCTTCATTGCAAATGCCAATGCCGGAATCGTTTTGAAATTGAAGTTGAATTCATGGTCGCTTTCTCCCATAAAGTCCCGATAAAAGTTCATATTGACATTTGCATAAGCACCCATTATACGATATCTAATCTGATGCTTTATATATGTGCCATTATGCCCAAGACCTATCCCCCATGTTTTATTTGCCGTATAGAAGCCAGCTCCTCCAGTAATGTTCGGCATAACGGGAGTGTAAACCGGTTTTCCTTTTATCGTATCAACAATAGGAGGTCTTTTTGTCAAGAAGATAGGCGCTAAAGCTCCACCAAAGCCTCCAAGAGCTTGTTCCGTAACAATTGCCGGAACTGGCACAAATCCATGAGCATCAATAATATAATCGCTCATATCGAACTTATTATCCAAGCTGTCTTTGAAACTCTTTGACGAAACCTTACTAAACTGAGCATGAGCTACATTAGATGTAGCACTGTACATGAAACATATACATATAAACAGAATTATAAGGTAATGCCTTTTTTGTATAATTGTCATCATTACAATAAATTATTGATTAATTGATAATACTTTAAAAACTAATGAATTGAAATCTAAATAACACACTTGTTTTATACTTTTTTATCTAATCGGCTTAAATTATAGTATTAACATTTATCAAGGTATTATTGTTTGCTAAATTTGTTAATTTTTTTAATGTATTTTAAAAGATAGTCATATACATTATACAAAAACCAAAATACCAAAAATAAGGCAAACCTATCAATTGGATTAAGCCCAAAGGTAGATTTGCCCATTTAAAAATAAAAGGATAAATAAATTACTTTATATAATCTGCGTTTACATCACACTTAGAGAAGTTTTTTCAGCCTTTTTTTTGCACCAATGCAATCATATATGATTGCATTGGTGCAAAAGTAAACAATTTTCTTTGTTTATAATCATTTATGATAGAATTTTATGAACAAAGAAGAACTATTCAAGAAAATAGGATTGAAAATCAGAGAAGTAAGAGAAGAAAAAAACCTATCCTTACAGGAATTCGCTGATAAAATTGATATAGAATACAATAATCTGATAAGAATTGAAAAAGGAAGAACTAATCCAACAATCGGAACTCTGTACACCATTAGTCAAGTATTAAATGTAAAATTAATGGATATTGTAAATGTTGAATAGATTAATGGAAAAAACACCCTGCTCTTATTTATGGATAAACAAGGTAATACTTTAGTGATTAAATATTGCGAATAAATAAACGAAATTACCTCTTACCTCTTCTTGGAGAAGGAGTTGTCTTTTTTACTTGAGGTTGCGATTTACTTTTTGCCGGTTTTGATTTTCCAATACGTGGGCCGGTTGATGTTTTTTTCTTCTTTTGAATTCTCGGTTTTTCGGTCTCATCTACCTCTCTTTTAGAAAAAGATGATTTTGCATCGAAATTGCTTTTTGCTTTCTTTGGTTGTTTTGCCACACTGGTTGCCTTGCGATAATCTGTCCTGATATCGAGTTCATTCAACGCTTTATTCATCGCTTTGTTGCTATTTGCAACCCGTTTGGATTCGGCTACGCTTTTCGATTCTTCCAATAAATCAAATAAGCCTTCGAGTTCGGCTTCAGTAAGATTTCTCCAATTGCCTTGTCCCAAATTGCCCAACTTGATATTCATTACCTGAATACGTTCCAATTTGACAACTTCATAATCGAAATATTCGCACATACGGCGTATTTGCCGGTTTAATCCCTGAACAAGTGATATTTGAAATGTAAAAGGATTAATCTCCACAATCTCGCATCCACGTGTAACACGGTCTAAAATAGGAACACCTTGCGACATTCGCGTAATAAAATCCTTTGTGATGGGTCTATTTACCTTTACGATATATTCCTTTTTATGATTATTTCCTACCCTGAGGATTTTATTAACAATATCACCATCATTCGTAAGCAAAATCAATCCTTGTGAATCTTTATCCAAGCGGCCAATAGGAAAAATACGCTGTTCATGGCTAATAAAATTAACGATATTCCCTTTTTCATGTGTATCGGTAGTACTTACCACACCAACCGGTTTATTAAAAGCAATATATACAGGCTCAATTTCATGTTGAATTAATTCGCCATTTACCTTCACCTTTTGCCCCGGCAATACTCGCATACCAATAGTTGCCCGTTTGCCATTGACAGTTACATTTCCATTTTCGATAAACCTGTCGGCATCCCTTCTGGAACAATATCCCGAACCACTAATATATTTATTTAACCTGTATTCCATTTTTTTAAAATAAGTACACAAAAGTAGTAAAAAAGGAAGTGTAAACAATTAAAGCAACACAAGAACTATAAATATGATCGGGTAAATAAGCAATCAACGAATCGTTAGTTACTCAATGCAAATCCGATGTAAGATAAACGCCACTCCCTCCTATTGTTCGAAAGGTATCAAAAAAATCTTTCACAGAAGAAGATGCACTTTTAAGCTTATTAAGAATTCTTTCTTCTTTTGTTTTGATTAAGTATAATCTGTATTCCTGAACAATAACAGCTTCCCCTAAGCGCAACATTCCTTGAATCGTCTTATTATCTTGAAAAGAATTATTACAACCAAACTGCCCTATAAATTCTTTCGAATCGTTGGTATTATATCGACTATACACAAAACTACACATTGGCATAAATACGACATCGTTCTCCTCTTTTACATAAATACAGGGTTTAACTCTGTAAGAATAAGAACTGCCTACTATAGTAGGAATATCTGGTTCAAATTCATACAAAGGCGATAGTGTATATAAATTATCTATAAAACGATAACTGGAATAATATTCCAAAGGATAAAAAATATTCACTGTATCCTGAGATTCCCAGTATGTAATATTATTTTGCCGTTTTATCACTTTTGTTTCATTTCTATCTTCCAGAAATACCACAACAGAATCTTTTCCTATTTTTTTAGCAAATGAGTATTTATCTTCTTCTTCTGGATATATTTTGGATTGGTTAAATTCAAAGTGCTTATATAAAGCTAATTCGTCTAGGCTATGCGATGATAATCCTTTGAGATAATCTTTTATTTTATCTACATCTTCAGTTACTTCAGAGGAAGTAATCATCTTCACTTTTGAAAATTCGCAATAAGCAAATTCGTAATAATAAGGATAAGAGTAATCATCCATTTTATCCTCAGAAGAATCTTCACAACTATAAAAGAGTGTAGCTATTATAAACATTATCAAATAACAACGTAAATGTTTCATATTCTGTCCTTTCTTATGTTATAATTAAGTTTTAGACAAAGATAACAAAAATATACTTTTTTAAACCTTACGCCTTATTACAAATCAATTTTAACTTGTATAGCTTGATTAAAATCACTTTTGCAGGCATATTCAAGAATATATTTCATATCTTTTATCCTCATTTATAGAAACTTAAATATTTGATACTTTATTGTAAAGTGGTCGGAATGTTCAACGAATTTCATTGGCATATCGACACATCAATTCATTATTTCTCAACTCGTTTTCTTATAATTAAATATCGCCCAAGTATTAAAAAACGCTGCAAATGCAATAATATGAAGTAGTTGTGGCATAATATCAATAAATCCGCTACCTTTCATATAAACCAACCGCATCACTTCCACAAAATAACGCACCGGATTGAAACGGGTTACAACTTGCGCCCAGCCGGGCATACTGCTTATCGGTGTAAATAATCCGCTTAACAGGAAGAATATTATCAGGAAAAAGAATGCAACAAACATCGCTTGCTGTTGCGTTTCGGAATAAGTTGAAATTAACAGTCCGATGCCCGAAAAAGCCAACAAATAGAAAAATGCAAAAATATAAATATTTATAAGATGTCCTACAGGAAGTAGCCCGTAGATAACCCATGCGACAAATAATCCGGCTGTCAGAATACACAAACCCATTACCCAAAACGGCATCAATTTCCCTAAGATAAAAACCGCTTTCGGAATCGGTGTTACATTGATTTGTTCGATTGTTCCGATTTCTTTTTCCTTTACAATATTTAATGCCGAAAGCATTCCGCCAATCAATGTTACCAACATCACAATAATGCCCGGAACCATAAAATTACGATAACTCATTTGCGTATTATACCGGTAATACGGTTTTATATTGATTGTATTTTGTGTGGTTGTTTGATTTGTTTGTTGCTGAATAACATCTTTATTAAAATCGCTGATAATCTGACTAATGTAAGCCGAACCCAATCCCGCTTTTTGTCCATTTACTGCATTTACAGATAACATTAAATCTGTAGATTGCTCGCGTATTAGATTATTTTCGAAATTATGCGGAATTTCTAATATCAAATCCGATTCGTTTTTTTCGATTGATTTTAATGCTTGCAAATAAGAGGAAGAATAATCAGTCAGTCGAAAATAACCAGAAGAAATAGCTTTTTCAATCAATTTTTGAGAGTAAGAACTATGATCATTATCAATTACACTCAACGAAATATTACGTTGTTCAAATGTCGCAGCCCAAGGTAAAATCAATAACTGGATAATGGGAAGAGCAACTATCAACTTCAAAATCGTTTTATTCCTGAATATCTGTAAAAATTCCTTTTGAAGAAGAAATCGTAGAATTGACAGTTGACAATTGACAGTTGACAATTTTTTGGAAGATTGTATGTTGTTGTCGTTTTTCATTTGTAATTCTTTTGTTTGATTGTTTTTCGTTGTCAATTATCAAAGTCTATTCTTAAAGCGTTTGATGCTAAATATCAACAAGAAAGCTGTCATTCCAAACAAAATGGAACATTCCTGCCAAATGGAAGCAAATCCCAATCCTTTAATCATTACATCTTTTATGGCCGTTATAAACCATTTTGCAGGAATAATATTCGATATCATTCTCAGTATCCATGGCATATTTTCCAACGGAAATATTAAACCAGACAGAAGCATGGTCGGCAACATCAATCCGACGCCTGATATAAGCATTGCCGCTTGTTGCGATTGAGTTACGGACGAAATCAGCATTCCTAATGATAATGCCGAAAGTGTAAAAACCATGCTCAAAAACAGAATAAGAACAATATTTCCCGCAATCGGCACATTCAACACAAAAGTCGATAACAACAAAATCATAATAACATCCACAATGGAAATGAAAAAATATGGAATCGCCTTTGCCAACACAATAAACAACGGTTTGATAGGCGAAACAAGCAGAATTTCCATTGTTCCCTGTTCTTTTTCCCGTACAATTGAAATGGATGTCATCATGGCGCAAATCAACATTAAAATCAGCCCCATAATTCCCGGAACGAAATTATACGCACTTTCCAATTGGGGATTGTACAACATCTTCACTTCAGGACGAATCATATATGGAATGCTTTTACCCTTCATCAAATCCTGTTGTTGATATTGCATGATAATCTGTTGCCCATAAGAAATAATTGTCGATGCTTCATTTGGGTCAGATGCATCAACCAATACCTGAATATCAGCACTTCCGGCATGCAATAAATCATTTCCAAAATTGGCAGGAATAACCAATGCCATTTTTATTTTTCCTTGTTGGAAGTCTTTATCGATTTCTGCTGATGAAGTCAATGTCCCGATTAAATCAAAATATTTGCTACCATCCATTTTTTCAATGAGTTGAGTTGAAGTTGCATCCTTCGATTCGTCCAACACGGCAAACGGCGTATTCCTGATTTCATTCGTTATTGCAAAACCAAAGATTATCAGTTGCACCACAGGCATAGCAAGCAACATCAACATTGTCCGTCCATCGCGGAAAATGTGGTAGAATTCTTTTTTTATGAAGCTTCTGAATTGCCTCATTTTAATTAATAATTAATAGTTAACAATTAATAATTCAATCACTTGGCTTTTTTGGAAGTATTTATAATACTTGTGAGTAATTTAATTAACTCAACACAATCAGTATGAATTGAATGAAAACTTTCAATAGTTATGTAATCACTATCTTTTAATAATAAAAGCCAATATTCCGTTTCATTTGCTTCTTTAAGGGCAATGCTTAATTTATGAATAAAATCCGCTTTAGACTGCCCATATTCTGCTTCTCGAACTAAAGCACCTACAGCCGTTCCACTTCTTAACATTTGTTTGGACAAAACAAACTCTCGCTGTTCTTCCTTCAAATATTTAAAAGCTTTTATTATTCTCAATGCAAACTTGTACGACTTATTTCTAATGACACTTTCCTTCATTTTAAATTATTAATTGTTAATTATTAATTGTTAATTAATTATCTCCTCTCGTCGCCTTTCTTGCCAATTGCTGAAAAACACCATTCATATCAGATGCATTGAATTGTTTCCGGAGATTTTCGGGTGTATCTAATGCTTCAATTTTTCCGTCAACCATGATAGATACACGATTACAATATTCGGCCTCGTCCATATAATGAGTTGTAACGAAAACGGTAATTCCCTGTTCGGATGCCTGATAAATCATTTCCCAGAATTTACGGCGGGCAATCGGGTCAACACCACCTGTTGGTTCATCCAAAAATACAATTTTAGGCGTATGAAAAATGGATACTGCAAACGAAACCTTTTGCTTGATTCCCAATGGCAAAGAACCTACCAATAGATTCTGTTCTGAATCCAATCCTAATTCATTTAACGATTCTATCGTTTTGGATTTAATTTCATTATTGGTCATTCCATAAATTCCACCAAACAAACGCATATTTTCTTTAACTGTCAAATCTTCATACAACGAAAATTTTTGACTCATATAACCGATATTTTGCTTGATTTTCTCTTGTTCTTTATAAATATCAAATCCGGCAACCGTCCCGCTTCCGAAAGTTGGCATTGACAATCCACAAAGCATCCGCATGGCTGTAGTTTTCCCTGCACCATTTGCACCGAGAAACCCAAAAATCTCACCTTGAGATACTTCAAATGAAATATTGTCTACTGCAGTAAATTCGTCAAAACGTTTGGTTAAATTATTTGTAATAACTGATTTGTCCATTGTTGTTTTTTGTTATTCGTTATTTGTTGTAGGTTGTTTTGATTTACAGGACTAATAACAAACAACCAGTAACCAATAACTAATTATTCATCAGTTGAATAAAGCAGTCTTCTATACTTGCTTCTATATTTTTTACTTCCATATCTTTCGGAAAATCGAATTGATTTTCATCTTTTAGTGTAATATGCAAATATTCACCGAAAATATAACATGATTGAATATTCGGATTTCCCCTTAATTCCTTCAGGATTTGATAATTATTTTTCCCTTTCAGCGCATATATTTTTTGCGGATAAGATTTAATAATATTTTCGGGCGTATCAATTGACAATATCTTTCCCGACTGAATCAATCCAATCTTATCACACAAAACCGCCTCGTCCATATAAGGCGTAGAAACAAGAATGGTAATTCCTTGTTGTTTTAATCGCTGAAGCATATCCCAAAATTCTTTGCGGGAAACAGGATCGACACCAGTTGTTGGTTCATCCAAAAACAATACTTCCGGTTTATGAATCAATGCGCAACAAAGTGCCAGTTTCTGCTTCATTCCGCCGGAAAGTTTTCCTGCACGCCTGCTTTTAAACGGTTCAATTTGAACATAAATATCCTTTACCAAATCATAATTTTCTTCAATAGTCGTATTGAAAACATTTGCAAAAAAATTTAGATTCTCTTCAACGGAAAGGTCTTGATACAACGAAAACCGTCCGGGCATGTATCCGACTATATTCCGGATTTCCTTATATTGAGTTACCGTATCAAAGCCTTCAACAGTTGCTGTTCCGGCATCCGGCAAAAGTAATGTCGTAAGTATGCGAAAAAGAGAGGTCTTCCCTGCCCCATCCGGTCCTATCAATCCGAACAATTCTCCTTTTTCGATATCAAACGAAATGGTGTCCAAAGCTTGAATGTCTTTGTACTTTTTTGAAATGGTGTGTATTTGAATTGAAGGCATTTTAGTTGTTTGTTATTCGTTATTCGTTGTGTTTATTCGTTATTTTATAAAAATAAAAAACGTGTAACTGTTTGTTATTGAGTTACACGCTTTTAAAATATTTATTTTAAACTTATGTTAATGTTTGCAGAATATCTTTTGCCCAAGGATTTACTTCTGTATAGATTTTTTCTACCTTCCCATTTATAGTTTTGAATAAGAGTTTTGGAAAAGCATCATCTACTGAATTATCATAAACATACATACGATCAACCAACAAAGCAGCCTGAGAACAATTGGCTATAGACTTCGCGTATCTATTCACTATTTTTGTAATAGGAACATCATGGCCACCTTCCATCACCCGATGAGCAATTCGAGATGCATTAATTGATGGATGATCTGTTCCAACAAAAAATAATCTGATAAAATAACCTGCATTTTGAGCCTTTGCAATAAAATCTAATTTATCAGGTGCTGACAAAACCGTTTCAAATAAAAAACTTTGATTATTCTGTATACAATCTTCTCTTTGCGTTGTTGCATATTGCGCAGCTTTCATTACAGCTTCAGGGGAATTCCAATCGCCAAACACATCACGGGCAATATTATCAGGATTGATATAAGTACATCCCTCAACCCAATCATGTTTCAGAATTTTACTTGTTACAGAGGTTTTTCCAGAGCCATTTGGTCCGGCAATAATCAACAATTTTGGTTTTTGCATCATTGTTGTTGCTTTATAAGTTTTTTCCCTCTTTCGGCAGCTAATTTTATTTCATTAAGAATCGTTTTTTTGAAACTTTCATCAGCCTTTTCTCTACGTTTCCGGGCTTCTTCAGCAACCTCACACATCAACATCTCTAGTTGTTCTTCTGAAGGCTCTGTGTCTTGAAGAAAATTGTACGTTAAATCCATATTGATTTTAATTTTACAACAAAGATAGGGAATTTTACCTTCCAAGTCAACTCAACTACGTGTAACCCAATATTTCAAAGAACAATTTTGTTGTTAGTTATTGGTTATTCGTTGTTGGTGTAATAACAAATAACTAGAATTTGCTTAATTTCCAAAGTCCATATCGCCGTACATCCCGATTTTTATTAATCCATCAGTATTTTCTACGGCTACTTTTACAGCATAAACCAGGTTCTGACGCTCATCTTTTGTCTGAATAGTTTTCGGGGTAAATTCGGCTTTGTCAGAAATCCAAGTGATTGTTCCCGAATATGTTTTTTGCTCGCTATCGGACAATGCAATCGAAACAGTTACTTTTTCTCCTATTTTTGCTTTTTCCAATTGATTTGCAACCAAATATACTCGCAAGAAAAGATGTTGCGTATCAGCAATCTTGTACAGTGCTTTTCCCGGAACAACTACTTCACTTGCTTCCATATATTTATTCAATACTGTTCCGTTTATCGGATTGATAATCTTGCATTTTGATAATTGGTCTTCGATTTGTGCAATTTGAATTTCATACGTCGAACTTTCTTCATTCAAACTATTTACCGAAGTCGAAAGCGAATTGATTTGTGCGCTCAACGAACTTTGCAGTACTTTCAGTTGAGAATCGGCATCATCTACTTGTTTTTGTGTCGCAGCATTGTCTTTATAAAGATTTTCAACCCGTTGTTTTTCTAATTTTGCTTTTTCGATTTGCTCTTTAGTTGCAGCTATTTGTAATGCAATATCAGGTTTTCGAACACTTACAGCTTTCCGGGTTGTTTGTAACTGCAGTTTTTTCAGATACAATTGTGTACTGTCGATATATCCGACATACTGACCTTTTGAAAGAGTTGTTCCTTCAATAAGATTTAATTCCTCTATTTTTCCTGAAGCTTCTGAAGAAACAATTACTTCCGTAGCTTCAAATACTCCTGATGCATCGTGCTCGAATTTGTTTCGATTACAGGAAATCAGGACGATTAACATTAGTGCAATTATTAGATTTCGTATCATGTTATTCGTTATTTGTTATTTGCTTCGCGTTGTTTGTATTGAATGGTAGATTTATATTTTGTTTGGTTTAGTCTAAAATATGACTACTTGGTTTAATTGTAATTGACTTTAGATAATAATATTTGTAATGTATTTATTTGAATTATTTTGTAATATGACATTAGAAGAATTGGATATTTATAATTTGTCAATGAATCTATCTGATAAAGTTTGGACTATTTTTATCAAGCTACAATATTTTGAAAAACAAACAGTCGGAATACAATTAGTCAAAGCTTGTGATTCTATTTCTGCAAATATCAGTGAAGGTTGGGGACGCAACGCTTTTAAAGAGAATAGAGCTTTTCTATACATTGCAAGAGGTTCTTTATGTGAATCCAAAACATGGTTAACTAAATTGAAAAATCGAAATCTCATTACAAATGAATGTTTTGATGAATTATTATCTGAACTCAATATTTTAGGTATGAAACTTAACAAATACATATCCTACATCAACAATCAGATTAAGTAGCTGGTTATTTGTTATTGGATGTTAGTTATTTGAAGGAAATAAATAACAACGAAGAACAAATAGCAAACAACTAATAACCAGCAACATTCTTATAATTATACACATTCAATAAATACTGTATTTCATGTAAGATTTTCGCCTGTCGGGACTGGCTTTCGGCATTGATGTCTTTAATTAAATCGTTGATTGTATACACGCCATTTTTATATTTACTTTCGGATGCTGTTTTTACACGATTACGAAGAGTAATTATTTCATCGTCCTGCTTCATTAAATTACGTGCTTTTTCGATATCGTTGTATGTTTGCGTTAATTGCAGATTGGTATTGAACACAAAAGTATTTTCCTGCGTATCAACCATTTTTTGATTATTCTCAATCAACTTATTTTCATTACTTTTGGTGTATAAATTCGAAAAATTCCAGGATAGACGCACACCGCCCAACGCATAAGCTTCAAAATTATTCGACAACATATTCAATCCGGGCTTTCCGTATCCTCCTTGCAAAAACAAAGAAAATTTCGGCATATTCTTGGCTGTAATCATACTTTTTTGCGCATCAAAAAGCGAACGCTGCTTATCAAACAACAGCATTTCGGGGCGATTGATTGCTGCATTCCGGTCAATAAAAGCATCGGAAGGTTTTTCCAATACCGTATTTTCATTTAATTTCTCATTAATCATTACCGACAACATTTCTAAATAAGCTTTCCGCATAGATAATAATTCAGTCTTTTTTTGTTCGGTATTCAGAATCTCAACCTGAGCAGCATCCACATCCGATTGCATAGCTGTGCCGTTTTTCAGAAAAGCATTCGCAATGTTATACCCATTTTGTAAATCTTTATTTAAAATATCCAATTGCTTCAATTGCTCATCTAACGTCAGAATACCGAAGAAAAGATTATTTACCCGTTCGCGAATGGCATAAAGCGTTACTTCAACATTTTGCTTATCAACTTCATTCGAATAAGTCGTTATTTTTTTCTGTGAAGAAGTTTGTCCACCATCCCAAATATTTTGGGAAATGTCGACCGTTGCTTTGTATTGGTCTTTATCAATCGTAGGAATATCAATTCCCGGAACATTTATCGGAAAATGAACCACATCCGATTGATACGAAGCCTGTGCATTAAACAATATTTGAGGAAGATACGATTTGGATAAATTAGACAGATTGTATTTTTCCGATATATCCAATAATCCATATTGTCTTATCGCCGGATAATTTTCCCGCGCTTTCTCCTGACAATTAGTAATTGATAATTGACAGTTGACAATTGATAATTGACAATTAATAACTGACAGCGTTACAAACGCAACAAGAAAATATTTATTTGAGATATTTTTCATAACAACTTTATTTTCGGTTGTTTGTTAATGATTAAGAACATTATTCTTAATTCTTAATTTAACTTCAGCATCATTTTCAGCCACATTGGAATAAATTTCCGACGCTCTTCGATAAAGCGATTGAATTCCGGCTCATCCATTCCGCTTACATTTTTAATTAATGGCTTGCCGACAAACGGAAAAATAGTCATTGATATAATATTAATAATAATGTGCATCGGGTTTATTTCTTGCATTCCCACTGACTTCAGTTGTTCATGTATCTGTTTGTACAAATGAGAATTAGAAATAAATGCTTCCGGAATTCCTAATTTCTTTTGAAATTTTTGCGGATTTGCTTGAATCTCCCCTAATACAAACAACGGCAAACTCGGATTTGTTGATACAACATCAATATACTTGTCCACAATCATATCGATTTTTCCGCCAAATAATGGCGAATCATCATTCAATAATATCCTCAACGATTTGGATATTTCCAAAATACTTTCATCCAAAACCAATTCGAATAATTTTTCCTTGCTTCTATAATAGTAATTCAGCAATGCCAAATTGATTCCGGCTTCTTCGGCAATATCCCGCGTACGCGCACCGGCATAGCCTTTTTGCTGAAAAACCTTTCTAGCCGCTTCTTTTATTTTTTCTTCCGTTGTGATATCTTTCTCCATTTCGTTGTTGATTATTCGTTCTTAGTTATTTGTTCTTAGTTATTTGAAATATTAGATTACCAATAACAAACAACGAATAACCAATAACAGAAAACAATTACGCTGCAAACATAATTCATATTTTTGATTTAAACAAATATTTTAATCAAATGATTAAAATTATTTTTTAAATGACAGACAAATAATAATTAGGAAAAATTTGTATTTTTGAAAGGACAAAATATAAAGTATCTATGAACCTATCAATCATCCTTTTATCATTAGTCTTATTTTGGAGTTGCACTTCCAAACCTAAGGATACAACAAATAATAACGAACAACAAGTAATGCCCGGAATATCGGTTATTGATGCAAAGCCATCAATATCATTAGCCTTGATTGATTTTAAGTCATCCGAACGAAAAAGTATTTCTCAAAAAGATAAAAATAAAATCAAAGAAATTATTATAGATTATTATATGAACGAATGCGTTGTAGATAGTTCTGAAATGTATTATAAACCTTCTGATGCTTATTTTAATACTCTGCGGATTATTGAAAACGATAAAACATTTTATTGGATAATCTTAAAGCATCAACCAACGAATCTTATTAACTCCAAAATATTGGTATTGAATACTAAAACAAATCAATACTATCCACAAATTATTGATTTCAACCTAAATGCGTTGTATAGTGAAGAAAATGGGCAATTAATTCCAAGCAACTTGAAAGAAGAATTGAATATTAATACTCCTGAATTTGAAATTATCAAATCAACAAATGAACTGATGTTGAAACTATCAAGACTTTATCATAATGGAACGGCAAACCAGTTGGAAATAAAAACTTTAGAAATAAAAGATAATCAAATAGATACAATACAGTTTATTCGAAAGGATATAAAATAGGCTCAATGACATATTCACTGAGCCTTACTTATTTATCTATGAAAACTAATTACAAATTCGAATAACCTTACTCAAATCTCATAACTTATAGTTCATATCTCAAATCATTTCTTTATCCTTTTATATGTATAAAAAGTATAAGGATAAGCATGTTTTTCATCAGCTGGATGGTTTTCTTTTGAAACTTCTTCCCATTCTGTAAAATCTATTTCAGGGAAAAATGTATCAGCACCTTCAAAAACATGATGAACACGAGTAAAGTACAAAGTTTCGGCAATTGGCAGAGCTTGTTTATAAACTAATGCTCCACCTATCATGTAAATTTCATCTTCCTTGCTACAAAGAGTAATTGCCTCTTCCATTGAAGAACAAGCAAATACGTTATCAATAATAGCTTCTGGAACTCCTGTTAAAACAATATTTTTGCGATTAGGTAATGCGCCGGCAGGTAAAGACTCAAACGTCCGGCGTCCCATAATAATGGTGTGCCCTGTCGTCAACTTTTTAAAATTCTGCAAATCATAAGGCAAATGCCATAGCAATTGTTTATTCTTACCGATGGCATTATTTTCGTCTGCCGCTACGATAATAGATATCTTTTGCATAACACGTTGGAAATTAAAAGTTAAAAATTAAAAATTAAGAATTGAAGATTGAGATGAAAAAAGAATATAGAATTAAAAAACCAGAACATAGCTCTTGTAGTCCATTTAAAGTTAAACAAATCACAATTGCATAATTCTTAGTTTTTAACTTTTAATTCTTAATTTAAACAGCAACTTCTCCTTTTATATGTGGATGTGGATCATATCCCACGAGTTCAAAATCTTCGTATTTAAAATCAAATATACTAGTAACGCCCGGATTAATTTTCATTACAGGTAATTTGCGTAACTCTCTGCTCATTTGTGATTTAATCTGTTCCAAATGATTCAGATAAATATGAGCATCACCAAAAGTATGAACAAAATCTCCTGCTTTCAATCCTGTTACCTGTGCCATCATTTGTAACAATAACGCATAAGATGCAATGTTGAATGGTACACCCAAAAAAATATCGGCACTACGTTGATATAATTGTAAACTTAATCGTCCGTCGGCTACATAAAACTGAAAAAATGCATGGCATGGTGGCAAGTTCATATTTTTCAAATCTCCTACATTCCAAGCACTTACAATTATACGACGCGAATCGGGATTATTCTTAATTGTATTTACCGTTTCTGTTATCTGGTCGATAAAACTACCATCATACGTTGGCCACGAACGCCATTGATACCCATACACATGACCTAAATCGCCGTTTTCATCCGCCCACTCGTTCCAAATCCGAACACCATTTTTCTGCAAATACGCTACATTGGTATCTCCTCTAAGAAACCAAAGTAATTCGTATATAATTGATTTTAAATGTAATTTTTTGGTAGTTAAAACGGGAAAGCCTTCTTCCAGATTAAACCGCATCTGATGTCCAAAAACACTTATGGTTCCTGTTCCTGTGCGGTCTTCTTTTTTTACACCTTCAGTCATTACTCTTTCGAGTAAATCAATGTACTGCTTCATGCAAAGTAGTTTTACGTAATATGTTCTACGTAATACGTTCTACGTTTACGCAAACCTATCCTTAAGATAATTAAACAATGAACAATAAATTAAAGCTATCAAAAAAAGCTTCTAATTTTAAAATCTGCTACGTAAAACATAAAACGTATTACGTAAAAACAAGGTTGTAAAATTACACAATTTTCTCGAAAGTGTGCATTTTTCACTAAAATAATTTGTACGTGATTTTTAATACTCTGAATTCGGTACGGCGATTAATCTGATTAGCAATTTCTTGCTGCTCGGGAGTGAGGGCTAATATGTAGTTTTCAGTTAAAATATCTCCTTCTTTCAGGAAAGTATATTTGGCCGCCATTTTTTTATCAACTGTTTTTGGTTGAGATTCTCCATAACCGACAGGCGTTAACCTTGCAGCTTCTATTCCTCCTTTAATCAGATAATCCACCACTGATTTTGCACGACGATCAGACAATTTTAAATTATATTCATCTGTTCCTTTCATATCGGTATGTGCACCCAACTCAATGGTTACATGCGGATTATCATTCAATAATTTAATTAATTCATCCAAAGCAGTTTTTGATTCAGGCCGCAATGTTGCCTTATCGAAATCATAAAAGATATTCTCAATTAAAACAGGTTTAGTAATAGATGCTAAGATAAAATCAACAGGATAAGATTGATTCTTTTCTTCATCGGATGTGGATAATGTGCGATGTCCATTCATATAACCCTGGCAGGCTGCCATCATTACATAATCGGTGCCGCGCTCAAGCGTAATACGATAACGACCATCTTTGCGGGACGTCGTTTTATAAATGCTTCCATTTTCTCCAACAATACGAATGGTTGCATCGGGTACCGGCTCATCATCTTTATCAACTACCCAGCCTTCGACTTCAACAGTAAGCGATGGCAATTCGAAACTGAAAATATGGTCATATCCACGAGCATCTCCCCGATTGGAACTGAAATAACCTTTTTCCTCCAATCCGGCAAATGTTATCCCAAAATCATCGGCATTGGAATTAATCGGCGACCGCATATTTTGTATATGCCATTTTCCTTTTTCATCTTCAATAGCTTTAAAAATATCCAATCCTCCCATTCCGGCATGTCCGTTTGAAGCAAAATACAATTCTCCGTTTTCGCGAATATACGGGAACATTTCATCTCCTTCGGTATTTATTTCCGGGCCAAGATTCTCTACAGCAGCAACATAACCTTCATCCATAATTGCCCTCCAGATATCTTTTCCACCATATCCATTACCTATATCAGAACAGAAATAAAGATACTGTCCATCAGCCGAAATCGAAGGATGAGCCACTGCCCAAGTAGTATCCCTGAACATTCTCAATGGTTGCGGGTCGCTCCATTTTGCTCCCGAACGGGATGAAGTAAATATTTGTGCAGTCTGGGGATACTCGGGATTTACTCTGCAACGGGTAAAATACATGGTATTTCCATCTGATGTAAAAGAACATACACCATCGTCAAATTCGGAATTGATATTATCTTTGATTTCTTCGGGAGCCTGCCAAGCTCCTTTTTCATCTTTCTTTACCATAAACATATCATTGAACTTCAATCCTGTTATGGCGCTTTTATCCTCTCCTTTTGCATCTTCCCGGGATGAAGTAAAATACAATTGGTCTATATCTTTTCCTACAAACATCGGACTAAAATCGGCACGGCGGGAATTAAATTTGTCTTCCCGTTTCACAACATATCGTGTCGGCTTTTTCTTCCACTCAGGCGCTACTTCAGCTGACTTCTTTCCTTCAGTTCCCAATTGACTTTTAGGATTATGTTGCAAGTAAATATCAAATTGTTTCATCGCATCCCCATACTTACCATTTTTCAGGAACATCATTCCATTTCGTAAATAAACAATGCTATCAGGGTAATTATAGCGAATAGCATTTTGATAACCACCTAAAGCCTTTGCCGTATTGTTAATCATGCGGTTACTTTCTCCTACTTTAAATGCTAATTCAGCCCTGAGTTCTCTTTTTTTAGGTTGTGTACGATTATAGATTTTGCGGTACATTTGCGAAGCTTCGTAATATTCGCCGATACCGAAACGACGATCGGCTTCGGCTAGTTTTGGCGTATTACAGGAAAAAAGAAATAACACACCAATAATCCCTGTAAAATACAATACAAGCTTGTGCAGATAGATTAGAATATTTGAAGTTGAAGTTTGTGTCATTCAAAAATAAGAAAATATAGATGCATTAAAAACATGATTTTTACGCTTTTATTGTATAGATAGATAAAATCATGATGCATTTTGTGATGCAAATATATAAAATAAACTCGTTGAGAAATTTGTCTTAGGGATGCAAATAGTTCTAATTTTGTAGAAAACAAAAAAGAATTGTCTATTTATAAGTAGTTTAAATCTTTTTAAAAGCATATTTCATTGAAAAATTCTTTTTTCATTTGGAATATTTTTTTAAGTTTGTATCAAAAATAGATTATAATTTGACATATTTTAATGCCTGCTACACTATATTTAATCCCTGTTACATTAGGAGAAACACCTCCCAATCAAGTAATACCCTTGTATAATACGGAAATAATTTCCGGAATTTCTTTTTTTATTGTAGAAAATATTCGCACAGCACGGCGTTTTTTGAAAAGCGTTTTACCTGATATTGATATTGACACACTTACATTTTTTACGTTAAACAAACATACGTCACCAAATGAAGTCGCAACATTTTTGCAACCGCTTGCCGAAGGTAAAAATGTGGGGATTATTTCTGAAGCCGGATGCCCTGCTATTGCTGACCCAGGTGCTGATGTAGTTGCAATTGCTCAAATTCGCAATTACAAGGTAGTACCTTTAGTTGGCCCCTCTTCTATTTTATTGGCATTAATGGCATCGGGATTCAATGGGCAAAGCTTTACTTTTCACGGTTATTTGCCGATTGATTCAAATGAACGAAATAAAATGTTCAAAATTTTGGAACAACGAATATTATCAAACAATCAAACACAAATTTTTATAGAAACACCTTTTCGTAATCATAAAATGTTGGAAGACATTATCCAGAATTGCCATCCACAAACGAAATTGTGTATTGCTGCCGATATAACTTGCCAATCAGAATTTATTAAAACCAAAACCGTACAAGAATGGAAAAAGCAATTACCGGATTTGAATAAACGACCTTGTATTTTCTTATTATATAAATGAAGATGAAAAAAATATATATACTATTTCTTTTTTGTTGTTTATTTTCTTTTTTTTCTTGCCAATCAAACAAAAAAGAACAATCAAAAACAGTTACTGTTACTATTCTTCCGCAACAATATTTTGCAGAAAAAATAGCGGGAGATAAATTCAAGATTGTTTGTATGGTACCTTCGGGAAATAGTCCGGAAAGTTATGAACCTGCTCCTTCTCAGTTGATTGAATTAAGTAACTGTAATGCATATTTTCAAATCGGATATATTGGTTTTGAATTAGCTTGGATGGATAAGTTAAAGGAAAGTAATCCCAATATGCAAGTATTTAACACTTCGGATGGAATTACACTGCTGGAATCGGCTCATAGCCATAGTGAAGACAATCATGAAACAAGTCATTCAGCGTTTGACCCTCACACATGGAGTTCTCCAAAAAATGCAGCAATTATTGCCCAAAATATGTTGAATGCGTTTATTAAATTAGACCCTGCAAATGAAGAATTTTACAAAAAGAATTACGAAGAATTATCATCCGAAATTCATCAGACCGATAGCCTATTAAAAGGTATTTTATCAAATGTAAAATATCGAGCATTTATCATTTATCATCCGGCTTTGACTTATTTTGCACACGATTACAGCTTAACTCAACTAGCAATCGAACATGAAGGTAAAGAACCTTCTCCGGCTCAATTGAAAGAATTGATTGACAAAGCAAAAGAGTTGCAAGTAAAAGTAATCTTTATACAAAAGGAATTTGATAAAAGAAATGCCGAATTAATTGCCAAAGAAACAGGATGCAAAATAGTAGAAATCAATCCGCTAAATTACGATTGGAAATCCGAAATGTTACACATAGCCAACAGTTTGCATGTTGAATAAAGCAATTGAAATACAAAATTTATCATCCGGTTACGGTAATAAAATCATTATAACGGATTTATCGTTTGACGTATTTGAAAACGATTTCCTTTGCATTACCGGCCCTAATGGAGGTGGAAAAACTACTATATTAAAAACGCTATTGGGTTTATTATCCATTCGACAAGGTACAATCCGTTTTTTTCGAAAGGGAATAGAGGTTCCTGCATTAAAATTCGGTTACTTACCTCAAATTAGCTTGATTGACAGAAAGTTTCCTATTTCAGTATATGATGTTGTTTTATTTGGATTAGCTAAAGAAAAAGAATGGAATAAATCTTTTTCAGATGATAATTATTTAAAAGTGGCAGAAACAATTGATTTAATGGGGCTTAATGGCCTAGAAAATTATCCTATCGGTGAACTTTCCGGTGGACAATTGCAACGGGTTTTATTTGCCCGGGCTATCGTTTCTTCTCCCGAAATATTAATCCTTGATGAACCTGATTCTTACATGGATAAAGGCTTCAGAAGTCAGTTAAATTCAATTTTGCAAGAATTAAACCAACATTCGGCGATTATTATTGTATCTCATCAAGAGAATGATTTTAAGCTCCTAATCAAAAATACATTACACATTGATAGAGAATAACTTAAAATACATCAAAAAGAAAGGGCACTAAAAGTTTTATAATAAACAAGGAAATTATGTACTTTTGCCTGTCAAAATATTAACTAATTTAATAGTTAGATGTAGTTATTAGGTGATTAGATGTAGTTGTAATCAATTGTTACAAAATTATATACATTCTCACGTTCCTTGTAATTCATAACTTGTAATCAAAAAATGGCTAAAAAAGATTCGGATAAGCCTCAAACAAAAAAAAAGAAATCAAGCATTATCGTTAAATGCTTATGGGGCGTTTTAGGACTTGGTGTTATTGCCGGGATTGTTATTTTTTACATGATAACACATGGGCATATTGGATATATGCCTCCGATAGAGGAACTTGAAAATCCTAAAAGTAAATTTGCATCCGAAATTTATTCCGATGACGGAAAGGTTATGGGACGCTATTATCAAAGTAAAGCTAACCGGATTTACGTTTCATACGAAGAAATGTCGCCTTATTTGGTTAATGCGCTGATTGCCACCGAAGATGCTCGTTACATTTCCCATTCTGGTATTGATCCTATTGCATTAGTTCGCGCTGGTGTTAAAACTGTGATTTTAAGACAAAAAAGTGCCGGAGGAGGTAGTACTATTACTCAACAATTAGCAAAACAATTGTTTTCACCAAGCGCCGAAAGTTTATCCGAACGAGTGCTTCAAAAGCCTATAGAATGGGCAATTGCTGTAGGCTTAGAAAGAAACTATACAAAGGAAGAAATTATCAATATGTATTTGAATCAGTTTGACTTCCTTTATAATGCTGTTGGCGTTCAATCGGCTTCTTTTGTTTATTTTGGCACAAAACCAAACGAGTTAACCATTGAACAAGCTGCAACGTTAATCGGAATGTGTAAAAATCCGTCGTATTATAACCCTATTCGACGTAGTGAAATTACTCGCGGTCGACGTAATGTGGTGTTGGAACAAATGTACAAGTACAGGGACGAATTGAAAAAATTTGGAAATAATGATGCTTACCTGATTAAAACTCAAGCCGAATTAGATTCTCTAAAAAAGCTCCCTCTAGTTGTTGACTTTCACAAAGTTGATCATAAAGATGGAATAGCTGCTTATTTTAGGGAATACCTTCGTATAATCATGTCGGCAAAGGAGCCTCGCCGAAGCGATTATGAAGAATGGCAAGATCAAAAGTATTATGAAGATTCTTTAGCATGGAAAAATAATCCGTTGTATGGTTGGTGTGCAAAAAACAGAAAACCGGGAGGTGGAAATTACAATATCTATACTGACGGGTTAAAAATATATACAACGATCGATTCCCGTATGCAAGGCTATGCAGAAGAAGCTGTTAAAGAACATTTGGCCGGTACCATGCAACCTGCTTTTTTTGCAGAAAAAAGAGGAAAAAGTTATGCTCCTTTTGCAAACAGTATAGGTAAAGCTCAGATTGACAGCATTATGATACGTTCTATGCGTCAAAGCGATCGGTATAGAACGATGAAAAAAGCAGGTTTTTCAGAATCCGAAATCCGAAAGGCTTTTGATACGCCGGTTGAAATGCAGGTTTTTTCATGGGATGGAGCAAGGGATACAACATTCACACCCATGGATTCGATCCGTTATTATAAATATTTCCTTCGTTCGGGATTTATGTCAATGGACCCGTCCAATGGATATATAAAGGCATACGTGGGTGGTCCGGATTTACGATTTTTCCAATACGATATGGCAAGTGTCGGACGGCGTCAGGTTGGTTCGACTATTAAACCTTATCTTTACACATTAGCAATGATAGAAGGTTTTTCTCCGTGTGATTTAGTGCAAAACATTGCTTATCAAATTCCTATCGGAAATGGAAGGGTGTGGGCTCCAAAGAATGGATCTAAATCCCGTTATGGAGAAATGGTTACCTTGAAATGGGGATTAGCCCAATCGAACAACTGGATATCTGCATTTTTGATGAAAAATCTTTCTCCACAGCAATTTGTAGATATGTTGTATGCTTTTGGTGTAAAAAACAGGCAAATAAAACCAACTCCATCTTTGGCTTTGGGTTCTTGTGAAATTTCGGTTTCCGAAATGACAGCAGCCTATACTGCATTTCCATCCAAAGGAATCCGCGTTGAACCAACATTTGTTACCAAAATAGAGGATAATAATGGAAATATAATTGCCGAATTTACGCCTCAAAAAGAAGAAGTTTTCAGTGAACAAGTTTCTTACCAGATGATAAAAATGCTACAAGGCGTAGTAGACGGTGGAACAGGCTCCAGAATCAGGTTCCGGTATAATATTAAAGCGCCAATGGGTGGGAAAACAGGAACAACGCAAAACCATTCCGACGGTTGGTTTATGGGATTTACACCTAAATTGGTTTCCGGCGTTTGGGTTGGAGCCGAGGATCGTTCTATCCATTTCGACACAATGCTTCACGGACAAGGAGCAAGCATGGCTTTGCCCATTTATGGTATATATATGAGTAAAGTCTATGCCGACAAATCGTTGGGATATTCACAAGATACGAAGTTTTATATTCCGGATGGATTCAATGAATGCCCCGGAGGCGGCTCATCCCATTCGGAAAACTGGGATGCTGGTTCCGGTGGCGAAGATGAAGGAATCGACGCTATATTTGATTAAGTTATTCGTTGTTGGTTATTCGTTATTTGTTGTTGGATTATTAACTTCAAATAACGAATAACCAATAACTAACAACAAACAACATGGTTCAACAAATCGAACTCTCCCTTCCTGAATTCCGTTATGGATTTCATTTAATAACTCCCCTGATTTTATCAAAAATCGGAGAATTACCCGAAACCGGATTATTGAATCTTTTTATCAAACATACATCTGCCGGATTAACAATCAATGAAAATGCCGATCCTACAGTATTAAGCGACTTCAAAACATTCTTTTCCGATTGGATTCCGGAGAATTATCCTAAGTTCGATCATACCTACGAAGGAAGTGACGATATGCCTGCACACATAAAGGCATCTGTAGTCGGTCAATCTTTAACAATCCCTATAACTAACAACCAATTGAATATGGGAATATGGCAAGGAATTTACCTTTGTGAATTCAGGTATTCGGGCGGAAAAAGAAAGATTGTTGCAACGATTTATTCATAATAATACATTTTCAATTAAAATAAAAATCCAACTAATTCATAAAAAATTAGTTGGATTTTTATTTTACCAATTATTTTGTTCGTCGAATCAAATCAACGAACTACAATAATCTTTTTGGTAATAGTTTCTGTATCCGTTTGAATAGTTACCAAATAAGTACCTGCATTCAAATCGCTTACCGTAACATTTGTTTGATTAGCCGGTTGTGCCAACGTTACCACTTTCAATGTTCTACCCGACAAATCCATGATTTTTACCGATTTAATAGCTGCATCTTCATTGGAAATGTATAAGACGTCTTTTAGCGGATTGGGGTAAAGGGTGAAAGAAGATGGAGATGGAGAGGTAATTGAAGTTATCAAGCTTGGATTATTTACCACAATAGGCAACATATTAATATCAGAACTGGATGTATTCCCTACAATTTCCCATTCATCTTCATTTATTGCTCTTAATGTTGCAGTTCCTTTTGCTACCACACAAATGTTATATGAACCTGATGGAGTTGTTGATGGAATTTTACAAGTTCTAACAAGAGCTGAAGTATAAGAAGACCCTGCATTTAAGGAGAAATTTGGCCAATCGTACAAAATTGCTTTAACTTGCTTGTCTGCATCAATCAAAGCAACAGCTAAGTTACCTGCAAAATTATAGATATTTGTGGAATTAGATGGTTGCATTGTTACAGTAAAGTTTACATCAACATTCATCGGAGATACTGCTGTTGTTAATAAACTTGAAAGTAATTTAATATAAGGATTGATTACATCACTCTTTACTGTTAAATCAAGAATATCTGTGACGCCTGTTTCTCCATATACAATAGACCAGTTCTCTTCAGCATTAGGCTTTGCAATTGCTCTTACTTTATAGTTACCTGCTGTAATTCCTTTTGAAACAAAACATGAAATATTAAAAGGAGAAGTATAAGCACTTCCTGCCCCTAAAGATATGTCATTCCAGCCATATTGGCCTATGACTTCCAACACATTATCATTATTATCAACTAAACCTATACCAACAGCTCCATTAAATGTTGTGGATGCTGCATTTTTAAATGTTGCAGAAACTGTAAACCCCTCGCCTCTATCTACAGATGTTTTTGTAGAAGAAAGATTAGACCCGGATTTCAACTTCATATTATGAGTAAGTGTTCCACTTTTTACAGTTAAATTGAGAATGTCTGTATATCCAATCTGACCGGTAATTTTTATCCAATCAGTACTTCCTGTAGGCTTTGCAACTACTTGAATTTTGTAACTACTGGGAGTTGCAGTTGTTGGAACAGAACAAGTTATATCACGAGTTGTACTGTACCACGACCCCAAATCACTAATTGTTGTAGTTCCTATAACTTCTTTTATTTCGCCACTATCATCAAGTAAAGCGATTCCAATGCTACCGGAAAACGAAAAAAGTCCCATGTTTGAGAAAGGTGTACTGACAGAAAAAGACTCACCCCTATCTACACTACTTTTAGTAGAAGTCAAATTTTGGCCTCCTCTTAATTTCAACTCATACGTAACATTTTCTCCCGGACTTGCTATAATATTCATGAGAACAGATTGCCCTTCATTATATACTCCTGAACCTGAACCAGCACCACCTTTTCCCGGATTTAACAAAGTCGTTACAAAATATCCATCATACGAACCTCCCCATCCCCAATTGAAATAGAAACTTCTAGGATTAGCATCATCGTATCCGGCACAAACAAAAGCATGACCAGCACCTTGAGAATCGCTACCGGAATAAAGTACTGGACGTCTAGCATCAATTTCATATTTTAATATGTTTTCCCAATCAGTATCAGTATAAAATTTACGTTGTTTTAACTGTATTCCTTTGTCATAATTAAAATAAGTTGCTAATGCTACACCAGCACTATTAGAACTCGCTCCACTACCACCATTTGAAGCTAGATCATAATTCATCTTTGCACTTACTCCACAATGATACATCAGAGTTGCAACTGCGCTATTTTGGGCAGCTGTAGGAGTACCAATGGTATAATTATTGATCATATTCCCCCAATCATAATTAACATTAAGATTTACAGATGGAATTGATCCTGCCGTACATGTATATACTTCACTACTTCCGGTTCCTGTTGTTGGATAATTATAATACTTCATAATTTGTGCCATTGCTGTAGCAACACAACCGGTTACAGTTCTTGTTGCTCCTATCAATGGACATAAATTGTTATATGGAGCATATTGATTCCATTTTGTCTGAACAAACGGAGCAACAGCTTGCGTAGCCCTCAAACTTGCTACATTACCATTCAAATAAGCATTCCATTGACTTTGAGTTTCTTCACTTTGAGTAATATTGTTTTTTATACCCCAAGTAATTTCTTTTTGCAGGCATTCCATCCAATATTCGAAGTTGGGAGGCAGATTATTTCTGTCATAATTTCCATTCGTGGAATAACCCAATACCGGAGTTGCAATATCATCACCGGAAACAATTACAAAACCTTTATCATCAGCCACATTAAACACATAATAATAAACCAGTGCATCAGAACTTCTCAATCCGGATTGTTCGTTACAAGTATATACCAAGCTCAATTGTGCCGGACTTGTACTTCTTAGTTGTTCTTTCGATTGAATAAGGTTTGTCGCGACACTTAATGCCTTTTCCACATCTACTTTCCCTGCCCATAAAAAAGCTATGGAAAACATAAAAATCGTTGAAAATGTAAAAATTTTTCTCATCATTCATTTATTATTTAAATTACACATAATATTCATTCTTTCACAAACTTACAAGAGTACCTTCCATTATCAGTATTCACAACAACCAAATATACGCCAGCATTTAACCCATCTACCGGAATATCCATTTGTCCAAGTGATTGCTGAATATTCATCGTTTTCAATTGCCTGCCAAATAAGTCAATAATTTGCAATGATTTTATATTCAGTTTCTCATTTTCATTTAGTTGAATATGCAACATATCTTCTACTGGATTCGGATATATGGAAAATGCATTGTACGAAACGTCGTTAATTCCTGTACCTGCCTGAACAGTAACACCAACGTTATTTACATATTGCAGATAAGATCCAACAATGCTTCTTGTTCCTCCTGTCGGTTTTGCATACAAGACAAGTTTATAGCTTCCCGGAGAAACTGTAACATTAGAAGTATAAAATGAATAGGTAGGATTATATGTTCTCTTTGACAAGGAAATCCGCATCAAATCAATCGTTTGAAGCAACTGTCCGGATGAAGAATAGATTCCTAGATCTACATCTCCAATAAAATCGGTAGTTCCATCATTTACAAGTCCAAAAGAAACAGCCAACGAATTTCCTTGCTTAATAGGATTCGGATTAGCTGTTAGCGGAGTGTTATAGACTTTCAGGTTATTTGTGCCGGATACTGTTATTGACTTCACAGTCAAATCAAGTTCGTTTGTACTATTTGGCATTCCGGAAATTATTGCCCAACTGCCATAAACGGGTTTTATAGCCGGATGTATTTTATAATTTCCTGCAGAAATCGCATTAGAAACTGCACAAGTTATAGGAAATGAAGTGGTATAAGCATATCCGCCATCTAATGATACAGCTTCCTCGGGATTTAATACCCCTATGATTTCTTTGATATTATCATTATTGTCTGTAAGCGCTACCCCGTAGAATCCAGTAAAAGTGTTATATCCTGCATTAGAAAAATGGGCTGACATTTCAAACGTTTCTCCCCGGCTGACGGATTGCTTGGTAGAAGTTACCGAAGACTGAAGTTTCATTTCATAACTTTCTGTTCCATTTACATTGGGTTGAATACCAAGAATTACCACATGATTAAAATTGTAAACACCACTTCCCGACCCTGCTCCACCAGTTCCCGGGTTTAATGCATTCATTGCATAATAACCATCGCAATATCCACCCCAACCCCAATTAAAGTGAAATAATCCCGTATCATCATATCCATCACAAACAAAGGCATGCCCTTCCATTTGGCTGTCTGTTCCGGAATATAATACTGGCCTTTTTGAAATAATCTCGTTAATCAACATCGACCGCCACTGATTATCAGTATAATAATCCCGTTGCTTTATTTGCACTCCCCGGTCATAATCAAATTTATTTACCAATGCTGTAGTAGCTTCAAAAGCGTCAGTACCGCTACTTTCACCATAATCCATACTTGTAGTTATTCCACAATGGTACATTAATTTAGCAACAGCATTCTGTTCGGTTTGAGAAGATGATGAAGAGTATATATTTGTCATATTTCTCCAATCATATCCGGTTGATAAATCAACAGCCGGCATATTTATTTTATATTCCTTCGTTGTATAAGCTGTTGAACTGCCTTTGCCTGCGGAAGGATATTCATAATATTTCATAACTTGCGCCATTGCAGTTGCAACACAACCGGTTACAGATCTTTTCGCCCCACTATAAAGCGGACACATCAAATTATACGGACTTAGCTGATTCCATTGAGTTTTAACAAACGCATCTACTATAATTTGATTTTCAGACCTTAACGCCTCAGTATTTCCGGTTAAATAAGCTTCCCATTGAGCATTTGTTTCTTCATCAGGAATCCAATTACTTTCAATGGCATAGGCTATTTCTTGTTGCAGACAATTCATCCAATAAGTAAAATTTGGAGGTAGATTTTCTTCTGTAAAAATATGGGTAGTAGAATATGCCAATACGGGAATTGAGACATCATCTCCCGAAATAATAACAAAACCATTATTATTTATATTAAACACGTAGTAATAAACATGTTGCGCATTACTATTTCGTAGTTGTCCGGAATTCGTAGAAGTATAAACTAATTGAACATTGATTTCCGAACTTCTTAATTGAGTTTGAAAAACAGCATAATTTTCTGCTATCTGCTGCGCTTTTTCCGCACTGATTTGTTTACTGTATAATGGAGAGAGAAACAATCCGAAGGCAAGCAACAGGATTAGTTTGATTTTAGTCACAGATAAATACATAATAGATTGGTTTAAAGAAGAATCCATTTATATTCTGAACAAGTCGCTCAATAAACTTACGAAGATATTCAAAAAAATCAATAGTAGAATATGATTTTTTAAGAAATATTTTCAAATAAAAAGAAGCTGCTTGTGGAGGCAGCTTCTCTGTGGCTTACAAAATTAGGAAAAATAAAATTGTAATAACTATAAATTCAATTCTTAAACTCGTTGCAAAGATATATCCGGATAAACAATTGGACAATCACTAATTGTTGTGATTTTGAGAAGGGTGCATTTCAAATTGTCGCAGATTGTTTCCTTAAATAATGCTCTAAAAGCATCCATCAAAATAGTGATTCTTTCTTTTACTTTTGCCTTGATGCAAAAGTAACAAAAAATCAAGGCTGAGCTTCTCGGCGACCCGTCTATGGCTCGCAGGCGGAACAAAACAAAACTCGCTTCGCTCAAACAGAGTTTTGTTCTTCGCCTGCTTCACCATGACAGGTACCCCGCCTGCAAAGCAAAGGCCGTTAGCTGGTATTTCATCTAAACTGATTTCCCAGTATTAGGTTTAAATGGATAATCAGCCGTATTCATCGTTGTTGAGAAGCCCGTCTTCGGCCTTAGCTTTGCAGGCGGGGTACCCATCGCGGTGAAGTGTGCGAAGGACAACGCATTGTTCGAAGTCCCTGAAGGGGACAAGTTTATGCGGTGTACCGCACACAAACCACAGATGGGTCGCCGAAAAGCTCAGCCTTGATTTTTTCGTTCTTTTTTATCAAGAAAAAAGAACAAAGAAGAATGCGCAAATATTGAATTTTCCAAAAGCATTAGTAAGAAATACGACAATTTGAAATGCACTCTTTTGAGAAAGAAGGTATCAGAAGTACCGAATTTCTGATACCCTCTGGGAACTTCTTTATTCTCCATTACTGTATATCTTCCGCAGAAATTAAGCCATTCAAGATAGCATACATGGTCATTCCCGAAACCGTTTTAATACCCAATTTGCTTGTAAGATTTTTCCGGTGAGTAAGTACCGTATTGATGCTGATATTCAGTTCATCGGCAATGGTTTTATTCATATAACCTTTGGCTATCAGTGCTAAAACCTCTATTTCCCTGTCGCTTAGTTCATATTTATTATCATTAGCCTGATGGTTCTGCGTGTTTTTATTGTTTAGCTTTTGTGCACATAAATTATTCAGGTCTTCAAGCAAAGAAGCTTGTTCCTGCGTAATATCCAAAACTGAAATATCCGGAGAAACCGAGCCTTTGTTCTTTGCCAAAACAATCGTTTTATTTTTTACCGGCATTAATTTGGCATACAATGAAAAATAAAAATCAGCATGAACAAAAATTAAATCGGCTTTGTGCAAATTAACCTCAATATCATTGATATTCGTATAAAAAGAAAAATCTTCAATCAAAAAATATTCTTCCAACAAAACCCTTAATCCGTATGCCTGCAGGGAATCCGGTGTTATGATTACAGCATGTTTACTTTTTGTCATTTGCTTTCCCTGTCAAATTCAACTCAATTTCTTCAACCATCGGAATCAATATTTTATCTTCCAAACGGGTATGCTCCACCAAATCCTTCTCCAACCTGAAAAGCTCAAAAATAACCGCATTGCAATAAACCTGGTCATAATCTCCATGCAAATACTTAATGAGGATATTTTTCAAATCAAATAGCTTTTCATCTACATTATCATGCTCACGTTCAAATACTTTGATCGAATATTTTTTCGATAATTCTTTAAATAATTGCTCTTTATCCTCTTTTTGTTGTATCTCAATCAGTTTTTGAATATACGGAAATGTATTTTCATCTTCCCTGCGAAGATGTGCCAACAACTCCCTTTCGTATTCGCTGAAAAACTTACGGATAAGTTGCAAATGATTGTTTGGAGCAGGACAACTTTCTATCAAATAATTGATATTAAAATCAATAACTTTCAGTTGAACATCCCGGTAATATGTATGTGTCTTCCTCAGATAATCAACAATTTGAAGAATGGGAAAAGCTTTTAATTTTTTTTCGGAAAAATAATTTTCAAATGTAAATGTATTCAAGATTGCCGTAAAAAATTCAGGGTCAATCTGATGTTCTTTACATATTGTTTTTATGGATTTATCTCCAAATCCCAACCGGATACCAAAACGGTTGATTACCGGTATAAGCAGGTAATTCCGGTGAATAGCATCAGCAAGTTTTGTATCAATATTAATTAATGTCATTTTTACATCTTTATGTTGAAAATGCAAAAGTACAAATTAATGGAGAAAAAGTTACTCACTATTTCTTGTGAGGATGTTATGCTATGAAGCTATGCTTGTGCTAATTTAAACTAATTTTATCATAGACTTAACTCTTCCTTGCATTTTAAAAAGAAAACAAATTAAATTATTTTATTTTTTTGATATTTTTTGCAAACTACATTATTTTTAATAATTTTATCCTGATTTAGAAATAATAGAATTTAGATATAGTCTATCAGTAGTGTCCACTAAAAAGTGGACGATTAAAAATTTACAGACAAATTATAAGGTAAATCACTGATGTTACGCAGTATGAGATTTTCTAATACAACAATCTGTATCTTTGCCTAATGGAAAAACTTTTAGATTTATACAGTGATTATCTTTTATGTAGCACTCGCCAAACCAGTGCAACTGGTTTATCTTTTTTGTTAGATGGTACGGTCAGTCATGATCAGGTAACACGTTTTTTATCCGGTCAAGATTTCGACTCAAAGAGCTTATGGCTTTCAGTGAAGCCGTTAATTCGTCAATATGAAAACCCTCAAGGCTGTTTGATATTCGATGACACCATCATTGAGAAACAGTACATGGATGAAAATGAACTGATCTGCTGGCATTGGGATCATAGCAAAGGACGTAACACAAAAGGGATTAATCTTTTATCTGCCTTTTACGCATCCTCATTACCCTCTTCGGAAGAATGTTTGCGGGTTCCACTTTCTTATGAACTTGTAAAAAAGACGGTTGTTTTCAGCGAAATAAAAACCCGAAAAGAAAAACGGCAAAGTCCTGTTACCAAGAATGAAATGATGCAAAAAATGATTTCACAACAAATCAAGAATCAAGTATTGTTCCGTTATGTTCTGGCCGATTCGTGGGTTGCCTCTAATGATAACATGCGTTTTATAGCAGGAAAGAAAAAGTATTTTATTTTCGACATAAAAGAAAACCGTTTGGCTGTTACTGATGAACAAGCCCGCAATCGAGGTCAGTGGCAAAACATCTGTCAATTGGAAATACCGGGAAATACACTTGTGAAGGTTTGGTTGAAAGATTTAGATTTTCCGGTTCTTTTAATCAAACAGGTTTTTACAAACAAAGACCAATCCACTGGTGTTAGATTTTTGGTATCGAACGACTTTACTTTGTCCAACGACCAATTTACCACGCTCTACAAGAAACGGTGGAGTGTAGAGGAATATCATAAAAGCATCAAACAGAACGCTTCTATTGGCAGTTCGCCTGCCCGTTCGGTCAAGGCACAAAGCAATCACTTGTTTGCTTCAATCTTTACCTTCGTTAAATTAGAAAAAATCAAACTGTCAAAGAACTTGAATCATTTTGCTATCAAAGCTAAATTATATATGGCGGCTATCAAGATCGCTTTTGAGGAGTTAAACCTACTCAAAGCTAACTTGACTACTGCGTAACATCAGTTAATAACCTTAATTACAAAATATGACTATCCGATTTATTACCCAAACGCCGTGAAACGGCAATTTATTTCAGCCTGTTGGGCAAAATAACGGATAATCATTTTACAAAATTGCAAATCAACGTAAGCAAAAGGGAGGAAAGAATATTCAAATATATGTGTAACTTTGAACTTCTGTAACCTAAAATATCATGAAAAATCGAATTTTGAAAATTGCTATTGCCTGCACTTTCTTTTTTGTGCTTCGTTTACTATCGTCTTGTTGTGAAGAATATATCAGATGTGAATTAATCTTGACCGGATTTACATTACATAATATGGATAACAGCCTTAAATATCCGGTAGAAGTTTCTCCGGAAGAAAACATTGTTAATAAAAATGCGTATGTAATAAGGGTAAAATTGGCTAATGAATTTGGAGAATGGAATTATTCTTCTGTACTAAAAAAAATGAATAGCCTGTCTTCTACTGCATCAGCCACAAGTTGTGGAACAATTTATACTTATTTCTATAATGCATATCCTGCGAAGATTCATATCGAGGCAAATGCCGATTTCAACAAACATCATCCTTCAGGAACTTCTCTCAACGATTTATTTGTGTGCGTTCCAGGTGATTCAAAGGAACAATATTCTTATCCTTCTCATGCTATGAGTATTGATAATTTGATTAGTAGCATGAAAAAAGATATGGATATCTACTACGAATATATTGACTTTTACTTGAAATACTCTCCCGAAAACATTGGAACTTATACATTCTCTGTAATTATGACTATGTCGAATGAAGATGTGTTTATCGAACGAATAACCGTAGATTTAAAATGAAAAAAGGTATTTTTACTTTCTGTTTGATATGTGTTGCGAGCATTATGTTTTCTCAGGAAAGTGTGAAAAATTCTCTCCATTTTGATTTCATTCTTGGAGTACCTATCTATTTTTCACCGGTGGGAATAACCAAGATTACTGACAATAATGGTTTTAACAATGTTCATTTAGCTATTGGCAACACTTATTTTTTTAATTCCGAATGGGGCATAGATGTGCTGTATAGTTTAAATCGTTTCTTTTGCAATGAAAATATATCGAATGACGTATTTGGCAAAACCGAAAATTTTCCGTTATACAATGGGGAATACAGCACTACTATTCCTAATAATACATTTAACACTTTTACCTTAGGTCCTGTATATAGAAAACAACTTAGCAATAAATTTTCTTTACAAACGAATCTAAATATGGGATTATTCAGCTTTATGTCAGAAAATTACTCTGCATCAGCTAAAGTACGTGGAAGTAATAATCTTCTCTATAAAGAATTTATTGTACCTCATACATATAGTTTTATGTTGCAACCATCTTTGCAACTAAATTACAAAATCAAAAAAGTCGAATTATTTGCAAAACTTTATTATATCCATGCTTTTTCCCAGATAGAAACCACTACGATAGAATATGATTTTCTTGAATTTCTTCATGAAGAATATACCCAAAAGAACACATTCAACACGTTGATGTTTACAGTTGGAGTTTCTCTTATATCAAGAAAATAAGTTGCCAAAAGTGAAATAAACAATGATAACTTCCGATTATATTTTTCTTATTACTTCCTAAAAACCACAGTTGACTTTTGAAAATACAAGAGCAATCTTTCACAAATAATTTCGGCTACTGCAACCGATTTTGTAATTTTGTCTCGTATTTATCAAAAATTTATTAAATGAACAGGACAAAACTGGAAGGGCATTTGCTTATCGCTACCGTCAGCATCATTTTCGGGTTGAATATGGTGGTATCAAAGTCGGTACTTCCCAACGATATTTCTCCCGAAGGGTTGACTCTCGCACGTATTCTTTTCGCTTGTATCGCGTTTTGGATTACTTCTATTTTTACCCACAAAGAAAAAGTCGACAAAAAGGATTTGGGAATGCTTTTCATTTGTGCCATAACCGGAATCGTGTTGAATCAAGGTTCGTTTTTGAAAGGGCTTAATTCGACTTCTCCCGTTGATGCTTCCGTATTAACGACCTGTAGCCCTATGTTTGTGATTATCCTTGCCTTTTTATTCCTGAAAGAACCGATTACGCTAAAAAAAGCAGGTGGAGTATTGATTGGAGCATCCGGAGCTATTTTTCTGATATTAACGGGGCATCATTCCGGAGGCGGGCATGCCAGTTCGTTATCAGGAAATTTACTGATTATCATAGGCGGATTTATGTATGCCATTTATCTGACCATAGCCAAACCATTGACATTGAAGTATAGTTCTATTACAATAATGAAATGGATGTTCTTCTTTTCGGCATTGATATTATCTCCTTTCTATTACGGTGATTTGATGGCAACCCCGGCATTTAAAGAACCTTACAATGCAACTACGCTTTGGTGTATATTTTTCGTTCTTTTCGGTGCTACTTATCTCACGTATATGCTCATTCCGATGGCCTTGAAGAGAATTCGTCCCACAACAATCAGCATGTACAACTATTTACAACCTTTAGTTGCTTCCTTAGTCGCAACTTTCATTGGACAAGATACGATTACCTGGCAAAAAGTCGTATCGGCAATGTTTATTTTTACCGGAGTTTATCTGGTTGCAATCAGTAAATCAAGGGCAGATGTAGAGGCGGAAACTGTAAGAAAATAAGCAAAAAACAAGTAGGTAAACACTCGAAATTATTCATATTGACATCAATATGAGTGTTTTTAACCTCACCCCCAACCCCTCTCCGAATGGAGAGGGGAGTAGTTTTGTACAATTATTTAGATTTAAAAAATGAAAATTAGATGTAATTAAATAACATCTAACCTCTTAGTCTAAAAATAAAAGTTCTTTCCGAAGCTCCCCTCTCCATTCGGAGAGGGGTTAGGGGTGAGGTCAGAAACCTTCAAAACGGATTCTTTATTCAATTTCATACGTTGTCCAAAAAAATTTACCGGAAGCCATCAAAATCTCCAAGATTCTGATAACTTCCGGTAACTTCTACTAACTTCCGATTATATTCTTCTTATTTCTGTACTTTTGCTTTTGCTGCATCTACAACCTGTTGCGCTTGTTTTTGGGCTTCGGCATTTAATTGATCTGCTTTTTTGCGAGCTTCAGCTACTGCTGCATTAGCTGCTTGTTGCGCGGCTGCTTTTGCCAACGGGTTGCTTGTTTTTGCCACTAATGCATCTGCCTGTTTTTGAGCTTCGGCTACTAATTTATCACCGTTCTCTTTTGCTGTTGCAACAATTTTATCCGCTTGCTTTTGAGCTTCTTCCACTCCTTTTGCTGTTGCATCATCCAAACTGGTAACCGCTCCTCCTGTTACTGTTCCCAATGCACCTCCCAACGCGCTACCAAGAGCCTGATTGGCTATATCTGCAAGGTCAAGGGATATTTTGGGAGCTGTAAATGTTCCTCCGATTTTTACATTCATCGATTTCACATAACTACTGATCTTACTATCTGGCAAATCAACTTTGGCGACATAATCGATTGTTTGATCAAGCCCTGTGCTTCCTGATAGATTCATTTTTCCGATGCTTCCCATATTCATATCAAACGGTTTGGTTGTAACCCTTCCGGCTGCAATAGAAAATGGCAAACTTAAATCTTTTACGTTAAACGATTTCAATTTATCATTTTTCAACGCGCCGGCCAACGCTGTAAAAGCTGAAACATTTTGCACATCTACATTCGATGATTGCAATAACCCGTTTGCTGTTAAGGTTGTTAAGTCCGGCATAAAGTCGTTACCTAATGTAGTATTTAAGTTTAATGTTGTAGAAAAATTTCCTCCCAATGCTTCAAAAATAGGCACTAACTTTTGAATCGTCGTGAATGTTTTAAACGTCTCGGCAAAAGATACATTCTTCAGATTCAACGACATATTTGCCTGAGGCTGTTTCGGATTTTTCGATGTGTCATACGTACCATTCACATTCATCGAACCACCCAATGTATTCATGCTAAGGTTTTTCATATCAACTTTTCCACCTTGCACCAAGATTTGTCCGGCAACATTATTCAAAGTTAAGTTATCGAATAATACTTTGTTGAAATTTCCATTCAATGAGAAATTCAAATTCTTTGGAACTTCGAAAACGGCAATCGACTCATCCGAAGCTGTTCCGGCAGATGAAGAAGATGAACTTTCACTCATAAAGTCATTCAAATTCAAATAATTGGAAGTAACAGATAGTGTTCCTTTCAATGTTTCATCTTTCAGTGCATACGGAATAAAATTTTCTACTTTACCGGATGCAGCCAAATCATTTTGCCCAATTTTTACTTTCAATGAAGATAAATCGATATAGCGGGGAGTAAAGCTCATTTCTGCATCATTGATATGTGTATCGGGCATATCTTTGCTTTTGATTGTCATATCATTGATAGCCAACGTTCCGGAAGCACTTACATTTTCATACTGCTCTTTCTCAATTGTTGACATGCGGGCTGCCACTTTAAGATTGGCATCCAGGATTCCGTTTAACTGCATTCCATCTTCCAACGGATAAATATCCTTTATCATTCCCAAATTCAATTTACCAACGGCACCCAAAGAGAAATTCGGGTCACTGATAGGAGTTGTCATGTGTAAATTCACATCAAACGGATTTCCTCCCATATTGAAATGAAATTTAGGCACATCAATCACTGTCAAATCAGCACTTCCACCCGGATTAGTTATTCTTGCATTAACTGCAATATCTGTTACAGATTTAGGTAAATCAGGATATTGAAACATTGCATTGGCTATATTCAATTTTACATCAAACGAAGGCAATGTATCGCCCTTCATTATTCCTTTGGCATAAGCATCCAAAGTTGCAGTTCCCGACGTTTTTATCTGTGCAAAATCTTTGGCATAAATAGCCGGAATCAACGAAAGAATATCTTTAAATTGTGTTTCGGGAGCTTTTAATTTAACATCCATATCCATACTATCATCAGCCAACATGGCAATCCATCCGTCGATACTTGCTTTTACCGCATTAATCTGTATTGTATTGTCTTTCAGAGTAAATTTCATATCCTTCAAATTGGCATCTACCTGAATGTCTCCTTTAATTTCAGCTTTGGATATATATGGAATATTTTCCATAATAAGACTGACAGCTTTTGTGGTAAATTCTGTTTCGAGTTGAGTTTCGTCGGCTGTCATATCACCCGATAAGTGCAGGTTCAAATCATCTGCAACAAACTTCATTTTTGCTTGCCTGTCATCATAAATGATATTGGATTTACTTATGTCGACACTTTTCAGCATTAAATTAAAGCTGGATGCAGTTGTGTCGTTTTTTGCAGTATCTTCTTTGGGAGTTTCCTTTACTATATCCCAGTTTGCTTTTCCATCTTCCAGCACTTTGGCATACACATCTGCATTTTCGATTTTTATTTTGGAAATTTCGTAGCCCTTATCTCCGAATAAACTCATAATATTGACTGTAGCCGAAAGATTTTCCGCTTTAATCAATGTATCGTTTTCAAATTCATTAATTCCTGCTAATGAAACATCTTTTAATGTAATAGATGCATTGGGAAAACTACGGATAAAACTCAAATTCAAATCGGTGAATTCCAATTTGGCATTCAACATTTTATTGGCTTCACTTTTTACAACATCCTTTATCTTGCCCTGAAAAGCAAATGGCAATATAAGCAACAATGCTATAATTACAACCAGAACTATTCCTGTGATCTTAAGAGCCTTTTTCATTTTATTGCATATTATTGGTTTTAAAAAGCAAAATAAGTCGGATATATTTTATATTCAAAATTTTTGAAAAATTTTTAATTAAAATTACCATAGGTAAGTATGTGGAATTAAAATTAAGTTAAAATTAATCAACAGATTAGAATTGACATCAATATGAGTAAAAATTCGCACACGGAATACACGGAAAGCACGGAATAACACGGCAATTTGCTTACGCAAATCTTTCGCTGTCACTAATACTTAACTTTGAGCTAATGATGTATTAATAAGGTGTTATAATCTGCTTAAGTTTTTGACGAAGTCAAAATATTACTGTGTTATTCCGTGTATTCCGTGTGCGGAGTTATTGAAAACGAGTTCGATATGAATCATCTTTTAATCTGTTAAAGTAGAAATAATTATCTCTTTTTCATCCATATGTATCGTTCAAGGGCGAATTAAGAAATTCGTCATCTATAATATCATTTGCTATCTCTATAAATAATTGCAATCCACCTTCTTCTACAAATGCCGACCACACTTTTCTTCCATATTTCTTATCATCATAAAATCCTTCAAAAAGGTCTTTCAAGTAAATTTCTATGCCATCATTCATGTTGATGTATTTTTTATTTTCAATAAGATAGTATTTACCCCGTTTTTTTATTTCCAGGTATGTTCCTAGTTGACGATTTATATTGTTGTCGTAAAGACGTAATCCAATACAGGGAAATTCTACTCCTTTGCTTACTTCTAAAACAACTGTTCCATCAAGTATGGCAATTTCTCTCAGTTCCGGAGATACTTTGTTGGTTTGAACAGGCAGTATTTCTGTTTTCTTTTTTTTGATGGGGATAAAATCGGATGCTTTTACTTGTACAAAAGCAAAGATAATAAGCAAAAATAAAAACGTAATTTTTTTCATGTATTTACTCCGTTAATCGTTTATATTTTGATAAAAAAGCAATAAAACCGCTTCCATTACCTGCTGGAAACTGCAAGTTGGCAGGAATCTTATCATTTTTCGTTTGTATCAAACTCATTATACTCCCTAATGCATTTTTCTATTTCAGTTGTATCAAAATGAGAGTCTGTCCACATATTAAATTTCGTTGCTTTCCATTTTTCTAAAACTACAGGATTATCTTCCAATAAATTACTAACTCTTTGTTTTTTATTTATTGCATTTAGGTAAACAAGTTTATTATCTTTAAGCGCAATTGGTATTGTTGCTAATGAACCGTCGTATGGATGTAACAAATAGATTTTGTATAAAGATATTTTTCCACTGATAATTTCACAAAAAAATTGTTGCGTATCTTCTTCCAAGGAAACAAATTTATATGTTTCTTTATTTGGTATGTTTATGGCAAAACAAACGATATCATGAGGCTTAAACTTCTTTTCGCCGTCACTATCAACAAGATTTACACTTTTTCTTACTTTAGAGAAGTCATAATAATCAACAGTCTTCTTTGTTAAATTAATATTACAGTAAATTGTGTCTGAATTGTTTGTAACATAATAACCGGAAAAAGTTTCAGCTTTAAGAGAAGAGCTGACTATCAATAGAAAAAAAAATATTTTCTTCATAACATTCTATTTTTTAAATAATTATCCGTTATTTTTATATTTGTGATTCACTGCCAACATTGAGAGTATCATCATAATTTTTTCACTCTTTGTTTAAAAACTCTAAAGCATCGGCAACTACAAATGTACTTCCACCGATGTAAATTAAATCATTAGCATCTGCTTCTTTTTTTGCAGCAATGATAGCTTCTTTTACAGAAGAATAAGCATTCCCCTTCAGATTTTCTTTTTTGGCTTTTTCTTGTAATTCAAGTTCGTTTAATGCACGGGGAATAGACGCTTTGGTAAAGTAATATACTGCATTTTTGGGCAACAATGCAATTACCTTGGAAATATCTTTATCATTCACCATTCCGAATACAATTCGTAATGTTTTATATTGTTCTGATTGCAACTGCTTTACAATGTAGGAAATGCCTCCTTCATTATGTCCTGTATCGCAAATGATTTTCGGATTGGATTGGATTATTTGCCAACGACCTTGTAATCCGGTAAGTGCTTGTACATTATCAAAGCCTTGATAAACTGCACTATACAGAATTGCATAATGTAGTTTCTTTAATAATTCAACAGCCGTTAAAACCGTATTTGCATTTTTTTCCTGATAAAATCCGCTTAATCCACATTTTAAATCAGGATAATTATCAGTTTGAAAAATCCAATAACCATCCTTCAATTCTGCCTTTTGAATCAAATTATTATCCTCAGCAAAAATGAGATTTGTTTTTTTCTCAGTTGCTTTTTCTTCAAATATAATTCTAACGTCCTTATTATTATCAACTTCTCCAACAATAACAGGTACATTCGATTTAATAATCCCTGCTTTTTCTCCAGCGATTTTCGGCAAAGTATCACCCAAAAACTGTACATGATCGAAACTGATATTGGTAATAATTGATAAATCAGGAGTAATAATATTTGTACTATCCAATCTACCGCCTAAACCAACTTCAATAATAGCGACATCCACATCATTATCAGCAAAATAGCAAAAAGCCATCATCATTGTCAATTCAAAAAAAGATGGATGAATTTCGGATATTGCTGATTGTGCATTTGCAATAAAATCAACAATATATTCTTTATCAATCATTTCTCCGTTAATTCGAATCCGCTCCCTGAAATCCAACAAATGAGGCGAAGTATATAATCCTGTTTTATATCCCGATTGTTGTAATATTGCCGCCAACAAATGCGATGTAGAGCCTTTGCCATTTGTTCCGGCAACATGAATAGTTTTGTATTTTTTATGCGGATGATGGTATATTTCATCCAAACGGAGACTATTATCAAGGCCTTCTTTATACGCCTCCCCTCCTACCCTTTGAAAAACAGGCAATTGATTATAAAGATATTCGATCGTTTGTTCGTAATTCATTTACTTTTTTTATTTTGAATATTTCCAGAGCAAAAGTAAATAAAAAGATATGAGATATGAGATATGAGATATGAGATTTTAGGGCAAACGCACGAATTTATTCATATTGACACCGATATGAAGGTTTTTTTGGCAAATGGCGAAAGGCTAATGGCAAAGGGAAGCGTACATAAGCTTTCGTTCGCCTTTCGCCATTAGCCTTTTGCCCAAACCTTCAAAACGGACTCATTATTCAAATTCATGCCATTTACCTATCTCATAACTCATATTTTGTATCTTTGTATTCTAAACTTTACAAAATGAAAAATAACGATTGGAAAGACCGCCTGAATATTGTTTATTCTACAAATCCTGATTTCAACTATGAAAATGAGGAAAATGAAATACAGGAAACAAAATCTCCTGAAAAACAACAACTGCGAATTCAATTAGATAAGCGCAACCGTAATGGAAAAGCAGTAACATTAGTTACAGGATTTGTTGGGAATGAAGATGATTTGAAAATATTGGAAAAGCAACTGAAAACCAAATGTGGTGTAGGCGGCTCATCCAAAAACGGAGAAATTTTAATTCAAGGTGATTTCAGACAAAAAGTTCTTGATTTTTTACAAAAAGAAGGATATGTAAAAGCGAAAGTAATTTGAATTGAGAAGTTACCGGAAGTCACCGGAAGGTATTAGTATCGGAATTCCGGTAACTTCCGATTAACTTCTTGGAGCTATTTGTAAGTACATAAAAACACTTTCTTTTAATTTTATTAAGAAAAAGTTAAAGAAACTGCTTTAAACCTGTCATCATTATGTAAGTCTAATGGCAGTGTGTTTTATTCCCCTTATCTGTAAACGTTGAAATATGCCTAAGAAAAAACGAACTATCATCATTGTTGTTATTGTGCTACTTATTGTAGGAATGGCCTTTTATCCCGCAATCAAGAAAAATTTCTTTAGTGAGAATAGTTCCACCGAAGCACTAATACCTTCCGGTGGAGGAAAAGGAAAAGATGGTAATCGTAACCGTCCTCTGAATATTAATGTACAGGTTATAAAGTATGAAAATCTGAATGATATATTCAAAACAACAGGAACGCTTATTCCCGACGAAGAAGTCGACTTATCATTCGAAACCTCCGGAAAAATTACAAATATTTATTTTAAGGAAGGTTCAGCTGTAAAAAAAGGCACATTACTTGCAAAAGTAAATGATAAACCTTTGCAAGCCGAATTAAAAAAATTAGAGGCACAGATTCCTTTGGCAAAGGACA
Source organism: Bacteroidales bacterium (assembly GCA_031553395.1). Lineage (GTDB taxonomy): Bacteria > Bacteroidota > Bacteroidia > Bacteroidales > WRGA01 > WRGA01. Next base: position 44,355 of record JAVBLR010000017.1, on the reverse strand, counting down.
GAGTTTTTCGTCAAAAATCATTATTGGAAAAAGATGCTGTCAGCCAGGAGGCTTACGAACAAGTTACTACCGAATTAGATAAACTGAATGCAGATATAGATTTAGTAAAATCACGGATCGCTCAAACCGAATTACGAGCCCCATTTGATGGTGTTATCGGATTGCGACAAGTCAGTGAAGGAAGTTATGCGTCGCCAACAACTGTTGTGGCAAAACTTACCAAGGTTATTCCTTTAAAATTAGAATTCTCCATCAACGAAAAACAAGCGGCAAAGGTTATTCCGGGAACTTCTCTTACATTCAAAGTAGACGGTGATTTGGCTGAACATCAAGCTACAATTTATGCCGTTGAATCGAAATTGGATTTAAAAACACGAACATTAAGCACCCGTGCCATTTTTCCCAATCGGGATGGAAAATTAAAACCGGGACGAACTGCCTCCATCGAAATCAGATTGCAAGAAATAAAAAATGCGTTAACTGTTCCTTCTCAAGCTGTTGTTGCCGAAATGGGACGAGATATTGCTTATTTATACAAAAATGGGAAAGCTCAACAGGTTATATTGTCCAAAGGATTACGTACCGAATCTAAACTGCAAATTCTACAAGGAATTCAACCAGGAGATACTTTAATAACAACCGGTGTAATGCAATTAAGAGATGGAATGCCTGTAACTATTGATAATATTGTAAGGTAAAAAGGTAAAAGGTAAAATGCTTACAGCTCTTTTTACCTTTTACCTTTTTGCTTTTACCTTTTTACTTTAAAAAAATGAATATTTCCGAATTAAGCATACGACGTCCGGTTCTTTCAACAGTATTTGTATTAATAATCCTGCTTTTCGGGCTTATTGGATACACTTATTTGGGCGTAAGGGAATACCCTAATGTCGATAATCCCATTATTACGGTAGATGTTTCCTATCCGGGAGCAAACGCCGATGTTGTCGAAAATCAAATTACCGAACCTTTGGAACAAAATATCAATGGGATTCCCGGAATTCGATCTCTTACCAGTTCCAGTAGCCAAGGTTCTTGCCGGATAAAAGTTGAATTTGAATTGGATGTAGATTTAGAAACCGCTGCAAATGATGTAAGGGATAAAGTTTCTCGTGCTCAACGGCTTTTGCCTAAAGATTGTGACCCTCCGACTGTATCTAAGGCCGATGCCGATGCAAATCCTATTATTCAGATTACAGTTTTAAGTAACAAACGCTCTTTGCTGGAATTAAGCGAAATTGCCGATTTAACAATTAAGGAACGGATTCAAACAATTCCCAATGTAAGTTCTGTTAGTATTTGGGGAGAAAAACGCTATTCGATGCGTTTATGGCTTGACCCCGTAAGAATGGCAGGATACGGAATTACTCCGATGGACGTAAAAAATGCAATTGATAAAGAAAATGTCGAATTACCATCAGGAAGTATTGAAGGGGATAAAATTGAATTGACAATCAGGACTTTAGGATTAATGAAAACTCCTGAAGAATTTAACAATCTGATTATCAAAGAAGACAACTATAATATTGTTCGTTTCAGTGATATCGGAACAGCAGAATTAGGCCCCGAAGATCAACGAAGTATCATGATGAGAAACGGAGTTCCGATGGTTGCAGTTGTTGTTATTCCACAACCGGGAGCCAACCAGATAGATATTTCGGATGAAGTTACCGTTCGTTTGGAACAAATGAAGAAAGATTTACCCGAAGATATAGAGTTGGGTATTGCTTTCGACAATACTAAATTTATTCGGTCATCCATCAGTGAAGTAAAAGAAACAGTATATATTGCATTCCTTTTAGTTGTAGTTATTATATTTTTATTTTTAAGGGATTGGCGTGTAACACTGGTACCATGTGTTGTAATCCCTGTTTCTTTGGTCGGCGCATTCTTTATTATGTATATTGCCGGGTTTTCCATCAATGTATTGTCAATGTTGGCGGTAGTATTGGCGGTAGGATTAGTTGTTGATGATGCAATTGTTGTGGTCGAAAATATTTATGTAAAAATAGAACACGGAATGTCTCCTAGAGAGGCTGGAATAGAAGGCGCTAAAGAAATATTTTTTGCCGTTGTATCCACTACGATTACATTAGTTGCCGTGTTCTTGCCGATTGTTTTCCTGCAAGGAATGACCGGGCGTTTGTTTCGGGAATTTAGCATTGTTATATCAGGCGCTGTATTGATTTCCGCCTTTGTTGCTCTGACTTTTACCCCTATGTTGGCCACTAAAGTATTGAAAAAAAGAGAAAAACAAAATTGGTTTTATAATAAAACCGAACCTTTTTTCGAAGGATTAAACAATATTTATGCCAAAGGGTTAAATTATTTCTTATCACATAAGATAATTGCACTTCCTATCATAATTATAACACTTGCTCTTATTGGGCTTCTTTGGGCTGCAATTCCGGCTGAAATGGCACCTTTGGAAGACCGTTCGCAAATCACGATTAATACTAGAGTTCCGGAAGGAGCAACATACGAATTTTATAGAGATTATACCGAAAAAATTTCTACCATAGCAGATTCTGTTGCGCCCGAGCGATTGATTAACTCAACAATGGTTCGTACCAACAGAGGTTTTGTTCGTTTAACACTTCCCGATATTAAAGATAGGAAACGAAGCCAAATGGAAATTGCCGATGCTCTATCAGCAGCCGTACGGAAAGAATCGGAAGCAAGAGCTTTTGTACAACAACAATCTACATTTGGAGGACGAGGTTCCAGTATGCCTGTACAATATGTATTGCAAGCGCCGAACCTCGAAAAATTGCAAGAGTTCATTCCGTTATTTATGAAAAAAGTGAACGAAAGTCCTATGTTTCAAATGTCGGATGTAGATTTAAAGTTTACCAAACCCGAAACAAGAATCGAAATAGAAAGGGATAAGGCAAGCATGCTTGGAGTAAGTACAAGAGACATCGGGCAAACACTTCAATACGCACTTAGTGGTCAGCGGATGGGTTATTTTTACATGAATGGAAAACAATACCAGATTTTAGCGGAAATCAACCGGCAACAACGAAATACTCCGTTGGATTTAAAATCAATTTATGTGAAAAATATATCCGGAAACATGATTCAATTAGATAACCTTGTCGGATTATCAGAGAGTGTTGCTCCTCCACAGTTATACCGTTACAATCGCTTCAGTTCGGCGACTGTTAGTAGCGGATTGGCTAAGGGTGTAACCATCGGTGCGGCATTGGATGAGATGGACCGTATTGCAAAAGAAACGTTAGACGAATCTTTTCGCACAGCATTGGCCGGAGAATCAAAAGAGTTTAGGGAAAGTTCATCCAGTTTACTTTTTGCTTTCGGATTGGCTTTAGTTTTGATTTTTTTGATTTTATCTGCTCAATTTGAAAGCTTTAAAGACCCGCTTGTCATCATGTTTTCAGTTCCTTTAGCTGTTTCAGGCGCTTTGATTTTTATGTATTTTTCGGATGTTACAATGAATATTTTCAGTCAAATCGGTATAATTATGCTGATTGGGCTAGTTGCTAAAAATGGTATTCTGATTGTTGAATTCGCCAATCAACGACAAAACTCTGGTATGAGTAAAAGTGAATCCATCCGTGGAGCCGCAGTCCAACGCCTTCGCCCTATTTTAATGACAAGTTTTTCAACAATATTAGGTGCACTTCCGTTGGCTTTTGCAAGCGCCGAAGGTGCGAATGGTCGAATAGCGATGGGAATAGCTGTTATCGGTGGATTGATCGTTTCCACATTTTTAACAATGTTTATTGTTCCGGCAATGTATAGCTACATTTCGACAAATAGGGAGAAGAAAAATAAATAATTTAATTTTCTAATATGCCAATATGCCAATGAAAAAAGATTCACGTCATTGGCACATTTTAATTATAAATTCACATGAAATATACACTCTTTTTATCTTTTTTTGCTTTGAATTCTATCCTGTTATTTTCTCAGGAATCATATACACTACAACGATGCTTACAAATCGGATTGGAGGAAAATTACGATATTCGTATCGTTCGTAATGAACAGCAAATTATTGATAATAATGTAACTATCGGAAATGCCGGTTATTTACCAACCGTGGACTTAAATGCGGGTTATTCGGGCTCACTTAATAATATCAACCAGGATTTAGCAGAAGGTGGAGAAAATAAATATACAAATGTAAATAATTCAACTACCAATGCCGGTATCAATTTAAATTGGACAATATTCGACGGATTTCAGATTCAAACAAGATATGACCGATTGAAGGAATTGCAAAATATGGGAGAACTCAGTACCCGTTTAACAGTTGAGGATTTTATAGCGAGCCTTTCGGCTGAGTATTACAATCTTATCAGACAAAAGATTCGTTTGGGTAATTTGAAATATGCGGTAAGTTTGTCGAAAGAACGGTTACGTATTGTAGAAGCCCGTTATACTATTGGTTCCATGTCACGATTGGACTTGCAACAAGCTCGTGTGGACTTCAATGCCGACAGTTCTAATTTGATTAAGCAACAAGAAATTGTTCATACATCCCGTATTCGCCTCAATGAATTGATGGCGTTGGATAATGTCGAACAATCTATTGCTGTTCATGATACCTTAATCGAATATAATCCATTGCTGAACGAACAACAAATCTGGAAAAATACATTGGCCTCGAATTCAACCTTGCTATTATCCGAAAAAGAAAAACGATTAAGCGAATTGGATTATAAATCTATCAAAAGCCGCAACTATCCTTACCTGAAACTAAATGCAGGCTATGGATATACATTAAATACTTATGGAATGGGTACTTATGACAAGCAACAAACCATGGGGTTAAATTATGGATTAACCTTGGGATTCAATATTTTTGATGGATTCAATCGTAAACGGGAGCAGAAAAATGCCCAAATACAAATTGAAAACAGAGACTTGCAATACAAACAGTTGGAGTTGTCCTTAAAAGCGCAATTATCAAATATTTGGATGGCTTATCAAAACAATCTGGAACTGACAAACTTAGAATCAGAAAACCTGAAAACAGCCAAAGATAACTACGAAATTGCGATAGAACGATATAAATTGGGTGAACTTTCGGGAATCGAATTACGCGAAGCTCAAAATAGTTTGCTCGAAGCTGAAGAACGACTGCTTGAAGCTCAATATAATACTAAATTGTGCGAAATCTCATTAATGCAAATCAGCGGTGGTGTAACAGTATATTTGGATTGAGGTAAAAGAATATAACGGCAAGGAACGCAACGTTTTTCGCAAAGGACGCAAAAGTAAAATATATATTACTCAATTGCGTCCTTTGCGATATTCCTTGCGAACTTAGCGGTTAAAAATAGAATTGAGAAACAGTTGTTTATGGTAAAAACAATTACTATCGACGGAAATAATATATACGATATTCCTTCTTTCTACGAAGAGATAAATCGGATTTTTATGTCTGATGAAGATTGGAAAATCGGACAAAGCTTGGATGCCTTCAATGATTTGCTTTACGGAGGTTTTGGCGAAATAAAGGGAAACGAGAAAATACGGTTGATTTGGAAAAATTTCGAACAAAACAAAAAAAGCTTGGGACCGGAAGTAACCAAAGCCTATTATCGAAACAAATTGAATTTTCCTTCAACGTTTAATATCGATTTCGTACAGGAAAAACTTGCTGAATTGGAGAACGGCACGGGAAAAACTTACGTTGAGATTATTTTAGAAATTATCGGTGAACATGCTAATATTGAGTTAATTAACGAATAAGAAGAAATTAAATATATGAATGTAATTTTTAATAAAATATTTTGGAAAGCTTTTGCGATAACTTTAGCTGTAGTGCAATTACTTGCAATTATTACCTCAGTATCTAAGTATTTGGAGCTAATAACAAATTATTTAACTCCTTTACCTTTTGCTTTTAAATTCTTTTTAACAGCATCCATATTATTATTACCAACATCTCTTTGTAGCGCAATCGCTGTTTCTTCTTTTGTTTCGTTTAGATATGCATTAATAAACGGAAACAAGGATTTTTTTAAATTATTGGGACTTGGAGTGATCTGTTTTCTTGTATTTTCAATTGGTGTCTATCTATATGATTGTAATATTCAGCCTAAACTGAAACAACAATCGATGGAAATGTTATGGAAAATAAAAACCGGCTCAATATATCCGGAAAAGATTGAAGAAAAAACAGACCAAGATTTAAACTTTAAGAGAATGCCTGAATTTGAGGATTTTACTCCATCTGTTTTATCATGCAAAAGAATTCGATTTATGTCGGATTCGCTAAAAAGACAACAGCAAAAGCAAATTATTGAAGTTGAAAGACTCTTAGCAATATTGCCTCCAGAATTAGCCGAAGAAGCATATAAATCATATAATTTAAAACAAATGGGTGTTGAATTTCAATTTGCAAAAACTGTTGAATTTAATTCCGACTCATTAACTCATATACAACAAATATCACTCTATGAGGAAGCCTCTCTATTATCTGAAACTACCATTGACTTGATAAGATACAAGATTGAAAGTTGGGAACGTTTCATTAATGCTGCTTGTTGCCTATTTTCATTCTTGATATTTGCCACTTTGGGATATTTCTTGAAAAATAAATCTTTGACGAAAATTTTCGGAATAGTTGCTATTGTAATTGTTTCTATATGGGTATGCTATTCAACAATACATTTTATGGAGGGTTATTTTAAGGAAGTAATAAAATCTATTCGATAAAATAAATCATAAAACAACCCGTTTCGTTCGTACTGATTTGTAATCGGGTATGTAATTAATATGAATTTGATAAACAGTTTACAAAACCACACGAGTGAGAGAAATATCTTATTTCAATACATCCAATGTTTCATATCTGTTCTGTTTGTACATCAGAAAACATTACTTATAATACTTGCCTGTGATTTCAATCGGTTCTATTTCTATGACTCCTGTTGCTTTCATCATTTTCTCGGGAAAATTCAAATGCGATAGCTGCGGAGTATATTTTTCCACAACAATCCTCAATATTTTTTCTTTAATTGTACCGTCTTCCTCCATTTTTGCAGTACCTAAAATTATTACGCTTCTGAATGCTGTATTGGTATCACACGGGTTCTCATTATCAGGGATGATTGTATCCATTTCGTCCACCTCAAAACCGATCTTATTATTTTTGATAAGATTTGAGATTTTTTGCCCCTTTATAAGACCGTGTATGTATATTTTCTCTTCATAGATTACATAATGAACAGGAACAACATATGGATACCCATTTTCATTATGCGTAGCAATACGTCCTACTTGTCCGTTCTTTAGTACATCCTCAATTTCTGCTTTCGATAATTGATGTTGTTTCATTCTTCCTTGCATAATCTTCTGTTTTTTTAGTTATGATGTTGCAAATATATGAACTCGTTTCATATGATATTTATTTACTGTTTTCATTTGCTACACAAAGAGATATCTTATTTCAATACATCCAATGTTTCACACCATTCGATAAATTCGTTACAGCTTCGTTCCAGTACATTTTATCCCAATTATGGCTACCATCAGGCATAATTTCTTCAAAATTATGTCCACAACCAACAAATGGTCGCATTTTATAATTTGTTTTACCTGCAAGTTCAAAGTAAACCGGTAGAATATTACATAGTTGCGGACCATCATCTTCTGTTCCGTATGCAATGTAAACAGGATTTTTTAAAGCAACTAATCTATTAACATCCGAAACACTGAAACTTTTCCATGTATGTACCGGATCTCCCGATTGTTCATCGGTCATTTTACCCCGGCAAAGAAGCTGCCACCATTCGTATCGTTTTTCTATATTAGCTTGTGCCTCCTCGCGCGATACTTTTCCTGTTTTTGCAGCATTTCTATCTTGAAGAATAAATTGTGAATATCTGCCTGATACATTTCCACTAAAATAACCCAGTGCATAAATATCCGGATTTTGTTCTGCCAAATTTGCCGCAATATGTGTTCCCTGAGAGTGCCCCAATAAAATGATTTTATTCGTATCTACCTATTTTTGTTTTCTCAAATATTTCAGTACTTCATTTCCTCGCTCTACATATTTATCCAAATAATTATCTTTTAAATAGATAGAATCATACTTATATGGTTCTGAAGGATTGGGAACATAAGCATATTGCTTATTTAACGTAGTTTCATTTGTTATTACGGGCGTATGCGGCATTGAAATGATAATGATGTTATATTTTTCAGAAAGTTTTTGGTAATCGAAATTACTTACGGGAATAAGATAATTTACTGAATCATCACACCCTATTAATGGCATAGGCAAGGAACCTTGGCAAAACAAAATTGTCGGTTTAGTTGTCTCCAAATCGGTATTAAGTTTTATAAAATCAATTGTATCTTTTCCTTGAATGATATTGAAACTGCAAGCATCCAATCCTGCAATTGGAGTTTGAGCGGGAAGTATAATTGCTTGGTTGAGAAAAAAGCAGATAATGTAAATCTGCTGTATTTTCCTTTTAAAATTCTTGCTAATGTATTCATAAATATAAGATAAGATAAAATGAATTCACAAAAACTTAAAATTTCTATTTTTAAATAACTTGTTATATTATTCCATAACCTTCATTGCTTTATCCAACAGACCTTTGCCTTTTTCCTGAATTTGTTTTCCTGTTTCAATTACAGTTTCTCCACTTGTATATTTATCAAAAGTAGTAATAAAAACTTTCATTGAATTAACAGATCCGAATATTTGTTGTGTATAGGGAACTTTATTTTCTTCACAGAATTTTGCCCAATTTACCTTTTCCAATGTATTGAACATATATTTAGAGGAAATTTTTGCCATAAACATTTTATCAAACAAAGAATTAGACCATTTTCCTTTTTCCCTTTCCTGCAAATAAGTGATTGTCTCATCTATAACCTTTTTTTCATCTTTCGATAACAACACACTGTTTTTTAATTTACTTAACGAATCAACGGCCTTTTCATTTTCTTCTTTATTAATATAAACAAATGCCTCTATACTCCAAAGTAATTCGTTATCCATACCCACCTTTTTGGCATTATCAATAAAAAACTGAAAATCTTCCAATGCCCGCTTTTCATCAATTTCCCGTTTCATCATCGTTCTATCCAACCCTCTGAATAAATGATTCATCGACAAAAATAATGTATAGGCTAGTTTGTCATTCATATTTTGCCATCCGAAAACGTTTTTTGTAAATTTCAAATCCAGATTCGGATTGTTTTCAAGCCAATTGATATTATCGGTAATTTCTTTTTCTGATAAATAATACAATTGCTTTTGAAAAAAGATAAATCCCCTGTAAAACTGCAACAAACCTTTTATTTCATTTTCGTCCAATAAATCGGGATTTGTTTTCGAACATTCATACAGAACAATATCAGTCCCAAAATCCTGTCCAAACAATACCAAAACGCTTAATAAGGCATGCTCCAAATTTTGAATATAAAGTTTATTATTTCCTTGAAATGATACTTTTTTCACTGAATCATTAGCATAAGCCATACTCAAAGCCTCAGTAAGCGGAGGAAAAATATCTTCGTCGGTTGTTTCAATCAGATTATTTATGTCCCGGTAATTTTTATAAAGGGAAAGATAATCCAACAAGGAAAGATTATTTTGATTTTCTTGCTTGAGTAGCAATTGGGAGACATTCCCGAATTTCGACTTAAAAACTTCGGCTTCGGGAACATCATTACTGGCAACAGAAGCTCGTAGGCATATTTTCCCGAACTTATACATATATACTTTTTGAGAATTTAAACTTTCGGTTAAAGCCTCCCTGTCTTTAGCCAACATCTCTTCATCCGTTTTTTCTTTGGAACATCCAGATAGAAAAATTAAAAGGGAAAAAATAATAACAGTAATATATGTATTTTTCATAATAGATATTTGTTTAGTAAAAAAAGCTACGCGTTACATGGTATATCCTCATCATCCTACCCATGTAACGCGTAACTCGTAACCTCAAAAATTATTTTACAATTCCGGCAAATCCCATAAATGCCATTGCCAAAATTCCGGCAACAATTAGGGCAACAGGAGTTCCTGCCATACTTTTGGGAATCTTGGTTAAATTCAATTGTTCGCGAATTCCTGAGAAAATAACCAATGCCAATCCGAATCCAATTGCTGTAGAAACGGCATAAACAAGAGCCGTTGGCAAATCAAAATTCTTTTGTATTACAATAATTGCAACTCCCAAAATAGTACAATTGGTAGTTATCAATGGAAGAAAAACTCCCAATGCCTGATACAATGCCGGAGATACTTTTTTCAAAATAATCTCGACCATCTGTACCAATGCTGCAATAATCAGAATAAAACTGATCGTTTGCATAAACTCCAAATTCATTGGAGTCAGTACATATTTTTGAACTAAAAATGTGGCCAATGTTGCTATTGTCATTACAAAAGCAACTGCGGCAGACATACCAATTGCTGTTTCGACTTTCTTTGATACTCCCAAAAACGGACAAATACCAAGAAATTGTGCCAATACAATGTTATTGACAAAAACAGCAGCTACAAATATTAAAATATATTCCATTGTTTAGTTGTGAATTATAAGTTGTGAGTTGGTAAGTGAGGTACTTTTTACTTTTTACTTTTTACCTTGTTTACAATTACAATCAGATATCCTAAAGCAATAAAAGCTCCGGGAGCAAGGACAAATATTAAAGAACCAAAATTTTCAGGAAAAATGGTAAGGTTAAATAATTTACCTGTTCCAAGAAGTTCCCTTACTCCTCCAAGTAGCGTTAATGCCAATGTAAATCCCAATCCGATGCCCAATCCATCCAACATAGATGGAAATATTTTATTTTTTGCAGCAAAAGCTTCGGCACGTCCCAACACGATACAGTTTACAACAATCAACGGGATAAAAAGCCCTAATGTATCGAATAAGGCCGGAACATACGCTTCCATGCACATTTGTACAATCGTAACAAATGTTGCAATAACAACAACAAATGCCGGAATACGAACTTGATCGGGAATCACACTTTTCAGTAATGAAATAACTACATTCGAACAAGTTAGTACAAACATAGTAGCCAGTCCCATTGCCATACCGTTGAGAGCCGAAGATGTCGTTCCCAATGTCGGACACATCCCCAACAGCAACACAAAAACGGGATTTTCATTAATAATTCCGTTTAAAAACGTTTTTAAATTATTATTTTTCATATCGTTGTTTTTGTATTTAATGTTGTTGCGGAGTAGCTCCCGAATTAGCATCAGTAGAAGATTTCGTTGCCTCTGTATCAACATTGACTGATGTTGCACCCGAAGTAGCATCAGACGATGAAGTTGTGGCACTAGTTGTGGCATCCGTATTTCCCGAATAAGCTGCATAAGCCCGGTTCACCGCATCTAAAAAAGCTCTTGAAGTAATGGTCGATGCTGTAATTGCATCCACATCTCCCCCATCTTTCGAAACACTCAAGCCTCCTTTAGATAGTTCTTTTCCTAAAATACTTTGTTTGTTTTTTTCGGTCTTAAACCATACATCCATTTTTGAACCTAATCCCGGAGTCTCAGCGTGGTTTAAAATTGCATAATTGATAATTTTCCCTTTCGGATCGAAACCAACAATAATACTTATTTTGCCGCTAAATCCTTTCATAGAATAACTTTCTACAGCTACGCCCACTAAACTTCCATCTTTTTTTGCCGGATAGATTTTAAGTGAATCTTCACCGGCCACACCAAAATAGGCCTCATCGGAAGGTGAATTATCAAATGCCGGAACAACTTCTTTTATTGCTTTTTCCAATTTTGCTTTTTTCGAAGCTTCAATCGGATCTTTGGTAACATCATTTAATGCAGCCAATAATGCTCCTGCAACAATACAAATAATCGTAAGAGACAGGAACATATTTAACAGAGATGATTTTAACTTAGCCATTCTTTACAACCTCCCCGAATCTTTTTGGTTTAACATATGTATTAATAAGCGGTGTAAATGCATTCATAATTAATATTGCAAAGGAAACACCTTCGGGATAAGCCCCAAATAAACGGATAACTGAGGTTAAAACTCCGATTCCGATTGCATAAATAATCATTCCGTTTTTACTCATCGGAGAAGTTACATAATCTGTAGCCATAAAAATAGCACCCAACAATAAACCACCCGAAAGCACATGAATCAACGGAGAAGCATACTGTTCAGGATTAATCCAATGCATAATTCCTGTAAAAACAGCAACAGTAAGTATCATAAAAACAGGGATATGCCAAGTGATTATCTTTCGCCATAACATAAATACCAATCCCAAAATCAAAGCGATTGCGCCAACTTCACCGAAACTTCCACCCATATTTCCCAGTAATAAATCAAGGTAATCAGGAACATGCCCGAAATGATTTTTTATCATTGCTAAAGGTGTGGCACCTGTTAATGCATCCATTTGGTCTGCCGGAACTGTTGGAAAGAATGTCCATCGGGTTTCCAACGGTTTAGGCCAAACTGTCATTTGTGCCGGAAATGAAATCAACAGGAAAACCCTTCCAACTAAAGCCGGGTTAAAAATATTATTTCCCAATCCTCCAAAGGTCATTTTTCCAACACCGATTGCGACCAATGCTCCGATAGCGACAATCCACAAAGGCAAATTCGAAGGTAAGTTAAACGCCAGTAAAACGCCTGTTATAATAGCTGAACCATCGCAAATAGTAGGTTTGCCTTTCATCAAATATTTTTGAATCAAATATTCAAACAAAATACAAAATCCCACTGATACCAATGTTACCAGCAATGCGCCTAACCCAAAATAATACAACGACACCAGCAATGCCGGAATAAGCGCAATCAACACTCCATACATATTCTTCGAGACACTGTCTCCACTGTGAATATGCGGTGAAGGTGAAATTAATAGTTTATTGTTCATAGATAAATTTTTCGTTCTTTATTGTTTGTTATCAACTTATATATACTCAAACAACTCGAATAACATTTTATTTTAGGGAATTTGTTTCAATAATGCTTGTGATTCTTCTGACAAACCCATTTCTGCTAAATAGTTGGCAATATTCTTAAATGAATCAATATTTTTATTGTTCATAGGATATGTTTCTATTAATGCCTGCACATCGTCATTCGTAAAAATAAATGCAAAATTTTCACCTACTTTATTCGTAAGCTGAGTTTGTATTTCTTTTTCGATTTTATTTAAAGGAGCAGAACTGTTAAACTGATATGTTAAATTCGTATATGTCCCATCTTCGCCCAAATATTCGGCATTAAAATCTGCCAATTTTATTATTTTTGAAAAATTAGACTTGTATGAATTTGAATATGATGTCAATTTTTCCTCTCCGTTTTCCGTTACAATTGGATTTTCCCATCCGTTTTCAAATACATAGCTCAATACAAAATCATCTAAATCCTTATTATACCAAAAGTAATATTCCGAATAAACACCACCGGTCGATAGTCCCCATTGAATACTAATTTTCAAAAATAATGAATTGTCTTCGCCGGGTATGATTTCCGCTATTTGATTTTTTGCATTGTTACAACCTTCACAAAAAAAAGCATTGTCGTTACAATACAAAAGGGTATTGTCTTTGAAATAAGCGATGCCTTTATATGTAACATCAGCATCAGCGCGGTTATAGGCAAAAAGATGGATGTTTTCATTTACCTTTACATGATCCCAAACCTCTACTTTGCTTGATTTATTTTCAAAATGCTGCAATATAATTGTAGTAACCTGATTTAATATTTGCTTTTCATCGTTTTTATTCAAGTCTAAATCAGATGTCGTAACTTCTTGTTTTATAGTAGCATCCGTTTTCTTACAAGAAGAAAATAATATGAATAATGATAAAAATAGATAGATAATTTTCATACGTTATTTTTTATTTTTTTACATTAATGTCGTATGGAAACTCGCGTAAAATATCATTGTCTTTAGTGAAAACTTTTTCATGCTCGTTTTCATAATATAATTTATTTCCGATTCCTTATAATTGCTCCTACTTTTCCTTTTCCTAATCGGATATAATCCAATAACGGTCTGTTTGCCGGACATGTATAACTACATGAGCCACATTCGATACAATCCATGATTTTCTCTTTTTCAGCTCTATCCCACTCTGAAAATTCTGTTACAGTCATTAAAAGATATGGAGAAAGTCCCATTGGACAGACAGATACGCATTTTGTGCAACGAATACAATTTTGAGTTTCTTTTCGAGCAGTTTCACTCTTAGGTAAGACTAAAATACCCGAACTTCCTTTTGTTACAGGAATATCCGCACTTACAAGCGCCTTTCCCATCATCGGGCCACCTCCAACAATTTTTCCGGTATTTTCAGGAATACCGCCCGATTTTGTAATTAATTCATTGATAGACGTTCCAATACGCACTAAATAATTAGAAGAATTTTGTATTTTTTTGCCTGTTACGGTTACAACTCGTTCAAACAAAGGCTTATTCTTCTGAACAGCTTCATATACAGCAAAAGCAGTTCCAACATTTTGAACAACAGCTCCAACTTCTATCGGAAGTCCACCACTTCTTATTTGTCTTTTAATAATTGCATCAACCAATTGTTTTTCACCTCCTTGCGGATATTGTACCTTTAACGGACAAATTTCGATGCCTTCATATTTATTTGCCAATGAACTCAACTGTTCAATTGCATCTTTTTTATTGTTCTCAATGCCTATAATTGCTCGTTCTACCTGAATTGCTTTCATCAACAATTGAGTTCCAACCAATATTTCTTCTCCTTTTTCAAGCATCAAGGCATGATCAGAAGTAAGATAAGGCTCACATTCTACTCCATTAATGATTAATACGGAAGCCGTTTTTCCGGGCGGTGGCGCTAACTTGATTTGAGTTGGAAAAGTTGCTCCACCTAAACCAACAATACCGGATTCTGCAATTCTTTGGATAATTTCGGAAGAAGATAATGTAATATTTTTTTGTAAATCAGTAGATTGATTAATATTTTCCTCCCATTCATCACCTTCAACCTTGATAAATACTGCCGGTTTACGGTATCCGCTTGCATCCACAATATCATCTATTTTAAGGACAGTTCCAGATACGGACGAATGGATATTTGCAGAAACAAATCCTCCTGCTTTTGCTATTAATGTTCCCACCTTTACAGTATCGCCTTTTGCTACAACTGCAACAGCTGGTGCACCAATATGTTGTGAAAGAGGAATTATTACTTGTTCGGATAAAGGGAAAATTTCAATATTTTTTCCGGCAGAGAGTTTATTTTCAGATGGATGAATACCTCCGATTCGAAATGTTTTCAACATTAAAGTTAAGAGTTAAAAGTTAAGAATTAAGAGTTTCTTGGGTTCCGGTCTCTTCGGTGTTTACTAAAGATTTCTCCTTTTTAGGTGGAAAATTTACAGTCAAAATAGCATTTGTCGGACATTCATCGACGCATTTGCGGCAAAGAGTACATTTATTATAATTAATGTAAGCCAAATTATTTTCAATTGTTATTGCATCAAAAGCGCATGCTTTCTGACATTTGCCACAAGCAATACAGGCAACATTACATGCTTTTTTTGCAACTGCACCTTTATCTTTATTTACACACGATACAAATACACGGCGTGATTTCGGACCTTTTTTACGTAATTCGATTATGCTTTTCGGGCAAGCTTTTACACATGCACCACAAGACGTACAAGCATCTTCCATTACTTCGGGCAACAACGTTTGTGTATTCATGTGAATAGCATCGAATGTGCAGGAATCTACACAATCTCCAAAACCCAAACATCCATGAGCACACCCGGTTTCTCCTCCATAAAGAGCGGATGCAATTGCACATGACAATGCTCCATCGTAAATATTTACATGCGGGCGATTATCGCAGGAACCATTGCAACGAACAACTGCAATCATTGGAACTGCAGACTGAGCTTCCCGTCCTAAGATTTCTGCTACTTTTGACATGACCTCTGCTCCTCCAACAGGACAAAGCAATCCATCCAATGTTTCGGCTTTTACACATGCTTCGGCAAATCCCTTACATCCAGGGAAACCACAACCTCCACAATTTGCTGCAGGTAGAGATTCTTCTACCAACGCAATAGAAGGGTCTTCATATACCTCAAATTTTTTGGATGCAAAAAATAATACCAAGGCTCCGATAATTCCAATGCCTCCAAGCGAAGCAACTGCTAATAAAATTAATCCCATAATAACGTAAAAGGTAACAAGTAAAAGGTAACAAGTAAAAACTAATAGACTAATTATTATTCCACCTGTTACTTTTTACTTCTCACATTATTTTATTTTATGAATCTCAAAAATGAATTTTCGTTTTAATTTATCCCGAAAGATGTATAAAGTGATATAATATACAATCAATATTCCCAATGCTGCAAGACTTGCTATTCCTTCATTTTGAAAAAAATGAAAAGATAGGAATAATACTACAAATAAAAATAAAAGCGGTAATACAAATGCATACCAAACAGCAAGTAAACCTAATGAGTTTTTTCCTTGTATATTTACAACTTCATTCTCTTCGAAACCATTACCAGAAGTTGCAATTTCTATTATTTTGTCAGCTTTATCTGCAATTGTACATGCTTGTTTTGCATGGCATCCGGCACATGCGGATACTTGCTCTATTTGCACAATAACTTTATCCGAAAATATCTTTTTAATGGTACCCCGATGTTCTATTATTGTACTCATTTTGTAATGTAGAGATTGCAACTTGGGACAAATATACAAAGAAATACACTTTATGAAAAAAAAAATATGGTTTTTCTATGTAAGAGTAAGTATTTATACTGGAAATAGACAAATTTTTATAAAAAACACTACCTTTGCAGCGATTTTAATATAGGCATTTTTGCCCGTGTGCTTGGTAACCACGTATAAAAACAAGATTGTATGAACAAACAAGTTTCTCTTCTTTTCATGTTGTGTGGCATTTTGTTTAATGCTGCCATCCTAATCTCCAACATTTTAGCGTTTAAAATTATTTCAATATGGGGTATAACCTGTACTGCCGGATTATTGATTTTTCCCGTTACTTATATTTTAAATGATTGTATTGCTGAAGTTTGGGGTTTTAAAAAAGCTCGTTTTATTATCTGGACAGGTTTTGCTACTAATTTCTTGGCTGTAATCCTGTTTCAGATATCAGTAGCGATTCCACCTGCTTCTTTTTGGAACTTTCAGGATGCTTATGCTACAGTGTTAAATCAAACACCACGTATTGCAATTGCCAGTTTAAGCGCATTCTTAGTAGGATCGTTCTTAAATGCATATGTAATGAGCCGAATGAAAGTCGCATCCGGCGGAAAAAGATTTTCGGTACGAGCAATTGTTTCTACTTTAATTGGCGAAACTGCTGATTCAATGATATTTTTCATTGTTGCATTTGCCGGAATATTTTCTATTTCTGAAGTCATCCTTATGGTATTTACCCAAGCATTTATGAAGTCGGCATACGAAGTTATTATTCTACCGGTAACAACCCGAGTTGTAAACTACATCAAGCATGTTGAAGGAGTAGATGTTTTTGATGATGATTTGTCTTACAATATTCTAAAGGTGACTGAAGTTTAAAATTGGTTACAAGTTACAGATTACGAGTTACATGGTAGGGCAATTTTGATATTATTAAGATTGAAAATAGATTTTAGATATAACATATTTTACATTTATAATTACCAAATTACGAGAAACATTTTCCCTGTAACTCGTACCCGTAACTTGTAACTAAATGAAAGCCTTAGTTTTATTTTCAGGAGGGCAGGATTCTACGACCTGTTTATATTGGGCATTAAAAGAATTCTCATCTGTCCATACACTGTGTTTTACGTATGGACAAAGACATTCCCAAGAAGTGGAAGTTGCTCGGAAAATTGCAGAGAAAGCAAAAGTTCCTTTTAAAGTATTGGATGCTTCCATTATCAGCCAATTAGCTGATAATGCATTGACAAATACGAATATTCCGATGGAAGAGGAAAAGCCTGAACATTCTTGTCCGAATACATTTGTTCCCGGAAGAAATATGTTATTTCTTACATTTGCAGCTGTTGTTGCCCGTTCGCATGGAATCAATAATATTGTAACCGGCGTTTCCCAAACTGATTTTAGCGGATATCCCGATTGTAGGGATACATTTATCCGTTCGGTAAATGTGAGTTTGAACTTGGCTATGGAAGAGCAGTTTGTTATCCATACCCCGTTGATGTGGTTAGATAAAACCCAAACGTGGCAATTAGCCGATGAATTAGGCGTTTTTGATATTGTAAAGAATGAAACCCTGACTTGTTATAACGGTATTTCCGGTACAGGTTGCGGACATTGCCCGGCTTGCAAATTACGAAACGAAGGGCTTGCAAAGTATCTGAAAAACAAATAACAAACAATTAATTAATTATTTGTAAAATATACACATCCTGATATTCTTCACCTGATTTTATCCAAGCTTGCAATTTTCCGGCTAATTGGTAATTACATTTTTGAAAAAGACGAAGGCTTATTTGGTTTTGTTCAGGGACACGTGCATATAATTGTTTTATCTTCAGAAAATTAAAGGCATATTCTTTCATCAGATTTAATGTTTGTTCTGCAATACCTTGTTTCCGGTAGTTACGATCAACCAATATCCCAATTTCTGCCCGGTTATGAAATGGGTCAAAATTAAATAAATCAACAGTACCCACAGGTTTTTCCGTACTTTTCTGTACAATCATCATCCGTAACCTTTTGATTTCATAGATGTCCTGAAAAGATTCTTCAATATACTTTCTCAAAGAATACCTAGACCAAGGCATTAACGTACTCCCTTCACTCCAAAGAGATGTATCGTTTTCCCAGCGATACAATGTATCCAAATCTTCCGGTTCTAATGCCCGAAGTTTGATGGTTGTGTTTTCAAGCATGATTGTTAATTTTTAGTGTTATTCCCGAAATTCATTTAATTGTTTCAATCTGATATGCTTCTTTTGCCGAAATCATGCATCCCGATTCTTTACAGTATATCCTGAATGTTTTCCGATGCGCAGTATTTTCCATAAATGTAATCATTTTTTCAAATGGCATTTCATCAGAAAAAACGACATCAGTAATTGAAGAATCACTTGCTTTTACACAAAAATCAGGAATAGTTGTATTTGTATTTACTTGTAAAAAATGTTGTACATTCCACTTTTTTGTAAATATGTCTTTTAGTTTTTCAGCAGTACTACCTTCAGAAGCGATCAACACTTTTACCGGACTTTTCTTTGAAGAAGAAATACATAAAACTCTTTTCATTAATCGTATAGCAAGTGACAATGCTGCTCTAAAACCTATGGCAAAATAAATAAACAAAGCATATAATTTACTGTAATGCGGATAATGTTTCCGGAAAAATATCAACATTGCATGGTAAAAAATCTTTACATAATGAATTTTATCCTTTTTAGTGCTTTCACCCTTATAATGGATGATAGATTCGGGCAAATAATAATTTTTATAACCGGCTAATGTTATCCTGTACGACAAATCTATATCTTCTCCATACATGAAAAACGTTTCATCCAGCAATCCGCATTTATCCAACGTTTCTTTTCGAATCATCATAAATGCACCTGCCATTACATCTATTTCATGCAGTTGGTTTTCATCCAAGTATTTAAGATGATATTTTCCGAATATTTTGGATTTCGGAAATAAAAAAGATAATCCAAATATTTTACAAAAAGACGTCCATGGCGAAGGAAAACCTCGTTTCGATTCGGGCAGGAAAGCTCCTTCTCCATTAATCATCTTCACTCCTACTCCTCCCGATTCAGGATGCTCATCCATAAAACGGCAAACATTCTCCAACACGTGTTCTCCAACTACTGTATCAGGATTTAATAAAAGAATATATTCTCCCTTACACAAACGAATCGCCTGATTATTTGCTTTGGCAAAACCTAAATTATCAACATTTTCTATAAAATTAACAAAGGGAAATCTTGATTTCAAATAAGCAATGGAATTATCACTCGAACAGTTATCCACTACAAAAAACTCTGCTTCAAGACCTTTTATTGCTTTTTTTGCTGATAACAAACATTGCTCTAAAAAATATTTAACATTATAATTAACAATTACAATTGATAATTTCATAGAAATAAGTTGACAGATTTACGAATAAAACAAACTAATTAAAATGTGCTATATCCGTTATTTTTAATCCCGTTCAAAAAAATAAATTTATCATTTACGTTTTTCCAAACTTTCACCCAACCTCAAGAAAAAATTCTTTTTTCTTTTCGAACGAGCAGAATTTACAACATCCTCAAATGAGGAAAACGTATCATGATGGTTTTTGATTAACTTATAAATAATACCCCAATCCGGCAATCCACCGATATTACGATCATCTATAAACATTTCTGCATTTATTTTCCTACATCCATTTGTTTCAACATCCTCTTCCGGAAAATTTTTATTCACAGCATAAAATTCCAAGCCTTTTTTACGGCAAAATTCTACAGCATCGTCAAGTAAACGTCCTTCACGTACTGTCCATAAAATAAGTTGATGCCTCTCTTCCCGCTGTAAACGGATAAGCGTATCAATCGCAAAAGGAATTTCCTGCCCTATTTGTGGATACTTATGCTCCACGATTGTTCCATCAAAATCAACTGCGATAATCATTATATGTAGTTTTTATTTTTTAATCTTTATAAAATGTAATCGGAAATTAACAATATCTTATATTCCATTGTAATAATATATATTAACTTATGGGCTAAGTAATCACATCTTGGTCTATTTGTAAACCCTTTTTAATTTTGTTTTCACTTGGCACAGACAACGTTGTAGCAACTAATATCATACCTGCACAAAGAAGACTTGAATAACTCCGTGTAACCTTAAAAACAAGTACATCAATGATTATTACAAGAAATAATATTATCAAACATACATTGAAAAGTTTCTCATAATTCATAAGGATAGTAGAACTATCTTGTTGATTAGTAATCTTTTTCAATCGAAGTTTAAAATATTGAAATGTTCCCCAAATTGCTGCTAATGTCAATATTACCGAAATACTCTCCAAAGGTATATTAAATTCTTTATTTAACGAAAAATAAGAAGTTTTTCCAATAATAATACTACTTAACAAAATGGAAATAATCCAAAATAATAAATAATTCCGGCACAGTTTTTTTGACAATTTTTTGACGGAAGAATTCATTTTTAGTTATTAAAATTAATAATTTTTAATACAATTCAAATTAACAACGTATTATCTGTTAATTTATTGTAGGTTTAAATAAATTATATGGTTTTAAAAGTATCATTGAATAGAGTCCGGTTGATAATAGAACGCCCCAATGTTATTTCATCGGCATATTCCAACTCATCACCCACAGATACGCCGCGTGCAATTACGCTTATTTTCAAATCTTGGAATCCGGATAATTTTCTGAAAATATAAAAATTGGTAGTATCTCCTTCCATTGTTGCGCTTAAAGCAAATATTATCTCTTTAACGTTATCGGTTGTTATTCGTTCGACCAAACTCTCAATTTCCAAATCATTCGGGCCGATTCCTTCCATTGGCGAAATAATTCCACCCAACACATGGTACAGCCCTTTGAATTGCATGGTGTTTTCGATTACCATCACATCCTTTATATTTTCCACGACACAAATGGTAGTTCGGTCTCTTCCAAGATGCGAACAAATACTGCAAACATCGGTATCTGATATATTATGGCAAGTCTTACAATATTTGATATTGTTTCGTAAATTCAATATTGCACCAGAAAAATTAGCTACTGTTTCTTTTTCCTGCCGCAATAAAAATAAGACAAGCCGGAGGGCAGTTTTTTTCCCAATTCCCGGCAGTTTGGCAAATTCATTTACAGCATCTTCCAACAGTTGCGATGGATACGATTGATTCATTAAACCAAAAAATTACATGTGAAAAACTTCACGAAAAGCGTTTGCAAAGGTAGCAAAAAACGGATATTATTAGAAAATATCAAGAACATTTATCGCAATAATTCTATTTACTGTGCTCAATTGCGATTAACTTTAGTATAATAATTTCCCTTATTTTTGATTCAATAAGTTTTTGAACTAATTTTGTAACCGTTTTTATTACTTTAGAACAATTCACAATATTCTTTATACAAAATGAGTGATCAACGATATAATCTAAGGGGTGTTTCTGCATCAAAAGAAGATGTGCACAATGCTATTAAAAACATTGACAAAGGTATTTTTCCAAAAGCTTTTTGTAAAATAATTCCTGATATTTTGGGTGGAGACTCCGAATATTGCAATATTATGCATGCTGATGGCGCCGGAACTAAATCGTCTTTAGCCTACATGTATTGGCGCGAAACCGGGGATTTATCCGTATGGAAAGGAATTGCACAGGATGCCTTGATTATGAATATCGATGATTTGCTATGCGTTGGGGCTGTCGATAATATTTTGGTTTCTTCGACCATCGGACGCAATAAATTATTGATTCCCGGCGAGGTTATTTCTGCTATTATTAATGGTACGGACGAATTATTGGAAGAACTTCGTTCGATGGGTGTAAATGCTTATTCTACGGGTGGCGAAACGGCTGATGTTGGCGATTTAGTGAGAACAATCATTGTTGATAGCACAGTAACTTGCCGCATGAAACGCAGCGATGTTATTTCGAATCACACTATCCAACCGGGAGATGTGATTGTAGGATTATCGTCTTATGGCACGGCGAATTACGAAAAATCATACAATGGCGGTATGGGAAGTAACGGATTGACTTCTGCCCGACATGACGTTTTTTCAAATTATTTAGCCAAAAAATATCCCGAAAGTTATGACAATAACCTTCCCAAAGATTTAGTGTATTCGGGAAGTTACAGTCTTACTCAAAATATAGAGGAATTAGGAATTGATGCCGGGAAGTTGGTACTTTCACCTACACGGACGTATGCTCCGGTAATTAAACGCATATTGGATACCATTCGTCCACATATCCATGGCATGGTACATTGCAGCGGTGGAGCGCAAACCAAAGTGCTTCATTTTGTGGATAATGTAAAAATTGTAAAAGACAACCTGTTTCCGGTACCTCCGTTATTCAGAATCATCCAAAAAGAAAGCAATACCGATTGGAAAGAAATGTACAAGGTTTTCAATATGGGACACCGTATGGAAATTTATCTTCCACAACAATACGCACAGGAAGTAATCGATATTTCCCGTTCGTTTGGTATCGAAGCTCAAATTGCAGGACGAGTAGAAACCTCTACCAAAAAGGAATTGCTTATCGAAAGTGAATTCGGAAAATTCGAATATTAATATGCCAATGTACCAATTGGATTGAGTATATTTTCATTGGCACATTGGCATATTAAATAATTGGCACATTAGAGTTTGTGGTTCTTCAAGCGAAAATCAGCCATTTCTTCATACTTGGTTCCTTTTCGTCCATAATTGCAATAAGGATGAATGCTGATTCCTCCACGTGGAGTAAATATTCCTGTGATTTCAATATACTTGGGATTCATCAATTTAATTAAATCTTTCATAATTATATTCACGCAATCTTCGTGAAAAGCGCCGTGATTACGAAAACTGAATAAATACAGTTTCAAGCTTTTACTTTCCACCATTTTAATATCAGGGATATAATTGATTTCGATGGTTGCAAAATCAGGCTGCCCTGTAATCGGACAAAGGCTTGTAAATTCGGGACAATTGAAATTTACCCAATAATCATTTTCAGGATGTCTATTGTCGAATGCTTCCAATACTTCCGGTGAATACGTTTGTTTGTATTCTGTTTTGTTGCCTAATAGTGTCAATGCGTTTTTTTCTTCCACAATTAATAATTTTAAAATCTCCACACAAAAGTAGCAATTAATCCTGATTCATTGATTTATTTATAATCAACAGGATATCAAACTTTCAATAAAATCTCTGATAATGATTTACATTTTAATATGCTTGGAATTAAAAAGTAACGATTATTTTTCAATATTAAACATAAAAAAGGTAAATTTGTAGCCTTTTGAAATATCTAAATAAATCCTTCTGAATATGGCACAAATGTACTGGGAAAGAGAAATCGAAACTTTATCCCGTCCCGAATTGGAGAAATTGCAACTGCAACGGTTAAAAAAAACAATCGATATTGCTGGAAATTCTCCTTTTTATAAAAATCTCTTCAATAAAGAAGGCATTTCCTCTTCCAAAATCAATTCGTTGGAAGATTTGAACAAAATACCTTTTACGACAAAAGAAGATTTGCGGAATAATTATCCATATGGTCTTGTTGCCGGAGATTTAAAAGATGGTGTAAGGCTGCATTCTTCCAGTGGAACAACGGGAAATCCAACAGTTATTTTCCATTCCCAACATGATTTGGATACTTGGGCAAACCGTGTTGCTCGATGTTTGTATATGGTTGGATTGAGAAATACCGATGTTTTTCAAAATTCATCGGGTTACGGAATGTTTACCGGAGGATTGGGAATTCAGTATGGTGCCGAAAGATTGGGAGCATTAACTGTTCCTGCTGCTGCTGGAAACAGTAGAAGGCAAATCAAATTCATTATGGATTTTGAAACAACAGCTGTTCATGCTATCCCAAGCTATGCAACACGTTTGGCCGAAGTATTTACCGAAATAGGCCTCGACCCGAAAAAAGACACAAAACTTACGACACTAATTATAGGAGCCGAACCTCATACTGAAGCTCAACGCAAACGCATCGAAGAATTATTGGGTGTAAAAGCCTACAATTGTTTCGGGATGTCGGAAATGAGCGGACCGGGTGTTGCTTTCGAATGTACATATCAGAATGGATTACATTTGTGGGAAGATTCCTACATCATAGAAATTATTGATCCTGATACGCTGCAACCTGTTCCGGATGGCGAAATAGGCGAATTGGTACTGACTACATTAGACAGGGATTTAATGCCGTTAATTCGCTATCGCACACGGGATTTAACACGTATAATACCTGGTGATTGTCCTTGCGGAAGAACACATCGCCGCCTCGACCGTTTCAAAGGACGCAGTGATGATATGTTTATTGTAAAAGGAGTAAATATGTTTCCGATGCAAATTGAGAAAATACTTCTCAATTTCAAAGAATTAAGCACTAATTATTTGATAACTATCGAAACAATCGGCAATAACGACGAATTAACCGTTGAAGTAGAATTAGCCGACTTATTTACAGATGATTACAGCATTTTGCAACAATTGACAAAAACCATCGTTCATCAATTGAAAGATGAATTGCTGGTAACACCAATCCTAAAATTAGTAGAAAAAGGCACTTTACCTCAATCAGAAGGAAAAGCGGTGAGAGTGAAAGATTTAAGAGCTAAAAGCTAATTTGTTATTAGTTATTCGTTGTTGGTTATTTGTTTTTATTATACTCGTTCCACATTATAAACCAATAACTAACAACCAATAACAAACACACTAATCAACACAAAATACAAACTTATTAAAACTATGGTAAAAAGTGCATTGCAAATTGAAAGAGCAAAGTACAAAGCTAAGATGCCGAAAGCTTTGACTGGAAACATTGTGATTAAAGAAGGTGAACCGACTCAATCGGTAGCAGACCATGATGATATTCAGCATTTGTTTCCGAATACGTATGGAATGCCTATTGTACAATTTGTTGAGTCTGAAACTTCAAAAGAATATCCTGCTGTGAATGTAGGCGTTATTCTTTCCGGTGGACAAGCGCCCGGCGGACACAATGTAATTGCCGGATTGTTCGATGGAATTAAGAAAATGAATTCCGGTTCAAGATTGTATGGATTTCTATTAGGTCCCGGCGGTTTAATCGACCATAAATACATGGAACTGACTGCCGATATTATTGATGAATACAGGAATACAGGAGGATTCGATATTATAGGTTCGGGACGTACCAAGTTGGAAACAAAAGACCAATTCGATAAAGGCCTTGAAATTTTGCAAAAACTAAAAATCTCGGCTTTAGTTATTATTGGTGGAGACGATTCTAATACAAATGCATGTGTATTAGCCGAATATTACAAACGTAAAAATACAGGCGTTCAGGTAATCGGCTGTCCTAAAACCATTGACGGCGACCTCAAAAACGAAATGATTGAAACATCATTCGGTTTCGATACTGCATGTAAAGTGTATTCCGAATTAATTGGTAATATCCAGCGCGATTGTAATTCGGCGCGTAAATACTGGCATTTTATCAAATTGATGGGACGTTCGGCTTCTCATATTGCATTGGAATGTGCGTTGCAAACTCAGCCTAACATTTGCTTGATTTCGGAAGAAGTGGAAGCCAAACAACAAACATTGGATGATATTGTTAATTATATTGCAAACATTATTGCCAAACGTGCAGCAGAAGGAAATAATTTCGGAACGGTATTGATTCCCGAAGGCCTGGTTGAATTTATTCCTGCTATAAAAGATTTGATTTCCGAATTGAATGACTTCTTGGCAGAGAATGCAAAAGAATTTTCTCTTATCAAGAAAAGTGAACAAATCAACTATTTAACAAGCAAGTTGAGTTCGAAAAATGCTGCTGTTTATGCAACTTTACCAGAGAATGTAGCCCGTCAATTGGCTATGGATCGCGACCCACACGGAAATGTTCAGGTGTCTTTAATTGAAACAGAAAAATTGCTGATTGAAATGGTTGGACGCCGCTTGGAACAAATGAAAAGTGACCGTACGTATGTTGGAAAGTTCAGCACTCAAGCTCACTTCTTTGGTTATGAAGGACGTTGTGCAGCTCCGTCCAATTATGATGCAGATTATTGTTATTCATTGGGCTACACTGCATCTATGTTGATTGGGGAAGGAAAAACAGGATATATGTCTTCTGTTCGCAATACTACTGCTCCTGCCGACCAATGGATTGCCGGAGGTGTTCCTATCACAATGATGATGAATATGGAACGTCGCCACGGAGAAATGAAACCGGTTATTCAAAAAGCATTGGTAAAACTGGATGGCGCTCCTTTCAAAAAATTTGCAGCCAACCGTGACGAATGGGCAATTAAAACAGAATTCGTTTATCCCGGCCCAATTCAATATTTCGGTCCTACCGAAGTTTGCGACCAACCAACAAAAACATTATTGTTGGAACAAGGCGTAATCAATTAATAATTAACAATTAATAGTTAATAGTTTTTAAGTCTCGTAAAAATTACGAGACTTATTTTTTTAATATCGTTTTGTTGTCAACTGTTAATTATTAATTACTAATTGTTAATTGTTAATTGTCATTAACTTTTTAACACTTCGTAATCTAAAAAAAGAAACGTACTTTTGCACCCTTAATATAATTCACGTTTGACATATTTTTATGGAAACATTCTTAATAAGAGCTCTTCAACTTATTTTCAGTTTATCTATTTTGGTTATTGTGCATGAATTCGGGCATTTTATTATGGCTCGTATCTTCAAAATCAGAGTAGAAAAATTCTATCTTTTCTTCGATCCTTGGTTCTCTCTTTTCAAATATAAACCTAAAAACAGCGATACGGAATACGGTATTGGATGGTTGCCATTGGGCGGATATGTGAAAATATCCGGAATGATTGACGAATCGATGGACAAAGAACAAATGTCTCAACCGCCTCAACCATGGGAATTTCGCATAAAACCGGCTTGGCAACGCCTTTTAGTAATGGTTGCTGGTGTCGTGATGAACTTCCTGTTGGCTTTATTTATCTATTCAATGTTGATGTTCAAATGGGGAGACACATATGTTCCCATTGAAAAAACGCCATTGTATTTCAGCGATGTAGCCATTAATGCTGGTTTTCAGGATAAAGATATTATTCTTTCTGCGGATGGAAATAAACTTGAACGTTTCGAAGAAGTTGATATAACAAAAATTATTGCAGCTAAAGACGTAACTGTATTACGGAATGGTAAAGAAACACGCATAACACTTCCCGAAGATTTTGGAACGCAAGTTATCGGTTCTAAAATGATGTTTGCTTACTATGTACCAACTGTTATTGATAGTATTATTGTAGATAATCCAGCGGAAAAAGCTGGGTTACAAAAAGGAGATAGTATTATTTCGATAAACGGTAAACATGCAACCTCATTTGCTGCATTTGCCGCATTATTAGGCCAAAATAAAGAAAAAGACGTAGAGATTTCATTCTACCGGAATGGTTCGTTAGAAAATAGAACGGTGGCTGTTGATAAAGACGGAAAAATTGGACTTGCCAACACATATCGTCCACATCTCGAAACAAAACATTTTAGTTTTTTAGAATCAATCCCTGCTGGTACTTCCTATGGAATACGGAAATTGACTTCGTACGTCCGTCAATTAAAATTTGTATTCACAAAAGAAGGAGCCTCAAATATTGGCGGATTCGGAACAATCGGCAGTATTTTTCCACCTCAATGGGATTGGCAACGTTTTTGGGAAATGACTGCTTTCTTATCTATTATTTTAGCGGTAATGAATATTCTTCCTATTCCGGCATTGGATGGAGGACACGTTTTATTCCTTTTATATGAGGTTATTACCGGACGAAAGCCAAGTGAAAAATTCTTGATTTACGCTCAATATGTAGGAATGTTTTTATTATTGTCGTTATTGCTCTTTGCTAATGGGAATGATATTGTAAGGTTCTTTTTCAATAAATAGATTTCACCTTTTTTATTATATTTGAAGGGCTTATCGTATTTTCGGTAAGTCCTTTTTTATAAAAAGTACAGATCTATTAAATCATTGTGCCTCTGCGTTTAGTATTTTTTATACAACGGATATAAATGTAAAATAAATCAAGAAAAAATGTAACTTTGTACATTCATTTTCCTTACAGCTACAGCGTTACTTTTAAAACTTACAACTCATTACTAAAAAATGAACTACTCAACAATAATCACCCAAACAGTAGAAAAACTTTCGGAAAATGAAAGTTATAAAGCCCTTTGCCTGCAACGACAAGGAGCAAAACCTCTTCCTTCGGGAAAAATATTGAAAGAAATTATAGGATTGGCTCGTTCTATTATTTTTCCGGGTTATTTTGGTAATTCTCAAATTAATACCCAAACAATCCAATACTATATCGGCGTTAATACCGAAAAACTATTTGTGTTGCTGGCAGAGCAAATTCATGCCGGATTATGCTTTCTCAATCATAATGATGATTGTTATGAAGATTGTCGGAATAAATCTCAACAATTGGCAGCCGAGTTTATTTCAAAGTTACCCGAACTTCGGAGAATTTTAGAAACAGATGTAGAGGCAACATACAATGGCGACCCAGCGGCAGAAAGTTTCGGAGAAGTTATCTTTTGCTATCCGGCAATTCGGGCTGTTTCCAATTACCGGATTGCTCACGAATTATTAAAACTTGGCATTCCAATCATTCCCCGTATGATTACCGAAATGGCTCATTCCGAAACCGGAATTGACATTCATCCCGGAGCAAAAATAGGCGAATCATTTACAATCGACCACGGAACCGGTGTCGTTATCGGAGCAACAGCAATTATTGGGAATCATGTCAAATTGTATCAGGGAGTAACACTTGGGGCAAAAAGTTTTCCGTTGGATGAACACGGAAATCCGATAAAAGGTATTCCTCGCCATCCGATAATTGAAGACGATGTGATAATTTATTCCAATGCCACAATTTTAGGTAGAATAACCATCGGCAAAGGAGCAACTATCGGCGGAAATATCTGGGTTACGGAAGATGTTCCTGCAGGAGGAAAAGTGGTGCAACTACGATAGGTTCTGTTATTGGTTATTAGTTCGGCTTCGCCTCACGTTATTGGCTTGCCAAATTAATAATACCCACGTAGTGAGCCAATAACTAATAACACATAACATTAGTAAAACAAACAACAAATAACCAATAACCAATTAATGGCAAATTTCAAATTAATAGCAAAAACTTTTCAGGGATTAGAAGACGTATTAGCCGAAGAACTACGTCAAATGGGAGCAAAAGACGTAACAGAAGGCCGTCGGATGGTTTCTTTTACAGGAAATAAAGAATGGATATACAAAGCCAATTTGCAATGCCGCACGGCTTTACGTATTCTAAAACCTATCCATGAATTCTATGCATCCAATGCAGACGAAGTGTATGAAACTACTAAAAAAATAAACTGGGATAATTTTTTAGATCTCGACAAAACATTTGCAGTAGATGCAGTCGTATTTTCCGACGATTTTCGTCATTCCAAATTTGTTGCATACAAGGTAAAGGATGCCATTGCCGATTATTTCAATGAAAAATACGAAAAACGACCTTCGGTGCGGGTTGTAAATCCCGATGTGGCGATTAATATACATATTGCTCATCATCAATGTACTATATCGTTAGATAGTTCGGGCGAATCGCTTCATAAACGCGGTTATCGTGTTGCGCAAACCGAAGCTCCATTAAATGAAGTCCTGGCTGCCGGTATGATATTGAAAACAGGATGGAAAGGCGAAAGCAATTTCATCGACCCGATGTGTGGTTCGGGAACATTACTGATTGAGGCAGCAATGATTGCACTAAATATTCCTCCGGGAATTTACCGGAAAGAATTTTCGTTCGAAAAATGGCCTGATTTTGACAAAGATTTATTCGATAAATTATATAATGACGAATCAAACGAAAAAGCATTTAATTATCAAATTTATGGTTCGGATATTTCACCTCAAGCTATTCAGATTGCTGAAAAGAATGTAAAAAGCGCCGGACTTTCCAAATACATCAAATTAGAAGTAAAACCTGTTCAGAAATACGAAGAAGTTCCGGAAAAAGGAATCTTGGTAACCAATCCACCTTACGGTGAACGTCTTGTCACAAAGAATTTATTGGAACTTTACCAGGCATTAGGCGAAAGGCTGAAACATATTTTCAAAGGATATGATGCATGGGTAATAAGTTCGAATGAAGAG
The DNA here is from genome assembly GCA_031553395.1 of Bacteroidales bacterium. Taxonomy (GTDB): domain Bacteria; phylum Bacteroidota; class Bacteroidia; order Bacteroidales; family WRGA01; genus WRGA01. The sequence continues at coordinate 13,478 of JAVBLR010000017.1, read as the reverse complement.
TGTTTTGATAAAGTCGGACTAAAACCATCTGCAAAATTTAGATTAAAAAACGGCGACCTCGATTGTGAATACCGTAAATATGAAATCTTTGATGGCAAACATAAGGATATGCTTGCCAGAAAGAGAAACTCACCTGAACAAAATAATAATTTTGCTAAAAAGCGTATTGAGAAGCCAAAACGGTTTTGAAATTAATTAAAATGCGGATGACACGGATTTAACGGATTACTATGGATATTTTAAATTATAATCCAAAAATCAACTAAATTCGTGTCATTCGCGTTCTATCAAAAATACCTCAACATGAAACACAAATCAATCATACTTTTTTTACTCCTATTATCAATGGCCATATCTGCACAAAAATCCTTTACGCTGGATGATTTGATTCCGGGCGGAAAAACTTATTCCCGTTTTCTTCCCAAAACATTGCCAATGATTCAATGGCGCGGGAATGAATATATTTATACCAAAGGAAAAGACACGCTTTATTCGGTAAATCCTGCCGATAATAAGGAAAAAGTAATTCTTACGACCGAACAATTAAACGCTGCCTTTGCCAAACGAAATGCAAAAAAAATAACACAAATTCCGACCGTATTTTTCCTTTCGGGAAATGAAAATATTGCTATTTTTTCGCATGATGCACATATATTCGGATATGATGTAGATAAGCAGGAAATTACGTTGGCTTTTCGAGAAGAAAGCGATTGGGAACGGGAAGAAATTTGCCATCCGACAAAATATTTAGCATTTACTAAGGAAAATAATTTATATATTTCAACGCCTGATAATAAGATAAAGGCTGTTACACAGGAAGAAAATAAAGATATTGTTTGTGGAAGAAGCGTTCACCGCGAAGAATTCGGAATCGAAAAAGGAACATTCTGGTCACCAAAAGGTAATTACCTTGCATTTTACCGCATGGACCAAACCATGGTCGAAAATTATCCATTGGTTGATATTTCGGCACGTGAAGCCAAACTGGAAAACATCAAATATCCGATGGCCGGAATGAAAAGCCATCAGGTTACAATTGGTATTTATGATGTTAAAAACGAAATGGTTACTTATCTGAAAACAGGAAATCCGAAAGACCGGTATTTTACAAATATTACCTGGAGTCCGGATGAAAAACTACTCTACATTGCAGAATTGAATCGCGGACAAGATACATGTCAATTAAATACGTATAATATTGTTACAGGTAAAAAAGAAGCAACATTATTTCAGGAAACACATCCAAAATATGTTGAGCCGAAAAATCCTCCCATATTATTAGCAAAATCCAATCAATTTATTTGGCAAAGCCAGCGCGATGGATTCAATCATTTGTATGTATATCAGAATGATGGAAAATTGATAAAACAGCTCACTTCAGGCAATTGGGTTATAAGATATGTAATTGGAGTAGATGAAAAGGAAGAAAATATTATTGCATTAACAACAGAAGATAGCCCGATTGAAAGCCATCCGTACAAAATTAATATTAAAACCGGCGAACGAACTAAGCTTTCCTCAGAAGCGGGATTTCACGATGTCAGGATAAGTAAATCGGGTAAATATATGTTAGATATCTATTCAAGTCAAACTATCCGAAATAATATAGATTTAATATATGCCGATAATAAAAAGAAAATCAATTTATTGGCGGCAGAGAATCCATATAAAGATTACAAAACACCCAAAATTACTCTTGGGACAAAAAAAGCTGCCGATGGTTCAACCGATTTATATTACCGGTTGATAAAACCTGTTGATTTTGATGCTACGAAGAAATATCCTGTGGTGGTATATGTTTACGGAGGTCCATCGCTTCGGTTGGTACAAAATTCGTGGTTGGGAAATGCCCGCGGATGGGATATTTACATGGCTCAAAAAGGCTATGTTGTTTTTTCTATCGATAATCGCGGCTCGAAAGACAGGGGACTCGATTTTGAAAATGTAATTTACCGGAATTTCGGAATTAACGAAGCAAAAGACCAGATGAAAGGTATTGATTTCTTACTATCTTTGCCTTATGTCGATAGCAATCGAATTGGCGTGTACGGCTGGAGTTACGGTGGATATATGGCAACAAATCTGATGCTGCGTTATCCGGATACATTTAAAGTAGGTGTTGCCGGCGGTCCGGTAATCGACTGGAAATATTACGAAGTAATGTATGGCGAACGTTACATGGATACACCGAAAGAAAATCCCGATGGTTACAACGGATCAAACCTGAATAACTTGGCAGGAAACCTGAAAGGGCATTTATTGTTGATTCATGGTGATATGGACCCGACAGTCGTTTGGCAACATAGTTTATCGTTTTTAAAAGCATGTGTGAAAGCCGGAACTTATCCCGATTACTTTGTTTATCCCGGACAGGAACACAATATTTACGGAAGAGATGGTGTACATTTAAACGAAAAAATAACACGGTATTTTGATGATTATCTGAAATAACTGTTATTCGTTATTGGTTCTTAGTTGTTTGTAATAAATAACACAATAACCAATAACTAATAACTAATAACCAATAACCAACAAACATGAAATACAACTTTTGCGGAAACAGCGGATTACAGTTACCTGCAATTTCATTAGGATTGTGGCATAATTTTGGCGATGTGGATGATTTTTCCGAAGCTACGAAGATGATTTGCCATGCTTTTGACCAAGGTATTACACACTTTGATTTGGCAAATAATTACGGTCCGCCTCCCGGAAGCGCCGAAGTTAATTTTGGTAAAATTTTCACTTCTCATTTAAAAAATCACCGGGACGAATTGATTATTTCCTCCAAAGCCGGGCATTCGATGTGGAATGGACCATATGGAGACGGCGGTTCCCGTAAATCCCTTATGGCAAGTATCGACCAAAGCCTGAAAAGAACAGGATTGGAATATTTTGATATTTTCTACAGTCACCGGTATGATTCCCAAACACCGTTAGAAGAAACCATTCAGACATTAATCGATATTGTAAAGCAAGGAAAAGCATTGTATGCCGGAATCTCCAAATATCCTGCCGACAAAGCCCGTATTGCCTACGAAATGATGAAGTCGCAACATGTTCCTTGTCTTATTTATCAGGATAGATATAATATCTTGAACCGTAAACCGGAGGAAGAATTATTGCCTTTAAATAAAGAATTCGGTGTGGGTTTTATTGCTTTTTCGCCTTTGGCACAGGGTTTATTGACAAACAAATACCTGAAAGGAATTCCCGAAGATTCCCGAGCTGCAAAATCTCATGGATTTCTGCAAAAGGACGTGATAACTCCCGAACTTCTCAATCAAATATCCAACTTAAACGAAATAGCTCAACAACGCGGACAAAGTTTGGCCGAAATGGCATTAGCATGGGTATTAAGTAATCCGCAAACTACATCTGTAATTATTGGAACAAGTTCGGTTACACAGCTACAGCAAAATATCGATGCATTAAAAAACACCAATTTTTCGGAAGAAGAATTGAGGTTGATAAATACAATGTGATGATTTTTGATATGTCGATATAACAATTGGGATATAGTGGAATCCTCCCTGTTATACCCGCTACGGCGTGTTTGATTAAAAATATCAAAAAAATATCATTTGATGATTTAAACTAATATTAAAAAAGTCCTACTCGCAATTTTCTTATTTTCTCTAATCCTTATATTTTGCCAGGAAGATAATAATATACTGGTGCATGCATTGGTAGTTACGGAAATGTTTTTCTCCGAAGCTCATATCGTAATATTTCTTAAATTTTGATTGCTTAATGTGTTGACATCAAATGCTTGTTATTGTTATTGTTATTGTTATTGCTTGTTGTAATTTCAATTTGTAATAAGCTGAAATATATTATTTTTGCGAGTTTTAAGCAATGTGTGTCATTTAAAGTGATGTGATGTTTATATCTTGAAAAATACATTATATCAAGTTAATCTATTTTTTATATGCAAAACAACCTATTTTACATTTCAATTATTTTCGCGTTTATGATTTCTTCGTGCAATGCACAAGAGCGTGTAGATATTGCAAGTATGTCTTATGATAGCCCTGTTATTCAAGTGAAAGAGAAACCTCAAGAGATAGATGGTAACTATATGGGGTATTTACCTCGACTCAATTATGAATATAAAAATATGGAGGCTTTCTGTTTTAATGATTTTAAATTCGCAAATGGAGGAGAGTCATTGTCTAATAGAGTCACTTTTTACTTGAATCAAAAACAAGATCATATTATTTCGACTCAAATATCTCTTCATAGAAATGAAGATTCCGAAGCTTTTTTCAATTATTTGGAAGAGAAATACGGCCTACCTATAGTGTTACAACCAGAACCTGCAAAAGAACGATATGTAAATGACAAACCGTTTGGTTTTGCTTACTATTTGTGGAAAAATGTGGCGTCGAACCGTTCTATAATATTGTCAAAAAATTATGTGATAGATCACTTGAGAGAAGATAAATGGCGATATGATTTAGATATACATTATGTAAAAACAGAAGACCCTGACAGATTTACTTCTGCCGGTTTAGAGGTCAATGCTTTTGAATATTTACTATTAATGCATTCCGAGAAAGCAAGAGGTGCTGCGGATCGGCAAGACGGATATGGACCTGATCTTGAACGATTCAAAGCGTATGTAAAATCGTTACGGTAAAAATACATTATGTTATAAAATAATCAAAGAGCCTGCGTCCAGCGAGGAAGAAATAAAACAGAAGATTTTTGAAAGAATAAATCAACGTATTATAGAGATTATAAGTAAAATCAATAATTAAATAATAATGAGATCTTTTGTATTAATATTAATAATTGCTTGTGAAAATATTTTTTGCATAATAGCTCAGGAGCAGAATACTGATCTGGGATTCGGTGTTTATTCGAGCAATACGGAGAATGCGATAAAGAGCCGGGAAGATTGGTATTTCATAAGTGAGGTGGTAAAGTCAATTACTAAAAATGCTGTCAAAATATCTAATGGGAGCTCTCTTTATAGTGCTTCTCCTTATAACACATTATTATACTACATTTATTCCATCAGCCCATTTTGCAGGTTAGACAGCTTGAAAATTCCTCCACCTAAAGATGCCGAAGACATAGTGATAAAAGATGAATATTGGAAAACCATCACAGCTCAATGGAATTATAAGAATAAAGATTATTATTTCAGGTTAAGGAAACTACAAAAAGAAATGAACAAATCAATTTTTTTTGAAGGTTTTACATTAAAAACAGTTGAAATAAATAAGAATTTAATTATCACAACGCAGGTTTCTTCAACGACTGAACAACCTGTGTCTGATTTTCGAAAGTATTCAGACTTTAGTCAAGGAGAGTTCTTTTTTAGCCGGATGGATTCTTGCAAAGAAGAACTGTGTAATAAAGAAAAAAAAAGAGAAATTTATTATATAACAAATATAGAAATTAAGAAAAAAATAGATTCTGCTCTGATAGCTTCTGTAGAAATACGAGAATCAATAACTGATTATTTTAATATAAATTCAAGTAGGGAATCTCAATTTAAAGGTGATAGCATTCAAATGAAAAGATACTTAGACATAAACAAAATTAAATATCAAACATATTTTCCTCCAGGAACAAAAAAATGGTCATTTGATCATTATCCCGACAATCCTTTTAATAGGACATTTGTAAATCAAAAATATGAAAAAATTCAGGTCAAACGATTTAAAAAATTAGATGGGATATATCGGTTTGATTTTGATTAATTGACTAAATTTTTTAGCGTCGTCACGGCAGACTTTGTCGTTCGACAATAAATGTAAAAAAACAAAAACAGTATTTTTAATAAATTGGCATTTCTATAATATCCGGTCTGCAAGTCCTTTCGAATAAATTGGCAAATGGACAACATGTCCGCCACGGCTCATTTACCATGCGATACAATCGCATAGCAGCAGCGTTGTAAGTAGTCAAAAGTGTAAAATAAGCAACGGAAAATATGAATACGCATCAAAATGTATTGACCATAACACCCATGCCATAAATCATAATAGCTCCTACGCCTATTCCATATAGAATGAATAATATCATACATGCTATCATCATTATTCCCATACTTTTATAGTGAGTATTGAGGTATTTGAATGCTTGGGTCAATGTTTCCGAATCATTCGTTCTGATTGCTTTTTTTGTTATATTGGAAAACTTCAACATTTTAAAAAGAGCATAAAAATAAAAACCGGTCATTACAACAAAAATAATGATAAGAAAAGTTGTTACCATAAAAACATCCGGTTGGGATTCATCAGGCACTTTTGACAGGTTCTTTGTTATGAGTGTCAAGATATAAGTACCTATTGCGACTATAAATACAAATGTAAATCCGATTATAGCCAGAAATTTTGCCCAATTTGCCGCGCTCTTTAAAAACTGTTGAGCCTGAGGTGTAATAACCAATTGCCGATTGTTTTCAGTTATGTACAATGTAGATTCTTCCATCTATTTTGATTAAAAAGTTCTATTAAATATTACAGGTGTTATTTTGCAAATATAGAATATTCTTTTCGATGGTTCGAAAAACACCCAAACTTTACATCACGAATGATGTATTTTTCAATAAATAATTAAAATGAGCCGAATGACCTCGTTTAGCAAAGTGTCTGCGCTTCGCCATGGTTAAAAGCAGGCCTCCGGCCAATAAAAGCAAAAAATATTCTTTGAGAAAATACGCAAAGCAGAACTTTGTTTTTAACACGACTCAGTAAAATGCTAAGTCGAACACTTAGCGACTATTAGAAGATATGTTATGCTTAATAGAGGCAGAATTTGCGACGAACGAAGAATTCAAATAACAAAAATCCGATAATAACGAAATAAATTGTACTCAGAGTTAAATCAAAGTATTGTTATTTTTAGTAAGTTTGCACTACTAAAACATATATAATGAGAGAAATCAGAACACCTCATAAAAATAAAAACACAACTACTACCAAAAGCATGAAAAAAGCGAATCCGAAATCGAATTTTCTTTCGGCTGATGAATTACTTGACAAAGTGATTCCCAGAATTGAAGCCCTTTTCAATAAGAAATGATCGTAAAATTTCATAAGGACGTTGAAGACTATCTCGTTGACTTGATAGAAATACTTTACGAAAAGGAATATTTTGGTTTTAAGGAATCGGCAACTGATTATGTGCGGGAATTAGTTTATGAAATACAGGATTCTTTAAACCGAAAGCATAAAAAAACTGCTCCTACTTTTTTCTCCAAATACGACGACAATCTTCAATATGTAATTTATCAGAAAAACCGAAATACACAGTGGTATGTATTTTTTAATCGCGACGGAGATACATATTGCGTTTATTATATTGCAAATAATCATTCAGTCGGACAATATCTGTAAGGTCAGAATGGAAAATATTTCCCTCTGTTCATCGTAGCGTGTAAAAAATAATTGTGGTGCGTTTGGCGATTAGAATATATAATACGGCCGACTAACAGGGTTAAGTTATTCTTTATATTCTCCATATTCCTTGATTTTTGCTTCACAAATTCGTTCGGTAATATCCCTCAATAATTTCACTTTCGGAATAATAGTATCGATATCTTCTTTGGTTACTACAAAATGCGGATTATACCGTGCTTCCACATACGCCGCTTTCAGCAATGTAAACAAACGTTTTTCTTCGAGAGTATTTTGTGGAAATACATTTCCCAGATCATCGGAATATCGCCATACGGAAGAAGATAATTTGGAAAGATTGTGTTGTTTGTTACTTCGTAACGTAAATGTCAATCGAATGGAATAGTAATAGTTTTCACAAGCTTGATGAAGCATAAAAGAAGCTTTCTTATATTGCTCTTTCTGACAAAAATATTCAGTGGAATCTAAAAATTCATTTGCACTCAGAAACTTATCATCAAAATACTCTTGTGCTTGTTGTTTGATTTCTTCAAAGTTGAGTTTCCGTCGGCGAGCCAGTTTATGCTTTCCGCTGTCATACAGAATAATTCCTTCCTGCTTAATCTGTGTGTAAAAATAACGGCTTTCTTTAATCGCTTTGTTGAATATCTTGATGTCGTCATTAATAAATTGAACAGGTGTGTCGCGATCAAAATCTTTATTGGCGAAAAACAAATCTTCGACATTATCCAAAACGGTTTCCGCTTTTTTGTTGTTGACGCCGTTTGTTATTACCAGAATATCGTAATCGGATATCTTGATGGTGGGAATATCATGTTCGACTCTCACTCCACGCCGAACATAATTGTCTCTTGCATAGCTGCCGTACAGGATAATAAACTCCGTTTGAGGTAACCGGCTTAATATCTCTTTAACCAGAAAATTTAAATCGTCTTGTTTGTTGCCGGGCAGATAAGCAATCGAATCTTTCATTAATTGATGAATAATATTTGAAATACAAAAGTATAAAAAAGAGATTGAACTGCAATTCAATCTCTTTTTTGTATAAGACAAACGCATGAAAACTTGTATTTGACTGATTTATAGTTATTTGTAAAATGTATTATTGATTTATAAGTTGTTGATTATTAATAAATTAACTATTTGATGCGGTTGCCCTGTTTTTTGTATAGGACAAACGTATGAAATTGAATAACGAGTCCGTTTTGAAGGTTTTGGAAATGTCGGTTTGTGTCCCTGAAAGGGGCTAATATGAATAACCGCGGGTGAAACCCGTGGCGTGAAGCAGCCTCACACACCACGTCCCCGATAGGGGGCGAATGTTCATATTCAACCCCTATCGGGGTTGTTGGGGAGGTGGGTATTCGTTTACCACGGGCTTCACCCGTGGTTATTCATATTTGCCCGCTTCGCGGACAGATGGTAAAGCTTAAAAACCTTCATATCGGTGTCAATACAAATATTTTCGTGCGTTTGCCCTATTTTTATGCTTGTGAAAACGGTTTCCTCCGAAGTTCATATCGTATAATTTTGATTGCTTAATGTGTCGGTATCAAACAGATCTTGTTTCAATTTTAATTTGTAATAAGCTGAAATATATTATTTTTGCGCATTGTTAAAGCAATGTGTATTATTTAAAATGATGTGATGTTTATATCTCGAAAAATACATCATATCGAGTTAATCTATTTTTTATATGCAAAACAAACTATTTTATATTTCAATTATTTTCGGGTTTATGATGTCTTCATGTAATGCACAAAACCGTATAGATATTACTGCTATATCATTCGATTCTACGACTGTTCAAGTAAAAGAGAAACCTCAAATGGACGATGAAACATGCTCTTTTTTTACCAGGACTTCATACGAATATCGAAATGTAGAAGCATTTTGTTTTAATGATTTTAAATTCAAAAATGGAGGCACCCCGTATAATGCTATACGATTGATTTTAAACAAGCAACAAGATGGTATTGTTTGTATCGAAATATCTATCTATGATACTCAAGAAACCGAACGATTCTTCAATTTCTTAGAAAAAAAATATGGAAACCCGATTATTTTACAATCAGCAACATTGCGGAACGGCAAACTAGTGGGAGGGGCTTATTATCTATGGATAGATGTAGTACCCAACCATTCCATTTTCTTTGCTAAACATAGCAATTTATCTGAAAATGGAGAAATAGAAAGTGGTGTAACTGTATATTATGTAAAAACAGAAGATTCTGATAGATTTACCTCTGCCGGCTTGGAAGTCAATGCTTTCGAATATGTATTATTATCGTGTTCATATAAAGCAAGTGATGCTGCGGATCGGCGTGATGGATATGGGCCTAATCTTGAACGATTCAAAGCGTATGTAAAATCGTTACGATAAAATACATTATATTACAAAATATTCAAAGAGAATCTATTATGAATGATACCATAAAAGAATCTACGCCGAATTTGGGATAATATTGAACAATTACAAAAATTTGAAGACTAAAATGAAATGAAATACTCTGCAATCATTTTTCAGTATTTTACTTATTGTGAGTTGTAAATCTGATAAAAATTTAAAAAAATATGAATAAAAAACTCGACCACGTAAAAGGTGGTAAAATTTTAGAATTAGTACTTGTTCTTTTAGCCATTGCTCTTGTTGCTGTAGTAATTCTATTATTTAAAAGTAAGAGTATAGGTTTTATCGCCGGCATTATGATATTGGTTACAACAGGTTCAATTATTTGGCTCGTATACAAATATTACAAACCGGCATTTACTGAAATTACATTTTATAAGGACAGCATTGTAAGTAAAACTCATTTTGAATCAGAAGAACTCAGTGTCAAAAACATTAAAGGAATTTGGTTTATCACTCACCCAAAAAGCGAAGAAGTATATACTTTCTCTCCCAATAATTTTCCAACTAAAGGGTCTTTAGTTCTGATAGGTGATATTGACTATTTTAATGATGCCGAATATGTTGGACTAAATGGAATTACCGCGTTATGTGATTCATTTTCGGAAGGATATACAACATTATATTATAGAAAGGAATTAGATGATATTTTAATGTATTACTTTAATAAGATAAACAGCCGTTAATTTATTATGATGTTTATTTCTACAGTGAACCCGGAAAATATCTGCAAATTAATAACGAATATCCGTCACGGTAAGTAAATCAATAGATTCGTATATGTTATGAATAAAGTAGAAAGTGTATCTTCTAAGGATATTGGTAAACGCAGAAAGTTTGATTTGGATTTTCTTGATTGCGGCGACTTATCTCCTTGTATTGTTCGGCATCCGGAGCCTTTAGATGGAAAGAGGATAGGAGATTGTCAGATAAAAGTTTTGTCGGTTAATGATAAACGTATGGTAATTGGCGCCTATAATTATACATATTTAATTTATTTTATACTGACTGCCTTTTTTTCTCTGGTACTAATATATGAATTGAAAAACAGTGATTCAATAATTGACCTGTTTACCCGTGGATGGATGGAGTTGTTAGGTAACATTGTTTTACTAATAGCTTCTTTCTTTAATTTCCTTTCCGTATTAGGTATGATTTTCAGATGGAGAGAGAAGGTTGTTCTTAATAGAGAGAACACATCCGTAACATACCCTCGATTATTTTTCTTTCGGAAAAAAAGATCATTCTTAGACTGTGGTTTTCGTGTTACATCTATATCCGGCAGTAGCAAGGTAGGTGTATATTTTGCAGGAAGATCTTCACTCCCAAGGTTTTTTATGACATTACGGCATTGCCCATCTGATTCCTCAAAAAAGCCACTTTTTAAAAGAATGGTCGTTTTTGGATGGGATAAATGCAGTGGCTTTTCTGATGTTCGGAAAATGTTACTATTGATGTCGCTCATAAACTGGTATATGGACAAGAACCGTCCTTTACCTCCGGGTAAATTATTCGATGAATTCAGACTCGTTGATTTTGAATATCGGAAGCAGTTAAATTTTCCCAAACCTTTATTTCCATCAGATTTTCCTATACCGGATATCGATGGTATAGAGCACTCTATATACATGTGCAATGTTCCAATAGAAGAAATAAGGCAACCGAAACAGTCAAACCGAAAGAATTACTCAAGGAAAAAAAGGAAAAATAGTAGAGCTTATTTGAAGAACAAAATAGATTAAATTTGTAAACAATGAAAGGTCGAGGCTGTTCTTTTAACACGACGTAGTAAGATGCTACGCTTGGCAGTTATGAAGTAATATGCTACACTCAACAAAGGGGTAATTTTCATGAAAAAACAGACACTAATATATTGATTTATAGAGTTATTATAATTTACTAAATATTCCTAAATGCAAAAAAACAAAACAGTATTCGTTTTTAATGGTATTTCTATAAAATCCAGACTACAAGTCCTTTCAAATAAACAAGCGGACGAACAATATGTCCGCCGCAGCTGGTTCAGGAAAAAGCCATTTTAAAGTAAGCGTAAATATTAAAAATGATATTTTTCCTTTTTTTCTTCTCGAGACACATTTCCTGATATATTTTGATGTATGCATTGATATGTCTTTCATAACTGAAACTTGCGGCATAATTTTTTACAGTTTCTATCTTTTGCTCATCTGCATAGAATGCCGGAATATTTTTATCCATCACAGCCTTCATATGTTCTGCTTCAAAATTATCCCAATAATAGACATGGTCTTTGCCAGTTTCTTCAAGGCATGTATAACGGGATGAAAAAACAGGTTTTCCAAATTCAAGAGCCTCAATAACCGGAGCTCCGAATCCTTCAAATTTGGATGGAAATAAAAAAGCTTTGCAATGTTGATATAACCAGATTTTTTCATTTTCAGAAATAGCCCCTGGAAGAAAAACGTTCGTAATGTATTCATTTTTAACCCGTTCCTTAATTTTAAGAGCATATTCCCTGAAATTTTCTCCAACGATATACAGATTGTATTCAGGATAGATTTTCATTAAATCCAGTAAAACGTGGAAGTTTTTCTTCTCGCAAATCTGACCGATGGTAAAAAAAAAGGGAATGTTCGTTTGAACAAAAGCCGGTATCTGGGCTTTATCAGAGTCTAGAAACTCAACTCCATTGTTGATTACAGTCACCTCTTTTCCTTTTAAATTGATATGGTTTATTATATCTTTCTTGGCATATTCCGATATTGCAGTAATTTTATCATGTAAATCGATTCTCAATTGCATTCGTTTGAGGCGCTTCCTGATTTTTTCTTCAGATTCTTCATACAAAAAGTTAAAATCATGAATAGATATGATCTTTTTTGTTTTTGTATTAAAAGGCAAATACTTAACTTTTTGAGTAATTGAGTGCCATATATCATAAGAAGGTAATAAGAAAGGAAAATATTTATATTTCTTCGAATGTTTTAGATATTTCAAATTATTGCCAAACTTGCCAATGTAATCTTCGGGTACTAGCAACGTTACTTCCATGTCTTCAGGACAAATAGAGCTCCATGTGCGTCCATAATTCATACAGACCTGACCGAAGCCGTTATTCAAATTAGACAGAAACTTCAAATCAATTAAAATCTTTTTCTTATCCATCAATATATTTTAAAAATGTGCTTATTGAGACAAAGATACTATAGATGTATTTATGCGATGTGAAAATTTTAATTATTTTTGCCAAGTACATGACAAAAAATTGAAAAACATCTATCCTCACCGCAGTTCGGGTGTCTGCGCTTTGTCGCAGTTAAAAGCAGGCCTCCGACCAGCAAACAACGAAAATAAGTATGAGTACAGATTATCAGGAATAATTGAAAAAGCAGAAGATTACTTGTATTCAGGCGCAAGAAATTATGCAGGAATGAGTGGGCTAATAACAGATTTAATCATTATTCTGGTAACAATAGAAAAAATGCAATTAATGCGAAGCGTGAAATAATTGCTGGCCGGAGGCATGCTTTTAACCGCAACAAAGCGAAGACAACCTGCCGCGGCGGACATGTTGTTACGAGTGTTCGGAAGATTTTGTGGGAAAAAATAAAAAAAAGGAGCTACTTATCAACAGAAAAAGTTATTATTTGTTGATAATTAAATGATTAAATATTTTTCTATATCAAAACAAGCGTATTTCTTTGCCGGAAAAT
>JAVBLR010000012.1:0-76578 GCA_031553395.1 Bacteroidales bacterium | reverse complement strand
AATATTATGGCGATTTATTAAATACAAATGGATTCCTTTTGATGCTTTTCTTAATCTCAATAATCTCAAAGAGCGTTTAGATGAGGTACTTGCTAATATTGGTACAAAATACGTCATCAATTTTAATGACTACTTAATCGCTTATTTTTTTAGGACACTGTCGTTGATTAAATAATTTTCAGTCCTTTTTATTATTCTTTTAGGTCCTTGTTCTTTCTTCTAAAATATGAATAAACAAACAAGTTTGTTTAAATACTATTGAAATCTACTCCTTATACATGATATAAAGAGCGATAACCTTAAAAGTTACCGCTCTTTTACAATCTCTTCCATACCCGTTCAAGAAAGAGATACCAGGATAATACGTACAAAATAACTAAATCTGTTTTTCCACTTATTTACATAGAAACATATTCTATTCTATCATCAATTTCTGAGACTTCAAACCATTTCGTGTTTGAACCCTAACAATTACAACCTGATGAGCATGATTTCGCATATCAAATGTATAGTTTTCACTACTTAATCCCGGCTTTGCAAAGATGCGTTGTCCCTGTAAATTAAATGCTTCAACGCAATTAATTTCATCATTTTGGCTATAGATAGAAACTTGTCTGTTTTTATCACAATAAATGTAAAAATCATTTGATTGTTTTACATCTTTTACATCAGTACCCGATTGGATAAAACGCAGATAAAAGCGGCCTTCAGGAATATTTCCCGTATAATTGGTAAACCTGTATGTAGAATCTTTACGCAAATTATGCATTTTCTTTATCAATATGTCTTCTAAGTAAATGTCATAGCTAGGATCAAAAGATTCAAGTCCACTCACTCTCATATTAAGCAAATTTCCTCTCTGGCTTGTTTGTATTCCCATCGGGAGAGGCTCGCTCAAATCTCCGATTGTATGAATCGACAACGCTTGTTTTGCGGGATTTCCGGCTTTTTCTGCTAATGCATAAAGCACCATTGGCTCTTTTTCCGCAGGGAACAAGGTATATTGGTCTTTCGATTTGTCATAAGCATTACTTACACCATCGTTATAGGCCAACGCAAAACCACTCATGCGATTTTCATTTTCATATAAGTCAACATTTAGTAATTGGGGTAAATCACTCGCACTACGCAACTCAAATGATCCATATCCGTTTGTTGAAGTCATGCTAGGATCTACTTTAAATGAAGAAAACTGAACCGGATCCGGTTGTTTTACAACAACAAAAGATTGCATTGGTGCGACCCATGTAGACCAAAGGCCTGTTGTTATATGATCCAATCCCGGCACATTTCCACTTGTGTTACCATCCAATATCTTAATAGCCTCAAAGATGCCGGATGATCCATTGTAAATATAAAAATCATTTGTTATCACACTTGAATTAGCTTCTTGGAAAAGATGTAAATCAAATAATGACATAAACGGATTCCCAACCAAAGCCGTAGGTTCCAACGGGCTGTTTACATACGCTTTCATCGTAAATGATCCGTCAGCCGGATTATAATCCGGTTCTCCCTCGTATGTAAATCTACTGCGTAATTCATAGCCATCAGCGCCAACGCCTCCACGGGGAACGTTTGTCTGCCATTTGATTGAAGGATTAGTTGGATTGTCAGCTCTATCTCCTTGTTGTTTCGGTCCCGTATACCTCGGATTACTGAATCCTATACCATTGTAATAATAATAGGATGTTTCCGGACGAGGGAAGGTAAAACGGGCTATTTTATCACCTGGCGCGGTTCTGCCCGATTTCTTATGTGCAGGATCCTTATCAATATCCATATTGGTTTCCAAATCCGGCCATACAACTAATCCTTTACCCGCTTCCATCTTTTGGTCCAGAATATTAAACGGCATCGACCAGTACCAGCTTGCATTATACGGCATTCCGGTTTCGGGATTTCCCATCCGGTAATACATCCAGTACACATCCGGCGTACGGCCCCATGTCAATGTATTCGGATTGTACTTTTGTAATGATGGATTAGGGGTAGGATATACTATCCCCGAGCCTATATTGTCAACATACATGTTTCCATCTACATAATAATCACCGGTGTACATACTACGCAGTGGTGATGACAGCATATACCAACGATCCGAATTCAAATTCAATCGAACTTTCGCTGCATTGTAGTCCAACAAGTAGGTATTGGAGACTTGTGCTCCAAAAGCAAATTCGATTGTATCACATTTGGCAGCATCCGGATCACCCCATGCTTTATCTAGCCTAGGATACTCACGATAATTAATACCTTTGAATTCACTTCTCTCAGGAATCAACACATATGTACATTTACCGGGAATTCCATTTGACCAATTTGCTGCAACATTCCAAGCTGTAGCATCTGTATAAGAACTACTTAAGCATACCCACACTGAATATTTAGGTTCAATATAAACAGGCACCTCAATTGTTTCTTCACAGTCATTGTTCCGGGTTAGTGTTAATGTTAACTTTTGAGTTTGATTAGTTCTATACAAACTTTTATTCAACGGATACTTAAATTTGGTTATTGATTTATCAGCATCTGTTAATGTTACTCCATTTGCACTCCATCTATATGTGTAGCCCGGTATGGCAGGATCTCCGACAGCTAATTCGGCTAATACATTCCCATTCATCTGACACATCCGGTAATCGTCCATAGAGTAAGATATTGGAGCAGATACAAACATACTGTCACATATATATGGATTAATCGTTGCTGTTTTTGGCATTGCAAACCGTATCTTGCAAATTTCGGAAGCCGGCACTGTATAATCATGTTCAAAATCAATTACATCATTACCTGCTATTGTTAACAGAACAGGGGTAGTTCCGGTTACCGGCGTATTTCCTGTATACAGATAGAATGCAACATCTTCAGCCTGATTGCTTCCATTATTCCGTATTTTTGCTTTAACCGTTAACTTCTCGCGGCTGTTGTCATAATCATAACTTTCAACAAAAGAAACAGAACCGGGAACAATTTCTACATCGTTCTTTTGCAATGTGATATTAAACTGTTTTGAAAATACTGAGTTATCTGTTTGGCAAGCAACTCCCTTACACATCAATTCAGTATTTACCATTGCCCCTACTATTATCGTTTTTGTGTTACAATCCCACAATTCGGGATTATATGCCTCCAACTCAATATCGAATTGGTAAGAGATAGCTGATGGATTGCTCGTATCAAACTGCGCTACCAACTGATTCCTGTTACGTGCTGAAACAGTAAAGGGCTTAGGTGCTCCTCCGCCAACAGGTGTAAGGTAATATGTTCCGCCCGGTTTCATACGCATATTACTAGGAACGGTAATGTATGCCGAGGCACTTGATACTTGAACGCCTGTTGGAACATCAAAAGTACCTGTAAACCTTAGTATTTTGTCCGCATCTTGTGTATACGAAAAAACAAAACTGTCACTTACAGGGGATTGTCCTTTTATTTTAAATTGGTTTAGTTGTACACCAAAAGAGGAATCATCAAATCCTTCCACGTGTATATCATCTGTTGCAATATTTTTAAGACTGCCTGTTTCTCCACATGAATTTATTCCCCATACATCCATATAAATAGGTGTTCCAAAAAGGAAATCACAGGAAAGAGCCAAGTCGAACGAAAGAACAAGCCTATCTCCGGCAGTACCCATTCCATTTAATTTTGTTGTAGCCGGTAATGTGATGAGTATAAAATCTTCATTCGAATCATCAATGCTCCATGTAGAGCTATTATACGGCACTCTTACTGCATTTTGGGTATAATAAAGTTTAGTGTCTGGATTTGATAATATTAGAGCTGTTTTAGATCCACGGTAAATTTTTAAATGTAAGCCTCCGACAGTAGAATTGGCATAGTTATTTACATAAGCAACATCGAATGTTGCATCTTCACACAATATGTATTTACCTCCTGTTCCGGTCGGGTGCTCTATGACTGTACCTGAAATATCTAGCATTGTGTTGGACAATATTCCTTGTAATTGAGTTGTTGCAATGTCTCTTGAACATCCTCCGTATGATACAAATCCTGACCATGGATCGGTGGGATAATCGGTTGAATTAACCCCAAATTTAGCTGCGAAACTTATGGTTCCCGATGTACTGCAATCGCTTTTTGCCTTTAATATAAAATCGACCTTACTGCTTGTCGCACTCAAATAATCGACATCATTTCCGGCTATGTCGCCTATTTTTATCCAGTAGGCAGATGTAACGCCTGTGTTACCACTGGTGTAAGGAATCCAAGAAGCAGATACCTCTGTTTCAACACCTCCCCTTATCCTGTATAGCTTCAAATCATTTAAGTTGGCACCTGCTTTTAATTCTATAAATAAATAGGTGTTGGGTAGATTGTAATTGGCTCCATTTGCTGTATATGCCCAATAAGAATTATTGGTTAAGCGTAGTGGCCAGGAAAAAGTCCCATTTGACAATGCTTGGGAAGAAGCAGAAGAAGGATTTACAGAAGTACTTATAGTCCAATTATATTTTGTAGCATAAGGGGGTACTGACCATGCAGATCCTGATGGAGATGATGCCTCCATTTTTTCAGATGTAGGAAAGTTTATACCGCTTATGTTGTTAAAGTAATTGGACATTGTTCCAACACATAGATTCCGTATATCAGCAAAAATATAGTAAGAATGCTCACCCAATTCTCCTTTCGTAAAGTCATCTTTGGAGTTATAATATTCACCGGAATAAGCATTAAATCCGGATTTAAAGATAACAATTGTACGGCCAGAACCGTCATAAGTAATTGTATAGTCTAATCCTTCAACAAAAACACGTCCTTCGCTATCATAAATCTTATCAATAACATCTATGTTATAATCATACCATGTAAGTTGGGAAACTATACCATTGGGTCGGAATTCAAAAGGATATATTTCTGCGGTTCCGGTTGTGGTTCCATTATTATACATACTATATTTTGCTATAAGCGCTTTATTTACACCGGTTGTACCACCATTTTGATAAAAAATAAGGGATGAAGGAACATCTGCTGCCGGTACAGAATTAAGATAAGTTAACCTATCATCAAATAATTTAAAATCTACCGGATTGGAGTACGAGCCATCACAATAATCATGATCAGGAACATCACAGGGTATATCATCAGGATCAACAGAACCATGAACTGTATCATCTACTTTAAAGAAAAGGTTCATCGATGCCGGCTTTGGCACTCGTGGAGCTTGTAATACCTGTGTATAAAATACAATCTTTATTTTTGTTCCTTCCGATAAAGGCACATTTGCCGCTTGAAGGTATGGGGCAACATTTACTTGCAATCCAAGCCTACCTGCTTCAGCTGCAGAAACAATATCATTGGATGCTACCGGAATAGGACTACTCCAGTTGCTATCCCCCTGTTTTTGGTATTGTAGAACAGCTGTTCCTTTGGCAAAACAAGGATTATTTATATTATAGTAATAGTAAACAGTAGATGTTGGATTTATATAATAAAACATCATGTTAAACGGAGCTCCCGGAGTCTGTACATAACCTGATTTTATTTGTGCTGTAAACTCAAACTCCACATTGTCATTAGGCCCTGCCATTTGCAAATTGACTCCGGCACTACGGGCTTCTTCAAGTGAGGTATATCTTCCTTGCGACATATCTTCACTTTTAAATCCAAATGTTGCACGTTCCAATCGTGGGCTTGTTATTTCTATAAATTGGCAGTTATGAACATCTTCTTTATAATTTACCCTATAATTTATATTACTTTGGTAACAGCAATACGTATAAGAGGTCGGATAACCAGTCCACCCAATTATATGGCTTATTTTAAACAGATTATCATTTCTTCCACACATTTTGTCAGCTTCTATTGTATAGGAGTATGAAAGATTAGATGTAATGGATGCGTTATTCCGGTTATAGAAACTAAGTGTCCGGGTATCTGCATTGTATGAAATATCAGCTGCAACAACTGCAACATTGTTTATTTTTACACCATTTGCAGGAGCATATTTCAACCCTATAGGCAATATAATCTCAACCACATGTGTAGTTGTAGAATTATTGAAAACAGTTTGATTTGGAAGATATGTATAATTAGGTGAATCTAAAACTGTCATTGTAGTTTGGGTTCCTGTACCGGTATTCGGGTCAAACTCCAAGTTTGAATTTGCAAGAGACGGTTGGGGTAATTTAAACCCTAAGTTATCAGAAACGTACATCGGTACAGTGTTAGTAAACGACCCTGAAGAACAACCGGGATATTTATTGGCTGATGCCGAAATTGAAACACTAGCATTATAAAGATTCCGTAAACTACTTGCAAACGTCTCGTACTTACCATTACAAAGCCCACCATTTGCAAAGTTGGGAAACGTAAGCTGTGTCCACTCTATAACCAAATAAATGGGATCAGATGATTTTACTAAATCGTTGCAGATGTTATCTCCATTCATACTGACTAATCCCTTGTATGGAGTAGTACTATTAAAATTTATTGTAAAATATGTTGGGTTTATTGTTACAGCCGGAGCTGAATTATCTTTGTTCCCTAAGGCATCCGAGAAATAAGCGGAAGCTCCTGATTTTAGGATCTCCCATCCATCTGATACACTGGATAAATCTAGTCTTATATTTTCAAAGTATACATCATTGCTGTTTTGTAGTTTGATAACTATTTTGCCGCCACTTCCCGGATTTACCGGATCTGTTTTAGAAACTAAAGTAGCATAAGGAGTTGTGTAAACGGATGCGGTATTAAAGTTTACCATACTTTGCCCACTGTTGAGTTTGGTTTTCGGACAAACATGTGTAAGGTTATACGTAATTTTAGGCTGGATTGTAACGGTTGTATTTTCATTTGCAAAACAGTATTCCAATATCACTTTTTCCCTTACACGAATTACCTCATCTTTTGTAATATAGCTATCGCCATTCCCTATTTTTTGATAATCCGCAGCAGTGAAGGTATAGGTATAACTTTTCTGATCTGCGGCTACTGTAGCACTAATTGTTTGCCAACCGGTGTTGGTTAGCATTTCTACTGCTATGATCTTAGAAGTAATAACTTCATTGAGCCCATAAGAACCTGTTATTTTACCATTAGCAATACTTGCAGATATCGTTAAATCTCCTCCTGAAATATATGCATCCTGCTCGTTTTGCTGGATTTTCCATTCACGGTAAGAGGGTGTTCCTCGTTTTATTAATGTATCAGCCGGTGCGGTAAAAACCAATACCGGATATTTTACATTCGAAATATTTTGGGTAGTAGCAGCTGCAAGCTGTTGGTTCCCTGCATTAAAAAATTCATACGATGCAGCATAAATAACTGAAGCATCATCTACAATACAACCCGGTTTCATAAAAACAGAAACCTCGGTATCAGAAGATATGGAAGCAAAGGTTATTTTGGCATTTTTACCTCCATTTGTAATAACTCCGGCAGGGGAAGTACCGGTTATAACCCAATCGGTAGGAGCTGTTACGGCTAAATACGCATTTGCATAAATACCTCCGGGTGATACCGTTACTTTAAATTCGAGGCTCTTCCCATTAGGAACAACCGGTACAGGATTAGTTGCAGGTGTAATGGTTTGTCCATATGACGCCTGAATAAATCCTATAAACAACAGGAATAAACAAATTCCTGTAATATATGATCTTAATTTTTTCATATATTTCTAATTAATTAAGTATGTTTTTATTTAATGACTATCCGTGATTATTCCTGCAAATGGCGTTATATTGCTGATTTTAATTAAATTATCACATTTGTTCAAATTATAAAAAATCAACTCCACACATCTGATTCAGGCAAAATAACAGAACTTCACTTTCTATTTTTCAAATAAACAATTGATAGTCAAATTATTTATATATTTTAGACTTCCTGTTTTTTTGATTGAGAAATATAAACCTTCCAACCATATAAACTAAAAAGAGAAATAGCAAAAAAGAAGACTCATTATTTAATGCTAAGGCAGGATTAACTTGTCCTCCGGGATTGTATTCTCCATCATCAGGAAAAGTGGGAGGAGCATTCAATTTATCATCATCTGTTTTTTCAAAAAAAGATGATTCATCATCTTCGAAGATGCTTTTCTTATCAAATACACTGTTGCTTTTAGAAGACTGCTCAAGGGTTTCATATATCTCTTTATCTGAAGTAATGGATGTTTCTGTTGTTGGCATTACCAAAGGAGCGGCAAAAGAGATAGAGCTACTGCATGGTAGGAAAAGAAAAAACAGAAAACAAATCCTGCAAATAAGTGTTCGTTTAATTGTTTTACTCATAGTTATTCATTTATTATCATTCAATTCAAATCAAAAAAGTGTGCCAAAATGGTTTTAAGATGATTTTTCAGAATCTGTTTGAGTTTAATTTAAAACATTCAACTTTTAAAAGTGAATAACAGATTTTTGACACACTTTCATTAAAAAAAGAACATCTACATTATTAGGGTTACTCCATCATTTACTTTGTAACTTTACAAATAGATGACCTATTTGCTGTAATTGCCTTTACAATATAAATTCCTTTTTCCCATCCTGATGTATTAATAGAAACTTCATTGTCATTACAATGGTCAAAATACAGTTGCTTTCCGGATAGGTTAAACACAGCAATAGCCTGCAATTTTATTCCGGTGTTTTTTATGCACAAAACGTCCTTAGTGAAATAACCGGATATATAATCAGTATCTTTATCTTGGGTAGAAATAGATGTATTAGTACCTTTAGCCAACAATTTGGTACGATATCTCAATATTAGATAAGCAGCACCTCCATCTTCCGGAATCCCAAAGAAAGGATTAGTCATTTCACAGTAAATTTCTTCGCCAACTAAGCTTTCATTTGTAAATGTAAAATTCCCTTTGTCATCAGTTGTGTAATTTCCGGGCATAAGAATTGGTGTATTATCCGATTCTTTCTTCCACTCATATTTCGTTCCGGTATAAAAAGAATCAAACACTAAATCATCATTATAATAGTCTCTATTAAGATTAATAGGAGAATCGATTTCATTTCCTGCATTATTGATAGAATCAGCTTGAGAAGAACAATTATATAGATTAGTAAGACCATTAAAAACTTGTACCTGAGGCATTTTATTAAATTTCAACTTATTATACCTACATTCCAACCTTGGAATATCGAGATAACTAATACCATCTATTTTAGGAACATTTAATATTTCGAAGTTCTCTAATTTTGAATAACTACCACTATTTCCCAACACATCCACAACTCCGGTTAAGCTACTCCCATCAATTATAATTTCAGTTACATTATTTGCTATTTGTTGGAAAGTAAAAGTTTGGAGTTTTGTGCAAGCACTCAAATCAAATTTTCCGGCAAGACCACTAACAGGATAAGTTCCAGAATTAATCCAGTTTATCGCAGTGATTTTTTTGGGAGAGGAGGCCGAAAACGTTATATAATCTTTTATTGATACAACCCATGCCGGATTCGGATTTTCGACTGTCGATTTCCAATTTTCATCCGATTTTAAATCATTGAAATAACCATCATATAGAGAGTTTCCTTCTGTTTTTTTGATTAAGGCATAATAATTATAAGGCATATTGTTAATTTCCGGTGCATTGGATTTCTGAATTAAAAAAATTCGAAGATTTCCTAACTCATTATTATCATACTCCTGCGCTTTCAAATTTAACGTTAACAATACGCCAACAAGCATACATAATAGGAAAGGTAATAGTTTCTTTTTCATCTGTTTATTTTTTATTTTTCACATTAAGGCCAGATGGAATGTCCAATATAATCATTACGATTGATGTGAGTTTTTCTCATGAACATTTCATACTGTCATTTTTATTATACATTCAACAATTAATCATATAATTTAGTGAATAATATACACAAAAGGGCATGAGCCAAAACAGTGTAAGCACTCGCATATATTTTACCATAAAAATAACATGAAACGCCTAAGCCATTCTAAATCATAGCTGCACACTGGGGAAGCAGGTCTGCTACTTCCCCATGATCCTACTCCAATTGTAGTTTCACTCATTTATTATTCATTCTTTTATTATTCATTCAAAATCATTCTACTTTATAAAATGCCTGATGCACCGGCTTTATGTATTTCTTATTCTCCCAATAAAAAAGCATAAAGACAAAAGTTTATTGTACCCGGCGCATGGCACTATTTAAGTGAATGAATGAATTACCATACTCTGTTAGATAAGTATGGCAATATCTTTATTTGGGAGGCGAAGATATGTTAAAAAAATGTAACAAAAAAAAAAAAAAAAGAATTTATGTTAAAGTATTTATACCTCTGATATTTTGAGAGAAGAAAAAAATATTACAAAATACCACATTCTCACGCAGTTAATACTGTCTTGAGAACAAGCTGATTAATATGAATAAATTACATGGATTGATATGAAAAAAGTGGATTTATTGGAAAGTATGAAGAGAGAGCCTAGTTTGGTTTTGTTTAGTTTTATTTGGTTAATATTTTTAAATTAAAAAACCTCTCCTAAATTTTCCCCAAAGGGAGAAATTTAGGAGAGGGGAGTGTTTTAAGAATTTATATAGAGTTTGGTTTAAAGATTTCCAAACCAAGTTAGGATTTTGTGTTGCATTTAACCAACCAAAATATGAATATCCTACCTTTTTCGAGACAAAAAGTTAAGCAGCAGATTTTACATTATAGTTAATTGCTTAATTGTAATTTCAGGAGCAATTTTAAACTATCTTTTTATACTTTAAACACTAAATTTATTTCAACGAGAAACCCACTGTCGAACGAATATCCGAAGAAGAACTTCCAATAAGGACATTGAAATCACCCGGCTCGGCTACCCAATCGTGTTTTTTATCATCGAAATATTGTAGCATATCCGCATTGATAGTGAATGTAATACTCTTTTCTTCGCCGGATTTCAAGTTTATTTTTTGAAAAGCCTTCAGTTCTTTAATCGGTCGTGGAAGCGATGATTTTACATCATTAATATATAACTGAACTACTTCTGCACCTTCACGACTTCCAGCATTTTTTACAGGAACAGTAAGCGTTATTATCTCACCAACTGCCAATTGCTTCTTATCAACAGAAGCCTTTCCATAAGTAAAAGTCGTATAGCTCAAGCCATGTCCGAAAGCAAACAGCGGTTTAATTTTTTGTTTGTCTATCCAGCGATAACCCACATAAATATCTTCATTGTATTTTTCGCCACTTATGCTATCTCCAGGATACATTCCTACTGCATGCGCTCCGACATCTTCCAGTTTTACAGGAAAAGTAAAAGGCAATTTACCCGAAGGATTTACATCTCCCATCAAAATTGATGCAATGGCATTTCCAGCTTCAGTGCCATTATACCAAGCTTGTACAATCCCCGAAACTTCATTTACCCAAGGCATTGAAACAGCATTTCCCGAAACAAGAATTACGACTACATTCTTATTTACTTTTGTCAATTCGCTTATCACTTTATCTTGTCCATAAGATAATCCCAACTCTTTGCGGTCATTTCCCTCACAATCCTGGTATTTGCTTTTATTCAATCCACCGATAAACAATACAATATCAGCATCTTTAGCTGCATTACAAGCTTCGGTGATTAATTCATCAGGTAATCTTTTGTCCGTAATATCTTGCCGTATCATTCCGTCCTGTTTTGCAATTACATCTCCCACATATCCTCTTGCATATACAACTTCAGCCTGATTTCCGACACGTTCTTTGATTCCATCCAATGGAGATATCTCGTATTTGGCTTTAAGAGAAGAACTACCGCCTCCCACCGTCATAAATTTAATTGCATTTTCTCCGATTACAGCAATCTTCTTTGTTTTAGTAAGATCAATAGGCAAAATATTATTTTTATTCTGCAACAAAACAATTCCTTCCTGAGCAATTTTTCGTCCGGCCAATGCATGTTCTTCCGTTCCAAAAGAACCCCATGGACGTTTTGAATTCATATTAGTGCGAAATACCAACCGAAGAATATTCCGTACCTTTTTATTTACCTCTTCTTCATTAACGTTTCCCGATTTCAATAAATTCAAGAAAGGAGTTGCCAAATAATAATTGCTGTATGGATCGTTCGTATTGGTATTCATTCCGTTTGTTCCTGTTCCGAATTCCATATCCAAGCCATTATATATAGCTTCTTTTGTGTTATTTACACCGCCCCAATCGGAAACAACAACACCATCAAATTTCCATTCATCCCGAAGAATATCTTTTAATAAATACTGATTTTGGCAACACCATTGACCTTTATATTTATTATAAGCGCCCATTATACTCCACGCTTTTCCTTCTTGTACGGCAGCTTTAAATGCAGGAAGATAAATTTCATACAATGCGCGATCGCTTACATGTACTTCTACCGTATGTCGATCGACCTCCTGATTATTTAATGCGAAATGTTTTACACAAGCAGCAACACCATTTTTTTGCACATTTTGTATATAAGGAACAACCATGCGTGATGCGAGATATGGATCTTCTCCCATATATTCGAAATTCCGTCCGTTTAAAGGTGTACGATAAATATTTATGCCGGGACCCAACAATACATTCTTATTCCGGTAACGAGCTTCTTCCCCAATTACTTTTCCATATAATGCCGCCATTTCGGGATTCCAAGTAGCAGCCAAACAAGTAAGCGCCGGAAATGCAATACAAGAATCATTTGTCCATCCGGCTTGAGTCCATTTATCCCACAATACTTCAGGACGAATGCCGTGAGGGCCATCTGTCATCCAATTTTCGGGAATTCCCAAACGTGGCACTCCAGCCGAACTGAATTTGGATTGAGCATGACACATCTTTACTTTTTCCTCCAATGTCATCCGGGATAGAGCATCTTCGACACGTTGTTCAATGGATTGATTTTCATCTAAATAAACAGGCAATTTATTTTGTCCAAAAACAAGAATAGTTCCAAATAAACCAAACAAGATTAAAAACTTGAATTTTTTCATGATATGTATAATAGATTAAGTGTTTTATATTAAATTTCAAGTATTTTTTCCTTCAGCCAGCTTTTTTCTTCCTCGGATAAATACAGACTTAGCTTTTCATAAACTAATTGATGATACGTATTTAACCAATTGATTTCATCATTTGTCAACAATGTTTTGTCAATCGCTTTCGTATCAAAAGGGAAATATGTAAGTGTCTCAAAATTGTAGAATTTACCAAAGTCAGTTTCCTGGTATTCTTTTACCAAAACAAGATTTTCCGAACGGATACCATATTCTCCTGTACGATAAACTCCCGGTTCATTGGAAATAACCATTCCGGGAACAAGTTGTGTCGGATTTTCTTCCATGCGAATATTTTGCGGGCCTTCATGCACATTCAAAAAATGTCCGATACCATGTCCCGTTCCATGAAGATAATTTAATCCATTATCCCACAACGCTTTTCTTGCCAATACATCAATCTGTGCTCCCCTTGTACCTTGCGGAAAACAACAGGTTGCAATCGCAATATGCCCTTTCAAAACCAATGTAAAATCTTTTTTCTGCTGAGGAGATAAATTTCCCAACGAAATAGTACGGGTAATATCTGTAGTTCCGTCAAAATATTGAGCGCCGCTGTCTATTAATAAAAAACCCTCCGGTTTTATTTCCAAATTGGTTTCTTCATTGGCACTGTAATGCACAATTGCCCCATGCTCCCCGAATCCGGCAATAGTAGCAAAACTTTCCCCGACATATAAATCTTGTTCGCTTCGAAAATCAATTAACCTTTTTGCAATATCGATTTCAGTTACTTTTTCCGTACCGATTGCATTTTCCAACCAGCGGAAAAAGTGAATCAAAGCAACTCCATCCTTTACCATTGCATTATGAAAGCCATCAATTTCTGTTTGATTTTTTATACTCTTAAGCAATGTTACAGGCGAAGATTCAAATACTATTTTGCAATGATTCGGAATTGATTCAAACAAAGCAGCATTCACCTTATTTTTATCAACTAAAATATGAGTATTTTCCTCTAATTTAGATAAATAAAGCTTAATGTCATCATATTCTGAAATTTGAATATGTTGCGAATTCAGGTAAGAACGAACTTCATCCGTCAATTTATTCGAAGATACAAATATGCGGGATTCTTTATCTGAAATAAAACCATAAGCAATAGCAACCGGATTGGCTGTTACATCAGAACCTCTCAAATTGAAAGTCCAGGCTATTTCGTCCAATGCTGTCAATAAAATGCAATTGGCATCTGCTTTTATTAACTTTTCTTTTACTTCGGCTATTTTCTTTTCAGATGATTTTCCGGAATATTCTTCAGAATAAACAATCAACGGATTATCGGGCAAACTTGGTCTGTCTTCCCAAATTTCAGAGAAAGGATCAAATTGAGTATTTACAATAATCCCCTTTTTATTCATTGTTTGAATAATCCGTTCGGCTTCGGAAAAAGAAAACATATTTCCTTCAAATCCAAGTTGTTTTTTTTCTTTCAGTTCTTCGCCCAACCAATCTGTTATGCTTGGAGTTTCAGGTAATCCGGCTTTGAATAACTTAATTCCGGAAGCAAATAATTCTCCTCCAGCTTGCAGAAAATAGCGGGAATCTGTCCATAAACCGGCTTTTGTCGCTGTAACAACAACTGTTCCGGCAGAACCGGTAAAACCCGAAATCCATTCACGGATTTTCCAATGAGACGCAATATACTCGCTTAGATGAGGATCGGAAGAAGGAATAATACATGCATCTATATTTTCCCTTTTCATTAGTTGGCGCAAAGCCGATAATCGTTGAGGAACTTCCATGATGAGTTAAGAGTTAAAAGTTAAGAGTTAAGAGTTATGGAGTGAGGTGTTGATGATAATAGCCTTGCTCTGTAACTTGTAACCCGTAACTTGATTTTTATTTTTTTTCAAACTTTTCTTTCATTTGTTCATATAAAACCAATGCTTCGAGAATACATTCGGTAGAGGCTTTTTCGGCAGGTAAATCGACACTATTTCCAAAATCGACACGAGTTTTTCCCTCAAATTTCTCCGGAACAAATTGATCATCCTTCACTGCCGATTTTATAAAATAAGACATTTCGGGTTCGGGAATAATATCTATCAGATAATCAATAAAAACGAGCTTGCCATTATCAAAATAAGCATCGAGAAAAATTCCGGTATCTCCACTTTCCGATTCGGTAGCCGAACTGATTTTCACGATTTTCTTTTGTGCATTCAACATGATATAACAACCCTGCATTATTTCTCCATTTGTAATAATGGAATCGGTCGAAACTACACTTTCATCTATTCGTTGAATGGTGCTGTCATTATCCAATAAATAACTATCATTCCATTGATCGAAAAAAAGTTCGTTTATTTTCGCCTCCTTCGCTGGTTCTTCCTGAACGGGATTATTTTCATTTTGTACTTTTTTACATCCTGAAATTGTTGTAGCTAAAATGGAAAGAGCAACGATAAGTGATATTTTAAATGAATTTACGTGCATATAAATGTATGAGTGTGGTCGAAATTAGTTTAGATTATTTTTCCTTACCCCTGTCCCCTAAAGGGGAACGGAAATCCCTATATCAGTGCATTCCCCTTTAGGGGACAGGGGTAAATAAGCAATTTCATTTAGTATAAAGTAATTTTTGCCATGTACTTATGTACTTAAATGTATTTTATGCTTCTAAAAATTAAACAATTGATTTGCATTTTTAGTTGTTTGATTCATAATAAAATCGCTTGATTTTCCATAAATAGTAGATAATTCATTCACTATTTCAACTAAATATGCAGGTTGATTTCTTTTTCCACGATAGGGAACAGGACTTAAATAGGGAGAGTCGGTTTCCAATACAATAAAATCCAACGGAACTGATAGAAGTGTATCCTTTAATATTGATTTTTTGAAAGTAACAACGCCATTTATTCCCATTTTAAAGTTTGTCAGTTTCATAATTTCAGCAGCCTCTTCACGAGTTCCTCCAAAACTGTGGAAAACACCTTTCAATCCCTCCAATCCTACTTTATAAATACTTTCCAATACATACGGAAAAGATTCCCTTGTGTGAATGGCAACCGGCAAATTCATGGACTTTGCCCAATGCAATTGTTCCTCAAAAGCAATAATTTGTTCTTTCAGGAAAGTTTTGTCCCAATACAAATCAATTCCGATTTCCCCGATAGCACAATAACTCCGTTGTTTTAACCAAGTTTCTGCAACCTTCAATTCATCTACATAATTACTTTTGATGCTTGTAGGATGTATTCCCATCATTGCATAACAAAAGTTTTTGTAGTCACTTTCGGTTTTATGTAAAGCATCGATGGTAGATGTATCAACATTCGGCATCAGGATTCTAGTAATTCCCGTTGATTGTGACAATGAAATTACTTCTTGCAAATCATTGGTATAATCATCCAAAAAAAGATGAGCATGTGTATCAATCATAATACAATCTTATGATTGTTCTTCTTCAACGTTCTGAAGATTTTCTTCTTTCTCGTTTTTTCTCAAATAGTAAATTACACCAAACTCCTTGCATTTGTCCAAGCGTTCCGGCAATGGTAAATCGGCATACTTTGCTTCAATCTGATTCCATATATTCAAAATAATGGCATCAACCTGCGTTCTGAGATCGGCAAGTTTGTGTAGGCTATCGGCGGTCCGGTCTTTTAATCTTTTTTGAAACAAACAAGCTTCTTTAAAAACCTCATAATGAACGCTTACTTTAGCTATAGTTGGCGTATAAATAGGAATTCCACCATTGGAAATACGTTCTTGCTCTCCATCAATTACTTTTTGCCCCCAATCCATAACTGCGTTTTCCGAAGTCATTTCAGGTACAGAAAAGTTATCCGGATTCAATCCGTAAAATGTTTTATACTCCTTTTTGATTTCACTGCGAATAACACAAAGATTCACAACCTGAATAAAATGAGAAATATATAGTTGTGCTACTTTTACCAACGATTGGTATTTTTTGTTTTCTTTTGCCTGTTTTGATAAGTCCTGCTTATAATTTCGTTGGGCAGCCTCAAATGTATCCAAAATAGAGCGAGCTTCTCCTAACATGTGGAAAGAGATAGTTAAATCATGCGGACTTTCGGCATAACCTTTATTTACAGCGGCTTTTAAAGAACGAATCCTTGCATCATCAGTATTGGGTAATCTTCTATATGGCATAATAGTATTTTAGTTGACCAGTAAACAAATAGACCAGTAAACGAGTTTTGGACACTGCATATTTAACTTGTCTACTCGTTAACTTGTCAACTTGTTTACTATTTTATTTACGATTGTCTATTCATCAAATTCTGAGCTAATAATAGTAATTCATTTTTACGTTGTTTTTCAACATTTACTTTATTCAGATTATGAATTGCATCATTATAGTAGGAATTCATTTTTTCCTCACAAATATCCTTAATATTCAATTGATTGTATATTTCTGTAATACTTTTTATTTTTTCATCTTTATTAAACTCCGACAATGAAATCCAATGTTGCAGGCACTTTTTTTGCGAACTGTCTGCATTTTCCAATGCCTTAATCAACATGAATGTTTTTTTATTGCAAACAATGTCTCCACCGATATTTTTCCCAAAAGAAGCGGTATCTCCATACACATCCAACAAATCATCCATCAACTGAAAAGCCAATCCGATATTGATTCCGAAGTCATACAAATTTTGTGCATCTTCATCCGTTGATTTTCCTATAATGGCTCCCATTTTCAACGAACATCCCAATAAAACGGCTGTTTTCAGGCGAATCATTTCAAGATATTCATTTTCAGAAACATCATTCCTGTTTTCAAACTCCATATCGTATTGCTGACCTTCGCAAACTTCAGTGGCAGTAGTCGAAAAAAGATGTAATATCTCGGGCAATACTTCCGGTTTGCATGCTGCAACATATTGATAAGCCAAAATAAGCATTTCATCTCCCGAGAGTATTGCCGTATTATCATCCCATTTTTTATGAACAACAGGTTTACCCCGGCGCATTTCGGCTTTATCCATCAAATCATCATGCATTAATGTAAAATTATGGAAAATTTCGATACCCAAAGCCGGTTTGATAATTTCGTTCAAATCTTCCGAGAATAAATTATACGCCAATAAAGCCAATGCCGGCCTTACTTTTTTTCCTCCCAATGACAGGATGTAATGAATAGGCTCATACAGTTTCTCCGGAGCTTTCCGGACTGATGTTATTTTAGCCTCTTCCTGATTGATAAATGTTGTGATTTGGGAAAATGTCCACATAACTTTTGAAAGATGAAAATGAGTTTTTTTTGAATCCTTCAAAGATATATCGTTTTTTTCTAAAATGAAAGAATTCAAAAAAATTGTTATGGCAAACCCATGAAGATACCGATTTGAATATTTTTTCACTCAGTTTATATTTTTAATGGTTTATCATAATTCTAAAAATTATTTTTTTTGAATAATTACTGCCTTTATTTCTATTAATTTTTAAACATACTATAAAACTATTAAGCAAATCAATGATCGTTAAACTTAGTTAATTAAAACAATATTACATCCATTTATTAAATTAATATTTTTATACTTGCAAAGTATTAATTATATTATAATTATTTATTATTTTAATACACATTCCATTTCTCACTTATTTATTATTTATTTTTCTTATATTTCTCTCTTTAATTATTATCCTTTAAATTAGAACATTACACTTTATTTTCACGAGTGTAATAGTTTTTCATTAAAGTATTTATTTAATACTTTTAGCATTATATATCATTACAAATCGTACTATATAAACTATAGTATATATGCAATATTCACAAATAAAATAATGCATATAATAGCTATTGTTATATACTTTAATACTATCAATTATAAAATAATTAGTATAACTTAATTTATTAATTTTAATATTTATCGACATGAAAAAACGTACTTATGCGCTTATCTATGCGCTTGTTTTCTTTTCCGGATACACAGTAATGGCACAGCAAACGGATGTTACACGCCGTGTTGCCGAAGTAAAAAAGATGGTAGAGATTGACACTACTCAGGAAGCCATGCTTACTGCGTTTGTTCAGATTTATTATGAAGCAATCGATTCCATATTGTTGAATGTGGACAACAAGATCATGGCATCCGCCTCTATCCGTGAGGCTAAGGAAATATACAACAAGCAGTTTCAATCCTTGCTTTCGGAAAAGCAGATGGAGGAATACGTCCGGGTTACTACTCATGATGAAATTACGGATAAGACCGCAGGAAAATTAAAAATGCTCAGAGATTCGGGAAAATACACTGAAGCAGAATTGCAGCAGTTTTCCACCCAGATATTTGAATATTATATGCTGGAAAAGGTTGTTTATACCCGGGAAAAGTATGACAATGAAAAACTGAAGGAAAACATATCGCAAATCAAAAAATATGAACCGCAGTGTTTGAGAACAGCCAATGCATTTCAAAAAGCAAAACGGGAAGGTGTGCTTTACCAAAATGGCTACAAATGGTAATTTTATTTATTCATAAAAGATGAAAACAATGAAAACACAAATAGTACAGAGAAAAATATTTTTTCTTCTCCTATGCGTATGTATCGGCTTTAGCAACATACAGGCACAGAAAGGCTCTGTTAGCAATTTGCCCGACAGGGATAAAGCCATAAATTACGGATATTGTAAGTTGAATGGCTACAAAACTACATTGGATTATAATACAGCCGCTAAAATATTTCTGCAATTATCCATAACCGGTGATGCAGAGGCGAGTAATGCACTTGGGATGATGCTCAAACATGGGTTAGGGACAAAACAAAACGATGAAAAAGCTTTCGCGTATTTTTCATTGGCCGCAGAACAGGGTTATGCCAAAGCATATTACAATCTCGCCCTAATGTACAAATTCGGGCATTATGTAGAACAAGATTTTACCAAAGCTACAGCGTATTTCGAAAAAGCAAGTGAAATGGGCTGTGATGGTATTGATTACCAAATTGGCTATGCCAGTTATAAAGGCATAGGTAAAAAACAAAGCTACAAAGATGCCGTGAAATATTTCGAACAAGGAGCACACAAGGGAGATGCAAGTTGCATGTATTTTTTGGGATTGTGCTATTTTCAGGGGCGCGGAGTGGAACGAAGTGTTGAACAAGGAAAATATTGGT
Source organism: Bacteroidales bacterium (assembly GCA_031553395.1). Taxonomy (GTDB): domain Bacteria; phylum Bacteroidota; class Bacteroidia; order Bacteroidales; family WRGA01; genus WRGA01. The sequence goes on along the minus strand of JAVBLR010000012.1, from coordinate 56,491 downwards.
TTGCAAAAGCAGCAGACCTGGGAGCTAACCGGGCAATTGACCTGATGGTGCGAAATAAATCCGAAAATTTCGAACAAAAGAAAGTAAGACTACGCTCAACAACGGAAGAACCAATTAATGCCCTTGTTCCATTAATATACCCTCAGGTAACCAATACTGTAAACGACAATAAAATCGAAGGTATATGGGAAGGCAAAATCATTACCTACGACTGGTCGGGCGAAGAAATTGAAGACGAAACCCAATTACAGGTATCACTCCAGGCAATAAACGGAAATATTGAGGGAGTGTGGACAGAGTCGGACACAGCTTCGGTGGCTATTTCGGCAACTATGGATAACGAAGAGTGGCGTTTTGATAATATTGTATTGCACGCAAGCGAACGGCCGATAGAAATGCGTAGTGGAAAATTTAAGCGGGAGTTTAAAGACGGAGAAGAATACCTGAGCGGGAACGTAAGTTTCTATTGCGATGTAACCCGGGAATATATTGCACCCAGTTATGTAGTATTAAAACGGGTAAACAATCCTTCATCTGTAAAAAATATTCAGACAACTTCCTTATCAGTATATCCCAATCCGTTTAACGATCGTATTAATGTGGAATTTGAGCTGGCAGAAGCCCAAAATGTTCGTTTTGCTATTTACGATATGACAGGGAAGCGCATCTATACCAGTGGATTGGAAGAATTTGGCAATGGAAGGCAACACTATACTATTCCAACAACAGAAATACCTGTTGGAGCATATTTGTTGAAATTAGTAGGGAAATCGGTAAACCAATCGGTAAAAATTGTTAAATAAATCGTAAAATAAAAGATTATGAAAACAGAAACGATAATAAAATACGTATTTTTACTAACCGGGTTATTCGTATTTTGCTCTGTATATGGATATGATATTACCGGTAATAACCAGGATGGTTATACATTACCCGAAATTGAAGTTACACCAGACGATCCCTATGATTGGGGACTGGACGATGATTGGTGGAGAAGGGATTATGATGATTGGTGGTATGAAGAACCCGATGATCAAGATGACCCTGATGATTGGGGATGTTATTGGTGCGGACAACTCAGTTGTAATGGAGAATGCCGGAATGTAGATCCAGACCCAGACCCAAAGCCAGAAGATGATTGCAAAAATGGAAATTGTGCAGAGTGTGAGGCAATAAGACAACTCCTATCGGATAGCGAAGGATTGAGAAGTACAAATGAAGATTGTGGTTGTGCCTCAAATCAAATATATAGGAATAGGCGTTGTACAAATTGGGATAACATTGAAACAGGTTCATATAATAGTTTCTCTTATAATGAAATGACAACAAAGAGTGTCTATACTCGCAATGAAGCATTGACAACGATTAACAACTTAAGAGGAACGCATAATTCGTATAGTACTTATGGTTTTGGTGGTCTTCTTGCTCCTATTTCTCAATGGGGCGTAGGGCGGGTTGCAGAAGTATTAAGGCTTCCTAATATAGCAACAATACTTGCTGGATGCTTGGATGCAATATTTATAACAGGACAGTCTAACCTTGCAGAATTTTACGGAGAAGTTCATCATGAAATTGCTATTTCAAATATGGATAAGATCTATGAGATTAGAACCACCTCAACTACACTCGACGTTCCGGGTACTGTAAATAGAGTAGAATATTATTCTTCAGAGGGAGGATGTTTTCTTGGTAGTTATACTTATTAAAATAAAAGTGTAAAAAACATAAATTATTAACAATTCAAGCATGTTGCTTAATTGCAATAAGTTAATTGGAAGTTGTCGAAATTAATCAGAAGTGATTGGTTTTTGACAACTTCCGATTAACTCATTGAGATTTTAAAATAATTACAACATACTCTTGTAGAATACTTGATTTAAACAAATTAAAAAAGTTGTAATGTATCTTCATCAAAATTCAATGCTAATGAAAAAGATAATAGCAATATTGATTATCTACATATTGCTACCCGTTTCTATATTTATTCTTCCAAAAGCGCACATGTTTTTGATGCTTTTTCTACTTTCGATTAAAGGGTTATTTGTATCAATATATAGTATCTTGAATAAAAGAGAAATATCTTTTACTCAAGACCTGTGTATGTTATTATTTATTGCAGTTATTTTGTTCTTAACTTTATTTGTTCCGGAAATTATATATTTCTTCGAATGGATAAGAAGCTATACTGTAAAAATAAGAGAATCTGCCAATATTTCAACTTCTTTAATTGTAATAATCATTACAGGAACATTTATTGGCAACTTATTATATTCAATGAGTCGGAATAAAAAGCCAAATGGACTCATAATTAGTTTAATATTATTGTGTATGAGTTTATTCCTATAAATCGTAGTAATTGAAGAATATTTTGATCATAATGGATGCCCAATGCTTGATATTGTACGTTAAAAAAGGATTGAATGTAATACTCAGTATCTTTATTTGTGTATTGACAGGGTACTTAATAATTGGTATATTGGAAAAGTATGAATTTTGTAGAGAATCATTCGCTTTTCAATTCTTTCTTATTATATTTTTTGTTGTTATATTCATCATAAAAAGTATTTTGGTCTATATCTATCCTAAAAAAGAGTGGCTTATAAGAGTAGTTTTATCAATTGTTATTTTATGCTTCTTATCCCTTCTTTATTTTTCTACCAATGCTTTTTATTTTATTCTTAAGGCATTCCTTCAGTAAATATAAAGTAGAGAAATGTATCAACAAAAAATGTTGGTACATTTCTTATTATATTCACTTTTGATAAATAGGGTCTGTTTAAAACTCGCGGATTGACTTTTACACTCTGTTTCCCTAAGACATATCCTTTAGAAAGGATAAAAAGAAAACATATAATAATCTTATTGGGAATTAGGTTTAAGAGAAATAGGATATTTATAAGCTAGAGGTGTATTTCTCACTTCCGATTAAATACGAGAATATGAAAAAGATTATCATTGCTATTTTGCTGAGCATGTATTATATACAGCTTAATGCTCAAAATGAACTGCCCTATAAAAAATTGTCTGAATTTAAAAATGACACGACAGCATTTATTAATTATAATTTTATAGACAGGGCAAATCAATATAAAGGAGAGACAATGCATGATGTTATAGAGAATATGCAATTACAGGTTAAATACATATTTTCCGACACAGATAGAAGCTCAAATATCAAAGGTCTATATTTATGTTTCTTTGAGTGGCCAATAATTGATGATTTATTTACAAACAATAAGACATTAAATAAGCCATATGCTGTTAAAACTTTTTTAGAAGAAAAAGTCAAATATACTCCTGAAGTAGGAAAAACAATTTACTCCAATAATTATGACAATATATTGAATTATTTTAAAGATATGCGTATAAAAAAAGTCGAAGTTTGTTATCCTCCGGATAGTGAATTTGCTCAAAACCAAGCCAAACTCCGCAGCTCAACAAAGCCGCAGAATATAAGGTTTGAAGATGGCGTTTTCCATATCGATTGGAAATATTAATAAAAAAATGCTTAGATGGAGTAGTAGTAACAACCAAATACTTGCCGAAACAAGATTATTTTCGGCAAGTATTTTATTATGAATAATCTAGAGAGTATGAAACTACATTAAAATGATATTTTTTAACCTAATAAGGAAGGTGATAATTACAAACCTATCTAAATATTTGTGAATAAGATATGAAAAAGATTATCATTGCTATTTTGCTGAGCATGTTTTATATACAGCTCAATGCTCAAAATGAACTGCCCTATAAAAAATTGGCTGAATTTCAAAATGACACAACGGCATTTATTAATTATAATTTTATAGACAGGGCTGACCAATACAAAGGTAAAAATATGGGAATTATTATTCAAGATTTACAAATATCCCCTAAATGCATTATTCCACATATAGCTGATAGAAAATCAAGCACAGGAGGATTACGTGTATGCTTTTATGAATGGTCAGTAGTTGACAACTTATGCAATAAGGATAAAACATTAAATAAACCATATGCCATCAAAATTTATTGGGAAGAAAGAGTCAAATATTCCCTAGAAGCTGAAAAGTTATTGTTCTCCAATAATTATGACAATATTTTGAACTATTTTAAAGATATGCATATAGCAAAAGTCGAAGTTTGTTATCCTCCAGATAGTGAATTTGCTCAAAAACAAGCAAAACTCCGCAATTCAACAAAGCCGCAGAATATAAGGTTTGAAGATGGCGTTTTCCATATCGATTGGAAATATTAATAAAAAAATGCTTAGATGGAGTGGTAGTAACAACCAAATACTTGCCGAAACAAGATTATTTTTGGCAAGTATTTCATTATGAATAATCTAAAGGGTATGAAACATACATTAAAATTGATGTTCTTTTTAACGCGATAAGGAAGGTGATAATTGCAAACCCCTGTTGAGCATAGCGTGTAAAAACTAAAAATGCGCGTTCGGGCAAAGCGTCTTCGCTTTGTCGGATTAAAAGCAGGCCTCCGGCCGGTAAAGAAAAGATAAATATTGAAGATATTGTAAGCATTTGTTTTTGCAAGCCGGAGTAATCCAATATTCAATAACACATAAAACGAAGACGATTGACAGATGAATCGATTTTTTACAATAATTTTAATAATTGCAGGGATACTTTTTCTTATCCCGGAAACGAAAGCATCCTGTTGGAATTCAAGTAAACTTGAGATTGATAGTTTTTCACAATTGGAAGATTATGACTTTATTGCGCATGTAAAAATAGTAGATACACCAGAATGCATATATTCATTGGAAGAAGAATACAAATCACACATCATAGAAATCATAGAATTGTTTAAAGGGGACAGTATAAATCAAATTTTAGATTATTCGATATCCTCAAATGATATATGGTCAAATGTTGATATTGGCATATCAAAAGATGAGGAATGGATTTTGTTTGGCAAAACCATTGATGGTAAAATCTCCATTATTGGATGTGACAGAAACAAAAGATATAAAAAATCAGATGGATTAAGAAATTGGAGAGGTAATACCGGACTTTTTGAATTGCACCGATTGAGAGAATTATACCAGCATCCGATACCTCAGTATGTAAACGAGAAACGTGAGGAGTTTTATTCAAACGAACAAAAAGAAATTGAAGAAACGTATGTAAACGGACTACTTCACGGAGAACGGAAAATTTGGTATCCAAACGGAGTCCTTTTTTGCAAGCAACACTACAAAAATGGCGTATTGATAGGAAAGTCAGAATGGTTTCATCCGTCGGGAGAAACTTGGGAATAGATACAATTAAAATAAAACCATGATTGCAAAAACGAAAATGATATTACTTTTTTTGACTTTATTGATTTTAGGAATAAGTGCGTTTTTATTATATCTAAATTATCCTTTTAAGGAAATAGTTATTGATAATAAGTTAAAGGAACTACGTTCAAATGAACTGTTTGATTTAGTATCACTTAATGAAAAGGATAATTGGGATTTGATGTATATACAGAAACCATATGATCCAAGGATGCTTAAAGAGGAAGGAGTAATAATGTCTGATGAGTGTAGGCAAATAGTAGAGAGTTTGTCAAGTTTTGATTCTCATTGTGTTCTTGTATTTACAAAAGATAAAAGGCTTGTGAATTATGCGGTAGTCTCTTTTGCTGTTGCAGATTTTAGCAAATTATCAAAGAATAAATATCCTCGATCATCAAAAATGAAATCTATTTTAGTATGGAATGGAGGTGAGAATCAAACAGTATGGATTCAAGAGCCATAGAAAAGTTCATTGAATTTATTTGCATAAGAAAATGGATAGCACCCAATATTAGGGCATTATCCATTTTTTCTTGTAAAATATTACTTTCTCAATTTGAATGTAATTAATTTTGGATGAGTATCATCTGATAAAACAAGTATATCATTATTTATGCTAAAATAAGTTGCTTTTTGCAAGTTTTCCAAAAAATCCCTTTCTACATTCATATTGATGCAGGCCATTCGTGTAGAAATGGCTTCAGATAAGGCAATTTTATTTGAATTCGGTTGTATCTCAACAGCAGCATTCATCCCGTTGCAACCTGTATTTCCGGATATTCGATTGTTTTTCAAATCAAAAGAAATAAAAGGGATTTTTAGAGTTTCGGGCAGAATACTATCGTTGATTGCAATAACATTCCATGTGGTACCATCCAAATTCATATTATTATTTGCAATAGTTTGCGATTTACATCCAACAATCAACAAGATTGAAAGAATACAACTAACAGAAAAAAACAACTTTATTTTATTCATAATCTTATTTAAGTATTTTTTTGAACACAAAAACACAATACCGCTAAGGCGCTAAAATTATATTGTCTTTGCGACTTTGTGCCTTTGCAACTTAGCGTTCAGAAATATGATCTAAATCTTGTTCGATTAATTCCTGAAAACCAATCCTTCTCCAAAATAATCCACAACGATCGGTTTCGATTTATCAATTTTCTCACTGATAATTTCTTTGGATAATTCGTTCAGAATATATTTTTGAATAACACGTTTAACCGGACGAGCGCCAAATTCGGGATCATAACCTTCTTCCGAAATAAAATTCAATGCATCGTTGGTAAAGTTAAGTATAATTCCACTTCCTTCAAGTATCTTCTTAATACTATTCAATTGGATTTCCACAATTTGCTTGATTTCCTTTTCATCCAATGGACTGAACATTATGATTTCATCAATACGGTTCAGGAATTCGGGACGAATAGTTTGTTTCAGCAATTCAAGTACTTGGCTTTTGGTTTTTTCAACGATTTCTTCCTTATTCGATTTATTGATTTTTTCGAAATTTTCCCGGATAAGTGGCGAACCCATATTAGAAGTCATAATAATAATCGTATTTTTGAAATTTACCACACGACCTTTATTATCCGTTAAACGGCCATCATCCAGCACTTGCAACAATACATTGAAAGTATCGGGATGTGCTTTCTCGATTTCATCGAATAAAACAACAGAATATGGTTTTCGGCGAATCGCTTCGGTTAATTGTCCGCCTTCTTCATAACCGACATATCCCGGAGGCGAACCAATCAAACGCGTAACACTAAATTTTTCCTGATATTCGCTCATATCAATCCGTGTCATCATATTTTCGTCATCGAACAAGACCTCTGCCAATGCCTTTGCCAATTCGGTTTTCCCCACGCCGGTCGTTCCCAAAAAGATAAACGACCCAATCGGGCGTTTTGGGTCCTGCAATCCGCTACGGCTACGGCGAACAGCATTTGCAACAGCCTCTATCGCTTCATCCTGTCCTACAACCCGTTTGTGCAATTCGTCCTCCAAATTTAATAATTTTTCTTTTTCGGTTTGCAACATTCTGTTGACAGGAATGCCTGTCCAACGGGAAACAATATCGGCAATATCTTCCGAATCAACTTCTTCCTTAATCATTGCCTTGCCGGAAGATTGCAAGTCCTGCAGTTCCGATTCGTATTTTTGATTTTCTTCTTCTTTGGCTTTTATTTTTCCGTAACGAATTTCGGCAACTAGTCCATAATTTCCTTCCCGTTCGGCTTTATCTGCTTCGAAACGTAAATTTTCGAGTTCGACTTTATTTTGTTGGATTTTATTTACAATCTCCTTTTCGGCCTGCCATTTTGCATGATACGAAGTCTCTTCCTCCTTTAAATCAGCAATTTGCTTGTTTAATAATTCCAACTTCGAATGGTCATTTTCCCGTTTGATAGCTTCCCGTTCAATCTCCAACTGTTTGATACGGCGGCTGATATCATCCAATTCCTGAGGAACAGAATCCACCTCCAAACGTAATTTTGCCGCAGCCTCATCAATCAAGTCAATAGCCTTATCAGGCAAAAAACGGTCGGTAATATATCGTTGCGACAATTGCACGGCAGCAATAATTGCATCATCCTTAATCCGTACTTTATGGTGATTTTCGTATCGTTCCTTCAATCCGCGAAGAATGGAAATTGCACTGAGTTCATCCGGCTCATCCACCATAACCGTTTGGAAACGACGTTCCAATGCTTTGTCTTTCTCAAAATACTTTTGATATTCATCTAATGTGGTTGCACCGATAGAACGCAGTTCTCCCCGTGCCAATGCCGGTTTCAGAATATTTGCTGCATCCATGGCTCCATCGCTTTTTCCGGCGCCAACCAATGTATGAATTTCATCAATAAAAAGTACAATTTCTCCATCTGATTGAATAACCTCATTCACAACCGATTTCAATCGTTCTTCAAACTCACCTTTATATTTAGCGCCGGCAATTAAGGCTCCCATATCCAACGAAAAAATTTGTTTGGATTTCAGATTTTCAGGTACATCACCACGAACAATCCGATGTGCTAATCCTTCTGCAATCGCAGTTTTACCAACACCGGGTTCTCCAATCAAGATCGGGTTATTTTTTGTTCTCCGGCTCAGAATTTGCAAAACACGACGAATTTCATCATCCCGCCCGATCACAGGGTCTAATTTTCCCGAACGAGCCCTTTCATTCAGATTAATAGCATATTTATTAAGAGAATTGTAAGTTTCTTCCGCCGACGCTGAATTCACTTTTGCTCCTTTGCGTAAATCATCGATTGCAGCTTGTAATTCTTTTTCAGTAATTCCGGCATCTTTTAACAAAGTCGAAACATCACTTTTCTCGGTAAGCAATGCCAATAAAATATGCTCCAACGAAACGAAAGAATCGCCCATTTTAGACGAATAATCAATTGCTTTTTGCAAGACAGCATTTGATTCCCGGCTCAAATAAGGTTCTGCTCCCGAAACTTTTGGAAATGAGCTGATTTGCTTATCAAGTACAGCTACTATATTTTGTGTGTTTACACCTAATTTTTGAAATAAAAAATTAACAACATCCTCACCTTCGAGCATTACGCCTTTAAGTAAATGTGCTGGTTCAATCGCTTGTTGACCATTGCTCTGAGTAAGATTAATAGCCTTTTGAACAGCCTCCTGGGATTTAATTGTGAAATTGTTTAGATTCATATATAAACTCTCCTTTCTTTTTTGGTTATTCGTTGTTTGTGTTATATTAATAATAAGAAATTAACAACGAGTAATAAATTGACAAAATCTTTGCCAATTTATATAACAGACAATTTGTCAGGTTTGTTCAACTATATTAAAAAGATATTTATTTAAATTACTGATTATTAATGTTAAGTAATTATTAACTTTTACGTTATTTTACCTTACATACTCTTATTATTATCCAGTATAGAAACATATAAGATAATAAATTAAATATTTTAACTTAATCAAGCGTTTATTTTAACAATTCTTAGCCATATAAATTTGTTGCGTAATTAAAAGCATACTATTTTTGTACAGTGATTTTTTCATAGTATTAGATTTAAGGTTAACAGAAGATTGGTTGTCGGGATGACAACCTTTTTTTTGCCCAATAATCAGGCAATTATCGATCCAAAAAAAGAAAAAGCGAAACAAGTAAATCATTACAAATTTACTTGTTTCGCTTTTTATCTAATAAGGAATTCCTAAATGGTTATTCTTCCTTTTTTTCTTCTTCTTTTTTCGGTTCAAAATCAGTAATTTCTGCACCAATTAGTATATTATACCATGAAATTAGCTTTTTGATATCTGAAGGATATACCTTTTCCCTATCAAAATCAGGCAGTATTTCTTCCAATAATTTTTTCAATTCGTCGGGTTTAGCTTTTGCATCAACAGAACATTTTCCATTATTTTCTTTCGCCTTTAATGCATTTAATACTTCCCAAAGAGGTTTTTCTCCTTCTTGAGTAAACATGGAAATATCTCCCAAAGAAACGACTTTATCGCTTGAGTGGACTGGAAGTTTTTTTCCATCAGATAAAGCCTCTACAATTAATGCCGCTTTGCTTTGAGATATTAGTTTGTACAACCCGGGTTTGCCTGAAATTGATAAAATTTGTTTTAACATATTACTTTATTTATGATTTTCCAGCGCAAATGTAATCATCTAAAATTATTTTCCAAAACCCAAAAGGCAACAAAATTGCAAGTTCTACATTATTTTGCAAATACAGGGAAACTGTACTTTAAGATTAACAAACAAAATTCATTTTTTAACAGATAATCCGTTAAATTTGTCTTTTTATAAATATTCTCTTTTATGCAAAGATTAAGTTTACAACAAAAATTACAACAAAAATTATCGCCACAACAAATACAAATTATCAAATTGTTGGAATCGACAACTTTGGAACTTGAAGAGCGTGTAAAACAGGAGATTGAGGAAAATCCGGCACTTGAGATTTCGGAAGAATCGATGGATACGGAAAATGCTGATGAAACGGATATTGATCTATCATTGGGAGATTATAGCAATGAAGATGATATTCCTCCTTACAAATTAGAATCCAATAATCAGTCCGGAGAAAAAAAAGAAGATATACCTTTTTCTGCAGGAATGTCATTTCATGAATCGTTGATAGAGCAGCTTGGACTTCGCAATTTATCTGATAAACAACATACTATCGCAGAATACATCATTGGAAATATTGATGACGAGGGATACCTTCGCCGCGATTTACATTCTATTTCCGATGATTTGATTTTTCAGGTAAATATTGATGTTTCCGAGTCGGAATTAGAGGATATTTTGAAAGTAATTCAGGATTTTGAGCCAATAGGTGTAGGAGCCACATCATTGCAGGAATGCTTACTTATACAACTTAAAAAGAAAGAGGAAACGCCTGAAATAACATCTGCCATTAAAATAATAGAAAACTATTTTGATGAATTTGCCCACAAACATTACGAAAAAATTGCCAAAGAACTTAACCTGAATGAAGATGAGCTTAAAGCTGTAATCCATGAAATAACAATGCTTAATCCTAAACCAGGGAATGCATTCAGCACACCATTGGAAAACCGTAGAGAAGTTATTATTCCGGATTTTATTGTAGAGCAAAATGATGGGGAATTGTTTGTAAGTTTAAATGGTCGCAATGTTCCCGAATTAAAAATCAATCCTGAATTCTCGGCTTTAATTCAAGATTATTCTTCAAATAAAGAAAACCAAACGCGGGAAAGAAAGGATGCCGTACTCTTTGTCAAGCAAAAATTAGATTCGGCCAAATGGTTTATTGATGCATTAAAACAACGGCAAACAACACTTTTGTCGGTAATGAATGCTATTGTCAATTATCAGGAAGATTTCTTTAAAGATGGAGATGAATCGTCTTTAAAACCAATGATACTGAAAGATATCTCTGAAAGAACAGGATATGATATTTCTACAATATCCCGGGTAAGCAATAGTAAGTATGTACAAACAAATTTTGGAATTTTTCCGTTGAAATATTTTTTCTCAGAATCAATGCAAACAGAGGATGGAGAAGAAATTTCTTCACGGGAAATAAAAAAGATTTTATCGGAATGCATTCAAAATGAAGATAAACAGAAACCATTAGCCGATGATAAGTTAACCGAAATTTTGAACGAAAAAGGTTATATAATTGCACGGCGAACAGTAACTAAATACCGGGAACAATTAAATATCCCGGTTGCTCGGCTTAGGAAAGAATTATAATCCATAAAAAAGGTAATAATGCCAAATGGTTTTGGCATTATTACCTTTTTACTTATGAAGAAAAAATCTTCAAATATATTTCAATAATTAATCTGCTATTAATTTTCTATATCTTACTCTTTTAGGCTCAACATTTCCCAAGCGTTTTTTCTTGTTCTCTTCATAATCAGAATAAGAACCCTCAAAGAAAAACACTTCAGAATCACCTTCAAATGCAAGGATATGTGTACAAATACGATCTAAAAACCAACGGTCGTGAGAGATAACAACAGCACAACCGGCAAAATTATCCAGTCCTTCTTCCAATGCCCGAAGTGTATTTACGTCGATATCATTGGTCGGCTCATCAAGGAGTAAAACATTGGCTTCCTCTTTTAATGTCAAAGCCAAATGTAATCGATTTCTTTCCCCTCCGGAAAGAACTCCGCATAGTTTTTCCTGATCGGCTCCGGTAAAATTAAAACGAGACAAATAAGCCCTTGCATTAATTTCACGGCCTGCAACTTTGATAAATTCAGCCTCTCCCGAAACAACCTGATAAACCGTTTTCTGCGGATCAATAGAAGCATGTGATTGGTCAACATACCCGATTTTTACCGTTTCTCCAACCTCAAAAGTTCCTTTATCTACCTTTTCCAATTCCATAATCAATCGGAATAATGTAGTTTTTCCGGCTCCATTCGGACCTATAATTCCTACAATGCCATTCGGAGGAAGCATGAAGTTAAGATCATCAAACAATAATTTATCGCCAAATGCTTTGGATACGCCGATTGATTCAATTACCTTATTTCCTAAGCGCGGACCATTTGGAATAAATATTTCTAATTTTTCTTCTCTTTCTTTTTGATCTTCGTTCAATAATTTATCGTAAGAATTTAATCGGGCTTTTCCTTTAGCCTGACGAGCTTTAGGTGCCATCCTTACCCAATCCAATTCCCGCTCCAATGTTTTCCTGCGTTTACTTACCTGCTTTTCCTCTTGTTCCATCCGCTTCGTTTTTTGCTCTAACCAAGAGGTGTAATTTCCTTTCCAGGGAATTCCTTCACCACGGTCTAATTCAAGAATCCAACCGGCAACATGGTCTAAGAAGTAACGGTCGTGCGTAATCGCAATAACTGTTCCCGGATATTGATTCAAATGTTGCTCCAACCAATCAATAGATTCAGCATCCAAATGGTTCGTAGGCTCATCAAGCAACAAAATATCAGGCTGTTGCAACAATAAACGGCAAAGAGCAACACGGCGACGTTCCCCTCCTGAAAGATGCTTTATTAATTGATCTTCCGGCGGACAACGTAAGGCATCCATAGCTCGTTCCAGTTTATTATCCAGATTCCATGCATCAGTAGCATCGATTTTATCCTGCAATTCTGCTTGACGATTAATCAATGCATCCATTTTATCAGGATCTTCCAACACATCAGGATCTCCGAATTTAAGATTTACGTCTTCGTATTCTTTGAGAATATCAATGATGTTTTGAACACCTTCCTGCACAATTTCCTTGACAGTCTTTGTATCATCTAATTGCGGTTCTTGTTCCAAATATCCAACTGAATATCCGGGAGAAAATACGACCTCTCCTTGATATGATTTTTCAATTCCTGCAATAATCTTAAGCAACGTTGATTTTCCGGAACCGTTCAACCCTATAATCCCAATCTTTGCACCATAGAAAAAAGAAAGATAAATATCTTTCAGAACTTGTTTATGAGGAGGAAAAGTTTTACTTACCCCCACCATTGAAAAAATAATCTTTTTATCGTCTGACATGGCTAAAGCTATTATTGATGTTCAAATTATATTTATTATAGCTATAAGAAACAAAAGCCGAATAAATTAATATCCGGCCTTCTAATATCTCTAAAACTTCAATCTAAAGGATTATTGGCATTTATTTATATGAAGAGCCAATTTCGATTTTAAGTTCGAAGCTTTGTTTTTATGTATAATATTTTTCTTTGCTAATTTATCCAACATAGAACTGATTTTCGGCAATAAAGCAGAAGCTTCAGTTTTATCTGATGTTGCACGCAATTTACGAACAGCGTTCCTTGCTGTTTTAGCATAATACCTATTGTGCAATCTCTTTGTTGAAGATTGACGTATTCTTTTTACTGATGATTGATGATTTGCCATTTCGACTAATCCCTTTATTAAATTCAAATATTATTAAATAGTAGCCCATAGGGGAGTCGAACCCCTCTTTCAAGAATGAAAATCTTGCGTCCTAACCGATAGACGAATGGGCCATTTAGAAAGATACCTTTCTGTTTTGCGGGTGCAAATATAGAGACTATATTTTGAATTAGCAACAGTTCTCTGCATTTTTTCGCAAAATATTTCAATAAAAGTAAAAGGTAAGAGGTAAAAAGTAACAAGTAGTAGTTGTAAACTCTTTATATTCTGTACTTTTTAATATTATTTTTTTACTTTTCTTTATTTCAAAGCTTCAGAACCTCCGATAATATCCAATAATTCGCTGGTAATTGTTTGTTGGCGGGTTTTATTATATTGAATAGTAAGTTCGTCCAATAAATCGGAAGCATTGTCCGTAGCAATTTGCATGGCAACAGTACGAGCCGCATGTTCTGCTGCAACAGAATCTAATAAGGAAGCATAGATTTTACTCCGTAAAGATTTTGGTAACAGAGCATTAATAACACTAGGCTTATCAGGTTCTACAATATAATCAGTAGCAAGTTTGACTGTATCTTTTTTTGGACTGAAGAAAACAATAGGTAAAACTTGCTCACAAATAAGTTGCTGAGTAGCAGTAGATTTAAAATGATTATAAACTAATTTTACCCTATCGACCTTTTTTTCCAAAAAATCAGCCATTAATTTATCCATTATGGCCTTTGCATCTTCAAAATTAGGTTTATCAACCAATGTTGCATATTCACCCTCAGGATGCAAATCCATTTTTACAATAGCATCATAGATCTTTTTCCCAATAGGGTAGATAAACACATTTTCCTTAGGTAAGTGTTGATAAGCGGATAATTCTTTTTCAAACAACTTAATTATATTCGCATTGAAAGCGCCGCATAAACTTGAATTAGAGGAAAAAATAACAATTGCCACTGATTTTACTTCCCTCATTTCGGTAAAGGGAGATGTGAATTCAGTTTCAGAAGCCAGAAAATCATTCAATATTTCATTCAAACGTTTCTGATATGGTCTGAATTTCTCTATTTGTCCCTGAGCTTTCCTTAGTTTAGCCGATGCAACCATTTTCATTGCACTGGTAATCTTCTGGGTAGATTTTACCGAAGCTATTCTTCCTTTTACTTCCTTAAGTGAAGCCATAATTCAATTGATAATTGACAATTAACAATTAACAGTTACAGTAACTTCAAGTCCCACAACTATTAATTGCTAATCATTAATTGTTAATTATTTAAAGTCTTTTGCTACTTCTTGTGCAGTCTGTTTAATTAATTCAGCAACCTCATCATCCAAAATTCCTGATTTTAATTTATCAAGAACTTCTTTCTGATATTTCAGTTGGATAATATCCAGAAATGCTTTTTCAAAATCACGCACTTTTTCGGTTGGAACATTTATAAGTAATCCTTGCGTTCCGCAATAGATGATAGCAATCTGTTTTTCAACAGGCATCGGATGATATTGTGGTTGAATCAATAATTCAGAATTCTTTTTTCCTTTATCCAATGTCATTTTGGTAACAGCGTCCATATCACCTCCGAACTTGGTAAAAGCTTCCAATTCACGATATTGAGCCTGATCCATTTTTAATGTTCCGGCAACCTTTTTCATGGCTTTTACCTGCGCATTTCCTCCTACACGGGAAACAGAAATACCTACGTTAATTGCTGGACGAATACCCGCATTAAACAAATTCGTTTCAAGGAAAATCTGTCCATCTGTAATTGAAATAACATTCGTCGGAATATACGCAGAAACGTCTCCTGCTTGTGTTTCAATAATTGGAAGTGCAGTTAACGAGCCTCCACATTTTATCATTGGACGAATACTATCGGGCAAATCATTCATTTGCTCCATTACATTCTGATTATTAATAATTTTAGCAGCTCTTTCCAATAAACGTGAATGGAGGTAAAAAATATCGCCCGGATATGCTTCACGACCAGAAGGACGGCGTAATATCAACGAAAGTTCACGATAGGCTACAGCTTGTTTAGATAAGTCATCATAAACAACCAAAGCATGACGGCCTGTATCGCGAAAATATTCACCTATTGCAGCACCGGCAAAAGGTGCATAAAATTGCATTGCAGCAGGATCAGATGCTGTAGCCGAAACGATAATGGTATAATCCAACGCTCCTTTTTCCTGCAATGTATTTACAATATTGGCAATAGTCGAACCTTTTTGTCCAATGGCGACATAAATACAATAAACAGGATTACCTGCCAAAAAATTATCCCGTTGATTAATAATTGTATCAATGGCAATTGCTGTTTTTCCGGATTGGCGGTCACCAATAATCAACTCCCGTTGTCCACGGCCGATAGGAATCATTGCATCAATGGATTTAATCCCTGTTTGCAAAGGCTCATTTACCGGTTGGCGAAAAATAACTCCCGGAGCTTTTCGCTCCAAAGGCATTTCATACAATTCACCTTTGATCTCGCCTTGCCCGTCAATTGGTTCTCCCAATGGAGTAATAACCCTACCCAACAAGCCTTCTCCGGCCATAATGGAAGTAATACGTTTAGTACGTTTTACAGTATCACCTTCTTCTATCAAATCAGTAGAACCCAACAATACCGCTCCGACATTATCTTCTTCGAGGTTCATTGCCACAGCTATAACCCCGTTGTCAAATTCGAGCAACTCCCCGGCTTCCACATTTGTTAAACCATAAATATGAGCAACACCATCACTCACTTGAAGAACAGTTCCTATTTCTTCAAATTTAACACGGGTGTCAATTCCTTCAAGCTGCATTTTCAGAATTTCCGAAACTTCGCTTGCTTTAATATCTGGCATATTTTTTTGTAATTTACTATTTTACAATTTACTATATCTTATTTTATGACAAATATGTCAATAAATAAAGTATCAGTAACTCAATCAAATAAGTTGCTTATTTTCATCAACCAATTCTTTCTTCACAAGCCTCAATTGATTTGATATACTTGCATCTAACCGAGTAGATTCAATATCTAAAATAAAACCACCAATAAGCGAAGAATCTATTGTTGTTGAGAAATCAACTTCTGTATCTCCTTTTTTACTTATGATTTTTTTTAATTTATCGATCATTTCAGAAGGAATCTTTTGCGCCGAAATCAATTTACCCAATACCATCCCTTTATGGTCGCGATACATTCGTTGGTACTGCAATGCAATGCTCAAAACATAAATCTCACGCCTGTTTTTGGATAGCAATTGAAGAAAAGATTGAAAAACATCACACGTATTTATTCCGGCTGCAGTTGTCAACAATTTTCGTTTATCTGCTCCTGATACTGTAGGATTATCAATAACACGCAACAAGTCAGGTTCGGCAGTAAAGTTTGCAATCAAAGCCTTCATTTCTTTATACAAAGAATCCTCCTGCTTCTTTTCCAAAGCATATTGCAAAAGTGCTTTCGCATACCGCATCGAAACTTTTCCGGTTTCCATTCTTTCTTTTTTTGAATATTCCTAATTTAGGATTAGTTCCTTCCGGTTAAATTCACTTCATCCAACAAACGATCAACCATATTTTTTTGCTCAGAAGTTGTATTAATTTTTTGACGAAGAATTTTTTCCGCAATATCAACCGAAAGTAATGCAACCTGAGATCTAATATCCTGCATAGCATTATCTTTTTCTTTCTGAATAGCTACGCGAGTTGCATCCATTACCTTATCAGCTTCAATCTGAGCTTTTTGTTTTGCTTCTTCGATCAACCGATTTCGTAATTTGGATGTTTCTTCCAACATTTGCATCTGTTCGTTACGAGCCTTTGCTAATATTGCTTCACCTTCGACTTTAACCGTTGCCAACTTTTCATTTGCTTCTTTGGCCGATTTAATTGACTCATCAATAAACCGTCCACGTTCTTCAACTCCTTTTATAATGGCAGGCCATGCAAATTTTGCCAATATAAAAAATACCGGTAAAAAAGCAATGAGCATCCAAAATATCAGTCCGACTTCGGGGGTGAACAATTCCATAAATTCAATTTTTTATAAGAAAAAGGCAAGTGCGCATACGATAATAGCAAAGAACGCAACTCCTTCAATCAAAGCTGCAGCTACAATCATGTTGTTACGCAACTCTCCAATAGCTTCAGGTTGACGCGCCATAGACTCCATAGCTTGTCCTCCAATACGACCAATTCCTAACCCAGCACCCAATACTGTGATTCCTGCACCAATACATGCTCCTAATTTAGCTGCTCCTGCTCCTGCAGCCGCTTGTAATAATACTGCTAATAACATATTATCCTGATTTTAATTAATTAATTGTTTTTCTTATTATCCTTACATTATTTTGTTTCATGAACATGATGTTCTACTCTTGCCATTCCGATAAAGATAGCAGAAAGCATTGTAAATACATATGCTTGTATAAAACATACCAAAACGTCTATCAACATCATAAATATTGAGAAAGCGACTGATATAACAGAAACTCCAGCGCCTATCGCTTCTCCCATCATTGCAGTAAAAATGAAAATTAAACTCATCAATACCAATACAACCATGTGTCCGGCTAACATATTAGCAAACAAACGCATCATCAAGGCAAATGGCTTTGTTAATATCCCAATAATTTCAACTAACGGCATTAATGGAACAGGAACTTTAAGCCAAGTTGGAACTTCCGGCCAAAATATCTCTTTCCAATATTCTTTTGTTCCCGATACATTTGTAATGATAAATGTCAACATTGCTAAAACAAGTGTAATGGCAATATTTCCTGTAACATTAGCTCCTCCCGGAAAAATAGGAATTAAACCAAGTATATTATTCAAAAATATAAAGAAAAATACAGTAAGCAAATAAGGCGCATATTTTCTGTAATCTTTTCCAACACAAGGTTTTATTAAATCGTCATATACAAATACGAATAACATTTCCAATACTCCACCGAAGCCTCTTTTGGATTTCAACGGTTCTTTTTTATAACTTCTTGCTAATGTAAGAAATATAGACAATAACAAAATACTTGCTATGAAAATAGAGCATACATTTTTTGTAAAAGACAAATCCAATGGTCTATTTTCTTCGCCGGAAGATAAAACTTCTATTACTTTTCCTGCCGGAAAATTTGTTCCATCCGATACTTTGAAACCTTCATATTCAGCATTATGGCCATGCATCAATCGGGATGAAGAAAAGCAAAACCAACCTCTGTTAGCACTTTTTACAATAATCGGGAGAGGAATCGTTACATGATGCTCTCCAATTGTAAGAATATGCCACTCATAAGCATCTGTAATATGCCCAAAAATAATTTCTTTCGGATTAAAAGATTCCTTTTTTTCTTCTGCTTTTATTTGTCCGACATTAACAAACAAAAAAGCCAAAACAAAAAAGCCGAAACAAAAAGATATTTTTTTATTCTTTAGCATTTTCATTATTTTTCTTATTTTGACTCAAAAAGATATTTGTTTCAAAAACAGTATACATTATATAAAAGAAAAAAGATATACAAACAAAACTAATACTATTTGTTTTGATAAATATCAGATATAAAATAATTATCAATATGGCTCCAAGCAATTTCACCACCTTACTTATAACATGTCTATACATTGAGAAAGGATTTTCTTTCTTTTTTGATAATAGCATATACAATAGACATACATTAAGAAGATAAAATAATGGAATTATCCAATACCATTGAGGATAAAATTCAGGAAAAAAATAGTGAATAAAAACATAAATCAAAATGCTTATAATAACAATTAATCCTGCTAATAATCCGATCTTCCTTTTCATCCGAATACTATTCTATTCCATCCACACAAACTGTAATCATATCTTTTTTCCCTTCGATAAAGCCTCCGGCTATATTCATTTCAATGTCTTTCCCGTCTGTCCGGTAAACTAATTTTCCTTTTTCCAAAGATGAAATAATAGCCGCATGTCCGGGCAGAATCGTAAAACTACCCAATGTCCCGGGTAATGTAACTAATTCCACATCACCGGAGAATATTGTATCTTCAGGAGATATAATTTCGAGTTTCATTATGCTTCAAAAAGTTATTTCACATTTCCTGTTAATTTCTCAGCTTTAGCTTTCACATCCTCAATAGTTCCTACATTCAAGAATGCTTGTTCGGGCAAATCATCCACTTCTCCATCCATAATCATATTAAACCCTTTGATTGTATCTTCTATAGATACCATCACACCGGGAGTTCCGGAGAAAGCTTCCGCCATGAAGAACGGTTGGGAAAGGAAACGTTGTACACGACGTGCACGATTCACAATCAGTTTATCCCCTTCCGATAATTCCTCCATACCTAAGATTGCAATAATATCCTGCAATTCTTTATAACGTTGCAATAATTGTTTAACACGCTGAGCTGTATTATAATGGTCATCACCAATCACATTCGGATCAAGAATACGAGATGTAGAACCCAATGGATCGACAGCCGGATAGATTCCTAATTCCGAAATTTTACGGTCCAATACTGTCGTAGCATCCAAGTGAGAGAAAGTCGTAGCAGGCGCCGGGTCAGTCAAGTCATCGGCGGGAACGTACACGGCCTGAACGGATGTAATAGATCCATTCTTCGTTGAAGTAATCCGTTCCTGCATAATACCCATCTCACTCGCCAATGTAGGTTGATAACCTACAGCAGAAGGCATACGCCCTAATAAAGCTGACACTTCAGATCCAGCTTGTGTAAAACGGAATATATTATCAATAAAAAACAAAATATCACGTCCAGCTCCAGCACCACCGGCATCACGAAAAGATTCGGCAATCGTTAATCCCGACAAAGCCACAGAAGAACGTGCTCCCGGAGGCTCATTCATTTGTCCGAAAACCAATGTTGCCTGAGACTTCGCCAATTCTTCATAATCTATTTTGGAAAGGTCCCATTCTCCTTTTTCCATTCCTTTTTTAAATTCTTCGCCATAACGGATAACTCCTGATTCAATCATCTCGCGCAACAAGTCGTTTCCTTCACGGGTTCGTTCTCCTACTCCGGCAAATACGGAAAATCCATTGTGTTTTTTGGCGATATTATTGATTAACTCCATAATCAATACTGTTTTTCCAACACCGGCACCACCAAATAATCCGATTTTTCCACCTTTCATATAAGGAGCAAGCAAATCGATTACTTTAATTCCGGTGAAAAGCACTTCCTTGGAAGTAGATAAATCTTCAAATTTTGGAGGGTCACGATGAATCGGGGCAGATGCATTCCCTTTTAAAGGAGTCATTCCATCAATTGTTTCACCTATAACATTTAATAACCGTCCTTTTACCTCGTCTCCTACAGGCATTGAAATAGGTGAACCCAAATTTTCTACCGGCATCCCTCTTTGTAAACCATCGGTCGAATCCATTGCAACTCCACGCACCGTATTTTCACCAATATGCTGTTGTACTTCCAAAATAACAGCTCTACCATTAGCATGTGTTACACGTAATGCTTCACGAATCTTAGGCAAACTTTTTCCACCTTCTTCATAGTAAACATCCACAACCGGACCAATAATTTGAGAAATACTTCCAAATTTTGCAGACATAATTATTTATTTTATTTGCTTTTATATCGAATTTACCACAGCGTTTCCAGAATAAAAACGCCTTTCCTTAAGAGTGATGCAAATATAGAAAACTATTTTTTCTAAAAAAGTTTTATAGTGAATAATTTTAAATATTTTTAAATCTTAATACAATTTTAAAAGTTATACTCCTTTAAACAGACAAATATAGCCTTCATCTTATGATTTTATAATAAAAACCATCAAAATCTTATCATTTATTAATTTTACAACAAAAAATCTTACAAATTAGTTGCAGATAAATAAAAACGACTTATCTTTGCACAAGTTTTTGAAAAAAGAACAGATCAAAAAATGATAAATATATCTTACATACTCATTAGCAGCCTAATTATTATTCTTCTCTGCAAAAGGAAAGAAGAGAGAAAGGCGTATGCGTATGTCTAAGGTTATATGAAAAATATGAAAAACCTTTCTCTCAAAAAGAGGAAGGTTTTTTTATTTTAGTTATTTGTTGTTTGTTATTTATAAAACAACAGATAACTAATAACAGATAACAAACAACAAATATCGATAAATATCAACGAATAACAAATAACTAAAAAATATGTCAGACAGATTATTTATTTTTGACACGACTTTGCGGGATGGAGAACAAGTTCCCGGATGCCAATTGAATACCGTAGAAAAAATTCAAGTGGCAAAAGCATTGGAAGAATTGGGTGTTGATGTAATTGAAGCTGGATTTCCTGTATCAAGTCCGGGCGATTTCAATTCGGTAGTAGAAATTTCAAAAGCCGTAACATGGCCTACGATTTGTGCCTTAACACGTGCTGTAGAAAAAGACATCACTATTGCCGCTGAAGCGCTGCAATATGCAAAGAATAAGCGGATTCATACAGGAATCGGAACTTCCGATTATCATATCAAGCATAAATTTAATTCCACGCGCGAAGAAGTAATCGAACGTGCAGTTGCTGCGGTAAAATTTGCAAAGAAATATGTGGAAGATGTTGAATTTTATGCCGAAGATGCCGGCCGTTCCGATAATGAATATTTGGCTCGTGTGGTTGAGGCGGTAATCAAAGCCGGCGCAACGGTTGTAAATATTCCCGATACTACCGGATATTGCTTGCCCGACCAATATGGACAAAAGATTAACTATCTGATGGAAAATGTAAAAGGAATCGAAAAAGCAATTATTGCCACACATTGCCACAACGATTTGGGAATGGCAACTGCCAACACAATTTCAGGTGTATTGAATGGCGCCCGTCAGGTTGAAGTTACCATCAATGGTATTGGCGAACGTGCCGGAAATACATCGTTGGAAGAAATTGCAATGATTTTGAAAAGCCATAAAGACATTGGAATTGATACGAATATTAATACCAAAAAGATTTATGGAATCAGCCGGATGGTTTCGAGTTTGATGAACATGCCTGTTCAACCGAATAAGGCGATTGTCGGACGAAATGCATTTGCACATTCCTCAGGAATACATCAGGATGGGGTGTTAAAAAACCGAGAAAGTTACGAAATTATCGACCCGAAAGATGTGGGAATCGATGAAAATTCAATCGTATTAACTGCCCGTAGCGGACGTGCAGCATTGAAACATCGTTTAGAAGTATTAGGTGTAAATTTGGATAAAGAACAATTGGATAAAGCCTATGAAGAATTCTTGAAATTGGCTGATAGAAAAAAAGATATCAATGACGATGATGTGTTGATGTTGATCGGAAAAGAACGTACAGATAATAATCGGATTAAACTTGAATATCTGCAAGTTACTTCCGGCGTGGGAATTAAATCTGTTGCAAGTATCGGATTGGATATTTCCGGTGAAAAATTTGAAGCAGCCGCATCCGGGAATGGGCCTGTAGATGCTGCAATTAAAGCACTGAAGCAAATTATCCGTCGTCAAATGACATTACAGGAATTTCTTATTCAGGCAATTACAAAAGGTAGTGATGATGTTGGAAAAGTTCACATGCAAGTGGAATGCGATGGTGTCATCTACTATGGATTTTCTGCAAATACCGATATCGTTGCTGCTTCGGTAGAAGCTTATATTGACGCAATTAATAAATTTGTAAAATAAATTAATGTGCCAATCTTTCAATATGCCGATGTGCCAATGTAAAACGCACATTTCATTGGCATATTGGCACATCGGCACATTAGAAAATTCTTAAACTTATGGCTAAAACATTATTTGACAAAATTTGGGATGCACATGTGGTATCACAGGTAGAAAACGGTCCGACACAATTATACATCGACCGTCACTTGTGCCACGAGGTTACCAGCCCTCAGGCATTCGATGGGTTAAGGAAGAGAGGATTGAAAGTTTTCCGGCCGGATAAAACAACCGCAACCCCCGACCATAACATTCCTACAGAAAATCAGGATTTACCGATAAAAGACCAGATTTCACGTTTTCAGGTTGATACATTAACTAAAAATTGCGAAGAATTTGGCATAACTCTTTATGGATTAGGACATAAAAAGAATGGTGTTGTGCACGTGGTAGGTCCCGAAAACGGATTGACACAACCAGGAATGACTATCGTTTGCGGTGATAGCCATACATCTACGCATGGCGCTTTCGGTGCAATTGCTTTCGGTATCGGAACCAGTGAAGTTGAAATGGTATTGGCATCGCAATGTATTTTACAAAGCCGTCCTAAGACAATGCGTATTAATTTCGAAGGAAAATTGAACCCGTTTGTTACATCGAAAGATATGGCTCTTTATATGATTTCGAAATTAACAACAGGCGGAGCAACAGGATATTTTGTAGAATATGCCGGTGAAGTAATCCGCAACTTGTCGATGGAAGCCCGTATGACGCTTTGTAATTTAAGTATCGAAATGGGTGCTCGTGGCGGATTAATCGCACCGGATGAAACCACTTTCGCTTATGTAGAAGGACGTGAGTTCGCGCCAAAAAATGAGGATTGGGATAAAGCGCTGGCTTATTGGAAAACGTTGAAAACGGATGATGATGCAAAATTCGACAAAGAAATTACATTCAATGCCGGAGATATCGAACCGATGATTACCTACGGAACAAATCCGGGTATGGGAATGCCAATTACCGGAACCATTCCTTCATTGGAAAGCATTGATGAAGCCGGACGTATTTCTTTCCAAAAATCGATGGAATACATGGGTTTCAATCCGGGCGAAAAAATGCTTGGAAAATCAATTGATTATGTATTCTTAGGAAGCTGTACAAATGGACGCATCGAGGATTTCCGTGCATTTACCAATTTTGTAAAAGGCAAAAAGAAAGCTGCAAACGTTACGGCATGGTTGGTTCCCGGTTCATGGCAGGTAGAAGAACAGATCAAAGCCGAAGGATTGGATAAAATATTGAATGAAGCAGGGTTTGTATTGCGCCAACCCGGATGTTCAGCTTGTTTGGCGATGAATGATGATAAAGTTCCTGCGGGTAAATACTCGGTATCAACATCCAACCGGAATTTCGAAGGCCGCCAAGGACCCGGCGCACGTACATTGCTGGCAAGTCCGCTTGTTGCTGCTGCTGCTGCTGTTACCGGCAAAATTACTGATCCGCGTAATATTTAATTTGCACACGGAATACACGGATAGCACGGAATAACACGGTAAGAATTTTATTGTTGTAAAGGAGATACCGATTTTATGATGATTGAGGAGGAGTTGACGGAGAAAATTTTGAAGTTGTTCATAAAGTACATTATAAACTTGGATTCGGATTTTTGGAGAAAGTTTATAAAAATGCGCTTTATATGGAATTAATCGAAGTCGGATTTTATTGTGAAACGGAAAAGCCGATTAATGTTTATTACGATGGAAAGATTGTAGGTCAATTTTTTGCCGATATTGTTGTAGATAAAAAAGTTATTTTGGAGTTAAAAGCTGTAGACCAATTGTATGAAGAACATGAATATCAATTGATCAATTATTTAAAGGCATCGGATATTGAAATCGGATTACTTCTTAACTTTGGGAAAAAAGCCCAATCGAAAAGAAGAATCTATACAAATGACAGAAAAATATTAACAAATAAATAATTGCACATGATTATATTCCGGACAAAACGAAATAAATAATTCTATTACAGTGATATTCCGTGCTTTCCGTGTATTCCGTGTGCTAATAAAATAACATATGAAATTTCAAACATTAACATCAACCTGTGTTCCGCTTCCGATAGAGAATGTGGATACCGACCAAATAATTCCGGCACGTTTCTTGAAAGCAACTACACGTGAAGGATTCGGAGATAACCTTTTTGCTGATTGGCGATATGACAAAGAAGGAAAACCGTTGGCAAGTTTCGTATTGAATAATCCGACCTACAAAGGAGAGATTCTTGTTGCCGGAAAAAATTTCGGTAGCGGAAGTAGCCGCGAACATGCAGCTTGGGCGATTGCCGGATATGGATTTAAAGTCGTTGTTTCGAGTTTCTTTGCCGATATTTTCAGAAATAATGCACTAAATAACTTTGTATTACCTGTTATTATTTCAGAAAAATTCCTGGCTGAGTTGTTTGCTGATATTGATAAGGATCCGAAGACAACTGTAACTGTTAACTTGGAAAAACAAACCATAACTAACAATGTATCCGAAAAATCGGAAACATTCGAAATCAATCCATATAAAAAGAATTGTTTGCTGAATGGATACGATGATATTGATTATCTGCTAAGTAACAAAGACAAAATAGAAGCTTGGGAAAAGCAATGTTTATAATTAGTTACAGGTTACAAATTGCACGTTACAAGATAAAATCATTTTGAAATCCCCCTGTAACTTGTAGTTTGTAACTTGTAACTTCAAAAACTCTTTTATGAACAAGTATATCGAAATAATGGATACAACCTTGCGTGATGGAGAACAAACATCGGGAGTATCATTCGCCACGCAAGAAAAATTAAGTATTGTCAGTTTATTGTTGGAGGACCTGAATGTAGACAGGGTAGAAATAGCCTCTGCCCGGGTTTCTGAAGGAGAATACGAATCGGTAAAGATGATTGCCGATTGGGCTCGTAAACGTGGACACATCAATAAAGTCGAGGTACTTGGTTTTGTCGATGGAAAAGAATCCCTCAACTGGATACGTAATGCAGGTTGTTGTGTATTAAACCTTTTATGCAAAGGTTCTTACAAACATGTTACCCAACAATTGCGCAAAACGCCCGAACAACATTTCACAGACATATCCAATGTAATTGCCAATGCACAGGATATGGGCATTACGGTAAATCTTTATTTGGAAGATTGGTCAAATGGCATGATTCATTCGCCCGAATATGTATTTCAAATGATGGATACATTGGGTAAATTACCTGTTCGTCGTTTTATGTTGCCCGATACATTGGGCATTTTAACGCCATTGCAAACAAGCAATTTTTGCCAACAAATGATAAGCCGTTATCCCGATATACATTTCGATTTTCATGCTCATAATGATTATGACTTGGCGGTTGCCAACGTACTTGCAGCAGTGCATGCAGGCGTAAAAGGAGTTCACACAACAATAAACGGATTGGGTGAGCGGGCAGGAAATGCGCCCTTATCAAGTATTGTTGCCGTTTTGCATGACCAATTAAAAGTAAAAACAAATATTGATGAGAAAAACATCAATATGGCGAGCCATATCGTGGAATCTTTTTCTGGAATTCGTATTCCAGCCAATAAACCCGTTATTGGGAATAATGTTTTCACACAGTGTGCCGGTGTACATGCAGACGGAGACAATAAAAACAATCTGTATTTCAATGACTTATTGCCCGAACGTTTTGGTAGAACCCGTGAATACGCATTAGGCAAAACATCCGGGAAAGCCAACATTCAGAAAAATCTCGAGGCGTTAGGAATTGAGTTGGACGATGCCTCAATGCGAATAGTTACCGAACGAATCATCGAATTAGGCGATAAGAAACAACTTGTAACACAGGAAGATTTACCTTATATTGTTTCCGATATCCTGAAACAAGACTTACAAGATGCTAAAATTAAAATGCTTGGATATGCTTTAACGGCAACCAAAGGATTACGTCCGACAGCAACGGTTAAAATCGAAATAAACGGAAAGATATATCAACAAACAGCCGCTGGCGATGGGCAATACAACGCCTTTTCCAAAGCCTTATGGAAAATATACAAACCGTTGAATAAACCAACACCAACCTTAACCGATTACGTTGTTACCATTCCTCCTGGAGGACAAACAGATGCGTTGGTTCAAACAACAATTTCATGGAATTTCAAAGGGAAAGATTTCAAAACAAACGGCCTCGACCCTGACCAAACCGAAGCTGCAATCAAAGCAACGGTGAAAATGTTAAATATAATTGAGAATATGTGATAGCTTTACTTTAACAGATTGAAATTAATTCATAATGAAACCGATATGAATTATTTTTTAATCTGTTAAAGTAGGATTAATTCTCAATCTTTTTCAAAATAAATCTGTATCTTTGTTCCACATTTTGAAACACAACGGGGGTGCCTTACTTTCAGGCTGAGATTATACCCTATGAACCTGATGCAGGTAATGCTGCCGTAGGAATTTGTTCATAGACGCTTTTCTGTTTTTAGATTCTCAATCAACTTTTGATTCCCAAATGTGTTTTTGGAAGTAGTTATTAGCTATTACTTTCAATGTTATTGGTTATTAGTTTCGCGTTGTATTGATTAATTGTTTATTTTCTCAATACAAAAATAACACAATAACCAATAACGTGAGCGATAGCGAACTTATAACGAATAACGAAAAACCAATAACAACCAAATGGACAAAACAAAACGATATCCAACGGCATTAACCATTGCGGGTTCTGATAGTGGCGGAGGTGCCGGTATTCAAGCTGATTTGAAAACTTTCTCGGCATTGGGAGTATATGGTGTATCAGCAATTACGGCTATAACCGCTCAGAATACAATAGGAGTAAGAGCAATTCAAACAATTAATCCGTATATTCTTCAAGCACAAGTAGAAGCTGTCATGGATGATATTACCATTGATGCAATCAAAATCGGAATGTTGCATTCTCCCGAAATTGTAAAAGTGGTAGCTTCGGCAATTGATAAATACTCACCGGATTTTGTGATATTAGACCCTGTAATGATTGCAACAAGTGGCGATAGGCTAATAGAGGACAAAACGATTGCAATTATTAAATCCGAATTATTTTCCCGCGTAACATTAATTACACCTAATATTGATGAAGCTGAATTGCTCTCAGGGATCGATATACAAGATGAAAAAGATATGATAAAATCCGGAAAGATTTTATTAGAATCCGGATGTAAAGCAGTTTTACTAAAAGGTGGACATCTGAAAGGTAAAACAATGACAGATATTCTTTTAATAAAAGGAGAAAAACCAATATCATTCTCCGCTGGTTATATCGAAAGTGAAAATACACACGGAACCGGATGTACTTTTTCTTCGGCAATTGCAGCATATTTAGCATTAAGCTTTTCGTTGGAAAAATCGGTAGAAATGGCAAAAGAATATATAACAAAAGCTATCTCCGAAGGAGCCTCCGTAAAAACCGGACATGGGCATGGCCCTTTAAATCACTTTTTTGCACCTAAACCCCTGTCCCCTAAAGGGGAACGCACTGATGAGGAGAATTACGTTCCCCTTTAGGGGACAGGGGTAACAAACAACAAATAACCAACAACTATGAACGTTTTTGTAAATAATAAAGAAGTCAAAACAAATCCGGGAATTTCTTTGTCCGAGTTTGTTGAAGAGCAAGGCTTTTTGCCGAATGGAACGGCGATTGCTATTGAGGGAAAAGTAATTCCCAAGCCAAAATGGACAGAAACTATTTTGCAGGGAAACAATAAAATCACTGTAATCCAAGCAGTTTGCGGAGGATGAAATTGATTGTTATTACATCCGAACAATTTTTGGAAAATGAGGCCGAAGCACTGAATAGATTGTTTCAATCCGGATTGGAAATTTTACATTTAAGAAAACCATATTCGGATGAAAATCAGTATGAAGATTTGCTTCAACAAATTGAAAAAGAATATCATTCCAACATTGTTTTGCACGAACATTTTTCATTGACAGAAAAATATAAATTAAATGGAGTACATCTCAATCGTCGCAATCCGTCGTTTGGTAATAATAAAAAACTGTCATTAAGCTGTTCTTGCCATTCATTCGAAGAATTAAAGACCATTGATGATTTCGAATATGTCTTTTTGAGTCCTATTTTTAATAGTATCTCGAAGGATGGATATTTTTCAAATTTTTCTGAAAATGAATTACAAGATGCCTCAAATCAAGGAATTATTAATCAAAAAGTTATTGCATTGGGAGGAATTGATATTTCAAATATTCATCTTCTGAAACAATATAAATTTGGCGGAGCTGCAGTTTTAGGCTGTTTATGGAAATCATTCGAAGAAAATTCTGATTTGAATAATTTGAAAAAAGATTTTAAAGCCTTGCAATCTGCAATTAACAATCAATAGTTCATGTTACAATTTATAACTCATTTTAACAATAAATACAATTATCTGCAATCTGCTGAAATAGCTCTGCAAGGCGGATGCAAATGGATACAGCTTCGCATGAAAGATACTTCGGAAGATATTATTGAACCTGTTGCTATTGAAATACAACAACGTTGTAAGAAACACAATGCAACTTTTATCATTGATGACCATGTTCTTTTAGCAAAGAAAATAAATGCGGATGGCGTTCATTTGGGAAAAATGGATATGCCGGTATCCGAAGCAAGGCAACTACTTGGTAAAGAATTCATTATTGGTGGAACAGCTAATACATTTGAAGATATAGAAAAGTTGATTTGGGAAGGCGTAAATTACATAGGATTAGGACCATTTCGATATACGACAACCAAAAAGAATTTAAGTCCGGTGTTGGGGTTGGAAGGATACCGGGATATTATCAATCAATGTAAAGAGAAAAATATTTATATTCCGGTGGTTGCGATTGGTGGAATTACAAAAAATGACATTTCGGATATATTACAAACCGGAGTTTCGGGGATTGCACTTTCATCGACCATCCTGAACTCCGAAAATCCAATTGAAGAAACAAAACAAATTATGAAAGAAATAAAAAATAAGATATGAAAGATTTAATAATTGCAGGAAAAAGCTTTTCTTCCCGATTGTTTTTGGGAACGGGAAAATTCAGCTCCAATGAATTGATGGAGCAGGCTATCCTTTCATCCGGAAGCGAAATGGTAACGGTTGCTATGAAACGGATTGATATGGATGATAAACAAGATGATATGCTTCAACATATCAAGCATCCGAATATTCAATTGTTGCCGAATACTTCGGGTGTACGAAACGCTAAAGAGGCTGTTTTTGCCGCACAATTGGCAAGGGAAGCATTCGAAACAAATTGGTTGAAACTCGAAATTCATCCCGACCCTAAATACCTCCTCCCCGACCCGATTGAAACATTGAAGGCCACGGAAGAATTGGCAAAACTTGGATTTATTGTTTTGCCGTACATTCAAGCCGACCCGGTTTTATGTAAGTTATTAGAAGAAGCCGGTGCTGCAACAGTAATGCCTTTGGGTGCTCCAATCGGCACAAATAAAGGATTGAAGACAAGAGATTTGCTGGAAATTATTATCGAACAAAGCCGTGTTCCAGTAGTTGTTGATGCCGGAATTGGTGCGCCCTCTCATGCTGCAGAAGCAATGGAATTGGGTGCTGATGCGGTTTTGGTAAATACGGCGATTGCTGTTGCCGGAAATCCAGTGGAGATGGCGAAAGCATTTAAATTAGCAGTAGAAGCAGGAAGGATGGCTTATGAAGCGGAACTTCCTGCAAAACTTCAATTTGCCGAAGCAAGCAGCCCATTAACAAGTTTTTTAGACTAAAGTAAATAACGCGCTTATTTTCAGCTTATTATAACTACAAGCGGAAAATGCAATAATTAAAATAAAAACAAATAAAAATGATAAACGGAATAATTACATACAGAAAAGCCACTTTATCAGATGCAGAAAAATTGGCGGAAATACGCAGTATTTTTCTGAAAGAAATCAATAATGTGCCTTCTGAAGAGGAAAGAATTATTGTTGAACAAATGAGTCTTGAATATTTCAAAAAAGCACTTTGTGATAATACATTTGTATCATGGATTGCTCTTGATAATGAAGAAATTATAGCAACAAGTGGATTGAGTTTCTCGGTAATTCCACCCTTGTATCGTATTCTTGATGGAAAAATTGCATTTATAATGAATATTTATACTTCTCCAATGTATCGCAATCGGGGAATCGGGAGCGAATTATTCAAGAGGATTGTTGAAGAGGCTAAACAGCTTGGTTATAAAAAGATAACATTGAACGCTACCGATATGGGCAAGCCTCTTTATGAAAAATACGGATTTAAAGATGTTCATGGCGACATGGACTATTTTGTGTGTTAACCAATCAAACTTTATTAAAAATCAACAGAATCAAATCTGTCTGAAAATAACGTATCAAAAATGATAAAACCATATCCATCATCCGAAAAGATTTATATAAAAGGGAAAATTCATGATATAAAGGTTGGAATGCGGCAAGTGCTTTTGACCGACACTATCCGAATAGAAAAAGAGGAACGAAAAGCCGAGAAAAATCCACCTGTTGTTCTTTATGATACAAGTGGTGCTTTTTCTGACCCAAATGTGAAAATTGATTTGAAAAAAGGTATTCCACGCTTACGGGAAGAATGGATTGTCAAACGTGGTGATGTGGAGGAACTACCTGAAATTTCTTCCGAATATGGAAAGGCCCGGTTAAATGACAAAAATTTGGATAAACTCCGTTTTGAGCATATTCAGCTTCCATATCGTGCCAAGCAGGGAAAAGAAATCTCGCAAATGTATTATGCCAAACAAGGTATTATTACGCCTGAAATGGAATATGTTGCCATCCGGGAAAATGTAAATAATGAGGCATTGGGAATTGAAACCTATATTACTCCCGAATTTGTGCGGGACGAAGTTGCTGCAGGAAGAGCTATTATTCCGGCAAATATCAATCATCCCGAAGCCGAACCAATGATTATCGGACGAAATTTCTCAGTAAAAATAAATACGAATATCGGTAATTCGGCGATGTCTTCAGGTATTGAAGAAGAAGTCGAAAAAGCTGTTTGGAGTTGCCGTTGGGGCGGAGATACATTGATGGATTTATCAACCGGAAACCATATTCATGAAACACGGGAATGGATTATTCGAAATTGTCCTGTTCCGGTGGGAACTGTTCCTATTTACCAAGCATTGGAAAAGGTTGACGGAAATATCGAAGCATTGACTTGGGAAATTTACCGCGACACATTAATCGAACAAGCCGAACAAGGTGTAGATTATTTTACGATTCACGCCGGACTGTTAAAAGCACATGTTCCATTGGCAATGAAAAGATT
The DNA here is from genome assembly GCA_031553395.1 of Bacteroidales bacterium. Classification (GTDB taxonomy): domain Bacteria; phylum Bacteroidota; class Bacteroidia; order Bacteroidales; family WRGA01; genus WRGA01. Next base: position 23,856 of record JAVBLR010000012.1, on the reverse strand, counting down.
AACCGGAATCGTATCCCGCGGCGGTTCTATCATGTCAAAATGGATGCAACTACATAATCAGGAAAATTTCTTGTTTACTCATTTTGATGAAATCTGCCAAATCTTAAAATCATATGATGTTGCTGTTTCTTTAGGAGACGGATTACGTCCGGGTTCAACATTTGATGCCAATGATGCTGCCCAATTTGCAGAATTGGATGCGTTGGGAATTTTAACAAAACAAGCTTGGGAGCAGAATGTTCAGGTAATTATCGAAGGGCCTGGACACGTTCCGATGCATAAGATTAAAGAAAATATGGACAGGCAACTCGCTTCATGCCATGGTGCGCCATTTTATACATTAGGCCCGTTGACTACGGATATTGCACCCGGCTACGACCATATTACATCGGCAATCGGAGCTGCACAGATTGCGTGGATGGGAACAGCAATGATTTGTTATGTAACTCCAAAAGAACATTTGGGATTACCCGACAAAGAGGATGTCCGCAATGGGATTATTGCCTATAAAATAGCGGCTCACGCGGCAGATTTAGCAAAAGGGCATCCCGGAGCAACTGTGCGTGATAATGCATTGAGTAAAGCCCGGTTTGAATTTCGATGGAAAGACCAATTCAATTTGTCACTTGATCCAGAACGGGCATTGGAATATTATAAAATCGGTTCGAAATCGGATGAAGATTATTGTACCATGTGTGGCCCTAATTTTTGTGCTATGCGTTTGTCTCAATCGGTAAAATGTGATATGTAAAAGAAAGTACAAGTTGACGAGATACAAGATACAAGTTAACGCACCTGTATCTTGTCAACTTGGATCTTGTAACTAAAAGATTATGAATTTTATAGAAGAAATATCTCAATCCAATTGGATTGAGACTACAAAGCAGATTTATGCCAAAACTTCTGCAGATGTAGAACGGGCATTAGGCAAACAAATGCTTGATGTAACTGATTTTATGGCACTGATTTCTCCGGCAGCATCGGCTTATTTGGAGCCAATGGCAGCACTCAGCCGGAAATATACACAACAACGTTTCGGAAAAACAATCCAGTTTTATGTGCCGTTGTATTTGACTAATTCCTGCGTAAACCATTGTGTATACTGCGGATTCAATCACAACAATCCCATTCAACGCATTATTTTAACAGATGAAGAAATCCTGGAAGAAGTAAAAGCAATCAAAGCAATTGGGAATTTTCAGCATTTATTGTTGGTGACCGGAGAAAATCCGCGCGATGCCGGAATTGATTATATTGAAAATGCAATTCGATTGGTAAAACCGTATTTTTCTTCTGTGTCAATTGAAGTTCAACCATTGAAAGAAGATGAATATGCAAGGCTCGAAAAAGTGGGGGTAAATACCGTTTATTGTTATCAGGAAACATATAATAAGGAACAATACAAAACGTATCATCCCAAAGGCATGAAGTCAAAATTTGACTGGAGGCTCGATACGTTCGACCGCATTGGCAAAGCTGGAATCCATAAAATGGGATTGGGCGTTTTAATCGGATTGGAAGATTGGCGTACAGATGTTGCAATGATGGCCTATCATTTGCGTTATCTGCAAAAGAAATACTGGAAAACGAAATATTCGATTTCCTTTCCGCGAATGCGTCCACATGAAGGAAACATTTTTCAGCCGAATGTTGTAATGTCGGATAAAGAATTAGCTCAATTGATATTTGCATTCCGCATTTTCGACCATGACGTTGAATTGGCATTATCAACCCGCGAAAATCAGCATTTCCGGGATAATATGATGTCGTTGGGAGTTACATCGATGAGTGCAGGTTCGAAGACCGACCCGGGAGGCTATGCAACCTATCCGCAAGCATTGGAACAATTTTCGGTAAATGACGACCGTAATCCGGATGAAGTTTTCGATGCCGTTAAAAAAAATGGATATGAAGTAGTTTGGAAAGATTGGGATAAAGCGTTGGATTAATATGCCGATGTTTGAATTTGTCAATGTGCCAATGAAAATACATTCTATCCAATTGGCACATTGGCATATTAAATAATTGACACATTATTTATCAACTATATAAGTAACAACTTCCCTTGCGCTTTCTTTCAGTTTTTTGTACGCAAAGAATGCTAAGATAATTGTAACAATTCCTCCGGCAATAAGAGAACCGGTAGGCCCTAAAGTCATGGCGATATTGGCAAGAATTGTTTTAAGCCCTCTACGCGAACCACTGATTCTGAGATTTTCCTGCTGAGCAGCCAAGAACAAAGAAATTGTAAATATCAGCGCAATAATAGGAGCCATCAAAGTTTTGATATTCGCTGCTATCTGAGATTTTTTTTCGATAGACCTTCTCGCTTTTTTATCTGCTAAAAAGAAATTCAAAGCCTCGTTAAATTTTTCTTCCGAAGAGAATTGAAAATAGCCTTTTTCCTCTTTCTGTTTATCATCCGGAAAGAAAAACTGAAATCCCATATCTTTATCAAAAACTCTGATTTTAAAGACATCATCGATATTGCCCTGGATAACTGAATCCAACATGCTTTTCTTCTCTTTTGAAAGATATTCTTGCAGTTTTTCTTCGTTTTCGAATACTTCATCAACTGCTACAAATTGCTTGTCTTTCAATAAGATTGTTTTGTAAAAGAAATTCGGTTCGGAATAGAAGTAATTCATTTGTATAGTTATTAAAGTTAAGAATCAAAATAAATCTATTGAGTTTGATATTCCGGATGCCTTTCAACATACACTTTTACAAAAGGGCAAATAGGAACAATTTTATAATTATTTACCAATGCATAATCCAATGCATGTTTTACCAATGTAGAGCCAATGCCTTTCCCTTCAAGTTCTTTAGGAACTATAGTATGAGTAAATAGCATATCCTTTCCATGAATTTTATATTGCACATAAGCAATCAATTCTTCCTTTTCCAACTCAAACCGGAATTCATTTTCATTATGTTTAATTATATCTTCCATCTTTATAAATATCTATTTTCTCCGATAAGCAACAAATACCAATGCTCCACCAATTATAATCAATATAACTGGACCAATCAAATCGCCTAAGCCTTGAAAATATCCGAAGATTGTTTTAAAATAGAATACAAGCCCGAGGAGAATTAATATCACTCCCATCATTTTATCTTTTTTCGTAAAAAGGAAAATAATTCCTACATAAAAAAAGAAATTCCGCCAATCCATCACAAAATCTCTAACAGAAGCAGGAAGAAACGAAAAAAATCCAACTTTATCCAACAAAAATAGAACTCCAATGAGTAACAAAGATGCACCCACCGCTAAGCGAGAATCTTTTTGTTGGAGAATTTTACCTTTAGCCATATAATATTAATTGTATTTTATAAATAATGTGTTCAAAGTTAAGCTAAAAAGTCATTAGAATCTACAGTCCAATTGTTTAAATGTAGTTTTTCCCAAAGTAAGCGGTTTTCATCAAAGGGTTTTCGTTCTTCTCCCTTTTTACCGATAGCAATTATAGACAAAATATTTATATTTGCCGGAATACCCAATAGCTCGCGGATATAATCTTCTGAAGTTCCTCCATTTGCAGCAAATCGATTTCGTATTTGCACCCAACAAGAACCCAATCCCATATCTTCTGCTTGCAATTGAAGCATAATTGAAGCAATAGAAGCATCTTCTATCCACACTTCGCTTTTTTCGGGATCTGCCGCAACAACAACGGCCAATGCTGCATTCTCAACGAAATTTGCCCCATGAGCTTTACATAAAGCTAATTGAGCTAGTTTGTCTTTGTCATCAACCAAAATAAATTCCCACGAGTGCGAATTCTTGGACGTTGGTGACATTAATGCCGCTTTCATTAACAATTCCACTTCTTCAGGGGTTAATTCTTCGGATGTATATTTGCGCGTACTACGTCTTGATTTTGCAAGTTCACTGAAAGTTTTCATAATAAAAGCCTCTCCCCCCGCCCTCTCCCATAGAAAGGGAGCTGCGAAGTCTCGTTAATAATACATTTGGCACATTGCTCATCATTTTGAAAATAGGGCAGACACATGGGTCTGTCCCTACTTGAATATTCCACCTCTCCAAAGTCCTCCCTTTGGGGGAGGATTTTGGAGAGGCTGTTATATAATTACTCCACTACCTAAACAAAGCCGGGATTCCTCATCATATATTACACCGAACTGCCCGGAGGCTATTCCCTGAATTTTATCTTCGGATTGAATGCGGTATATATCTCCGATACGGGTTAATTTACCATTTGTGAAATCGGGTGTATGGCGAATCTTAAAAGTAATAACCTTTTCGTCATTAAAATTACCCCAAACATCTTCTGTAATAAATTCGAACGCGCCGAGATTTACTACTTTTCCGTATTGAGTTTCAGGGTCATAACCATTAGATACATAAACAATATTTTGTTCAATATCTTTTTTAATAACAAACCATGGTCCACCGCTTAATCTCAACCCTTTACGTTGTCCGATAGTGTGAAACCAATATCCTTTATGCTTTCCTACCTTTTTGCCCGTTTCCAATTCAATAATACAGCCTTCTTTTTCGCCTAAATATCTGCGGATAAAATCATTGTAATTAATCTTTCCCAAAAAACAGATGCCTTGACTATCCTTGCGTTGTGCACTTGGAAGTTTTTGCTCAGCTGCTATTTGGCGAACTTCACTTTTCAGCAAATCGCCAATGGGAAACATCAATTTGGAAACTTGCAAATAATTTATTTGCCCAAGAAAGTAAGTCTGGTCTTTTACTTTGTCTTTGGCTGTAGAAAGATAGATTTTATTGTCTATTTCTGTAGTCGTAGCATAATGTCCGGTAGCGATTTTATCGAAATCTTTTCCCCATTTTTGTTCGAAACATCCGAATTTAATCAGTTTATTGCACATCATATCCGGATTGGGCGTAAGTCCGCGCTTTACCGCATCAATCGTATAACTGACAACATTATCCCAATATTCTTCATGCAAAGAAACGACTTCAAATTTGCATCCGTATTTCTTTGCAATATACGTAGTGATTTCAATATCTTCTTCCGAAGGACAATCAATATAACCATGTTCATCCTCCATCCCTATTTTAATATAAAAAATGGTTGGATTATAACCGGCTTCTTTTAGTTGATGTACGATAACCGAACTATCAACACCCCCGGAAACAAGTGCAGCAATATTCATGAAAGTTAAGAGTTAAGAGTTAAGAGTTAAGAGTTAAGGTAAAAATTGCAAATGCTACCAACTTTTAACTCTTAACTCTTAACTTTTAACTATTTCGAGATATAATCAACAATCCATTTGCCGACTTCGGATGTTTTGTACGCTTTTCCCGTGGCAATATCTTCCGTAACGATTCCAGCGTCCATGGATGCATCAACAGCTTTACGGATTAAAGCGCCTTCTTCCATTAATCCGAATGCATATTCAAACATCAATGCGGCTGATAAAATTGTTGCTAATGGATTCGCAATGTCTTTTCCTGCTGCTTGCGGGTAAGAACCGTGAATCGGTTCGAAAACCGAAGTATGAATACCAACCGATGCAGAAGGAAGCATTCCCAATGAACCTGTAATTACAGAAGCTTCGTCGGTTAAAATATCACCAAACATATTCTCCGTTACCACAACATCGAAACGCTTTGGCCATTGAACCAATTGCATAGCAACATTATCCACAAACATATATTCGGTTTCGACATTCGGAAATTCCTTTTCGATTTCCTGACTTACTTCTCGCCACAAACGGGAAGTCGCCAATACATTTGCTTTGTCAACAATGGTTACCTTATTCCGGCGTTTTTGCGCATACTCATACGCCAAACGAACGATGCGTTCGATTTCCTCACGGGTATAAACACATGTATCATAAGCTGTATTTCCATCTTCGGTACGGCCTTGCGGACGGCCAAAATAGATTCCGCCTGTTAATTCGCGAATACACATTAAATCAGCACCTTCAATCAATTCATTTTTCAAAGGCGATTTATGAATCAACGAAGGAAAAGTTGTAACCGGACGAATATTGGCATATAATCCCAATTTTTTACGCATTGCCAACAATCCTTGCTCCGGACGAACTTTAGCCGAAGGATTATTATCGTATTTCGGGTCGCCTATTGCACCAAAAAGTACCGCATCAGAATTCATGCATAATTCATGTGTTTCGTCGGGATACGGATTACCAACTGCATCAATGGCACAAGCACCAACAATTGCTTTATTATAAGTTAATTCGTGATTGAATTTTTTACAAATAGCTTTTGTTACTTCCAATGCTTGAGCAACAATTTCCTCTCCAATTCCGTCTCCGGGCAATACTGCTATGTTTAATTTCATTTGTTATTGATTGATAAATATTTATTGAAATTTGTTATTATATGAAGATCACTGCTTTACAGAATTATACTCATTTATATAGTAAATAGGCCTTTTTTTAGTTTCGGAATAAATAATACCGATATATTCGCCAATCACACCTAACGCCAATAATTGTATTCCTCCAATGAAAAGTATTACAGACATTAATGACGGATAACCGGTTACAGGGTCATTCCATAAAATAGATTTGATAATGATGGCTATCAAATAAACGAAAGCACAAAAAGAAACAATAAAACCCATAATCGAAACTATCCGTAAAGGTGTGATTGAAAAGGAAGTCAATCCCTTAACTGCAAGCCCTGTAAGCTTCAAATAGTTCCATTTAGTTTCTCCGGCAACTCGAGCGTCGCGTTCGTACATAATTGGTTTTTTCTTAAATCCGATATAAGAAAAAAGGCCTTTCATATTCCGTTCCGACTCTTTTAATTCCCGTAAAGCATCAATTGCCCTTTTGCTAAACATTCGATAATCACCGGTATCTTCCTGAATGGGAATATCCGATATTTTCTTCAACCAGCGGTAATATATTTTCGAAGTTAGTTTTTTAGTAAATGTTTCACCATCGCGGGATATTCGTTTGGCATATACATCATCATAACCGTCTTCAATGTCTTTCAGCATTTCGAAAATCAATTCCGGCGGATCTTGCAAATCTGCATCGATAATTACCAAAGCATCTCCTTTGATATAATCAATTCCGGCAGCCATTGCAATTTCTTTACCGTAATTACGGGATAAATCAATAAATGCAATTCTTGAATCTTTTTTCTGTAATCCGGCTATTATCTGCAATGTATTATCAGAGCTTCCATCATTCACAAACAAAATCTCAGAATCACAATGTATTTTATCCAACACATTTGACAACCTTTCATGAAGTAGACTTAAACATTCTTCTTCATTGTACACAGGTACCAGAACACTTAAACAAGTAACTTTATTCATCTATATACATTCTTAGGTTATTCTTTATTATTTTCGAATGCGTCATTAACCTCAGATTTCTTTCTAAATGTTACATACTTATTAAAAGTAAACTGGATTAATGTTACAACCGCCAATGCCAAAAATTTTGCGATCATAGGGTGTATACTCATTTTATTAATAAAAAGTAAAATAAGCAATGTGCTTATTCCCATTCCCACCCATGCAATTCCATAAAAAGAAAGAAAACGAATAATTTTTTTATCCGTAGCTTTAAATGTGAAAATACTGTTAAGGATAAAGTTATTCAGAATTCCAACATGTGAACTAATAATATTAGATAATGCATAACTAATCAGAAATACCTTATAACATAAGTAATAAGTTGACACATCCAATAAAAGACCGATAATTCCAACTATACAGTAGAAAATAAAATCACGTTTAAAGAGTTGCTTTAATAAAGATAACATAAAACATGATTTATAAAATTAATCCATAATTTTAATTATAAATAAATTAAGCCTTATTTGAATCTCTTCCAAAAATAATCACTTTCTTTAGTTGCTCTAATAGATTTGATTCCATAATAATCGCAAATGGCTATATTCCCATAAAATCCTGAATCCCAATCAATATCATCATATGTAAATCTTGGATTATGCTTATCATTTGCAACGAAATGTTTTGTTTCAAGTTCCATATTACCCAATGCTTTTTGTTGCAGAATATAGTCTATTCTATTTTCTACAAAATCAGAAACATATTTCGCATCGCGGGCAGCAGTTACATAGCTTACAATAAAAGGAATTATTAAAAATAGTAGAACACAATGCTTTAACCTTTTAACTATTTTATTATTAAGTAAATGGACGTACAAAAATCCAAGTGCAATAAACATGAAAGAAATAACTCCAAACCAAGCTCTTAGAGGAAATCCTCCCGGATTGAAAACCATACAATATGCACCACTTAATGAAGTAATAAAGTATAATACAAATTTAAATTTATTTGAAAAACTAGGTTTACTAAAAGTAAAATATAAAGTAAGTAAAATAGCTACAATGAATAGGATTAAATACATATTTGAATACAAATCTCTTGTAATTGTGGCTCCTCGGTATAGTATTTGAAATATAATATTGTGCCTATTACTTACACCAGCTGCCCTCTCATAATTGCCCGGAGCTACAACTAAAATAATATACCCAATCAAAGCAGTTATAATTCCAATAATAGACCATGCTGGAATTTTCATTTTCATCAGCTTATAATATACAATGAAAAGAATAGCTGCAAAAATCATTGCTCCAGCAGTATTTTCATTTGTCCATCCGGCAATAATTCCCGAAATAGCAAACAACACTGTTTGGAAGGAATTAAAGTTAATTTTTGAATTATCAGCAGAATATAACCTATAAGGCAATAAAAAGGCTAAAATAAATGTTGTGCCCCAAAGATAATTGCAAGCACCCACAAGCCATAGCACAGTTTCTCCATAGGCAGGAGCAAAAAACCATACTAAAACATTGATGATAAAATATAATCCTACATTTAAAGATTTGTAAGTATTTACATGAAAGTATATTAAGAAAGTAAATGTAATATACATCAATGTATTTACCACATTAAACCAAGACTTCCCATAAAGTAAAAAAAACTGTGTAAGCCCATGTGCAATGCTACGGCCACCCCAATTGAAATAATGATGGTATTGTGATTGCATAATATCTCCTATACTTTCTAAGCGAGTAAGTGTAGGAGCCCCTAATAAAAAGCTATAACAGTAATCATCAGCTAATAGTGGCGTGAAAATATTGAGAAAATAAATAGCTGCCGTAAAAAGAACGGTTAAAAGAATGAAAAACAGCAAATTATTTCTACCATAAAATGCATATATTTTACGTATCAAATCCAATATCTTTTTTGAAAAATTTGATATTTTTTCTTTTACCATTTCGTTTGATTTATTTTACAAACAAGCCCTTAAATCCTGAAGATAGGATTTAAGGGTATGTTGGAAATTATTTAATAGTCTTAAATTTTCGCTTTTATAGCCTTACTTTCGGCTTCATATCCCGGTTTATCTAGTAATGCAAACATATTCTTTTTGTATGCTTCTACACCAGGTTGATCAAACGGATTTACATCCAAAATATACCCGCTGATTCCGCAACCTTTTTCAAAGAAATACAATAATTGACCAATGTAATATGCATTCAATACCGGAAGTTCGATACGAAGATTCGGAACATTTCCATCAACGTGGGCAATTTGAGTTCCAAGTTCTGCCATTTTATTGACATAATCCACTCGTTTTCCCGCCAAGAAATTCAATCCATCCAAATTTTCGGAATCAGTAGGAACTTCCACTTTTTTATTGGCTTCCTTTACTGAAATAACTGTTTCAAAAATCGAGCGTTCGCCTTCCTGAATCCATTGTCCCATCGAATGTAAATCAGTAGTAAAATCCACGGCAGCTGGGAAAATACCTTTGTTTTCTTTTCCTTCGCTTTCTCCGTATAATTGCTTCCACCATTCGGATACAAAATGTAATTTCGGATGATAATTTACCAAAATTTCAATTTTCTTTCCGTTTTTGTATAATTCGTTACGAACAGCAGCATAAATAGCAGCAGGATTTTCGGCAAATGGTGTATCAATTCCACACAATTTTTCCATATCCACTGCACCTTTTAATAGTTCACGGAGATTTATCCCAGCAACAGCAATTGGCAATAAACCAACCGGAGTTAAAACAGAAAAACGTCCGCCAACATTATCCGGAATTACAAACGTTTTGTAACCTTCTTGTGTCGCTAACTTCCGTAAAGCACCTTTCGATTCATCGGTAATAGCAACAATTCGTTTTTGTGCTTCTTCTTTTCCAACTTGTTTCTCCAATTGAGTTTTCAACAAACGGAAAGCCAATGCAGTTTCTGTTGTTGTTCCCGATTTAGAAATATTGATAATACCGAATTGTCTGTCAGACAAATATTCCATCAATTCGGACAAATAATCTTCACTTATATTATTTCCGGCGTACACAATTACCGGATTTCTACGTTCTTTTTGCAACCAGTCGAAGCTATTTGACAACGCATCTATCACAGCTTTTGCACCTAAATAACTTCCACCGATACCGGCAACAACAACAATTTCGCATTTACTTCTCAATGTATTTGCCGTTGCTTCAATATCTTTCATCATCTCTTCCGAAACAGAAGAAGGCAAATTCACCCAACCCAAAAAATCATTTCCTTTTCCGGTTCCGTCATGCAATTTTTTATTGCAAGACTTCGCTTTTTCTTCGTATCCGTAAACCCGGTCTTTAGCAACAAAGCCGAAAGCTTTTTCAATGTTTAATTTAATATTTTCCATGTTGTATGTATTTGTTATTTTACCTCAAAAACTTTGTCAGTTCTTTAATCTCTGCACTCGGAGATTTTTTTTCATACAAAATATTATAAACTGCATTCAAAATCGGCATGTCAACGCCATAACCATCATTGATTTCCTTGATACACTTTGTTCCGTAATATCCTTCGGCAATCATTTCCATTTCTATCTGGGCTGTTTTTACCGAATACCCTTTCCCAATCATTGTACCGAAGATACGGTTTCGACTAAAACGGGAATAGGCTGTTACCAACAAATCTCCCAAATATGCCGAATCGCAAACATTACGTGTAAGTGTATGAACTGCATGCAAAAAAGCATCCATTTCCTCAATGGCATTGGATAAAAGCACTGAGTGGAAATTATCGCCATACTTCAGTCCATGGCAAATACCACAAGCAATGGCATACACATTTTTCAATACCGATGAATATTCGACACCTAAAACATCATCCGAAACCGATGTCTTTACAAAGTGAGAATTTAATGTACTTGCAAATGTTTCTGCCTGAGCCTTATCCGTACAAGCAATAGTAAGATAAGACAGACGTTCCAATGCAATTTCCTCGGCATGACATGGACCTCCTAATACAGCTATATTTTTCGAAGGAACATCATAAAATTTCATGAAATAATCGGAAACGACCACATTTTCATCAGGTACAATTCCTTTAATTGCCGAAACAATAAATTTGTCGGATAATTTTACATCTAATTTTGCAAGATGTTGCTTTACAAAAGGCGAAGGTATTGCAAAAATCAGCGTATCAGATTCTTCAATAATTTTATTGATATCTGAAGTAAAATTAATTTTATCAATATCAAAACGAATACCTGTAATATAAGAAGGATTATGGCCTAAGCGTTTAAAATCCTCCAATTGGTCATCGCGGCGCATATACCAATTGATTTGCTCATTATTCATCAACAAAATCTTGGCAAGGGCAGTTGCCCAACTTCCACCTCCAAAAACTCCTATTTTTCCGGGTAAATTCATAAGAAAATAGTTGAAAGATATGAGATATAAGATATGAGATATGAGTAAGTGGCCTTTCCACATTAATCTCATAACTCATATCTCATAACTCATAACTAAATATTATCTATCCAACCTTTAACTTCGTCAACTGAAGGATTTTGTAAATCAAGTTTATGTTTTTTGTTTAAACCACAAATGTCTTGATGAACTTTTTGCGGATTTACATCTTTCATGTCCTCAAGTAATAAATAACCTGCTTTTTGGATAACAGGAACCCATTCTTCGGGGATATTTAATTCCGTATATTTAGATACAGGATCTTTCTTTTGTACTTTTTCAGGACGCATTTGTGGGAAGAATAATACTTCCTGAATAGCTTGTTCTCCAGTCAGCATCATTACAAGCCTGTCCATTCCGATACCCATTCCCGATGTAGGAGGCATTCCGTATTCCAATGCACGAACAAAATCCATATCGATAAACATGGCTTCGTCGTCTCCTTTTTCGCTTAATTTCAATTGGTCTTGGAAACGTCCCAATTGGTCAATCGGGTCATTCAGTTCGGAATATGCATTACATAATTCTTTTCCATTAACCATTAATTCAAAACGTTCGGTTAATTCGGGATTGCTTCGATGACGTTTACATAATGGAGACATTTCTATCGGATAATCGGTAATGAAAGTCGGTTGAATATAATTTCCTTCGCATTTTTCTCCGAAAATTTCATCAATCAATTTTCCTTTTCCCATTGTTTCGTCGGCCTCAACATTCAGTTTTTTACAAACATCGCGCAACGCATTTTCATCCATTTCCGAAATATCAATTCCGGTATGGTCTTTAATTGCATCAATCATGGTTACACGCTTGAATGGAGCTTTGAAGCTAATGGTATTATCGCCTACTTTCACATCGGTATTTCCGTTTACATCCATACAGATTTTTTCCAGCATGGTTTCGGTAAACTTCATCATCCAGTTATAATCTTTGTAAGCGACATAAATTTCCATACAAGTGAATTCGGGATTATGCGTCCTATCCATTCCCTCGTTTCGGAAATTTTTGGAAAATTCATAAACACCTTCAAATCCGCCGACAATTAATCTTTTCAAATACAATTCATTGGCAACACGTAAATATAACGGGATATCCAATGCATTATGATGCGTAATAAACGGACGAGCTGCTGCTCCACCCGGAATCGATTGTAAAACAGGAGTTTCAACCTCAATATAATCAAACGAATTAAAATATTCGCGCATCGAGTTATAAACCTTTGTCCGTTTCAGGAAAATATCTTTTACGCCTTCATTTACAACCAAATCAACATAACGCTGACGATAACGTTGTTCTGGGTCTTCAAAGGCATCATAAGCAACACCATCTTTGTATTTTACAATAGGAAGTGGGCGAATGGATTTGGAAAGTACTGTCAATTCTGTAGCATGAATACTGATTTCTCCCATTTGTGTACGGAAAACAAAACCCTTAATTCCTACAAAATCACCAATATCGAGTAAACGTTTAAAAACGGTATTGTATAATTCTTTGTCTTCTCCCGGACAAATATCATCGCGGGTAATGTATATCTGAATACGGCCTTTGGAATCTTGCAGTTCGACAAACGATGCTTTTCCCATGATGCGGCGGCTCATAATCCGTCCGGCAATTGACACATTCCGGCGTTCGGCATCATCCTTAAATTCAGTTTTTATATCAGTAGAGAATGCATCTGTTATATACTCTGCAGCAGGATAAGGCTCAATTCCTAAGTTTCGAAGTTCCTCTAAACTCTGTCTGCGGATAATTTCCTGTTCGCTTAATTCCAATAAACTCATGTATAATTTACTATTTTGACGATTTACTATTTACTATTTGGGAACAGTTATGATTGGATACATAATTCCCAAAGTTCGACAAAAGTACAAAAATACATTCATATTAAGTTAATAATATGCCGATTTTCTAATGTGCCAATATGCCAATGAAATAATACACTTTTTATTGGCATATTGACACATTAAAACATTGGCATATTAAATTAGCGTTTTTGGGCAAAAAAATCCTTCATTAATTGTGACGATTCATTTTCCAATATACCCGATTTTACCACACATTTAGGATGCAACACATTCGGAGCAAATTTTTGATATCCTCTTTTCTCATCCGAAGCTCCGAATACAAGTTTCGGAACTTGCGCCCATCCGATAGCTGCGGCACACATCGGGCACGGTTCCAATGTAACATACAATGTGCAATCGGTAAGATATTTTCCGCCTAAGACATTGGCAGCAGCAGTAATGGCCTGCATTTCGGCATGAGCAGTAACATCGATTAATGTTTCGGTAAGATTATGGGCGCGGGCGATAATCCGTTCGTTGCAAACAATTATTGCACCAACCGGAATTTCATCTTTATCAAAAGCCTTTGCAGCTTCGACTAAAGCTTGTTTCATAAAATATTCGTCGGAAAGAGCCATAAAAGAGTTTTAGGTTATACGTTTTACGTATGGGAAGTGACTACCCGCGCATTTCTTTTTCAGAGAAAAGAGTGGGATAATCTTCCGTTAATCGTTGAAGCACGGAAGTCATAATAGTTTCGCGCACCCAACGGGAACGATTATTGACTTTATATTTGGAAAGATAACGGCACATCACCTTATACTCCTCGTCATTCAGTAAAATCGTAATTTTATGAGTGCGAGGCGAAGGAGATGATGTGTTTTTTTTACCTTTTTTCATTGTGCCTGCAAAAATACATCTCTTAATGATATTATAAAAGAAAATGCATATTTTTGTTTGATTTTGAGATTATAAAGAAACTTTATGGCTAAACATAACAAGACCGGAAAAGAAGGAGAAGAAGAAGCTCGTATTTATTTGCAGAAACAACATTATGAAATTCTTCATACAAATTGGCGCTTCGGGCATTATGAATTGGATATCGTGGCAAAAAAAGATAATGAGTTAATCATCGTAGAAGTAAAAACCCGTACTTCGAATGAATTCGGATTGCCAGAAGATGCTGTCGGAAAAGGGAAAATACGCCGTATTGTTGCCGCTGCAGACGAATATATGCAATTGAATGATATTGATATTCCAGTTCGGTTTGATATAATTTCAATTTGCCACTCTGCAAAAGGACATGAAATTGAACATATTGAGGATGCTTTTTATCCGCCCATTATGTAGATGAAGCAGGTAGATAAAGAACAATATAACAAAGTAAGAAAATCAATATGAATACCTTTGAGATAATAAAATATAAAGATTGGAAATTTGAGGTTAACACAGAGTTTACAAGGAATATGTATTCGAAATTTCCATCAGGTGGAGCAAATCAATGCGAATGTCGAGATTGTAAAAATTTTGCAGTAAACAGAGATAATGCTTATCCTGACGAGATAAAAGAATTATTTGCAAAAATCGGAATTGATTATAACAAAGAAAGTGAAGTATGTCATTACACACGGCTTGAAAGTGGACTACACTTTTATGGTGGCTGGTTTCATTTCGAAGGCAAATTTATAAACGGAAATGATTGTCGCATTTTTCATTCACCTGAGACATATACTTTCAACTTGACAGACATAACTGAGAATTTTAGCATAGGATTTACTCTTGGAAATGCACCTTCTTTATTCGAAAATTTAGATGGACTGATTCAGATAGAATTTGAAACAAATATTCCGTGGACAATAAATGAAGAAGAAAGTGAATAATAAAATTATGAATCGATACATATTAGCATTTCTTCTACTACTTGGATTCATAGGCTGCAATAGCAACCGCATGAAAAAAGTAGAAAGAAACAATGAACCAACTATTTATCTGGTGAATGACGATGATAAAGAAATGAATACCGCTATTGAAGAAGCAAGACAGAACATTGGCAAGTTTGATATAGCTCTAAAAGAAAAGAAGAATAGATTTGATAATTTCTGTTTAAAAGTCTGTTTTGAAACAGAAGAGCACAAAGAACACATTTGGATATGTGACATCACAATTAAAAATAATGATTTTTTTGGAGTTATTAATAATCTACCTGAGTATATAATAGACATTAATATTGGAGACACAGTTAAAATCAACAAGGAAAATATTAGTGATTGGATGTATACTGACAATGGAATATTAAAAGGTGGGTATACGATACGATTATTACGAAATCGTATGAGTGAAACTGAAAGAATACAATTTGACACTGAAGTAGGAATTATATTTGATGAATAACAACCTTCAAATACTTGCTTTTTAGCAAACAAACGATACTAAATTTTGAAAATGAAAAGAATCCTTACTTTCTTATTTATAGCAAATTTGACTTGTATTGTCGGATTTTCTCAAAATATAGACAAAACCAAATTAGATGCTTATCTCGATACTCTTGGAAATAATAACAAATTTATGGGAAGCGTTGCTGTATCTCAAAACGGGAAACTGATTTATACAAAATCCGTTGGATTTGCAGACGTAGAATCAGGATTAAAAGTAAATGAAAATTCGAAATACAGAATAGGATCAATATCAAAAACATTCACAGCAGTGTTGATTCTCAAGGCAATTGAAGAAAACAAATTAAACTTAAATCAAACAATTGATGAATTCTTTCCTACGATAATTAATGCTGATAAAATTACAGTCAATCAGTTACTTTATCACAGAAGCGGAATACATAATTTTACGAATGATAAATCGTATACTGATTGGAATACACATCCCAAAACAGAACAGGAATTAATCAAAATAATTTCTGATGCCGGAAGCGATTTTGAACCTGATACTAAAGCAAGTTACAGCAATTCGAACTTTGTTTTATTGAGTTTTATTCTTGAAAAAATTTATAAAAAATCGTATCCAAAGTTACTTGAGGAAAAGATTATCAAACCAATAGGATTGAAAAATACCTATTACGGAAAAAAAATAAACACAAAGGATAATGAATGCAATTCATACAAATTTACAGAAAGCTGGAAAATCGAACCTGAAACAGATATGTCGATACCGTTGGGAGCCGGAGGTATTGTTTCTACACCTGTTGATTTGACACTATTCAGTGAAGCTCTTTTTAATGGAAAGTTAATTTCGACAAACAGTCTGAAACTAATGGAAACCATCCAAGACCATTTCGGGATGGGACTTTTTCAAATGCCTTTTTATGATAAAACCGGGTTTGGACATACAGGTGGAATTGATGGATTCGGTTCGATGTTTGCTCATTTTGCTGATAATGATGTTTCATTTGCTTATACTGCAAATGGTATAAATTACAATGGAAACGACATTGCAATTGCTGTTTTGAGGGCCGTTTATAATAAACCGTTTGAAATTCCGGATTTTAAATCATACGATATAACCGATGAAGAGTTGAACAACTATTTGGGAATTTATTCAAGCAAGCAAATCCCATTGAAAATAACCATCACAAAAGACAATAAAAAATTGATGGGACAAGCAACCGGACAATTGGCATTCCCATTGGAAGCAACCGAAAAGGATAAATTCAAATTCGAGCAAGCCGGCATAGTAATGGAATTTAATCCATCCGATAAAACTATGATACTAAAACAAAATGGAGGAATATTTAATTTTACAAAAGAGGAATAATTCTACTTTAACAGAGGGAGAAAAAGATTCAAATTGAGTCTAATATGTAATACGTTGTATGTTTTACGTTATACGTAAATGGTTGATGTTACCGAGGCGTAGAACGTATTACGTAAAACGTAAAACCTTCAAATAGGTGTCAATGTAAACAATTTTGTGCGTTTCCCTAACTTTTTCCATTATTTGTTTGTCAAAAACAAAAATAGATTTATCTTTGCAACCGCAAAACGCGAAAGTAGCTCAGTTGGTAGAGCATAACCTTGCCAAGGTTAGGGTCGCGGGTTCGAGTCCCGTCTTTCGCTCTTTTTTTCAACGGTCTGCCCGGATGGTGGAATGGTAGACACGCAGGACTTAAAATCCTGTGACCATTGCGGTTGTGCGGGTTCAAGTCCCGCTCCGGGTACTAAGGGGAACTTTTTGATATTTTTATCAGAAAGTTCTCTTTTTTTATTTTAATAATTTATTGATATTAGGGTGTTTATAATAGAAAATGATCGACTGTAAGAGGTTCAATATGCTTGTTTTATTTCTTAAAAAAGATTCCCTCTGGAAGTATCAAATTTCGAAATCTTTGCTATTTTTGGAAAAAATGGTAAAATTAATTTTCTGTTTTTGTAAATCTTCCATAAACATCCATATTAGACCTGATTACTTCAATCGAATGAATAATTAATTACAGAACTAAGTCTTGATTATCTACATCCCATAAACTTTAATGATTGTACAAACTGGCAACACGGATAAAATCGAGATATAACAGTAAATGTACAAATCAACGGCAAATGATAATCGTCTTTTCTTGTTTTTTTCATAACTTTGTGTTTTAATCTTCACAGATACACATATTGATCCGATGAAAAAGTCTATTGCATATTTGCCGCCGAAAAAACGGGATGAATTAAATTTTCTTGTCGACCTGATACGAAAAAGACTTCCGCAAGCCGAAATGATTATTTTGTACGGAAGCTATGCCCGTAACGATTTTGTCGATTACGACGAGCGGTTCGAATTCGGGAAGATACAGTTTTACGTCAGCGACTACGACATACTGGTGATTACGAGCGGAATATCCGACGGAAACGCGGGTAAGATATTGGACAACATCGAAGATATTTATTACAACCGTGCCGAAGATCTCGACAAACAACCGCCCGTACAATTTATCAACGACGACATAAAGAAACTGAACAAAGACCTTTCCGAAGGTCGATATTTTTATACGCAGATCAAAGAGGAAGGCGTTATTCTTTATGACAGCGGAAAATTTAAATTGGCACGCAAAAGAAAACTTCATTATGATGAAATAAAACAACAGGCGGAGGAATATTTCAAAGATAAATTTAGCAGAGGAAACAGCTTTTTTCGAAGCGCAAATCATGATTATAATGATTTGGATTTCAGAATGGCTTCATTTCATTTGCATCAAGCCTGTGAGAATTATTATTACGCCATTCGTTTAGTCTTTACTCAACAAAACAACAAACAACATAATCTCTCTAAACTCGGAGCTTCCGTCAAAAAATATTCGGAAGATTTTATGTTTGTTTTCCCGCAAGATACGAAGGAAGAAAAGCGACTTTTTCTTTTGATAAAAGCTGCTTATGTGGAAGGGAGATATAATCCTGACTTTGCGGTGACAAAGGAGGATATTGATGCGTTGGTGAAAAAGGTGGAGAGGCTGAGGGAGATAACGGAGAGGATTTGCGGGGAGAGGATAAGGGAGTATGGGGAGATGGGGTGAGATTTTAATTTTCAATGTGGATTAAAATTCATTTATTGGACAAATAACAGATACCCGAAAAAATACAATTATGACTATAAAAGAAGTAAATACATATATCGCAGAGTCCCCTTTTACAGAAACTCTAAACAATATAAGATTGACAATTAATTATTTCAATGGCTCTGTAACCTATATCGGTCTCTCTAAAATTTATGAATTAATCCAGAAAGAGAATCAAGGATGGAATGAAATTGTTAATATCCCTAATTTTTTTAATCACACTAAAATTTTATTCAATACCTTATCTTATCACTTGCTAAATTTTACAAATAAAAATTTCAGGAACGCTTCACAAATAGAGCAATATATAAAACCTATGGAGTTAAATGTGACTCAATATAACAGTAATGTGTTTTCTTTTGATTTTCCAGAAACCAAATTCTTGGTGGATGTATCCCAAGAAAAAGGAATTTCTGTTGCAAAAGGTGCTTATAATATGATTATAGCCCAAAATGACAATCAACGCGCAGAGCGAATTGGGGAAATAATTGCTTATGAGTTTTTAAATAAGGATTCAATAATATCAGAACGAAAAAGCAAAGAAAAACAAGCGTTAAATAAGCTACGAAATGAATATGAAAAAGAGCTAGCGTCTACTCAAACTAATTTAACAACTCATATCAAAGATGTCAATGATAAAACTAATGAATTTGCTAAGGCTATTGTCGATCTCAAAACTGAAAAAGAAACCAGTTTTGATGAATGGTTTCAAACATCCAAAAATGAATATTTAAATTTTCAAGATACTGAGCGAACAAATCTAATAAGTTGGATAGAGGAAAAACAGAAGGGATATGATGCATTGATAGAGTCATCTACAAACAAAATTAATTCATTAGAAAATCTATATCAGGAAAAACTTAGCTTGGAAGCCCCTGTTGCTTATTGGGACAGAAGAGCTGCAAAAATGAATAAACGAGGAAATCAAGCTTTATATGGACTTATAGGTTTAATTATAATATCTATTTTATTTTTGGCATCTTTCTTTTTTAATGCTCCTACTGACATTTTACAAAAATTATTAAATGGGGAGGCTTTTGGAATAAAATGGATGCTTACTTCCATTACTATTATTTCTTTTTTAGCCTATGGAATGCGTTCACTAAATAAACTCATGTTTAGCTCATTTCACTTGGCAAGAGATGCAGAGGAACGAAGAAAGCTAACCTATGTATATTTAGCTCTCAAAGAACAAGGAGCCGTTGATAAAGAAGATAGGCATATTGTTCTTCAATCTCTATTTAGTAGAGCCGAAACAGGCTTGTTGAAAGATGAAGCATCACCAACAATGCCTGGTACATTAATAGACAAATTCACAACAAAATAATTTTGTTTTTTTATCCGATTGTAAACGAAATTCTTTTCCCGAAGCCTAATTCAACCAATCGGTACAAAGTTGATAATTGAATATCGCTATGTCCGTTCTCAATACGGGAGATATAACTTTTCTTTGTTCCAGTTAAAATCATCCGATTATTGAAGTGTCATGTGAGGCAAACGACGTCCTCCCAAACAACTACACTCAGAATCGGAAATTAAGCATAATTCATTCTTTATAATCATTCTGTGAGAGCAAATGTAAAATAGACCAAATAGGACTGTTTATATGAGTAATTCCAAATTTTCGTAAAGAGCCAGGTCCTTCATTATATAATTCAGGAGATTCCTTAAAAGCGTCTATAGCAACGAGTATTTTAGAAAATGGAATTTTTGTATCTTTTCCAGCCTGTCTTGTAACGTAAACTGCATCATTTGTCTCTCTTATAAATCCAAAGCTATTATATCCAATAACTTGAGACTCTTTTTGGTCTTTAAACCGCTGAATAATTTTTCCTAATAATATTTTTGAATCCATAAATTATTATTAATATTCAATTAATAATTTTATTCATTACAAATAGCAATTCAGTATATATGACAGCTATAAACATTAACATAAATTAAGAACACTATGATTTACACCAAAAAGCTTACTGATTAATTATTTATATCGTTTGATAAAAATCCTTCATCAAATTATCAATCTTCTTAACTTCCTTATTATTAAAATCTAACAAATCATTATAATATTTATTAAAAATAATTTTATCCTCGATGCACATTTCTTCTTGCTTATTTAAAAAATCAATTAAAGAATGATTTTGATGCTCTAATGTTACTTGAATTATCGCTGGAAAGAGTAATTCTCTTTCAAACCTCTCTTTGAACTTAAAATTAAACTGTTTTTTTTGAGGCCAAAATCCATGAAAGTTATTTTGCTCATCACTTAAAAATATTCTACTTTGAATTAAGTTATTGTTATAACAATAACAATTGGAATTAAAAAATCGACTTCCAATACCTGCAACAGGTCTTTTAATTCCATGAGGAGCTTTAATGATTGATTGGTAAATTTTCACTGCTGGCTTTATTACTTTTCCATCAATAATAGGATATGTGATTTTATTTTCCCCATGAACAAACTTACTTATCTCGATTTGTCCCTCTGAGTCGTAAGAATATTTATCGGGATAAGGAAATCCTATATTTTTGGATAATAAAAATTCTTTCGAGTAATTAAAGAAAATCATATTGTTTATTATAATACTAAAACAACTTGGAACATGTTGAAAAACTGGCGTATCTGTACCAATGATTCCAATCCCCTGCTCCGAATCATTTAGCTTGTATATAAGACATATTCTATCTTTAGAACCAACTCGGTTATTAATAAAAAACTTTGGTTCAAGAGCCCTGCCTTGAAGCATTGCATGTCCCAACCACATTCCAATTCTAATTTTATCAAGCCAATCTAAAAACAGATTGATTTCGTTATGTGTAACAGATTTTTCATTATTTAATTTATCTAAAATTAACTGAATTTTGGCTTCAATTTCTCCAAAATTTGAATTACATTCTTCACATGCAGGAAAAACGAAACTCAACCAAGGAAATTTAATTTCTTTTCCACTTTTTTTACCTAGCAAAGTAATTCGTTTAGGATCACCCGTATACTTTATCAACCATTGAGGAATAACATGTTCTTTATTCTTATTTATAGGCTTTTTTCCACAAAAAATACACAATTTTCTCATTTTCTGATTTAAAAAATTAACTGTATCATGAAAATTGGAACTTGGGAGATAAAATGACAGAAACAAAACTAACAATAAAAACTAACAAAGTGACTATAAAATACTATTTTTAAATCAATCAGATACTAAAAAAATTATTATTATAATTTTTATTCGTTGCCTTTTTTCTAAATATTCTGCTATAAAATTTATCAAATTATTTCATTACACCAATAACAATGTTATTTTCTAAATTGAATGTATTTTATATCGGACAACATGTCCTTCTAAACAGACTAACGGACGGACAACATGTCCGTCGTGGCTGATGATTCAGCCCAGTTAAGGTAAATTTACAACACTAACAAATAATCCCACTCAACCATTACAATCAAAAACCTTCAAAAGTCACCGGTGGCCTCGCGTGAGGGATTGCAGCGGGTAGTGGGCGGTTTTTGCGGCTTGTGCGAGGGAGGAACAACCGAAGCGGAAGGCGATAAAACCCGCCCGATACGAGCGGAAAGCCCGACCCCGCCGCGCAGAATGTCGGGAAACGAGATGAAGCGGAGACGGTGGGGGCACGCCCAAAAAAGGAAGATATTAAATTCAATTCATTGAATTAATAAGAATTTACTCTGTAAATAATCAGATTCTATATCATCCGATTGTAAACGAAATTCTTTTCCCGAAACCTAATTCAACCAATCGGTACAAAGTCGATAGTTGAATATCGCTATGTCCGTTTTCAATACGGGAGATATAACTTTTCTTTGTTCCGGTGCGATCAGCTAATTGTTGTTGCGTCATGTGAGACAAACGGCGTTCTTCCTTAATAATTTCACCGATAGCAAATGCTTTAGCTTTGATTTCAAATTCAGTTCTTTCGGGTGTTCCGATTTTACCGTATTGATTATCCAAAAATTCGTCAAATGTTGTTATCTTTTTTTTGTTCATCATTTTTATGCAGAGTTTATCCCGGTGCTCCCCGGTGTAAATAAATTTCTTTTTTTATTGAAACTTACTTTTAAAATATTCCTTTTTTAACAGCAAAGCCTTCTCGATTTCAGATCGAGGTGTTCTTTGTGTCTTCTTTTGAAAACCATTGAATAAAACAACCGATCTCCCTTCATCAAAACAGCAGAATATTCTATATATATTACTTTCAAATTCAATTCGTACTTCAAACAAGCCGTCCGTTCCTTCAATATGTTTAAAGAATTTAACGGGAATACGTTCCGACACGGTCAATAAGTATAATACGTATCCTATTTTGTCTTTCACTTTTTGAGGCAAAGTATCGACAAAGTCAGAAAAATGATTCTCAAAAAATAAAAGCTCTCTTATTCTTTCCATACTACAAAGTTAACTAATAATGTAACAAAAATCAAAAATTCAGTTTTTTTTAGAATAAAAACAATATCCTTACTTCCGGTTACAGAAGTAACGTTAGTCCAACTCAAACGTTTTAATTAAAAATCTTGCCGCGGCGGACATGTTGTCCGTCCGCTTGTTTATTCAAAAGGACTTGCAGTCCGAATTTCACACAAGTATCTTTATTTCAATTGAATGTATTTTATATCGGACAACATGTCCTTCTTAACAGACTAACGGACGGACAACATGTTACGAGTGTTCGGAAGATTTTGTGGGAAAAAATAAAAAAAAGGAGCTACTTATCAACAGAAAAAGTTATTATTTGTTGATAATTAAATGATTAAATATTTTTCTATATCAAAACAAGCGTATTTCTTTGCCGGAAAAT
>JAVBLR010000038.1:0-13096 GCA_031553395.1 Bacteroidales bacterium | reverse complement strand
ATTTTCCGGCAAAGAAATACGCTTGTTTTGATATAGAAAAATATTTAATCATTTAATTATCAACAAATAATAACTTTTTCTGTTGATAAGTAGCTCCTTTTTTTTATTTTTTCCCACAAAATCTTCCGAACACTCGTAACTAAAATTCCGATGCAGCGACACGCGGTAATCTTTTCTTTTGTCTTTTTCTTTTGTCTGAAGGGTCATATTCCATACCCCATCAATATCATGTAAAAAATTAAAATTACCTATTGAATCCGTTATGCAAGAATTTATCGAAAACCCGGATTTATCATTGGTTAATAATTCTGTTACTTCGATATTTTCCTGCTTCTTTTTTCTGAATAACGAAAAAACAGTTCCTTCCACCAGTATTCCTTTCTCAATCGGATGTTCCGGATTAAATGGCTTTACTCCGGCCATCTGCTCCCAATCGTACCGCCGCCATCCCTGTACCAGCATTAATAAATCCAGTTTCAATCGTCTGTTACGATCATCTGCCTCAAAATAATAAGCAGGATTTTCTACATATCCTTTTATTTCTGACGATAACAAAAGGCTTGTCAGGATATTGCCTCCATAAGAAGTTTGAGGTTCTGTTCCGGCATCCCTTACAGCTATTGAAAAAGAACTTTCTATGGGAAGTCCGGTTTTATCTTTCAGTTCAAAATCCAATGTTATTTTCTCGAAAGGAGAATACGATTCTTTCGTTCCTGTTGCGGTTAAGGATGTAAATTCCAGATTATTATTAAAGGCTAAGCGTTCGGCTAATACTTTTCCCTCTGCATTAAAAATAGTTATCTGTATTGCACCTGCCGGAAGTTTTTCCTTTGGCAATCGCAAATCAAAAGGTATATCCGATGTAAAGACAATTGTTTCAAAGAAATATACTCTCCCTCTGCAAGATACGGAAATACCAATACTATCGGATGGAAGACTACTGCTTTTTTGTAGTCTGATATACAAATAATCCTTGTCTTGCGTATTAACATTCAGCATGTAGCCGGATGGTTGTATTTCCGGTAAATTAAAACTGTATTCTTTCCCATTGTATGTGGCTTTTACCTTGTATTTTATTCCTGCTTCGGGTATAAATTCAAATATTCCCATACCTTGATGCATGGTTTTGAAAATAGCTACCTGTTCGTCCTGTTTGTTATAAACAAATCCCTCTATATCAATACTTTCTCCATTATTTCCGGTTGCCTTGAATGCAATTTTCGATTGCAGACCTGCTATAATATTTCCGCCTTCGGGGTAAAAAGAAAGATTAACATTTTTTCCTGAAGGAGACTCTTCCCGTTGGGTCAATAGATCAGGGCGCTTTTGTGGAATTTTTGGAATCGTATAATCCCCTTCCTTTTTCGGAATGGAAAATATGGGAAATACGCGTGAAAATACATTATCCGTACCAAAATTCAGCATATAACGGGTATAAGCCCGAACTTCGTAGTAACCGGCCTTTACTGTACCCTTTAGTAAGAAATCGCCATCGCCTTGTCCGTTTTCCAATTTTATCTTTTTTGTTTCGATAATATTTCCATCGGGTTCCAACAGTTCTACATACAAGGTTTTACTTAACGGCGTTGGCATATTTTTTTCTGCAGTAACCGTATATGCCTTGAACCAGATATGCTCTCCTGCATAATATCCCGTGTTGTCGAAATGCAGGTAAACTTTTTCCTGCGGATTCAGGTAAGTGAGGGTATTGATGTTTTTGACAAAAGCAGATAACTTTTCTGCAGAAGAAATGGAATTCTGAGCTATAGAATGCACAGAAATAAACATCAAGCAAATTAATACGCAAAAGAGGTGTTTGATTTTCATGACATTTTTAATATACGATTTTCTCCGTTATTTATCCAAAACTACCGGTACGCCTTCACCTGTCAATCCTTCAGAACTAATGGTTATTTGCCGGCACGAGCTATTATTATAAAAACTGATAGATGTCTTCCCTTCTTTATCCGCCGTTGCATTTGGATTCCAATATAATGTACGGCGGTAATCTATATTGCCGGGAAGCGGTGGGTTATTTCCTGTATAAGACTTCCTGCTAACCGAGTAACCTTCGAGTTTTGTTGCCCGGATATGCTCGAATTCCTGCTTGTCTACAAAATAATCTTTTTCATAGGTAGATAACCCAAGAGTGCAAATTCTTTTAGTTGAACTTCTAAGGAATAGCATGCCACCCGCTTTATTTCCCATATTCTTATATGCGAGGTCACTATCATAAACAATGATTTTTCGAACCTCATCAAGTGAAACTCTAAACGGTGGTAATTTTATTCTTCTCGACCATCCTTTCTCAAATCTGGGTATTATTTGAACTTCGTCAATAAAATGTTTAATGTTAGTACCTCGTTTGTCCGATTCATCGACATACCCCCCTACTGGTCCGTTGTAATATTTAGTTCTTACCCATATTCTTTTTGTACTCAAATAATCTATAATATCTTTGGGATATCTTTTTCCCTGGTCTCTCAATATTGTTTTTTCCCTGTCGACATTGTACACCATATAGGGTTCTTCTTTCTTTTTATCTACAACCATAACCTCGGGCAATATCTGTATCTCGTCCAGCTTGCGCCTTTCTTCTTCAACCTTATCCGGCAGAATCTGTATCCCGGGAACCTGTACATACATATCGGTATACGTATATGTTCGAGGATCAGGAACAAATACCCTGTCCAGCAGTATCTTGTATTTGTTGGCATACAAAACAGTGCTTTCCTGCATATTCCTGTCAACAATAGACAGGCGTATTTGCCTGTTTTTGTTAAAATCGTCTATCAATAGCCGGAATTTTCCTTCCTTGTCCAGGGTTACAGGTACAGGGTATGCTATGTCTCCGGAGTAAATATCCAGTTTCAGTTCAACGCTATCCAGCATGTTCTCATACGGTTTTTTAGTCTTGGGATTGAGAATGGGAACTATACTTCCTTCGAGTATAATGCCTTCTTCAGGCAGATATTTCATATCGGGTTTTTCCTCTTTTGCCATTTCTTTCCATTCGTAACGGCGCCAACCCTGCACCATCAGCAGCAAATCAAGGGTTTTTTGGGATTGGCCGGAGGAGTCATTGTTGTTAAAATAATAGGCCGGGTTTTCTATAAATCCCTTCAAGTCGGAAGAAAGCAGCATATTGGTCAGTATATTATCGTTCCAAACGGCAACATCGCCTGCAGCATCCCGAACCGACAGGGAAAAGGTTGTTCCGGGTTCTGTCTGGAAATCGAGTTGTATCTGTTCAAATTTCTTGTATAGCTTATCTTGCGTTAAGAGTTTGATTGTAGCTTTTTGCTTCATATCTACAAAAAACAGGCGTTCACAAAGAGGTTCACCTTTTTGGTTGAACAGGGTAATCTGATTTACTCCGGCAGATAACTTTATTTTAGGTATTCCCAATACTAAAGAATCATTATCGATGGCAAGGGTATCGAAAAAAGATACTTTTCCACCATGCATAACGGCAATTCCAAGTATCTCCGGTTGTATTCCGGTTGATCTTTGAAGTGTAACGTTCAACTTTTCTTTGTCGCTGTTGTCTACAAGCATGGTGTAACCTTCCGGTAAAGGCTTTGGCAGGTTAAACGAATAACTTTTTTTGTTGTAAAGGAATTCCACCTTGTTATTTCCATCCGAAGGGAAATAATCGAACGAACCCATACCCAAATGCACGGTTTTTATGGAATCAACCATACCGTACCGGTTACGTATGTTTGCAGTAACATCGATGCTCATTCCGTATTCATCCGTTACCTTGAATGCAACCCGGGATGTAATTCCATTCACCAGATTTCCCCCTTCGGGATAGAAGGTTGCATTTACCTTATTGTCCTTTTCTGTTTTTTCCCTGTCGAAATTTTTTGTCTGCCGGCGTTTGTGCTTTTTTATGATTCTTTTGGAATAGTCACCGTCATTTTCAGGTTCTTCGTATACTGGAAATACACGGGAAAATACGCCTTCTTCTCCCCAGTTCATCATGTACTTGGTATAAGCCCTGATTTCATAATACCCGGAATAGTAATAATATCCACTTGATTTTAAGGCAAATTCACCATGGCATTGCCCGTTTTCGATTTTTAGTTTCCGTGAATCGACAACATTTCCTTCGGGAGAGAGCAGCTCGACATACAATACCTTGCTGATATTGGTATACTTGTTCTCATCAGCAGTTGTTACATAACATTTAAACCAGATGGTATCGCCCTTGAAATACCCCGTATTATCAAAATGCAGGTAAACTTTTTCCTGCGGGTATAAATGATTGAAAGTATTGATATTCTTGACAAAAGCAGATAGTTTTTGTGCAGCAGATATGGAATCCTGAGCAGAATTCTTTGCAGGAATAAGCAATATGTAAATTAATAGAACAAGAAGATATTTTAGATTCATGATAATTATGTTTCACAAAAAATTATACTGCATTTTGCATCTCCGTTATGGGTTTACTTTTACATTCGACTATTCTCAAAATAACAAATTAAAAACTAAAATCGACAGCAACTGAGAACCCTACTCGGTTTATTTTTCTTGATATATTCAATGATTCATACTTTCCATCCTGTTCATTATAATACTCCATTTGAGACAAAGACGCAAAAAGACCATTTGCATACATACCCATTCCTATAAGAGAAGTAATTTGATAACGAATACCTGCAGATAAAGTAAAGCCGATAGTTGTTCCTGTGTGGTCTGCACATGTCCAACTTCTAAAAAGTGGAGGATCATCAATAGTTCGAACAAGGTTCTTTTCAGGAGAAAGGATACATGTGGACCCATATAATTTAGACAACTTATTATGCAGAAACACAGCTCCTGTGTTACCTGAAAACATAAATTTAGACTTACCTAAAGGCCATCTTGCATAAACAACCGGTCCAAAGATATGTGTCTTTTCATCAAATAAATATTCTTCAGATTCATAAAAAGTATATTCATAAACTTTTTTGGTGTATTCAGAGTAAAAAATTTCATGAGTGCTTGCCGTATAAAAACGATAGGTCATACCAATTCCATAGTTTTTTGTAAAAAACCAGGCAGCATCAAGTCCGGGAGTAAATCCCGTTTTTATATAAGGAAGTGTAAAATCTTCAAATAAAACAGTATTGGAATTTCCCAATGCGTAACTCCAACCAACACTCGGAGATAAATAAAATTTCCGGTATACTGGACTATCCTTTTTTGATTGACTATATGTCAAGGAAGTGAAAAACAAAATAAACACAACTACAAGAATTTGTCTTATATTCATCATATCATATTATTAGATTTGTAATGCAAGGAATTTAAAAGTTACGATCTTAAATTTTATTTATTGGTTGCAGGTTCTTCAATATAAAAATAATAATGAGTAGCTTTATCGAAATTAAAATAAGATTCTCCGGTTTGATAATTATAAATTCCGCCGTTAATAGCAAAATCATCTCTAAAATAGAATCCTAATGTATTGCTAACTGAAGACTCATTTGTTGGATATTCCAGAAGATAAAATCCAGCATACAAATGTTCTTCATTTTTATAAACAATGTTGTAAGTTCCACTTTCAATTAAATTAGTTGTTTTTTCTCGATTAAGTCATAATCGTAATATTGGTATGTCATATCGACATTATAGGTACGTAACATTTCTCCATCTTCAGATATCCACATTCCGACAATCCATTCTTTATATTGTTTGATAATGGCATTAATCTCAGCATCGTTGCTTTTATCTTCGTCGTCTTTACATGCTGTGAGTAAAGGGATAAGCAATAAGGTAAGAAGTAGCTTTTTCATATATGCACTTTTTAAATTAAGGTTATAAAGCTCAGCCTGATAAACATTGATCTACGCAAATGTAAAGAATTTTTAATAAAAAGAAATTCTAATGATATCAAATTTTCTTTACAACTTCTGGTTGAGGTAATTTATAACAAAAGATGGCAATATGCCTGATATACTTCTCTATGTTATGACTTGTGCTTCAAAGTGTATTTCGCGTTTATTAAAAACATTACAGATGTTATATGTGCTTATATATCAATGTAAAAAAACTTTGTTGTCGGTAAAATTGTTTTAATATTATAAATAATAGGCTTCCAAGTCATAAGAATCCCATGAAAACACTTATCCTATTTCTGCATATAAAGCATTTGTTGATGTCTATTGGCGACAACAAAATACATTTGTTGTTTACTTGGATTAATAATATCACTCACCGTATTCAATATGCTTTATTAAATGAAACTTATTGGCAAATGCTTGTTATTCTATTGGTATTTATTATTATAGCTATTTCCTTGATTGTTTATTTTTCTTTTAAAAAAGAGAGAAATAAAATAAAAAAAGAAGAGTTATTTCTTCATGATAAAGCAGATGTAATTCATAAAAAAGAACAGGATTTAACCCGTCAGATAATGCATAATCTTCAAATTATGAATATGGTAGGAAATGTTCGTTCCAGATCTTTTAATAACAAAGAAGCGTGGGACGAATTTTATAACACCTTGGATAGTATTTATCCCGCATTTGTGGAGAAATTAACAACATCTTTTCCTATTCTTACGGAAAAGGATATCTTACTTTGCTGCCTTGAAAAAGCACAGTTTACAACGGGAGAAATAGCATTTATATTGCAAATTCAACCATCGACTATTTATATGCGCCGAACTGCTATCAGAAAAAAAGTAGGTATTGATAAAAGTCAAAGTCTGAGTGATTTCTTTGAGCAAAATCTTTCCTGAAAAAGCATCTATATAGAAAAATATATTTGTTAATTTTTTAAATCACTAATATACAGAGTTGTTATGCAATACATATATATAGATATAAGATTAGGTATTTCTTTTTATTGCTACTGATTAACCTTACATTTGCTTAATGTATATTCTATATTCAGTTATTATTTTTTTTTGATTTTCTTCTATAATATTAGGCATGTTTTATGGAAATAAGGCAATACGTTGTTTTTGCATGATTAATGGGACGAAAAAATATAAAACTTAATAAGTAGCATAATTTTTAGTTTTTAGCTTTTTTTTCTGCCATGTGCAAATCTTTTTTTGTCTTATTCGTTTTCCTGTTTTTTTATTCGTGCAATAGAAATTTCCCTGTTTTTTCTGAGAAAAATCCAACAATACAAATCGATACTGTAACTCAAGCCTTACAAATTTATAGTTTGGAAATTATAGAAAACAGTAAATGGAACGATCTTACTCCTCCTAAGCTAAATCCAGATACAACTTCCTATAACAGACATTGTTGGAAATCTGTATATTCAAATTTTAAGCATAAACATTATGCAATATGCAGAGATTCTATATTAAAAATACATCTTTTTCCAAGTCATAAGCCTATAAGTGCTTATATATACAATCTATTGGCAAAATCTTATTTCCATTTGGGCGAAATAGATTTGGCTACAGCACAAGCTAAACAATCCGCATTTATTGCCATTCAAACTAAAGAACTTATCTTATTAAGAGATGCATATTGGTTGTTGTCGGATATCGAACGACGAAAAGGCAATTTCTCTTCATCTTGCCACTATCACGTTAAATACGATGAGCTAAAAGATTCAGTGTTAAATAATTATAAAGCTACTCTTACTGCTGAGTTGCAAAAAAGAAAAGCTTTCATTCTTCATGAAAAAGAATTAATAAATACAGAAAAAAAAGATTGGCAAAAAATAAGTTTTTCGACATTAGCTTCTCTTATTTTGGTATTGGGGACAATCTGTGTTTTCATTAAAGCAAAAAAAAGAAAGGAAGCTTTATTGGCAGAAGAAATTACATCTCTCGAACAAAAAGTTGGCACTATCTCTAAAAGTGGACAGAATATCAGCCGTCAGATGATGCAGAATCTCAGTATAGTAAAAATGATCGGACAAACAAATTGTAATTCGTTTGATATTGATGCTGCCTGGAGTGAATTTTACAACACATTAAATAATGTATATCCCGGATTTGTGGAACAACTCAAATCAACGTATTCATCACTTACAGAGAAAGATATTCAGTTATGTTGTTTGGAAAAAGTAAAATTCGAAACAGGAGAAATGGCCTTTATTCTGAAAGTACAACCATCAACGATACACATGCGCAGGAGTGCTATCCGAAAAAAATTAAATGCTGAAAAAGGTCAAAATCTAAGCGATTTTTTGGTCCAATTCTGTCCTTAAATTTATGCTTATATAGGTTTTTCTTTTTCCTTTCAGTGTAAATCATTAATAATTATTATATTACAGTGTGGTCTATATATAGACATAATATATTCTATTATTTTATAACGATTTAAACACCATCTATCTTTGCTTTAGAAATAAAAACTAATAATAAGAAATGATTCGTTTATACCATTATTCATTCATTAGTTAATGTTGAAGCGCTGTTTTGAATTTATTCCCACAAATATTTTTATCGTGATGATAGTAATATTTGTGGATGGCGCTATAAACATAGAGTAAATTCAAATAACATTAAACTGTTATAGAAAATACATATTTCTTTTTGATTATGTCTCAACTCATTTTTTAGATATGATAGCAATAAATGCCTCATAAAATGAATATTAATAGAATCGTATAGATTCAGAAAAAATAACCGCAAGGATCGCAAAACTCTTCGAAAAACACAACTTGATTAACGATAAACTTCTTGTCTTAAAGCCTTTACTCTATTTGCATCCTTAGCGGTTTTATAAAAACTTTTGGAATACCCTTAAAGAAAATATACTGAAAAATATGATAAAAGAAAGGGACAAAAAAAAATACAAAGCAACATCAAGTCTTATTGGGATTTTGACTACAGGGAAGTTCTCTCTATTAGTAAAGCCGGATGAGATTGAATTGGATTTTTCGAAGAAAATAATAATATTAAATATAGGAACTGTATCATTCCAATTTAATCTTGATCGTATCAACGATATTGAATTAATCAAACACAACTATTGTTATGATATGATAATTGATGCGGAATTTCAATATTTTACCGTGAGATGTATAAGCCGAAAAAAAGCGAAAAAATTATCAACATTAATAAGAAGTTATATTTGGACTTCCATGATAAAAAAATAAACTCTGAAAATGATATAGTATTCGCTTGAAGTTCTATATTTGTTCAACTAACGATTTTCATAATAAAAAAGCCGGATTAAATCCGGCTTAAAAGAATGAGAACTGAATTATTTCAGTTCTCATTCTTTTTATTTCTGATATTAAAATTCTATCGTATCATATATGTAATACCCACTCCTATATTTAAAGATTGCATATAGTTGTAATCCCTTGCTGCGGTACTAAACTTGTTGGTATTGAAATTATATGCAACTTTTATATTAAATCCGAATGGAGACTCGGCATTGAATGGAATATAAACACCAACTTCGGGTTTTACTAAAAATGCCCATTGATCATTGTAAATATCCAAATCCTGCAATACGGTATGTTCCGTAATGTAGTTCAATCCGATTCCAAGTCCGGCATACGGCTGAATATTACTGTTACTACTTGCAAAATGGTAGTATCCGCCGACTGTAAAAGGCACCTCTACTACATAATTGTAAATAGCTGCCGTAATTGCACCTGTAGAATTATTGAAATAATAAGTATCACGAGGTTTTTCTTCATTATATCCGTCGTAGGCAATCCCAAAACCTACAGAAAGATTATCCGTCATAAAAATTTTACCATCGAAATAACCTCCTCTCAAGCTGAATTGATTAGCAAAATCGGAAAATGCACCTAAAGGTTGTGTCATTTGCCATCCGAATGTATAGTATTGTTTATCTTGTGCTGATAAAGCCCCAATTCCAAGGCATATTATCAATAACAATGAATATATCTTTTTCATATGTACATTTTATTTTTTAATTAAAGTTATATGGAAACTCGCATGTTTATTTTTTGTAATGCTACATATTGTACATGCTCGTTTTCATATATGTAGTTTTTTCATTAATGTTGTGAAAATCTGCATTTATTGTATAGGAAATGCCTTGGTTTGAGTGAAACAATCATCGATAGCACTTTTGTATTCCGAATCAGGACGAACAAAGATATCGGCGATACCTCTTACACCACCCATCCAATAAATAGGATGTTTACCTGATGCGTCTTCGCTATTGCTTCCCATTTCCATCACCAATACACCAACATCATAAGAGCCGACAACTACCGGATATGGATAATATGGAGGGTAAGGATAATACCAATCCCAATAATCCCAATAGTCCCACCACCATGTAGGATATGCAATTTGAACGTAATTGATGTCGGACCATGCAATGTTCATTGTTTGGTTGGATGTAGCCTGACTAGTTCCGATTGTGAATTTTGCATTCTGTAATTGAACTTTGATCTCATCCAAAACTTTTTTTACATTATCATTCTGGTTTGCATAAATGTTTTGAGAAGTTCCGTCGCTATTCACTTTCACTATATAATCTGGAACATAAACAATGCTATTGTCTTTAAAGTTGGCAGTCGGGTCATAAGACGAAAAAGACACCAACTGTTCTGTTACCAAATCCGATGTTTCGGGATAATCCCAACACCCGGTAAAGAAAAGAGCCATTAACATAGCTCCGGATAAAAGGGTTAATTTAATTTTCATAATTTTATTATAATTGGTTATTAATAGATTTTTATACAACTTTAAAACAATGATAAATTAATAAATGTTTTTTTGGTTGTTGCAAAATTCTTAAAATAACAATAAAATAAGTTAATTTAAAAAGCTATTTGCAAGTATATACCGATGCTATGCAATTAATTGGTTAGAGAACTGGAAAAGCTTAAAAAAGCCGAATCTTCATAACCATAGATTGTCTCCCTAATACCATCAACTTAAGAAGTTGTGAGTTGTGAAATTTAAGTGCCAAGGTCTCTAAGTTAGAAAGATGCTAAATATAAATGCGTTGCGGCTTAGTGCCTTCGCAATTTTGCGTTCAAATAGTATAAATTAATTCTGAGATGTACTTATGAATAGATTATTAGGAGTTTTGTCTAAAGCCATTGGGCTGAATTAAACTGGGACTACGTAAAAATATCCACAATCTTCTTTTTAGATTTATGCTTATCAATAATAAATTTTTCCGTATTTTTAAGTCTTTTCATATTCAGTTTTTGTCATATAAGTGAAAGCCGGCATAATTAAAATGAAAAATATGAATACAAATAAAAGTAAACTGAAAGAATTAGAATGTATCATTGAAGAATATCAAGATCAACTGTTCCGGTTCGCTTTCTTTCGTACAGGTTCTCTTGCTGATTCACAAGATATTGTTCAAGACCTTTTTGTGAAACTATTTGGTAGTAAAACATTGGATATTTCTTCTGTAAAAAATATAAAGAGTTATCTTTTTCGCAGTATATCAAATAGTTGCTGCAATTATTTTCGGAAACAGCAGGAAATTGTAAAAGTTCCTGTAGATAATCTTGAATTTGCAGAAGAAAATGAGAATGAACAAGAAGAATGGCATAAAGAATATGAACGGATAAACGATCTTATAGGCACAATCCCTTATGAACAAGCTGAAATCATAAGGATGAGAATGATAGATGGTCTTGCTTTTACTGAAATCGCAGATATATTAGAAGTTCCTGTAACTACGGTAAAATCAAGATTTAAATACGGAATAGATAAACTAAAAACAAAAATTAATTCAAAAGGAGATGTATATCATGAAATGTGAAGAAATTCAAAATAAAATAGAACAACAGCCGGAAAAAGAGATTTCAATAGAAATGCAAAAACATTTGTCGCAATGTGAAGAATGTACTCAATATTATGCAACTATAC
This sequence comes from Bacteroidales bacterium, assembly GCA_031553395.1. GTDB lineage: Bacteria > Bacteroidota > Bacteroidia > Bacteroidales > WRGA01 > WRGA01. Next base: position 1,311 of record JAVBLR010000038.1, on the reverse strand, counting down.
AAACATTGATTCCAAATGTATTGCCAAAGGCTCCAACTTCAATTAAACAAAATGTAATAAATCAAATTAGGCGGAAACAAGAAAAGCGTCCGGTAACGATTAATCCGCTTTTCCGTATTGTAGCTTCGGTCGCTGCATTTTTGGCTATAGTATTGTTAATTACAATAATGAGTTGGCCTAATCAGGCAAAAGCAGCACAAAATATATTGGAAAATGCCCTTCATAGTGCTGCTCAGATTAAAACAATGGTAATGAAATTTGTTGTACGAACCGAATCGAATGAAAACTTCTCCTATATCAATCTAAATGATGGAATGGTAGAACATACATTAATTGTAGATATGAATGATGGATTTAAGTGGCGACTAACTAAAGGAGGACGAACAATTGTGTACGACGGATCCTCGAAATATATGTGGTCTGCCGGTGAAAATTATGGGTTCAAAGGAGGAAAAAATGCCAATTTTGAGGAGGGTTTTAATATACTACTCGATCCTACACGGATTTTGATGTTGGAAAAAGCTTCTGCTGATAAAAAAGGAAATAAATATCACATAAAAGAAACGGATGCAGAAATAGAAATGACAGTTGAAGCCAAAGCTGAAGGTGATTTTACCAACACGTATCTTCGTAACTCATCTATTTTGGAGTCGGATACTCGTCGTGTTTATGTATTTGATAAGCAAACAAATTTGATTAAAAGTCTTCGTATTTATGTAAAAGATGGGAATAATGAAATATTGGTTGTTGATATCAAGAATATAGAATACGATGTAAATGTTGATAATCAGAAACTAACACAATTACCTTCCGGTTATGAATGGCGTGATTCAAATAATAAAATAACAGATCACCGCTTTTTGGGTACTTCACCGGAAGATGTGGCTCACATCTTATTCAAGGCGATGGAAAACAAAGATATAAGTTCTGTAAAAGATATTTTATCTTATTATGATATGAAGACACTTGAGGTTACTTACAACGGAGCTAAACTCATTAATTTAGGTAACCCGTTCAAGTCTGGATTGTATCCGGGTGTATTTGTTCCCTATGAAATAATGTTGCCTGATGGTTCTATCAGAAAGCAAAATCTTGCACTGAGAAATGATAATGAAGATAAAGTTTGGATTATCGATGGTGGATTATAACTAAAGCGTACCCCGAAGTTAAGGTTACGAGTGTTCGGAAGATTGTTATAGTGCTATTTTTTGCATGTATTAAAAATGTTATTTTTTTGATATCAATTTTCGGTTTATTTTTTTAACGAAACACCAATGACGGATCTCCTCCGCTTCTTATTACAATCAATTG
>JAVBLR010000009.1:0-300647 GCA_031553395.1 Bacteroidales bacterium | reverse complement strand
AAATTCCGATTTATGTCCCCGAAGGGGGCAAATATGAATAACCGCGGGTGAAACCCGTGGTACACGAATACCCAGCTTCCCAACAACCCCAAAGGGGTTGAATATTGTATTGAAAGTTCGCCCCCTTCGGGGACGTAGTAGTGTGGGATTGCTCCACGCCACGGGTTTCACCCGTGGTTATTCACATTTGCCCCCTTCGGGGACATACTTAGGCTCAAAACATTCACAACGGACTCGATTTGAATCATCCTTCAATCTACTAAAATAAAGCCAATTAAAACAAGAAAAAATAATCTAACCCAATTTTTATTATATGAAATTCTTACGTTTTTGTACTTTATGCATTGTGTCTCTATTTTTATTACAGGGATTTACATTTAAGCAAAATAATGCGCTTTTATCTTCCGATAATGGCGATGGCACTTACACCAATCCATTTATTAATGCCGATTATCCCGATCCTGACATAATCCGTGTCGGAGAAGATTATTATATGGTAAGTTCTTCATTCGTCGCAATGCCAGGAATTCCGATTTGCCATTCAAAAGACCTGATTAATTGGACAATCATCGGACACGCTTATGACAGTATTACTTTCCAACCGCAATACCGGATGGAAAAAGAACAAACTGCATACAGCCGGTTATGTTGGGCGCCAAGTATAAAATACCATGATGGAATTTTTTATATTGGAGTAAATATTGCCGATGACGGTTTTGTGATGTTTAAAAGCACCAAACCCGAAGGCCCCTACTCCATGCATAAATTCGACAAACGATTATACGACCCCGGATTTTTTATCGACGACGATGGCAAAAAATATGTAACACACGGCAAAACCAAAATTTACCTGACAAGATTGAAAGACGATGGAACGAATGTACTTGATCCGGATGATAAAGGAACGCTTATAATTACTGCTCCTGAAGGTTATGAATATTTATTCGAAGGATGTCATACATATAAACGAAACGGATGGTATTATGTTTTCAATCCGGCTTTGGGATATGATGGAGTTCAGATGATTAGCCGTTCACGTGATTTATATGGCCCTTACGAAACCAAGGTATTGATTAAAGATGATATTAATTATGCCGGCGCTGGCGTTCATCAAGGAGGATATATCGAGACACTCGAAGGCGAATCGTGGGCATATACATTTCAGGATCGGGATTATATGGGCAGATGTCCTATGTTATATCCAATGAAATGGGAAAATGATTGGCCGGTTGTCGGACCGGAAGGAAAACCGGGAAGAGGAGTTGTAACCTACCGGAAACCGGCAGTAAAAGCAAAACAAGCAATGTCTTTTCCGCAACATTCGGATGATTTCAATTCATCCAAATTGGCGCAAATATGGGAATTCAACCATGTCCCGCTAAAAGAAAAATGGAGTTTAACTGACAGAACCGGATATTTCAGGATATATGCACAACATGCAAGAGGCTTTTATTGGGCACGGAATTCGTTGACACAAAAAGTAACAGGGCCATACAGCACCGGAACTGTATCGTTGGAATTATCCGGACTTAAAGAAGGTGATTTCGCCGGGAATGGCATTATGGGAAGAGTGATGTATCAGTTTGGAGTTCGGAAAAAGGATAATAAATACTGGTTGGAAATGCGGGAAGGAAGTAAAGATATTGATGGAGAAAATGTTCTTGACAGCCTTCAAATCGATTCGGATAAGATTTATTTACGTACCGAAATTACAAAAGAAGGAAGTATTAAATTCCATTATAGTTTGAATAATCAGAATTATACCCGCTTTGGACAAGAAGGAGTTTCTAATTTCTGGGGTTTTTTGGGTATTCGTCATGTTTTATGTTGCTATAATCTGATAAAAGGAAACGAGTGCGGATATGCCGATTTCGATTATTTCGAATTGGAAAGTACTCACAGGGGGAATAATTATGATGCTTTTACCGAAATCGATTTTTCGCAATATGACGATCGCGAGGGTATGAAGTTGGTTCGTCCGGTTTCGAAACGCCCGATGCAACATTTTACTGAAATAAATAACGGAGATTGGTTGGTATTTAACAACCTAATTTTCAACAAAAAACCAAAAACAATTTCAATAGAACTTAAAGCAGAAGCAGCCGGAGCAATACTTGAAATACGAAAAAATTCCATTAATGGAGAATTGGTCGCCTCTTGCCCAATAAAACAAAATTCGGATAAAGAAAAATGGGAAATCCAATCTTTCGATGTAAAAAATCTAAAGGATAAAGAAAAGCTTTATTTTGTATTTCGTGGAGACAATAACGGTTTATCTATTAAGAGTTTTATCTTTGAATAAGTAATATTGGCAAAATGTAAAAGAAGGGGGCGCGTGAAAATCTATCACGCGCCCCTTTGCCTTTTAACATTAACCTTTTGCCGGAATTAATTATTGTTTGATAATCTTTTTAGTTATTACCAAATAATCTTCGGAATAAATTTTCAACAAATAACTTCCTGAACTTAACTTAGAAAAATCAATTGTCTCAATTCCTCCGGCAGATTTGAATTCCTGTTTTTGAACACAAGCTCCGTTAACAGAAATACATTCGACAACAACTTTTCCTGTTAATCCGCCCATATTAATGAAAGCATTATCTTGTACCGGATTTGGATAAACAGTAATATTTTCTGCATTTATATCAGCAATGCCTGTAGCTGGAACAATCTGAATAATTCCGGATGAAATTTGACTTTGATCCCAAGCCATTCCTTCGGGAAGAACCGGATTTATAGTAACAAATGTTCCATTAATCGTTGAAGCATTAAGTATCTTATAAGAATAACCAATTGCAAATGAACCGGTTTCTTTATCCGGATTTAGATTCAAAGTACTATTGTTAAGATAAATAATGCCATTCACTTTAATGCAATCTGAAGAATTCTTTCCATCACGACTAACATCCAATGTCACCGAACCACCACTTGTAAGTCTTAAATCCTTTCCAATAGTCAGCGTTTCGAATTTTGCATTTTGCATATCAATTCCAGATTGTCCATACATAGTCACATTTCCGGAAATAGTACCCGTTCCTCCTAACACGGAATTATTATAAGTCATAACAGCACCTGTTCCTGTGGCACTTCCTGTTGTATTTCCAACAATCAACTTCCCAGCATTAACAGTAGTTCCTCCGGTATATAAGTTTGCTCCTGTTAAAGTCAGACTTCCTTCTCCTTTTTTAGTTAATTTACCAGTACCGGCACTAATGACACCACTATAAGTTGTATTTGTATTTTTATTTCCTATTTCCAGACTGTTTATGCCGGAGATACTTCCTGAACCGCTAAGTGCTCCCAAATAAATAGTTTGTCCGGTAGATACTTCAGTGCTACCATTGGATGCAACACACAGATAAGTCTCACTTCCCAAGTTTACTTCTGCATTAGACAAATTACGGCTAGTTGCAGAATTTAAACGAACATCTCCGTACTTACCACCCTTTGTATAATTTATTATTCCGGAGAATTCTTTCCAATCTCCATTGAAATCTGAACGAGAATAAAGAATATTAACTTGTATGGTTCCACTTCCGGTTAATTTGCCGGATATTCCCCAACGACTCGGAAGATCCCACTTAACTGAAGCTCCTGCAGGTACTTCAATATCATTGGTAAATGTGCCGGTATCGGACCCAGAATCTATATCAAACAAACGGAAAGTACCACTCAATAAGTTAATTTTTGCATTACCTAAAGAATAACGGTTAGCATCGGAAGAACTTAAGTACAATAAGCCATCGTGTAAAGTTACAGTTGAGAATTGATTTTTCCCTTGCAAAGACAAAGTACCTTTTCCAGCTACATCCAAGGATATACCACTACCCAGTATATTTCCGCTAATCATCACACTATTATTACTTGCCGGGTTGTTTACCTTTAAATTTCCTTCCACCTGCATATTCCGATCTGTAGCCATTTGTGATGTAGTTTGCAGTGTAGCATTTTTCATAATCCAATTACTTGCATCGCTTGAAGATGCCCCAATGGAACTCGACAAACCGCCATCTTTCAGAGAAGATACCTCCAATACCGAATTCTCAACAACAATAGCTCCGGTGAAAGTATTATCCGTCGTTTTAAGAGATAATTTTCCTGTTCCTGTTTTAGTTAATCCGGCAGTACCACTTATTATTCCGGAACCATTAATTTCATAATCCGCATCATTATTAAAAACCAGATTACTTACCGGCATTGTTTCATTGATTGTTATTATTTTACGAGTAGCCTGATCATTGAAAGTAACAACATCTCCCGGTACAAAAATATCTTCTCCGGAATCACTTAAGAAATTATTGGTTTCAAAATCCCATATTGCATTATAATCGCCCTTCCATGTAATGGCAGTAGCTGCACGAGGTTCCCTGATTTCAAGTTTGATTACTCCAGATTCAAAAAACAACGTATAAGGAATGCCTTCCAAACCCAATACTTTAAAATTAGCTGCTGTAGCATTGGTTGTACCAGTAAAAGTTACCAATGTCAATGTTCCGGCAGTTATTGCAGTAACAGGATTAATTATAATCGCATGGTTTGTTCCTGTAACATTAAAATCACCTTGAATGTGCAATAAATCGCTTTTTGCCGCTTGGGTCTGATCTGTATCAAAAGCTAAATTATTACGGCCTGGCAAATCCAAATTTCCAACAATCGTAAGAGATCCCAACGTTCCGGAAATACCTGGCTCGATGCGTCCACCTTCCACATTTAATCCTGTTTCCAATGAAATACCTCCGTTTAATGTTGCATCTCCTCCGATTACACCACGTGCATCAACCTGAACCTTACTTGTCAAAACTCCATTGACAAACAATCGACCTTCAGAGATGCGGGTAATTCCGGTATAATCATAATTACCATTAAATGTAACATCTCCCTGCATGGATTTTACAACATCCATTGTACCGGTAAATTTACCTGTTCCGTTGAAAGCATAATTTTTACCCTTAGGATTCATCAACCACAAACGACTGGGAGACATATTGCTATTCAATGTATATGTGCTGTTTCCTCCCCGTATATCAAACATAATACTTTTTCCATCTGCATACACACCGGCAATATTGTCATAATCTACCCACCCTGTTCCAGTGTAGTATAAATCTGCTTTCTGAACAGGTGCAATAGGCGGTTTAGGCATATCTTCTGCAAAATAATAATCCACATCGGCAGTTTCGTAATATCCTCTTGCTGTTGTTTGACAACGGTAAGCAGGATTTTGCATCAGATTATAAATACGATGTGTAGTAGGTATATTCGTTGATAATATTACAAAACCCGACATATCGGAACGAACACAAATCATTTCTTCTCTCCAGTCTCCGAGAATATCACCCCAGAAAGCAGGACGAGCACCAAAAGCACCTTTGTAATAATAAGAACTTTTTCCACCAGTATCTTGATAAAGAGACAAATGGCGACCAGTTGTTTTGGAAGAACTAGAATATTTACTGATAACCAGATTTTTGCCATTTTCATCTGCACCATTAACTTCTTCTCTACTCAAATCTCCATCCCACCATAAAGCCTCTCCAGGGAAATTACCCATTCCACCTGTTAAATTTCCTTTACAATCATACATGGCATTACTGTTCATTGTAGAGAAGAATTGCAATCCGCGGCGGGTAGGATCAAAAGCGCCACAGGTCCCCCTGCCTACATCACCCTTAGCCGACTGGTAAGCACCTTTGATTATCTCTCCGGTAACAGCATCATAAATACCCATACCTAATGACTTAGGATTATCCTGTTGTATCACAAAGTGTTCCAATCCGGGACGATCCGGATCAATATCTGCCAACACATGACGATCTCCATGTACAATATTCTTATGCCGGTTCAATAAAGTTCCGTCATGATCGACAACATAACCACCTTCGACAAATTCATCACAACCATCTCCATCTACATCTCCAACACGAACTTGGTGAAATTGTGCAAGATCGGGTTCGTTCATATATGCCCATTGTAAAGTCAGTTTTCCATTAATAAACCGCCATGCAGCTTCCGCACCTTGAAAACTATCATCTTTTAACCTGTTTTTATATTCATAAATTAAAGAAGGGTTAATTCCATCTAAATAAGCAATAATAAAATGCCCGCCCATTTCTTTCCAAGTGTCTGTACGAGTAGTTGACAGTTCATCAAAGAAAGGTATATCTATCCGGTCTAATTCAATACCAGTTTGACCATCCAATATCGACAACCATTGAGGTGCCGAACCTGCAATACTTCTATAATTGGTTACTTGTCCATTAGCACCCGTAATTGTCTTTCCATCAGCAAAAGTAGTTCCTTCGCCAACAATCATCAACACCTCGGCCTTACCGTCTCCATTCATATCGTATGCAGTAACCATATCGTTTTGTCCGCTGCAAATCTTTATGTTAGGCCCCATATCAACACGCCATAAAAATACTCCTTCACTACTATAAGCCTCTACTTTAGGCGAAGGATAATCAGCACTTCCACCAGAACCATCTTCTTCTATGGCTCCATAGTTTTGGCGGTCCATCACAAAATCATATTTTCCATCACCATCCAAATCGGCAGGCCAACAAAATTTCATATCCATAGCAACTGTTGATCCGGGAATAGCTGCAAAATTATAATCCTTGACAATACGAGTAATTGCAGTACTACGTGGAACGGTAAAGCTTCCCGGTTCATCTTTTTCCACACCGTTCAATACACTTTTAACACTAAAAGTATACAAACTAGCAGATGTACTCAAAGTTGCTGTATAATTGGTGCTTCCGAAAATTGGCGTTCCATTCAGTTTTGTCAAAGCACCGGATGCAGATGTTTTGTAATATACATTGTAAGTAATATCATCCGGATCGGTTGCAAAATGCCGCCAGGAAATATATATTTGGCTAGAAGATGTGGGCATAGCAACCACGCCACGGTCCATATTTTCCATTCTTCGTTGAGCAAAAAGATGAAATGCACAAATCAAAAAAAGAAAAGTAAACGTAATTTTTGTTTTCATGTTTAAGATTTATTTTTAATTATATACAAATATAATGCTTGAAAAGACAATTTGATAATATCTAATAGTACAACTTAATGTAATTTAGTACAAACTTCAAACAAACAACAAAAGAATAGGGACAAAAAAAATTAGCATGGTTAAAAAAAGTTTTTTTAACCATGCTAACAACAACCAGATTTACAAAAATATCTATTGTTTGATAATCTTTTTAGTTATTATCAAATAATCTTCGGAATAAATTTTCAACAAATAACCTCCCGAATTTAATTTAGAAAAATCAATTGTCTCAATTCCTCCAGCAGATTTAAATTCCTGTTTTTGAACACAAGCTCCGTTAACAGAAACACATTCGACAACTACTTTTCCTGTTAATCCGCCCATATTTATAAAAGCATTATTCAGCACAGGGTTCGGATAAACAGTAATATTTACTGCATTTATATTAGTAATAGTTGAGGTTGAAACAACTTGAATAATTCCGGATGAAATTTGACTTTGATCCCAAGCCATTCCTTCGGGAAGAACCGGAGTAATAGACGTAAATGTACCATTGATAGTAGTCGCATCAAATATCTTATACGAATCACCAACTGTAAATGGTCTGGTTGGACTCGGTATCAACTCCAAACTTCCGGTAAGATAAAGAGTACCACCCACTTTTATACAATCCGACTTCTTAGTATCCGGATTAATATCCATAGTTACTAAACCTTCGGCTGCAAGCCTTAAATCCTTTTCGATAGTCAACGTTTCCGGCTTACCGTTATATACGTAGATTTCAGATTGTCCGTACATAGTTACATTTCCGGCAATAGTTCCAGCTCCTCCCAAATCAGCATCGTTATAAAGCATAACAGAGCCTGTTCCTGTAGCACTTCCTGTTGTATTTCCTACAATTAAAGACCCTGCATTAACTGTAGTCCCGCCAGTATATAAATTCGCTCCGGTCAACGTAAGGCTTCCAGTTCCTTTTTTGGTTAATTTTCCAGTTCCTGCGCTAATAACTCCACTATAAGTCGTATATGTATTTTTATTTCCTATTTCCAGCATATTCTTACCGGAAATGTTTCCTGATCCACTAAGAGCACCCAATTGAATAGTTTGTCCGGTAGAAGATTCGCCACTGCCATTAGACGCAACATATAAAGATGTTCCGCTATCAAGATTCACCTCAGCATTACTTAAATTCCTTGCAGAAGCATTATTCAAACGAATATCTTTACCTGTAAAATTAACAACTCCTGAAAACTCAGACCAATCACCATTGAAATCAGTACGAACATACGGCACATTGACTGCAATTGTTCCGCCCCCGGTTAATTTACTGGAAATACCCCAACGGCTCGGAAGATCCCATTTAACAGAAGCTCCCGCAGGCACTTCTACAGCATTGGTAAACGTTCCGGTATTCGATGTAGAATTTACGTCAAACAATCGGAAAGTACCTCCCAATAAGTTAATTTTTGCACTACCGGCAGAATAACGGTTCGCATCGGCAGAGCTGAGGAATAGTAACCCATCACGTAATATCATAGTTGAAATCTGATTTTTTCCTTGTAAGGATAAAGTACCTTTTCCGGTTACATCCAACACAATATCGCTACCTTTTATATCTCCACTAATCATCACACTATTGCTAGTCGTAGGATTATTCACTTTCAACGTTCCCTCTACCTGCATATTACGGTTAGTTGCCATTTGTGCAGTTGTTTGCAATGTTGCATTTTTCATAATCCAATTACTAGCATCACTTGAAGATGCTCCAATGGAACTCGACAAACCTCCATCTTTCAGAGAAGCTACCTCCAATACCGAATTGTCAACAACAACAGCACCAGTGAAAGTATTATCCGTTGTTTTAAGAGATAATTTTCCTGTTCCTGTTTTGATTAATCCTGCGTCACCACTTATTACTCCGGCGCCATTAATTTCGTAATTCTCATTATTTGTAAAAATCAAATTACTTACAGGCATTGTTTCATTAATTGTTACGGTTTTACGAGTTGCCTCGTCATTGAAAGTAACAGCATCTCCGGGTACAAAAATATCCGTTCCTGCTCCACTTGTAAAATTCATAGTTTCAAAATCCCATACGGCACTATTGTTTCCTTTCCAGGTAACTGCACTCGCCGAACGAGGTTCTCTGATTTCAATTTTAACTACCCCGGGTTCAAACAACAAGGTATAAGGAATACCTTCCAAACCCAATACTTTGAAATTAGCAGCTGTAGCATTTGTTGTACCCGAATAGGTAATCAATGTAAAAACATCTGCCGATGGCGTAGCTGTAAAAGAAATTACAACACTGTTATTTGTATTATTAACCGTAAAGTCTCCATTGATAATCAATCTGTCATTTTTTTCCAGTTTTGATTGGTTAATATCAAAAGCCAGGTTATTGCGTCCGGGCAATACGAGATTTCCGGCTATATTGATTTCACCTAATTGGTCTGCTCCATTTCCGGGTTCAATTCGACCACCTTCCACATTCAACCCTGTTTCCAATACAATACCACCGTCCAATGTTGCATTTCCTCCGATTACACCACGTGCATCAACCTGAACCTTACTTGCCAATGTTCCATTCACGAATAATCGACCTTCCGAAACACGTGTAATTCCGGTATAATCATAATTTCCGTTGAATATAACATCTCCCTGCATAGATTTTACAACATCCATTGCACCAGTAAATTTACCTGCTCCGTTGAACATATAATTTTTACCTTTGGGATTCATTAACCAAAGTCGTAAAGGAGACATATTGCTATTCAATGTATATGTACTGTTTCCTCCACGAATATCGAACATAATGCTTTTGCCATCGGCATACGCACCAGCATTATTATCATAATCTATCCATCCTGTTCCTGTATAGTATAAATCTGATTTTTGAACAGGCGCAACAGGAGGAGCCGGCATATCCTCTGCAAAATAATAATCTACATCAGCCGTTTCGTAATACCCTCTTGCAGTTGTTTGGCAACGGTAAGCAGGATTTTGCATCAAATTATAAACACGATGTGTAGTAGGAGTATTTGTTGATATTATCACAAAACCCGACATATCGGAACGAACGCAAATCATTTCTTCTCTCCAATCTCCAAGAATATCACCCCAGAAAGCGGGACGAGCGCCACTGGCTCCCTTGAAATAATAAGTGCCTTTTCCATTATTTTCATTGTAAAGCGACAAATTACGTCCCATTGATTTAGAAGAACTACTATATTTAGTAACAACTAAATTCTTACCGGCACCATCAGCGCTATTAATCTCTTCTCTACTTAAGTCTCCATCCCACCAAAGAACTTCTCCCGGGAAATTACCTGTTCCACCGGTCAAATTTCCTTTACTGTCGTACATAGCATAACTATTCATTGTAGAGAAAAATTGCAATCCACGGCGCGTAGGATCAAATGCACCGCAAGTTCCCCTACCTACATCACCCATAGCCGATTGATAAACTCCTTTTATCATCTCTCCGGTAGCTGCATCATAAACGGCCATTCCTAATGTCTTAGGATTATTCTGTTGTATTACAAAATGTTCCAATCCCGGACGATCGGGATCAATATCAGCCAATACATGGCGGTCTCCATGTACAACATCTTGATGTCGGTTTAATAAAGTTCCGTCATGATCGATAACATAACCACCTTCGACAAATTCATCATAACCGTCTCCATCTACATCACCAGCACGTACCTGGTGAAATTCGGCAACATCAGAATAATTCTTATGCGCCCATTGTAATGCTAATTTACCATTAACAAACCGCCACGCAGCTTCCGCACCTTGAAAATTATTATTTGCCAAACGGTTTTTATATTCATAAATCAAAGAAGGGTTAATTCCATCCAAGTAAGCAATAATAAAATGTCCTCCCATTTCTTTCCATGTATCCGTGCGAGTAGTTGACATTTCATCAAAGAAAGGTATATCTATCCGGTCTAATTCAACACCGGTTTGACCATCCACTACTGCCAACCATTGAGGAGCCGAACCGGCAAGAGAACGGTAATTTGTAACCTGTCCATTAGCACCCGTAATTGTCTTTCCATCAGCAAAAGTTGTCCCTTCGCTAACAATCATCAATACCTCGGCCTTACCGTCACCATTCATATCGTATGCAGTAACCATGTCATTATGCCCGCTGCAAATTTTCACATTAGGCCCCATATCGATTCTCCATAAAAATACACCCTCGCTACTATAAGCCTCCACTTTAGGCGAAGGATAATCTGCATCACCACCCGAGCCATCGTCTTCTGTGGCACCATAGTTTTGGCGGTCCATTACAAAATCATACTTACCGTCACCATCCAAATCGGCCGGCCAGCAAAATTTCATATCCATAGCAACTGTTGATCCGGGAATAGCTGCAAAATTATAATCCTTAACAATACGGCTGATTGCAGTATTGCGTGGAACAGTAAAGCTGCCCGGTTCATCTTTTTCCACACCACTCAATACACTTTTAATAACAAAAGTGTACGGATTGGCAGATGTACTTAAAGTTGCTGTATAATTGGTGCTTCCGGAAATTGGTGTTCCGTTCAGTTTTGTCAAAGCACCGGATGCAGACGTTTTGTAATATACATTGTAAGTAATATCATCCGGATCGGTTGCAAAATGCCGCCAGGAAATATACATTTGACTGGAAGATGTTGGCATGGCCACCACTCCACGGTCCATATTCTCCATTTTTCGTTGAGCGAAAATATGGAATACACAAATCAATAAAAGAAAAGTTAACGTAATTTTTGTTTTCATGTTTAAGATTTATTTTTATAACACGCAAATGTAATGCTTAAAAAACAACTTAATTATGACTTATAGTACAACTTAATGTAATACAGTACATATTTTCGAACATATTTTAAAACAATTATCAAACTCATTATAAATACGTTAAAAAATTAAAATGATTATTTATTATTGTTTTAATGAGCATTTGAGTATTCATCCTTTATTTTTAATTCAAATAAAAAAACAGGATACTCTGAAAATCAGAAGTATCCTGTTTAACACACATATATACAAACAATAATATAAATTCAATATATCCAAAAAACAATGATAGAAACCTAATTGAATATTTTGAACTTTATAGTCTTAATCAATTTAGAATATCCATTGTATCGGATGCAATCATAAATTCCTCATCCGTAGGTATTACGACTATTTTTGTTTTTGAATTAGAAGAACTGATAACTACCTCTTGTGCCCGGGTTTTGTTATTGATTTCTTCATCTAATTCAATACCCATAAATTCCAACTCTTTACAAACAGCAGCACGCATAGATTGATTATTTTCGCCAACACCACCGGTAAACACAATAATATCAGCTCCACCTAAAATAGCAGCATAAGCTCCGATATATTTTTTAATCCGGTGATTATACATTTCATTGGCCAATATAGCCCGGGGATTACCTTTTTCGATAGCTGCCGCAAGTTCGCGCATATCAGAAGATACACCTGACACACCCAACACTCCGCTATGTTTATTTAACAAAGTAGAAATTCCATTAGACCCGATCATTTCCTTATCCATTAGAAATGAGATAATTCCAGCATCCAAGTCTCCACTACGGGTTCCCATCAATAAGCCTTCGACCGGAGTAAATCCCATTGTTGTATCAATAGATTTACCATCCTTAATTGCTGTAATAGAACCTCCATTTCCAATGTGACAGGTAATAATGCGTTGAGATTCATACGGTACATTTAACACCTCGCAAACACGACGGGAAACATACCTGTGACTTGTTCCATGAAAACCGTAACGACGAATCGCATATTTTTCATATAATGAATATGGAATACCATACATATAAGCATAATCCGGCATTGTTTGATGGAATGCCGTATCAAATACAGCAACCTGAGGAACGTCCGAGATTAAATCCGAGATTGCATTAATACCGCTTAAATTCGGCGGGTTATGCAATGGAGCAATGTCAATACATTCTTCAATCTTGTGTAAAACATCATCCGTTATCAATACACTGGAATTGAATTTTTCTCCTCCATGTACAACACGGTGCCCTACTGCATTAATTTCATTCAAAGATTTAATGCATCCGTATTTCTCGCTCGTCAATACGCCTAAAATATACTCTATAGCCGTTTGATGATCTAATATTTCTCCTTCTAATACAACTTTTTGGTCATTATCAAGAGTAAGCTTGAGGAAAGAACCCTTTAGTCCGACTTTCTCAACTCCACCTTGAGCAATCACCTTTTTTTCTTCCATGTTAAACATTTTATATTTAACAGAAGAACTTCCGCAATTAAGAACTAATATATTCATAATATTCTTTTATTTCCTATTATTAAACTAAGGCTGCCGGACCAATTAATTTTCCGTCTTCATCATACAAATAAAATCCTCTTTTAGACCTAATGCCAAAATGTTTGGCACGGAATAATCGAAGTAATAAAGGTGAAGGTTTATATTTCTTGTCACCATACTCGTCAAACATATTATTCATCAGCGGAACCATTTTTTCAATACCTAAGATATCAGCCGAACGGAATACTCCTAACCGGTAACCATATCCAATTTGCAATAATTTGTCAATATCATCCAAAGAAGCCACATTTTCCATTAACATTTGGCAAGCCTCATTCAGCATAGTAACAAATATCCGCAAACTCACAAGACCATTACTTTCTTGCACCGAGATATAATCGTGTTTAATAAGTTTGCAGAAAAGTTTCATTTTTTCAAAAACTTCATCCGAAGTATATAACCCTTTTACGATTTCAATAATTTTAGCTTCGGGTTGAGTAATTAAGAAATGAAGGCTGATGCAGCGCTCTTTATGTTCGAGGTCGGAAGCTAGTTCGGTAATAATAATTGTTGATGCATTTGTTGCAATAACAGCATCAGGAGAAAGAATCGCTTCCAATCTCGTGAAAACTTCCTTCCGCATCAATTCATTCCGTTCTCCGGTATGATCATCATAACGGATGCATTCTATTACAAAGTCACAACCTTTAAGAGCCTCATAATCCAAAGAACCTGTTATACGTGACATGATGGCACGCTTTTCAGACGAAGTCAGGCCCCAGTTTTCAACTTTGGTATCCAAGTTTTTACTGATATTATCCAGCGCAAATTGAATTCTATCGTTTGAAATTTCGACAAAGACAACTTCCAATCCGGCCGATGCTGTCAAACCAACAATATTTTGCCCATCACGACCGCATCCCACGACTCCGATTTTGGAAAATAGCTTTTTCTCATGATGCTTTCTACTAAGGCTAAATCCTTCAATAGATTCTATAATTTCCGACATATATAGTTAAGAGTTAAAAGTTAAGAATTAAAAGTTGAATGTGTAAAAGTTATGAGTTATGAGTTGAAGATATATTTGTATAATATTCTAACTCTTAATTCTTAACTTTATTCCCAATCGCCTGATTTGCTGTTATGGCAACCATTTTGTAAATATCATCTACAGAACATCCGCGAGACAGGTCGTTGATTGGCGCTGCAATACCTTGCAAAATCGGACCAACCGCTTCAGCTCCGGCTAACCGTTGCACAAGTTTATACGCGATATTACCTGTTTCTAAAGAAGGGAATACTAAGACATTCGCATGTCCGGCTATATCGCTTCCGGGTGCTTTGCTTTCGCCTACGGAAGGAACAATCGCCGCATCTGCCTGCAACTCTCCGTCAATTTTAAGAGAAGGATTCATTTCTTTTGCCAATCGGGTAGCTTCCACTACTTTATCAACCATTTCATGAGAAGCGCTTCCTTTAGTAGAAAAACTCAACATCGCAATTTTAGGTTCGAATCCGGCAATATCTTTTGTTGTTTTTCCTGTTGCAACCGCTATTTGAGCCAGTTCCTGAGCTGTAGGATTCGGCAATACAGCACAATCAGCAAAAATCATAACACCATTTTCACCATATTCCTTATTCGGAATAAACATCAAGAAAGCACCGGATACAACGCTGATCCCGGGCAAAGTTTTTATAATCTGGAAAGCAGGACGCAATACATTTCCTGTTGTATTTTTAGCTCCGGCAACTTCTCCATCGGCATCACCGTTTTTAATCATTAAACAAGCGAGAAATAATGGATCTTCAGTTAATTTTTGAGCTTGCTCAATAGTTACTCCTTTGCTTTTACGCAATTCATAAAGCAAATTAGCATAAACTTCTTTTTTTTCATTATGAACCGGATCTACAATTGTTGCCTTTGAAATAGATTTCAAACCGTGTTGTTCAGCTAAAGAATTGATTTCACCGGAATTTCCGATTAAGATAATGTCGGCAACCTGGTCGGCAAGTAATTGATCGGCAGCTTTTAATGTACGTTCTTCCGTACCTTCAGGCAAAACAATTCGCTGTTTATTTGCTTTTGCCCGTTCGATGATGCTTTGTATCAGATCCATGTTGATAATTGAATTAATCCAGCTTCGCTTGTATAATATTTGGCGTTGCTTGGTATTGTTTAAATGTGATTATATATATCCGATAAGAAAATCTGCACAAAAATACAAAAAATGCAATATGGAGATTACAATTTATGCAAAAAAAATACACTTGGAGATTACAAATACGTTTTTTTGAATCAAACAAGTATCTTTTTATTATAAAGTAATTGCTGTATTATTACTCGATAAGCAATATCTACTATGCAAAAGTAAAATAATAGTGTTATTAATAAATGTAATATAGTCCGATTTTATGTAAAGTTGTTCAAATCCAAGATTAGTATAATACACATAAGAAGCACATATTCAAACAAATAAGCTAAAAATAAAAATAATATAAATTTATTCATTATTTGGCATTCGGAAGAAAAATTATTTTCTTTGAATAAATTTATCAACCTATCACTCATTAAGACATTATGACACAAAAAGAAAAACATCTATCTATTTTATTCGCATTTTTTGCAATAGCCTTTTCCATCTCTGCCGAAATTCGTTTAGGCAGTCCATTTCAGGATCACATGGTGTTACAGCGCGACAAACCTGTTGCAATATGGGGATGGGCAGATAAAGGCGAAAAGGTAACTGTAAACATTAATAATCAATCAGCATCAGCAACTACCGATGAAAATGGCAAATGGATGGTATACATTCCACAAATGAAATATGGAGGCCCTTATACATTAAAGGCTGTAGGTAAAAATACAATTACGTTGAATGATATTTATATCGGTGAAGTTTGGATTTGTTCCGGGCAATCGAACATGGTAATGACCGTAGCCAAGGAAGATCGTTATTGGTGCGGTGTTTACAATGAAGAACAAGAAGTTGCAAAAGCAAATTATCCGCTAATACGAATGTATACAGTTGATTTTAATACCAGTGATATACCTTCCGACACTTGTACAGGACTATGGGAAGCTGTATCTCCTCAAACGGTAGGACACATGTCGGCTGCAGCATATTTCTTTGCCAGAGATATTTACGAAAAACACAAAATCCCTATTGGATTATTGGTAACAGCTTATGGCGCCAGCACTGTAGAAACATGGACAAGCGAAGAAGCAATGAAAAACAACGATAGAATAAAACCTCTTCTCGAAAAATATACAGCAGCTTGCGAAGATTATGACAGCGGACATGCTTATGGACGTTATACAGTACAATTGGAAAAATGGGAAAAGGAAAACGGAGTTACTTCAACTTCTGATGCAACAGACAGCGCCCGTTCGCAAGATGTAGATGCAAAACCAACAACCCGCAAACCTTCTAAACCAAAAAATCCGCATAAAGACCAACACAGTCCGTATGTATGTTGGAATGCAATGGTTAATCCTTTAGTTCCCTACACACTTCGTGGAGCTATTTGGTATCAGGGCGAATCAAATGGCGTAACAGCTAATATTTACCGCGAGCAAATGGAAGTAATGATTAAAGATTGGAGAGAAAAATGGGCTTTGGGTGATTTCCCTTTTTATTATGTGCAATTGGCGAATCGAGGTAATTTAGAAGATACTCCGGCTAATGGTGGCGCTGATGCATTAGTCCGGGAAGCTCAACTTCAAAATTTATGGTTGCGAAATACCGGCATGGTAGTAGCTATTGACAATGCCAATCCCGAAAAGCCTACAGATGTTCATCCCAAAAATAAGCAAGAAATCGGACGGCGTTTTGCTCTAATTGCCCGCGCCAACGTTTATGGAGAAAACAAGTTGGTTTATTCCGGCCCGATTTATAAAAGCATGGATATCAATGGCAATAAGGTAAAAATAGAATTTGACCATGTCGGTAGTGGATTAGTTGCGAAAAATGGGAAATTAGACGGTTTTGCCATTGCCGGAAAAGATGGAAAATTTGTATGGGCAAATGGAAAAATTGACGGAAATACCATCATTTTATGGAGCAACGAAATCGAACATCCTACAACCATCAACTACGGATTCGGAAGAAATCCAATTACAAGCCTTTACAATAAAGAAGGATTACCCGCCTCACCTTTCAGGACAAACGATAAATAAAATAGAAAAGTAAAAAGTAATAAAAGGTAAAACAACAAGCACTTGTTATTTTACCTTTTATATAGATTATATTAAATAATTACCCAAATGAATTTTATAATTAATTGATATAATGCTATTTATGAGTTTAATTTGGGTAATTTCCTCTTCAAAACTATATATTACTTTTTACTTATTACCTTATCTTACTCTATTTTCCATCATTTTGGATTATTTTCCATTTAACAATTGAGCCAAATAAGTTTTATTTGCAATAAAAATAAATATGAGAAATATAACCAAATTATTACTGATTTCTGCAGTCGCTTTTTTGAGCATCTTTTCACTAAGTGCTCAAAAAAACAAAGAAAAAATCAACGATTTCAATACTCCGCTGCATTTGCTTTCTCCTGATTACAAAACGCCATATGGAGAGGTAACTGAAGCCGGAATTAAGCAATCGCTTGACCGGATTCTAACCTTTTTAGAAGAAGCGACTCCTGCAAAAGTAATTGATAAAGAAACACAAAAGGCAATAACCGATTATTCCAAAATAAATAAGAATTCTCAACTACAACAAGGAACTTTCCGTCTTGCAAGTTACGAATGGGGAGTAACTTATTCGGGAATGTTGGAAGCTGCCAAAGCAACTGGCGATGAACGATATTATAAATATGTGTACGATCGTTTTAAATTTTTCTCGGAAGTAGCTCCTTACTTCAAGAAAAACATGAATGATTATGGTACTATCGACCCACAAATGAAGCAAATGCTAACTCCACATGCATTAGATGATGCCGGAGCGGTGTGTGCTTCCATGATAAAAATGCAACAGGAAAAACCGGATTTTGACCTGCGGAATATCATAGACAATTACATTAACTATATAATGTATAATGAATATCGCCTTAGTGACGGAACGTTTGCTCGCAATCGTCCACAACTAAATACGCTTTGGCTCGATGATATGTATATGAGTGTTCCAGCGATTGTGCAAATGGGAAAACTAACCGGCGAAGAGAAATATTATAATGAAGCTACGAAGCAAATAAAACAGTTTTCCGAGCGAATGTTTGTAAAAGAAAAAAGCTTGTTTATGCACGGATGGGTAGAATCTTCGGGACAACATCCGGCATTTTTCTGGGGACGGGCAAACGGCTGGGCAATTCTCACATTGACGGAGGTTATGGATGCTCTCCCTCAAAGTCATCCCGACAGGCAAAAGGTATTGGATTTATTGAGGACTCATATTCAAGGAATTGCATCTTATCAATCGGGAGAAGGCTTTTGGCATCAATTATTAGATAGGAATGATTCTTATCTTGAAACTTCGGCAACTGCCATTTATGTATATTGCATTGCACATGCCATTAATAAAGGATGGATAGATCCAATCGCTTATGGGCCGGTCGCTCAACTCGGATGGAATGCTGTCTCTTCAAAAATAAATGCACAAGGGCAAGTTGAAGGTACTTGTGTAGGAACCGGTATGGCTTTCGATCCGGCTTTTTATTATCATCGTCCGGTAAATGTTTTTGCAGCCCATGGTTACGGTCCAACATTATTGGCAGGTGCAGAAATGATAAAACTGTTGAAGAAATTTTATCCTCGGATGAATGATAGCGCCGTTCAATATTATACAAATCTTCAGTCAACAAGCGCACCGATATTTAGTGTAAACGATGCAACTCGCCCGAAAGATATTGTAGCCGGAAGTACCCGTAAAAACGAACAATCGCCGGTGGTATTACTTATTGGAGATTCTACTGTAAAAAACGGTAAAGGTGAAGGAGATGGTGGTCAATGGGGATGGGGAAGCTTCTTTGATCAATATTTCGATACAAACCGAATTTCAATCGAAAATCATGCGTTGGGCGGACGAAGCAGCCGCACTTTTTATACCGAAGGACTTTGGAGCAAAGTATTACCGGGCATTAAAAAGGGAGATTACCTTTTTATTCAATTCGGGCATAACGATGGAGGTCCTTTAAATACAGGAAGAGCGCGGGCATCATTAAAAGGAACCGGCGAAGAATCGGAAACCGTTATTATGGAAAAAAATGGCGGTCCGGAGGAAGTTTATACATTTGGACATTATCTAAGAATATATATTCGTCAGGCGAAGGCAGCAGGAGCTATTCCGATTGTCCTCTCTCCTACTCCACGCAATCAGTGGGAAAACGGAAAGATAAACCGTATGACCGACACATATACAAAATGGGCACGCGAAGTAGCCGAACAAGAAGGTGTTGCATTTATTGACTTAAACAACATTACTGCAGATAAATGCGATGCAATGGGCGAAACCAAAGGCAAGGCTCTTTTTATCGACAGTGTTCATACAACGAAAGAAGGTGCAATACTGAATGATGAATCTGTAATCGAAGGATTAAAAAAATTGACTAATTTCTCATTAAATCAATACATTAAGAAATAATATTAACTATAAAACAAAACCATTATGAAACGAGAAGCTTTTAAAATGTACTTGAAACCGGGATTTGAAAAAGAGTATGAGAAAAGGCATAACGAAATATGGCCTGAATTGAAACAGTTATTAAAAGATGCCGGTGTGTCTGATTATACAATTTTTTGGGATAAAGAAACCAACATTTTGTTTGGCTATCAAGTTGTCGACGGAGATGCATCTTCTCAGGACTTAGGTGGAACCGAAATCGTTCAGAAATGGTGGAAATACATGGCTGATATCATGGATACCAATCCCGACAATTCCCCGATATCAATTCCATTGAAAGAAGTTTTTCACATGGATTAACAATATGCCAATTATTTAATATGCCAATGTGCCAATTGAAACGTAGTGAAAATCTACGAGATCAATTGATGGGTATATTTGTCATTGGCACATTGGCATATCAGACAATTAGCACATTAATTTATCATTTTATGAAAATAATATATAAAATAGCTGCAATTCTGATTTTCTGTTCATTGACTCAAGTCTATGCTCAGCACTCGAGTTATAAATTCAGGTTTACTGGAGATAATCCCATAACTTCGAATGTTGTATATGGGAAAGGATTCACGTATGGTTATGATTTGAATACAAAACAGGAAGATGGAAAGCCGTTCTTTTTCTCTGTCGATTTACCCGAAGGGAATTACAAAGTAAAAGTCGTATTAGGAAATAAAGATTCGGACAGTTATACCACCGTAAAATCAGAATCACGCAGAGTGATGCTCGAAAATATTTATGCACCTAAAGGAAA
The DNA here is from genome assembly GCA_031553395.1 of Bacteroidales bacterium. GTDB lineage: Bacteria > Bacteroidota > Bacteroidia > Bacteroidales > WRGA01 > WRGA01. The sequence continues at coordinate 279,966 of JAVBLR010000009.1, read as the reverse complement.
ATATTCTACTCAAACCTTTATTATAAATATTAGAAATACAAAAATAGGAACAAATGATTCGGTAAGAATAAAACCCCGGGAAGTAGGAAAATTAATTTGGGATAATAAATTAACGCTCGAATTTAATGGGATCAATCCTTCAGTTGCAGAAATCGAAATCAAAGATGCTGATAATATTCCAACCGTTTTCTTAGCCGGGAATTCGACTGTTGTAGATGAAGGCAATGAACCTTGGTGTGGCTGGGGACAAATGGTTCCTCGTTTCTTCAAACCCGAAATTGCCATTGCCAATTACGCCGAATCGGGTGAAGCAGCCAATTCATTTGTTTCCTCCAAAAGATTTGCCAAACTCCTGAGCAAAATGAAAAAAGGTGATTATCTTTTCATAGAATTCGGACATAACGACCAAAAACAAAAAGGAGAAGGCAAAGGTCCTTATACAAGCTATAAAAGCGATTTGAAATATTTGGTTGATAAAACCCGTGAAAAAGGAGGAATTCCGGTATTGGTAACATCCATGCATCGCCGTTCTTTCGATGAAAACGGGAAAATTATCAATACACACGGAGAATATCCCAATGCTGTTCGTCAATTGGCAAAAGAAGAAAATGTGTATTTAATTGATCTCAATAATATGAGCGCTGTTTTGTATGAAGCGTGGGGAGTTGAAGGTTCCAAACGGGCATTTGTGCATTTCCCTGCCGGAACTTTTCCGAATCAGGATAAAGATTTAGCCGACAATACACATTTTAATCCGTATGGAGGATATGAAATCGCAAAATGTATTTTGAAAGGAATCATTGATAATAATATTCCGTTGAAAAAATACATTATAAAAGGTTTTAAATTTGATCCGGCACATCCCGATGATGTAAACAAATTTGATATCCCGGCTACTCCGTTTTCATCGTTAGTAAAACCGGATGGAAATTAAGTTAATTTATTCTCGCACAGATTTCGCAGATACATTAATTAACGTCAATAAAAAATCAGTGTAATCTGTGAAATCTGTGCGAAATTCAAAAGATTGACTTTAGTCAATCGCATTTGTGGAATAAAAAAACATTTGCGTAAGCAAATCAAAAATAATATTCAAAACATGCTTTATTTATAACTTTTTTAATCTGTAAAAATAGAAATAACAACCCTAATAATTTATATGAAACGACTGGCATTAACACTATTTGGAATTTTCGCATTGTACTCGAGTATGGTTTTTGGACAACAACGTTCTGACGAAGAATGTATCAGAGCAATTGCCGATAATATATTAAATCAACCTGTTACGCAATTTATAGGAGTTAAATCAGGGAAAATTTATAATAGTACAAAAGAAATACCCCAAGGAGAAGATGTAAAATTCAAGAGTCCATTGACTGAATGGCATTATTCAAATGGAGTTTTAGATATGAGCATGATACGACTCGGCAAGTATTTGAATGATCCTAAATATATCGATTATGCAAAAAATCATGTGGCTTTTGGATTTGCCAATTATCAATATTTTAAAAACACTTTCCGCAATGACCGTAAACATTGGCATTGGCCTTTCGGTCAACTTTGGAATACAAAAGAATTGGATGATTGCGGAGCAATGGGTGCCGCCGTTATCAATGTATATGAATTGGATGAAAAAAAAGAATACAAAGATTATATCGAAACGGCTGCCAATCACATTATGACCGGGCAAGTCCGATTAAATGACGGAACGCTTTGCCGTACATTTCCGCGAGAAATGACCGTTTGGGCAGATGATGTTTACATGAGTGTATCTTTTCTTTCTCAAATGGGGAAAATGACAAAAGAATCCAAATACTTTGATGAAGCAGCCCGTCAAATCATTAACATATCCAATTATTTATGGTGTCCCGAAAAACAATTGTTTTACCATTGTTATTATACCGATTTAAAAAGAAACGGTGTTGCTTTTTGGGGACGTGCAAATGGTTGGATAACTGTTTCGTTGGTATTATTATTGGATGAAATGCCCGAAAATCACCCCAAACGTGGAGAATTAATTTCCCTTCTCGAAAAACAGATTGTAGGAGTTTCACGCTATCAGAATGCAAACGGCATGTGGAATCAGCTTCTTGATAAAGCCGAATCTTATGATGAATCTTCGGTTACAGCCATGTATGTTTATGGAATAGCTAAAGCAATAAATAATAAGTGGATTGACCCGGCTTATGCAAGTATAGCTGAGGTTGCATGGAAAGCACTGAAAGATACACAAATCACAACAGATGGACATTTTAAGAATGTTTGTGTAGGAACAGGTATATCCGATGATCTTCCGTTTTATTACAACCGTCCTGTAGGAGAAAACGAAAAGCACGGATTAGGGCTTATCATCGATACCGGCATCGAAATGATGAAATTATCAAAATCGAAGAAAAAATAAAGAAAGTTATACGTTATACGTTTTACGCTTTGGCTCATCTGTCATTTTCGTAAAAACGTAGAACGTAAAACGTAAAACTATAATTGTATGAATAAAAAACTCCGGTACCGGTTAATCTTGATTTTTGCAATCATTCCGGTAATACATATAATGGCAGAGACTTTTGATTTAAGCTGGGCAAATAATGTCGGCGCCAGAACTGCTCCTACCAATACACAGTCTTACAATGTATCTGATTATGGAGCTGTTTCGGATGGAATCACTTTGAATACAAGTGCGATTCAGCAAACAATCGACGATTGCGCTTCAAAAGGAGGTGGCATTGTTACATTTTCTCCCGGACGTTATCTGACCGGCTCTATCTACCTCAAAGAAGGAGTACATTTTATCATACCCAAGGGCGTAATTCTATTAGGCAGTACAGAATTGAAGAATTATCCCGAAATTGACACCCGCGTAGCCGGAATAGAAATGGTTTGGCCATCAGCGCTTATCAATGTATTAAATCAAAAAAATGTAATGATTAGCGGAGATGGAACTGTTCATGCACAAGGAAAAGTTTTTTGGGAATCATATTGGTCATTACGTCGTGATTATGAAACCAAAGGATTAAGGTGGATTGTCGATTATGATTGTAAACGGGCACGTACAGTATTGGTTTCGGAATCATCCGATGTTACAATTAAAGATTTAACGTTTCAACAAGCGGGATTTTGGACTATTCAATTGTTATATTCGTCTTATTGTACAGTTGATGGAGCAATCATTCAAAATAATGTCGGTGGTCATGGACCAAGTACGGATGGCGTGGATATAGATTCTTCGTCCCACATTCTAGTGGAGAACTGCGACATAGATTGCAACGACGATAACTTCTGTTTGAAATCCGGTCGTGATGCAGATGGACTTCGCGTAAACCGTCCGACCGAATATATTGTTATCCGCAATTGCGTTTCGCGTGCAGGAGGAGGATTACTTACTTGCGGAAGCGAAACTTCGGGAGGTATCCGTTATGTGTTGGCCGATGGATTGAAAGCAAAAGGAACAAATGTTGGTATCCGCCTTAAATCGGCAATGAACAGAGGTGGAACTACCGAACATATTTACATAAGAAATGTGGAAATGGAAGAAATAGGAACCATATTCGAAGCAACAAACAATTGGTATCCTGCTTACAGTTATTCTAAATTACCCAAAGAATACGAGGGGAAAAAACTACCCGAACATTGGATAAAAATGCTGGAAGAAGTACCTACATCAAAAGGAACTCCATATTTCAACAATGTTCATTTATCCAACTTCAAAGTAAATAGTGCGAATCTTTTTATGACAGTAGAAGGTAGTAAACAGTCGATGATGAAAAACTTTTCATTCAGCGATATCGATGTTTCCGTAAATAAAATAGGCAAGGTTAATTATGCCAAAGATTGGACTTTTTCAGACATGAATATAAGAGCACAAGAAGCTCAATCATTGCAAATTACCAATAGTGAAAAAGTAATTTTTCCGGAACAAAGGGCGTTCGAAGATGTAAAATTTCCCAATCAATTAAAAGGGAAAAACAAAACGTCATTTATTGTCGCTGCTGAACATCCCGAATTTTCCTTCTTATTTCCCGAAATGGCCGGAAATCTAAAATTTGGCATTATCACAGATAAAGAAAGCAAATGGATGAGCCAATTCCAAACAAAAGAAACAAAGCAAAACGATAATCAATTAATTTACACACTATCAGATCCGCTTCTACAAAATGGAAAAATAAATATCGAAGTTATTTCCCTGAATAATACAGATGGCATCCTAATGGAAGTATCTGCCGAAAATATACCTTCCGGTACTCAACTATTTTGGTCGTATGGGGGAGCTTTTGGGAAAATGCTGGATAAAGATAAAGGTAAAGGATTATCTCCTTTTTATTGCCACGATAATGTTTTTAGTGTTGAAAAGACAGCTTTTACATTATATTACGGAGAAAGCATGAAACTGAAATTTATAAGAGGCATAATGCCCGTAACTTCAGACATACGATTATCTGACGCATGTTTACAAAAAACACCTGTTTCTTTTTACGAATCGGGCAAAAAAACCGACTCTCCGGCATTAGCCGCAACCTTACCTTTGAATAACAATTCCAAAGAATATTTCTGCATTTATAAGCAAAGTAATGCAACAAATTACAGTTACCACATGTTGCCGGATTTGTTTAGAAGTTATAGATGATGTAGGGGCAGACCCGCGTGTCTGCCCTTGTTTTCAAAAAAAAACGAATGGAAAAGAGCAGATACACAGGTCTGCCCCTACAGTGGGTATTTCTTAATTTACAACTAAAAAATGAAATCAAAACACATATTATTTGCCTTAATTTCAATATTTTCCCTTCAACTAAATGCAGCCACTTACAATATAAAAGACTATGGAGCAAAAGGCGATGGAAAAACCATAGATTCTCCAGCAATTAACCAAGCAATTGAAGCTGCCGATAAAGCCGGAGGAGGAACAATCTACATTCCGGCCGGCAATTACATGTCATATTCCATCCAGCTTAAAAGCAATATTACGTTACACATCGAATCCGGAGCAACCATTATTGCGGCCTTTCCTTCAGCAATAGAAGGATACGACGAAGCAGAACCGAATGAGCACACTAAATTTCAGGATTTCGGACACAGTCATTGGAAAAACAGTTTGATATGGGGAATTGACTTAGAAAATATTACCATTTGTGGTTCGGGAACAATTAACGGAGCAGGATTAACCCGCGAAGGAAGCCGGGCAAAAGGCGTTGGAAATAAAGCAATCAGTCTCAAATTGTGCAAAAATGTAATTCTAAGAGATATTAAAATGCTCTATTGCGGACATTTTGCATTATTGGCAACCGGAGTCGATAATCTTACAATTGACAACTTACTGATTGACACCAATCGCGACGGACTGGATATTGATTGTTGCAAAAATGTTCGTATTTCGAACTGCACAGTTAATTCACCATGGGATGATGCAATTGTATTGAAAGCTAGTTACGGATTAGGCCATTTTAAAGACACGGAAAATGTAACTATTACCAATTGTTTTGTTAGCGGCTATGATAGAGGTTCGGTAATAGACGGAACTTTCCGGAAAGATGAACCGCAAGCACCCGACCATGGATACGTTACCGGGCGAATTAAATTTGGAACGGAATCAAGCGGAGGATTTAAAAATATAACCATATCCAATTGTGTCTTTGAACGTTGTCGGGGATTAGCCTTAGAAACAGTTGACGGCGGTTCACTCGAAGATATTGTAATTGACAATATTTCTATGCGGGATATTGTAAATGCTCCCATATTCTTACGGTTAGGTACACGTTTGCGCAGCCCTAAAGGAACACCTGCCGGTAAAATGTCGAGGATTACCATCAGCAATATAAATGTGTACAATGCTGATTCTCGTTATTCATGTATTATCAGCGGAGTCCCTGATTATTATATCGAAGATATTTCTTTGAATAACATCCGCATCCTATTCAAAGGTGGAGGAACGGCTGAAGATGCAAAACTAACACCTCCGGAAAACGAAACAGGATATCCCGAACCTTGGATGTTTGGAACAATTCCGGCATCAGGCTTTTTCATCCGTCATGCAAAAAATATCGAACTCAATAATATACAGGTTGATTTTATAAATCCAGATTACCGTCCGTCTTTATGGCTCAAAGATGTTGATGGATGCCGTTTATTCAATTATCGCACAAAACTTCCAACAGGCACTGAACCGTATATTTTATCGGAAACAACAAATTTTACTGTAGAAATGAGTAGCTTTGAAACGGAAAAATAGTAAAAATTGATCAGAGACCTTAAGTCACACAAAATAAAAAGGTATCGAAATTCGATACCTTCATTATTTTTTGGAAATTGTAAATTAATACCTGTTACGACCACCGCCGCCGTTATAGCCGCCACCGCCGCCTCTGTTGTTATTAAAAGAGCGAGCTGGTCTTTCTTCACGAGGTCTTGCTTCGGAAACAGCGATAGTTCTACCATCGTATTCTGCACCGTTTAATTCTGCAACAGCTTTTTTAGCAGCTTCATCGTCTTCCATTTCTACAAACCCATATCCTTTAGACCTTCCAGACATGCGGTCAACTACAACTTTAGAAGATGTTACAACTCCGTACTCTTCAAAAAGCTCTGATAAATCGGCATCGTTTATGCTAAAACTTAAGCCTGCAACAAAAATGTTCATTTGTAATAAAATAATGTATAATTGATTAATATTTTCAGATGAGGACTATTGCATGAATACAAACTAAACTAAAATTCGAAAATTGAAGCAAAAGAATGAACCTTGTCATTAAATACTCAAATGATAGGTGCAAAGGTAAGATAATAAAATGAATAAATCTCTACATTTGTTTAAATTAAGTGCATATTTTGTATCATTTTAGATTATTAATTTAGATAAAGAGGTCTAAAATGACTATCATATTAATCCTTGAACCTTCGTATTTTAGGAATCTTGAATTAAAAAAAAACTTGAAATAATATAAAATAACCTTGTCAATATTTTTATTGTTAAAAAACATTACATTTTAAACCATTTTACTGATTGATAGTCTTATTTGCTCATTATTTTTAATCCAATTAACTAATAGAATATATAAACGATTCGTTATGAGACACTTATTTTCTACGCTACTATTTCTCTTCTTATTTACTCCTTATTATGTCAATGCAAAAGAACTTGAGTTGGGAAATGTAAAAGGCTCTGTTGTAGATGGAAAAAGTAAGGAAGCATTGGGATTTGTAACAATTTCAGTTTTCGATAAAAGCGGGAAAAATGTCGTAAAAGCTGGCATGAGTGATAATAACGGAACTTTCGATATTTCGGATATTCGTTTAGGTACTTATATGCTTCGCGTTACTTTTTTAGGTTATCAAACATTAAACCTTCCCTTCAGTTTAAGCAAAGACAAACCGGATATCAGCCTCGGTTCATTGGGATTATCCGAAGTCCCCAATCAACTGCAAGAAGTTACCGTAACAGGACAACGAGCGCAAATGAGACTCGATATAGACAAAAAAGTGTTTGATGTCGATCAAAGTATTGCTGCAACGGGAGGTTCGGCAACTGATGTTTTGGAGAATGTACCCTCGGTAAGTGTAGATAACGAAGGAAATGTATCGTTACGAAGCAGCGAAAGTGTTACAATTTTTATCAATGGCCGTCCGTCGGGTTTGAACTCAGATAATCAGGCGCAGATTCTTCAACAAATGCCTGCCGAAAGTATTCAATCAATCGAAATTATTACCAATCCTTCGGCAAAATACAGCCCTGAAGGTTCTGCCGGAATCATCAATATTGTATTGAAAGAAGACCGGAAAGCCGGATATTTCGGAAGTGTTCAGGCCGGTGTAGATACAGATGGCGGATACCGGGCAAGTGCAAATATCAATTTAAATTCGGGAAAATGGGATTCGTATGCGAATATTGGACTCCGCCGGATGAAAATGGAACGGGGCGGATTCAGTAACCGGATTAACAATCCCGACACACCCGACCAATCTTACCTTAACCAAACAACAGATGGAAATAATGAAGGTTACGGATTATTTTTACGTGCAGGAACAACTTATCATTTTGCTAAAAACGATTATTTAGGGCTAAGTGGATTCGGAATGTTGGGAAGCAGAGATCAATATACCGGAATAAATTACATCGGCACAACCGATTTAAGCACTGTAACCGATTGGACAGGGTACCGCAAGTCAGATAGTAATAATGATAATAAAGGTATGAGCCTGACATTGGATTATCAACATGATTTTGGAAAAGACCACAACCTAAAATCAAGTATTTCCTACAATATCTGGAATATGGATGGAACAACCGATTACGACCAACGAACCGATTCTGTTTTTCCGTCAAAAACAGTACTTTCTTATCAATCGCAATTAAGTAATAGGGATTCCAAAAATTTTGAAGCTCAAATCGATTATACCAATAAGTTATCTGAAAACACAAAAATAGAAGCCGGATACAAAGGGGATTTAGACGATAATAAAAGCCCAACAGAAACATGGAACGATCCAGAGCATCTGGTAATAATTGAAAGCCTCTATAATGATTTCACGTACAAATCAAATATACAAGCTCTTTATGCAACTTTCTCGAGCCGGATTAATAAAAGCTTCGGATATCAATTGGGATTAAGGGGAGAGTACACACATATCAACACCGAGAGTATCGATTATTACAATAATAACGATCAATACAAAGATAGTTATTTCGACCTGTTTCCAAGTGCTTTCCTGACATATACATTGCCTAAGAACAATGAATTACAGGTAAACTACACTCGCCGAATCAACCGTCCGCGAGGAAGAGAATTGAATTCGTTTAAGAATATTACCGATGTTACCCGTATTACAATGGGAAATCCTAAATTAAATCCGGTATATACCAATGCATATGAATTCACATATCTCAAAAACTTGGATTATCACACTTTCTCTACAACTGCTTATTATCGTACGAATAAAGGAGTTATTCAGAATGTAAGTTATATGATGGACGGCACAATGTATTCACAACCAATAAATATATCCGAATCGCAATCGTTGGGAGTGGAATTGTTGGCAAAAGATCGTTTTTTTAATATATTGGACTTAACAACAACTGTGAACTTGTATTATTATAAGTTGAACGAATCGCAATTTACCCCGATCGGTAGCAGCACTTCAATTGATGTTCGTGGGCAAGAAGATTTTTCATGGGATGCGAGAATGATTGCCAATTTAATGCTGAAAAGTGGATTATCTTTTCAGATAACAGGAAATTACAATGCCGCACAAGCTATTGCGCAAGGAACAATGGATGCAAGTTATTCGTTAGATGCCGGATTACGGAAGTCATTTTTCAACCGAAAATTGAGTGTTGCCCTTACAGCACGGGATTTACTCGATTCCCGAAAAAGAACTACCCATACATCAGGTGAAGGATTTTCTCAAGATGCAGAAAACTGGTTCGGCGGAAGAAAGTTCAACCTTACGTTGACTTACAATTTCGGTAATATGACGAATAAAAACAAAAAACAACAACGCCAGGACAACAATAATAATGGCGGCGAAGAAGATATGAATGGCGGAATGGATATGTAAATAATGTACCGATGCCTTAATATGCCAATGTGCCAATGAAATCCCTGTATTTTCATTGGCACATTGGCATATTAGATAATTGGCATATTACCGTTGATTATAACTTCTGTATCCGGGAATAACTGGCGTATTCTTTCAGCTTCAGGCTTATCTATTTTTCCGGACAATATTAACTTCCCAATTTTCACTTTAGCTAATTCTTCCGGAATAACGATTTTGTCAATAAATACGATTTCGAGGCTTTTTATTTCTTCAAGTTCAAAAATAGCAGATGGAATTTCTTTTACCCGTATTGATATTCTACCGCCCCATTTTGAGTTGTTATCCAATTCAAGTTTTTGTTTTAAACCGACGTTGTTTACATCCTTCTTTCGAATCATCCAGCCAACTTTTGGTGTAAGAGCATAATTTTTCTTATTTTGTTCCAATCCGACAAATCCTGCCCAAAGCTCCAATGGCGTTGTAATATCTGTTACCGTATCAATGAATTTCAAATCTACTTTCACGATTTCTTCAGGCAAATTTTTATCACCCTCTAATTCTTTCAAGTTATTCCGTTTACCATTTTTGTCGTAAGGAAAGAATTTAACAATCCAGCCATCGATTATATTGGGAGCTCCATATTTACTTTGAGAATGATATTTAAACATGTTCCGCCAAAAATTTTTTTTAACTTCTCCTTTTGATACTTTGACAAATTCTTCCAAAATAGGCTCCAATTCCTTGGTCCACCATGCTAAATCATATTTTTCCAATGCTTTTGTTTTGTCAAGCACTTTTTGCCAATCTTCGGTAGTTCCTTGCAATGTTATTTCGGGAATACCACAAACCATACGAATAATAATAAATTCGAAATATGGCTCCATTGTTTTCATAATCGTAATTTCGGAAGCAATTTTTTCAACAGGCGTGGTAGTCGTAAAATCCGACGATAATAAATTGATTAATTCACTGCCCGTATGTTCTGCTATTTGTCTGGTAAATTCGGGAAATACCTTTTCCCAAGGACTCTCTGGATTATCGAGTATTATTTCATCAGTAGCAACAATCAATGATAATTTACCGGAAAAATTAACAAAATAATGCCGTAATTCCTCCGGATTTGCATTTACATGTTGAGCAAACTCCTGACTGATTAAAAGCCAAATCATATCGGGCGACAATACAAAAGGCCGGTGGTCGGCATAAGCCTGATACATTCCATTAAAAAAAGAATGGTATCCAAAACTTACAAGACTATCTGGTAATTGGCTTTTTGTGACAATATTAAATGGAAAATCAACACCTTCTTTTTTAATCTGATATAAATCTACATTCGACAATTTCAATCCAATTTTATCCAAAGAATCAACTTTTTCTTTTTTAACTTGAGCCGGATGCATATTCACATCCGACAATATTAACTTTTCGTAAATATCTTTATCCGATTGCATAGATAGATATTTATCGGGTTTAGATAACTTTTCCACTGAAAAAGTAATCCCTTTCTGACTGTATGCTGTTATTGAAAATAAAAGAATAGATAAAGAGAGTATTCGTATTTTCATAATTATTATTTTACACCTTATTTACAAGCAATTAAGCACAAACAAAATTAGCTTATATTATTTAAAATGCAAATTTACATTCGCTTCCACACGAAATTTCATTGGCACATTACATTATCAATTCTTCCACTTTTCCCCGAAAATCAAATATCCGATATTTAACCCGAAGTTAAATTTACTTTCGGCACGGCTATAATAATTAGCAAAAAGCTGAATGGAAAGAATAGGAAAATTCACCACATACGATACTTCTCCAAAATAGGTATTGCGGGAAAAATAATCTCCATAAATAGCTTGTCCATCGTTATTCTTGATAGGTTGAATGGGCATAAATAAATAATTCTCAAACCGGAAATGAGATGACGAATTAATTTTCAATATGGGTGTTACTCCAACTGCCAAATAACTATTCGCCCGCAAATCAGGATTAAATGTGATTAAACTGTGCGGTGTAGGTGTAAAAGCCGGAGCTTGAATCACCGTCGATTCATAATCGTAAAATACAGATTTATTAGAATAAAACCCATTTATCAAACCTTTCAGTTTAAATAAGTTATTGAATGAAAAATACTTTTCAGCTTCTAGCGATACCGAATAATAGTTGTAATTGTCGTTATGGACTTCCTCAAACTCTTCCGACTCATTATTTTTAATACGCCAACTTCCTTTTCCATAAAAATAAGACGCCGAGAGATTATAGCGTTCCCCAAATGTTGGATAAAGCTTATGGTCTAAATTCGATTTAAACAGTTTAAACATTGCTTTACCTTCGGCATAATGAGCAGCTTTATTCGGATCTTCCAATACTAAATCCGGATTCAATGAGGAGTATTTATCTTGCAGGAAACCCATTCCTAACGAAGTTTCGGCCTTCATCCGTCCAAATAAAAGATTCGCCATTTTCAATTTCACAAAATACTCATTATCATTGAAAAGCGGTTTGGCATAATCAAAAAATACTTGTTTGGGGTCTGTAAAGCGGAAATTATTAAATGCAGCCATAAACTGATATCGAATCGGGTTAAATCCACCTGTTTCTATATTTGCCATATAAGCAACCGAATTAAACGCATTTCCCCAATACATATCAAGATTATAATCAATAGGAAATCTCCTGAAACGACTTAGTTTCAACCCGATATACAACTGATTCGCATACATAGATGAAACATTTCCACCAAAATATATCCGCGGAGAACCGTTTCTTTTGATATTCAGGCCCAGCGAATATTCATCTGCTTTTTCTTCGAATGTTGTTATAACAGGTGAAATTTCGAGGGAAGGATTACCTGCCGACAAATTCAAATAATCATTCCTGAATTCATTTAATGTATATGGTTTTTCTTTGTTTTTCCAAAAGAAACTCTCGAAATACTCTTTTTGTGTTTCGGTTGCTCCTGTTATTTCAATATTTTCGATATTGATTTCAGGAAGTTGCTCTTTATATTTTTCCCGCTCAGACTGAAGCTCAGCAAACGGTTTTCGCCGCGAAACACATTGTTTAATGGAATCAATCATCTTGATTCCTTCATTGTAGCCCATCAAATACGACTCATTTACCCTTGAGAAATCCATCATTCCAATTTCACCCATAAGCACATCAACCACAATGCCTTCTTCGTCCAAAGGTAAAGAATCGTTCCGCTGCAACACCATATTGATAACAAATTCGCCAATATCATCATTGATTATTTTTGGTTTATCAGAATTTGTAACATTGGATGCTATGATAAAATCAGGATGGAAATTTTTCTTCATTGGCTGAATCGGTAGATTATTATATACTCCCCCATCAATCAATATTTTATTATCTTCGTTTTCTACAGGTCGGAAATAAAACGGAATACTCATGGATGATTGAATCGCTCTCGCCAAACTTCCATCGGAAAATAAAACTTCTTTCTTTTTGTAAATATCCGAAGCGACACAACGAAACGGAACAAACAACCGGTTAAAATCATTACTGGCAGCAATCGATGGAGGTGTAAACAATTCAAAGAATTTCAGGTTTAATGCCGCCGGGTCAACCAAAGCAATCCCTCTTACACCCACGGCGACCTGTTTCCATCCCTTCATTGTTAATGTTAATCCAATCACATCCGGAGATGGATTATCCTTTCGCAAATTAATCATCGGAACATCTCTTAGGTCACCGGTATAGCACTCATAAAAATCTTCCGATCGGAACAAATCCAACATTTCTTTGGGCGAATATCCACTTGCATATAATCCTCCGACAATTGCCCCCATCGATGTTCCAGTGATATAATCAATCGGAATATCATTCTCCTCTAATGCCTGAATTACACCAATATGCGCTATCCCCTTCGCTCCTCCTCCACTCATAACCAACCCAACTGTTTGTTGTTGTTCCTGAGCATAAATGGAAAAGAAAAAACTCAAGCTTATTAGTATTAAAACGAATTTCCTCATACGGCTTATAATAACTTTAAACAAAGATATTCCTTTCTGAGTATATATCAGGATTAGGTTGAATTTTATTTAAGAAGGCATCGGAATATTGATTACAACTTCAGATAAATTCTGAGAACTTCTCCATAATTTAAAATTTTGACAATTAATATTTTGCAAAAAAATATAAACTATTTCAGAAAATATCTTTGTGAAGATTGGAGAAAATAGTATCTTTGCAGCGCAAAAGCAAAATGGTGGCTATAGCTCAGTTGGTTAGAGCATCAGATTGTGGTTCTGAGGGTCGTCGGTTCGATCCCGATTAGCCACCCACAAGGAAAAGAAGGCAGTTACAGAGGTGTAACTGTCTTTTTTTGTTAGTAAACTCAAGAAAAGGAATAATTCATTTAACGAATAAAAATTAAACAGGGTTTGGTCAATATAGATAAAATACTAAATATCAGTATCATTTCACCTTTTTACTTGTTTTGGCAAATGGGCAAATATTAAAGAATGACCCTAAAGTAAACAAAAATAACGACAATAAATAAATACGCCGTGTCCCGAATTTATCAGCCAACCATCCACTTACAAGAATCAGTACTGCCATTACCAATGTATAGGAAACCACTACTGCCTGCATTTGCAAAGGACTTTCATGTAGGCTTTCCGCCATGCTTGGAAGAGCTGTATTGACAATGGTAGTATCCAACGTTTGCATAAAGAAGCCAATAGCTACCAGCCAAAGAAGCACATTAGATGATTTTTGACTTTGCATATTTATCATATAATTAATTTGCCTTTATACATAACACAAGGTATAATTACATGACTATAAAACAACAGTCGACAAAATCTTGTTCTTTTTTTATCAAAAATTTCCAAAAGAATAAGGAATAATAACCGATTTTTAATTGAGATTAAACTTGACAGGTAATAGACTGATTGCATCAACATAAAAATAATATATTAATACACAGATCGAAGGCTCGAAAGAATTGATAAAAATAACCCCGAGCAAATTTATAGACATTACATTACTCGGGGTTATTATTAAATATGCTCAGTTGTTATTTAACTTCCTTTTTTCTTTAAAAAGAATGTAAAACCTACATAACCAATAAATCCAAGTATTAATAATATTAATGCAATGTAAGCAATGGTTTCGGTAGTATGTATTGATTGCGGGTCGAATGAGAATTCCATAACATGATCTCCTGCAGGAATTGAAACTGCCCGTAAAACATAATCAGCCCGGGCAATCGGAACTTCTTTTCCATCAATAGTTGCTTTCCATCCGGGATAATAAATATCGGAAAATACGGACAATTCATCTTTTTTAGCTTGAACTTTAAATACCAATTTATTCGGTTCATATTCTGTCAGTACAATACTGGAAAGAGAATCTTTAGGTGATATTTGTGTTTTTGCCAAATCCTTTTCAAACCTTTTATCGATAACAGCAGTATTCAACGCATTGAACTTACTCAACGCAGTCATTTCTTCATCAGCATTATTCACCCATTTTATTTCGTTTACAAACCATGCATTTCCATGAGCATCAGGATTTTGCATTGCTACTAATTGTCCATTCTCCGCAGGAACAATTACAAATCTGGTATTCAGCATATTGTAGGCTTCCATATTGCCTTTTGTCAATTGATGTTCAATCAAATCCTGATAACGGCGAAGTTTTGCAGCATGATAACCACCAACAGATTTATGCCAATAAGAAGTACTTGCATCATTAAAAGCATCTACCGATTGATTAAACACCCTGTAATAAAGAGGATTATCTTTATTCTGCAAAATCATTTTATCGGCATTCGTTTGCGGATATGGATCTTTAATCTCTTTTTTAGTTACAAAGTTTTTGCTGTTCAAATAACGTTTATCTACCGAGGCCATATCGAAGAAGCATAACAACGTTAAGCAGACGACTAAAACAGTTCCGGAAATCTTTTTGTAGGAAAATGCCAATAAAAATCCAACGCCTATTAAAATGATCGCAAAACTTCGCCATGCATCGGAACTGAAGATTTCGGCGCGTACCTTTTCTAAGTTCTCAAAAAGTGATTGGAAATATACTTCCACTTGTTGAATTTGTTGAATCTTTTGTTCATTCGAAAGTTCCTTAGCAGCATTTATCTGATTAATGTAATTTTCTTTCTGCATAAGGTCTCTTTCTCCAAGAAAATCGAAAAAAGTATTGGGAGTTAAAGCAAATAAAAGAGTTATACCTGCAACAAGACCTATTCCTGTCCAAAATGATTTTTTCTTTTCCTTGATAATATTCGGATTTTCTATTATTTCCTTTAATGTCAAAATGGCTAATAACGGAATTGTAAATTCGGCAATAACTAAAATGGAAGAAACAGCCCTGAATTTGTTGTACATTGGAATATAATCGAGGAAAAAGTCGGTAAACGGCATAAAATTCTTTCCCCACGACAACAATATTGAAAGAACTGTTACAGCCAACAACGCCCATTTTAAATTACTTTTTACAATGAATAATCCTAAAATAAACAATGCAAAAACAAATGCTCCCACATATACAGGTCCCGATGTTACAGGTTGATTTCCCCAGTATGTATTCTCCTGAGCAACGGCATCGCGATAATTCGAATCAGCCTTTTCTAAAGCTTCCTTATTTTTGTTGTTATCTCGTTTCCATTCGCCTGTATTTTGATTTTGAGAATATCCTAAAACACCTGAAGCTCCGCCTTTTGTATTCGGAATAAGCAAACTCCAGGTTTCCCCGATACCATAACTCCATTGAACGATATAGTCGCGTTCGAGTCCATTGTCAGTTTGGTTGGTTGCATTATGCGATAATTCTGCTTTTCCCCTCATTGTTTCTTTACTATATTCATACGTGTGATATAAATTAGAAAGATTAAGACAAACAGCAATACCTGCAGCAACAATCAATACAGCTGTTGCTTTGAAGAATTTCCCCAATTGTTTTTCTTTCAATGAATTGATAAATATTGCAATAACGAAGGCAAGAATAACAAATCCGAAATAATAAGACATTTGCACATGGTTGGATAATATTTGCATAGCAAGGAAAAATGCGGTAACAATTCCACCTAACCAGTATCTGCCTTTATAAGTTAATATTATCCCCGCAATGGTTGGCGGAATATATGCCAACGTAATAAACTTCCAAATATGCCCTGCCGAAATAATTATGAAAAAATAAGATGAAAATGCATACAGGATAGAACCCATTACGGCTAAAGGTATTTTTACATTCAAAGCCCTCAACAGGATAAAAAAACCTACTAACATGATGAAAATAAGTCCGGCCGGAGAAGGAAGATATAAGAAATAAAAACGTTCTATTTTTTTGAGAATACTAGTAGAGTCATAACTTGGAGAAATTTGGTAAGTAGGCATTCCCCCAAACAAAGAGTTTGTCCAACGGGTTCTTTCTCCTGTTTTTTCATAATACTCCTTTGCTTCCTGCCCATTGGCTATCCCCTGCTTAGTATCGTGTTGAAATAATACTTTGCCTTCAAATATATCCGGAGCAAAATATCCGATCGAAATTGCTGCAAAAATGAATATACTTGCAACATAGGGCAATACTTTTTTCCAAAATGCTTTATCCATATTTGTGTTGTTTGATGTTTGTTGTCGGTTATTTGTTATTGGTTATTTAGTGTTTCTAATAACTAAATAACCAATAACTATCAACGAATAACTAAAATTGAAAATATATAAATGGTTGTACTTCTGCCGATTTTATTTGCATCACAAAAATAATTAAAATAGCGAGAATTGCAGCCTGAATTAACAAAGGAGTACGAATAATCATTGAGCAAACTCTATCTTCAAGCTTTTTAGGAACAAAATGCAAAATAAATCCAATCAGCATAAATATGCAAACATATTTATATCCTTTAATAAACTTGATGACTAATTCGTTAAGGTTAAAGTTAAAATCTCCACAAAAATGATAGAAAATCCGATCTAGCATTTCTATTGCTTGATGAAACGTTTCCGCCCTGAAAAAAATCCATCCGAAACAAACCAAGTGGAATGTGAAAATTATACCTAATATTCGCCAAATTATATGCATGTCTCTTCCATTAATTTTGGAATACGGCACAAATGTTAAATAAATTTTATGCACAATTAACGATAATCCATGCAAGGCTCCCCAAAGTAGAAACTGAAGAGATGCTCCATGCCATAATCCACCCAACACCATTGTGATAAAAAGATTGATGTATGTACGAATTTTTCCTTTCCGGTTTCCACCCAATGAGATGTAAAGGTAATCACGCAACCACGACGACAATGAGATATGCCAACGCCGCCAGAATTCGGTTATATTGGCCGATTTGTAAGGAGAATCAAAATTTATATTGAATTTAAAACCTAGTAACAATGCCAAGCCGATTGCCATATCAGAATAACCCGAAAAATCGCAGTAAATCTGTAAAGCATATCCATAAACTCCCATTAAATTCTCAAATCCCGAATACAACGCAGGAGCGTCAAAAATTCTTTCTACAAAATTCACACTGATATAATCAGAAATAACTGCTTTTTTGAATAATCCGGCGATGATAAGAAAAACCCCACGTCCGAACATTTCCCTAGAAACAAAGATTCTTTCAACCATTTGCGGAATAAAATCCTTTGCACGAACAATCGGCCCTGCAACTAATTGAGGAAAAAAGGTTACAAAGAATGTGTAATCCTGCAATTTTTTCAATGGTTTCAACTGTCCCCGGTAAACATCAATAGTGTAACTAAGTGATTGAAAAGTAAAAAACGAAATTCCGACAGGAAGGAAAAGATTCAACGGTTCAAACGATTTATTTAACAAATCGGCTATCATTTTTCCAAAAAAATCGGTGTATTTGAAATAACCCAGCAATCCTAAATTTATAATTAGGCTGATGACTAATAAAACCCGTTTTTCTATTTTTTCAGTTGATTCATAAATCCAACGGGCTAATAAAAAGTCAGATACGGAAACAAACAACAACAAGAAAACAAATATGCCGCTTGTCTTATAATAAAAGAAACACGAAAAAAGGATGGTATAAGCGCAACGGATTAGTCCCGTATTTCTTAGCAGGTAATATCCCAAACTAAAAAGTACGAATAAAAACAGGAACAACCCACTGCTGAAAATCAGTGGAGATTGCCTGCTATAAGTAAGAACTTCAAAAAGCTTACTCCAATCTATCCGAAATATATCGATTATATCCATCTATCAATGCCTGAAACAAAAGGGTTCCCTGCAATTTATACCCTTCTTTAGTAAAATGAACGCCATCCGCAGCTATCAAGTTATATTTTTTCCAGTTACGGGACGAGTTTTCTCCTCCCGATATTGTGAATAAATCCCAATAAGCCAATTTATTATCTTTTGCATATTGAATAATGATTTCTGCAATATCTTTTATCTTCTTATTTGGAATTTGCATTTTTTTATATTTCCTGAAACCTTCACCCGGAGTTGTAAGCAAAACGCAAGCTTCCGGATTGTTTCGTTGAAGAGGCTTAATCATCGAATCTATTTGATGATAAAAAATAGATTCGGAAAAACTGCCGTTATAAGCTTCATTCGTTCCCAAAGAAATAATTATCAAATTTGGATGTAATATTGCCGATTGAGATAAAAATAATGTTTTATCCGTATAATCCGAAAAATGTGCTCCATTTACACCCATCGAATGATAGATTATTCCATTGTTCCCATTTTCTAGACTAAATCCTTGTATTTCAATATCTTTTTCATCTGTTTTTTCTATGGAAAAATCCAAAGATGAAGCTAAATTCGGCAAATAAATAACACTTTCATTTTCAAAATATAAGATAGTGTCATTCGGAGAATTTATTTTATATTCAGCATCTTGATTATGTAAAACTGAAACCTTATTAAAACGTTCTCCTTCACGCAATAACGATATTTCAAAATCGCACAAAGAATCCTTCGAAGCGATTGTAATACCTGTAATTCCCGGTTGATAAAACGAATTCCGTTGGATACATCGAGAAGTTGCCCAACTATTTCCGGAAGTGATCTTATAATCCGGGGGTTCATTGCTTTTTGACAATTTGAGTGGAGCTATCAATCCTCTTCCGGCATTTCCAAATTCCTGCTGTAATTTTTCCCTTACCGGCTCCACAATAAAACCGGCCTGTAAATGGGAATCTCCGATATGCAGGATAGAAACAATCTGTATAGTATCATTTTCCGGTCGAATTGCATAAAGCTGTTCATAAAACCGGGATAATGACAAAGAATCGTCCGTTATTACATTTTTTTCAATGAATGGATATTTATCCGGTACCGAAAGTGTATCTGCATTTTCGACATCAGTTTGAGCAAACAAAATCACTTGATTGCAAAACAATAAAAATAAAAATATCCGCGCTCCCAACTCTTAACTTTTAATTCTTAACTTTCAACTGACTCTTATCATACTGATTTTTCCCTTGTATCAACGCATCTACAAAACGAGTTGCTATAAATTTACCACCCTCGAATGATAAATGTGTATAATCTTTTGCTGCCAATGGAGGATTGGCCGAAACAAAATTCGACATGCTGTTTTTTCCGCCCATTGCATCAAATAAATTCCAGAATGCGATCTGAGATTCCGCTGCAATTTCCTGTTGAATAGGAATTAAATTTAAAATACCCGGCATGGTTACATACTCTCCTTGTTGACGCATATCCCTGTCTCCAACGCTCATAAGCACAATACTTGCATTCGGGAACGATTTCTTTACATGAGCAACATTTTCCAGCATTCTTTTTTTATATCCTTCGTAATTATTGCTATTAGTCCCTGCAACATTTAATCCGTATTGTAAAACAATCAAATCATAAGGAAGCAGATTATGTATTTGCCGAAGATTATTTTCAGAAATATTCAACAAGTTTAATCCTGAATGTCCTCTCATGGAGAAATTATCGACAGCAATACCTTTTTCACAATCTAGATAAACACCAAAAACTGTCATTCCAGGCGAAAATGTAAATGCGACATTTTGGATAGAATCTTTTATATTTATGCAATGAATACCTTGAATCGTATCCAGATTTAATGACTTAACTCCTTTTTGATTAACGCTATAAGAAGCAAATGTATATTTTTGTCCCTGGTACAATAACCGTGCAACTTGAAAATTATTCAACCCCGGTTTATTGACTCCCTTGTAAAAGACACTTGCATTTTCTGCTGCACGAAAGTTATATCCGGCTATTCCCAAATTAGATTGACTTGTGAGTAACGAAGTTGTATTAAAGTTCTGAAAACCATGAACTACAGTTCTGCGATAACCGGCAGTAACGGATGTCAAAGGCATATACCCAACTCCACAACCACCATATTTCTGTTGTAGTTGTTCTCTTAAATCACTTGTCAGGATATCTCCTTCGACAAAAGAATCTCCAAAAAAGGCAATTCGTACCGGCCTGTTTAATAGGGAAATACTGTCCAATACTTCATAAAAATGTTTCATGGACGAATAATCGGAAGTAAAATCTTCAATGCATGTAACTTCTTTTGGGCAAGGTTCTTCAGATGCAATAGGAGCCAAATCTGTTTTTTTCGATTTGACACGGATTGTTGTATCTATCACTTCAGGACGAATATCCGATAAAATATCTATTTTCTTAATTGTAAAATTACCTATCGTCAAAGGCGTAAAAAAATATCCTGACAGCAATAAGACAATTACAATTGCTGTCAGGATAAATGCGTATAACAGATAATTTTTCTTCATGTAGGTGGGAAAGCAGATATGTTTCAGCTTCATTCAAAGCGGATGCAAATGTATCTAAAAAATAGATACATATGAGGATACATGAAAATAATCTTCAAAATGGTGTCAACTTCTAATTTTCATTCGTTTGCATTAAGTAAGCTTAATCACTGAACCATCATATCTTATTTTTGGTTATATTTGCATTAGTAGAAAAAGAATATACCACTTTAATATCAACTAATTATGGGAACAATATTTATTTTTTTGGCAACCGGCTTTGAAGAGATTGAGGCAGTTGCAACTATAGATGTCATTCGACGCGGAGGATTAACGATAAAAGTTATTTCGGTTACAGGTAAAAAAGATGTAGAAGGCGCTCATGGAATTACAGTAGTTGCGGATGAATTATTTGAGGAAGCTGATTATTCGGACGCAATTATGTTGGTGTTGCCCGGAGGAATGCCCGGAACATCCAACCTAAATGAACATGAAGGATTGAAAGAACTTCTGTCGGATTTTCACTCAAAGAATAAACCATTGGCAGCAATTTGTGCGGCACCGATTGTATTCGGTGGACTGGGTATTTTGGATGGAAAAAAAGCGGTTTGTTATCCAAGTTTCGAAAGTGAACTGGGAGAGGCTTTTTATACTAATGAACCGGTTGTTATTGATGGAGATATAATTACATCCAAAGGTCCTGGTTTTGCAATGAATTTCGGATTGGCTATTGTCGAATTTTTTAAAGGGAAACAAGCTTCGGATGAAGTCGCCGGAGGATTGCTCTTAAAATAAATATAATGAACTAATGTGCCGATATGCCAATGAAGATTACATCTATGTTAATTGACTCCGTTGATTCCCACTATGCTCCAATTGGCATATTAGAATATTGGCACATCATTAAGTTTTTTACAAAAATGCTTTGTTTAATCTTGTCTTAATCATACCTTTGCAAGCTTATATCGCAAAAGTATTTTTTTCAAGTAATTATTCAAAACATTTAGTGTATTAAAACAATGCCGGAACCATCACTTCGCGGGAATATTATGCCTGCTTCGCCTATTCGAAAATTAGTTCCTTTATCAGACAAAGCTAAGGAAAAAGGTATCAAAGTTTATCATTTGAATATCGGACAACCCGATTTGCCTACACCCGAAGTCGCGTTTGAGGCGATCCGCAATATCGATCGCAAAGTATTGGAATATAGTCCGAGCGAAGGTTATAAAAGTTATCGCGAAAAATTGGTGAAGTATTATTCAAAATACAATATCAATGTTTCGGCCGAAGATATTATTATTACTACCGGCGGTTCCGAAGCAGTGTTGTTTTCGTTTATGTCTTGCCTGGATCCGGGAGATGAGATCATCGTTCCCGAGCCTGCCTATGCTAATTATATGGCTTTTGCAATTTCTGCCGGGGCTGTAATTAAAACAATTCCTTCTACAATTGAAGAAGGGTTTGCATTGCCTTCAATCGATAAATTCGAAGCGCTAATAACCGAACGTACCAAAGGGATTTTAATTTGTAATCCGAATAATCCTACCGGATATTTGTACACACAAAAAGAGATGGATCAAATCCGGGATTTAGTAAAAAAATACGATTTATTTTTGTTTTCGGATGAAGTGTATCGTGAGTTTTGTTATACTGATGCACCTTACATATCGGCTTTCCATTTGAAAGGAATTGAGGAAAATACAATCCTGATAGACAGTGTTTCAAAAAGATACAGTGAATGTGGAATACGCATTGGAGCATTGATTACGAAGAATAAAGATATTCGTAAATCGGTGATGAAATTTTGTCAGGCAAGATTAAGTCCTCCTTTGATTGGACAATTGGTGGCAGAAGCTTCTTTGGATGCTTCAGATGAATATATGTCAAGTGTTTTCAACGAATATGTCGAACGCCGGAATTTCTTGATTGATGGAATTAACCGTATTCCGGGATGTTATTCTCCGATACCAATGGGTTCATTCTATACAGTAGCCAAACTTCCGGTCGATGATGCCGATAAGTTTTGTGCTTGGTGTTTGAGTGATTTCGAATACAATAAACAAACCGTATTTATGGCGCCTGCATCGGGCTTTTATACTACAGACGGGTTGGGAAAAGACCAAGTCCGTATTGCATATGTTTTAAAAAAAGAAGACTTGGCATCGGCTCTCGAAGTTCTTGCCAAAGCCCTCGAAGCATATCCCGGACGAACAACTAAATAGTTAAGAGTTAAGAATTAAGAGTTAAGAGTTATTGGAGAAGTGCAACTCCCCGAACTCTTAACTCTTAACTCATAACTTTTAACTCATAACTAAAGTTATGGGTGTTGAATTTTTTATAGCCAAACGAATTCATTTCGATAAGAAGGGGAATAAACAAATTTCTCGTCCGGCGGTGCGTATTGCTGTAGCCGGAATTGCATTGGGTTTGGCTGTAATGATTCTGGCTGTATCAATCGTAATAGGCTTTAAGCGCGAAGTAAGGGCAAAAGTTGTCGGTTTTGGTTCTCACATTCAGGTATCCAATTTCGATGATAACTTTTCGTATGAAACCCAACCGATTACTGTTTCTGATAGCTTATTAAAAGCAATCTCTTCCAATCCTGACATCCTTCATGCTGAACGTTACTCTACCAAACCCGGCATTATCAAGACAAATACCGATTTCTTGGGAATTGTAATCAAAGGTGTTGATAAAGATTACGATTTTTCGTTCTTTCAAAAAAATATGCTTGAAGGGAATGTACTTTCATTCAACGACACTGTCGCTTCCAACAATGTGCTTATTTCCAAAAGTATTGCCGATAAATTGCATTTGAAATTGGGTGATAGTTTCTTGACTTATTTTGTGCAGGAAAATGTGAGGGTACGTAAGTTTGTAATATCAGGCATTTATCAAACCAATTTTTCGGAATACGATGATTTGTTTGTGCTGGCAGACAACAGGCATATTCAGTCATTGAATAACTGGACAGATAATCAGGTAAGCGGGATAGAAGTTTTGGTAAAGGATTTTGACAATGTAGATCAAATTGCTGAAGATCTGTATTTTGAATTACAAACGGAAGCCGTAGGTGTCTATTACGTGCGAACTATACGGGATCTTAATCCGCAGATATTTAACTGGCTGGGGTTATTGGATATGAATGTTTGGATTATTCTTTGCTTGATGCTTGCTGTTTCGGGCTTTACAATGATTTCGGGATTGTTGATTCTTATCCTCGAACGGGCAAATATGATTGGTATTCTAAAAGCGTTGGGAGCTACAGATTACAGTATCCGAAAAATTTTCCTGTATGTATCTTCTTTTTTGGTTATCCGAGGAATGATTATCGGAAATATAATTGCACTATTGCTTTGTTTTATTCAATCCTACTTCCACCTGTTTAAATTAGATCCGCAGGTTTATTACATCGATACGATTCCTATCCACCTCAATATATGGTATATCATTTTGATAAACATCGGGACATTACTTGCTTCGATGCTTATGCTCGTGCTTCCTTCGTATTTAATTGCCAAGATTAATCCTGCAAAAAGCATCCGGTTTGAATAGTTAATGAGCAGACCAAGGGTTAGGATAGCATATGACTGATAACTCTTATATTTTGCTTCAGAATTCAGGTTAATTTATCTTTTTTTGGATCTACGAATCGTATTTTGTGATAAAAGATTTGGAATTATGCAATAAAAACATTATGTTTGCAGAGCATAATAATTGAAGATATGAAATTCGTTGATAGAATAGAAGAAGCTAAAAGGCTTAAGCAGGTATTAAGTGCAGATAAAGCTACATTTACAGTAGTTTATGGTCGTAGGCGTTTAGGTAAATCGACATTGATAACCAGAACGCTTGGCGAAAGCGATGTTTATTATTCGGCAGACCAAACAGAATCCGGACTACAACGAGAGGCTTTAGCAAAAATGATAGCATCTATTATTCCGGGGTTTGATAAGGTGATATATCCGGATTGGAATGTTTTTTTCGATACACTTAATGACCGTATTACAAAAAAATTTACATTGTGTATTGATGAATTTCCTTATTTGTCTGGAAGTAGTCCCGACTTACCTTCTATTCTCCAAAATAAAATTGATTCAAAACGGCTGAAATTTAATTTGGTTATTTGTGGTTCTTCACAGCAATTGATGTATGGATTGGTTTTAGATGCTTCATCACCTCTCTATGGACGTGCCGATGCAATTTTAAAAATCGCACCTATTAAAGTGCCGTATATTCAAGAAGCTTTGGATGTTTCAACTATTGAGGCAGTCGAGGAATATGCCGTTTGGGGAGGTGTACCACGTTATTGGGAGCTAAGAGAAGGCTATTCTAATCTACGTGAGGCGATAACGGGTAACATGTTATCTGTAAATGGAACGTTGTATGAAGAACCGTTAAAACTCTTCAAAGATGACATTAAGGATATTGTAAAAACTGCAACTATAATGTCGTATGTTGGAACGGGTGCTCACCGTTTATCAGAAATAGCAGGTCGTTGTGGAGAAATTGCAACGAATCTCTCACGACCACTTGCCAAACTGATTTCATTGGGATATTTGACCAAAGAGATTCCTTTCGGTGAGAATGAGAAAAACTCAAAAAAAAGTTTATATAAGATAAGTGACCCATTCATGAATTTCTATTTTCAATTTATTATTCCGAATCGCTCTTTTATCGAAATTGGACGTATATCTCCGATATTATCCAATCTTGATAATCATTTCTCGGACTATGTGGGTGACTATTGGGAAAAACTTTGCCGGGAAACGGTTTCGGGGAATGAAATTGATAGCATAACATATGGAATGGCACGTCGTTGGTGGGGTAATGTTTCTAAAGATGAGCGTATCGAATTGGATGTTGTGGCTGAATCTTTGGATAAAAAGTACCTGCTAGTGGGAGAATGTAAATGGACAACAAAAGAGAATAGTGACCGCTTATTTGTGGAATTAAAAGAAAAAGCGGAAAAGCTCCCGTTTGCCAAAGGTCATACAATAATTACAAAACTGTTTCTTAAAAACCCTCCTATCGGAAGCCAAGCGAATGTATTGCTTCCTGATGATATAATCAAAATCAATAAATTGTGATTATTTGAACCGGATCTGTGACTACGATCGTTCGCCGCGGCATAAGGAAAGAAATTATTTCAAGAGAATCTCTATGAGTTAGTTTAGAATAAATCGCTACTTACTTTATCAGAATATTTTAAAAATAACATTTGCGATAATCCGGTCAATCCACTTTATTTGCGTTCTAATCTTTCCTTGATAATGTCAGCCAACTGATTTGCTGACTCTTTGTCTGTTAATACTAATATTATGTTATTCCCCTGAGCATCTTTATTTTCTACACTTGTATTGAGGGCATCAATCATTATATCTGCTGACTTTTCTTGAAACAAGTCTTCTATTTCTACTTGAAAGAACTTTGCCAGCTTAGGTATATAAGCACACTTTACATCTGTACCGGCTTCCCAACTTGCGTAGGTCTTACGGTCAATACCCAAGAAATCGGCAATCTCCTGTTGAGAAATATTTCTTCTATTTCGTATTACTTTCAAGTTTTTACCTACATTCATACACCTGTTTTTATTTTTTGTACAGAAAATCGGATATTATTTGACCAACTTTTCGACTAATTTACTCAGTAGTTTTTTTAATCTTTACATCAATATTTAAAAGCATAGGTAAAAAGTTTATTTATACCTATAATCTAAATACATAAAACAAGAAAATTGTATTTAAAAAAGAGTATTTTCAGTATATATCAATACATTCAAAAATATAAATAGCTATAAATAAAATACTTAATTGAAATAAATAGATTCAAATAATAAGGTGTAGATAATAAAAGTACCGTAAAGATATAATATTAATTTAAAAATACAATAGAAGTATACAATTATCATATATTTTGCTTATATAAAATAAGTAAAAAGTGATTGTTTCATCTTATTAATATATACATATATTTTAACAAAAAAGATGTACTAAAATATATAAGGCATGAAACGAGCCTAAACTATTTATACCAAAGTATAATGGTTATTAGATAGAGGTAATAGAGAAAATAAACATATAAAAATTTTGGAAAACTATTGCTAAGACTATGGGGCAATAGGCAATAATTTTGGTGCCAGTTATTGTGATTATGCCATAGTAATTTATTGTTTAACTCTTTATTTTTTTATTATCATGAAAAAAATTGAAAAATTAAAACTGAACAAGAGCATGAGTAATTATCATCGCTTGGAAGAAAAGGAGATCAGTTTAATTTTGGGTGGTTATGGAGGCACAGGCGGCAGCTCTTGTGCTCAAACAGGAAGCAGTTGTGGATGTGATGGAACATGTACGTGTAGTTGTCCACCACCACAACCTCCTCCTAAAAAACAGTAAATTAATGCAAAGGTGTCTACTTAATAGAATTTAGGCACCTTTTTCTACAAATTAAAATGTGTAAAAATGAGTTTGTTACAAAAAATATTAAGAATAAACAAAAATTACCCGAATGATAAATCACAAAATATAGAGTCAGATCTTTATTTTGTAATGAATTCGTTAAATATTTTTATAAATAAAGAAATTGAGGTCATTATTAAAAAAAAAGAAGATAAATTGATTCTGTCCGATAAGCAGTATTTTATAACAGATTTATCTTTTCAAGTAATTTGTTTTATAAAAAATAATTTATTATCTCGTGTAATCGAGCATGAATTTATCATATCCAAAGAGGAATCTATTCTAAACGGAACGGATGAAGAATCATTGTTTCATGATTTCGTTAAAAATTTATCCAATGAATCGGAATGGATAGAGTACCTCTTTGAGAAATATCCATTGTTACATTCTCGTTTAGAAACTTATTGTAATAATATTCTAGGATTCTTACAAAATGTATTGCTTCATTATGTATCAGATTATGAGAGCATTATTAAGCTAGGGGTAACTTCTGATGATAAATTATTAAAACTATCCCTTTTTGCTGGAGATTTACATAATAATGGAAAACATGTATGTTTTTTTGAATTCGAAAGTGGATATAAAATTGTATATAAACCAAGGAATGCAAATAATGAAAAAGCATTTTGTGATATTATGGAAAACTTAAATAGGTTAGGTTTTCATTATAGAATTGGACTGCCTCAATTTATCTGCAAAGGGAATCATTCTTGGTTACAATTTATAACCTCCTGTGAAGTAAAATCAGAAAATGATTTATATCTGTATTATAAAAACGTTGGTTCCATATTGTGCTTTTTTTATATAATAGGAACTAATGATATAATTCCGGACAATGTTATTTCTAGAGAAGGTATTTTTCATATCATTGACATTGAGGCATTAATGTCAAGACCTAAAAATTTTCTTATAAATGTCGGTATTAATGATTACTTTGAATCCAGTGTGGTAAAAACGGGAATATTACCACAGTGGATGTATAATGGAGATGGGGAAAGAAATGTTTTAAGTTCTGTATTATTTTGTTTCAATAATAATTCAGAGGTGCATTTGCCCATATTACAAGAAAAACCTATAGAAATAAAACCGAAATATTTAAAAGATTTCATAGAAGGATTTATTACGGCATATAAATTCTTCCATAATAATAAAGAGGTAATAAAAAAAGAAATTTTAAATTTACCTTCTTTAAAAGAAATTCAAAACAGAATGATTCTCCATCCGACAACATTATATGTGTCTCTTTTAGATGAGCTGAAAATTCCGGAATATATGCAAGGAAAGGAAGATATCTCAAATTTGATAAAGAATATAATAAAATTAGAATATATTGATGATACAGAAAACTATTTTCATAATTCTATAAAGAAACAATTGCTTAGGGGAGATGTTCCAATTTTTTATGCCGACAAAAAACATTCATATTTGATAGATGGAGATGGTATACCTGTACTTGAGGATTTTAATTGGAGTAATCGTGATGCGGTTGAGAGAATCCGGTTAAGGTTAGATAACCTTTCTAGTTCCGATCTGAATTTTCAGGTCGGAATAATAGAAAATAGTATCCAATGCATTTTTGAGTCTACAGGTATAGGCTTTTCATCTGTAAAATTTATATCTCATAATAATAAAATGGGATTTTATGATTACATAAAAATAGCTAAGATAATAGGAGATGAGCTATATGAAAAAAAAACAAGTGTTAATGGCGAAATTAATTGGATATCAAAAAATAGGAATTCATTGGATGGACGCTATGAAACTATGCCTATGAATCAAGATCTATATGATGGAGCAGTTGGTATAGCATTGTTTTTTATCTACTTATCTAAATATACAAAGGATGATAAATATATAAAGGATAGCATAATATTATTCGAACATTACAAAAAAATTTTTCAAGACTTAGTCGAAATAAGATATTTTACTGATTTATCTCTGCAAAGAAAGGAATACCATCCTTTATCCGTTTTTGGATATCCGCTAAGTCTTTTATATTTAATGGTACATTTACCAAAAAAATATCATGATAAGCAATTGGTTCATCAAATTCTGATGCAATTAAAAGCTATAATGCCTTTCACAAAACAGTTTGATCTTTTTCTAGGATTGATAGGGTTGTTGGACTATATCATCGAAAACAATAGCCTAATTGATAAAGTGTTATATGATGATTTATTAAATGAAATAATTGATATTTTATATTCTAAATCAGTTTCTATAGGAAATGGCATTATGTATCCATATTTTGATCCTTTTGATAAATTCCGAATAATGTATTTGGGGGGATATGCTCATGGTAGTGCTGGTATTGCGTATATATTAAATAAAGTACGAAAAGAATTTCCGGATAAAGAAGAATTGTTATCACCTATGATTGGTAAATTATTAATCCATGATAGAAGTTTCTTCGATGAAAGTATTCAAGGATGGATTGATGGAAGAAGTGTTAATGAAAAATATGATGGAGGGAGTTGGTGTCATGGATCTGCTGGAATTGCTCTCAGCAGGTTGTTACTTTCTCAATCTGGGATTAATGATGATTTGTTATTAAAGGAGATAGATATTGCATATAAATCAATTTTAAGAAATGGTATAGGTGGAAACCAATCTGTTTGTCATGGAGATATGGGGAATTTGGAAGTATTATATGCTATTGGCAAGTTCTCAGATAATTATGCTCTTACTTCTTTGGTTGAGGATAAATTGTCAATAATAGGAAATCAGTTAATGAAGGGATATATATCCAAAGGAGGAGATGATGGATATGTTGGACTATACAATCTTTTTTTAGGTAAAGCCGGAGTCGGATATCAATTCCTCCGATTCGCAAAATGGGAAGAATGTCCAAGTATATTATGTCCAGAATATCCTAACAATTTAAATAAGATTCTACATTAATTTTAGTATTATGAAACGAAGCATGAAAACGAGGGTTACGCCACAAGATTATGATAATTTTGAAGCATGCGAGTTCCATACGATCTTAGTGTAAAAAATAAAAATTTACATATGAAAAAGTATATTTATTGTTACTTATTATTCTCTGTTTGTTCTGTAATTTTACATGCTCAGGAAGAATTACCATCCTCTTTCCTAAATGCTGGAGTTGATATCAAAACAGACCCTGATAAAGCGAAGGTATTTGAATGTTGGAATAACTATCTTTCTTCTCAACCAGATAGTTTGTATGATAATCCATATTGGAACCAAGCAGAAAAAGCAAAATATAAAAGCTACGACTTACTGAAATCTGAAGGATGGTTAACTCCCGGATTATATGGTTTTAATTTAAAGAATGTAATACTTTCCATTACTAATCAGGGAGACTATTATGTAATTCGTTCTATGTTCTATTGGGATGACACCACCCATATCAATTCAATGGCAATCACTAATGTTATTGCAAAAAAAGAAAACGGGATTTATAAATTATATAATTGGTTGCCATTTTATACTCGAAGTTGGTCTGAAAAACAAGTTGGTATTATCTACTATAAATATCACCCTTTGCATCCTTTCAACATATTCAAAGCAGAAAAAGCAAATAAATTGATAGGATTTTTAATTGATAAGTTTGGAATTAAAATTGATAAAATAGAATATTATATTACCCTTAACTGCAATGAGATAATGCAACTAAAAGGTTTTGATTATGTCATAGGGGAAGGGGTTAATATCAATAATTTGTGTGGATTTTATGATCGATTTAATAATATTATTTATTCTAACAGTATCAATGGAGAAAATTATGAGCATGAAATTGTACACTTAATCAATAATTTTTTCCCTAACGCTCATGGATTATTTCTTAATGGATTATCCGATTACTTTGGTGAAAATGATATTAAACTTGGAATTTCTATTACTGAGCATTTCAAGCGTATGGATAATTACCTGCAAAGACATCCTGAAATTAACTTGAATAAATTGGATACCTTTTATCAAATGGATGGAGTAACTTCTCCTTCTTATTTTCTTGGAATTATTTTGTGTCATTTATGTATAGAAAAAGGAGGGATAAATCTTCTCAAAGAAGCATTAGTTTACGGAAATTCTGATGATGATTTATACAGATTTATTGATCAAAAGTTAAATATTAAAAGGAATGATATTAATAAATCTTTCCGCAAAATTATTCATCAATTTGGAAAAGATGGATTCATTCCATACAAGATTTAATTCAGTATCATTTTGATGTATCAGAATATGAGATATATTATAAAAATAGATATGGAGCAAAGATTTAGGATATTGGACAAAATCTTGATCTCCCAAAATCTAAAAGACACATCTTTGGGATTATTCAATGGAAAAATGGGAGTTTGTATATATTTCTTTCATTTAGCACAGCAAACAAATAATAAAGAATATCAGTTATTTGCGGAACATTTATTAGATGATATCTATAATTCAATTAGTGATGGATATGCTATTGATTTTGATAATGGACTTGCTGGGATTGCTTGGGGTATCAATTACTTAATCAAAAAAAAGTTTGTTGAAGGGAATATAAATAGCATTTTTCAAGATATTGATGATAAGATAGTTAAAATAATTAGCTTTGAATGGTTCGACAAACTCAATTCTTCAATTGAATTATCTCAATTAATAATGATTTTGTTTTACTTTCTCGAAAGATTAAAAACTCAATCTTCTTATTCTATTGACAAATATATCTTTCAAGGCATGGTAATCCAAATAATCAATAAGATAGAGCGAGATGCAGCTTTTTCCCATTCAAAATGGGAACCGTCTTTGATTGCTTATATGGATTATATCCTTCCTATTTACTTATATATTCTCAGTGACTTATTTCTGTTGGATTTTTACAATTACAAAATTATTAAAATAATAGATGGTATATCAGCTACAGTTTTATCCTCAATACCACAGTTACATTGTATGAGGCTATTCCTTTTATTGGGTGTCAGAAAAGTATTGACACAAATACATATTCCGGAATGGACAGAATATGCAAATTTGTTGGAAAAGAATATTGACCACAACAGAATAATAAATAAAGAATTCCGGAATAAAAATATATATTTAAATACAGGAATTTGCGGTTATTCATTCCTATTGTATGAACTGGATAAATGTACTGGTAGTAATATGCTCGAATTACAGAAAGATATTATTTTAAAAAAGATAACTAATGCTAATATTTGGAATGATGAATTTAATCCGGAGTCTGGAGTGATTAATAATATTGGACTTCTGAATGGCTTTACAGGTGTTGCCTTAACTTATCAGCTATTATTTAATTCAAATACACATGAGGATTAATTTAAAAGATGTTACATTTCTGGTACCTGTAAGGTTAGATTCTATTGTACGATTGGAGAATACATTAATAAGTACACGGTATTTATTAAAAAATTTTGATTGTAGTATTCTTCTTTGGGAAATATCAGGTTATAATAATGGAATCTTGAAGCGCTTATTAGATAGGCAAATTCACTATTCTTTCATAGAAGATCATGACGATGTTTTTTACCGGACTAAATATCTCAATAAAATGACGAAAACTGTTACAACTCCATTTTTAGGGATATGGGATGCAGATGTAATTATTTCTAAAAAACAAATTCTCGAATCCGTTGAAAGATTAAGAACAGGTAATTTCGAATTTGTTTATCCGTATGATGGCACTTTTTTAGACACTTCTGATATTCTTCGATCATGTTTCCTTAATCGTCGGGATATTCGAATATTTCAAAAATATAAAAACAGAATGCATTTAATATATGGGAAGGATATGAAAGGAGGCGCCGTATTTGTAAATGTAAAAGCATACAAAGATTCCGGAATGGAAAATGAGAACTTTTATGGTTGGGGTTCGGAAGATTTTGAACGATATGAAAGATGGAAAAATTTGGGATATAAAATAGGCAGGGTAGATGGGGAATTATTTCATCTTACGCATCCAAGAGGAAATAACAGTGGATATAGTTCTGTATTAAGCAAAAAAATATCAGATTATAATCTTTTCAGTTCTAAAACAATGAGTAAAAGCGAATTATATGGCTTTAATAAAAAGTAATAGTTATATAATTTTACTTGAAAATTAACAGTATTAAATGTCAATGATACGAAACTTTCCTCACTATCGCCAACTTGATGCCATGGACTGCGGCCCTTCATGTTTACGTATGATTGCCAGATATTACGGCCGTACATATACGTTGCAAACATTGCGTCAAAAGAGCTTTATTACACGGGAAGGGGTTTCGATGTTAGGAATCAGTGATGCTGCGGAAAGTATCGGATTTCGTACTACAGGAGTAAAAATAAATTTTGAACAGCTGGTAAACGATATGCCGTTACCCTGCATCCTGCATTGGAATCAAAATCACTTTGTAGTTTGCTACAATATCAAAAAGAAAAAAAGAAGTTTTTTTACTGATAAGAACGAAGAATATGCTATCGGCATTTCCGATCCTGCTTCGGGATTAGCAACATATACCAAAAAAGAATTTTTAAAATGCTGGCTTAGCAGTAAATCTAAGGGAAAAGATGATGGTGTGGCATTAATTTTGCAACCGACTCCCGATTTTTATGAACACGAGAGTGAAAAAGAAAAAGCATCCCGCAATCTGGGTTATTTTTTTCGCTATTTACGCCCTTACAAAAAGCAATTAATCCAATTGATATTGGGAATGATTATCGGGATGCTATTGCAACTTATTTTCCCATTCCTTACTCAATCGATGGTAGATACAGGTATCGGCACCAATAACCTTAGTTTCATAACGTTAGTTTTAATTGCCCAGTTAACATTATTTGCAACACAATTGGCTGTCGATTTTATCCGTAGTTGGATAATGTTGCACATGAATAGCCGTATTAATATTGCGCTTATTTCAGATTTCCTTGCAAAACTGATGCGTTTACCGATTGGTTTTTTCGACACGAAGATGGTCGGCGATATTATGCAGCGTATCGGCGATCACAACCGGGTAAGAAACTTTCTTACCGGATCGTCGTTAAGCACGCTTTTCTCGTTCGTAAACTTTTTTGTTTTTGCTGTTATTCTGGCTTACTTTAATTTGACCATCCTATGCATTTTCCTTTTGGGAAATACATTGTATGTATGTTGGGTGCTCTTTTTTATGAAATACCGCCGGGAGTTGGATTTTAAAAGATTCTCGCAAGCAGCCGGCGAACAAAGCAGTTTATTCCAATTAATTACCGGAATGCAGGAAATTAAGCTCAGTAATTGCGAAAAACAAAAACGATGGCAATGGGAGCGCATTCAGGTAAAACTGTTTAAAATCAGCATTCGCGGGTTGGCTGTAGGCCAGTATCAACAAATCGGGTCTGTATTTTTCAGTCAAACTACCGGTATCCTTATTTCTTATCTTGCTGCCAAATCAGTGGTAGAAGGTAATATAACATTGGGTATGATGATGTCGATCAGTTACATTATCGGGCAATTATCTTCTCCTATCAGCCAATTTATTGGGTTCTCACAATCTCTGCAAGATGCCCGTATCAGTTTAGAGAGGCTTGGAGAAATACATAATAAAGAAGACGAAGATCAAACAGCCGATTTAAAACTATCTGTCCTACCTGAAAACAGGATATTGCAGATCAATTCGCTCTCTTTTAGTTATAGTGGAGCCGACCGGGATTATGTGTTGGAAGATATTAATCTGCAAATACCACCGAATAAAGTAACTGCATTGGTTGGAGAAAGTGGCAGTGGGAAAACAACTCTTGTGAAATTGCTCCTTGGTTTTTACACACAAAACAAGGGTGATATTTTAGTAGGTGAATCCCAGCTAAAAAATATCAATCCCCATCTTTGGAGGCAAAAATGTGGGGCAGTGATGCAGGATGGATTTATTTTTTCGGATACAATTGCCAATAACATTGCTGTAGGTGAAGAAATCATTGATAAAGAACAGTTGCTATATGCCGTAAAAACAGCTAATATCCGTGAATTTATCGATTCTCTTCCATTAGGTTACAATACAAAAATAGGGATGGAAGGTAGCGGAATCAGCCAGGGGCAACGTCAACGAATATTGATAGCCCGTTTGGTTTATAAGAATCCTGATTTTCTTTTTTTCGACGAGGCAACCAATGCATTGGATGCAAAAAACGAACGCCAAATTACAGATAATCTACAGGAATTCTATTTGGGAAAAACGGTTGTAATTGTGGCACATCGCCTCAGTACCGTACAACATGCCGATAATATTGTCGTATTAGACAAAGGGCAAGTAGCAGAGCAAGGCACACACTCCGAATTAACCCAAAAAAAAGGTATCTATTATCAATTGGTTAAAAATCAATTAGAGCTTGGAAACTGAAGAAGGAAAAGAAATAGAATTGAGGAGTGAGGAGCTTCAGGAAGTATTAGGAGAGATACCTCATTGGATTCTAAGGAGAGGAATTTTCATCCTTTTCTGTATCATCTTTATTTTACTTATCGGGAGTTGGTTTTTCAAATACCCTGATACCGTTTCTTCATCTATGGTTCTTACAAGTTCAACCCCGCCAATAGGGATTGTTGCGAAAACCAACGGACAATTGATGGAGTTGAATGTAAAAGATAAACAAACTGTAAAAAAAGACGATTACCTTGCTATTATTGAAAATCCGGCTTCTACACAAGATATGTTGTACCTGAAAAAGAACCTGGAACTATTGATTTTGCATCCGGATAGTGTTTATTATTTTCAGAATAAGGAGATGAACCTGGGTAGTGTACAAGGACTTTATTCCTCTTTTATTCAATCATTAAACAATTATAAGAAATTCTTAGATTTAAACTACTATCCTCAGAAAATAGCACTTATTGAAAAACGAATTCAAAAATACAAACAATATCATCAAAGTATATGCCGGCAAGAAGATATAAGTAAGCAACAATACGTTATAGCTTCGTCCCAATTCAAAAGAGATTCATCGTTATTGGCAATAGAAGCAATAAGTAAGAAAAATATGGAGGATGCACTGAGTAGTTATCTGCAAAAGAACTTATCATTGGAAGCCTCGCATGCTTCTGTTGAAAACATACAAATTGAAATATCCGAATTAGAAGAAACATTATTGGATACAAAACAACAGTATTTAGATAATAAAAATACACTAAGGTCTGAACTGAACACATTGGCTATACAGTTAATGAATGAAATAAAAACGTGGGAACAAACGTATGCTTTAACAACTCCCACAGACGGAATTGTAACATTTGGCAATTATTGGAGCAATAATCAGCATGTATCAACTGGAGAAACTGTTTTTACAATAATACCATCTCTTTCCAATGAATTCTTAGGAAAAGCATCATTGCCTGTTGCACGCTCGGGAAAAGTAAAATCCGGCCAACAGGTAAATATTCATTTTCTTAATTATCCTGACAATGAATTTGGAATGGTAAAAGGGATTGTGAAGAATATTTCACTTGTACCTGATAATGGTTATTATGTAGTAGAAATCTCTTTTCCGAATGGATTGATGACAACATACCGAAAAGAATTACCACTTTCAAGAGAAATGCCTGCACAAGCAGATATTATTACCGAAGATTTACGTTTATTGGAACGGATATTTTTGCCTATTAAACGAATATTTACAGAAAACATATAAACTTTATATTGAGTCCGTTATGAAGGTTTTTATAAATTCCGATTATGTCCCTGAAGCGGGCAAATATGAATAACCGCGGGTGAAACCCGTGGTGTGGAGCAACCACACACAACCACGTCCCCGAAGGGGGCGAATGTTCGATATTCAACCCCTATCGGGGTTGTTGGGGAGGCGGGTATTCGTGTACCACGGGCTTCACCCGTGGTTATTCATATTTGCCCGCTTCTCGGACAGATGGTAAGGCTTAAAAACATTCATATTCAAATCGGAGTTATTTTGAAAATCAAAACAGGTTCGTAGAAAAAATAGGAACAAAATGAAAATATTAGTAACAGGTTCGGCAGGTTTTATAGGCTTTCATTTAACAAGGACTCTGTTAGAGAGAGGAGAAGTTGTTATCGGAATTGATAATATCAACAGTTACTATGATGTAGGATTAAAATATGATCGGTTGTATGAACTAGGAATTGAAAAAGAAGAAATTCAATACCGGAAAGTTATTCAAAGTAAAAAATATCCGAATTTTACATTTCAAAGGCTGGATATTACAAACAAAAAAGATTTAATATCATTATTTAATAGAGAAAAACCAACGAAGGTATGTAACCTTGCAGCTCAAGCAGGGGTTCGTTTTAGTATCTCACATCCTGACATCTATCTCAAATCAAATGTTGAAGGATTTTTAAATTTACTGGAAGAATGCCGTAAACATCAAGTAGAGTTATTCATTTACGCCAGCAGTTCAAGCGTTTACGGACTAAATCGAGAGCAGCCATATACAACAAGCCAACGAACTGATTCTCCGATGAGCCTATATGCTGCTACCAAAAAAACAAATGAATTAATTGCGCACACATATAGTTATCTATATAATATCCCTACGATAGGTTTACGTTTTTTTACTGTTTACGGGCCATGGGGAAGACCGGATATGTCTCCGGTTATTTTTGCAAAATCAATTATTAAAGGTTCTCCAATAAATATATACAACCATGGGAAAATGTACCGCGATTTTACATATATAGATGATATTGTACATAGTATCAGCTTGCTATTAAAAGTTGGGATTGATAAGCATAAACAAGATGTAATTCCTTATGAATTATACAATATAGGAAATGGAAATTCTGTTTGCATAATGGATTTTATATCAATGCTTGAGTTATACTTGGGTAAAAAAGCAAATAAACAGTTCCTCCCTAAACATGATGCCGATATGATTTCAACTCTTGCAGATACTGCCGATTTGATGCGGAAAATCAAATATAAACCAACAACTCCGGTAGAAGATGGGGTTCGCTGTTTTTCAGAGTGGTTCATCGAATATTATAGAACAAAAATAAGTGCGGATAAATATATTGCTGTATCATGAATAATACCCAAATTTCCGAATATTTAACTCATATAGCCCAACAGTTGTATAAAGAATCAAAAACAATTGATAATATAGGCTTACTAAATGGAAAAATGGGAATAGCTCTTTTTTTCTTTTTGTATTCACGATATTTCAATGATAAAGAATATGAGCTATATGCTAATGAAATAATTGACGATATTTATGAAATAATTGCAGAAAACGCATTGCCTAATTACGCTGACGGATTAGCGGGATTTGGAACATGTATAGAATTTTTAGCAAAACAACAATTTATTGATGCAAATACGGATGAGGTATTGGAAGATTTAGATGAATATTTACACTATCGAATTCCTCTTTTTTCAGGAAATATAGATTTCATAAATGGAATTGGTGGAATTGCTAACTATTTTACAATGAGGTTAAACAATACCTCTTATAGTTCTCCTAAAATAACAAACAAGAATATGGAAGTGCTTTCCCAGCTTTCGGATATGTTTGGTAATAATCCGTTAAATTCTTATCGATCTGCAATTAGCTTTATAAATACTTTCTCTGATTTGTATAAACTGAACATAAATATGCCCAGATCTAAAAAATATCTCAACTATGCAATCGACAAAATCGAAACAATGGTTTATGAAGATAGGCATTTTGGATTTTTTCCGGGGGAGTTTAATCCTTTAAACTTGGCTTATGAACTTTTTAGGACGGCAAAAAAAACGAAGAATGATGAATATAAAGAAAAAGCAATTCTATTTTTGGATAAATATGAGGTGGAGTTTAGAAAATTTCTTGCTCATAAACAAATGGGAGTCATATCCGGCCATCTAAAATGGAGTTTCCTATATAAATACATAGGAACGGAGTTACAAAATCGGGAATATTTAGAAGAATCTGAAAAATGGTTATCAAAATATTATTCAGATTATTCGTTTGATAAAACGTTAGAATCTCCACTTTCTATTATGGAAGGAATTACCGGGAATGGCATTTTATTACTTAGTTTACTGAAAATGGAAGAAATTTGTGAGAGTGTATTCGATATAATTCCCTTATTTTACGAAAAAGCAGTTAGTATACAATAATATGCAATCTAATAGTATAATTCAGTCTCTTTGGATTGGCCAAGAATTGTCCCCGATGGAAGTTATGTGCATTCGTTCGTATCTTTATCATGGCCATGATTTCCATTTGTACGTTTACAATGATAACATTCTACATATTCCATCTGGCACAACTTTAATGGATGCAAACGAAATCATACCTCAACGTGATATGCATATTGACTTGTTTGGCGGTTTTGTAAATTTTTCCAATCAGTTTCGATATACTTTACTTCTGAAAAAAGGAGGCTGGTGGGTGGATATGGATACTGTATGCCTGAAACCATTTGATTTCAAAGAAGATTTTATTTTTTCATCAGAAGCATCCGATCCGTATAATAGGATTCTCGTTAATACCACATATATCAAAAGCCTGCCTAATGCCAAATTTTTGGCCGATTGTCTTGATTTTATAAAGTCTCGTGGCTATGAGCATATTCATTGGGGTGAACTAGGAGTAAATCTTATATCAAGAATGATATTTAGAAATAATCTGAACCAATTTATAAAACTTCCGGAAACTTTTTGCCCGATATCTGTATATCAATTTAGCCATTTAGTTTCTAATACTGATTATCAAATTCTACCGGATTCATATGCATTGCATTGGTGGCATGAAATGTGGAGAAGAAATGGAATTGATAAATATGGAACTTTGGACAGTGAATCAATCTTTGAGAAACTAAAAAAGAGATATTTATCTAAAAATAATGCTTTTTGAAATATTGTACAAAATATAAAACTATGATGAAAAAGAAATTAAAAATATTCGATTATTGTTGGCATATACCTCATCAATGGGATATGATTAATGCATTATCTGAAGACTGTGAGTTTTATTTTTGTTTAAACGTAAAACGAAAATGGGACACTTCTTTGCGGCCAATGCCACAAAATATAAAATTTGTTACACATTATGAACCCGGGAAGTACGATATTGCCATATTGCATATAGATCAACAAATGATAGATGCTTTTCATCAAAAAAGACTCATTTATAATCATTTTAACAGTGTAATTACAGATATTCCCAAAGTTGTGATTAATCATGGAACTCCTGTTTATCCGGAATATTTTCGGATAATCGGTTGGGGTACTGCTACAGATATTCAGATGCAAGAAAAATGTATTGAAATAATCAAAGAATTGATAGGCGATAATTTCATGGTCGTAAATTCGCATACATCTGCATCTGAAAAAGAATGGGGATTCGGATATCCAATAATACATGGCATCAATCCTGAAGAATATTATGATTTGCCTAAAGAACCTCGTGTATTTACGGCATTATCTCCACATGGATTTGATATATACTACAATCGTTCATGTATCGGCGATATTTCGGATGAACTTTACGATAAATATGGATATATCTTACAATATGCCAGGTTGAATGTTGATACAGGAAATTCTCCGGAACAATACAAACAGCATTTGGGAAAATCATTAATATATTTAGATACATCCTTCCGGACTCCCATGAACCGGGCTAGAACAGAGGCATTCCTTTCCGGATGTTGTGTTGTGCAAGTAGAAGGAGCTCATGACCTTGAATATTGGGCTAAATCGGGGGAGAATATTATAATTGTTCCAAACGATCCTAAAGCTATTGCAGAAATACTGGCAAATCTGATAGAAAACGATTATGAGAAAGCAATTGCTATCGGAAAAAAAGGGAAAGAAATGGCTATTCAAGAATTTAATCCTAAACGATATAGACAAGATTGGATCAAGTTGTTGAAGCAATTAACAAAACAGATTTGAATAAATAATTATGGAGAATATAGGTATAACAGGAATGATTCCTTTTGTTTATTTTAGTGGAGTTCAAAAATTATCGGGCTCGACTTTTATTCGTGTTGATGGATTAGCAGCTTCTGACCCAAGATTTGAAAAATGGATTCATGGAAAGAAATACGATAATTTAATTTTTCAAAAAGCGTATTGGGTAGAAATGATGGAAATGTTTGATGGACCTAAAATTCTTGATATATGTGACCCCGATTGGGTAAATGACCAGTTGGATATCATTGAGATAAGTAATCTTGTAGATGCAATTACTTGTTCTAGTGAAGAGCTTACCAATCTAATGAAAATCTATTTCCCTGAAAAATTAGTAGTGCATGTTCCAGATAGGCTCAATAGTATATTTTTCCCACAGAAAAGAGAAAAACATTCAGGGAAAGCAAAGAACGTTACATGGTTTGGTTTTATCAACAATGCACACGAAACATTAGACCAATTATTGCCGGCAATAAAAGAAAATAACTTAAATCTTAGAATAATAGCTAATGAACCATATTCAAAAGAAGATGGAGTTTTGGACTTAAACCCGGAATTCATCAAATATGATCAACGATATGCATATAAACAAATTCAAGAAGCAGATATAGTTTTAAATCCAAGGTCTGATAGAGCTTTCTTTAAATATAAATCCAATAATAAGACACTTATCAGTTGGAAGCTTGGTGTTCCTGTTGCAATAACAAATGACGATATTATCAAATTAATGGATGCAAAAGAACGAAATGCTCAAGTATTGGAAAAACAAGAGATTCTGGAGAAAGAATATAACATATCAAAGTCTGCTCAACAATATTATGAAATAATAAAAGAAATTCGTCGGAATAAGGCTATTGGCTAAGGTTCAGTTTGCTGATAAGCTCTTCCCTGAAGCAAGCTAAGTCCGGATTATGGGCAAAGAACTTCTCCGGATCTAGAAATCTACCACTGTTTGCTCCACGATTAAATACACGCCGTTGAACAAATTCCTCCCATGATTTGGTAAAGTAATGACGAATATACCACCATCCTCTTTCTTTACAAAAGTTAAGAGTAGAAGAACCATATTCATTGTAACCGGGCAATACATTATCGTTTCCGTCTTGATCAACTAAACCTCGTTTGGTTCTTGTCAAATGAATGGATGCAGATACAATACTTGTATTCTTAAAAAAAGATTTGATATAACCACCTGTTTTATTAAATGGTGAAACTTTAGTAAACCTCTCAGTAACAGGATTGTCCTCATAATGGAGTTGTCCATTGGCATTGTAGTATACCCAAGGAAGAGCTAAGCCATCCCTATTAAACATGGTCATTTTATTCACTAAGTCGGGTAATGCAGGAGAAGTTATATTGTTTATTGATGGTGTAATATATTCATCTACATCTATAAAAAAGGTATAATCATCATCTCGTTGATTTTTCATAGCAAAATGTTCGTAAGCTCTAATTTGTGGACGAAAGTGTTCAGTCCAAGGTAAATTCCATTCCACTAATTCTATCTCCTTATGAGGTAAAATCTCTTTGTAGGGGACTGTCTCGGATTCGTGTATATATAGAGTAATTTTGTCTATACCAAGGTTGAGATGATATTCAACCCAATCTTGAATATATGGAATCTCATTTTTTACTATAGCGCAGATGTGTATCACGATTCATAGGTATTTTTCACAAAATTACAATATTTTTTCACAAAAGAAAATACATTCGAAGGACCATCTAAGACTTTGTACTTGTCTGTATTATGACATCCCATTCTCAATCAATAATAAGGTTGTTACTCTCTTGTCGAAAAAGCAAATAACTATGGGCAAAATATATCCAAAAAAGTAAGTTATTACTTCTCTTTTGGCTTCCATCCCAATACAAACTCCGAGTTAGAATAATTCTGGATTAATTCCTTATCTGTCTCGGTATTTAATTGCCGCGAAATCGGATGCCGTTGTGATATATCCACTGGCTTTCCATCGAGTGTACAGCTATTGTATTCCCAAAAATGCAAATGGGTTGTATCTCCTTTGATTTCTCCCCACCCTTCGGGTAAGATATTATCCATTTTGCAATTAATAAGTACAGCTTCAGCGTATGGATAACCAACTCCTTTATTCACAGGCGAACGAGCAATAACCGTATGATCTCCTTTTCCGAGAAAAGA
The DNA here is from genome assembly GCA_031553395.1 of Bacteroidales bacterium. Taxonomy (GTDB): domain Bacteria; phylum Bacteroidota; class Bacteroidia; order Bacteroidales; family WRGA01; genus WRGA01. The sequence continues at coordinate 236,254 of JAVBLR010000009.1, read as the reverse complement.
ACAATTTACAAAAATATTCCCATGATTCGCATTCGTATTTCTTATCCACATAAAAGGGCCATAACTACTGAGAGTACAATTGGAAAAGAATGCCGGACCGCGTCCTAATACCGTATCACCGTCACCATCTATCCTGCAATCTTCGAAGTAAACAGAACCATTTACTTGCAATGCATCTCCGGAACCAATGATATGTACATTTTTCAGGTAGTTACGCTCACCCATTATCAATAAACCCTCAGCTTGACCTTTTAATGTTGTCATAATGGTAAGGTTTTCGAAATACATATCAAAACAATTATCAGCAGCAAAGGCAGCCCTGCGTGATGGAAAAGTTCCCGGCCATTCATTCGTTTTTACATTAATAGGATGAGGATTGAATGTTTCGTTATTCGCATAATGTATAATTACACCTTCACGGCTTTCCCCTCGCAATATCACATTGCTTTTATTCCGAAAATATACAAGTTCTTCGTAGTCTCCATTTTTAATAAAAACCTCATATTGTTCCTTACTGAAATTGGGTATAAAATCCATCGCACCCTGCACTGTATTAAAATCACCACTTCCATCCGCACTAACAGTTAATCGTCGAATATCAGAAGCCGGAGGAGCAACTTTTGTTTTAAATCGCCATATATTATTAGCATTAATCCCATGAAAACTTCCATTTTCAAGCGACAATACATCGCTATCTATCGTTACATAATATTCTTTCCCATATTCCAATAAATTATTATGAGGATAAATAACAGCTGTATTTTCCTTGATAATAACCGGATAAAAACGAAATCCATCGGTAAAATGCCCGATGATAGTCAGCTGATAATGAGATGTGTCACGCAAAGCTATACCCGAAGGAGTCCCGGCAACTGTGTTGGCATTGGTATAATTTGTAGAAAGATACGGATAAGGTTTTTCTGTGTAACCGGCAACCTGTTTGCGTATCATATCAGGTTCGACAGGACCTGCTGGAATACTCATATCCAAACTATCAACCAACCGATTGCTTTCTGTTTCGTATATCTTGATAAATCCTTTATTGCTAAGATGTGGTTTCCCTGAAAAGGTTATTTTTAACTGAGTATCAGGATTTACATTATTTGCTCCATTGGCAGGAAAAAAGCGGATAGGAACGGCCATAGTTCTTTCGGCAAATAATGACATGGCGATTAGCAATAATAAATAGGTGTATTTCATAGGTTTAATATTCTATCAAACAATATTACTTTCTTTTAAATGATTATCTGTATAATGACTTAATTTGGGAAATCACTTTTAATGAAATGCCCGCCTTTGGCCTTTGCTTTGTAGGCGGGGCACCCGTCGTGGTGAAGCAGGCGAAGAACAAAATTCTGTTTGAGCGTAGCGAGTTTTGTTTTGTTCCGCCTGTAAGCCACAGACGGGTCGCCGAGAAGCTCAGCCTTGATTTTTTGTTTACTTTTGCATCAAGGCAAAAGTAAAAAAAAATAATAGGTATTTATACAGACAATATAACTTTTTTATACAAAGATAAAGTTATAATTTTGTCCGCTCAAGTTTTTATATTTTTGAATGATATGAAGAAACTCGTAATTGTCGGATGTGGATATTTGGCCGAGATTGTTGCAAATGCAGTAATTTATGAATTGTTGCCTGAGTATGATTTAGTTGGCGTTTATTCGCGTACAGCTTCAAAAGCCAACTACCTTGCGAATAAAATGCAGCAGCATGGGAAACCATGTAAAGCATGTACGTCATTAGGCGAACTTCTTGCGCTGAAGCCTGATTATTTGGTAGAAGCCGCATCTCCCGCTGCAATGAAAGAAATTGCTTTGCCTACATTGAAAAACGGCACTTCCATTGTTACCTTATCCATCGGCGCTTTTGCCGATAATGCTTTTTATCAGGAAGTAATGAGAACAGCAAAAGCAAACGGCACACGTGTATATCTTGCATCCGGAGCTACTGGCGGCTTTGATGTCTTAAGAACAGCCTCTTTGATGGGAAATGCATCGGCCAGTTTCTTTAATGAAAAAGGACATTACAGATTGAGGGGATCATCCGTTTATAATCCTTCTTTGGAAACAGAAAAACAGATTGTTTTTTCGGGAACTGCAAGAGAGGCTATAGGCGTATTTCCAACCGGACTTAATGTAGCGGTTGCAGCATCATTGGCTTCTGTTGGACCTGAAGATATGCAGGTCTCCATGCAATCTACGCCCAACTTCATAGGTGATACACAACGGGTTGAGATAAAGAACGATCAGGTACACGCTGTTGTGGATGTATATAGCGCTACACCTGAAATTGCAGGATGGTCGGTTGTAAGTACCCTAATCAACATTGTTTCGCCGATTGTATTCTGATAAATTGGCCAGCACCTTTTCGCTCAGGCGATCAAACGCCTGACGAGTGCGGCCGGTCGATACTTGCATACATCGCACATGCGGATGATTGAGAAGATGTGTTCCGCCTAATGCGCCTACAGTATCGCAAAAACAAAGGTTATCTCCTTCTAACCATTGAGTAAATGCAAGCTCATCCCATGCAGGAGATAATCCTGTATTGAATATTATTTTTTTATTTCCGAATGATTTAAACTCGGCTTCGTGTAATAAAACCGTATTTTTATTCAGGCAGCAACAAACGACTTCACTTTGAGCCAAAAGTTCATCTAAAGGTAAAAAATGATAACCTTTAGCTTTGGCTTCCAATTTTTCACTACGGGCAAAATAAGTAATATCGGCACCAAACATCTTCAAGGCATCCGCAATCATGCCACCGGATTTGCCAAGCCCTATAATTCCGACTTTCAACCCGGTTATTTCACGCGGCATCCCTTCCCATGGTTCCTGCCCAAACCCATGTAAACAACGAACCAATTCACTGACAATATATTCCACGACGCCTTCATCTCCGTAATCCCGAATGCCGGTTACAGTAATGCCCCGTTCGTTGGCATAGCGGATATCAACATTGGCACTTTCCGGAGAATATAATGAACAGCACATACCTATGTATTTAACATTCAAACATTTCTCCAATGCTGTTCGATTGATGCGGGAGGTATAACTTAACAGCACGGCATCAGCATCTCCAATGCGAGAAGCAATTTCATCGTCATCTGTCGGAATATTTTGAAACATGATTACTTCTTTTGCAAAAGAATGCAATTCTTTTTCTGCTGATGGAATCAGGCTTACAGGCTCTATGGCTACTAATTTATTGAACATGAATAGTTGAATTTGAGTGACAAAGTTAATCAAATGATTGTGGAAAGCAATTTTCATAAAGAGTCCGTTTTGAAAGTTTTAACCTCACCCCCTGCCCCTCTCCGAATGGAGAGGGGAGTAGTTTAGCTCAATTAATTGGTATTTATGAAATCAAAAAAGATATAATTCAGATAACATCTAACTTTTTAGCCTAAAAATGAAAAATCTTTCCAAAGCTCCCCTCTCCATTCGGAGAGGGGTTGGGGGTGAGGTAAAAAAACCTTCATATCGGTGTCAATTCGAATATTTTTTAAGCATTTGCTTTTATTCATTTGCAGATGTCCGGCATTTTATCGAAATTTGTTTTGTGTATAAATATAGATGAACTTTACTCCGGTATTTACATCGAATTCAAATAACGAATAACAAACAATATGCGATTAAATTACATTTACCATAGCGGTTTTGTAATCGAAGGGAATGATTTCTCGATTATAATTGATTATTACAAAGATTCGGGTGCAACTTTCGATTCGGGGATTGTACATGAACGGATTTTGAATCATCCCGGGAAATTATATGTTTTATCTTCTCATTCTCACCCCGATCATTTCAATCCTGCAATATTGAAATGGAAAGAAAAACATCCAGATATTCAGTATATTTTTTCTTCAGATATTTTGGATGAAAAGAAAACCAAGTTATCGGATGCTGTTTATTTGAAAAAATCCGAATTTTATAAAGATAATATTCTAACGATAAAAGCTTTTGGCTCTACTGATATCGGAATTTCTTTTGCAATTGAGGTAGAAGGAAAAAAGATTTTTCATGCCGGAGATTTGAATAATTGGCATTGGAATGAAGAGTCTTCATCCGAATACGCAAAAGAAGCTGAAGATTTTTATTTGAAAGAATTAGACGATTTGTATCAGCAGGAAAAGTATTTTGATGCAGTGATGTTTCCGATTGACAAACGTTTAGGAAAAGATTATATGAAAGGAGCTGAACAATTCCTAGATAAAATAAAGGTTGGCTTATTTTTACCTATGCACTTTGATGAGAATTATGAAGCTGCAAATGCTTTTGAAAAATTTGCATTAACTAAAAATACCCAGTTCGGCAAAATTGCATCTAGAGGACAATATTTTGATTTATAACAAGATAATTATGGAAATAAAAACGAAATTTGATCACTACAATTTTAATGTATTGGATTTGGAAAGAAGCCTTGCTTTTTACGAAAAAGCACTTGGATTCAAAATTGCCCGACAAAAAAAGGCAGAAGACGGTTCATTTATTCTTACGTATTTAACCGATGAAGCAACCAGTTTTTTACTCGAACTTACTTGGCTTCGCGATTGGAAAGAACCGTATAAACTGGGAGATAATGAAATTCATCTTTGTGTGCGCGTATCGGGAAATTATGACGAGGTGCGTAAGTTTCATCAAGAAATGGGATGCGTTTGTTACGAGAATGAATCGATGGGACTATATTTTATCAACGATCCGGATGGTTATTGGATCGAAATTTTACATTGAACTATTTTCAGCTAAATGTGAATCCGCGCTCGGGCAATGTGTCGATAGACAAACAGCTAAGTTATATCACACAGAAATATGCAAACGGCGATTATAGGTGATGCAAGCAAAAATAGAGTATTTTATAACTCGTAAGAAGTAGAATAAAACCAGATACTACATTTTGACAACTCGTTATTGAAACAAATGTAAATTAGGGTATCACATTATCGAAGTCAGAAATAGATGAGATTGATTCTTTTGAAATTCAAAGTACTTAATATCAAAAAACCTCCTGCCGCATTTAATGATAACGCATAAACAGGAGGTCTACCTTAAGCAACCTTTGTATTCAATCAAAAATATAAAACTTTCACTATTTTGTTTTTAGTCATCCTGATCTTCTTTTATATTTATTCGCCCATATCTGGAAGGGGGACAGTTATATTCTTCTTTAAAGCACTTACTGAAATAATATGGGGTTGAAAATCCTACTTCGTATGAGATTTGAGATACAGTAAGTTCTCCTTGTAAAAGAAGCTCTGCCGCCCGTTTCAATCGTCTTATTTTTATGAAATCATTTGGAGGTAAACCTGTAACTCCTTTTAATTTTTTGTAAAAAAGGGTACGCCTCATATTCACTAACTCCGCAAATTTATCAACAGAAAACATAACATCTCCTAAATTCTCTTCCATTATCCGGTCTACTTTGTTATAAAACTCCTTATCTCGATCTGTCGATACAATAAGATTTCCATCGAGTACATATTCTTTTGAAAAGCGTTTTTTCAATTGTTCCCGCTGCTCCACCAATTTAAACACCCTCGTTTTCAAATAACTTAAGCTGAACGGTTTTATTATATAGGCATCCGCTCCACTTTGCACGCCTTCTATTTGATGTTCAATTGAAGAATGGGCAGTTAGGAGAATAATAGGGATATGACAAGTTTCAAAATCTTCTTTCAACCTGCGGGTTACTTCAAAACCATCCATTTCAGGCATCATTACATCACAAATAATAAGATCCGGATTTATATCAATCGCTTTTTGTAATCCGATTTTACCATTTTCAGCTTCTTCAACCATAAAGTATTTACCAAATTCATCGACAAGAAAATTCCGGATATCATCATTGTCGTCAATAATAAGCATTTTATATTCGGATAATGTGGAATCATCAATATCAATTATCTGATCATATTCAAAATCATTGCGTGACCGTATCGTATTATTTTTTGATTCATTAGGCAATATGTCGCTGTGTGTTGAAACAATGAAATTTTCTCCTTTATAGACTTCTTTATTTGTCGATAACTCTATGTTAAAAATAGAACCCTGCGAACCATTATCTTCATACCATATCTTTCCTTTATGAGCATCAACAAATTCTTTAACCAAAGACAAACCAACTCCTGTACCCGTAGATGAGAAATTAATCTGCATAAAACGACTGAATAACAAATGTTGCTTATTTCTATCTATCCCTATTCCATTGTCTTTTACAATAATTTTACATGTTTCATTTTCTTCATTAAATGAAATTTGCAATTCTACTTTACCCTCTTTAGGAGTAAATTTAAATGCATTGGAAAGAAGATTATATAATATCTTATCTACTTTGCGCCGGTCTATATACATCTTATATGAATCCCGGTCACAGACAAAGGAATATTCTATATTCTTTTGAACCGCCATTTCCTCAAAACCCGTGTATATATCTTTAGAGAAATCAATAATATCCGTTTCTTCCAAGTCAAGGGTCAGCACGTTATTTTGCAATTTTCTGAATTCCAATAATTGCTCAATCAAACGAGTTAATATCGTGGAATTGCGATTTAAAACGCTCACTTGTTTTTTCACTATTTCAGGGGTTATAGCCGGTGAATTCAGGTTCTCAATCACCCCCTGCATAATAGTTAATGGAGTTCTAAACTCATGAGATATATTCGTAAAAAAACGAAGTTTGTGATTTGTCAGTTCTTTTTCCAGTTTTATGTTATTATTTAACGTATTGAATTTAAACACTAATTTAAATATGATATAAGTCGCTATTAATATGAGTATAATATAAACAATATATGCATACCACGATTCCCAAAAAGGAGGAGAAATATGAATCTTCAGTTCAGTAACATCGTCATTCCAAACGCCATCACTATTTGCTCCTTTAACCATAAACACATAATTCCCGGGTGGTAAATTTTTGTATGTAGCTGAATTTAAATGACTCACAAGACTCCATTGCTCATCATAATTTTTCAACATATAAACATATTTATTCTGGGAAGGCTCCTTTAGATTCAACGAAGAAAATCCGATGGTAAACGTATTTTGCTTATAATTAAGTTTTATTTCTTTAGAATAGCTAATCGATTGTTTTAAAGGAGAATCTTTTTCTCCTGCCTGAACAATCTGATCATGGAGAAAAATATTTGTCAGTATAACAGGAAACGTATTTACTTCGGTAGTGAATGATTCCGGATTAATTACCAATAGTCCGTTGAGGCTTCCCCACAGCATATTCCCATCGGAGCTGTAAACAACTGCATTTTCATTAAAATTGTTATCATAAATATCTTCCGAAATCTGATAAACAACAAAAGAATTTGTTTTTTTGTAAAATTTGGTAATCCCATTTTCGGTACTTATCCATAAATTATGTTCTTTATCTTCCATTATTCCGCATACAAAATCGCTGGACAATCCATTTTTAACTGTATATGCTATAAAATATCCTGATTTATTATCTGCCGTTTCAATGAATTTACTAAGTCCTCCACCTCCGGTACCTATCCATATCACACCATCTTCATCTTCGTAAATTGTTTTCACATCGCTGCAATTGAGGCCATTCTTATCATTCAAATTCATTTGGTAAGTAACGTATGCCTTGGGATTTTTAATCAATTCATCCGGATTAAATCGAATAATACCACCATTGGTTCCTGCCCAAAAGAAACCTTTGGTGTCTTGATATAGGCAGCGCACAAAACTCAAACTACCTTCGTCTTCAAAAAAACGATGAAAAATAAATCCATTAGCAGTTTCTTCGGCTAAACTGATGCCTCTTTCAAAACTTCCCAGCCACATTCTATCCTTGCTATCTTTTAAAATGCAAAAAATACTATTAGCCCCCAAACCTTTATTATTTGATGATTCTTTTTTGTAATGAGCAATCTCCTTCATCGGATTTTGCTCCATTATATAGAAGCCGTCCGTCTTTGTTCCTATCCACAATCTGTTTTTTGTGTCTTCAGCTAATGCACAGGGATTAATATCTTTATAAATACACTCTCCTTTGGTTAATGTATTATCGTATTTGTATAGCCTTCCGTTTTTTGTCCCTATCCATACGTTGGAATACCTATCTTCATACACGGCTCGTATATTATTATTTTTTCCAATGGAGGTTTCCGGTTCAGGATAAATGGTCTTAATATCGTAATCAGACCGTGCAACCTTAATAATCCCCGCATATTCACTGCCTATCCAAATATTACCTTGTTTGTCTTCCGTTATTGCCAACAGATAGTCGGAAGCCGGACTGTTTTGGATAGTATTATGCTTATAATTGGTTAATTTATCGTTTTCTACATCATATAAGAAAAGACCATTCCCATAGGTAGTAATCCAGATCAGGTTTTTAGAATCAATATATACACTATAGCGCTCAAGATCTATTATCTTAGTAATATCAGAAGGAATAAGTTCTAACTTTTTTACATCCTGATTCTTCTGATTATAATACCATATAATGCCAGAATGATTAAAGAGCCATATTCCTAAATTTTTATCAACTATAGACTTAATATCACCTTTCAATTGGCTATCTTCGGCCCATCGTGGTTTTTCAAATATATGAGTATTGATATTGAATGTTATGACTCCCGAATTCCGGCTAACAATCAGCAGTTCATTGTTATTTAGTTGTGCGGCGTCTAAAAATATCTCTTTGGGGTCGGCATTCTTAATTTCAGAAAATGTTTTCCGTTTTATATCATATTCAATTATCATCGAATTTTCAGTCATAAAATAAATTTTATTATTTAATTCGACCGCCTTCGTAAATGAATATTTTCCGTTGTAGATTTGCTCAACCTGATTTTCGTCTATTTTTAACAATCCTAATTGGCCTCCGGCCCATATACATGATCTTGAGTCTTCAAAAAGGAATCGGCTGTAGTTTTTATTTTTGGTAACCTTACCCTTAAGAAATGTGGTTGTTGTAAATTTCTTTTGGTCTTTATGAATTCGAACGATGGAATTGGAATGCCCCCACAACCAGATATCTCCGTTGGTGGCTTCATAGTAATCTGAGAAAACAGTATTATCCTTAGCAATATTCAGGTCATAATAATTCGAGAAAGAATCAGAAATCGGATCATAACAACTAAACTCATTTCCAAAGGTTTTGACCCACATATAACCGTCTTTATCCTGGTATATTTCTTTAATCCGATGATCAATCAGAGAATTTAAATGACCTAAGTTCGGTTTATAAGAAACTAAATTATACCCATCATATCTATTTAATCCATCCAAAGTGCCTGCCCATATAAATCCTTTTTTATCTTCCAGAATTGTTCTTACAGTGTTTTGAGATAATCCATTTTTTGTACTTATCTGGTCGAACTGCAAATTATAATCCTGTAATGCTATTGTTTTTAATGATATCAGGATTCCAAAAAATATAAAAATAGTGTTCTTCATAAATAGATTAATAAAACGGTATTCTCTTTGTTCAAATGTAGAAAAATAAAACCATACTTAATGATGTGTGTCAATATTTGTAAAACTTTGTACAATTTTATAGTATAAACCGCAAAAAGAAGAGGCTACCCATTTCAGGCAGCCTCCATCAGAAAGAAATAAGATATTCTATTTGATTATTTTCTTAACTACATTCACACTTCCATCCGTATAAAATGTTTTTTCGATTACAATACCATTTGAATTTCCGGTTATTTTACGGCCAAAAAGATCAAAACATTGAATACTTTCTACTGTTTTACCATAGTCATTATTCGCTATACCGGAACCGGAAGTCATACGATAAATCTGGAAATTATCAAACAGAGGTCTCCATCGGTTTCCATTACTTCCTACGAAAAGAAACTTGAGTTCAAAGTTCTTCAACATTCCGGCAGTATTATCATGAAATGCCAAGTCTGTCTTTTCATAAGAAGCGCCTGCAGTATTGACAATTGTTATTTTGTCTATCTTTTTGGTGGTAAAGTCCAAAATAGCATGAACATGTACCCATTCATTTTGCCTATTAAAGAATATGGTTCCTGCTTCGTAATTATCCGGGATTACCACTGTAGCTATGGCAGCCGGATCGTCAACAACTGTATTATCCAAATTTAATAAATGTAAGAAATTTCCTACAGATACATCATCTGCACCTTTTGGTGCATCTTTTGCTATATTCAGACCAAGGATAAGTTTATCTTCCGCATCTTTAAATAATACATATCCTCCATTACCGGTAGTGTATAATGTTTGTCCGTTATTCACATACCAATCAAAATCCAGATACAATTTTCCGTCTAAACCTACAGCCAATTCACCTAAGTCTTTTATTCCACTGTGAGTTGCAGCTACACTACCTGCGTATGTATCAAGAACATTAAGATAAGGCTCTGCCATTGTTTTTATTATAGAATTAGTCCCAAAATTTTCCGAAAGCCCAAAATCAAAGGCAGCCCCTGTAGTTCCCGATTCAAAATCCTCATTAATAAAATATTCCGGAGTTTGTGCATTCAGATTCGACAAACTCAATGCAATTGCCGCAACAATTAAAAGATAATTTTTTTTCATAACGATAAATTTAATTTGATTAATTATTAAAATACTGCTTTAATGCTATTACAAAGGTGATATTAAAGCAGTACATCTAAAATGCATTATCGTTCATTCTGTTACAACTTTGTTCAGAATAGAAAAAATAATGGCGTGGGAATATTCACCACGCCATAAATTTTATAATTTATATATCTTTTTTTAATATATATGCCCAAACAAGTTATTTATTGATAATCTTTTTTGTTTCAACACTTCCATCGCTGTAAAGTATTTTTTGGATGATGATACCTTTTTCATTGCCTACGACTTTCTTACCTACCAAGTCGTAATAACTGTTTGATACAACTGTTTTATCAACAACTGAATAAGAAATACCGGTGGTACCATCAGGTGCACCTGTTGAAAATCCTAAATACATTAAGTCAATACCGCCAACAGTATTAAATGCTTTCGACATAAATATGCCTACATTTGTAGCTGCAGTAGCTTCGGGATTCATAGCAACATTAAGAAATGGATTATCACTTGAAGATACACTTGTAGTACCAGCTGTGAATTCGCGTGTTTCATTATCAAAAGAGCCTGCCTCCGCAGAGAATGAATATGTCTGTGTATTAAAATTAAGAACGAATGTAACTTTAGCGGTAGGATTATTTACCTGTAATTGACCCGCAGATTGGTCACTATCCCTATCCTCTTTTATATACTCTTCTCCATTCTTTTGGTATGTTTTTACGCGTGCGATGTGATTTATACCGCTATTTCGTCCAAAGTAAAGCCCTGCAATTGGCTGACTGTTACTGTCCATAAAATACAAGTATGATCCATCCGTATGAAAAGTACCGGATGTTTTGAAGATAAGTTCTATTGTAGCAAAACCATCTTCACTTGCAGAAATAACTTGGCTCAACGTTTTTGTACTGGTAGTTGACTTCGTAGTCCAGCGTAGTTGCATAAATTTACCTGCTTCTTCATCATACGTACAAGTAGTACCGAGAGGATCAGTTATAGAAAACCCCCAATTGTCATTTTCAACAATAGGATTTGTCAAGAATTTCTCCTCTAACACAACGGTTTTCGCTGCTTGCGCACTAAAACCTACTAAGCCTGATGCTATACATAAGGCTGTTGCTAAGAATAATGTAATTTTTGTCATGATAAAATAAATTTTAAAAGTGAATAATAAAAAATAGTTGTTATAAAATCTGTCATTTTCCACATAAAGTACTCTGAAAAATGACAGATTCTTTTTGCCTATTATTGAATAATTGTCTTTTTACTTTCAGCAGTTCCATCCTGATATTTTATGATTTCAATCAAAATTCCCTTTGTTTCTTTGGAAACTTTACGCCCTAATAAATCAAAATATTCGTTGGAAACAGCTGTTTTGTTTTCCTGAATGGTCGGTACAGCAGAACTTTTTCCAAAGTTCGGATTCGATAAGGATACTTTTACATAAGCGATGCGAGGATTAACCGCAGTGTTGGACGGTGCAATCACCACATCTGTTGCGGTAGCACTTATCATATAAGTTCCGTCACCATTGTTGGCTAATGCAGTTTGAAAGTATACACGGAAAGATTTTGTACCGGCAGGAACTGTTTCGACAATGGCTCCGGTGCATCCGCTGCCGCTTCCGACACGAACTTTGGGCAGGGTGAACTTGCTATATCCCGTCACTTTGTTTTCATTGAAAATCATTTCATCGGAGAACAAAATAGTTGGCGCCACATTGTTATCAAGATTGTTACTTGTGCCGTTGAACTTTATTTTGGTGATACTTGTAGCCACATCTTCTACCTTTCCTTCAAAATAGCCACCAATCACATCGGTTCCGGTTCTCAGTTGAGCGTGTGGACAAGCCACATCGGTAGTCATCAAGTATAGATCTTTCCTGTCGTTATCAGGATTGGCACTTACTGTTATACCATCCACTCCAACAAGGTTAAATGTCACCTCATCACCTGCCATATCGCTAGAATCCACTGTAATAGGATATTTATTCAATGCATTAGGCATACTGATACCGGATGCTGCAAGGATAGTTGGGTTGGCACCTGTCCAATCCCGTCCGATGGTGGCTTCATATCCCACGATTTGGCTCGCTTTGAAATCATTTATTGCCTGACGTAATATCGTATCGGCTGTATCGATCTCATCATCGGTAGCATCATTGATGCCGGCAGAAAATTGCTTAGCTGTTTCGAGTGCTGCAGACAATGCATCGTAAGCCGACTGTGTATATTGCTCTGAATCTGTTCCGACAACAGCGTTATCTAATAAATCTTGTGCTTCGTTCAGGCTGTTTTTTAATAAGAGTGAACTGCTCAGTGCTTCTTCCACTACCCATCGCATGCGAACCCAGTCGACAAAAGCGATACTGTTGATCATATTGTTTTCTGCTACCTGAAGACAAGTTTGGGAAGACTCGGATTCTAGAATAGCATAAGCATATTTGCCATTATCCGTTTTTTTATACGGCAGATACAATTCTACAGGAGTGTCGGATATCCCTGCAATACTCAGGTATTTACCGGTCATCCGATTTTTTATGATCACAAGTGCAGGATTATTATCAGAAACGGAAATCTGCCATTGAACTTCCTTTTTACCACGAATAGGATCCGAATAACTTGTTTCTGCAGCATCGGTAGTACCTGATTCATATCTCAAAGCATTATCCGTATGGGTATACATGAATTTCTTGGGCATGCTGGTAGTCGCATCGGTTGTAACGGCATTGCTGGTTCCATAACTGTATATGCAATAAAACGCAGTAGAGGAAGGATTGGAAAAAGCAAGAACCTGTTTTGTCTTAAAAGCCGCGATAGCTTCGCGAAGCATGGCTTCTGTGGTTGCTATTTCATTATCCTGTGTTTCTGAAGTGATATTGCTTATTAAATCCTGTGCAGTAGAAATTGCCGTAGCCAGTGCAGTGAAAGCATCTTCCGGATATTGAAACAAATCATTTCCTTTTTCAGCATTATCGTACAGTTTGTTGGCTTCAAATAGTGTAGATTCCAACGCATTTGTCAAGTTGGATGCATTAACATAGTAGTAAAGCTGAAAATTGTCGAAAACAATCCAAGAGTCGGCAACCGCTGATTCGTTTTTAACACCGACAGTCAATTTTCCATCTTTCCCAACAGACACATTTGTCAATTCAATTTCGTAATATCCTTTGCCGAATAGAATGCCGACATGGTCTATATTATCTGCATATCCGCTTTTATTTCCTTCTTCACTACAGGTCGTTTCATATAGAGAATTAAAAGGAATCTCAATGCCATTGGCATACAATTTCGTTCCGATCTTTTCTGTCAGTGTTTTGAATGCAATTCCGGCATCATTTACTTTTGGGCGCTCAAATCCTTGAACTTTCACTGAATATTTACCTGCCGGAAGACCTGAAATTGTTTGATACACATCGAATGTCTTGTTGCTGAATTCAACTTTTTCATTATTAGCAACTTCAAGCCCTGTCCATCCGCTAATACTATTTTCGATAAAATCAGGATTATTAATATGGGATGTAAAATCAAAATATTCCCGTGAACTTAAGCTTTTACCGGAAACATACTCAACCGCTGTTCTTTTTACATATTTTATTAACGGGATTCGGGTTTCGCATATTCCATCGGCGGCAAATTCGGCCATAGCTGTTGCTCCTGCTGTTACAAAGTGCGTATTATCGTCCTTGCCAGTTGAAATCATATACAGTTTTTTAGAGGCTTCAGGCCCCAATCCTTCTACCAACTTACGTGATTTTTGCTCCATATCAATAAGCGTTACGCCCAATTCGGCTGCAAGTTCACGCACTGCATCCGGATAATCTCCAAGGGAATTAGTCAATACACCATTGGTATCAAAAATACGTCTGACAACTGAAGTCATCAATACGGGTGTTGCCCCTTTTGCCTTGGTTTCGTCGATAAACATTTTTAGATAATATCGATAGGAACCGCTGACATTGTATGATGCTTTTGAATCGGCATACAAGGCTGCGTCGTCCGATTTTTGATCATTATGTCCAAATTGGATGAAGACATAATCACCCGGTTGTAGCGCATTTTTAACTGTAGTCCAGTATCCTTGATTAATAAAACTTTTTGTGCTTCGCCCGCTTCTGCCATGATTACTTACTTTAACAGCATCGCTCAAAAAGAATTGCTGAAGATGTGATCCCCATCCTTGCTCCACGCTTCCCGAAGCCCTGTCGGCCATTGTAGAATCACCAATAGTATAAACTGTAATCGCTTGTAATTGATTTATGATTAATAAACTAACAAGCAATAAACTAATTAGTCGTTTTTTCATGTGTATATTTTATTCAAGTTTTTCTGTTTTTCAATTGTTCTTATTCCATAAGTTCAAAGAATCTATTAAAGTAGATTAAATGAAAAGTAGTATTGAATATTCTATTTGATTATTTTCTTAACTACCTTCATACTTCCATCCGTATAAAATGTTTTTTCGATTACAATGTCGTTTGTATTTTGGGTATTTCCAATTATTTGCCGGCCGAAAAGATCAAAACATTCAATACTTTCTACCGTTTTACCATAATTATTGTTTGTTATTCCGGTATTTTCTCCGGAAGTCATACGATAAATCTGGAAGTTATCAAACAAAGGTCTCCATCGAGTTCCATTACTTCCTGCGAAAAGAAACTTGAGCTCAAAGTTCTTCAACATTCCGGCTGTATTATCATGAAATGTCAGATTTGTCTTTTCATAGGAAGCTCCTTTGGTATTGGTAATTGTTATTTTCTCCACCGTTTTGGCGGTAAAATTCAAAATGGCATGAATATGTACCCATTCATCTTGCCTATTAAAATATATAGATCCTGCGACATAATTATCTGGAATTATTACTGTTCCTAAAGCAGCCGGATCGTCAACAACCGTATTATCCAGATTTAATAGGTGTAAGAAATTCCCTGTAGATACATCATCGATACCTTTTGGGGCATCTTTTGCTACATTCAGTCCAAGAATAAGTTTATTATCTGCATCTTTAAATAATACATATCCCCCATTACCGGCAACGTATAACGATTGTCCGTTATTCACATACCAATCGAAATCCAAATATAGTTTTCCGTCCGAATCTGCCTCTAATGTACCCAAGTCCTTTACACCACTGTGAGTTGCAGCTATACTACCTGCATACGTATCAAGAACATTATTATAAGGCTCGGTCATGGCTTTGATTTTAGAATTGGTAGCAAAATTGCCCGAAAGTCCAAAATCAAAAGCTTCCCCTACCGTTCCCGATTCAAAATCTTCATTAATTAAATAGTCTTTATCTTGTGCATTTAAGTTAGATAAACTCAATGCAATTGCCGCAGCAATTAAAAGATAGCTTTTTTTCATATCATTCATTTTTAGATTATTAGAAAACCATGTTTTTAATTTTTAAAGGATGTCTCAAAAATCCAATTATAAGTATCTGACTTTTGAGACACTCCCGTATTTTATTTTTTAATTACCTTACGGATTACAGCATTTTTATCCGTAGAAACTTTTATCAAATAAGCGCCGACATCATAGCGGCTCATATCGATTCTGTAAGCATCTGTGTTGTTTTGGATTTGTTCCGAAAACAGAATTACTCCCCATAAGTCAAGTACCTCAACTTTAGCTTTCTTATTCAATCCGGTTAGAGATACATAACAGTAATCTTTTACAACAGTCGGATATACTCCAATAGTGGCACCTTCCAGCTTATCGATACCGGAAGCCGCTGCTACTTTAATAATTCCGGCATTAATTTCCGACAAATCCCAAGTTAATCCTTCTCCAGGAGTTGCGGGAAGTATATTCTGAAATTCTCCGCTTACATTTCCTCCGGCAGTAAAGATTGTATAGCTGTTTCCTTCGGCATAAGCAGCTCCGGTATTTATAATATTCAATGTACCATTCAACTCAATATCTCCGGTAACGGCTAATTTATCATTTCCTGCGCCTGACACTTCAATTTCTGTATTAGCACCTGCTTCCAATTTTAAGTTATTGCCTAAAGAAAGAGTTCCAATTCCTGAAGGAGCTAATCCCGGCTTAATTGAGGCATTTTCTTTAATTGTTACAGCTCCTGATATAATACCTGTTCCTGCTAAAGAAGCATTTTGCAACACATTCACAGCACCTGTACCGGTTGCACTGCCGGATGTATTGATAACGGATAATGTTCCGCCTTCAACCGATGTTCCACCGGTGTGAGCATTCGTTCCATTTGATAAGGTTAATATTCCGGTTCCGACCTTGGTCAGTTTACCACCTCCGCCACGGATAAGTCCGGAAAACTCCGTATCAATATTTTTATTACCAATAAATAAATTATTTCTTCCGGCTATTGATCCCGAACCGCTTAATGCACCCAACGTAATATCATAAGTTCCTGCATCTTCTCCACCGGTTCCTGAAACGTACATTGATGTTCCGGATCCCAGATTGACTTCAGCATTCGGAATATTCCTTGATTTCGGTTGATCATAAAGGAAACGGATACTCTTTCCTGTAAAATTAATTTTTCCCGTAAATTCCGACCAATCACTTCCTCTGAGGTTACAACGGTCTCCGGGGAAATTAACTTCGATTGTTCCGGCTCCGGTTAATTTGTTTCCGATATGCCAATGTGTTGTAAGTACCCATTTAGCAGCTTCAGAGCCTTTCGGTACGTTAACTTCGGCATAGAAAAACTTCATATCTGTAAGTACAGTATGAGAACCGAAACGGAATATACCATCCTTCAGGATAACCTTGGTTTTAGTATTTGCGGTAGAGCCAAGAGCAAACTCATTCGCATAACGATCTCCTAATGTCAAATCGGCTCCGCCTGTAACAACAATTGAATCGTATGCAGGTTGTATCCGTTGAGCTTCATTCTCATATCGAAGAGTCCATCTACCTTTTCCGGCCAGTTCTACATACATATTTTCACCTTCCGGTTTCCCAATTCTACCGGTGTGATAAAGTGACGTAGATGACGGAATATCAAGAGTCAACTTTCCAGAAGCCGTCATATTGCGGTCGGTAGACAATTGAGCTAATGTACGTAAAGTTGCATTTTTCATTATCCAATTGGTTGAATCTTTTGAAGAAGCTCCAATCGAACTCGGAATGCCACCGTTCTTAAGGGATGCCACTTCCAACACACCATCTTCAATTTCAACTTTACCTGTGAAGGTATTTTCTTGTATTTTAAGAGACAAAATTCCTGTTCCGGTTTTTTTCAACGATCCATCTCCACCAATAGCTCCTTGTCCTTCGATCGAGTAATCCTGATTATTATTGAAAATCAAACCGGATACCGGCATTGTTTCTTCTTCGATGGTTACTGTTTTATTTTCTGCATTATCGTTGAATGTAACATTATCACCCGGCACAAATGCATAAGCATTATCTTCGAAGTTGAAGTTGAGTGATTCAAAGTCCCAAAGTGAATTCTCTGTTCCCATCCAAGCTACCGATCCAGCTGTTCGTGGTTCTTTAATCTGTATCTTCAACTTATTGTCTTCAACAAACAAGGTGTGAGGAGTTCCTTCCAGTCCGACAACTTTGAACTTTGCTGCCGTAGCATCTGTCGTTCCGGTGAAACTAACTAATGTGTAGACACAAGGTGTTCTGTCTGTCATCGTTATATGTATGAAATGCCTTATCGCATCCGAAACGATAAAATCGCCTTGAATTTCCAACAAGTCACTTTTCACAACACTACCATTTGGGTCAATATCGAATGCCAATGTATTTCGTCCGGGTAAAGTAAGGTTACCTTGAATAGTTAATGTACCCAAACCTGCACTACCCAAACCGGGCTCGATACGTCCGCCTTCGATATTAAGTCCTTCTTCCAATATGATCCCACCTTTAAGTTTACCAGTTCCTCCGATGACTCCACGGGCATTGACATATACAGGGCTTGTTAAATCGCCTTCTATAAACAAGCGACCTTCGGATATTCGGGTTACACCAGTATAATCCTGATTACCTTTAAGTGTTGCAGTTCCTTGCAAAGACTTGATAAGATCCATGCTTCCTGTGAATTTACCACCTTCGAGCGTATAGTCTAAACCTTTGGGATTCATCAGTAATACACGGTTGGGAGACATTGTTCCATTCATTGTATAAGTACCTCCGCCAGAACGGATATCGAACATAATGCTTTTACCATTAGCATATGTTTGATTCACACCACTGGCATTTACCCAACTTCCGGATCCTTTATAATACAAATCGGCTGTTTGCACAGGAGCAATTGGTGGTAACGGCATATCCCATGCCATATAGAAATCTACGTCCGGTGTTTCATAATAGCCTTTGTGAGTCATTTGACTACGATAGGCAGGATTTTGTGCCATACAATATTGACGGTGATCGGTAACATCCCAAGTGGAGACAATGGCAAAACCGGTTTGATCGGCACGTAATAAAACCATTTCTTCACGCCAGTCTCCAAGTATATCACCCCAGAATTGCGCACGTCCTGATCCATACGCTTTCAGATAATATTGCCCCCCTTCGCTATAAAAATTAGGACTCTGACGGTCTAATCGATCCGTTTTCTGATTGTAAGCGTAAAACACAAGATCACGACCGGCACTTCCGGGAGATGTAACCATATAACGGCTCAGACCGGGTCCCCACCAAAGCATTTCAGCAGTTGCTGTACCAAAGGCTCCTTCAATAGGATTACCTTTACAATTGAAAAGTTGAAGGTTGCTCACATACGAAAAATATTGCAATCCACGTATATTCGTTTTCATAGCACCACAGACACCCCTACCTACATCTCCGGGCGATCCCATATAATTACCTTTAATCACTTCACTGGTGGCAGGATCCCAAAGCCCGCTTCCCATAATACTGCTCTGTTGGATGAAAAAATGTTCCAATCCCGGACGATCCGGGTCGATATCGCCAAGCATGTGCCTGTCGCCGTGACGAATATCATCCGACGGATAAGGCAAGAGTGTACCGTCGTGATCAATTGTATAGCTGACTTGTACAAATTCGTCTTTCCCATCACCATCCACATCAGCAACGCGTACCTGATGGCCTCCTCTACCGATTTCGGTACTGGAAGAGCGGCGCGCCCAATTGGTTTTCAATTTGCTATCGGTATAACCTACGCAGCAAATACCACCTCCTCCTGAGGCTTTGGTCTTATACTGATAAATTAAAGATGGGTTTATTCCGTCTACATAGGCAATGATAAAATGCCCTGTCATAAAATCACTTCCGGATGTAACTGCAATTTCATTAAAGAAGGGCAGTTCCATTTTATCGATCAAGTTTCCGGTCTCTCCATTTATAATGGCAATCCACACGAAAGGTGTACCTTTTCCTGTATAATCAGGAATCGTACCGTCAGAAAGAGTTATCACTTCGCCGTTGGGAAATGTCGTTCCCGGACCTACAACTGCCAGTACTTCAGCTTTGCCATCACCGTTCATATCGTAAACGGTTACCATATCGGAGTGTCCTGAACTTATAGTTGCATTGCGAATCGTTATCCGCCACAGGAAGTCCCCATCGAATGAATAACCTTCTAGAAACGGTCCACCGGTTAAACCGCTTCCCGACCCTTCTTCTTCATCATCACTGATGGTTCCTCCAAAACGGTCGAGTACAAAATCGAATTTACCATCGCCGGTCAAATCACCCACCCAGCAGTATTTCGAGCTCATGGTACCTGTCATTCCAACAGGTAGCGGAGCAAAATCAATTTCTTTTACAATGCGGTTGTTTGACTTGTTCTTAGTTACGGTGAAACTACCGGATTCGTCTATTTCAACTCCGTTCAACACACTTTTAATGATAAAAGTATGATCTCCATTTGTTTGATTCAGCACGCCGGTTGCCGTCTGGTAATTTGTACTATTCGTGATAGGAGTAGCATTGAGTTTGGTAAATGCACCGTCATTCACTTTACAATATACATTGTAAGCGATCTCATCAGGATCGGAAGAAAAATGCCGCCACGAAATATAAAACTGGGATGACGATTTTGCCATAGCGACTATGCCTCGGTCGAGTTTCTCCATTTTCCTCTGCCCGTTGACCGAAATAGGTACAAGCAGAAAAATGCTAATTGTAATAAATAATAAGAATTGTTTCATGATAAAAATAAGAGTTAATGTGTTGAAGATTTACTATCTATATTCCATGGAACGAAATAACTTCCGTTCACTATTTTACTTCGAATCTCAGCTTGTTTTGCTTCCGGGTATTTCGGACAAACCAAATCAGCTATAATATTATAGTCATTGTAACGTCTCGCCATGCGAAGCATCGCCTGGTATGTTTTTCCCTCACCTGCTTGCTCTAATATGATCTCGCGAAGAATTTCCAGATCATTGTTTTTCTTGCTGAGTTCTTTATCTTGAGAACCATCATAAGTCAACAGGGTTCTCCTTGTTTTTCCGAACGATGTTCCCAAAACGCCCCGAATCCCAGTATCTTGTGTGCTGGCAGTACCTCTGGGTGTATATTGAGTCCAAAAATCTGTGAAACCTATCCAAGTAACTCCTCCCATGGGGAAAACGGCACTTACACCATTGTGTAATAAAGCATTCATTTGATCGTATTGTTCCAAATGATTAAATGCTTCAATCAACATAAAATACAAATCGCTTGAACGATAAATATAGATAGGGTTATCTTTTGTACTCTTGGTATATTTCTTGAAGATATATTTCCCTTTACTGTCAGTACCTATAAAAGTACTTTCTCGTTTATCATAAGACAGCGTAAAGTCTTGCCCTTCCGGAGCCGGATTAAATTCAGGATTACGATAACGGGCCACTGCCGAGTCTGTCGGAATCAACATTCGGTCATTTCCATAAAACAGGTCGTACAATGTATTCATCTGATTCTTTTCATAATTGAAGCTGATCATTGAAACAGCTACAGCTGGCCGGATGGTTGATGAACCATTAAAAACACCACTTAATCCATTTCCATATCCAATGCCCAGCATCCATTTTCTATAATTTGTATTTAAAGCAGTTGCAAAAGCTTCATTCATTTTAGGCAAAATCAATTCGTATGCTATTCTGTAATAATTGGGATTGCGTTTCCATAATTCAAGTTCTGCTGCAAGGGCAAAATATTCAATACTCATCAAATCCCATTCAGCGTATGCCTGTGCAGCTTCCGCTCCGAGTTCATCTGTTGCAATAATCCATTCGGTCCACGACATTTTAGACTTACCGTCTACACCGTCGAATCCCACTTCCAGCAAGTTGGTACATTTTTCAATGATTTCATCCAACCCGATTGGTTTAGGATATTCAACGAGTTCTCGCATCGGTTCATCAAACCAAACGGCTTGCCCATATATTTTCCCAAGCATAAAATACGTCCAGGCTTTCACACGCAATACACCACCAACCAACGCCTTATAATGACTTTCATCTATACTGGCTGTGTGGTTATTCTTGTATTCACGTATTTTATCCAAGTAATCATTACAAGCCATGATTACATCATAATACTTGGCCGGATCGGCGTATGTATTTCCGGTTAAATCCGGTTCGTAATTATACAATGCGTATAAATCGGTCGAATTTCCTGTCGGTTCAAACATCTCCGCCCGCGAATCGGTGAGATAAATCGATTTATCGGCAATTATTTGTAATTTGGTTGTTATTCCCACAAATCCCGCATACATTTCGCTGGCTTCTTTCATATAATCATCACCGGGCAACACTATATTATCATCGGGATCAAAAAAATCTTCGCAGGATGAAAAGGTTGTTAATGCCAAACTCATCAGCATTATTTTTACTATATTCTTTAGTTTCATATTCATTAGAATTTCAAATTGATACCGAATTTAACTGATTTAGGTTGCATAACTTTCGCATAATCACAACCTTGTACATCTTCATTATAGGAATAGGAGAACTCGGGGTCCAGACCCAAATAGTTGGTAAATGTTACCAGATTTTCACCTGTTACATAAAATGTTCCTGAACGAAAGAATTTAAACATCGTCTTATCGAAACTATAACTAAAGGTTATATCTTTCATTCTGACATAGGATGCATCTTCGATCCAACGATCCGAAAATGAAGAATTCCCCAAAGGATCGCCATAACTTGCTCTTGGCATATCAGTTATCTGACCTTCCACTATCCAACGATTAACAACAGCTTTATCCTGATTCGCCAAGGTAGACATTGACTCTAATTCGCGCCTTACAGCATTGTAACCCATATTTCCTTTTGAATAAATAAATTCGGCAGATAAGACAAATGACTTATAACGAATCTGGGAACTAAAACCTCCAAAGAAATCAGGAGCAGAGCTTCCCAATGCTACACGATCTTCTTTATCGATACGGCCATCGTTATTTTGATCTGCAAAATGTACATCTCCGGCTCCAAATGCTACCCCTTTGTCATTAATCAGATTGGCAGCATCCGCTTCTGCCTGAGTAGAAAATACTCCAGCGCTTTTATAACCATAAAACTGATAGGGACTTTCACCTACTTTTGTTACCAATTGCAGGTTATCCGTTCCATCATGTATTACTTGATCTATACCACCCAGTGATTTTATTTTATTGGTATTGCAGGCAATATTTCCACCTACAATCCATTCAAAATTATGTGTACGAACAAGAGATACATACGCCGAAAGTTCCACTCCTTTATTTTCCATATCCCCTATATTTGCATAATAAGGTGAAGAGCCATACACAGAAGAAACCGGTTGAGCAGATATCAGGTCACTGATTTGATTATTGAAATAATTGAACGATATTCTCAAGCGATTGTCTAATACATCCAAATCCATTCCCAAATTTAATGAAGCAACTTTCTCCGGTTTGAGATTTGTATTCGGAACATTAGACCAAGCGATTGTTGAAATCGCATCATACGGAACCGATACATAATAATATTTACTCAAGGTAGAAGCATAACGCGAGTTGCCGGTAAGCCCATACTCTGCACGTATATTGAATTTATCAAGCCAAGTAGCATCCTGAAAGAATTTCCAGCCTTTACCCAACCAAGCCGCACTAACAGAAGGATAGAAACTAAAACGGTTGGCATCGGAACCAATGGAAGAAGCTCCGTCCAATGACATATTAATAGCCCCTTGTACCATGTTATTATAGGTATAATCGGCATGTCCATATATATTCATCCAATTCCATTTGTTTGTATATCCAAAAAACCGGCGGCCTAATGCTTGCGTATTCCCTAATGTTTGGTAAAAATCATTTGCCGTATTTCGTCCTTCTCCGGCATCAAACTCAGAATGAGTAATCGTTGCTTGTGTACCGGCCATAAAATTGAATTTATGGATGTTGTCAATTGACATATTATAGCGGCCATTCAAATTCATGAAGAAATTTGTTGCCTCTGCAACCCCTGATTTCACGAAATTCTCGGCTTTTCCATAAACATCATTTACAGGAACTATTGCTTCGTTGGTTTTACCCGGAATAAATAAAAGTTGGTTGTCATAATCATAGTAAAGTCCGAATGTTCCGGTTAATACCAAATTTCGTATAGGAGTATAAGATATTCCAGCTTTCATGTTCAGGTCGTAGCGGCGCGTGCGAGTATCTATTCTATTAACAATAGCCAATGGATTACTAACAGCCGCAGCCATTTCGGTACTTAATCCATAATAATATGTTGAATACGTCGACAATACATTTCCCTCTCTGTCTTTTTCATAAGGACTTAAAAGAGGAGACCGGGCATAGGCTGCCAATATAGGATTCGTTGCACGATTCATGCCTTGTTCTTGTAATGTGCCATTCATATAAGCAAATAATATTGTTGAAAATATATTAACCTTCGTGCTAACCATCACATTTGTACTTAGCTGCGCATGATAACGTTGCATGCTTGTACTTTCCAAAATACCATCCTCGCTTGCATATCCTAATGAAAGGTCATATTTGGCAATTTCATCACCTCCCTCAATCCGGATTAATTGATCTGTAACAAATCCGTTTCTGTAAATATATTCCTGCCAGTCTGTATTATTATTGTAGAGATAATTATAGCGAGGATTATTCGGATCTTTTAAGAACGGGAAATTATTATAGAATGAACTCATGTCACTGTACATAGTTAAACCAACATCGCTCAAATAGGATGTATATTCGCTTCCACTCAACAATGGCATTCGTTTTTTATTCCATACCGCACCGAATTGTCCATAATAACTAACCCTGGTTTCCAAGTCATTTGACGCGGCATTTTCCGTTTCAATCAAAATCACACCATTGGACCCCATAGATCCATATAATGAGGCTTCCGCTCCTTTCAAAACAGTGATATTTTCAATGTCCTGAAGATTATATGCCTGAAAGATATTCCGGCTATAACCGGTTATCAACCTTGATTCATTTTTATCGGGCAAATAAGGTACTCCATTAATTACAACTAATGGGGCATTATCTCCCACCAGCGAACGGATACCGCGCAAATTGTAATAGCTCCCTTCTCCGGGCATACCGCTATTACGCTTTATTTGCAATCCCGATACTTGCCCCGACAATTGCCGATCAATAGTAGGACGGCCTAAAATAAAATCTTTTTTAGACATGTTGGTTGCTGTAGTGTAATCAGCAGGAGCAACTCCCGATTCCCGTAGAGGTAAAATAACAGAACGGTTATATTTGTATTCATTATCAGGAGTCATCTTGATAATAATTTCCTGTCTGCCGTTGACTTGTCCTTGTTCCTGTAAGTAACCCGGATACCAAACCGTAAATGACATCGGTTTAACAGAGGATGCCTTAAAAGAAAACGTGCCATCTTCCCCTGATGTTGCCTGAGTTGCATCTTGCAAGGTAATGACTGCTCCCTCAATCGGTTCGTTCAGATAAGAGAGGACTTTACCGTTCAAATTGTAAGTGTCCTGCGCCCATGTGCCGGTCGAGAAAAAGAACGATAATAAGGTTATAAATATTACTCTTATATTTTTCATACGTTGTATTTTATTTTTTTCACTCATGCAATATGAAACTCGCATGCTTCATTTCATATTACATAATTTGTTTTAAGATATGAGATCACCGAGATTACTCTTTTCAAAAGAAGTTTCATATTGGGATCTCATATCATTCTCCTTAATTTGTATTAATAACAATTAGCAGTCGGCATGAAACACCAGTGACTCAGCGAAGCTTGCGTATTATTAAGTTCTGTTATTATCATCTTAATCCTCATCTCAACTGCGTTATCTCCTTTTACAACGTAAGGACCTCCTAACAGTCGACCGTTTCTGTCATAGTACTTTGATTTAGAATCACCAGGAAAAAATTCCGGAAACGCACCACTATACCAGTCCATTTTATATCCACCCATCGCTCCAAGATTAGCACGGTCGGTTGAAGTTTGAAGCCTTCCTTGAAGAGCATCATTCAGATATATATCCAGATAATATTTCGCTTTAGCAGATTCCACTCCAAAGAAGAAGGTATATTCTCCGGGAGGCAATAACATTGGAGTAATATCATACGTACCATCAGAATGTTGTGTGAAATAAGTCGGAGTAAATTCCCATACACCTTTGTTCAACGAGCGCCCCTGATCATCTACATAGTTTTTGGAATAATCTATCATACTGATAACCATCACATCATCTGTAATAGGAGGAAAACCACCTTCGGGATATGGAGTCCATGGTTGAGTTTTAGAGATATCTGTACATATCTTGATATCTGCCGTAGCTGGATCGAAATTTTCAAAAGAAAAATATTTTTCTTTGTCTCCTTCCGTCAACATTTTGTAATAATTCATCCGGCCTTTTATACGATAAATCATTACATTTTGAGGAATTTTCAACTGGGTCATAAAATAAGCCGTACCATTGCTCAGTTCAACCGGATTATCCAGATCGACTTTATTTATGGTCGTTCTCCATTGCTTCTCAAACACATTATCTGACTTATTTTGTCCATTTGCAAAACCAATCGGCAGGTCTATATTATTTTCAAAATCCGCACGTGTATATTGTTTCTTAAAAAAAGCAACCTGAAAGCACCAGTTTTCCAGAATAGAATCTTGTCTTTGTATGTTCCATGCAGATAGTTTTTCCTTTGCCTCTTTCAAAGCATTTGTTATCAATTCATTTGAAGGAATTAATACGGTAGCTTTCATCGATTCACTTGACAAATCAAATCCCTTTGCTAAAAAATAAGGATTCCGCACGGTAAAGACAGAGTCATATACCGTATTACCCGAGTTATCAACTCCAATCGGTGTACTGGCCGCTTTATTAAACTCGTTTACATTTTTGGAAAGAACCATATTCTTGAATATGGAATATCTACTATCATCCAATCCTTCAATCAGTTGCAGCAAAGATTGTGCAATATTAATCATGGAATTCAATTCATAGATATACCCATTTTCGGTTTTAATAACCTTTTTGAGATAACTTCCATTAAAAAATATTTGGTCGCTATTCTCTGATGTCCTTTCAACATTTACATATTTCTCATTCCATACAACAATCCGTTGTCCATCCTTCAATGTGCTGGGAGAAATAGTGGCAGAAGAAATATGTCCTCTGGCTGCAAAGTCTGCATTTACAATTTGTGTACCAGAGAAAATATCATTCGCCACTACAAAAACAGTATATCTCAAATCCAATGAGTCCATTTTACTAAATACACCGGTAGTTTCAAAAAAACCGGCCATCGAACTATATTCTGCGGTTGTTTTCAGGTATTCTATTGTTGTCAGATCAGAAACAACTACATTTTCATTATCTATTTTCGTTTCTTGTTTTGAATAATGAGAATCCCAATCATCTGAACAAGATGAAAATGCAACGATAAATAATATCGCTAATATTATATACTTATGTGTTTTCATAGTTTTTATTATTTAATTGGTTCGAATAATACATAATCAATTTGAACACGATAATTCTTAGAATTACTTGCAGCAGCATCATCCAATGTTATTCTGAAGTTATGAGAACCGGTTGTACCGAAAGTAATGTCTTCAAATAAAACCATATCATAGAGACCCATTGTTTTTGTACCTAACACAGAGTATAATAACTTACTGGTGGATATACCCATATCTGTAATACCGAATGTAGTCAAGCCTCCGTTTCCTTCTTTCTGATCGCGGTAATTGACCATCGTATTCGCATATACATAGCGTACTGTAATTTTATATCTGCCGGATAACAAAGGAGGAGTTCTCATTTCAACATATCCTCCGCGCCCCAAACCAATCATTAAAAAATCGTTATTCATGGCTTTGGAATATTCATACACTGCATTCTTTACAGTATAATACTTAAACGCTCCATTTCCCTGAGTAGCACAAAGACTACCCGCAGGACTCATCTTAACAGTGTAACAAGAGAATTGATCTAAAGGCATTTCCAGATTTTTTTCGGCAGCGGCTGCTGTTTGATAAATCAGTCCATCTGTTCCGTTAGACGCAATATAAGATGCGACTTCGGGAAAATTAGTTACATCGAAATAAAGAGGAATGGGTGTTAATGAATTGCAAACAGGAAGAATATTATCTATTTGATGAATATTTCCGTTTTTAACAGGATAATCAGACTTTTCTTCTATGACTTGCGCTTTGTATTTATCTCCACCTTCCTGATTCAAATAATAGTTGTCACCCTCTTTTGTAATCTTGATTAAATGATTGGTAGCGAGGCATTCCCACAATTTAACATTCGATTCATCCGTATCGAATACCTTGAAAGCCTGTGTCGTATAACTTCCTGCCATAATATGGTAGGCTACATATTGAAATAATGCATTCTCCTTTTGTGAATAATCACTACCTGCTCCCAAATAGTTGATCAAATCATTAACCGAGGATATCCCTTTACTGTTGTAAACATTATCTGAAACTGCCAGAACAGTATAATATCGCCGGATTTCTTTTTTTGTTCCACTGGAATAATCTTCAGTTATGATAGAAATGGTATTCAGAGAATCGCTCCACGTGGTTAGCTTCATAGCTTCGGCAAGAATCTTATTTTCTCCATTTTCTACCATTTGTGAATACAGTCCTATTATCAGAGGACGCATCACTCCATTCAAAACATATACCAAGCCATTTGCTGCAGGAAGTGCAAATTCCTTAACAGGAACACCTTCGTTTAAAAACACAGAATTATATCCGCCTTCTTCACCAAAAGATACTTTCAGGAAGTTGTCGGCAAGTGTTTTTTTCGCCAACGTTCCACCCATGATAAATTCACCCATCGAAATAGAATCTTGAGTTACATGTGCTTTTACCAATTCACGTGCATATTCTATTCCCAATTGTTGAATGCTGTCCACTCCTCTTTCATTGAGAAAAACACGAACAGCTTCATTTGTGGGAACAAATGCCGTATAAACTTTTCCTGCCTGATTTATAGCATTGTACATATCGGCATACCTCATTATATTTGTCCATTCAGAAAATTCATTCGGACGACTATCCAGATAAGCTGAAATCGGCAAGACATCGTACACCTTGAATTCTGAATCCTTATAGGGATCTTCGCAAGCAAAGAAAACCGATAGGGACAGTAATAAAAATACTTTAAATATATTCTTCATGTTTATTGTATTATTTAATAGTTCCACCGTAATATGGATTTTGTTCTAAAAGTTTATTTGCTTCGATTTCGCTTTCTTTAATCGGCAAGAACCAAGCATAGTTATCGGATAATACCGAACGTAGCCAAACCGGATTTGCATCTTGATTATTTTCCACTATCATTTCGATAAATTCAGATTTGTATCTGTAATTATCTGATTTTCCAAAGCGAATGAGGTCATACCAACGTTTTCCTTCGGCAGCAAACTCAATATCGCGTTCATTCAATACATATTTCAACATTTCCAGCTTATCGGTTTCATTATCGATACCTGTTATTTCAGCCAATCCGGCGCGAGTTCTGATTTGATTGATTATCGCAATAGCCGTTTCATTATCACCTGCATTTCTTCTCCAAATCAACGCTTCGGCTTTCATTAACATTACATCAGCCATTCGGTAGATTATGTAATTAGCATCCTGACTGTTTGATGTCCGAATGGAAGCTGCATCTTTTTCTCCAAGCCCCTGGTACTTCCAAATACAATACTGTCCGGTGGTACCCACTTCGGCGTATGCTCCAAACTTGGCTCTTACTGAATTATTCCGGGCCTCTTCATATAATCGGTCACTCATAGCCGATGAATATTGATACGTTGCCAATTGAGCATACTTATAATATGCCGAAGGGCTGGTATTTGAAGATTGTGCATATTTAGTCTGATCCCAATTGATTTCAAAAATGGATTCATTACTATTACCCGGATAAAATATTTCAAACCATTGTTCGGAATTTACCATAAATGCCGGGCGGCGAGAAGCAGTGGCATTTATCAAATAATCTGCATATTGGATACATTTGTCATAATCTTCACCCCATAAGCACACATCTGCCATTAAAGCATATAATGCCCATTTCGTAGCACGTCCTTTTGAAACTCCACTCCAGTAATCTTCTTCATCAAAAAATTCCTTTGCCGCATCCATACTTAGGGCTGTTTCCATATCAGATTTAATCTGATTAATTATTACAGTCTCTGCTGATTTAGCGATATTAAAAGGAGCTGAGTCATCTACATACGATTTAAGCACTAAAGGAACGTCATGAAAATTGCGAAGCAAATAGAAATAGCATAGAGAGCGTAGAAAATAAGCTTCTGTTAAATGTGATTTCATAGCAGCTTCTCCATATGTTTCATCAATATTCTGTACACCCGGAGCATAATCGATAACTGAATTAGCCAAATTAATTACCTCGTAAAACTTAGACCAATCGCAAAGTGCATCAGAAGAAGTCAACTGAAAATTTTGCAATCTCATTTTTTGTACAACTCCGGTAAAAACACGTATGGAGCCTCCTCTCAATTCACTCCAATCGTATAGAATAGGAGTTGCATTACGTAGACATGCATAACCGGAAGATAAAACAGCTTCAACATCTTCTTTGCTTTTCCAGTAATTTTGAGTTACCTGTTCATTTTTGGGCAAAACTTCCAGCCAATCCTCGCAACTACTGAAAATGAAAACAGTTGCTATAAAAAAAGTCTTTAATATCTTTTTCATCATAATCTAGTGTATTAGAAATTCAAGTTAAAACCACAAGCAACCCGCATAGATACCGGAGTGGTAGCACCGTCTTTAGCCAGCGCATTTCCGCTTGGCATGCTAACTTCCGGGTCTTGTCCGGTATAATCAGTCCATGTGTATAGGTTGTAGCCTGTTACAAATAAATTCAGGCCTCCAAGCCCCCATGCTCGCACAACATTTTTAGGGAAAGTATAGGTCAGCGTCAGCGTTTTTAAACGGACAAACGAGACATCTTCAACAAAACGGTCGGAACCCAAGCAATTCAATCCTTGTTGATATAATGCGCGTGGAATATCTGTTATATCTCCTTCTTTCTGCCAGCGGCGAAGAACAGCCGTACTTTGGTTTCGTTTACCATACATAGATTCATTATCCATCCTTGCCGCATTTACGATTGATTGCCCAAAACGCCCATGAAAGAAAGTATTTAATGACACTTGTTTATACTTGATATTAATTCCAAAACCTCCTGTTAAAACAGGTTGAGAATTTCCCAGATAAACGATATCATATTTATTAATTACCCCGTCATGATTAATATCTTCGTACTGAGCATCTCCGGGAAAACAGGTATATGTTCCGTTTTTCATTACTATAGGATTTCCGTCTGCATCATTCATTATATTTCCTTGAACATCACGAGCATACGTTGATTCTGTATCTGAATATACTCCTTTGTAACGGTATCCAAAGAAAGAACCAAGAGGACGCCCTTCGACAACGCGGGTAGCATATTGTCCGGGCTTCATATTGGCATCACTTTCGGCAACTCCTGACTCAGCCTTCATATTCGTAGGCATTTCTGTATAGACATTTTCATTCCGGGAGATATTCGCATTTGCCTTTATCGTCCAGTCTTTATTATTGAAAATCATTACATCACCACGAAATTCCCATCCCTGGTTTTCCATTTTTCCGGAATTATACCATGCAATTTCCGAAAACCCTGTAGTGCTAGGAATTGTATACTCTTTTTGCAATAAATCCGTAGAGTATCTCTTGTAATAATCGGCATTAAAACTCAACCGTCCTTGAAAAAAGGAAAGGTCTACACCAACGTCATACTCTGTATTTGTTTCCCACTTCAAATTATCTAACTGAATACGAGTAGGGCCAATAGACGGCATACTCATGTAATTTTCTTTTGCTCCAAATGCTCCCAGATAGATTGAATTTCCACTTGGCGCACGTCCGCTTTGGCCAACACTAAAACGCAATTTAAATTCGTCCAACCATTTTCGGTTAATAGTTCTCAAGAAAGGTTCGTTTTGTATATTCCAAGAAATACCTGCTCCGGGAAAGTATCCCATCCGTTGTTCACGTCCCATGGCTGAATTACTCTCGGCGCTAATCGATCCTTGAATCACATAACGTGATAATAACGAGTAATTTACCAAACCGGTAGCAGAAAGGCTTCGTCCTTCCGACTCACCCGAACCGATTATCTGCACATTAGCTCCAACTACAGGATCAGACATGCCGGAAGATGCCATTCCGGAAGAAGCACTTACATATTTAGAACTTGTTGCCTGTGCTGTACGGAATATTGCATTTGCAATTAAATTATGCTTCTCATTCCAATTCTTTCGAAAATTAAGCCTGTTCTCCGTTTTAATAGAAAGACTTTCAGAATAACTTTGATAACTCTGGTTGGCATATTTGCTTGTCCAGGCTACTGCTGTTACTACTTGTGGAAGAAACCGCATTACTTTAACAGAACTCATCGCAATCGATACATACGACTGATAAGTCAGTTCAGGTAATATCTTCCATTCCGCCACACTCAATGTGATTTTCGTATTTTTTTCTCCTGTTTTTTTTGTAGCTTCATTAACCATAGCTACCGGATTATAATTCGAAGCATTAGAACCTGAATCATTCGACGAAAATGCACCTTCCCATAACAAACCCTGATAAACGAAATACTCATCCAACTTCCTTCCAGTAGTTCTATCGATCATATAAGGAGATTTATTCGGCATTTTACCGAATGCTTCCGAACGAGCATTTGATGCCCAGTTAGCATCTTGATCTGATTGAGTAAAAGAAAAATCAGCACCAAATCTGAGTTTATCTGAAAACTGGTAATCGATATTTGATGTAGCGCTAAATTTATCCAACGAAGTACCTATTGTAGTACCTAAATCTGTTACATATCCTAAAGACATGCGGTATCTGGCTTTTCCACCTCCACCGCTCATAGAAAAGTTATTTTCGACAGTGTACGCTTTTTGACGAATTTCGTCCAACCAAT
Source organism: Bacteroidales bacterium (assembly GCA_031553395.1). Lineage (GTDB taxonomy): Bacteria > Bacteroidota > Bacteroidia > Bacteroidales > WRGA01 > WRGA01. The sequence continues at coordinate 203,349 of JAVBLR010000009.1, read as the reverse complement.
CCGTATCCTGATTATATTCATTAAAATACTTCCAATCAGGAGTATAACCAATTTCAGGAGTATCAAAAAGAAGCCTTAGATAAGTAGACGCATTGTCTATTCCAACGTAATTAGCTGTATTCCAGATAGATTCCTGCATTAATGCAGTATATTCATCCCCATTCAACATAGGAATAGTCTTTGGTTCGAATTTCATTGAAAGTTTGGAGGTCAAATTAAAATTTGTTTTGCCCATTTTTCCTCTCTTTGTTTTGATAACTAATACACCATTTGCTCCTTGAGTTCCCCAGATAGCTGTAGCTGATGCGTCTTTCAATACTTCTACCGATTCAATGTCAGCAGGAGAAAGATTTAATAAGGCTCCCAAATCTTCTTCATTGGCATTCGAAAAATCGAAATCCTCCGCCTTACTTTCCGTGTAAGGAACGCCATCAATAACAATCAGCGGATCGGCAGACGCATTCAATGTTCCTGTACCACGAATACGCATAGTACTCTTTGTCCCGGGATTTCCTCCGGCTATAATGTCTAATCCGGCCATCTGTCCTTGTAGTATTTCCTCTATGGAAATTACAGGCATTGTTTCAACTAATTTGCTTACTTCTAATTTCTGTGTTGCCGAAACCATCTCAGTTTCGGAAATACCCAAATCATTCCGGTCAATAGCTTTTGATGTAATTACAACCTCTGCTATCTGTTTTGAATTAGATGCCATCAGGATGTTTAGCTGTTTTTGCCCAGCATACTTTATACGTTGGGTTTCCATGCCGATGTATGAAAAAACAATCGTAAGATTATTTTCCCCATCAGGAATCTTTAGATTATATTGTCCGTTCTGATTGGTTACTGTCCCTCCCAATACACGATTCTGAGAATTTTCCACAGCGACATTCACTCCAATTAATGATTCCGCCTGATTGTTATACATTTCTGTAACTGTACCGGAAATCAGTTGCTGCGTTTGTGAATAGATATTTCCGATACAAATAAGAAACATCGTTATAAATGCACATATTTTTAATTTCATACGATTATTTTTTTTTACATTAGGGTCGTATGTAACTCGCCCAATAATCAATCTACTTTGGCGTAAGCTTTTTAGGACTTGTTTCATAATGTTGTAAATTCAGGTTTAAAAGATTTCATTTATAAAATGAAATGCGCCATCATTGTATGCAAATGGGAAGTAATAATATTGGGATAATACCGGAATAACAGACTTTCCTTGTAATTGAACACTTAATGAAGTTCCATTATCTATATAGTTTATACTATTCCCGCCATAAGTTTCATACGCGCCGCTTCTCATATCCGAACCGGGATAAGGATACGTCGTAATGCTGTTTGCATCTATAAAATAGTTACTCAGATAAGCTTTCAATACAGCCTGATCGAATTCGCCACTCAGAGTTGTTCCTTTTGCTCCCGGTAACCGTCCTTCGGTTAATGCCTTCTCAATAGCCTCATTTGTTGGAATAAAAGCAATATAACGCCCTTTTATACTCGGGATATTACCATTAACTAATAATCCTGCTTTTTTTAATAACTGAGAAAATGCATAATAAGAGTAGCGTGTATCGTTTACATTAAATAGAGCATATACCAGGTTTGACTCGAATGAAACAAGCTGGTTATCTGTATCAAACACTTGGCCTCCATTGGCTATACTGGCATCATAAGCATATACTCTACCATTATTCCAGTTTCCGGCACCGATTCCTTCTATTTTCCGGAAAGGTACAAACGGATCAAAAGTTGCTCCCGGAGTCAGTAGTTTATTAAAATATCTGTTACATGTAATTTTGCCATCTTTTACAAACCAATAATTATATGGAATGTTACTGGCAAGAACCTGTACACCTGTTTCTTTCAGCTCGACCTCTCTGTTTAATACATGAGAATCTACAATATTTGCCATTTTAGTAGGAGATAAAGCTAGCGGTTCGTCTGAGTCCGGATTTTCAACTAAACTATTGCTGGTGGTACCATATTTCAGTCCATAATTTGAATTATTAAAGGCACTTTCATTAGGCATCAAAACTGTATATTTAAAATCCTGATTGGAATAATTCGTCAATGTCCCGGAACCATCAAGCGTGTAAAGGAAGCATGCAAATTCTTTTTCCCGGAAGGCAGGGCCTATTACAGAAGCAAATAAAACCGGTACATCAATTTTATCCAATCCATAAAGGCTGCCATTTATACACATTTTCTTATAAGATAAAGAATAGGGATCGAAATTAAACTGGTTTCCGGTGTAACTTTCTACTTCTCCTTTTGTTATCTGATCCGGAAATACAACTGACCCTGCATAGAGGAATTCATATAAGAAATATCTCCTGATTAATGGATCCAGTGTATATATCGATGCATATCCGCGGCCAGCCCAATAACGGTTGTAGAAATCGGTCAATGCATCATTCGACAAAGCAAAGATGCTATATGATACGGATGCCAGCGTATTTAAAAGAACAAAGTTTGAAACAGGCCACTCCAAAGCGATAGGAGGTATATAATTATGCTTATGTAGATAAAGAGAATCTACTCCTGCGGTATGTCCAAAATCAGCAGATAAAGTTGCATCATATTCATAATAAGAATAGGAATCATATAAATTCAGGAAGGTCGAATAAGCAGGATTGTTCTTCAATTCATCATAAATTGTTTCCATTGGTTCCAATACCCTGTCAATAGTATATACATAACCATTATTGGCCGCCAATTCATATTCTTTCACACTGGCTCCGGAAACATTGAAACCATTGGCTCCTGTCCACTCCGAATCCGGATAAAAGAACTTATAATTCCGTTCAGCATTTTCAATTTTTTTGGTTTTGAAGAAGTTGTGTGAAAAGATAGGAATAAAACGTTCCAAATGGTAAAGAGTAATTTCCCCTTGAGTTGAAGAAGCTTTGGTCGGCGAATTGGAACTTCTTGTCCTGAATTTGTAATACATTCCGGCACCTAAGTTTCCTGATGCATCACCACCACTTTGTCCTTCCGGGCGAAAATTCTCAAGGTTGCTTTTATTATAGGAATAATACAGTAAATGAAATCCGACTAATTTCTTTAAATCGGAAAGAGGCATACTTTCAATAGAAGTATTGTGTGTTGCAAAATAAGAGGTAAAAGCCTCATCATCGGGAGCCATTACAGTAGCAATACCTTTTCCTTCCAGATAAGGACGAAAACCGGATCGTTCTACTGCACTTAGAAAAATCGAATAATTTCCTCGTTCTTCCAATAATTCCCAAATACTGCTTTTGAGTCCCGGATTTTCGTAATGATCGCTCATTTTATCATCACACGAAAATAAGAGAGGAAATAAACAAAGTAAGAACCATCGTTTTCTTTTGCATAATTCTTTTTTCATATAAATTTTATTAAAGTTAACAACAATGTCTTTGGTGGTAAATTACCAATTGACGAATCAAAAGTATACGAAAAGTTTATGCGCGTAAAGACCAATTTTGTACAAAATCATACAATATCATTCAGTCTATATGCTGTTCTTGACATGAATTGAATGATATTATATCAATGTGAACAAAATGACATTTTTTCCAAAAAGTGTTGCTTGTATATTTGCGATATCAATTTGTTATTTCAAAAATATATTGACAAAAAAATGACAAATTTGGAAAGTAGAAAATTTGATTACGAAATAAAAACAGCTATAAAAATGAAATATAGAATTTATCTATTAGGAATTTGTTTATTTTTATCGGTTTCACTTCAGGCAAACGATTTTATCTGGTACGACGGCTTACATCCTATAAGTTATTCCACTCCTGAAAAAGTCGAGCCTGTTGTGCAAACTGCAATCGAGATATTTTGCAATGATATGTTATTAGTTACTGGCAAGACTCCTATCCTTTCGCTGCCCTATAAGGAAAAAAACTCAATAATCCGTATTGCTCAATTAGATGAAAGCAATTCAAATGAATTGAAACAACTTGGACTTCCAATAGATAGTTTGGCAATCAAAAAGGAAGCTTTTATTATTAAAACTATAAAGAATCAAATTTTCGTTGTAGGAAGTGATGCCCGTGGAACGGCTTATGGTATTCTGGAGCTTTCCCGCCTGGCTGGTGTTTCCCCTTGGATTTGGTGGGGAGATGTTGCTCCCGAAAAGAAAGCAACTCTAACTTTACCAACTAATTTCTATACATTTCAATACCCTTCGGTTGAATTTCGTGGTCTTTTCTTGAACGACGAAGAAAGCTTGAATTCCTGGTCGAGCCGAACATTTGAACCGGATGCAAAAACACTCTATCCCATTGAGAAACGTTTTAAAGGACAATTTGGACCCAAGACCTATGCAAAAATGTTTGAACTGTTGTTGCGTCTGCGTGCAAATACTATTTGGCCTGCAATGCATGAAGCCACAATGCCGTTTTATTTTGTAGAAGGTAATCGTGAAATAGCTGAAAAATATGGTATTATTGTCGGAACTTCGCATTGTGAACCACTGATGCGCAATTCAGCTACAGAATGGAACCTGACAGGAAAAGGTGCATATAACTACTTAACTAACAAAGACGAAATTCTGAAATATTGGTCTGCTCGATTAAAAGAACTCGGTAATTCAGAAAATATTTTTACGATTGGAATGCGAGGAAAACACGATGGTGAAATGGAAGGTGTGCATACAACCGAAGAATATAAAAAAGCGCTTACACAAGTCATTCCCGATCAAATAAAACTTCTGGAACAATATATTAATCCCGATGTTGAGAAAATCCCGCAACAGTTTGTACCTTACAAAGAGGTGTTGGATGTCTTTGACGAAAACCTGCAAGTTCCGGATTATATCATGCTTACCTGGTGTGATGATAATTATGGTTACCTGACACGCCTGAGCGATACGGAACAACAAAAGCGCAGTGGTGGAGCAGGCGTTTATTACCATTTAAGTTATTGGGGACGTCCACATAGCTATGTTTGGTTAACTACTACACAACCGGGATTGATTTACTACGAAATGAAAAATGCATGGAAACAGAATGCCCGCCGCCTCTGGATGGTTAATGTGCATGATCCAAAAAAAGCCGCTTATGATTTGGAGCTGTTTCTGGATATGGCGTGGAATGTTGAATTGCCGGTTTCTTCTCATTTGTCAGATTGGTTAAAACGGGAGTTTGGTGCGGTAGCAGGCGAAAAACTGCTACCTGTTATGCGTGAATTTTATCGGCTGACAGCTATCCGTAAACCTGAATTTATGGGGTGGAACCAGATAGAAGTCGATGATCGCAAAAAATATCCTAAGGGAAGAACTCCTGTAACCGATACTGAATTTAGTTTTACTGAATTTGGCAATGAGGCTGATAGATATATATCAGATTATGAGAAAATTAAATCCACTGTATTGGAGGTTGAAAAAATAATTCCTTCCAATCGGAAAGACGCGTATTTTGCAATTGTAAAATATCCTGTTTTTGGTGCTGCTGCAGTTACAACAAAATGCCTGGAAGCTCAACGCGCCCGCGGTAACGGTTCAAAAACCGCAAAAAATAAATCCATGGCTGCATACAACGAAACATCAAATTTAACGGATTATTACAACAATAAAATGGCTGGCGGAAAATGGAAATATTCAATGTCTAATCAATCGCAATATATGTACGTGTTTGGAGAACCTAATTTTGAATCAGATATTAAAGACAGGCAAAAACAAAAAGAATCCGAAGCAGAATATATAGCAAAAAATGCCTGCGATTTTACACATTCTTCTACTCAAACAGAAGTCGTCGACATGCTTGGGCATAGTATGAATGCCGTTCCACTACCCAAAGGAGAAACTCTGACCTATGAGTTTGAAACCAATCAGGAGGGCGAGGCGGTTTTACGAACAGCTGTTATTCCTACTCAACCTAATGACAAAGGAGATATTCGTTTCAGCGTGCAAATAGACAACGAACAACCACAAACGATTTCCTTCCGGGAAGAAGGTCGAACCGAAACCTGGAAACAAAATGTACTTCGCGGACAGGCAGTTAAAACAACAAATCATACAATTGAAAAAGGGAAGCATACGTTAAAGATTGCCGCGTTAGATGATCACATCGTAATTGACCAATGGATGTTGGATTTTGATAAAGATAGAAAATTTTACGTTTTCCCAGTTAAACTGAATGATTAATAAAGAGATGCATATAAAAAAAGTATTCCTGCTGCTTTGTTTGTCCTTTGTGTTTGCAAGTATTTCAGCACAAAAATCGCCTGTACATGTTTTAATTACAGCAGGACAATCGAATACTGACGGGCGGGTAAACAACAAACTGTTGCCTGATTATATTAAAACGTTGGCAACAGATACTGTAAATTACGCCAAAGGGCAATATAAATTTGGAAAAATTGCAATAAATCGCAACGATGGATTATTCGAACCTTATTGGCCAAAAGGCAGAATTACAAGTGGTTTATGGACGTATGACGCAGTAACTTATTACCTATTAGGGCAAGCATTACAGGAAGATTTTTATGTTATTAAATATGCTGTTGGCGGAACATCTATTCAATTTCCAAATGATTCGGCTAAGGGTCGTTATTGGTCGGCAGATCCTGATTGGCTGGCAAAAACCGTCTCGGTAGAAAAAGGAGGAAAATCGCTTTTACTTTCATTTACCGATGGTATTGATGCGGCAATCGATCAAAATTTATCAAAACTTACAAATGGCTATCAAATTGATGCATTCCTGTGGCATCAGGGAGAAAGCGATGATCGGTATGCCGGAAAATACTATGGCAATCTGAAAGCTGTAATAACTTATGTACGCAAACATTTGACAGAAAAAACAGGAAAAGATTATTCAAAATTACCGTTCATATTTGGCTCCATTCCCCAATCAAACCGGCATTACAAACCTGAAATTGATGCGGCAATGCAGCGTATTGCCGATGAAGATCAAAATGTCTATCTTATTGATATGTCTGAAGGTGAATTGCAACGCGACCGAACTCATTTCAACGAAAAATCAGCCGAATATTTAGGCATCGAAATGTACCGGAAATTAGAGAAAATATTGCAACTGAACAAATTCGGTTTTCGTGTAGCTAAATACAAAGGTGATAAAACCTGTGCAATCAGTTACACCTTCGACGATGCTTTGCAGGAACATTTTACACTTGTAGCGCCTGCATTGGAAAAACTGGGTTTCAGGGGAACTTTTTGGATAAATGGCAATACAGTTGAAAATACTCCGGCTTCCAGCGATAAACCGAGAATGACATGGGAAGAACTCAAAAAAATGGCAAAAAACGGACATGAAATATCTAATCACGGTTGGTCGCACAAAAGCCTGACACGACTGCAAGGCGAAGCCCTACGAACAGAAATTCAACGCAACGACACTGCGATATTTCTACACACCAACATTTTTCCACGCACATATTGCTATGCTGGCAATGCTAAAAATGATACAGCAATTATGGCTGCTTCGGCAAATCGTGTTGCCACTCGCCTCGTTCAATTTTCGGTAGGAGGAAAAAGTACACCTGAAAATTTGGACAGCCGTATAGCCGGATTATTGGAAAACGGCGACTGGGGCGTAACGATGACACACGGAATTAATTACGGTTACGACCATTTCCGGAATGCTGAAATATTTTGGGAGCACTTGCGCAAAGTTAAAGTGCAAGAAGACCGTATTTGGGTAGGGACTTTTTGCGAGGTAGCAGCATACACGAAGGAGCAAAAAGATATTACTTGTACCATAACGCAAACAGACAAAGGTTTCTCTGTGATACCAAAACTTTCATTAGACAAAAATCTCTTTACCGAAATGCTGACTGCCGTTATTGAACAGGAAAACATTCAAAAAATTGTTGTCCGACAAGGCAAAAAAGAACTGAAAACACAAATATATCCTCATAAATTATTGTTTGATTTCGATCCTTGGGGAGGTGCAATTGATATTACGATACAAAAAAGAAATTAGTTATGTTGAAAAAGAAATTAATTCCAAAAATTATCTTATTGGCTTTTATCAGCCTATCGTTCTCTACATATCAGAATACATTGAGAGCGGCTCCTGTTTCCCAATATAATTTTGATTTTTCAGGCAAGAAAACTCAAAAAGATGTTTGTGTGGTAAATCCAGAAACTATCTACGGAAAAAACTCAACTTTCGGATATGACCTGAATACCGTTCAAGGCAATGGAAAACCTTTCTTTTTCTCAGTGGATCTTCCCGAAGGAAATTATACCGTAAAAGTAACATTGGGTAATGAAAAAGCAGCATCTATTACGACTGTAAAATCCGAATCACGCCGTTTAATGCTTTTAAATATAGAAACCTCGAAAGGAAAATACAGCACTCATACGTTTGTCGTTAATATCCGGAATACGAAAATCAACGAAACAGAATCCGTCAGAATTAAAACCCGGGAAACTGGAAAATTGATTTGGGACGATAAACTGACATTGGAATTTAACGGTACGAATCCTTCGGTTTCCCAAATAGAAATTATACCGGCTAATTACTTACCTACTATATTCCTAGCGGGAAATTCTACGGTAGTCGATCAAACTAACGAGCCTTGGTGTGGCTGGGGACAAGCATTTCCCTGTTTTCTTTCTCCCGAAGTTGCTGTTGCCAATTATGCCGAATCGGGTTTATCCGCAGGTTCGTTTGCTGCACAAAAACGCTTCGACAAAATTTTGAGCGTGATGAAACCGGGCGATTATCTTTTCATTGAGTTCGGACACAACGATTCCAAAGAAAAAGGCGAAGGCAAAGGGCCCTATACCAGTTTCAAAACAAATCTGAAATATTTGGTTGATCAAACAAAAGCCAAAGGCGGTATTCCTGTGCTGATAACCCCAATGCACCGTAGACGTTTCGATGATAACGGAAAAATCATCAATACACACGGAGAATATCCGAATGCCGTGCGGCAATTAGCCCAAGAAGAAAATGTAAAGTTGATTGATTTGACTAAAATGAGTGAGACGTTATTTGAAGCAATGGGAGCAGAAGGTTCCAAAAGAGCGTTTGTACATTATCCAAGCGGAGCTTTCCCTAATCAGAACAAAGCATTGGCCGATAATACACATTTCAATTTTTACGGTGGTTACGAAATTGCCCAATGTATTATCAAAGGAATAATCGACAACAAAATTCCCTTAGAAAAATACATTTTGAAACAATATCGAAATTTTGATCCGGCACATCCTGACGATGTAAACACGTTTAGTTATCCTCCTACCCCATCTTTTGAAATGGAAAAACCGGATGGAAATTAACGCATATATTAACAAAAAGAGAAGAATAAAATGGATATGAGAAAAATCATTGTAATTCTATCGATTCTATTAAGTATTAATCTTTCGGCACAGCAAAGCGGAAGAATGATAAATACTTCAAAAGCACCGGAAAACTTTCAAAATCCTATTTTGCCGGGATTTAATCCCGACCCGTCCATTTGTCGCGTAAACGATGACTATTATTTGGTTACATCTTCTTTTACATGGTTTCCGGGAATTCCGATTTATCACAGTAAAGATTTGGTTAATTGGGAATTGATCGGGCATGGAATTACCCGTCCCGATGTTATAAACATGAATGGATTAGAAGATAATTACGGCATTTGGGCAGTTACTATACGTTACCATAATGGACTTTTTTATCTGATAACTACCGCCAATAAAAGCGGAGGTAATTTCTACATAACAGCCACCAACCCTAAAGGCCCGTGGTCTGATCCCGTGTGGCTGAAAGATGCTACCGGAATAGACCCTTCTTTATTCTGGGACAATGATGGTAAATGTTATTATACAGGAAATTCATGGGACTTCAAAAAGGAATGGCCGTCACAATGTGCTGTTTGGACGCAAGAGTTGGATCTTACTCAAGGAAAGTTTGTCGGAGAACGAAAGATATTAGCGTATGGACATGCCAATAACGCAACTTACGCAGAAGGTCCGCATATCTATAAAATAAACGGTAAGTACCTATTATTAATGGCAGAAGGCGGATCGAGTTATCATCACGCCGTTACGGTGCATCACAGCAATACGATATTTGGGCCTTATGTTGCCGACAAAACCAATCCGGTATTGACTCATCGTCATTTAGGAACCAAATATCCTATTCAAAATCTGGGACATGCCGATTTGGTACAAACACAGAACGGAGATTGGTATTCGGTTGCTCTAGGAATCCGAAATATAGATGGACACAATCCACTTGCCCGGGAAACATTCCTCTGTAAAGTCAATTTTGAAAATGGCACCCCTATCTATAACCCCGGCTATGGGATTGTATTATCTGAACAACAAAGACCTGACTTGCCATGGACTCCGGTCAAACAAGAACCGGCAAGAGATGATTTTGATGCCGAGAATCTAGCGTTAAAATGGTATTCTGTAAGAGTTCCACAGAAAAAACAGTACAATTTGGATAACGGATATCTGAATTTATCCCTGCAACCCGAAGTAATCGACAGTCTGGTAAATTCCGCCATGCTTATACAAAAAACACAACATCATATGTTTAGCGCGATAACGAAGATGGATTTTTCTACCAAAAAAGAGAATGAACAGGCCGGACTAGTTTTTTATCGCACGGCACACGGTTATTACACCTTGATGAAAAATAAAACTGGTATCGTATTGACAAAAAAACACTTGGGGAAAAAAGAAATTATTGAGCATATTCCATACAATAAACAGGAGGTATATCTCAAAGTTATGGTAAACAATTTGGATGTGAGTTTCAGCTTTGGAGAAACTTCAGATAAGATGATAAATATCGGAGGTACTCAAAGCTTAGATGCAATATTAAATAATAAAATGAACGGCAGCTTCAATGGTGCAGGAGTTGGAATGTACGCAACAAGTAATGGCAAACCGTCCAAAAATGTAGCCTCGTATGATTGGTTTGAATATAAAGGCGAATAAATAAGGCATATATATAAATTATATTTTATGGAAAAAGTATTTTTCATTTTAATAATAGGGTTGTTTCTTATTAGTTATATTTTAGTCGTTATCGACATAAGAATGAGAGCAAAAGGAGCAAATAGGGTAAAGCCAATTTGGCTTTGGATATCGATGATTCCAATAGTGGGGCCTATTATATATATTTGTTGTAAAACCTAAAACAAGAAGTTTATTTGCTAATAAAAAACAAGATAAGAGACATTCGTCATCTTTATAAAGTTGTTATTGATACTTCTTATGATTGGTTTGAATATAAAGGCGAAGAAAATAATTTAAAAAATGAAAAAGATCTTTTTTTTAGGATTCTTAATTATTGTGTGTATAGTTCCTGAGCTCTATGGAAAAGATTTGTTTCCTGATGGAACTCCGATAACGGAATGGTTTCATCAGATCGAACCTACTGATATAAACACATTGGGAAAACAATATTGTATTACCGATTATGGAATAACAAAAGATAGTACAATTATCCAAACAAAAAAGATACAGACTATTATCGATAAAGCATCTGAAAATGGAGGGGGTGTCATCATTATCCCCGAAGGAACGTTCTTGACGGGCTCTTTGTTTTTCAAGCAGGGCACCCACCTTCATCTGGAAGAAAAGGCTACACTGAAAGGAAGTGATGATATCAGTGACTTCCGGCTTCTTGAAACACGCATGGAAGGGCAAACTATAACCTATTTTGCCGCTCTTCTTAATGCTGATGGACTCGATGGTTTTACTATTTCGGGCAAAGGAACATTGAACGGTAATGGACACCGTTATTGGCGCTCATTTTGGTTGCGCCGTCAATGGAATCCTAAATGTACAAATATGGAAGAACAACGTCCCCGGTTATTGTATGTGTCCAATTGTAAAAATATTCAGGTATCGGGTGTACAGTTGATTAACTCTCCATTTTGGACTTCTCATTATTACAAATGCGAAAATCTGAAAATTCTCGGCGTATATTTTTATGCTCCTACAAAAGGCCTTAAAGCACCAAGTTCTGATGGTATTGATTTGGATGTTTGCCAGAATGTATTGATAAAAGACTGTTATATTGCTGTCAATGACGATGGTATTTGTCTCAAAGGAGGAAAAGGCCCTACAGCGGACAAAGATCCCAACAACGGTATAAACCGGAATATTCTTATCGAAGACAATACCATTGATAACTGTCCGGCCTTGACTCTTGGCAGTGAATCGGTTTTTAGTTACAATATTATTATGCGTCGTTGCCATATGAAATACGCACATAATGTTCTGCTTTTGAAGTTGCGGCCCGATACACCACAAAATCATGAACATATTTTAGTGGAAGACATTACTGGAACTGCACGTATCTTTCTCAATGTAAGTCCCTGGACACAATTTTTCGATCTTAAGGGACAGCCTGAACCAACGTCTTCTGCAAGCAAAATTACCATGCGCAATTGTAATGTTAAATGCAACAACCTTTTCAGTATTAAAAATTCCAAACAATATACGCTTTCGGATTTCAGGTTCGAGAACCTAAACATTTCATCTCCCAAAGAACAAAAGGTGAATTTGGATTTTATAATAGGGTTACAGTTGAAAAATATAACTGTAAATGATACAAAATGGACAGAATAAATTATATATAAGATGAATACTCAACTAAATCATTCAAAGTGGAAGTCGCTTCTATTTTGTCTTTTACTTATAAACTGCCTGAATAGTAACGCTCAGGAGAAAGCTCGTATCACAGAAAATTTCAATTTCAATTGGAAATTCCATCAGGGTAATCCCGAAAATGCTCAAAAAAACGAGTTGGATGATTCCGGTTGGCGTAGAGTAGACTTACCCCATGATTTCCAGATTGAACAACCCTGGAACAAGTCCGGAGGAGGCGCACGCGGATTCAAGGATATGAATACCGGTTGGTATCGTAAGTCTTTTCAAGCAGATCCCGCATGGAAAGGGAAACGTGTATCGCTCGATTTCGAAGGGGTAATGATTTGGGGAGAAGTTTGGCTAAATGGGGAAAAAATAACTGATATGGATTTCGGCTATTTGGGTTATGAAGCGGATATAACCAAACAAATCGATTATAACAAAGAAAATGTTGTCGCCGTATATACTTCAACAGGAGAAAAAAACAATTCGCGTTGGTATACCGGAGGGGGATTATTTCGGGATGTACACTTAGTTGTAAAAGATACGATCGCCATTGCTCGTCATGGTGTTTTTGTAACCACGTCCAATATATCCAAACAGCAAGCTAATATCAATATTCAGGTAGAATTAGAAGGTATCAGTAATAAAAAAATTGATGTAGAAATCCTTGCAAGAATATTCTCTCCCAATGGGCAACAAATTGCAGAAATACGACAACCGGCACCCAAAGGAGAAAAGTTATCAACAGTGGAAGTGCCGCTTCCTATAGCAGTTGTATCGAATCCTCAATTATGGTCGTGCGAAACTCCTAATCTTTATACAACGGAAGTTTTGTTAATACGTGATGGAAGAACAATTGATAAAGTATCTGAAACTTTTGGTATACGAACCATAGAGTATTCGCCTGAATTTGGCTTTAAACTCAACGGAAAGCAAGTCTTCCTGAAAGGGATATCCAATCATAATGACCTTGGGGCTGTAGGAGTTGCTGCTTATGAAAGAGCAATTGAAAGACAATTCATTCAATTGAAAAAATTCGGATTTAATCATGTCCGCACTTCGCACAATCCTTATTCCGAATCCTTTATGAAACTTGCCGACAAACACGGCATTCTGATTGTAGATGAACTATGCGACAAATGGACAGCAGGCAGATATTGGCCAGGAAAAAAGTCATTCTTCGACATTTGGTATAAAATAGTTCCCGAATGGATTAAACGCGACCGGAACCATCCTTCGGTTATCATGTGGAGTTTTGGAAACGAATTGCAACACCGGGAAGATTTATGGGGATTTCCCACTACCGACTGGGGAGTTACAACCTACAAAATACTGGATGTGCTTGCCAAACGATACGATAATACCCGCAAAACAACCGTGGGTTTGCACCCATCACGTGCAAAGGGCATCGATAAGAATTATGTAAAAGAATTCAATGAAATAATGGATCCGCCCGAATTGGCTTTAGTTACGGAAGTAGCAAGCTTAAACTACCGGTATATGGATTTCGAAAAGTACCGTGAAAAACATCCGAATCTGATTTTTTATCAAAGCGAAGCTGCCACAAATGAACTGACAGCTCCATTTTTTGGAATGAACCAAACCAATATGGTGGGCCTGGCCTATTGGGGCGCCATCAAATATTGGGGAGAATCGCTCGGATGGCCACGAAAAGGATGGCACTACTCATTTTTTGACCGCACATTAGAGCCGCTCCCACAAGCCTACCTTATAAAAAGCGCTTTTTCAGATGAACCTCTTGTTCATATAACGGTAGTAGACAAAGCGGCGGAAAAAATGGAATGGAATGAACAAACTATTGGTTCTGTCCAGGTATCTTCCCATTGGAACCGGGAAGAAGGATCGATGCAAAACCTGTTTACCTACACCAACGCCGAAGAAGTGGAGTTGTTGGTCAATGGAAAATCAATGGGTGTTCAAAAAAATAATAAAGAAGATATCAGTATGCGAAATAAAATATACTGGCAAGATATACCTTATGGCAAAGGAGGATATATTGTGGCAATCGCCCGGACTAACGGAAAAGAAGTCGCCCGGCACCGATTGGAAACAACAGGAAAAGCTACAGCCCTCCGGATGGAAATAGAGAATCCGATGGATTGGAAAGCCGATGGAATGGATTTGCAATATATAAAAGTATATGCGGTAGACAATAAAGGTAGGATTGTCCCTACTTCAGAGGGTGAAGTAATATTCGATATATCCGGCGTTTCAAAATTGATAGCCGTTGATAACGGAGATCATACAACAGACAAAATATTTTCCGAAAACAATAAGATAACTTTATACAATGGATTTGCTATGGCTATTTTACGGTCAAGCCAAACAGCCGGAGAAGTTAAAATTAAAGCCTCATCCAATGGATTAAAGAGTACGGAAAAGAAAATATATACCCTCGTAAATTTTAATAAATCATGAAAAATAAAACAAACAATATATTCAAATTAGCATTCTACGTCTTTCTACTTGTGTCTGCTTCTTTGTCGGCGCAAACAACAAAAAAAGAGGGCCTCTTTCTGGCAACATACGGAAAAGGTGACCGTAACGCTGTACGAACATTGCAATATCAACCTCAAGGCGACGATTTTGTGTGTATCAATGGGAAAAACCGTTTCACCCGTGCACTGTACGGTAGTCCTACCGAGTTTCGCCTCGAAACCAGCGACCGGCCTGTTTTTGCCCTCTATTCGGTAGGCAATCATAAACACATTGCTTTCAAATTGAAAATAAACGGAAAGATTATCGCGCTCGATTCGTTGGAATACTGCAAGTCTGTCTACAAACCGGGAAGGCGTGATTACGAATTAAAAGACAGCCGTTTGGGCAACAACTATTTTACAATTTCAACACAAGCTTTTTACGATAAAGAAGGTGCTATCTGGAAATTTAATCCGGAAAAACTACCAGCAAAAACCAAACTCATCTGCGAGATATCTGAAATAAAATATTTTCGACTCGATCGTTTCGGAGATATTGGAGCTGATCCTACCGATGCCTTTGAGAGAGCAGCAAATCCCAAACAACTGAAAAGAATAGAAATCGATTTGAAGCAACAACCCGTATATGTGGTATTAGAAAACTTCGATCTTTCCCAGGCAAATAAATCTACCGGAGAAAGACTTTATAACAATGCCGAAGTTGCACGTTTAAAATTAGCCAATACACTTCGAATAAATACACCGGATCCTTATCTGAATACACTGGGGGGAACAATTGCCATGGCGGCCGACGGATGCTGGGATGAAGAAGTATGGTTGCACGGCGCAATAGGCTGGCGAATGCCCTTAAATGGCTGGCGGGCTGCCTACATGGGAGATGCAATTGGCTGGCACGATCGTTCACGTACTCACTTCGACAATTACGCCGCTTCGCAGGTTACTGATGTGGAACCGGTTCTTCCGCATCCGCAACAAGATGCGGAACTCAACATGACACGAGCCCTTAAAAAATGGGGAACCCCTATGTATAGTAATGGTTATATCTGTCGTAATCCTAACAATAATAAACAAATGCACCATTACGACATGAATCTGGTGTATATCGACGAATTGCTTTGGCATTTGAAATGGACAGGCGATCTGGATTATGTCCGTAAGATTTTCCCTGTTATAAAATTACATTTAGAATGGGAAAAACGCAATTGGGATCCTGATAATGACGGACTTTATGAAGCCTACGCTGCCACATGGGCCTCAGACGCCTTGATGTACAATAGTGGCGGAACAACGGTTGGTTCTGCTTACAACTACCGGGCCAACACCATTGCTGCCGAAATCGCGAGCTTGATCGGGGAAGATCCCACACCTTACCGTCAAGAAGCAGAAAAAATCCGTAAAGCAGTCAATGATAAACTGTGGCTAAAAGACAAGGGATGGTGGGCTGAATATATTGATTTTATGGGAAATAAAATGATACATCCATACCCCGGACTTTGGACAATCTATACGGCAATCGATTCCGAAATCTCCGATATATTCAACGCATATAAAGCGACACGTTATGTAGACGAATATATTCCGCATATCCCTATTCAATCGAATGAATTAGAGGGAAATTATTATATGCTTTCCACTACGTCGTGGATGCCATACGCATGGAGTCTGAACAATGTAGCGTATGCGGAAATAGGACACACTGCCTTGGGATATTGGCTGGCCGGACGTCATGAAGAAGCGTCTAAATTGTTCAAATCAGCCGTATTGGATGGAATGTACCTGGGTATTTCACCGGCCAATATCGGACAAACCAGTTTATACGACGCGGCACGGGGGGAATGTTACCGGGACTTCAGCGATGTGGTCGGCGTATATTCACGTGCTGTAGTACAAGGACTTTTCGGCATACAACCCGATATGTTACATAACAATCTGGTGATTCGTCCGGGATTCCCTTCCGCCTGGAATTTTGCGGAAATAAATCATCCGGATCTGGATTATAAATTTGAGCGTATTGGCAATAAAGATATCTATACGGTAACAAACAAATTTACGAAACAACCGAATCTTAACCTTTTGCTAAAAGCGCCCAAAGATAAAATCGCTTCTGTTAAAGTAAATGATAAAAAAATGGACTGGAACCTGAAAGAAGGAATCAATGCGCCTTTGATTGAAATACCCTGCGGTTCTTCGGGAAAGTATACGATTGAAATCGAATGGGCAGGACAGAATATCATTACTCCACAAACCTATGCAAAAGGAATCGAACAATCGTTTATCAAACAACAAGCCGGAGAAATGTGGTGGTGGCAACCAACCGATCCCAAAATTGAAAAACAACCGGACTTTGCAGTAAACACTTTAATAAATATAAATCAATCAGAGCAGCCGGAATACATTCAGGTGAATATGGACGATGCTCTAAATGCAAGTGTTGCCGATATTTTCCGTAATCGTTATTTGTCACCACGTTCGCCTTATACTACTTTACAAACGCCTGTGCAGGGTATCGGCGAATGGTGTCATCCCAAACTTACTTATAAAATCGATGATACAGGTTTTCGGGCTGCTGTTAAAAATGAGGTTTTTGAAACACCATTTGGAGTTCCTTTCCGAATGCCGAAAGGAAAAAATAATATTGCATTCACCACCCTTTGGGATAATTATCCGGATTCTATTTCCGTATCTTTGAGCGGGAAAGCCAGACATGCTTATTTAATGATGGCAGGAACAACCAATCCGATGCAATACGGTATAACAAACGGTGCGGTAACTATCCAATATATGGATGGTTCCCAATCGGAACTGACACTTCGGAATCCGGAAACATGGTGTCCCATTGAGCAGGATTATTACACCGATGGAGTAGCATTCAAAATCGATGCGCCACGCCCCTATCGCGTTGCATTCAAGACCGGTATTGTGAGCCGCAATATGGAAGAAGCAATGAATATAAGAGCGACAGAGGTATATAACCGTGAAATTGACGGAGGTGCTGGTATCATTCTGGGGATTCCGTTGGATAAAAATAAAGAATTAAAATCAATACAATGGAAATCAGTAGCCAATGAAGTTATTGTGGGAATGATGGCTATAACACTAAGTAAATAAATGTAATAAAATAATGAAGATAACTATTTATTGTCTGCTCCTTTTTTTCTTTGGTACGTTGAATGTATACGCTCAACAAAAAAAAGAAAACACCACCTACCAAACGGATGGGGAATGGATTATAGGTTATAATCTCGACCGCTACAACAATCGCCCCATATATATAAATAATGGCAATGGATTTATTTTAGCCGGAGATAAACCGCTTATTCGTTTGGTTAAAAAAGACAGTTTATTGGGGAATCTGATTATTTCGTTGAAGCGAGGAAACACCACTAAGGCGATATACAACTTCGATCGGATTACATCGTTTTATACATCCGGACAAATGAAATGGGAACTGAGTGATAATCAATTCAAGGATGTGAATTTGATTCTTAATGTACTTCCCGCTGCTAACGGAACAGGGATGGTTGTTTGCCTGGAAACAAAAAATATAAAACCCGGTGATGAACTGAGTTGGAGTTTTGGCGGAGGAAAGCAATATCTTAAAAAAAATCTGGGACATGAATTCGATTTAATGGGACATCCGGAATTGATCGATTGGAAAAATGCCGGCAATAGCGATGAAGAACCCTTGTTTCAAGGTAAATTTCAAAAAGAAGAAACGGATACTTTTGCATTATCTTTTAATCTCAACAGTGACGGGGAAATCGTTTGCCAAACAGAAAAAGAAGCCGATTTAAGTTACTTTCAGGCAAAGCGTAAATTAAATGAAGTGATTGACCGGATGAAAATAAACACTCCCGATCCTTATTTGAATGTGATAGCGAAATCTTCAGTATTTGCTGTCGACGGAACATGGTATCCTCCTGTCTTTGTTCACGGAGGGATGCTTTGGAATAATGCGCTTCCCGGTTGGAGAACCGTATTCGGAGGAACTATGCACGGCTGGCATGATCGGGTATTGCAACAAGCGAAATATTATATAGCCACTCAAGTAAAGGAATCCGATAAAAAAGAACCGAAAGCCGATCCACAGGGATTGTTGACATTGCAACATGCCGATTCCCGGCTTTTTGGAGTAGGACGTATCGTTAAAGATCAGAAACGATATAATATGCAGTCCCAATTATTTGATCAATTCATAGAAGATTATCGCTGGACATCCGACCCTGAGTTAATTAAAGTTTTACGAGAAGCATTGGAATTGCATTTAGTATGGATTCAGGAATGTTTTGATCCGGATAGCGATGGAGTGTATGAAAGCTACTTAAATTCCTGGCCGACCGATTCGCAATGGTACAACGGCGGAGGTACTGCAGAAGAAACTTCGTATGCCTACCGGGCTCATTCGGCAGCGCGGGATATGGCGCATAATGTCGGGGATAAAGAATCGGAAAAACACCACAATCAAATGCTTGAAAAAATTAAAAAAGGATTTTTTGATAAATTATGGATTACGAGCTGTGGACATTCCGGATCTTATCGCGAACAAGGTGGAAACGAACGTCTGCACGAAAACCCTTGGCTGTACAGTATATTTCTACCAATCGATGCCGGATTAACATCTCCTTCCCAAGCTATCCAATCGGTTTACTACTCCGAATGGGCACTACAAAACGACCGGATGCCTTCCGGCGGACGGCAAGTCTGGACATCCAACTGGATACCAGGTACCTGGTCGATACGGGAACGATGGGCCGGAGATAATTACCACCTGGCTTTGAGTTATTTTCAGGCAGGACTTACAGAAGATGCCTGGGATATTATGAAAGGGACTTACATGCATACTGCTTTCAACCATCTTGTTCCCGGCAACCTGGGTGGGAAACAGGGCGGAACTGATTTTGGCGATTGTGTGCATACATTTAGCCGCACATTAGTTTCGGGACTTTTCGGATTTACGCCCGATTATCCTAACGGCCGGGTAAATATAACACCCCACTTTCCTAATGATTGGAATCACGCATCAATCGAATTACCTGATGTAAAAATCACATTCGAACGAAATAACATCTGCAGTAACTATTCAATCGAACTTCCTCAAAAAGCCAATCTGTTTCTAAAATTACCCGTATTATCCAACGATATTAAGAATGTTACACTGAATGGAAAAAATACGAATTGGAAATTGGAAGCTGGAGTTGGGTGTACGATGGTCGTGATTAAAGTCAACGATAACAACAAAGCCATTGTTTCTATAAACCACACCAATAAATTACCTTATTATGAACCAGTTTTCATTGAAGGAAAGGTAGGAGAAGAAATACAATTGATCGCGAAAGATGCCCGGATTATTTCTTTTGAAGACCCTCAGAAAATAGTTAAAAAAGGTAATATCAAGGATGGTATTTTACATGCTCAACTAGCTGCCAACAAAGGATACCATACCATAATAACAGAAGTTAAAGTTGGAAATAGTCCGCAATACCGCGTTTTCCGCGTAAAAATAAATGATCCGGAAGGCGATATCAAAGAGGCTGCGCGGTATGTAGAAAAGATTCCGGAAAATGCCGGTTGGGAAACAATAAATATCCATTCACTATATAACGCAGATATTAAAACAATTTACAAGCAAGCATATTTATCTCCAAGACCCAATACGGTATCTGTGCGCTTGGGTACTGACGGATATTCGCCCTGGACATTTCCTATCTGGAAAAACAACGCACCCGAAATTCAAACCAATAATGTAGCCGATATGCTGATAGGAGAAAACCGGTTGGTCACCCCACAAGGCGTTCCGTTCAGGTGGAATACGGATGATTCAAATATTGCGTTTACATCCATGTGGGACAACTATCCTACCCTTATTGAATTTCCCATAAACAAAACGGGCGATGCTGCTTATTTTCTGATAGCAGGATCAACCAATGTGATGCAATGCCAAATAGCCAACGCCGTGATTCGGTTGAATTATGTCGATGGCACAACTGATTCGTTAGAATTAATACCGCCTGTCAATTATTGGAATCTATGTCCGATTTATAATGAAGCAACAAGTCCCGAACAAGGAAGCCGTAACGATTATATGTCGGAAATCGATCGATTCGTTATGCCCGATAAATTACCTGAAACAGTGCAATTAGGAGAAAACTGCCGGGCCATGTTGCTTAACCTGAAAATGCGTAAGGGCGTTGAACTGAAAAGTGTTACTTTGGAAACGCTCTCACAGGAAGTCGTGGTCGGAATGATTGGCGTTAGCATTATGAACAAATGACATAATATACATGAAACACCTCTTTTTATTTTGCACCTTATTTATCTCAACAATCCTTTACGCCCAAACTCAAAAACAGGTAGAATATTTCAATCTGAATGATATCAGGCTACTCGATAGCCCATTTAAAAATGCACAGGATACTGATTTGCGCTATATTCTCGTATTGAACCCGGATCGGTTGCTTGCTCCGTTTCTACGGGAATCCGGACTGAAACCGAAAGCGGAAAGCTATACCAATTGGGAAAATACAGGTTTGGACGGTCATATCGGCGGTCATTATTTGTCGGCATTATCATTAATGTACGCATCGACAGGTAATGAAGAAATAAAGCGTCGCCTTGATTATATGATTGACGAATTACAGCGTTGCCAGGATGCCAACGGGAATGGATATATCGGGGGTGTCCCGGGTGGCAACGAAATATGGGATGAAATTGCTGCCGGTAATATCCGTGCAGCTAAATTTAGCCTGAATGGCAAATGGGTTCCGCTTTACAATATTCACAAAACATACGCCGGATTAAGAGACACATGGCTGTACACCGGAAATGAAAAAGCAAAAGTGATGCTGGTAAAGATGACCGATTGGGCAATCCGGTTGGTTTCTCAACTTTCAGATGAACAGATACAAAATATGCTTAGTAGCGAATATGGTGGCCTAAATGAAACTTTTGCAGATGTAGCAGCCATCACGGGCGATAAGAAATACCTGCGGCTTGCTCATCAATTCAGTCATCAGATTATCCTCGAACCGCTGCTTCGGAAAGAAGACAAGCTGACCGGATTGCATGCCAATACGCAAATACCTAAAGTTATTGGTTTTAAACGCATTGCCGATTTGGAAGAAAACAACGATTGGTCGGATGCCGCGAAGTTTTTCTGGGAAACAGTGGTTGAGAATCGTTCGGTTTGCATTGGAGGGAACAGTGCGAACGAGCAATTTCATTCGGCACATGATTTTTCAAAGATGATCAACGGTATTCAGGGACCTGAAACTTGTAATACATATAATATGCTGCGGCTATCGAAAATGTTCTATGAAACATCGTTGGATAAAAGATATATTGAATATTACGAACGGGCACTGTATAACCATATCCTTTCTACACAACATCCTGAAAATGGAGGCCTGATTTACTTCACCCAGATGCGCCCAGGACATTACCGCGTTTATTCTCAACCCGAAACATCCATGTGGTGCTGTGTAGGTTCCGGAATTGAGAATCATGCCAAATATGGTGAACTAATTTATGCGCATACGGATAATGAATTGTATGTTAATTTATTTATCCCCTCCCGTCTAAACTGGAAAGATAATAACATCGAAGTCATTCAGGAAAACCGTTTCCCGGATGAGCCGAAAACGACATTAACGATAAATCCGGCAAAAACGATCGATTTTACGCTGAAACTTCGTTATCCCGATTGGGTAAAATCCGGAGAATTGAAAGTACTTATTAACGGTAAAGAGCAAAAGGTTGAGAAAAATACCGATGGATATGTTTCTTTCAAACGCAACTGGAAAAAAGGAGATGCGGTAGTGATTATAATGCCGATGCATATAGAGGCAGAACAATTACCGGATGGTTCAAATTATTATTCGTTCTTATATGGACCGATTGTATTGGCGGCAAAAAACGGAACGGAAGACATGCCGGGACTTTATGCCGATGATAATCGTAAAGGACACGAAGCACGGGGACGCCGAATACCACTGAAAGACATGCCAATATTGGTAAGTGAACCTGAAAAAATAGTAGAAAAATTAATTCCTGTTGCAGGAAAACCGCTAACATTCTTCCTGACAAGTTTATATCCGGCAGAAAAATGGAACGGAATGGAATTAATCCCATTTTTCCGCATACACGATTCGCGCTATATTATCTATTGGCCGCAGGCAACAGAGGATCATGTGATCGCTTTGCAAACAGAAGTAGAAAACAAAGAAGCCGAAAAGTTACGTCTCGATGCTATTACCATCGATGAAATCTTATGTGGTCTGCAACAACCTGAATCCGACCATTTTATTCAATTCGAGAATTCAAATACTGGATATACGGATGAAAATCATTGGCGGGATGCCGACGGATGGTTCAGCTATCAGTTACAAAACAAAAATAAAAAAGCAGCATACCTTTATATTACCTATTTCGGTCAGGGAGACAACCGAAAATTCGATATTTTTATTAATGACGAAAAAATAACGCCCATCAATCTCAATAGAGAAAAAGAAGAAAAAATCGTTGAAGCCGTCTATTCGATTCCGGAAAATACAGCAAATAAAGAGATCATGACAGTGCGTTTTGTAGCACAGGCAGAAAGTCGGACTGCGAAACTGATAGAGGTACGATTACTGTATAAAAAAACTTGAAATAACATGAATAATAAGAAGATACAACAAAAGATAATTGCAGTAGCACTCCTATTCTCTTGCATTGTCCTGCTAGGATATTCACAAAGAGAAAAAGTGAGTACAAAAATTTCTTCTTCTGCAAAAGTATTCTCCTTATTCAACAGTGAAACAAAAAAAAGGCTTGATTTCAATGATATTTCCCGATAAGCCACAGAGTAAAATCAAAAATATGTTACAACTGAAAAAGGGAAATTGTTATTGAAGTCATAAAATTATTTGCTATAAAATCATAGAGTTATTTTATTCTATTTCATTTCTTCATACTCCCGAATTCGTTGTTCACAAATCTGTTTGGTCAAATCCCGCAACATTCCTAAAATCATTATAATTTTAGAAATTTTCCGTACCAATATCCGTACCATTAAAATAAAAAATGTCTGTAAATTAATAATTTACAGACATTTTTGTTGTCTCACCAGGATTCGAACCTAGACAGGCAGAACCAAAAACTGCAGTGCTACCATTACACCATGAGACAATCCTATTGCTTTGTATTTCAAAAGCGGTGCAAAGGTATTATTTTTTTTTCTTTCTGCAAACTTTAAGGATTCTTTTTTGACATTACTATAAATATTTTCATACGTTTTAAATGTAAAAAATTGAGAATAAGCGACATTGAGTACATTCAACAAACTCTAAAAAACACATTACAAAACTAGAAAAACAGTATAACCGAAAAAACAAAAGAATTATTGGATTTGAATCCGAAAAAATTGCAACTTTGCAGTATAATCAAATTTACACCTTTACTTAAATCATTTTCGTGCAAAATGAGCCTCAGCATGACACATCAAAATCCAATAAAATTTTCCGTTTTACTATTTTCTTTAATTCTTTTCTTTTGCATTGATATAATGGCTGGCAGCATTTATATTCCGCTTCGGGATATTACTTCTGTCTTTATGAATAATGGTGCAGATACTATCAATCATGAAATCATTTTCAACTACCGGTTACCAAAGGCCTTAACAGCTATTTTAACAGGAGCCGCCCTTTCTGTTGCTGGCGTATTGATGCAAACATTATTTAGAAATCCATTAGCAGGCCCCGATGTTTTGGGAGTTAATTCGGGAGCCGGATTAGGTGTCGCGCTATTTACCATGTTATCTTCTTCAACCACATTATTTTTAACCGGCTCCGGTGAAGGTTGGGGAATCGTTGTTGCTGCAATTAGCGGAGCTTTACTGGTTCTAATTTTAGTAATACTTACTTCGATAAAAATATCCGATACGGTTTCGTTATTAATCGTCGGAATTATGTTTGGCAGCATTGCCGGAGCCATCATAAACGTATTACAAAGTATAAGTAATCCCGATGCCATCAAATTATTTATCGTTTGGACATTCGGGAGTTTAAGTGCTGTAACCTGGAATTTCTTTCAACTATTAGCTCCAATAATTATTATCGGGTTATTTCTTTCTTTCTTTATTCAAAAACAATTAGATGTTTTACTTTTAGGCGAAAATTATGCCAAAGGACTTGGTATAAATTTATTCCGAACACGTTTTATCATCATTATTTGTACAGCCTTGCTTGCCGGAACAACTACTGCTTTTATTGGACCAATCGCGTTTATTGGAGTTACTGTTCCTCATATCGCCCGAGGAATATTCAACACCTCACTTCATCGTATTATCATTCCGGCTTCCATGCTTTGTGGTGCAGTTTTATTGTTAATATGCGATATTATTTCTCAACTTCCGGGAACAGGATTATCCATTCCTATCAATGCCGTTTGTGCATTATTCGGTGCTCCAATGATTATTTGGATTATTTATAAAGGGAAAAAAACATCATCTTATTTTTGAGTTTATACTCTGTAATGACCTCCACAACAAAGATACATAGACAAATAAGAGATTACTTATATTGCAATAGTCCACATTTTATAACACATAATGCATACTGATATTATCTTTTTCATTTTTTAGTTTTTACATTCAATAGTTTTTTTACTATTTTTACAGCATAAAAAAATTATATCATGACTTACAGATTTGTAATTATTTCAGATGAAGTGGACGGTTTTTCAAGAGAAATATTAATTGATGCCGATGCTACCTTCTTTGACTTGCACCAAGCAATTTTGGACAGTGTAAACTATTCCAAAGACCAAATAACCTCATTTTCTTTATGTAATGACGATTGGGAAAAGGAAACCGAAATAACACTCTTCAAAATGGATACGGATTCCGACGTTGATAGCTGGGTAATGGATGAAGCAGTTTTAAGTGAATTAATTTCAGATGAAAAACAGAAATTGACATATGTTTTCGACAACCTGAATGACCGGATGTTCTTTATGGAATTAGTTGAAATCATTTTGAATAAGGAACAAAAAGCACCTCAATGTATTTCATCTATTGGTGAACCTCCTGCTCAAATATTGGATAACAACGAACAGGAAGACTTCTCAACAAAATTAGATCTGGGCGAAAACTTCTATGGTGATGAAGATTTCGATCCGGAAGAATTTGACGAAGAAGGCTTTGGTGATCTTGAAGGAAGTGAAAGCGACCTTGATGAACGCTATTAATATCATTGTATTTAAAATAAACTGACATGAGCAATTTTTGCAATTAGCTTCGCGAATTCAATTGCAAATAATTGTTCTATAATTGCACTAAAAACAACCAACAGTTAGCGGAGCTAAATAGCAAATAAACATTGTGAACAACAAAAGCTTAATAATCCTTCTTGGTCCAACGGGAGTTGGCAAAACCGAACTAAGTTTATTGTTGGCTAAATATTTATCTTCACCTATTGTTTCCTGTGATTCCCGGCAGTTGTACGAACAATTGAAAATAGGAACAGCTGCCCCAACTTCAGAGCAATTAATACAAGTTCCTCATTATTTCGTGGGAACATTAAAGTTGGATGAATATTACAGTGCTTCCCGGTTTGAAGTTGAGGCTTTGGATTTATTCGAAAAATTATTTCTTCAAACGAATAATATCCTAATGACAGGCGGCTCAATGATGTACATTGATGCCGTTTGCAAGGGTATCGATGATTTGCCTACAATCGATCCTAAACTCAGAGTTGAGATAATACAAAAGTATGAAATGGAAGGATTGGATTCAATCCGTGCTCAACTAAAAGTACTTGACCCGGAATATTATAATCAAGTTGACCTGAAAAATCCGAAACGTGTAATACATGCACTCGAAATTTGCCTAATGACAGGTAAGCCTTATTCTTCACTACGAACAAATCCCATTAAACCTCGTCCATTCAATATTATTAAAATTGGCTTAAAACGTGAACGGGAAGAATTGTATCAACGCATCAATGCACGTGTAGATGAAATGTTAGCGCAAGGACTTGTGAATGAAGCAAAAAATTTACATTCATACAAAGAACTAAACTCCTTGAATACAGTCGGATATAAAGAACTCTTCCGGCATTTTGATGGAGAATATTCATTGGAAGAAGCTATTGAAAAAATCAAACAAAGCACCCGTATTTATTCACGAAAACAAATGACTTGGTTTAAAAAAGACGATTCTATAAAATGGTTCCATCCCAATGAAAAAGAATCGATTATAAAATATTTAAACGAAAAAATCAACTAATAACCAATAACAGTTATTAGTTATTAGTTATTAGTTATTGATTACTGGTTATTAATGTGAATCAGGGATTAAATCAATACTATAACAACAAATAACAAACAACTTATACAACCAACTAGCAACATTGTGAAGCATTTTTTTTACATATTTATATTCCTCATTCTTCTTTCTTCTTGCAAAAACAAAGATTTCTATTCCATTGAGCCTGAGTTTCAACCGTATTTAAATGTATTTTTGGAAGAAGGCAAAAAACGCGGATATGAATTTGACTTTGATAAATCCGGATTAATCATACGATTTGGACATTTAGAAGGATCTCAAATCGGATTATGCCATCACCAGACACCTTTATTAATAGAAATAGACTCTACTTATTGGCAAAGCATCAAAGGAAAAAAGAATGAGAAAGAACTGAAAGCCAATTTGATTTTTCATGAATTAGGACATGGAGTATTAAACCGACATCATGATAATTCGGTACTACCTTCGGGTGATTGGAAAACAATCATGTGTGGCGGCGAAAAGATAGACAGCCGCAATTGGAATGTAAATTTCTATAGCTTTCGCGAAAAATATTACATCGACGAATTATTTAACCCTCAAATACCTGTCCCCGATTGGGCATTGGAACATCCTGATTTCTCTTCAATCAAATATAAAATAGTTTTTTTTGATGATTTTTTCAATAACAGCAATAAATGGGCTACAGGAGACAAAACCCTGTATAAATCATTCATAGCCAAAGGAGAATACCGGGTTCAAACAAAAACAGGAAAAGCCATTCTATCGATTTCAGATGTAGGTATTGATATTAATGACGATTTTTTATTCGAGGCGAAATTAAGTCTGATAAAAACTGAAATATCAGATGCTAAAGTTGGTGTTGCCTTCGGTAAAAAAGACAACTCAGATACTAATTATTTCCTCGTAGACAATAAAAAGAAATTTTATATCGGGAATTCACAATATTATGGTTGGTTTACTGAATGTGTTTCGGAATACATCAATCCGATGTTTTCTAACAACTTAGCGATTCGAAAGATTGATAAAATGCTTTATTTTTACATAAACGGAAAATTTGTATATCAAAATGAAATACCTAATCCCGAGGGATCTCATTTTGGATTTCAACTTTCAGGAAAATCAACGATTGCCATCGATTTCATAAAAATAAGCCAACCTGTTGAAGAAGAAAAAACAGAAAGTAAATTCGACCAAATTATTCTAGAAGATACAATTGTTCAAGGAAAAAGGGAAAGAACAATTAAGCATATTGCGGATAGTGTAAATACAGAAATACATATTGACAGCGTTGATAGTATTGACAATAAATAAAAGAGAAAATATGGACTTCAATTTTAAAATTACCCGTGAACCAAAAGATTATAAAGACCCTAATATTGGATATGATTATCAGAAGGCTCACGAAATAGCTCATAAAACTCAACCAAGTGTTAATAAGTTGATTGATTATTTCAACAAGAATAAGAACTATCCCGAATTTGTTACATTGATTATAGTTGGCCTGAAAAAAAATAAAAGGTATGGTGAAATTCAAAAATACTTGGATTTTTTTACTGAGAAACACCCTGATTATCTTTATGGAAAAATCAATAATGCCCAATATGCATTAGATAATAATGACCCTGAAACAGCGTTGAATTTTTTGGGAGAAGAGCTGGATTTACAAAAACTCTATCCCGAAAAAGAATCTTTTCAAATAGATGAAGTGAGTAAATACTATGCGTGTGTGGTAACGTATTTAGAAAGAGTAAACAGATTATCTGAAGCTTACGAAATAGTTGAGAAACTTTCTAATATTGGTGCTGATGATAAAATAATAGATGCATTAAAGTTGGCATTTTTCAAAGACTCTTTGGAAAAGACTCGTGAAATGTGGACATCGGAACGCTCTGTTACTTACAAAAAAATTGATAAAGAATATCCTAAGGAACTTCAGTTGATTCATCCTGAATTGAATATCCTTTTTGAAAAAGGATTTGATATCGAAAAGGATATATTACAACATCTTCTAAGTCTACCTAAGAATACTCTTATACAAGATCTCGAACATATTATTTTATATTCAATCGGTAGTTTTAATCCCGATTCTTTTACTGCAAATAATTATGACAATGACACCTGTCAATATTTGCATCACGCAGTTATTTTGTTAGGAGAATTACAAACAGAAAGCAGTCTGCCAACGATACTTGAAATCCTTAAACAAGAGGATGAGTTTTTTAATTGCTGGTATGCAGATATTTTATTTGAGACATTGTACTCGTCTCTTATGATTTTGGGAAAAAATCAATTGGATGTATTATTTGACTTTTTCAAAATACCTAACCTTGAATTTATTGCACGAGCTTGCATTTCAAGTACGATTCAACAAATTTATATTCAATACCCTGAGACGAAAGAGGATATAGAAGAACGCTATAATGATATATTGCACTACTTTATTCAGGAAAAGGATAATGACGACATCATTGATAATGAATTGGTTGCTGCATTAATTAACGATATAGCCGAATTAAAAATTCAATCTTGCATTCTTTTAATTAAAGAACTGTTTGAATTAAACCTTGTTGCACGTTTTTATGCCGGCGATTATGATAGTATCCTTAAAATTTACGAAGAAGAAAAGGATAGTTTTCATTTATATAAGCAAAAAACATTAGAAGAACAATATCAATATCTATATGAACTATGGAATAATGAAAGTGATAATTTCGATGAAATCGAGCAGGAAACTTACGATCATATATTCGAAAAAGAAAATCCTGAATTAATTGAAACTCCAAAAGTAGGGCGCAATGATCCTTGCCCTTGCGGAAGTGAAAAAAAATACAAGAAATGTTGTGGAAAATAATCTTAATAAACGAGTAGACTATTAAAGTATAGTTTGTCCGTCCGTTTACTTGTCTCCTTGTTTACCCGTCTGCTAAAAGAATATGGAAGCATTATCTCTATCCGACATAAACTACTTAGTAAAAGAAGCCATCCGTGGAAATTTTCCTGAATTATACTGGATTCGAGCCGAAATCAGTGAAATGAAGGTAAATGCTTCCGGACATTGTTACTTGGAATTTGTGGAAAAAGACCCGTACTCAGGGCAATTATTAGCCAAAGCACAAGCACGAATTTGGGCAAATATGTTCCGGATGATTCGACCTTACTTTGAAAAAGAAACTGGGCAAGCTTTCAGGGCCGGATTGAAAGTATTGGTAAAAGTTTCAGTCGATTTTCACGAGGTTTACGGTTATAGCCTTACCGTTTCAGACATCGATCCTGCTTTTACTGTCGGCGACATGATGCAACAGCGCGCAGCCGTATTAAAACAATTGGAAGCTGATGGTATTTTGTATTCAAACAAGGAAATTATATTGGCAAAACTTCCTAAGCGAATTGCCGTTATTTCATCAAAAACAGCGAGCGGGTACGAAGACTTTATCAATCAAATTCAAATCAACGGAAGCAGGTATAATTTTCGTGTAAAATTATTTCCGGCAATTATGCAAGGAATGCAATCCGAAGAATCGATTATCTGGGCTTTAAATAACATCTATGAATGTTTTACCCAATTCGATGCAGTTGTCATTATCCGTGGAGGCGGTGCTACATCTGACTTGAATTGTTTCGACAGTTATCTTTTGGCAGCTAATTGCGCTCAATTTCCTTTACCTATCATTACAGGAATCGGACATGAAAAGGATAATTCTGTTTTAGATATTATTGCTCACACCCGGGTAAAAACGCCTACTGCCGCCGCCGAATTTTTAATCGATAAAATGACCGAAGCCGAAGATGAATTACTATCAATCAAATCAGCAATATTCCAATTGGCAGATCGCTTGTTGATTTCGGAAAAGAACCGCTTACTATCTATTTCATCCCGTTTTCCATTGATTATTGCACAACTGAATTCGAAACACAAATCAATATTAGATAAAATCGAGCAAGATATTCTTATTGCTGCCAAAAATCAGTTGATGCAACAAAAACACAAATTGCAACTCTCGGAACAAGTACTTTCTCTGGCATCTCCCGAAAATATCCTGAAAAAAGGCTATACACTAACATTGCAAAACGGAAAAATAATAAAGAATACATCCCAATTAAAGAAAGGAGATAAGATTACAACCCGCTTTGCTGATGGAGAAGTAGAATCGGTTATTGGTAGTTGGTAGTTGGTTATTAGCAAATAACAATTCAAATAACTAATAACAAATAACCAAACCTCAAATCAGGGGTTGAAAGACAATTCTATTTTATCAATTCGCACACC
Organism: Bacteroidales bacterium; assembly: GCA_031553395.1. Lineage (GTDB taxonomy): Bacteria > Bacteroidota > Bacteroidia > Bacteroidales > WRGA01 > WRGA01. The sequence goes on along the minus strand of JAVBLR010000009.1, from coordinate 171,769 downwards.
ATCCATATTTATCACTTTGAGTTGCATATCTTTATGAATAATTTCTTCACCAACAAAAGGAAAATTTTCCAATTCATACAATAAAAATCCGGCGACAGTTGTATAGTGTGGATTTTCATCGATCAGTTGATGTTGGAAGTGCTGATTTAATTCGGAAACCGGCAACGTTCCATCAATTAAGAAACTACCATCCGGTTGAGGAATTATCCCACCATCATCACGATCGTCATCTTCAGGAAGATTACCAACAATGGCTTCCATTAAATCATGTAACGTTATCAATCCTTTAAAAATTCCGTATTCGTCCAATACAAATCCGATATACTCTTTTTTAGCTTTAAATATATTCAAAATTGTAAAAGCATCCGAACTTTCAGTAATATATATCGGCTCCCGAATTATCTGTTGCAGCAAAAATTGCGTATCTTTCTCCTCTTTCCAGAAATCTGTTGCAACAATATATCCTTTTAACTTATCAACAGAATGATTGCAAACAGGAAGTTTAGAATGTGTACTTTTCTGCAGAAAATCATGCAATTCATTCATTGGGTTATTGATATCAATCCAATCCAAATCCGAATAATGAGTCATCAAAGATTTGGCCTGCCTATCAGTAAAAGAAAAGATATTATCATGTACTTGTTGTTCCTCTTTCTCCAGCACACCTTGTTTTCGAGCTTTCTTTAAGAGTAACCGTAATTCATCCTCACTTAAAACATCACTTTTATTGCCCTTTATCCCCGCTATTTTCAATATAAAATTTGTCGAAATTGACAGTACTTTAACAAAAGGATAACCGACTATTGAAATGATTCGTATAATAGGAGCACAAAAAAGTGAAATTTTCTCAGCATTGTTGATTGCAAGTGATTTCGGGACAAGTTCACCTACAACTATCGAAAAATAAGTAATTCCACCAATAACAATAATCAAAGCCAATAAATACGCGTGAGGCCGTAAAAATGAAATTCCATAAAATATTTTTTCGACATCATCCGTTAAAGTTGCACCTCCATATGCACCCGAAACAATCCCGATTAAAGTTATTCCGACCTGAATAGATGATAAAAAACTTTCAGGATTCTCAATCAATGTCAAAACCTTTTTTGCATTTTTATCTCCACGGGAAGCCAATAACTCCATGCGCCCCTTCTTTACCGAAATCAACGCAGTTTCAGAAACAGCAAAAAATGCGTTTAATAAGGTTAATAATACAAGAATGAGTATTTCCATAATCAATATATTTGGGGCAAAAGGCCAAGGGCAAAAGATATGTGCATTAGCCTTGAGCCCTTCGCCTTTTGCCTAAAATTTCAATCCACCAACACTACTACGCTTGCCTTTTCCACTTGCCCGTTTAGCGGAGGATTCAGTTTTGAGACTTTAATCTCTATTCCGGATATATTGGAATATTGTTTCTTTACAACATGTAGAATTCTTCCTGCAAGATGTTCCAATAAGTTTGAAGGTTGCATCATTTCCTTGGAAATCAGATCATATACATCGGCATAACTGATTGTATCTTCTACATTATCGGTTTCTACAGCACGACTGATATCTACTTTTATCTTAAGATTTACCTCAAAAAGATTCCCAACCAAACGTTCTTGCTCAAAAACACCATGTTGAGCAAAAAAACGCATGTTTTCCAATAAAATAAAACTGTCCATAATTTATTCTTTATCTGAACGAATCACTTTTACAGAATCAGTAGATTGTAGTACTGACGATCTAACATTGGGTGTTAAATTTGTATTGATAGTATCTGCAACCGTTTTTCTCTTAAACAAATCCGAAAAAATACCAAAATCCTTAGTAAACATAACCCCAAGCCCCTGCGTCGTCAATCCCGAACGTCCATAATACAAGCTGTTATCATTATAATGACTATATCCCTTTAAGCGAAAATCGCCTGATTTTGTCAGTTTATATTCAGCATCAAAATCTCCGATAAAATTGGTTTGCGTATAAATATTATCCCGATATCCCAGATTACTTTTTAATATCAAGCGATTATTAAACATTTGGGTAGAGATATTCAATCCTACTTCTAAATCCTGAACTCCACCTGTATTTCCACTGTAGATATTCGTCCCGATACTGAATTTATCGCTTAATTGCCCCAGAATCGAATTTAACTGCGATGACAATGAAGAAACAACCAATGCCAACTGTGCCGAATTCGAATTACTTACCGTTACATGATCCGGCGGATTAAATCTACCAAATAATAACAAATAAAAGAGTTGTTTTGTTACATCATCCTGTGTGTAAATCAAACTATTAACTTTCCGTTTGACATCTTCGCTTGCAGTTGGCAACTCAATACTTGAGGTAATATCAGGATGTTCTATATTCCCGGAAATATGAACTATAGCATCTACCGGAATATTCTGCCGGTTCATTTCCTTCCCTAAATTTTCATCCAAAGAAGAAATATCGGCACTTAACGAATAAGATGCATATATATTCAATTGAGCCGCATAAGGATCGCCTCTGAATGTTACCGTACTGCCACTACGAATCGTAAAATCCTTTTTGATGAATTCTTCCCATGTAAAATTATAATTACCTTGTTCAATGAGGTAAGTGCCATATAAAGCCAAATCATCCGTACGGCTGTTATATTCCAAACGCATATCTCCCCTACCCTTCCCTTTCAGATAATCATTTGTACGGGAATCCATGATCAATTGCACCGAAGCATCCGGAGTAGCCTCAACACGAATTGTCATTTTCATCTCAAATTTTGATTGAGGAGCGGTATTCAAAGAAATTTTCTTTTTTGTTCCAGCCTCTGTTTCTTCCGGATTCTTCTTATCTACAAATGTTATAAAATCATGTGTAGCAGCCGATACACTTTCGAAAAATGACAAATACAGTTTACTATTCGGCTCGCTTTTCATGTCTACATCAATATTTATTTTATCCAAATCACCCCGAAGAGTTGCCGAACCGGAACCATATATCGGTCCGAAAAATACAGGATTTTGTTTCTGTGTAGCATTAAATACCAACATATTCTCGGCCCTGACAAATACTGAATAGGTAAAATTTTTGAAATATTGATGATTGATAACTGCATTTACCACTCCTTTGTGATTTTGGCTATCATAAAGAGTTGCATTACGCAATCGAATACCCGTTGTTGTCATATACAACGTATCGGATAATGAAAAATTGGTATTCAAAAATTCAATTCCAAATTTTACATCATCGATATAAGGAGTTCCTACAAAACTAAGCGTTTTAAACCTGCCATACATATTCACTTTCCCATAAGCCCAACCCGAAAAATCCTTCATTATATTTTTTATAAACGGATTTAATAATTTTAAATTCAAATGATTGGCATCAAAAGAAAGGTTTAACGAATCTTTTGTTGGAAAAATATATCCGTAGACTTTCGTCGGCTTATGTCCTGATTGTTCTATATTTCCATCCAATAAAATACCTTGATTATTCTCATTCCATGTACTGAAAATTTTCAAATCCCCAACAACCGCTTTGTTGTAAGAAAAATCCTTTACAAGCAAATCAGCTGTTGCAATCGGCATACCTTCGCCCTTTCCTATAACATTGAATTTTCCTGTAGCAATACCGCCGAAATCCAACACTTCATTATTGGTAATCAAGCCAATATAATCTAATTTCGTATTTAACAAATCGAGATAAAGTGTATCGGTTTTTGTATTGGAATAAATACCATTTATCTTAATATGCTCATTTTTCCTATTCTCAATACTAAATTGATTCACAGCTATTTTCCCTGCATTTATTTCGATTTGCGAAGGATTAACAAAAAACGGGACACCGGTTAATCTTAACTCCGACGGATGAATGTAAACCGTTGTCTTCAAACCTGTTTCCACATCGCGACTAAATTTGGCCGAAGCATTGATATGTCCGGTTGATATTTTAGTTGTATCGCTATTATTAAATCCAACGTTGGCAAATACACTGTCATTTTGAGCTGAAGCAGTAAGATTTACTTCCATAAAATTGCCGTTATTGACATTTATGTTTTTAAAGTAAGCAGATGCATTCATTGCCGTACCTGCATTATCAAAAACAAATTTCCCCGATGCTAAATCCGTATTTTTAAATTTAGCACGCGGAATATATGCTTCCACTTTAAATTTTCCTAATTCACCGTTATAATCGGCCAACAATGTCGCCTGATTAAGAACAGTAAACGGAATTTCGAATGTTTTGGATATATTTTCGGTATTCTCTACAATGAATTGTCCGGTAAAATTATTATCCATCCGTTTTGCATTGAATTTTTCCGGATCAATAAATGTCGGGATATACTGTGCTGCAATTTGTTGGAAATCCTGCAACAATGTTTTAAAATTATACGACCCCGATATTTCTCCGTTCAGCACATCCGAACGAACTGTAAGTATTCTTTCGGGATTATCTCCTTTTATTTCCAATGCAATTTTTTTCAAAGAAATAGTATCATCGTTGTTCCTGAAATTCAAATCATCAATATGAATGTATCCTTGCCCATTATCAATATGGTCTCCCTGAAAATTGGTAACCAGATTAAATGATAAATCCGAATATTTATACTTATTTGTCAGATTTAACTCGCCCAGCCGGAGATGTTCGACATTCATATTCAAATTAAAAACAGGTAACTTCTGCTTCAGGTCCATTAATCCGGCAATATTAATTTTTCCGTTAGGGTCGTCCAATGATATTTTTCCATTAAATCCATTTACTGAAAAATGCCCATCCATTTCGATATTTTGATAATCGTAACCTTTCAGTTGAATATTAGATATTGTTCCTTTCACAAGCCCATCAGGAAGAGTAGCGCCTTTACGTTGGCTTACATCCAACAAAACTCTTAAACTAACTTTCCCCAGAATATTTTCCTTTCCCAACAACGTACCTAATTTAAAACTATCGGTTTTGAGAGTACCTTTAAATGTTCGTATATCCTCGCCATATCCAATCATCAAGTCAGTTGAAAAATCACCCAAAGCCGTAGAAAAATTTCCATACGTAACCAAATCATCTAAGTATCCCGAAATGTCACCCTTAAAATTCACTGTTCCCAGTTTATAAATCATGGGTGGCAATTGAACTCCATCTTTTGAGAAATTATTCGCTATGTCGTTTATTTTCTGCGAACTAATATATAATCTTTCTACTTTTCCGGATAAAAAGGTTTCACCTTTACGCAATGCATCCTTCACGTTCATATTGGCACTCAAATGCATGTCTTCATCGTATTCCAACTCCAAATAATCCATAAAAAGGTTGCTGAGCGAGCCTCTTATATGCGATGAGATAGTAAGTTGATCAGAAAAATAACGGAAAGCGGGCACAAAAGCCGAAAAATCTTTTAATGCAACCTTCGAGGGTTGTATTTTTACATCAAAATTCGCATTCTCAATAAAAGAAGAGGAATCATTTGCCAAATCATAATTAGCAAAAATACTGTCTAATGTTAGTTTTGTATTAGGAAGTTCTATCGAAAAATTAGATATTAACGCTTTTTCTTTATTCGCAACCGCTTTGAATGTTAGCTTATTAAGCGAAAATCCTGTTTTTTCTTCGAAAGAAAGCTTCCGTAAATCAACATTCAACGAATCATTAGTAAAGTTTTTGACGGTTATTGTCCCTATCAATTTTGAAATATCGATATGTTTTGCGTTGAATTTATCCGGCGTTTCAGGTTCCGAGAGAATATCATAAGTTACATGTCCGCGCCTTATCAGAATAGAATTAAAATGTAAATCTATTTTCGAAGGCTTTTTATTCGGATCTTTACTTTTAAAAGCATCAATTACAAACTGAAAATTAAATGGAGCATTCGCACTATCTTTCTTCAAATGAGCATGAAATCCAAAAAGCTGAACTGTCGAAAAAGCAAATCGATTTTTAAGTAAAGGTAAAATATCCAATCCGGCCGAAATACGTGACGCATACAGAAGTGTATCATTCTTTTGGTCGGCCAAATACACATCCCTCAATGTAATCCGATTGAATAATTCAAAACTTGCACCACCGATTTTCACTTCTGTTCCCAAGCAATCTTGCAATTCTTGTGAAGCAATAGCTGCAATTTTCTCCTGAACATAAGATGAGTTCAATGACACATAAAGTATCACATAAAGCCCTATCAAAGAGCCTAATGTAATAAATATTATTTTTTTAAACCGTTTTATGACAAAAAATGATTTTAAACAGAATTTTTCTGCAGGTTTTATCTAAAAAAGCAAAAAAGTAAGAAATGCAAAATTACATGAATTCTTTGATTTCACGATAGTTTAATGAAGTGAATGTCTGTTAATAAGGTAAAAAGTAAAAAAACTTCATATTTATACAGATATGAAAGTTTTACGTTTTACGTAATACGTTCTACGTCTCGGTAACATCAGCCACTTACGTATAACGTAAAACGTACAACGTATTACATATTGGACTCCTTATTCAAATTCATGCGTTTTCTTATTTACCTTTGACCTTTCTTGCTTTTTTTAACAAATAAGTGTAGTTTTGTCCACTCTTTTCAAAGCTCATATTTCCCTCTAATTTTTAATTTTAATTTATTCAAATGACATTAATAAAATCAATTTCAGGTATTCGCGGAACAATCGGAGGAAAGCCCGGAGTAGGACTTAATCCATTAGATATTGTAAAATTTACGGCTGCTTACGCTACATTTATCCGTAAGAATTATACCAATTCGAATAAAATCATTGTAGGAAGAGATGCCCGAATTTCCGGCGAAATGGTAGATGCAATTGTATCCGGAACATTGTTGGGAATGGGTTTTAATGTGGTAAATATCGGTTTAGCAACAACACCTACAACCGAATTGGCTGTAACAATGGAAAAAGCAGCAGGTGGAATTATCCTTACCGCAAGCCATAATCCTACGCAATGGAATGCCTTGAAGTTATTGAATAATAAAGGAGAATTTTTAGATGCGGCACAAGGACAAGAAATATTGACCATTGCCGAAAAAGAAGATTTTACTTTTGCCGATGTTCATCAAATCGGAAAACTAACACACGATAATTCATTTACTCAAAAACATATCGATAGCGTTTTGGCTTTGCCGTTGGTAAATGTGAAAGCCATCAAAGCAGCTAATTTCAGTGTAGCAATTGATTGTGTAAATTCTGTCGGAGGTATTGTTATTCCTGCTTTATTGGAAGCATTGGGAGTAAAACACATCGAAAAATTGTATTGTGAACCAAACGGACTATTTCCTCATAATCCCGAACCTTTACCCGAACATTTAACTGAAATTTCGAATATTCTGAAACAAGGTAAAGCTGATGTCGGTTTTGTTGTAGACCCGGATGTAGACCGGTTGGCTATTATTTGTGAAAACGGAGAAATGTTTGGCGAGGAATATACCTTGGTTGCAGTTTCCGATTATGTATTGAAACACACGCCGGGAAATACTGTTTCCAATCTCAGTTCAACACGTGCTTTACGCGATGTTACGCAAAAATACGGAATGACATACACCGCTGCTGCTGTAGGAGAGGTAAATGTCGTCGAAAAAATGAAAGCAACAAACGCAATTATTGGTGGCGAAGGCAACGGCGGGGTTATTTATCCCGAAAGCCATTACGGACGGGATGCATTGGTAGGTATTGCTTTGTTTCTATCTCATCTGGCAACATCGAAACAAAAAGTAAGCCAACTTCGGGCAACTTATCCGCCCTATTTTATATCCAAGCAAAAAATTGAGTTAACTCCGGATGTAAATGTTGATGCAATTCTTGAGGATATAAAAAAACAATTTGCCAATTACGATGTTAATGATATAGATGGTGTAAAGATTGATTTTTCTGACAAATGGGTACATTTGCGTAAATCAAATACCGAGCCGATTATCCGTATTTATGCCGAAGCTCCAATAATGGATTTAGCCGCTGAATTAGGAAATCAGATAATCGATTATATAAAAAAAGTTACAAGTAAAAAGTAAAATGTGCCAATAATCTAATGTGCCAATGTGCCAATGAAGAATGAATCAATTCAATTGGCACATTTGTTTATTATTTTCCTTTTTCTTAACAAAAAAGCGTTATAATATACCTACCTTTACCATTTGAAACCCAACACAACTCTTAATTCTTAACTTTTAACTCTTAATTGTTTATGAACAGGCGACTTACAATAGCATTAGTTGCACACGACCACCGGAAAGCCGATATGGTTGAATGGTGTATTTTTAATTCTGATTTTTTAGCTGAACATCATCTTGTTTGCACAGGAACCACTGGAAGTTTAATTCGTCAAGCTTTTGAGAAACAAGACCTTCATGCCGAAATTACTTGTATGAATTCCGGTCCATTGGGTGGTGATGCTGAAATCGCAGCAATGGTAGTACGCAAAGAAATTGATTTGGCAATCTTCCTGATTGATGATCTGAACCCACAGCCACACGAAGCCGACATTATGATGTTGTTGCGCCAATGCCGGGTACATAATGTACCTATTGCTTGTAACCGCTACAGCGCAGACCTAATGATTACCAGCACATTGTGGGATGATGATTCGTATACACCAACACAGCCACGGTATGTAAAATATGACCGGGGTTAATAATAAAGGATAATTTATTTTACAGTCAAAAACAAGGATATATTATTAACCTAATAAAAGGTAAAAGCCTGCTCAATTTCTTACAAAATTTAAGCAGGCTTTACCTTTTTGATTTATTTAAATTCACTTAACCTTGACAACAGCCGGAGGAGTGTATCCTTTTACCATAGATTCTTCTGGCCAATAAGCACGTAATAAGAATCCAAATTTTTCTGCAGGAATTGGCAACCAATTTGAAGCCTTTTCTCCTTCAGGTTTCTTATTTTGCAAATAAATAGTTAATGAACCATCTGCATTTAGTTTCAAATCTTTATTTTTAGTTCCTAAAGAATAGATCTTTTCCGGATTTTGATAGAAAAAATGATGTTGATCATATACAGTCAAAGACCAAAAACCTTTTACAGCAGGTAATGTTTCTTTCGTAAAGGTAATCGTATAATTAACACCTTTTCCATTCAATTCTTTTCCCTCACCATCAAAATCCTGATTATAATAAATAGTTTCTTGTGGTTGATTTACAAAAATATTGGTACGTGCAGCAGCTGTACGGCTCAAATAATCTGTTCCGAATGCTGCTCCATTCTTGGTTGTATTCCAATAATTTCCTACAGGAACACCTACATTCTTGAATTGACGCAACGGATCTATCAATTCTTTTTCAGCATCTTGAGCGGCTTTTACCAAAGCAGCTTTAAGTGTTGCATCTTTACTTGCTGCTTCCAATACCGAATTATACCAAGCATACAAACCTTCTTCACCTTTCAGCGGAGGAACTTCTTTCAGGATTGCCGGTAATTCATCAAAGAATTTATCCGGTAATACAAATGCGACTTCTTGCCCTCCTCCACTTTTGTTAGCATCAGGAAAAGAAGGAGCCTTTGTCCAATCGTTGGTTTTCATATTGCCATCAAATTGAGCTACAGGATACATCATAACTTGGTTGATAAGAGGTTGAATTGCAGCCTTATCTTCAGCAGTATTATTCATAAAAGCACGTGGAATAACCACAACCATATTAGTATTGGAACGAATTACTTTGGTAATTCCTTTTGGAGTTTCTCCGTTCCAATCGGGACCCACTATCATATAAAAACCTTTTGTGCTATTATACATAGAACCCAATCCTCCGATTCCGTCTGTACGCTGATTAACCATTTGTACAATCCAGAAACGTTCGCCGAAATCCGGAACTTGTACTACCACCGGACTTTCATTCAACATTGCAATACCAAAACCATACACAACATCCTGATTAGGACATGCTACATAACGTTCTGCAGGGGTAATATAATCAGATAACATACACAATTGCCCTACCGGTGCAACAGGCACTACACCTCCATTTAACCCAGGGGTAGGAACCTGACGCATAACCAATACCCTGTTATGCATATTTACCATAGGCCATCCCCAAAAATACATTTGCTTACCTACTTGATAAACATATTCCTTCGTCATTATTGTTCCTGCAACCGGCCCGGGAACTTCTTGTGAAATAGAATCTTTCGATCCTGTTATCACATTTGAACTTTGCTTGTTATCACAAGATGCAAGCGCAATCACAACTGCAAATAGCCAAATAATTTTTTTCATTTCATCCAATTTTTTGATGTCACATCTAACATAAAAACAAATAAAAATAAAGATTGTTTAATGATATAAGCAATATAATAAAAATGACAAAAAAGGCTGCTCAAATCTTCTTTGAACAGCCTTTCTATATTATTGTTTAGAGATTTTATTAATCTTTCAATTTTGCTGTAATAAATTCACGATTCAAACGAGCGATATTACTTATTGAAACATTTTTAGGACATTCAGCTTCACAAGCTGCTGTATTGGTACAATTTCCGAATCCAAGTTCATCCATTTTAGCAACCATTGCTTTTGCACGATGAGCAGCTTCAACACGTCCTTGAGGCAACAAAGCCAATTGACTTACTTTTGCCGAAACGAACAACATCGCCGAACCATTTTTACACGCAGCGACACAAGCTCCGCAACCGATACAAGAAGCCGAATCCATTGCTTCGTCAGCATCCACTTTTGGAATTGGAATTGCATTTGCATCAGGAATCCCTCCGGTATTAACCGAAACATAACCTCCGGCTTGCATAATTTTATCAAAAGCCGAACGGTCAACCATTAAGTCGCGGATAACAGGAAAACCTGCCGAACGCCATGGCTCAATCGTAATTGTTTCTCCATCCTTGAATTTACGCATGTGCAATTGGCAAGTAGTAACATCTTCATCAGGACCGTGAGGATGTCCATTTACATATAAACTACACATTCCGCAAATACCTTCACGGCAATCATGGTCAAAAACCACCGGTTCTTTACCATCATTGATTAATTGCTCATTCAAGATATCCAACATTTCAAGAAAAGAAGTGTCTATGGATATATCTTTTAATGAATATGTTTCGAAAGCACCTTTAGTCTTTGGATTCTGTTGCTTCCAAACCTTTAGTGTTATATTAATTGTTTTATCCATTTGTTGTTTATTTTAATGTTACACATATAACGAAATTACCATCCTTGTAATTCGTAACCTGTAACTTGTAACTAAAATTATGATTTATAATTACGTTGTTGAACTTGAATATATTCATAATTAAGTTCTTCTTTCAACAATTCGGGCTCTTTATCTTCACCCGTATATTTCCAGCAAGCAACATAAGAAAAATCTTTGTCGTCACGAAGCGCTTCTCCCTCTTCTGTTTGATATTCTTCACGGAAATGACCTCCACAAGATTCATCCCGATTCAACGCATCACGAGCCATTAATTCGCCTATTTCGATAAAGTCGGCAACTCTTAATGCTTTTTCCAATTCAGTATTTAAATCATTTCCCGAACCGGGGATACGTACATTAGACCAGAATTCTTTCTTTACTTCTTTCAATTTGTCCAAAGCAGTTTGCAATCCGGCTTTATTACGTCCCATACCTACAAAATCCCACATGATAAGGCCTAATTCTTTATGAATGGAATCAACAGAACGTTTTCCTTTGATATTCATCAATTTATAAACCTTATCCGTAATAGCTTTTTCTGCAGCATCAAATTCGGGCAACGAAGTACTGAACCTTGGAACTTGAATTTGGTCGGCCAAGTAATTCTGAATTGTATAAGGAAGTACAAAATACCCGTCAGCTAAACCTTGCATCAACGCCGAAGCTCCAAGACGGTTTGCACCGTGATCGGAAAAGTTTGCTTCACCGGCAGCGAAAAGTCCGGGGATAGATGTTTGTAGTTCATAATCCACCCAAATTCCACCCATTGTATAGTGAATTGCAGGATAAATCATCATCGGGGTTTCGTACGGATTTTCATCCACAATTTTCTCATACATTTGGAAAAGATTTCCATAACGAGATTCAACTGTTTTCAATCCCAAACGATTGATTGCATCCGAGAAATCAAGGTATACAGCCAATCCGGAACCAACGCCATAACCAGCATCACAACGTTCTTTAGCAGCACGGGAAGCCACATCACGGGGAACAAGATTACCAAAAGCAGGATAACGGCGTTCCAAATAATAATCCCTATCTTCTTCCTTAATTTGAGTCGGTTTTAATTTCCCTGCACGAATAGCTTCGGCATCTTCTTTTTTCTTAGGAACCCAAATACGTCCGTCGTTACGAAGAGATTCCGACATCAATGTAAGTTTTGATTGAAATTCTCCGTGAACAGGAATACAAGTCGGGTGAATTTGCGCAAAACAAGGATTTGCAAAATAAGCGCCTTTCTTGTAGCATTGCCATGCGGCCGAACCATTTGATCCCATTGCATTTGTAGAAAGGAAGAATGTATTTCCATATCCTCCGGTTGCAATCACCACTGCATGAGCAGCAAAACGCTCCAATTTTCCGGTTACGAGATTACGGGCTATAATTCCGCGAGCTCTTCCATCGATAATTACAACATCGAGCATTTCGTAACGAGTGTACAATTTAACCGTACCTTTTCCTACCTGACGACTCAATGCAGAATAAGCGCCTAACAATAATTGTTGCCCTGTTTGACCTTTTGCATAAAACGTACGGGAAACCTGAGCGCCACCAAAAGAACGGTTATCAAGCAAACCTCCGTATTCACGTGCAAAAGGAACTCCTTGAGCCACACATTGGTCAATAATACTGTTGGAAACTTCAGCTAAACGATAAACATTAGCCTCGCGAGCACGATAATCTCCACCTTTTATCGTATCATAAAACAAACGGTAAATACTGTCACCGTCATTTTGGTAATTTTTTGCAGCATTGATACCTCCCTGAGCAGCAATTGAGTGCGCACGGCGGGGAGAATCCTGAATACAGAAATTAAGCACATTAAAGCCTAATTCTCCAAGAGAAGCAGCAGCAGCTCCACCAGCCAATCCGGTTCCTACGACAATAACATCCAAGCGACGTTTATTTGCAGGATTTACCAGTTTTTGGTGAGCTTTATATTCATTCCACTTTTCGGATAATTTACCTGAAGGGGTTTTTGAATTTATAGTAGTCATATTCGATGATTTAATAGATGAAAAATGTTTAAGCGACACAAGTTCCTGTGCAAAAACTTTTAAGGAAAAATGCAACAACAACAAGAGCAAACCCAAGTATCAATACTGTTACAAAAATCTTCCCAATGCATTTCCAACGGTTGAACCAAACCCGGTTACTAATTCCCATTGTTTGGAAAGCGCTCCAGAATCCATGCGTTAAATGAAACCACAATGCTGCTAATCCAATCAAGTAAAGTACAACAAAAATAGGATCAGCAAAAGTTGTAGCTATATGATAAGCTCCATCAGCTGCTTTCGAGAATGCAAATTCATCAACGTGCATTCCCATTTTGTGTAGAATTTCTACCAACTGCATTTTTGCCCAAAAATTGTAGAAGTGTAGCAACAAGAACACAACTACTACAATTCCCAAAGCCAGCATGTTTTGAGAAGCCCATTCAACTTCTTTCGGCTTAGCTGTAACAGCATACGAATCGTTTCCTCTTGCTTTCCTGTTTTGAAAATACAAAACAAGAGCATAAGCAATATGAACAATCACCCCCGCAGCCAAAACCAAAGTTCCGACAAGTGCATACCAATTTGCACCCAAAAATTCACATATCATGTTATAGCCTTCCGCCGAAAAAAGGGCGACTAAATTCATGCACATGTGAAACGTTAAAAATAGAATCAGAAAAACACCTGAAATACTCATAATCAGCTTTTTCCCAATCGAAGATTTAAATAGCCACATAAAAATTGAGTTTAGTTTGTATTTATTTAGTTTTTAGAATATTACCGAAAGATAAGAGAAGAATAAGAAACCTTAATTTTTTAAACTGCAAAAGTAACTTTTTAAGAAGTAGCAAACAAATAAATGCAAATATTTTCCGCAATTATCTTAATATAAATCCAGGCAAAAGGCTAATGGCAAAGGGCTAAAGAATTTCTCTTCATTTGCCCCTTGCCATTAGCCTGAATATTCATTTTAGAATCTATCAAGGTAGAGTTTTACTTCATTATTTTTAAAAATGAATACTTATTCCACCAAAAACGGTTGTTCCCGGCATGGGATAACCTTTATTTATTTCATAGTCCTGATTGAGAAGATTTTCCCCTTTAACAAATAATTCGATTAATTTAACAGGACGATAAGCCGCACGAATATTCCAAAGGGTAAAATTTCCCGCAGTTTCTGTTGGTAAAACGCTTGTATAAAGATGATTAATATATTGCAACCCAGTAGAAATATTCCATTTTTTACGATTATAGGCAATGGCTCCATATAATTTATGTTCTGGAGCTCCGGTAACCTTGTATTTCATGTGTAGCCAACTGTAATTCCCTGAAATACGTAAAGAAGGAGTAATATTGTAATGAGTTGAAAACTCCAACCCATAATTTTCAATTTTTCCGGTATTTACATTCAATGGTTTTCCATTTACAGGTACAGTTTGAATACTGTTTTTTCCATCAATATAATAGAAATTTAATCCAAAGTAGAGGTCATTTTTCAATAAATACTGAGAAGCCGAAATTTCGTAATTTATCAAACTTTCCGGTTTTAAATCAGGATTCTGCGGAGGAAACATATACATTTCGCGAATGGTCGGATTACGAAATCCTTTACTTATAATGGCTTTTAATACAGTATATTCCGAAGCTGAATATGTAATTCCAGTTTGCGGAACCCATTCCATACCTGTATAATCATTATAATCAATACGAATACCGGCATTCAACGAAATCCGGGTTCCAAGCAATTGTTGAATATTTATATAACCAGCAATATCATTAATATCTTTTGATACAACATCCCTTTTCTTATCCGGAAACTCATACCAAACATGCCCGCCAAAACGCTGATAGTCTATTCCGGCAGTTGTTTCATTTCCCTTAAAAAAACGATAGGATTGATACCATGTAATGCCTAGCATATAGTCATTAGAACGGAAAAGAGAATCGGAAGGAATTCCACCAACTTTATATCCATCATTGATGGAATGCGAACCCCAGTTGTAAAATAACTTTAGCGATCCTGAAGTTTGCTCACTATTATTATCCAAAGAAAAAGATGCCATTCCACGAGTTATATCAGCATCATTATCGATAACCGGAGACGACACACTTCCTGGATTCGAAGCATCAAAATTGGTTATATTCACATCTGCAAAAAGCCGCCATCTATCGTTGAACTGATATCCTAATTTCGCATAACCTGTTAATTGGGAAAAATCCATATTATCACGATGCCCATCAGTTGTATTGTAATTCAGTGATATAAAACTACTGAATTTTCCCGAATGAATACGATTATCCGCTTCTGCACTAAATGTATTGTAAGAGCCATACATCAATTGTGCATTCGTTTTTATTTCGTCTTGTGTTATTTTCGGAGTAATGATATTAACAACACCGCCAATAGCATTAGAACCATATAAAATAGATGCCGGCCCACGAATAACTTCCACCCGTTCGGCCATCATCGATTGATACGCATCTGCCAACGGATGCCCCATCAATCCCATATATTGAGGATGCCCGTCAATCAACACCAATACTCCGGTTGTTGGAGTCCCTCCTACACCACGAATATTTATTCCTCCAGCTGCTCCATTTGCTACACCATATCCCATAACTCCTCGCCCTGTAACAAATAAACCGGGTACTTCTTCTGTAATTACAGGTAAAAGAGATGGCGAATAAGCATTGTGAATTTGGCTGCTATCAATAATGGAAACGCTCATTGGTAATTGGCGTAAATCACTTTGAAAGCGAGTTCCGGTAACAACAACCTCGTTTAATTGAATAGAATCTTTGGAAGAACTTTCTTCTGATATGTTTTTTGAAAATGCAGATAGTCCTGAAAATATACAAAAGTAGGATATGAGAAAAAATTTATTTTTCATTTTATTCTTTTACAAAAAAGCATAGAAAACGTTCATGATAAATCGAATATAAATATTTTCGGCAAAAGGCTAACGGCTAAGGGCTAAAGGATGCGTACATAAGCTTTCGTTCGCCTTTCGCCATTTGCCTTTCGCCCAAAACATTCAAAATAATCTCATTTTGAATGTTATTAATAATCATCATACAGCAGGCATTTTTTTCGTTTGGATTTATAATCATCCAATTCTTTTTTCCAGCTGGTTCTTATTTCATCTTCAGTTTTTCCTGCAATAATTTGCTTCCTCAATGTTGATGTCCCTGCCAATTTATCCATAAAAGACGGACTGCTGAAAAATGTTGCTCCTTGCCCCGATTTCTTATAAAAATCAATTACATATTGTAGTGAAAATCCACCTTTTGTTTTGACGTTCCGCAAATCCAATCCGTAACAAACGATATTTTTATGCATCGGATTTTTATCAAACCCCGGCAAAGAAGTCGGCGTAAATGAAAATTTTCCATATTTTTTATTTGGAGCACCAATTACCTGAAAAGGGAAATAAGTTCCACGCCCAACACTAACTTTGCTTGCTTCAAAAAGACACAAAGACGGGTATAGTGCAATCGATTGATCATTAGGTAAATTCGGAGAAGGTTTTACCGGCAATGAATATGATTGTCCGTGTTTCCAATTTTCTATTTTTATAACATGTAACGGACATTTTTTTCCATCTGTCAACCATTTTTCATTATTAATCATATTTGCCAGTTCACCGATAGTTAATCCATGCAAAATAGGAAGAGGAAGTATTCCTACAAATGATTTCTGTACTTCTTCCAAAACAGGACCATCCACATAATCATTCGGATTCGGACGATCTAAAATAAGCAACGTTTTGTTATTTTCCGCACAAGTTTCCATTACATAATACATCGTGCTTATATACGTAAAAAAACGAGCTCCCACATCCTGAATATCAAAAACAACAATATCAACATCTGACAATTGCGAAGCCGGCAGCTTTTTACTTTGTCCGTACAACGAAACGATGGGTACTCCTGTTTTCTTATCCGTTTCATTTTTTATGGCTTCTCCGGCATCAGCATTTCCTCGAAATCCATGTTCTGGAGCAAATACCTTTTTTACATCAGCCTTTAAACTGACTAACGTATCCAACAAATGCACCTGTTTATTTCCGACAATGGAAGTCTGATTTACGACCAACGCAATTCTTTTTCCTTGTAGAATAGGCAAATATTCTTCTGTTCTTTCGGCCCCGGTTCGCAACAAATTATTTTTCGCTACTATCGACAAACATGAAAAACATAGAAGCAAAGCAACAAACAAGTATTTTATTCTCAAAATCATAAAATAATATTTTAATGTACCAATGCTATATCAATTAAGTCCGTCGATTTCCACTACGCCCCAATTGGCACATTAGTTCATTTAAATATTCTTAAAAAAATCCCTGTAATCTTCGCCTTCTTTAGGCTGAAAAGTCTTAAATCCGAATTTAGCTCCAACCTCAACATTCGACTTTCCATCATCGATGAATAATGTTTCTGCCGGATTGATTTTTGCATCATCAATCATTTTTTCGAATATTAATGATTCGGGTTTAATAACGCCTAATTGATATGAAAGATACAATTTATCGAAATAATCATCCAACGGCTTTCCTGCTGATGAAAATTGAGAAGAACGCGCCCAACTCATAACAATAGGATTGGTATTACTCAACAAAAACAAATTGTATTTCTTTCTTAATTCAAGCAAAAAATCAACCCGCCCCTGAACTATCGGAAGAAAAAAGCCAAACCATCCATAATCGATTTGTTCATTGGTTATGTTTTTTCCGGTTAATTTTCTTAATTCATCATAAAAGTCTTCACGAGACAATGTTCCTTCTTCCAATTCCAGAAAAATACCTTCTTGTTTGTATATTCCCAACATTTCATCAGCCTGCTCCAAACCAACCTCTTTAAAGTTTTTTACAGCCTGTTCCCTACTAATGTCAACAATAACACCTCCAAAATCGAAAACTATGTTCTTAATATCTTTCATATTCGTAATTTTTTAAGCAAATTGCTTATTTCGGCGCTCTTCCATACAATAAAACCGCGATGACTGCATAAATAATATTCGGCAACCATGCTGCCATACGCGGAGTTAATTCACCCGAAACCGCCAATGTTGACGACATCGACATAAATAAAATATAGGAAAAACTGAGTCCTAACCCAATTCCTATATTCAGTCCCATTCCTCCTTTTATTTTTCGAGAAGACAAGGAAACTCCAATCATTGTAAGTATAAAAGAAGCCATAAACGAGGCATAGCGGCGTTCATATTCAATTTCGAAATTGGTCATATTTCCAACTCCTCGTTTTTTTTGCTTATCAATATATTTCTTTAATGCAGGAGTTGTCATTTGCTCCTGATCACCCGCTGAAATCAAGATATCAGACGGTTCAATACCCAATATGGTATCCAGTTTTTCACCTTTAGTAATATATTCGTGCATTCCATCAAAATCACGGATAAGATAATCATGTATTGTCCATTTCTGCAATGAATCGTATTCGATTTTTTTTGCAATGAGTTTCGACTCCAACTGTTTTTCATCAAATTTATCCAACGAAAAATTATATCCTGTTTTATCAGAATTATCGTACCGTTCGAAATAAGCAATAACCCCCGGAGTTGCTTCAATCTGAATATTCCGGGCATATTCAACCTTCTTATTTTTAAAATATTTATTCTGAAAATCTATTCGAATAACGTTTCCCGGAGGAATAATAAAGCCATTCAAAATAAACATGAAAATTGAAATTATCAAAGCCGAAATCATATATGGTCTTACGAAACGCTTAAAACTGACTCCACTTGCCAGAATCGCAATAATTTCGGAATTATTTGCCATTTTGGATGTAAAAAATATTACCGAAATAAATACAAACAAAGCGCTAAATACGCTCGCGTAATAAGGAATAAAATTCAAGTAATATTTAAAAACAATGTCGGAAAGAAAAACCTCTTTAGCTAGAAACTTATCCAACTTTTCATTGATGTCAAATATCACCGCAATTGACAAAATCAATGAAATAGTAAAAAAATAAGTTCCTAAGAATTTCTTTATAATATATAAGTCTAACTTCTTCATTTTTAGAAAAGAAATAGATTTTTACAATCTTGTTTTAACTCTTTCCACCATATCTTTTTTCCAAGTAGAAAAATCGCCTGCAATGATATGTTTTCTAGCTTCACCAACCAACCATAAGTAAAATGCCAGATTATGAATAGACGCAATTTGCAACCCAAGCAATTCCTCACTAATAAATAAATGACGCAAATATGCTTTAGAATATATCTTATCAACAATCGAAGCGCCATCTTCTTCTATAAGAGAAAAATCATCCGCCCATTTTTTGTTGCGCATATTCATAATTCCGTTTTTGGTAAAAAGCATTCCATTGCGGCCATTACGCGTAGGCATAACACAATCGAACATATCCACACCGCGGTCAATTGCTTCCAGAATATTTGCAGGAGTTCCTACTCCCATTAAATAACGAGGTTTATTTTGAGGCAAAATTTCGTTTACCACTTCAATCATTTCATACATCTGCTCCACCGGTTCGCCAACTGCTAATCCGCCGATAGCATTACCATCGCAATCTTTTTCCGATATATATTCTGCCGATTTTTTCCGTAAATCAGGATATACACAACCTTGCACAATAGGAAAAAATGTTTGTTGATAACCATATTTGCTTTCGGTTTCTGCAAAATGCTGCAATCCTCTGTCCAACCATCGATGTGTTAAATCCAAGGATTTTTTCGCATAAGTATAATCGGCTGTTCCAGGCGGACATTCATCAAAGGCCATCATAATATCTGCACCGATAGAACGTTGTATATCAACAACTTTTTCCGGAGAAAAAAAATGCTTAGACCCATCAATATGAGAACGGAATTCAGCGCCGTCTTCATGCAATTTACGGTTATCCGACAAAGAAAAAACCTGAAATCCGCCACTATCGGTAAGTATCGGTCTATCCCAACCGTTAAATTTATGTAATCCGCCGGCCTGCTCCAAAATTTCAATTCCCGGACGTAAATAAAGATGGTAGGTATTACCCAAAATAATCTGCGCTTTAATATCTTCTTTTAATTCCTGCAAATGAACAGCTTTTACAGAGCCAATGGTTCCTACAGGCATAAAAATGGGTGTTTCTATTTTTCCGTGGTCAGTAGTAATTGTTCCTGCACGCGCATTGGTTGACGGGCAAGTATGCTGAAGTTCAAACGTCATTCAAATAATTTTTTGCAAATATACCACTTTAGAGTTAAGAATTAAGAATTAAGAGTTAATAATTGAGTAACTAGCTCATAATTAACTCTTTTTCGTTTATATAGATCGATGAAAACAAAAACGACTTTCAATACGTTTTATTAATAAAAAAAGAATTGTTACCTTTGAATCTCAATTAGTCATCACATACATTATCTACAATGTATTGATTTTATAGACTTAACCTGCATCAATAATAAACCAATGATATAATATGAAAACAAATTATGAACTTCGTTATTCGGCACATCCTCAGGATGCAAAGAATTACGACACAGAACGTTTGCGTAAAGAACATTTAATTGAAACTCTTTTTGTAAAAAATGAGGTGAACATGGTTTATTCCATGTACGACCGGTTGGTTGTTGGTGGAGCAATGCCTGTTGGTGAAAAATTGAATCTAGAAGCGATTGATCCGCTAAAAGCGCCATGTTTCCTTCATCGCCGGGAAATTGGTATTTATAATGTTGGAAAAGGAGCCGGAAAAGTAACTGTAGGAAACCAATCGTTTGAATTAAATTACAAAGAAGCACTTTATTTAGGAGCTGGAGACCGCGAAGTTACATTTGAAAGTCTAGATGCTGCAAATCCTGCTAAATTTTATTTCTGTTCGGCAGTAGCGCACAAAACCCTGCCTGACAAAAAGGTAACAAAGGCTGATGCCGTTACTATTGAATTAGGTTCGTTGGAAACTGCAAATCACCGTAATATCAACAAAATGCTTACACGGGAAGTTATGGAAACTTGCCAATTGCAGATGGGAATGACCGAACTTAAACCGGGAAGTGTTTGGAACACTATGCCTGCTCACATTCACAGTCGTCGTATGGAAGCATATTTTTATTTTGAAGTTCCCGAAGATCAGGCTGTTTGTCACTTTATGGGAGAACCGCAAGAAACCCGCCATATTTGGATGAAAAACGAAGAAGCAGTTATTTCTCCCGAATGGTCGATTCACTCTGCTGCTGCAACAAGCAACTACACATTTATTTGGGGAATGGCTGGTGAAAACTTGGATTACAGTGATCAAGACTTCTCCAAAATTACAGACTTGAAATAATTTTAGTTATTGGTTCTTTGTTATTTGTTGCTTATTTTTAAGTTTACTTAATAACATAAAGACTAACAACAAATAACGAAGAACCAACAACAAATAACAAAACAACAAATAACTATTTACTTATGAGCATGATTGATGATTTTTTCTCATTGAAAGGAAAAATAGCATTAGTAACCGGAGCTACCCACGGTATTGGGATGGCATTGGCAAAAGCATTAGCTGGAGCCGGGGCAACGATTGTTTTTAATGATTTATCTGCCGAACGTATAGAAAGTGCATTGAAAGATTATAAAGCAGATGGAATTGATGCACATGGTTACGTTTTTGATGTAACAGATGAAGATGCTGTAAATGCTGCAATTGCAAGAATTGCAAAAGAAGTGGGAGTTATTGACATTTTGGTTAATAATGCCGGAATTATCAAACGTATTCCTGCTGTTGAAATGTCGGCAAAAGATTTTCGTCAGGTAATTGATGTGGATTTGAATGCTCCTTTTATTATGTCGAAAGCTGTTGCTCCGGGCATGATTACAAAAGGTGCCGGAAAAATCATCAATATTTGTTCTATGATGAGCGAATTAGGACGTGAAACCGTATCGGCTTATGCAGCTGCCAAAGGTGGTTTGAAAATGCTTACACGTAACCTTGCCAGTGAATGGGGTGCAAATAACATTCAGGTAAACGGAATTGGTCCGGGTTACATTGCAACTGCTCAAACCGGTCCGCTACGTGAAGAAGGACATCCTTTCAACACATTTATCGTAGGACGTACACCGGCTGGTCGTTGGGGTGAAGTTGAAGATTTGCAAGGAGCTGCAATATTTTTGTCTTCTCGCGCTTCTGACTTTGTAAACGGACATGTACTGTATGTAGATGGTGGAATCTTGGCCTATTTAGGAAAACTTCCATCGTAATTTAGAATATTAATAAAGACACAAAGAAGTATTAAATTGACTTTATACTCTTTGTGTCTTTTTAGTTTTATTTATCCTATATCTTCTCTTACAAAACAACTAAACATAACACAACCAAAACATTAATCAACAATGAAAACGAGCATGAAAAGCCTTCACCAAAGGCAATGATATTCTTGCGAGTTTACATACGACTAAAATGTAAAAATAAAAAATAACGTATGAAAAAGATTTTTTCAGTTGCTTTATTGACCTTATTTTCAGCTGCTTTAATATCCGGTTGTTCTTCGGAAAAAACAGCAAAGGTTTCTATTAAAAATGAAGCAGGTTTCGACAGAGAAAACGAAATCGTAGAAGTAGCATGGACGGACGTTACTGCAAAATTATCATTGTCCGACACAGCCAAAATTATCGTATTGGACGCAAAAGGAGTTCAAGTACCTTATCAATTGGTAACAGAAGGAAAAGAAGCTCCTCAAAAGTTGATATTTCCGGCAACTGTTAAAGCCGGCTCAACTGCAGAATATATAATAAAAACAGGAACTCCTGAAAATTTTACAGCCAAAACATACGGCCGTTTTGTCCCCGAACGCAAAGACGATTTTGCATGGGAAAATGACAAAATTGCTTTCCGGGTATATGGACCGGCACTTATGGCATCCGATGGACCAAGTAATGGTATAGATTTATGGTTGAAAAAAACCAATAATTTAGTTATTGACAAATGGTATAAAGATGATTTGGCAGGAGTTGCCTCTTATCATACAGACCATGGTGAAGGACTTGACTGTTATAAAGTTGGAAGAACATTAGGGCTAGGTGGAATGGCTCCTTTTGTAAATGATTCTTTGTGGCTGGCTCAAAATTTTGCAACTCAAAAAGTATTGGATAACGGACCATTACGTACTACTTTCGAATTAGGTTACAAAGCCTTCAATGTTGCCGGAGATACTACAATTACTGAAACCAGGACTATTAGCATTGATGCTGGTTCCCAATTAAATAAAGTTATTGAGAACTATGGAAATGTAAAAGCTACAATGCCAGTTGCAGCAGGAATTATATTGAAACAAGCCGATGCAAAACCGGTGAATGATGTGAAAGATGCTGATCCTGCTTATAAAGCTACATTAGAACCACAAAAGGGTTTTATTACTTATGCAGAAACAGCAGATAAACTCAAACCAGAAGATCAAAACGGTGTTATTTATACTGCTGTTGTTTTTCCAGGAGCTTTGAAAGATGCTAAAGTTGCTCAAAAACATGCATTAGCAATTACCGAATACAATCCGGGAGAAAATTTGACTTATTACACTGGTGCAGGTTGGGATAAAGCCGGTTTTTCGGATGAACAAAGCTGGATTAATTATGTAAGCAATTTTGCCGAAAGATTAAGAAGTCCATTGCAAGTAACAGTAAAATAATAAACTACTATAAAGTATTTTCAATCCGGTGAAGACATTGTTTTCACCGGATTTTTTTTTGTCCTTTATTTGCAAAATTTCCTCAAGTCATTTATTATCTCTAAATTTGGTTCGACCATTGACATACGCATAAAATTCTTAATTCTTAACTAATCAAGCATGTCTCCTTTCCTTTACCAAGTCGCAGAATTATTTTACAAGAAATACGAATCGGATATTTCAACTATCCATTTTGTGTTTCCCAATCGCCGTGCGGGAATTTTTTTTCAGAAATATCTGGCCGAA
The DNA here is from genome assembly GCA_031553395.1 of Bacteroidales bacterium. Classification (GTDB taxonomy): domain Bacteria; phylum Bacteroidota; class Bacteroidia; order Bacteroidales; family WRGA01; genus WRGA01. Next base: position 147,756 of record JAVBLR010000009.1, on the reverse strand, counting down.
ATTGCTCAAAAACCACTTTTTTCTCCCGAAATACTAACAATCAGCGATTTGTTCATAAAACTGTCGGAATTTCAACCGGCAGATAATGTCGGATTACTGTTTGAGATATACGATGCTTACAGGCAAATCAGTAATTCGCCCGAAACATTCGACGAATTCGCTTTTTGGGGAGAAATGCTGTTGAAAGATTTTGACGACATCGATAAATACATGGTCGATGCAAAACAAATTTTCACGAATATTACTGATTTAAAGGAAATAGACAACCGTTTTGAATATCTTACGGAAGAACAAATCGTTGCAATCCGTCGTTTTTGGGCAAATTTCATCCCGGTTGGAGACAATCAGCAGAAAAAAGATTTTCTTCAAATCTGGGAAATCTTGTTTCCATTATATAATGAATTAAGAAATCGGTTGACTAAAAAAGGAATTGCTTATGAAGGAATGATTTACCGTTCAGTTGCCGAAAAAGCAAAGGCAAAAGAGGATATTGATCTTCCTTTTTCCCAACTTGTATTTATCGGATTTAATGCGTTATCTACATCCGAAATAACTTTATTACAATATCTAAAAAAATTGGGAATAGCCGATTTCTATTGGGATTATAATACCGAACATGTAAAAGATATTGATAATAAAGCGTCTTTTTTTGTAAGGGAAAATAAATCCCGTTTTCCATCCAAATATGAATTGACGAATCCTATCGGGCTATTTGATAATCAACCCGAAATCGAATTAATAGGCATTCCTTCGTCCGTAGGACAAGCCAAAGAAATGTGCCGGATTTTAGAACGTTTGCTTGCGGGTAAAAATATTCCTGATGCTTCATCCGCTATCAATACAGCAATTGTATTACCTGACGAGCGTTTATTGATGCCGGTTTTACATTCCATTCCCGAAACTATCAATCCGATAAATGTAACGATGGGATTTCCGCTTTCGGGAACTTCCATCTCCGGATTGATGGAACATATTGTGGAAATGCAACGAAATATCCGCACTTCTGAAGGTCAGCCTTCGTATTATTACAAATATGTACTTCCTGTGCTGAATCATCGGTATGTATCGTTTTTTGCACCACAGGAAACAAAATCGTTAATTAAAGATATTCAGCGATATAACCGATTTTTCTTGAAAAAAGAAGATATTCCGCAACATCCGGTTTTTGAATTGATTTTTCATATTCCTGCCAGTTCGAAGGATATTCCGGATTATTTACTGAAACTGTTGGAATATTTTCAACAAGCTGTTCCTGAAAATGATACGGATGATGACCGATTGGAACTTTCCCAGTTGGAAAAAGAATTTATTTACCGTTATTATCTGACAGTAAACAGATTAAAAGACGTACTATCGGAATCATCTCCCAAGATGGCTATTGATACGTATTTCCGATTACTGAAAAAAGTTGTATCGAGTATCAGTATTCCTTTTGTTGGCGAACCTTTATCCGGATTACAAATAATGGGTGCATTGGAAACCCGCGCACTGAATTTTGAAAATCTGATTATTCTTTCGATGAATGAAGGCGTTTACCCTAAACGGGATGCACAACATTCTTTCATTCCGTACAATTTGCGGAAAGGATTTAATATGCCGGATAACGAACATCACGACAGTATTTTTGCCTATAATTTTTACCGATTGGCAGATAATGCAAAACGGATTTTCCTGTTATATGATACTCGTTCGGATGGATTGCAGACAGGCGAAATAAGCCGTTTTGTATATCAACTCAAGTACCATTATCATGTTCCCATCACAGAAAAATTAGTAACTTTCGATGTTAAACTGACAAATGCCGAAACATTTACCATTTATAAAAATGAGCATGTAACCACGCAATTGAATCGTTTTTTACAAAGTGGAGATAAAGCATTGTCAGCGAGTGCAATTAACACGTATATCAATTGCCCGTTAAAATTTTATTTGTTGTATGTCGAAGGCTTATCTGAAGAAGATGAAGTGTCGGAAACTGTTGAAGCAAATGTATTCGGAAGTATCTTCCATCAAGTGATGCAGGATATTTACGAACCACTTGCAAACCGGATGATTCCAAATGATATACTGACAAACATCAAAAAAGATGATACATATTTAACAGAAAAAATAGAAGCCGCATTTGCCAAGCATTTTCATAAAAGCAAGAATAAAAAGAAATTAAGCGGACAGAATTTTCTTGTAGGAGAAATCATCCGGAAATATGTAAAGCAAATGCTTGATATTGACCGGAAAAACACGCCGTTCACTTATCTTGCTTCGGAATTTAAAATCAAATCCGAATTTGCATTGGATTCGGACAAAATTATTAATTTAAAAGGCTTTATCGACCGGATTGATAATGTAAATGGTATTATCCGCATTTTGGATTATAAAACCGGAATGGGAACACAGACTTTCAAAAACATTCCTCAATTATTTGACAAACAATCCGATAAACGTCCGAAGGATTTAATGCAGGTATTGATGTACACATTATTATATGATAAAGAAGAAAATAAATCCCAAAATCAATTAGAACCGGGTATTTATTATTTGCGGAGCATATTTACACCACAATTTAACACGCAAATATCTCAAAAAGAAAATAGTGCAACTACTGTTATCGACGATTTTTCTTTGTATAAAGATGAATTCCAGAATGCTTTTACAGATTGTTTAGAAGAAATCTTTTCGCCGGATATTCCTTTTGCTCAAACAGAAGTGGCAAAACATTGTGAATATTGTCCGTTTACGGGAATTTGTGGAAGGTAATTTTTATTTCACTTATCCAATCTATGAAAATCGATAAACACACTCAATATTCCCCTTTTCAAATTCATTCATTATATTTATCTTTGTTTTAGTTTAAAAATTAACATTTTATACTCTTTTGAACCTACAAATCAATAACTTTTTTATTCCACTTATTGCAACAAAGTTGTATAAAATAGAAAGACAAAAACGGCAAAAAACGCATTCTGCTTTTAGATAGCTTCATTTTTTCTCTACATTTTGTGATACCAAACAATCATTCCACTATAATACTATGAAGATAACCGACAGCCTACTTGTAACCTATCTGAAGCAAGGAGATGAAAATGCATACAAATACTTATATGACCATTATTACAATTTGTTATGTAATATTGCGAATGAACTCTTGAAAAATTCTTTTCAATCAGAGAACATTGTGAATGACACAATACTTCATGTGTGGGAAATACGTCATTCTCTTGATATTTCCAGCTCAATACTTGCTTATCTTATCAAAGCCGTTCGAAACCGATGTATTAATCAAATAAAGTCAGATTACACCAAAAAGGAAACGTTATTGCTTGATTTTCAAAATGCTGATATTGTAACGAATAAATATATTATATCAACGGAGCATCCTTTGGGTTTATTATTAGAACAGGAACTTGAGGAAAAAATCAACAATTCAATAGATCAATTACCGGAAGAAACAAAAAAAGTATTCAAAAAAAGCCGTTTTGACGGGCAAAAACAGGAAGATATTGCAATTGAATTAGATATATCCATAAATACAGTTAAGTACCACATAAAGAAAGCTTTGGCTTTTTTAAAAGATGATTTAGGAAAATATCTTGTTTTGTTTTTGACATTTTTTTTATGACTTCCAAAAAAAAAGTTTGTTTTTTCACTACCCTTTACATCTTAATATACTGTCTTTATTAATAGATAACTCACAATGAAAGAAGAAAACATACATATAGATGATTTGATTATCACTTTCCTTGCCGAAGGATTGGATGAGAAATCATTAAAGAAATTGAAAGATTGGATTTATACTACTCCTGATAATTACCAATATTTCATGCAACAGCAAGAACTTTGGTTTTCAGCCGTTGACACACAAAAAAGGAAATATAATAAAGAAGAAGCTTTTGAGAAGTTCAAAACTCAAATAAGGGAAAAAGGAAAAAAGAGAGAAAAACTTCACATCAACAAGATTGTATATTGGGCTGCATCTGTAGCTTTAGTGATTATTATAGCATACACTTCATACTGGCAAGGAAAAGTTCAGGTGAAAAATAGTTTTTCAAACATAACAGTAGAGGCTCCTTTAGGTTCTAAAACGAAATTATACCTGCCGGATGGTACATTAGTGTGGCTTAATGCTGGCTCTATAATTACGTATTCTCAAGGTTTTGGAGTTGACAACCGGAATATGAACTTAAGTGGTGAAGCCTATTTCGAGGTTGTAAAAAATCAGGACTTGCCATTCAGCATAAATACTCAAGAAATGGAGTTAGAAGTTTTGGGAACTAAATTTGACTTTAAAAATTATCTCGAAGATGAGGAAGCTATTGTGAATCTGGTAGAAGGAAAAGTAGCAATTAATAATCTGTTAAAGAAAAATGATATAGATTATCTGCTAACCAACGAAAAAATTACATTAAATAAAAAAACAGGTATAATGGTAAAGTCTGTTGCAAAAGCCGGTAATTCGATGCGATGGACGAATGACATTCTATCGTTTGATGAAGAACTTTTACCGGATATTGTCAAAGAATTGAAAAGGAATTATAATGTAGAAATTGTGATTGATAAAGATTCTCTTTATAAAGAACGTTTTTATGGAGATTTCTCAACCCGAAACCAAACGATACAAGAGGTATTGAATATGCTTGCTTCTACCGGGCGACTAAAATACAAAATAAAAGAAAATACAATTGTACTATATTAAAAATGCATTTTTGAATTTGATTATTGATTGTTCAACCTAAAAAATACTTATTATGACAAAACATACGGAGTAACCTATTTTAACTTCAACAAAAAAAATCGAGAGACCTTGACATCTCCCGATTTTCTGAAAAGTTCTCAAAATCATTGTTTATTTCACAGATTGAGACATTTGGCAAAGATAGTGAACTTTTCTAAAAAAGAGATAATCCACATTTATTTCATCTAATTTATAAATTTATGATAATTAACAAAAAGGCCATATATATGGTCATGGCTATGCTTTGTCTAAATTTTACCATACACTCTAAAAATATATCACTGAAAATGAGGAATGTATCCGTAAAAGAAGCTATAACAGAACTAAAAAAGGAAACCGGATATTCATTTATATTCTCGTCTAGCGACCTTGATACAAAAAAGAAAATATCGGTTTCTGTTCAGAATGAAAAGATTGATGAAGTTATAAAACAGATTCTTTATGAACAGAATCTGATTTACGAAATAAACGGAAAAAATATCATTGTAAAAAAAGCCGTTCCTTCTACTAACAGTGATAGCAAGAATAATTCCATAAAGAAAAAAATTACCGGAATAGTGAATGATGAGAATGGTGAATCCATTGTCGGAGCAAATATCTCGGAAGAAGGTACAACGAATGGGACAATTACGGATATGAGTGGAAATTTTTCTTTGAATGTGATTCAGGGTGCAAAATTGGTTATTTCCTTCATGGGATATAAAACAAAGCACATAACCATTGATGATAAAACATCTTATGTTATAGTATTGTCAGAGGATACGAAAGTGATGGATGAAGTAGTGGTCGTTGGTTATGGTACCCAACGCAAAGGGAACCTGACAGGTTCGGTATCTGCTATTAAATCTGAACAATTAACAATCGCTCCGGTTGCCAATGTTACACAAACATTAAGCGGACAACTCCCCGGACTTATCACTAAACAAGGCAGTGGTCAACCCGGAGCAGATGCCCTTGACCTTAATTTACGCGGATTTGGTTCTCCGCTTATTATTGTTGATGGAGTTGAGTCCGGTTTAACAAATCTGGACCCTTCACAAATAGAATCAATCTCTGTATTAAAAGATGCTTCTGCATCTATTTACGGGGCAAGAGCGGGAAATGGAGTCGTGTTGGTTACTACAAAAAGAGGTGTGAACCAAAAACCGACTATTACACTCAACGCATCTTTAATTTATCAGGGAGTAACGGATATGCTTAAGCCGATGAGTTCCGGACAACGGGCACAAATGGTCAGAGAAATGCATCTAAACCAGGGAAAACCCGAATCTACTGCGCCTTATACAGAAGAAGAAATCCGCAAGTATTTTGATGGCACAGATCCCAATTATCCCAATACAGATTGGTATGGTCATGTATTCAGGGATTGGGCGCCGGAACAGATATATAATTTATCAATCCGAGGTGGAAGTGACAAAATCAAATATTATGGTTTTTTTGGCTATACAGACCAAAGTACAATGGTAAAAAATAACGGAGGAAACTTTAAAAGATATAATGCACAATCCAATATGGATGCTCAAGTTACCGACCAATTGAGCATGACCATTGATTTGTCTTTAGCTTTCGAAGATCGTTATTTTCCTTCCATTGGTATGCAGAACGGAAGTTACTTGTGGGAAGCGCTTTACGATACCGACCCTCGCTATCCGCATACACTTCCCGATCCGTCATACCCTGCTTATGGTGGAATAAACTTAGGTAGTGTTGCGATTGCATCGAATACAGATAATGGATATAGAAGTTCAAAAAACAGATTTCTGAGAGGAAGTGTTTCTTTTACATACGACTTTAAAAACATCAAAGGGTTAAAAGCAAAAGCATATATCAACTACAACGACTATTATGATTACAGTAAAATGTTTAACAAACAAATTAAACTATATACATATAATCATAATTCGGGAGAATATCTTTATCATAGTAGCACCAACGGAGTAACCAAACTTACAGAATCTATTTCGAGATATCATAATCTTACCCAACAGTATTCGTTGAATTACAATAATATTTTTGCAGAAAACCATACTGTCTCCGCATTAGCGCTCTTCGAATGCATTGATTATGCCGATAATACATTTGAAGCTGCAAGAGAAAATTTCCTTACTTCTGCTATCGACCAGTTGTATGCAGGAGGTTCTAATAGCATGACGAACAATGGATCTGCCGGAGAAATGGGCCGTGCTAGTTTTGTTGGACGTATAAACTATTCTTATAAGGATAAATATCTGTTAGAAACCATGTTACGGGCAGATGCCTCTGCAAAATTTCCTAAAAATAGCAGATGGGGATATTTCCCAAGTGTTTCCGTCGGTTGGGTAATAACAGAAGAACCTTTTTTAAAGAACATCAATATCCTTGACAATATTAAATTGAGGGCTAGTTATGGAGAATCCGGAAACGACGCTGTCGGGAATTTCCAGTATCTATCAGGTTATGCTCTTAGAGGAAATGCTATTCTTGGTGATAAAAGTTTAAGTCAGATTTATTCAACCGGATTGGCTAACCCGACATTAACCTGGGAAAAAATGAGCATATATAACGTCGGAGTAGATTTTTCAATGTGGAAAAGAAAACTTTATGGTACAATTGAAGCATTTTATCGAAAAAGAACAGGTATTCCCGCCAACAGACTGACATCATTACCCTCTACATTTGGAGCATCACTTCCGGTCGAAAACCTGAATAGTTTGAATGACAGAGGATTTGAGTTATCATTAGGCACCTCCGGAAAATTAGGAGAAGTTACATACGATCTTACAGGAAATATTTCATTGTCTCGTTCAAAATGGGATCATTTTGAGGAACCCATTTATGAAGACCCGGATCAGGAAAGATTGAACAGAAAATCAGGAAGATACGTAGACCGAAACTTCGGATATGTTTCGGATGGATTATTCACAAGTCAGGAAGAAATTGATAATCTAACTTATACATATAAAGACCTAGGAGGAAATTCTTCACTAAGGCCGGGAGATATCAAGTTGCTGGATACAAATAACGATGGCGTTCTGGATCAAAATGACAGAATATATTTAGGAGCTGGTTCAACTCCTCATTGGACATATGGATTTACAGCAAAAGCCAAATACAAGAATTTCGATTTTACAGCTTTATTCCAGGGTGCTTTTGGATTTATGACGTATGTAGATTTATATAATACCATGACATCAACAAAATACGATTTGAGGTGGACTCCCGAAAATAATGACAGAAATGCATTGGTGCCAAGATTAGGTGGTGCTGCATCAAACACTTGGGGCTCGGATTATTATTATAAAAACACATCTTACTTGCGTTTAAAAAGTGCTTCCATTGGATATGAACTTCCACAAAAGTGGCTTGAAAAAATAAATTTTACACGATTCAGATTATTTGTTTCAGGAACCAATCTCTTTACATTAAGTAATTTAAGCGAATATGGTGTAGACCCTGAAATTCCGGGAAATGTAGGAGTTGTTAAATATTACCCTCAACAACGGACTATCAGCTTCGGCGCGAATATTTCATTCTAATTTACATTTAAACGATTATACAATGAAAAAGATATTATTTATACTAATAACAGGACTTTGTGTTTTAACATCATGTCTTGATGATATACTGGATAAAAAGCCGTTGGATATGATGACGGACGCGGTTGTTTGGGAAGACCCTGTTCTAATAGATGCTTATTTAACAACGCAATATACATATACTTCTGTCTTGGTGAATGATGCTACAACTGTTTTTGACAGTTTTGATCAAAATCCCGTGAATGTATCCACCGATTGGAAATTCAACATGGGAAATAGTGAACAGGCTGACGGACCGTTTATTTCAGGTGATGTTTCCGACGAAGCTATGACTTTGGGTGCTGTATTATACAATGCTGCAAATTTTAAAACATATGGCATTAGTATCAACGGCGGACTGATGGAGTATTGGGAAGCTCCTTACAAAATTATCCGCAATTTAAATGAATTCATAGAAAAAGTACCTAATTCTCCTATTGAAAAAGACTTAGCCGGATTACGAATTGCAGAAGCTCGTTTTTTACGGGCATTTAATTACTTCTCAATGGTTAAGCGTTATGGAGGTGTACCTCTCATTACGAAAGTCCAACAAATGACTGATTCTAAAGAAGTGTTATATCCTTCCCGAAATTCGGAAAAAGAAATTTATGATTATGTAATTTCTGAAATGGACGCAATAGCCGAAGATCTGGCAAAGACGACAGATTATGGGCGTCCCAATAAATGGGCGGCTCTCGCCTTAAAATGCAGAGCGGCTCTTTATGCAGGAAGCATAGCCCAATTCGGAACAGTACAACTAAATGGATTATTAGGCATTCCTTCCGGTGAAGCGAATGCATATTATCAGAAAGCTTATGATGCGGCAAATGCCATTATGAAAGGTGGAGTTTATGCTCTTTATAATGCGGATGCAGATAAAGTGACAAATTTTAAAAACATCTTTCTAAAGAAAAGGAATGTCGAGGCAATATTTGCAAAACAACATGACGGCGTAGATGCCGTTCAAAGCGGAGGGAATGCATGGTCATGGGATTACTTGCAATGTCCGAAACCACATGCAGAGAATGGTGGAAACAGAAGTATGCCTTACCTTGAACTGGTTGAAGAGTTCGAATATATTGATGGTAAATCCGGAAAATTTGACAGGGACAAACTTCAACAAGGATTATGGACGCTCGATGAATTGTGGAAAGGAAAAGACCCTCGTTTTTTTGCTTCTATTTGGACTAATGGAACATCTTGGCAAGGAGGAAGTGTTGATAATCACAAAGGGCTGATTACTCGTACAGGCGAAGTTCTGAATGAATCTACAGGAGTATACGAAGGAGTGTACGTATGGGGAACTCAGAATTTATGGAACAATATGGACACAGGCTTTGGCATTATGAAGTATTTGAATGAAAGTACAAGTAATGTGGAATGGTTCTCCCGTTCTAATACCGATTATCTGATATTCCGTTACGGCGAAATCCTTCTGAATTTTGCTGAAGCTGCTGTTGAACTTGGAAAAACAGATGAAGCGTTGAAAGCAATAAATGATATTAGAGACCGAGCTGGTATATCCTTGCTGACAACTGTTGACCGGGAAAAAATTCGTCATGAAAGGTTGGTTGAATTAGCTTTTGAAAATCATCGTTATTGGGATATACGTCGATGGAGGGAAGGAAAAACTTATCTCAGCCGTCAACTTACCGGACTACGATATATTCTTGACTTTACAACAAGAAAATTCCGTCTCGAGGTCGTTGATTTGCATGGTTCGGTCAATCCGCCCAAGTTCAAAGAGGAAAACTATTATTTTCCGATAAACCTTACGCGAACGAATGCGAATCCAAATCTGGAGGAAAATCCCGGTTATCGTTAAAGACATTCTCATAAGTATAATTTATATAATAGAAAACATGAAAAATAACATAATAGCAATAATAACTGTCTGTTTATTATTAGCATCTTGTGCATCCGATAAAAAAGAAAAAAGTATTTGTCCGGGTCAACTATGGCCGGATAATAATGGAATACATATTAATGCTCATGGTGGAGGAATCCTGAAAAAGGGTGATACTTACTTCTGGTATGGCGAACATAAAATCGAAGGAACAGCAGGAAATGTAGCCCACGAAGGAGTACATTGCTATTCGTCAAAAGATTTGGTTAATTGGAAAGATGAAGGATTAGTACTTCGTGTTGTAAAAGGGAATCCGCAATCATCTATATTGGTAGAAGGCTGTATTGTAGAACGTCCAAAAGTTATCTACAACAATAAAACCGGTAAATATGTCATGTGGTTTCATTACGAGCCGAAAGGATATGGATATGAATGTTCTTATAGCGGGGTTGCTGTGAGCGATAGTCCTACAGGTGAGTTTAAACTATTACATTATGGTCGCCAAAACGCAGGTTGTGTTCCATTGAACGGGTTACCTATACATGGAAAAGGAGAGTATAGTCCCGAAAAAAAATATAATGGAGCAGAACTTCCTCAACATCCGGATTCATTGAATCTGATTACACGTGACTTTGACGGTGGACAAATGGCTCGTGACATGAATCTTTTTGTTGATGATGATGGCAAGGCATATCATATTTATTCCTCGGAACACAACAGTACATTGCATATTTCATTGCTGACAGAAGATTATACCAATTATTCCGGTGTATATACCCGTCATTTTATAGGACGTTTTATGGAAGCGCCGGCAATGTTTAAACACAATGGGAAATATTACCTTATAATGTCGGGATGTACCAGTTGGGCTCCAAATCCGGGAAGGTCGGCCGTAGCAACGTCTATTTTTGGCCCTTGGAAAGAATTAAAGAATCCGTTTGTAGGAGAAGATTCGGAAACCTCTTTTCATTCACAAAGCACTTTTATTCTTCCTGTTCAGGGAAAAAGTACCGAGCTGATATACATGGGAGACCGTTGGAATCCCGAAAATGCCATTGATGGAAGGTATATTTGGTTACCGATTACATTCGATGGTGAGCAGCCTGTCATTAAATGGATGGATAAATGGAGTTTATGTTCCGATTAACTTCTAAAAATAAAAACTTGTAATGAAATATATATATTTTTTTCTCCTATCAATAATTTCAATTCCTCTGTTTGGTTGTTCGGATAAAAATGAGCAAGAGGATAAAGAATTTATTATGCCTCCGGTAATAGGAACTCCTTTATTATGGGGAATTGACAATGCCGGTTCAGATTTGAATTATGATGCAATGGATAAAGCAATCGATTATTTTGGGTTCAATTTGGTCGTTCATCATTATACTCCGTTAAAATCTCAAAATTCAGATAATTTAAGGGCGTTAAGTAATTTCTATAAAAAGAAAAACGTTCGTTTGATATTGAACCTGGAGAGTGCCAACAATGATGGAAGTTCATTTATAGATGACAATGGATTTGACTGGTTTAACCGTCCCGATGGAAGGCATTTTTTTATGTTTCCCGATGATGTTCTCGAAACGTTGGCAACTTTTCCAAAAGGAACAGGAGTTATGTACGACGAAGCTGAACACATGCAAAACCGCTTTCGCATGGATGTTCCCTATTTTATGAAACAGGATGATGCTTCTTCATTGGCCGAAGCAAATAAAGTATTTACTTTACGAATGAGAGAGATTGTCGACCATTACGAAAAATATGGAATTGATGTTTATACAGAACATGTATTTCCGATACAATTTCATACATTCGCAAATGCAGGAGTCATACCTGTTTCTAAAGTTTTGAAAGAGTCTTGCATCCCCGCCTATATTGCTTGTGCCTTGGGTGCATCCATTCAATACGAAAAGCCATTTTGGTTATCACCTGATTTATGGTTTTACAATGAATATCCGGGACATAACGCGGAACAATATCGTTCCGCACTATTGATGGCATACCACATGGGTGCGGAGGGAATATATACTGAAAACCTGGCTTATCCCGGAGACTTTGGAAAAGGTGGTTTGATTTTAATGGATAAAAATCAAAAATCGTATAAAGTTACAAAGATAGGAGAAGTTGCAAGATGGTTCCGGGCAAATTATGCTCCGAACAATCCAAGAAACTACAAGCATTCGGAATTAATTCCCAAAGTTGCAATCATTCGCCAGGAAGATGCTTGTTGGGGACAAGCGGGTTCTTGGTTAGAGGATCAACTGTTTGGTGTAGAAAACTGGAAAAGTACAGAGGAAACGGAAGCTTGGTTGGGTATCTGGAATTTATTATCAAACGGAAATATCAGCAGCCATTCTTTGTGTTGGAATAACAATCAGGTTTATGCTACTCCTTATCAAGTATTTTTCCCGCTTGACGGAGTCGTTGTTTTTGATGAAAATGTAACTGGCAAACATTTAAAGAATGTAGAACTTATTTTCTTAACAGGAATCGGAATTTCGGAAACAACATTGAATGCTGTAGAATCACTCGTAAAAGAAGGGACTATTTGCGTTTCCCTACCGAACTTGATTCCCAGTAGAGTAAAGACTCAAACAGGAGATAATGGAATATTGAATGATGGAAAAGGAAAATGGATTATATCAAAATCCTTCCTGACAGATGAAGTAAAAGAAAATATCAAACCTTTTTTGCCACAAGAAAATTATATTCGTTATCAGTTTGGGAACAAGGAAATACAGTTTCGGCCAATAGGAAATAATCCGGATAAAGTTGCAGTTAGTATTCAATCAATAGAAAATTAAAAAAATAACACATGAAAATAAAATCAATTGTAATCTTATCTATAATTCTCTGTTGTCAAACAACAGCGCTTTTCGCACAAGTCTTGTCTCCTCCGAATCAGGATATTTCCGTTGGAGGATGGTATTGTTACCGAGGAAGCATTAATATAGATAATCCGGATAAAAATTCTGAAATCCGTATTGCTGCCGATAGTAAATATTGGTTATGGATTAACGGAGAGTTGGAAATCTTTGAAGGTGGCCTGAAACGAGGACCAAATCCGCTTGACACTTACGTTGATGTGATAAAAAATAGTAATAAATGGAAAAAGGGTAAAAATTCAATATCCGTGCTACTTTGGTATTTTGGAAAAGATGGATTTAGCCATCGAAGTACTCACACACCGGGTATTTCTTTTCAATTAAAAATGGAAAAACAAGAGTTAGGAGAACAGATAAAATGGAAAGTGAAAAAACATCCGGCCTATTATACTCCTAAAGAAAATGGGTTGCCCAATTATCGTTTACCGGAGTCTAACATTGGCTTTGATGCAAATAAATCCATTTCCTTCTGGTTGCCTGATTATGATGACAGCACTTGGAAAGAACCTCGAAAAATATCATTGAAAAAGGCCGGTTGGAATAAGCTTGTCGAAAGGCCGATTCCTTTCTGGCGGGATTATGGGTTAAAATCGTATGAAAAAATTGAACGAAAAGGAGATACGTTGATCGCTTACTTGCCTTATAACGCTCAGATAACTCCTTACCTGAAAATAAATGCACAGAAAGATATCAAAATAGATATCCGGACAGATAATTATGATATAAGTTCCGAGCCGAATGTATATGCAAAATACATCACAAAAGATGGAGAACAAGAATATGAATCCCTAGGTTGGATGAATGGGCATCAAGTAAGATACGTTATTCCTGAAAATGTAAAGGTTATCGATTTAAAATATAGAGAAACCGGTTATGATACCGATTTCAAAGGCAGTTTTCAATGTGATGATCTTTTTATGAACAGATTATGGGACAAAGCTCAAAGAACATTGTATATTACTATGCGAGATACCTATATGGATTGTCCCGACCGTGAAAGGTCTCAATGGTGGGGTGATGTAGTAAATGAATTAGGGGAAGCTTTCTATGCATTAGACAAAAAAGCACATTTGTTGACAAAAAAAGGAATTCATGAACTAATGGATTGGCAACGTCCGGACAGTACTATTTTTTCACCTGTTCCCGGAAATTGGGATAAAGAATTGCCTATGCAAATGTTGGCCAGTGTAGGCTATTATGGATTCTGGACATACTACATGGGATCCGAAGATAAGAAAACCATTGAATATGTTTTTCCTAAAGTGAAAAAGTATATACATGTTTGGAAAATAAATGACGAAGGATTAGTGATTCCCCGGCAAGGTGGGTGGTTATGGGTAGATTGGGGCGAAAATAAAGATGCAGAATTACTTTTTAGTCTTTGGTATATTATAGCTCTTGACGGATATAAGGAAATGGCGAGCTTGGTAGCTGATGAAAAGGAGTCTTTATGGGCTGACTCCTTAGCTAATCAAATCAGAAGCAATTTCCATAAAAAATATTGGAATGGAAAGTACTATATTTCTCCATCCTATAAAGGATTGCCGGATGATAGGGCTCAAGCATTGGCAGTAGTTTCCCAAACACTCCCTAAAGAATTTCATCCCGAAATCCGGACATTTTTCAACGAACATTTTCAAGCCAGTCCATACATGGAAAAATACGTATTGCAAGCGCTATGTCAAATGGGTTACTATCAGGATGCGATGGACAGAATGAAAAAACGATTTAAAAACATGGTAGAAAGCAACTATTCTACGTTGTGGGAAGGTTGGGGAATCGGTCCGGAAGGATATGGAGGCGGTTCATATAACCATGCATGGAGTGGAGGCCCGCTTACTATAATGTCTCAGTATATTGCAGGCATAGAAACTGTAGAACCGGGTTTTTCTACATTTTCTGTCAATCCTCATTTAGGCAATCTGAATTTCATAAAAGCAGTGGTTCCGTTATCCGAAAAGCGGGAAATTAGGTTAGAAGTGTATAAACATTCTCGGGATATGATATTAGAACTGGAAGTTCCCGAAAAAACAAATGCTATATTGCATTTACCGAAGGGATATCAACAGTACTTATTAAATGAAAAAATAGTGAATAAAAAGGATAATATCCTGAATCTGACTTCGGGTAAATGGGTACTACAATGTGAATGAGCGATCTCCTTCATATAGTTTTTATTAAGTCAAAATAAAACTCAAATGCAATGAACACCAATTAATTGCATTTGAGTTTACTTATCTTTAGTGGTATTATTTACGAATATTGTCCGTTTATTGGAATTTGTGGAAGGTAAATTTTTACAAAAATTAGAATACTTCTTCATCTTAATTTTACCTTTGCATAAAATTAATACTCAATTACCTTATCATGTCTAAATATTATCACGGCCAGAAAAAAATCTTAGTATCAGTTGATTGCATCATTCTCGGATTCAAAGAAAATAAGCTGAATGTATTGATATTCAAACGAAAATTCGAACCGTTAAAAGGTGGGAAATCTTTGATGGGAGGTTTTGTTAGAGAAGATGAAAGTATTAATGATACAGCAATCAGGGTTCTTTCGGAATACACAGGTATTGATGATGTTTTTATGGAACAAGTGAGTGCTTACGGAGAAGTTGGGCGCGATACGGGAGAACGCGTTATATCAATTGCATATTATGCTTTAATCAATATGGAATCGTATAATGAGAAGCTGCAGAAAAAGCATAATGCCGAATGGGTAGATATCAATAATGTGGGAGAATTGGTTTTCGACCATAATCAAATCTTAAACGATACACTGAAAATTCTCCGTCGAAGGGCTACTTCGCGTCCTATAGGATTTAATCTGCTTCCCGAAAAATTTACGCTTCCACAACTACAATCCCTTTATGAAGCAATTTATCAAAGAAGCCTTGATAAACGGAATTTCAGGAAGAAATTATTTGAAATGGACATCCTTGAAAAAACAGAAGAGAAAGACAAAAGTTCTTCCAAAAAAGGAGCATTCTATTATAAATTTAACAAGGAAAAATACGATAGGTTACTTGACGAAGGATATTATTTTTCTTTGTAATGCACATTTACTCCGTTCAAATAAAATGGAGTATTGAATAAATTTTTAATAATAACATTTTTAGAATAGTTGCATAACATTAGGATAAGTGTACATCTTTACACTTATTATCTATATATTTGTCCTGTAATATTATTCTCAACATGCTATTACTATTTTAAAATACTCAATACCATGAAAAAAGGACTTTTACTTTTGCTGATTATTTGTTTTAACCAGTTTGTAAATGCTCAGCAAACTTCTTATGAACTAACTCTTCAGGCTGATAAACCGGGAGCTGCGATTCAACCTACCATGTACGGATTATTTTTCGAAGACATCAACTTTGGTGCCGATGGTGGTTTGTATGCCGAATTAATCAAAAACCGCTCCTTTGAATTTCCTCAAACGTTAATGGGATGGTATATATTTGGAAATGTGGAAGTCAGGACAGATAATGCACCTTTCGAACGAAATCCGCATTATGTTCGCCTGACTTATGCGGGACATTCGCATAAGCATACCGGACTCGAAAATGAAGGTTTTCGTGGAATCGGAATCAAAAAAGATGCAACCTATCGTTTTTCCGTTTGGGCGCGGAATGTGGATGGAAGCACAGCTCAGAAAATCAGAATAGAATTAGTAGATAAAAATAATAATCCTTTTGAAAAGAAAGAATTAACCATCGATTCAAAAGATTGGAAAAAATACGAAATTACACTGAATTCATCCAAAGAAGACAGTCATGCACTATTACGAATATTTTTGACATCACAAGGCCCACTTGATATGGACCATATTTCTTTATTTCCTACCGATACATGGAAGGGTCGCGAAAATGGATTTCGCAAAGATTTGGCTCAGGCATTATATGATTTAAAACCGGGAGTATTTCGTTTTCCTGGAGGATGTATTGTTGAAGGAACGGATTTAGACACTCGTTATGATTGGAAAAAATCGGTTGGCCCAGTAGAAAATCGTCCGTTGAATGAAAATCGTTGGCATTATACATTTACACATCGGTTCTTCCCTGATTATTTTCAATCGTATGGAATGGGATTTTATGAATTCTTCTTACTATCCGAAGACCTTGGTGCCGAGCCGTTACCGGTTGTAAATTGTGGACTGTCGTGCCAATATCAAAATAAGGATGCTAGTGCTCATGTGGCGGTTGCTGATTTAGATCCGTATGTTCAGGACGCGTTGGATTTAATCGAATTTGCAAATGGAGCTACAACGACTAAATGGGGTAAACTTCGTGCAGATATGGGACATTCGGCTCCTTTCAACTTAAAATTTATTGGTGTCGGAAACGAGCAATGGGGGCCTGAATATCCTGAAAGATTAGAGTTATTTATCAAAGCAATAAAAAAGACTTATCCGAATATTCAAATTATTGGAAGTTCCGGTCCAAGTTCTGAAGGGAAAGACTTCGATTACCTTTGGCCTGAAATGAAACGATTGAAAGTGGATTTGGTGGATGAACATTATTATCGTTCGCCGGAATGGTTTTTGCAACAAGCAGCCCGTTATGATTCATACGACCGAAAAGGACCGAAAGTATTTGCCGGAGAATATGCATGCCATCCAAAAAACCGGAAAAATAATTTTGAATCGGCTTTATGTGAGTCTGCTTTTATGACCGGATTGGAACGGAATGCCGATGTTGTATATATGGCCACATATGCACCGCTATTTGCACACATTGATGCATGGCAATGGAGACCTGACTTGATTTGGTTTGATAATTTGAAATGTGTTTATACGCCAAATTATTATGTCCAGCAAATTTATGCCGAAAATAAAGGAACGAATGTACTTTCTTTAACGATGGATAAGAAACCGTTAACAGGACAGGAAGGACTTTATGCGAGTGCTGTAATCGATACGAAGAAAAAAGAATTTATTATTAAAATAGCGAATGCTACAACTGAGAATAAAAATATATCAATCAAATTAGACGGCATTGGTAAAAAAACAACATTAAATCCTGCTGTTGAAGTCATTACAATGAATGGCGTAAAAGATGCCGAAAATACATTGGACAATCCAGCAGTTATTGTTCCAAAAACAGGAACAGTTCAACTTACTAATTCAATTTTGCAAGTGAATGCAGGTGCTGAATCTTTTAATGTTTATAAAATAAAATTCTGATTACCTGCAAGATAAATTAAGCAAAAAAGTACTTTTGATGAAATACCCGCCAATGGCCTTTGCTTCGCAGGCGGGGTACCCAACGTGGTGAAGCAGGCGAAGAACAAAATACTTTTTGAGCGCAGCGTTTTATTTTGTTCCGCATACAAGCCACAATTGGGTCGCCGAGAAGCTCAGCCTTGACCTTTTGTTTACTTTTGTGTCAAGACAAAAGTAAAAGAATAAATATCACAAATGATTTTAAGCGATTTTGCAGATAATTATAAAATACAAATTATTGTGAAAAAAAGCATATTATTAATTTTCCTGATATTATTTTCTTTAGCTGCTACAGCCAAGGAAAAACCTGATAATAGCGACCGAAAATATTGGACTGATTTACTTTACAAAATCTCCAAACCGGTTTTGAGCAATATGAGCAAGGGCGAATTAGCAAAAAACATGGAAGTAGAAGTCAGTCCGTCGTGGGACGGCCGTCGTACCCGGGTCGCTTATATGGAGGCTTTCGGACGATTAATGGCAGGATTAGCTCCTTGGCTTTCACTTCCGGATGATGCTTCAATTGAAGGCATACAGCGAAAAGAACTAAGAGAATGGGCATTGAAAAGTTATGTGCATGCAGTTGATCCTGAAAGCCCCGATTATTTGCAATGGGATAAAGAAGGACAAGCTTTGGTTGATGCAGCCTATATCGCAAATAGTTTTCTCCGTGCTCCAAAACAATTGTGGGATCCATTAGATGAAACAACAAAGCAACGGTACATTCAGGAATTTAAAAAATTACGCTGGGTAGATCCTCCTTATACCAATTGGCTGTTGTTTTCGGCGATGATTGAAACATTCTTACTTTCTATTAACGAGGAATATGACATGTATCGCATCCATTTGGCTATACGAAAAATTGAAGAATGGTATGTAGGAGATGGGTGGTATTCGGATGGCGAACATTTTTCTTTCGATTATTATAATAGTTTTGTGATACAACCGATGTATGTTGAGGTTTTACAAGTTTTGGTCGATAGGAAAATCAGATTGCGGGATAAAAGCCTTGATGATGTAAAAAAGAACTTCGATTTAGCTCAACTACGAATGCAACGTTATGGTGAAATATTAGAACGTCTTATTTCACCGGAAGGAGCATTTCCTGCATTTGGACGTTCAATTACATACCGCATGGCTATTTTTCAACCATTGGCATTACTTTCATGGAAAGAAAAACTACCTGCTAATTTACCGGAAGGACAAGTGCTAAATGCTTTGACGAATGTAATGAAACGAATGTTTTCTGATAAAGATAATTTTTCTGACAAAGGATTTCTACAATTAGGCTTTGCAGGTCATCAACCCGATGTTGCCGATAGGTATACAAATACCGGAAGTTTGTACATTACATCATTGACATTTTTACCATTAGGATTACCGGCAAATCATTCCTTTTGGACATCAGTGCCGTTGGATTGGACTGCGAAAAAAGCATGGGAAGGCAAATCTTTTCCAAAAGATCGTACGATAAAAGAATAAAAAGAAGTTACCGGAGGAAGTTAATCTGAAGTTATCTGAATTCCGGGAACTCTCAATTACTGAAAATAACTTAAACTATTTTAGCCGATTACTTAAATTATTTTATAATAAAGTATAAATAAAATCTGTTGCAGAACATAATAATAAGTGTAGATTATTACACTTATTATTTATATTTTTGCATGATACATTACTTTACACCCCAAATATATGTTAGAAGCACTCAAGCAAGAAGTTTTCCAGGCAAATTTAGACCTTGTAAAATACGGATTGGTTATTTTCACTTGGGGAAATGTCAGTGGAATTGACCGTGAAAAAGGATTGGTTGTTATTAAACCTTCCGGAGTTTCCTATGACAATATGAAGGTTGATGATATGGTTGTTGTGGATTTGAACGGGAAGATTGTGGAAGGCAAATACAAACCTTCTTCCGATACGGCAACGCATTTGGAATTATACAAAGCTTTTCCCGAAATAGGCGGAATCGTGCACACTCATTCTACCTACGCAACCGCTTGGGCACAGGCAGGAAAAGATGTTCCCAACATAGGAACAACTCATGCCGATTATTTCAGCGATGCTATTCCCTGCACCCGCGACATGACCGAAACTGAAGTAACAGGCGAATACGAAAAAGAAACAGGAACGGTTATTATCGAACGGTTTAAAAATCTAAATCCGAATTACATTCCCGGAGTTTTGGTAAAAAATCACGGGCCTTTTTCCTGGGGAAAAGATGCGCACGATGCCGTTCACAATGCCGTTGTGATGGAACAAGTGGCAAAAATGGCATTCATCGCCTATTCTGTCAATCCCAATCTCACGATGAATAATTTACTTATTCAAAAACATTTTTACCGTAAACACGGCCCCGGGGCGTATTACGGACAATGACAATAAAATAAAATAAAATAACACAATCTCAATCAATTAAAATAAATATCATGAACTTCAAAGATTTAGAAATTTGGTTTGTTACCGGTGCACAATTGTTGTACGGAGGTGACGCGGTAGTAGCAGTAGATGCTCATTCAACTGAAATGGTAAAAGGATTGAATGATTCAGGAAAATTACCAATCAAAGTAGTATATAAAGGAACTGCAAACTCGTCGAAAGAAATATCGGCAATCATGCGCGAAGCAAACGGAGATACAAAATGTGCCGGCATGATTACCTGGATGCACACTTTCTCCCCGGCCAAAATGTGGATACACGGTTTGTTAGATTATAAGAAACCCCTACTCCATTTCCATACTCAATACAACAAAGAAATTCCTTGGAATGAAATTGATATGGATTTTATGAACCTCAATCAATCTGCTCATGGCGACCGGGAGTTCGGTCATATTACCAGCCGTTTACGTATGCCTCGCAAAGTGGTTGTTGGCTATTGGAAAGATACAGATACACAAAGTAAGATTGCATCGTGGATGCGTGTTTGTGCAGGTTGGGCTGATTCTCAAGATATGCTCATTATCCGTTTTGGCGACAATATGAACAATGTTGCCGTAACCGACGGAGATAAAGTGGAAGCAGAAATTCGTTTGGGATATCATGTTGATAATGCTCCCATTGCAACATTAGTTCCTTATGTGGAAGCTGTTACGGGAGCTGAAATCGATGCATTGATTACCGAATACGAAAAGATATATGATTTTGCCGATGATTGTAAAAAAGGTGCGGAAAAACATCAATTCGTACGTGATGCGGCAGCTCAGGAAATAGGACTTCGTCGTTTTCTTCAAGACAAAGGTGCAAAAGGATTCACAACAAGTTTCAACGAACTGGAAGGTATGAAACAATTGTTGGGATTTGCTTCTCAACGAATGATGGCGGAAGGTTACGGATTTGGAGCAGAAGGTGACTGGAAATCTGCTGCTTTAGTTCGTACCATGTGGGTTATGGGACAAGGTTTGCCGGGCGGACAATCATTCCTTGAAGATTATACATTGAATTTCGATGGCGAAAACAGTACGATTCTTCAATCACACATGTTGGAAATCAATCCGGATATCTCAGGCGTTAAGCCTCGTATCGAAGTTCATTTCCTTGGAATCGGAGATGCGCGCACATGTGCCCGTTTGGTTTTCCAGGCTCATAAAGGAGAAGGAGTTGCTGCAACCATAGTAGATATGGGTAACCGTTTCCGGATGATTGTGAATGAGGTTGATGTTAGAGAGCCGAAACCGCTTCCGAAACTTCCTGTTGCCTGTGCTCTGTGGAAACCGATGCCAAACTTTGAAATAGGCGCGGGAGCATGGATTTTGGCCGGAGGTACTCACCATTCATGTTTCTCATTCTCTCTTACCACCGAAATGATGGAAGATTATGCTGAAATTGCTGATATCGAAATGTTGATTATCGACAAAAACACGACTATCCGCCAATTCCGTCAAGATTTGAGAAATAACGAAGTTTATTATATGCTGAATAAAGCACTACGATAATTTGCCAATGAATCAATATGCCAATGTGCCAATTAGGGTTTTTATTGGCATATTGGCATATTAACTAATTGACACATTGAAATCATGAAGTACATTATAGGATTAGACTACGGCTCGGACTCCTGCCGGGCTATTATTACAGATGCATCAAACGGGAAAGAAATTGCTACGGCAGTAAAATATTATCCTCGTTGGATGGAAGGAAAATATTGCGACCCTAAAGCAAATCAATATCGTCAGCATCCGCTTGATTATATCGAAGGATTGGAAGCAACAGTCAAAGAAGCTTTATCAAAATCTCCTGCCGGAACTGCCGAAAATGTAGTAGGAATGGCATTTGATACAACCGGTTCAACACCTGTATTGACCGATAAAGATGGAACCCCATTAGCTTTGCTTCCTGAATTTGCAGAAAATCCCAATGCGATGTTCGTATTGTGGAAAGACCATACAGCTATTAAAGAAGCTGCCGAAATAAATTCGTTGGCTAAAAAATGGAAAATTGATTATACAGCTTACGAAGGAGGTATTTATTCATCCGAATGGGTATGGGCAAAAATGCTACATGTTCTTCGCGAAGATGAGAAAGTTCGCAAGGCCGCCTATTCATGGGTAGAACATTGCGATTGGCTACCTGGATTGATTACTGGAAATTGTAAACCGGAAACGATGCCAAGAAGCCGTTGCGCATCCGGACATAAAGCAATGTGGCATAAATCATGGAACGGATTGCCTTCGGAAGAATTTCTGACAAAATTAGATCCAATCCTTGCCGGATATCGTTCGCGTTTATATTCTGAAACTTTTCCAAGTGATGTAAAAGTTGGAAACTTAACTGAAGAATGGGCGAAACGTTTAGGTTTGACTACTAATGTTGCTGTTGCAGTTGGCGCTTTCGATTGCCACATGGGAGCAGTTGGCGCACAAATTAAACCGGGCGATTTTGTTCGTGTAATCGGAACTTCCACCTGCGATATTATGGCAGTTCCCTACAATGAAATTGGCAACAAACTGATTCCAGGTATTTGCGGACAAGTAGATGGCTCGGTAATTCCTGGAATGGTTGGTCTGGAAGCCGGTCAATCAGGATTCGGAGATATTTATGCTTGGTTTAAACGTGTATTGGAATGGCCGGTTCGTCAATTGATCGGTAAATCAAATCTGATTGATTTGGAAACAAAGGAAAAACTGATTGCAGAAGTTACTGACAGTATTATTCCTGAATTAACAAAAGAAGCTGAAAAAATCCCTGTAAGTGAAAGTACCATCATTGCAACCGATTGGATGAATGGTCGTCGCACGCCGGATGCAAATCAATTATTAAAAGGCTCAATTACCGGATTAACTTTAGGAAGCACAGCGCCTCTTATTTTCCGTGCATTGGTTGAAGCTACTGCATTTGGTTCTAAAGCAATTGTAGACCGTTTCCTTGAAAATGGAATTGAAATCAAAGAAGTTATTGGTATTGGTGGAATTTCTTTGAAATCGCCTTTTGTGATGCAAACATTGGCCGATGTATTGGGAATGCCAATTAAAGTAGCAAAATCAGAACAAGCTTGTGCTTTTGGAGCGGCTATGTTCGGCGCAGTTGTTGCCGGAGTGTATCCGACTGTGGAAAAAGCTCAAAAAGCAATGGGACAAGGTTTCGCTTTCGAATATTATCCGAATAAGGAAAATCATAAATTATATGCCGAATTGTACAAAAAGTACCAACAAGTCGGTAAATTCACAGAAACAATATGCCAATAAAATAATATGCCAATATGCCAATGAATGTTGATCGTATTTTAATTGGCACATCGGCATATTGAATAATTGACACATTAAATAATTAAATATTATGAATTGGAATTCACATGAATTTATTTGGCTTGACTGGCTGATTCTCGGAGTCGGAATATTAGCAGTAACATGGGCTGTTTGGCGTTCTATACAAAAAGACAAACGTTTACAAAAGGGAGCTAGCAGCGAAGATTACTTATTTGGTAAAGGCGAACCTTGGTACATTATTGGTGCAGCTATTTTTGCTGCAAATATTGGCTCGGAACACCTTGTAGGACTTGCCGGAACAGGTGCAAAAGCCGGTGTAGGTATGGCACACTGGGAAATGCAAGGTTGGATGATACTCATCTTGGGTTGGCTTTTTGTACCTTTCTATCAATTGATGAATAATAAGATGGGGAAAATCATCACCATGCCTGACTTCCTCAAATATCGTTACACACCTGCTACAGGCTCGTGGCTATCTATCATTACTCTTGTTGCATACGTGCTGACCAAAGTTAGTGTTACAGCATTTACCGGCGGTATCTTTATGGAAAGTCTTCTTGGCTTGCCTTTCTGGTATGGGGCAATCGGCTTGATAGTTTTAACAGGTATCTTTACCGTTCTCGGAGGGATGAAAGGTGTAATGACATTGTCGGCAATTCAAACGCCTATACTTATTCTTGGTTCATTTCTTGTGCTTTTCTTGGGATTAGCAGCACTTGGAGGCGGCAGTATCCCTGAAGGTTGGGCTGCAATGATTGACTATTCCAAAACGCTGAACGTAGGAAAAGATGGTGTTGCATACGGAACAAACCACATGTTCCATTTCCAAACGGGCGATCCGCTATATGATGAATATCCCGGTTTCTGGGTATTTATCGGAGCATCAATTATTGGTTTCTGGTATTGGTGTACCGACCAACATATCGTTCAACGTGTACTCGGACAACGTAAAGGTGAATCAAACGAAGTAGTAATGAAACGTGCACGCAGAGGTACGATCGCTGCCGGTTATTTCAAACTGTTGCCTGTATTTATGTTCTTGATACCGGGTATGGTAGCCGCTGCATTGGCTGCTCGCCCTGACAGTGGTTTTACTTTGAACGACCCTGATACGGCCTTCGGGTCAATGGTAAAATTTGTTTTACCTGCTGGAGTAAAAGGTATTGTTACCATAGGTTTTATATCGGCATTGGTCGCTTCCTTAGCAGCATTCTTCAATTCTTGTGCAACACTATTTACAGAAGATTTCTATAAGCCGAAGTTCAAAGATAAAAGCGAAAGCACATACGTTTTGGCTGGTCGTATTGCTACGATTGTAGTCGTTATACTTGGTATAGTATGGATACCAATTATGATGAGTCTTGGTAGCCTTTACTCTTATCTGCAAGGGATTCAATCGTTGCTTGCACCTGCGATGGTAGCCGTATTTGCATTGGGTATATTTTCCAAAAAGATTACGCCCAAAGCTGGTGAATGGGGTATGATTGGAGGATTTATCATCGGTATGCTTCGCTTGCTGACAAACATCTTTACAGATACAGGAACAAAGGCTATGGCAGGCTGGGCATGGGAATCTACAGCTTGGTTCTGGCAAACGAACTGGCTTATCTTTGAAATATGGTTACTTGTTTTCATCATGCTAATGATGGTTGTAGTGTCATTCTTTACACCAAAACCAACTGCTCAACAGATAGAGGCTATCACTTTCACAAAAGAATACAAGAAACAAATTGCAAAGAGCTGGAACAAGTGGGATATCGTTGCATCACTCGGAGTTGTTATTCTTTGTGCATTGTTTTATTGGTATTTCTGGTAAAAAATCAATGATCTAATGTGCTGATATGCTAATGCGTTAATTAAAATACAATCAATATTTATTAACACATTAAGCAATTGGTACATTGGCATATTAGAAAATTAGCATATTAAAAAATAAATTATGACTCGAAAAATTTTATTAGCCGGAGTATCGGCACTATTAATATTTGCTTCGTGCAATAATAGTGCTAAAAAGCAAGATGATTCGGCAGCATCTTCATCAACAGAAGAAGCAACAAAATCTGGATTATTGACTTCTTCTTTTAAAGGAGATAATGATGGGAAGGAAAACAATCTGTATGTAATGAAAAATGCAAACGGAGTAGAAGTTTGTGTAATGAATTATGGCGCTCGGATTGTATCTGTAATGGTTCCGGATAAAAACGGAGAAATGAAAGATGTTGTATTGGGCTTTGATAACAAAGATGGTTATCTGAATAACAAAACTGATTTCGGAGCGGCAATTGGCCGTTATGGAAACCGGATTGCCAAAGGTAAATTCAAATTAGATGGTGTTGATTATCAATTAACCATCAACAATGGGGAAAATTCATTGCATGGCGGAACAACCGGTTTTCAGTATCAGATGTTTGATATTACTCAAATTGATTCTACAACATTGGAATGCAAATATTTATCCAAAGATGGAGAAAATGGTTATCCCGGAAACTTGAATGTAAAAGTTATCTATAAACTTACAAATGACAATGCTATTGATATTTCTTATGAAGCAGAAACTGATAAGCCTACAATTGTAAATTTAACCAATCATTCTTATTTCAATTTATCGGGAAATCCTGAGAATACCATTCTTGACCATGTTGCATTTATGGATTGCAATACATTTACGCCTGTAAATGAAGTTATGATTCCAACCGGGAAAATAGATCCGGTAAAAGGTACACCGATGGATTTTACTACACCAACAGCCATTGGAGCGAGAATTGATGATACAACATTTGTTCAATTAAAATTAGCCGGAGGTTATGACCATAACTGGATTTTCAATAAACCGGGAGATATAAATATGCTGGGCTGTAAAGTTGTTTGTCCTTCTACCGGAATTTCATTAGAAGTTTACACAGTAGAACCAGGAGTGCAATTCTACACAGGAAATTTCTTGGATGGTTCTTTAACCGGAAAGAAAGGAATTGTGTACAACAAAAGAGCCGGATTCTGTTTGGAAACTCAACATTATCCTGATTCTCCGAATCAACCGAATTTTCCAAGCACAGTGTTAAAACCTGGCGATAAATATACAAGCAGATGTATTTATAAATTTGGTGTGGAAAAATAAATCTTGCTAAGAATATATTATTTCAAATAAAACAACCATCTCTTTTTGAGGTGGTTGTTTTATTTTTATAACTGTGAGTAAAAATGTCAGGAAAATGTTCTACTTTCGTGTCTTGATAATTCGGAAAATACAAAACCTCTCAAGTATAATTTTAGGATATTGCTTACAGGAAAATTAACCGAAAAACCGGTAAATAAGAAACTTTTAAAAACTCCATTTGTAACTGAAAATGGTTTATCCTCAGAACTTCGAACAGAAAATAGAATTCAATAAAATCCGTCAATTAATAAAGGAGAAATGCCTGAGTAATTTAGGAGAAGAAAAAGTCGACTTGATGCAATTTTCTCCAGATTATCGCATTATTTCCACTCAATTAATTCAAACAGAAGAATTTGTTCGGATAATACAAGAAGAAGACACATTCCCTGCCAATTATTTTTTTGATTGCCGGGAAGGATTAAAAAAAATCCGGGTGGAAGGACTTTATTTGGACGAAAATGAATTGTTCGACCTTCGCCGTTCGTTGGAAACAATCCGGGATATTGTTCATTTTTTTCATATTGATGATGAGGAACCGATTTACAAAGCACTGGCTGAATTAGCCGGAGATGTTTCTGTATTTCCTCAATTACTGACAAAGATTGACACCATTTTAGATAAATTCGGACGAATAAAAGACAATGCATCTTCCGAATTGTCTCGTATCAGACAGGAATTAACACGAACAATAAACGGGATTTCGAAAAGTTTAAATAGTATTCTTCGTGCTGCCCAATCAGAAGGGTTGGTAGATAAAGATGTCGCTCCATCTATGCGTGACGGACGATTAGTTATTCCAATCTCCCCTGCATTTAAACGAAAGATCAAAGGGATAGTTCACGACGAATCAGCAAGTGGAAAAACCGTATTTATCGAACCAGCCGAAGTTGTTGAAGCAAATAATCGTGTACGTGAACTTGAAAATGAAGAACGCCGGGAAATTATCCGCATTTTGGTTGAATTTGCCAATATATTGCGTCCGTTTATTGATGAAATCTTGCAATCCTATGATTTTTTGGCAATTATTGATTTTATCCGCGCGAAAGCTTTATTTGGTATTCAGATAAATGCAATCAAGCCCACAATCGAAGATAAACAACAAATGGATTGGGTAGAAGCTATTCATCCATTATTGTGGTTGTCTTTACAAAGACAAGGAAAAAAAGTCGTTCCGTTGGAAATTCTATTGAATGAAAAACAACGGCTTTTAATCATATCAGGAGCAAATGCAGGCGGAAAATCCGTTTGCCTGAAAACAGCCGGATTATTGCAATATATGCTACAGTGTGGCATGTTGATTCCACTAAAAGAAAATTCAAAAACAGGAATTTTTGAAAAAATATTTATAGATATTGGTGATGAGCAATCAATTGAAAATGATTTGAGTACATATAGCTCTCATCTCACCAATATGAAATTTTTTATCCGGAACAGCAATAACAAAACATTATTGCTGATTGATGAATTTGGCGGCGGAACAGAACCTCAAATTGGTGGCGCCATTGCCGAAGCCGTACTGAAACGTTTCAACGAGAATCAATCTTTTGGTATCATTACTACCCACTATCAAAATCTGAAACATTTTGCCGAAGAAAACGAAGGTATCATCAACGGAGCCATGCTTTACGACAGACATTTGATGCAACCGTTATTCAAACTGTCCATCGGTAATCCGGGAAGTTCCTTTGCCATTGAAATTGCCCGTAAAATCGGATTGCCCGAAGATGTTATTGCCGATGCTTCGGAAAAAGTTGGCGCCGAATATATCAACATGGATAAATACTTGCAAGATATTGTTCGCGACAAACGCTACTGGGAAAGTAAGCGTCAAAATATACGTCAAAAAGAAAAACGATTGGAAGAATTAACCGAGCGTTATGAAAAGGATATTCAGGATACAGAAAAAAAGCAAAAAGAAATTATAGTACAAGCCAAAGCTGAAGCACAACATATCCTTTCCGAAACGAATGCCAAAATAGAAAATACCATTCGTCAAATCAAAGAAGTTCAAGCAGAAAAGGAAAAGACAAAGGAAATCCGGAAAAATCTAGAATCCTTTAAAACTGATTTATTTGAAGAAAAATCAACTACTAAAATTCCGAATAAATTATTGAATCGGAATAGTAAAATCAATAAAAAGAAAGAACAAAAACCGGTTGATTTCAAACCTGAAGTAATTGAATCCGGTGATAATGTCCGGTTAAAAGGACAAACATCTATAGGACAAATCATTGAAATTCAAGGAAAATCAGCCCTTGTTGTTTTTGGAATGTTAAAATCGACTGTAAAATTAGAGAAATTAGAGAAAGTAAGTAAAAGCCAAATTAAGCGGGAAACATCAAAAAATACGTTTGTAAGTGAACAAACTGCGGATGAAATGTATCAACGTAAACTTAATTTTAAACAGGAAATTGATGTTCGCGGCATGCGTGGGAATGATGCGTTGCAGGCTGTGATGTATTTTGTAGATGATGCGTTGTTGGTTGGTGTTTCGCAAGTACGCATCCTTCATGGAACAGGAACAGGAGCATTGCGGCAAGTTATTCGGGAATATTTACAAACAGTACCCGGCGTAAAACGCTTCCGGGACGAACATGTACAGTTTGGAGGTGCCGGAATTACCGTTGTGGAAATGTGATTTTCTAAAATGAATCGTCCGATTGAATTTTGCATACTCAATACTCATCTGTATCTTTGCAAATTCTTTTATTTCACACCTTTAAATAACCAAAATATTAGTTATAAAAACGTCAAGTATTAAGGATCGCCCAAATTTTAACTTTTAACTTCATTAAGTGTCCGAAAATAAAAACATCATCATAAAAGGAGCTCGTGTCAATAATCTGAAAAATATTGATGTCGAAATTCCGCGCGGAAAATTTGTCGTAATCACAGGACTTTCGGGTTCGGGAAAATCTTCATTAGCTTTCGATACATTGTATGCCGAAGGGCAACGTCGTTATGTAGAAAGTTTATCTTCCTACGCTCGTCAGTTTTTGGGCAAAATGAGTAAACCTGAATGTGATTATATCAAAGGGATTCCGCCTGCGATTGCTATTGAACAAAAAGTAACCACACGAAATCCTCGTTCTACCGTAGGAACATCAACCGAAATTTATGATTATTTGAGACTATTGTTTGCCCGGATTGGAAAAACATACTCTCCTATTTCAGGACAATTGGTGAAAAAACATCAAGTCAGTGATGTGGTTGATTGCATGCAGGAATATCCTGAAAGAACACGTTTTTCAGTCCTAACAAAACCTTACATTCCCGAAGGAAGGGATTTTCGCGTACAACTCGAAATGCTTTCAAAAGAAGGATTTTCCCGTGTAGATGTAAAAGATGAAATCCTGCGTATCGAAGATATTCTTTCTCAACCTTCTATCAATCAAAAAGATATTTACCTTCTGATTGACAGATTAACGTGTAATAAAGAAAGAGATACTGCAACCCGTTTGGCAGATTCGGCACAAACTGCTTTTTATGAGGGACATGGCGAATGTTTGCTGAAATTTTATACCGAAAACGGAATCGAAGAAAAAAATTTTTCCAATAAATTCGAAGCGGATGGAATGACGTTTGAAGAACCGAATGATTTAATGTTCAGTTTTAACAGCCCGGCAGGCGCTTGTCCATCTTGTGAAGGTTTTGGAAAAGTTATTGGTATTGATGAAGATTTGGTCATTCCCAATAAAGGGCTTTCGGTTTATGAAGATGCGGTTGTTTGCTGGAAAGGTGAGAAAATGAGCGAATGGAAACGGGAACTTATTTATAGTGCCGATAAAGCCGGATTTCCTATTCATACACCCTATTATAAATTAACAGACGAACAACGAAAAATGCTATGGAAAGGAACTTCTTATTTTCATGGCATCGATGCATTTTTCAAATTCGTAGAAGAAAATCAGTATAAAGTACAATACCGGGTAATGTTGGCTCGCTATCGCGGAAAAACGATTTGTCCCGAATGCCACGGAACTCGCTTAAAAGCACAAGCACAATATGTAAAAGTCGGCGGAAAATCTATTTCCGATTTGGTTTTATTACCAATAACCGAATTAAAGGACTTTTTCTCTCAACTAATATTAGACGAACAAGATATAAAAATAGCCAAACGTCTTTTAATTGAAATTAATAACCGGGTACAATTCTTGTTGAATGTTGGACTAGGTTATTTAACATTGAATCGATTATCTTCTACTCTTTCGGGAGGAGAAAGTCAGCGGATTAACTTGGCAACTTCATTAGGCAGCAGCTTGGTCGGTTCGTTGTATATTTTGGATGAACCGAGTATCGGACTTCATTCACGCGACACAGATTTACTGATTCATGTTTTGTATCAACTGCGTGATTTAGGCAATACGGTAGTTGTTGTTGAACATGACGAAGAAATTATCCGGGCTGCCGATTATATTATCGATATTGGTCCAAATGCGGGACGTTTAGGAGGAAAAGTTGTATATGAAGGAAATGTGGCTCCTTTATTGAACGGCCAATTTTCTAATCAAAATAAAACGGACGAAAATAAATCTTACACGGTTGATTACCTTACTGGAAAAGAACAAATTGAAGTTCCTAAACACCGGAGAAAATGGAATAATTACATCGAAGTTACAGGTGCACGGGAAAATAACCTGAAAAATGTTTCGGTAAAATTTCCTCTGAATGTAATGTCGGTAGTTACTGGTGTAAGTGGTTCGGGAAAATCATCGTTGGTGCGGCAAGTTTTGTATGTTGCACTGAAAAAACAATATGATGAAACTTCCGAACGAAATGGGCAATTCGGCGAATTAAAAGGAGACTTGCATCTGCTGAAAAACATTGAATTTATCGACCAAAACCCGATTGGACGTTCTTCCCGCTCAAATCCGGTTACATACATCAAAGCATACGATGAAATCCGTAAATTATTTGCATCTCAGGCTTTGGCTAAACAAATGGGATATACACCTGCCTTTTTTTCGTTTAACGTAGAAGGCGGACGATGTGAAGAATGTAAAGGCGAAGGTACCCTGACAGTTGAAATGCAATTTATGGCTGATATTACACTGGAATGTGAATCTTGTCATGGAAAACGTTTCAAGCAAGATATTTTGGATGTGGAATATCGCGAAAAAAGCATTTATGATGTGCTTGAAATGACAGTTAATCAAGCTATCGAATTTTTCGAAGCAGGAAAAGGAACTACTGAAAAAGCAATTATAAAACGATTACGACCTTTGCAAGATGTGGGATTAGGCTATATTAAATTAGGACAATCTTCATCAACACTTTCCGGAGGTGAAAATCAACGGGTTAAATTGGCATCATTCCTCAGTATGGAAAAACAAGACCCAACTTTATTTATTTTTGACGAACCCACGACCGGACTTCATTTTCACGATATAAAGACATTGCTGAAAGCTTTTAATGCGTTGATTGAACGCGGGCATACCTTATTAATTGTGGAACATAATATGGATGTTATCAAATGTGCCGATTATGTAATCGATATGGGACCCGAAGGTGGAAACGAAGGCGGCTATCTTGTTTGTGCCGGAACTCCCGAAGATATCTGTAAATGTGAGAATTCATACACAGGTAAGTTTTTGAAAGATAAGTTGTAATGATATAGAATATTAATATACACTAATGAAAAACATAAAAATCATATTACTAATACTGATAAATGTATTAATATCATTGTCTTCCATTACATGTTCAGCACAAGAAACAGCAGAATATCGATTATTTCACAAAGATTTTGAACGGGTACTAATCAATATTAGCGTTAAAGATAAAAGCGAATTGTTTTTTTCGGGAAGCGATGAGAATAAAGAGTCAAAATATACCGGAATAATG
This sequence comes from Bacteroidales bacterium, assembly GCA_031553395.1. Taxonomy (GTDB): domain Bacteria; phylum Bacteroidota; class Bacteroidia; order Bacteroidales; family WRGA01; genus WRGA01. The sequence goes on along the minus strand of JAVBLR010000009.1, from coordinate 114,819 downwards.
CAAGAAACATCATTAGAAAATGTTTATTTCTTGAAATCGGATAGTACTGTAACTAAAAGTGGTTATGCTTTGATAGAATTTATGAATGACGACAAATTGTTGGCTTTATATTTAGATACTTTATTTGAAAGCAAACAATCAATAGAAGATTTTATTGCTGATAAGAAAATGCCTTCTTTGGATGCGTTCTTTTTAGTTCGGGATGTTTCATTAGAGCAAATACAAAAATTTCCTCCATCGAAGGATATTTCACGAAACGATTCAGCTACATTAAATATTCTAAACAAGAAGTTTACACAAAGATATTTATCAACGTTTGAAGATGATTTAGATACAAAGGCAATCAAATCATACTTCAAACAAGTACTTTGGCTTAACTCGACTCTCCTATCGTTAGGGTATAAACCTCCACAAACAGAGGATGATTATAATATAATTAAGAATATCTTAGAATAAAATGCATTAATAAATTTATTTTAATATTAATAGAAAATGAAAAAACTAATTATTCCTATTTTATTTGTTGCTATTGGACTAGCCTCAAAAAACAACTGTTTTGCTCAAACACTTAACAATGGTATCGATTCTCTGAGTTATTCCATCGGTGTATTGATGGGAGAGAATACCAATTATGGTATAGAACAAATGGCTTCTCAATCAAAAATTACCCCCAATTTGGATGTATTGATTTCGGCTTTTGAACAATCAGTCCGTAAATCAGGAACTTCTCTTTCAAGGGAACAAGCTGGTGAATACATCAACAATTACATGACACAAATACAAGAAAAATCTTTATCAAAAAACAAGGAAGAAGGAAAAGCCTTTTTAGCAGAAAATAAAAAGAAAAAAGGTGTAAAAGAAACTCCGTCCGGAATCCAATATATGGTTTTGACAGATACAAAAGGCCAAAAACCAACAGCCGAAAGTGATGTTACTGTTAATTACAAAGGATATTTATTGGATGAAACAGTATTCGATTCTTCTTATGATAGAGGAGAGCCAGCCACATTCAAATTAAATCAGGTAATTCCTGGTTGGACAGAAGGTGTTCAATTAATGTCTCCCGGTGCAAAATACCGTTTTTGGATTCCATCTGATTTAGGTTATGGAGATAGAGGCGCATCTGCTCAAATTGAAGGTGGCAAATTATTAGTTTTTGATATCGAATTAATTAGCATCAATAAAGATAGTAATGATACTAACGGCACTAATAATTTTGAAGTAAAATAAATTGATAAGACATATAAAAATGAGCCAATGAAACGTACTATTTTCATTGGCTCATTCTATATCTTACAGTATATCAACGGAACTCAAAGCCGATTGTAAATGAAAGCCGATTAAAAGCTGTTGATATATCACTTATCGTTTCAGAAGTATATACAGATTGAGGCGTTGTTATTTTTGTTTCGAGATGTTGATAACGATAGCCGACCCCAACATTCATATTGATATGTTTGGCAATTGAAAAATAAACACCAACCTCCGGATTGCACATCCAGCCACCTTTATTTTCGAAAATTACATTTGACGGATAGTAATAATCATAACCTCCATCTAAAACTTTGTCATTTTTGGCAAATGAATATCCGCCTTTAAGTGCAAAATAAGGAGAATATTCCGAACGTTGAATTTTATACCGAATATCTGCAAAAACCGGAAAAATTGCATATTGGTAAATCTCAGCGCCAACCCCAACTCCAGCTGAAAAACGATTATTAAAACTGTATCCATTAACAATGCTCAAGGAAGGAACTACAGAATTCGTTTCAAAATCATCATTCGGAGTACCGATAATTGCCCCAATTGAAGTCAAATTAAAATATCCGGATTCTTTTATTTGTGCTCCTACCTCTAGTTGATTTAAAATAAACAAGGCTAATATAAAAACGTAAATCTTATTCATAATCATTTATTTACAGATATTGTACTTAACAAATGCACATTATTAATATCGGAATAATCATATTGGCTTAATCCATCATTGCCAATCATCATTAACAGATTACCGTATGCAATAACATCAAAACCATGCATATTGTCAAATGCTGCTAATTGTTTTTTTCCGGCTTCCAACGGATTGCTTACGTCAAATATCTTAATTCCGTTATCACATACAAATAAATGATTTCCATCGATACTTAAACCATAAGGCTCCTGCATAGTAAATGTAGCTTTAATTTGCGGATTGGATGGCTCTTTTACATCAATCACCATTAATTCATTTGCATTTTGTCCGCAAAAATTGCCTGATCGCACTGTAACATACGCATAATCATCCTGAACAACAACTGGATCACATCCTACAATATGAGTTATAAATGACAAATATTTAGGACTTTGAGGGTCTTCAATTGAATAAATACACAATCCGCTTGGACCTCCCATAAATAGATTCTCTTTATAACAGAAAAGTGTTTCAACTGTACTTCTGGCATATTCCGATTTAATCAAAGAAGCTTTATTGTCGCTGATTGAAAAGACTTTGAGTAAATAATTATTTTCAATTACATACAAATAATCTCCATTGACAGCAAAACGAGCCATAGATCCGGTAATCGCTGTAGCTTTCGAGGATTTATTGTAAGATGACCATGAAGAAGACAAATCGGATGCAAAATCATAACAAGGCATAGGTCTGTTTCTTTCTACTTTTTTTGTTATTTTTTGAACCACCCAATCAATAACAACTCCTTTTTCAGGATCTACATCATCAATGGGATAATTATTCCCTGTAGATGGAAACACATAATAAAACACATCTTTCGAACGACTTTTTTCAGTCGGTTTTTCCGGATTAGAAATATCAAAACACACCAAATCACTTTGACTATCAACAAATAATAGATTATCTTTTATCGCCATATCGATATTTCCGATAATCTCGAGAAACCCGATATTTTCAGGATTTTTAGGATTTGAATTATTTATAATATGAATACCTTTTGATATTTCATTGATAAATAAATAATTTCCATACATGCAGATTTTTCCGGGTTGAATCATTTCCTGAGACTTGGAAATCGATTTTTCCTGACGGAATTCGGAATAACTCATATAAACAGGTACATTCGCCATAAAGGTTTCAGTTCTTTCCACATCATCTTCACACGAAAATAAGGGAAATAGTAGAGAGAATGCCAGTAGATAAAGTAGTTTAGAGTACTTCATAGTCTATTAATTTAAGTTTTTTAGAAAATTATTTGATAACTCTTTTTCACATACTTTATAAATGATAAAAGTTGAAATTCGCTGCATGGCTTTAAGAAATTACATAGAAATGACACCAATATGAATGTAATACGTTTTACATATTGGACTCAATTTGAAAATTAATAAAAATGGCAAAAAAAGAAGGAGATATTCTCTATATTTTTGAACATCTCCTTCTTCTCAATTATTTCCGTATAATTACAATGTACTTACCTTCGGCTTCAAATCAGTTAACGATTCGATCTTAATCGGATTACCGGTTTGAATGCTTTTTCGGGCAGCAATACCAACTAATATTGACATGGCTCCTTCCCGTATTCCGGCACCTTGTTTCAATGTATCCGGCAGATTTTCATTTTTAAATAAATAAGCATGTAGAATAGGATCTCCACCTCCGTGTCCTCCGCTTTGAGGTGAAACCCGGATAATCTTTGTCTTTCCGAAATTAGTAGTTAAACGCAAAACATCATCTTCTTCCACTTCTTCCCATGGTTGACGTTCTTTAATCCAAGCTTCTAACCGGCCTTTTGTACCATTGAATGCAATGCGGTATCCTTCGTAGGGAGAATACGTAGTTAACGAATAACTAACCTGTACTTTATTCATATATCGAATTTGTACGGCCATTTTATCGTAAATATCAATATCTTTACGAAATACACATCCATCGCGAAAATATCCGTCATATTTTTCATTATCTACGTATAATTCGGTTAGGCGTTTGTTATTCAATACATCGAAATAGAAATTACAATCTTTTTTGTGATTGCATAAACGACAATTTTCACCGCGCATAGTTCCATTTTTTCCATAAAACTCCAATCCACCGAAAGCAAAAACCTCTTCAGGTTCCGATGCAATCCACCAATTAAGCAAATCAAAATGATGCGTTGATTTATGAACTAATAAACTACCGCTATTTTTTATATAAGCATGCCAACGTCGGAAATAATCGGCGCCATGATAAACATCCAAATACCAATGAAAATCGACGGAAGTAATATCTCCAATTTCTCCAGCCCGGAGTAATTCATATATTTTAGCGCGATGTGGTGAGTAACGATAATTGAATGTAACAGTAACTTTCTTTCCGCTTTTGGCTTGTGCATCAATAATTGCCTGACATTTGACTTCATCGGTTGTCATCGGCTTTTCGGTAATCACATCAATACCATTATTCAATGCTTTAATAATAAATTGATCGTGAAGTGCATCCGGTGTTGTAACCATTACTACATCGGGCTTAGTTTGTTTTAACATTTCATCAAAATCGCTAAAAACAGGGCAGTCCGTTTGTGTTACTTTTTTTACATACTCCAATCTACCCGGATTTGTATCGCAAAAACCCACAAAATCGATGTATTCTTTATAACCAGTATCTACCAATTGTTTGCCCCACATGCCACTTCCGCGATGGCCACACCCAACCATAGCATAACGAATTTTCTTGGATGGTTCCTTTAATACATTTTTCGTTTCCAATGTAGATGCTGTTGATTTGATAAGAGAGTTTGCCAATAATCCGCCGGCAAGGATTCCATTTGCTTTCAAAAAAGACCGTCTGTTCATTGTAGTTTATATATTTGTGTTTTTCAGATAATTAGATTACTTGAAGCAAATTTAAGACAAATTCTTTAAAAAATGAATTCTTATGTTAGAAAATAAGAATGGAAAATGGCAAATTCTGATAATTTATTATTGTCTTTTCAAATAAAAGTCTATTTTTGCAAACACATTGTATTTTAACATGAATTATACCGGATTGTGAATTTTTACACATGAAATAAACACTATAAAAACGAACTAAAGATTATGGAAAACAAAAGAGTTTACACCTTTGGTAACGGTGAAGCTGAGGGTAAAGCGGAAATGAAAAACCTACTTGGAGGTAAAGGAGCTAATCTGGCGGAAATGAATCTTATTGGCGTACCTGTTCCTCCCGGATTCACAATTACAACAGATGTATGTACCGAATACAACAAATTAGGGCAAGCAAAAGTAATCGAGTTGCTTAAACCCGAAGTAGAAAAAGCGATTGCTTACCTTGAGAAACTTACCGGTACAGGTTTTGGCGACAAAAATAATCCATGTTTAGTATCTGTTCGTTCAGGAGCACGTGTTTCTATGCCCGGTATGATGGATACAGTGTTGAATTTAGGATTGAATGACGAAGCCGTTGAAGGTATTGCAAAAAAATCGGGTAACGAACGTTTTGCATGGGACTCTTACCGTCGTTTTGTTCAAATGTACGGTGATGTTGTATTGGGAATGAAACCCGAATCCAAATTAGAAATAGATCCTTTCGAAGCAATCATGGAAGAAATGAAACATTCGAGAGGCGTTGAATTAGATACCGAATTAACTGTTGCCGATTTAAAAGAATTGGTTGCAAAATTCAAAGCTGCTGTTAAAAAACAAACCGGAAAAGATTTCCCTGTTTCTCCTTGGGAACAATTATGGGGATCCGTTTGCGCTGTATTTGACAGTTGGATGAACGAACGTGCAATTCTTTACCGTCAAATGTATAAAATTCCCGAAGAATGGGGAACTGCTGTAAACGTTCAGGCAATGGTTTACGGAAATATGGGATTAACTTCTGCTACAGGTGTTGCTTTCACCCGCGATGCTGCTACCGGAGAAGATATTTTCAACGGAGAATATTTGATTAATGCACAAGGTGAAGACGTAGTTGCTGGCATTCGTACTCCACAACAAATCACAATTGAAGGCTCGAAGCGTTGGGCAATTCAACAAGGTATCAGCGAAGAAGATCGTGCAGCCAACTATCCCTCGTTGGAAGAAGCGCTTCCTGCATGTGCAAAAGATTTGATTGAAACTCAACAGAAACTCGAAGATTATTTCAAAGATATGCAAGATCTTGAGTTTACTATTCAAGATGGTAAACTTTGGTTGTTGCAAACCCGTAACGGTAAACGCACAGGCGCTGCCATGGTAAAAATTGCTATGGACATGCTTGCTCAAGGTATTATCGATGAAAAAACAGCATTGAAACGTCAGGAAGCAGAGAAATTAGATGAATTACTTCACCCGATTTTCAAAAAATCGGCATTGGCTTCTGCAAATTATATAACAAAAGGACTACCTGCTTCTCCGGGAGCTGCTACAGGAAAAGTTGTTTTCCATGCCGATGATGCCGAAGAATGGTTTAATCGCGGTGAGAAAGTGGTTCTTTGCCGTATCGAAACATCTCCCGAAGACTTGCGCGGTATGACAGTTTCCGAAGGTATCTTGACTGCTCGTGGAGGTATGACCTCTCACGCTGCCGTTGTTGCACGTGGAATGGGTAAATGTTGTGTATCTGCCGCTAATGGTGTACAAATTGATTACAAAGCCAAAACGATGAATGTAAACGGAACTGCGTTGAAAGAAGGCGACTGGATTTCATTGGATGGTTCAACCGGTTTGGTATACGCAGGAAAAATTGAAACTCAGGAAGCTGAATTAAGCGGAGACTTTGTTAAATTAATGGAGTTAACTAATAAATATGCAAAATTGTCAGTTCGCACAAATGCAGATACTCCAAAAGATGCGCAAGTAGCTCGCAGTTTCGGTGCTCAAGGTATTGGTCTTTGCCGTACAGAACACATGTTCTTCGAAGCAGATAAAATTGTTGCCATGCGCGAAATGATTTTGGCAAAAGACGAAAACGGACGCCGTTCAGCATTGGCAAAATTACTTCCACTTCAACGGGAAGATTTTACCGGAATTTTCGAAGCAATGGCCGGACTTCCGGTTACGGTTCGTTTGTTAGACCCTCCTTTGCATGAGTTTGTTCCTCATGATGAAAAAGGACAACAGGAAATGGCAAAAGTAATGGGCATTTCATTCGAAGAAATTCATTCTCGTGTAGAAGGCTTATTGGAGCAAAATCCAATGTTGGGACTTCGTGGTTGTCGTTTGGGTAACTTATATCCCGAAATCACAGAAATGCAAACACGTGCTATATTAGAAGCAGCTCTTGATTTAAAGAAAAAAGGAGTACAAACATTCCCTGAAATCATGGTGCCTTTAACCGGTATTTTGTACGAGTTTCTTGCTCAAAAGAAAATCATTGATGAAACAGCCGAAAAGGTATTCGTAGAAAGAAAAGAAAAAATCGATTATAAAGTCGGGACAATGATTGAAATTCCTCGTGCTGCTTTGACTGCTCACAGAATTGCTACTGCTGCCGAATTCTTCTCATTTGGAACAAACGACTTGACTCAAATGACATTCGGTTACAGCCGCGACGACGTTGCCAAATTCTTACCAATGTATATTGATAAAGGAATCTTGAAAAACGATCCATTTGCCGTATTAGACCAAAAAGGTGTTGGACAATTGGTACAAATGGCAACCGAAAGAGGCCGCGAAATTCAACCGGATTTGAAATGCGGTATTTGCGGTGAACATGGTGGCGAACCTTCATCTGTTAAATTCTGCCATAGAGTAGGATTAAACTATGTAAGTTGTTCTCCTTTCCGTGTGCCGATTGCAAGATTGGCAGCTGCTCAGGCTGCAATTGAATAGAAATAAGTATATAACCCAATTTTCAAAAAAGCCATTCCTTGATTTTAGGAATGGCTTTTTTGTCTATCTGCTTACTGTAAAATTTTATAAGTTAAAAAAAGATATTGCTATTACTTTGACGCCTTTCTATATTGTATTTTCGACGATATGCATTCTATATCCATATTGTATTCTATATGATATATAATATTTTGATATATAAATAATTACATTAAAAATATCTTAAATTTATTGCTTTTGTAAAAAGCATTTAATATATTTGTATCATCTAATATCATCAGAAGCAAAATGGAAACGGAACTTTTTGATACTCAATTCATGCGCACATATGTGTCGGTTGATTGTGTGGTTTTTGGGTTCGATAAAAATTCATTGAATGTTTTGTTAGTACAACGTAACACTCCTACATTCAATGGAGAAGGCCTTAAACTTCCCGGTAGTTTGATCTATCAACAGGAAGATGCCGATGAGGCCACTTATCGTGTTCTCAACGAATTAACGGGTATCCGGAAAATGACCTTAAAACAGTTCAAAAGTTTTACTTCTCCTCAACGAACATCCAATCCCGAAGATGTTGCCTGGCTGGAAATTGCTTACCATAATAAAATAGACCGGTTGATAACGATTGCTTATTTGTCGTTATGTAAAATTAACCGGAAACTGAATAATGTATCCAAATATAAAACGGTAGATTGGTGTCCGGTTAGTGAGTTGCCACAAATGCCTTTTGACCATAATAGAATAGTGGAAGAAGCTTTGACGGAAATTCAGAATTGGGTTGAAAACGAACCTTCTATATTATTTGAATTACTTCCGACTAAATTTATAGCTTCAGAACTACGTAAGCTTTACGAAGCTATTTATCACAAACAATATGATGTTCGGAATTTTCACAAAAAAATAGCCGGAATGGAATATATCGTTCCTTTGGATGAAAAGCAAGAAGGCGTTTCCCATCGGGCAGCACGTTATTATAAGTTCGATAGAGTCTTATATAATAAGAGGAAAGCAAGTATTTGAATATTCCAAAATAAATGAATAACAAATAACTAACAACAAATAACAAATCCCATGTATTTATTAGGTTACGACATAGGAAGTTCATCAGTTAAAGCATGCTTGGTTGATGCTTTGAGTGGAAAAATTATTGCCTCGGATTTTTTTCCGAAAGTAGAAATGACAATTCATGCTGAAAAAGCAGGCTGGGCAGAACAAGATCCTGAGTCTTGGTGGACAAACTTAAAATTGGCTCACGAATCCATTCTGAAAAAGTCAGGTGTTAATGGAGAAGAAATCAAGGCCATCGGAATTTCATGGCAAATGCACGGATTGGTTTTGGTTGACAAAGATCAAAAGGTTTTACGCCCCTCCATTATCTGGTGCGACAGTCGTGCAGTTCCTTATGGAGAAAAAGCATTCAAAACCATTGGAGAAGAAAAATGTTTATCTCATTTATTAAATTCTCCGGGAAATTTTACTGCGGCTAAATTAGCTTGGGTAAAAGAAAACGAACCCGAAATTTATGCAAAAATAGATAAATTGATGCTTCCCGGTGATTATATCGGAATGAAATTAACAGGCGATATTGTCACTACTGTAGAAGGTCTTTCGGAAGGAATTTTCTGGGATTTCAAGGAAAATAAGTTATCGGATGAAGTAATGAATTATTTCGGATTCAACAAGGGTTTTATTCCTGAAATCAAACCAACTTTTGGAATACAAGGAACAGTTTCTGCGGTAACTGCTAAAGAATTAGGATTAAAAGAAGGGACGCCAGTAACGTATCGCGCTGGTGACCAACCGAATAATGCAGTTTCATTGAATGTGTTCAATCCCGGAGAAATTGCCTCAACTGCAGGAACTTCCGGAGTTGTTTATGGAGTATTGGGACAAGTAAATTACGACCCGAAATCTCGTGTAAATACATTTGCCCATGTAAATCATACAGCAAATCAAACCCGATTAGGCGTTCTTTTATGTATCAATGGAACAGGGATTTTGAACTCGTGGATTAAAAGAAATGTTGTTTCCGAAGGTATCAGTTACAACGATATGAATACATTGGCAAGTCAATCTCCGATAGGAAGTAAAGGCATTTCGATTATTCCTTTCGGAAATGGAGCTGAACGCATTTTGGAAAACAAAGAAGTTGGTTGTTCCATTCATGGAATTAACTTCAATACGCATGGGAAAGCCGATATTATTCGCGCAGCACAGGAAGGTATTGTATTTTCTTTCCAATACGGGATGGAAATTATGAAAGGAATGGGAATGGATATTAATGTAATCCGTGCAGGTAATGCAAATATGTTCTTCAGTCCGATTTTCCGCCAAACATTAGCAAGTATCAGTGGAGCGACTATCGAATTGTATGATACGGATGGAGCAGCAGGCGCTGCAAAAGCAGCAGGAATTGGTGTTGGAATTTATGCTTCCAATAAAGAAGCATTCGCTTCTCTTGAAAAACTGGCAGTTATCGAGCCTGAAAAAGCAAAAATTGAGCAATATCAAGCTGCCTATAATCAATGGAAATCATTTATAAAATAAACTGTATTAATCATTTATAAAAAATTAAATCTTATGTCAACAAAAGAATTCTTTCCCGGCATTGGGAAAATCAAGTTCGAAGGAACTTCAAGCAAAAATCCGTTAGCATTCCGTTATTATGATGCTGAGAAAATGGTAAATGGCAAGAAAATGAAAGATTGGTTTAAATTCTCTATGGCGTGGTGGCACACACTTTGCGCAGAAGGAGATGACCCATTTGGAGGCGGTACTAAAACATTTCCGTGGAAAAGCAGTTCGGATAGAATTCAAGCAGCAAAAGACAAAATGGATGCAGGATTCGAATTTATGCAAAAAGTAGGTATTGAATACTATTGTTTCCATGATGTGGATTTGGTTGCAGAAGCTGATTCTATCGAACAATACGAAGCCGATTTGAAAGAAATTGTTGTGTATGCTAAGAAAAAACAAGCTGAAACAGGTATTAAATTATTATGGGGAACAGCAAATGTATTCAGCCACGAACGTTATATGAATGGAGCTGCAACCAATCCCAACTTTGATGTAGTTGCCCGCGCTGCCGTTCAAATTAAAAATGCGATTGATGCAACAATTGAATTAGGTGGAACAAATTATGTATTCTGGGGTGGCCGCGAAGGTTATATGTCTTTATTAAATACCGACCAAAAACGCGAAAAAGATCACTTGGCTCAAATGTTGAAAGCTGCTCGTGATTATGCTCGTGTTAAAGGATTCAAAGGGACTTTCCTGATTGAACCGAAACCAATGGAACCTACAAAACATCAATATGATGTAGATACTGAGACAGTTATCGGATTCTTAAAAGCTCACGGATTGGAAAAAGACTTCAAAGTAAATATCGAAGTAAACCACGCTACATTGGCAGGACATACTTTCGAACACGAATTGGCTGTTGCTGTGGATAATGGAATGTTGGGTTCTATCGATGCTAACCGTGGTGATTATCAAAACGGATGGGATACCGACCAATTCCCGATTGATCAATTTGAATTAGTTCAGGCTATGATGCAAATCATCCGCAATGGTGGTTTAGGTAATGGTGGAACAAATTTCGATGCAAAAACCCGTCGTAACTCGACCGATTTGGAAGATATCTTCATTGCTCATATTGCAGCTATGGACGTAATGGCTCGCGCATTAGAGAGCGCTGCAGCTATGCTAAACGAATCTCCTTACTGTAAAATGTTCAAAGAACGTTATGCTTCTTTCGATTCGGGAAAAGGAAAAGAATTCGAAGAAGGTAAAATGAGATTGGAAGACTTGGTTGCTTATGCGAAAGCAAATGGCGAACCAAAACAAATCAGCGGAAAACAAGAATTGTACGAAGCTATTGTAAATATGTATATCTAAAGAAGAAGTTTGGATAAAGAAGTTTGAAGTTTGAATAAATTTTTTTTTCGAACTTCAAACTTCAAACTTCGAACTTCGAACTTCTTAACTTCAAACTCTTTTATCATGAAAAATGAAGTAAATAAATTTTATATTTTTGGAATAACCTTGGTTGCAACCCTTGGAGGTCTGTTGTTCGGTTACGATACAGCAGTTATTTCTGGGACAGTTGAATCACTGAGAATGTTCTTTATTGAACCTTTAGGGCTTCCGCTTGATCAGGCGAATGCGTTAGAAGGATTTGTTGTTAGTAGTGCTCTGATTGGCTGTGTAATTGGAGCTTCTGTTGCCGGTTGGCTTAGTCAGAAATATGGACGTAGGCCATCATTGATGTTGGCAGCCATTTTCTTCTTATGGTCGGCTATTGGTTCGGCATGGCCGGAAATATTCATTGGAATGCCGGGAACCGGAGATCATACATTTATAAACTTATTTGTCATATACCGGATTATAGGTGGATTTGGAGTTGGTATCGCGTCTATGGTATCTCCGATGTACATAGCCGAGGTTGCTCCTCCCGAAAAGCGCGGTAATTTGGTTTCTTGGAACCAGTTTGCCATTATCTTTGGTATGCTTGTTGTTTATTTTGTAAACTATGGCATTGCAAAAAGCGGAGATGCCGGATGGTTGCACCAAATAGGCTGGAGATGGATGTTTGCATCAGAGGTTATTCCTGCAGTATTATTTTTAGTCTTTTTGTTCTTCGTTCCTGAAACGCCGAGATGGTTGGTAATGAATGGAAAAACAGAAAAAGCAGAAGGAGTTTTATCAAAATTAGTAGGAAAAATAAAAGCTCAAAAAGAAGTAGAAGAAATAAAAGGAAGTTTTTCTTCCGAAAATGCATCTTTACGTCCATACTACCGTTTTATGGTAATTTGGATTACGTTGTTTGTTATTTCCTTTATCTCCTTGAAATATGCTGGAAATACAAGTGCATTCGAAATATCATTAATTGGAAGTTTTGCAATTTCTTTGATAGCACCAATTCGTTCATACGGGTTTGCCATCATCATGGTTGGTGTATTATTGTCTGCTTTCCAACAGTTTGTAGGTATAAATGTTGTACTTTATTATGCTCCGGAGATATTTAAAAGTATGGGTTCTGGAACAGATTCTGCATTATTCCAAACAATCATTGTCGGAATTATCAATTTGTCTTTTACTGTATTGGCAATCTTTACTGTTGACAAATTCGGAAGAAGGCCGCTTTTGATTATCGGAGCACTTATTATGGCTGTTTCTATGTTAGGTTTGGGTACAGCATTTAATTCTGATTTTCCTGGTGGAGTAAAATTATTGTTTATGTTGACTTACACAGCTGGGTTTGCCATGTCTTGGGGACCTGTTTGCTGGGTTATGTTGGCAGAAGTTTTCCCGAATTCGGTTCGTTCAAGCGTTATGTCTATTGCCGTTGCAGCACAATGGGTATCTAACTTTTTAGTTTCATGGACTTTCCCAATGATGAATAAAAACCAATATCTGGTTGATAATTTCCATCATGGATTTTCTTATTGGATCTATGGAGCAATGGCTATTTTAGCTGCATTGTTTATTTGGAAAATAGTTCCTGAAACAAAAGGCAAGACATTGGAACAAATGGAAAAATTGTGGAAAAAATAATTGCAAATAGAAGAAGTTATCGGAAGGCACCGGAAGGTATCAGAAGGTATCAGAATATCGAATAACCGAAGCTATTTCTATAATAGTTGAATATTAAAAACCGCCAATGAGGATTTTCCATCATTGGCGGTTTTTTTTAAATCTATAATAATTACATTTAACTACTTCTTACTGCTTCAAATCAAGCTACTTGTTGTCCATCAAAATTGGCTTTTCCCAATTTTATTTTGGCATAATCAAGTGTAATGTGTAATTCTTGTTGATTCGTCGATGGAATGTCAAACATCGCATCCATCATTATTGTTTCGGCTATAGAACGAAGCCCGCGTGCACCCAATTTGAATTCGATAGCTTTATCTACAATAAATTCAAAAACATCGCTATCAATTTTCAATGTTACATCATCCATTCCAAATAGTTTGGTGTATTGCCTAACAATTGAATTCTTAGGTTCGGTAAGAATAGCCCTTAAAGCATTTCTATCCAATGGATTCAAATAAGTTAATATAGGCAGACGTCCAATAATTTCAGGTATAAGTCCGAATGATTTTAAATCTTGTGGCGTAATATATTGCAGCATATTTTCACGTTCAATATGACCTAATCCTTTATTTGCAGTATATCCAACAACCTTGGTATTCATCCGCATGGCTATTTTTTTCTCTATCCCATCAAAAGCTCCGCCACAAATAAACAAAATGTTTTTTGTATCGACAGGAATCATCTTTTGGTCAGGATGTTTACGTCCTCCTTGAGGAGGAACATTTACAACCGAACCTTCCAACAATTTCAATAATCCTTGCTGAACCCCTTCGCCACTCACATCTCGGGTAATAGACGGATTGTCGCTTTTACGGGCAATTTTATCAATTTCATCTATAAAAACGATTCCCTGCTCAGCTGCATCAACCTTATAATCGGCGACTTGCAACAATCGGGTAAGAATACTTTCGATATCTTCCCCTACATAACCAGCTTCTGTAAGAACAGTCGCATCAACAATTGTAAAGGGAACGTGCAGCATTTTAGCAATGGTACGAGCTAACAAGGTTTTACCAGTTCCTGTAGAACCAACCATAATAATGTTTGATTTTTCGATCTCTACATCATCAGCTTGCATGTCCTTTTGCAATAGCCGTTTGTAATGATTATAGACAGCTACAGATAAATATTTTTTCGCATTATCTTGCCCAATAACATATTGATCGAGAAATGTCTTTATCTCTGTTGGTTTTGGCAAATCTTTTTTAGAAAGTTTGAATCCGGATGTTTTGCGCGACTCCTTTTCCGATTCCTTTACGATATCATACGCCATTAAAGCACAACTATCGCATATATAACCATGTAGCCCTTCGATTAGCATATTCACATCTCGTCCGCTTTTTCCACAGAAGCTACATTTATCAGTCGTTCTACTCATATTGTGTTAAGGTAAAAGGTAAAAAGTAAAAGGTAAAAGGCAAAAAAAATGCCTTTTACCCTTTTATCTATTACTTTGTTAAAATATTGTTTTTCTTCAAAACATCGTCAATCATTCCGTATTCTTTGGCCTCCAAAGATGTCATCCAATAATCACGATCGGAGTCTTTTTCAATTTTATCAAAATCATTTCCCGAATGAGTTGCAATGATTGTATATAATTCTTTTTTCAATTTCTGAATTTCCCTGGCAGTAATTTCGATATCCGAAGCTTGTCCTTGCGCACCACCCATCGGTTGATGAATCATAACGCGGGAATGGTTTAATGCAAAACGCTTGTCTTTAGCTCCTGCTACCAACAAAACAGCCGCCATTGATGCTGCCATACCTGTACAGATTGTTGAAACATCACTACTGATAAACTGCATTGTGTCGTAAATCCCCAATCCTGCATAAACAGAGCCACCGGGACTATTTATGTAAATAGAAATGTCTTTTCCAGGATCGGAAGAATCCAAATATAATAATTGTGCTTGAATAACATTTGCCGTATAATCATCTACTTGTGTACCAAGGAAAATAATACGATCCATCATCAATCGCGAAAAAACATCCATTTGTGTAACGTTCAATTGACGTTCTTCCAAAATAGATGGAGAAATATAACTACTGGTTATATCTACATATTTATCAAGTGCAAGACCATTCATATTCAAATGTCCGGTTGCATATTTCCTGAAATCGTTCATAATTAATTTGTTGTTAAGTTGATATTGATTTGGTTTTTGTTTAATCTTTTCAGTATAAAAAAATAAGGAGAAACTAATAAAGCCTCTCCTTATTCCTATTGAATTTATTGAAAAGACTTTCTCAGATTATTCTTTATCTGCATTCATATCTTCTGTAAAGAGCTTGTTGAATTCATCCAAAGAAACTTCTTTTTCTTTTAAAGATACATTCTCTTTTATGAATTGAGTCAATTTTTCTTCTACAGACCTATTAATCAAATTTTGTGCCGATTCTTTCTTATTCAACATTTCTTTGGCATAATTTTCGAGCATTTCATCCGGAATATTTGTAAGACCGTAATTTGCAAACTGCATCCGGGTTACTTTTTTTGCCATTTCAATTAAATCGGCTTCTTCCACTTTGATGTCATTATCTTTCAATAATTGCTCTTGGATTAAATGGCGAGTAAGACTTTTGATTGTATTGGGATAATCTTTTTCGATGTCTTCGGAAGTACTTTTTTCATTCGTTGCAAGTAACCAACGTTTCAGAAATGCATCCGGATATTGTAATTGACCAACTTTTTCGATTAAGTATTTATTGGCATCAAGCATAAATTTATAATCACTATCGTCGGCAAATTGATTTTCCAAATCGCTTTTTACTTTTGCCATAAAGTCAGCCTCTGTCGTAATGACACCTTCACCAAAAGCCTTATCAAAAAGCTCTTGTCCGATTTCGGCATCTTTGTATCGTGTAATATCAGCTATTTCAAAACAGAAATCTCCGGTTATACCGGCAGCTTCTTCTTTTGCAATTTGCAATAAAGAGGAGATTTCACCTTCGTTTCCACTGTAAGCTTTATTAGGATTCATTGTGATTTTGTCGCCTTTTTTTGCTCCGATGAATTTAGCTTTTTCTTCCTCATCTTTTATATAAGCAGGCATTAAAACAGCACTTTCAACTGAAATTCCATCAGCTTTTACAATCCCATTTTCATCCAGTTCGCTTAAAAGCCCTTTGACCATATCCTTTTCATCCACCTTGTCGTCTACAGATTCATGTGTTCCATAACGTCCGGTGTATGATTTCACTTGTTTATCAAGTAAATCGTCGTCTACTTTTATTTTGTAGTAGTTTACTTTATCTCCTTTTTTAGATAATGTAATATCCATTTTCGGAGCTATACCAACATCAAATAAAAAGTCGAAATCTTCTTGTGTATCGAAATCAAGTTCTTTTTGTTCGGTTTCGTTTGGTAGCGGTTCTCCCAAAACATTCAACTTGTTTTCTTTAATATAGTCGAATAAATTTTTGGAAACGAGTTTGTTGATTTCTTCTGCTAAAACAGATTTTCCATACATCTTTTTTACCAATCCTGCAGGAATTTTACCTGGGCGAAATCCAGGAATATTCGCTTTCTGACGGAATTGTTGTAACGACTTATCTACATTAGCCTGATAATCATTCTTCTCTACTTCTACCTTGATAATTGAATTTACATCGTCAATCTTTTGTTCTGAAACCTTCATCTATCGAAATGTTATATGATTAAATTAAATCTTACTTTAAAAATTAAGCTTGCAAAATTAAGGCTATTCTTCTAATTATCAAATTAGTTTTTGAATAAAAAACAAAATAAAGTAAAAGGTAAAAAGTAAAAAGTAAAAGGCGGGCAAGTAATCTATAAAAGCAGTCTAATTAAATTCAACAACAAGCAATTATTAATCAACAACTTAATAAATTCAGTAACTATTCATATTAATTTCACAATAAATAGTTATTACATCTTGGTCGTAAGTAAGAAGTATATGCTATTTAATTATAAACAGTTACTTATCAATTTATTCATGCATATAACTTTTTACCTTTTACTTTTTATCTTTTATCTTTCATTGCATTTGCTTGATTCTTACATCAATTCCGGAATCATCTTTTAATTGATCTCTAATCTCCTCAACATTGGTATTGCCATAATGATAAGGATATAAAATTTTCGGATTGACACCTTTTGCTGCACGAACAGCTTGTTCTACAGTCATTGTATAAGGTTGGTTTACAGGTAAAAATGCAATATCTATATTTTTTATTGATTGTAATTCAGGAATGTCTTCTGTGTCCCCGGCAATATAAATTCGCATTCCGTCGATATTCAGGATATATCCGTTATCTCTATTTTTCGGATGGTACATTTCCCTTCCGGGAGTTGTGTTATAGGCTGGAGTTGCCTCTATTTGAAGGAACGGTTCCACCTTAAGTGTATCCCAATTTTTCATTGCTTCGCCTTCTTGTAATTTTTGATGTACGGATTCGTTTTCAATGATTTTTGTACCCTTCTTTTTTAATGCTTCGATGGGTTTTGGATCGAAATGGTCGGCATGTTCGTGCGTAATCAGTATCAAATCGGCTTTGGGTTGCACACTGTAATCTGCAAACATCGAAACGGGATCTACATATATCAAATAATTATCGTAGTTGATTAACAAACTTGCATGCTTGATAAAGTAAATATTCAACTCTTTTCCCGATTTCGTTTTGAAGCTGTCTTTATCAAAATCTTGTGCATTCATAACGCTCATAATTAAAGAAAAACAAAAAATGAGGTAAATCTTCGCATTCATACTATTAGTTTTTTGAAGTTTTTTAATAAGGTCAAAATTAGAACAATTCTATCATAATTACACCTTTGATGGTCTGCAATTTACACTTTTTATTGAATTGATTGAAATTCTGTTAACTGTGTGAAAATAAAAATCTAACTGTATTCTTTTTATGTTCATTCTACGGAGAAAAACATATTGTTGAAATCAAATATTGCTCTTTTTTTATTTTGAAAAATCTCATGTCCGATATATATCCTATCCTCCTTACTGTTTTCTGGATTCATATATACATCTTCCGGTATCATACAGTTATCCTTGAAATTGATGGGTGTATCATTTACATAAATAATTAAATCATCCGGATTCAAATATAAATAAGAATCTGTAATTCCTATACCATACAAAACTCTCTTTTTTCTCAAAATCAAACTCAATACTATTAAGCATTTTTATGGCAGACATGCCTAATACCACATCAAAAGAATTGAATGCAGAATCTATTATATGAATCATATTTTCATCTTCAATTTTGTTAATTGAAAGGCTACTTTTATTAGCATTTACAAAAACCGGAACATTATACAAGGCTATATTAGCTACCTCCATTGAATCTAAAACACCCATCATACCTGCACTTCCCAAATAACCATTCATAAGAACCGTATCAGATGAAATTATCTTAATTCCAATCCTATCAGCCATATATTTGTCCATAAAAAGATGTTCTGCCCCGGTATCAAACAAAGTTGTTACTTCATGCCCATTTAGTTTTGAATTGAAAGTTAAACCATATTTGTCATTTTGAAAAGATATTTGGTTGGAAATATCCCGGTTTATCTTTCGGTTTATTTTAGTTATAGTAGGCAAATTGAGGTAAAATGATTTATATTCTTTCACTTCATCTATTGCAGAATCAAGAATCTCTTTGGATGCTAGAGATGTATCTGTCTTATATACATAAATAATGCTATCACATATTGCAACCACTTTTTTATAGTCCTGTACATCTTTATAACAGCCTCTTAAGGATGTGAGAAATAATAGTTTACCAATACTACCAATACTATTCCCATATTTTTTCAATAAAAGATTATACGCTTCAATCGCATCTTCCGGCTTATTTAAGACCTTATATGTTGTAGCGTTATAAGATGATAATACAAGGTCTTCTTTAATATTTTCCTTGTTATATTCGTAATAATCCATGGATTCAAACCATTTTCCACCTTGTAACAAGTCCATAAGCTCCTGATCATAGTTCCGATCCTGACAAAAAACAGAAACTGGAAAGAATAATACAAAAAGTCCTATTAGTTGGATTTTATTTTTCATAGCTTATATCTTTAATTAATACTTGTGACAAGCATTTTAGGAAAACAGAATAGTGTTGAAATAATTCAAGTTACAACGACCAGTATATCAGCCTTTTAATCCTATTTCGATATAATCCTTTTATATCTACAAAGATGGTTTTTTCTGTCCCAATATTTTGAAAATATGATTCATCTAAATTTCTGTATTCTTTATGAGCGACGGCAACAATAATAATGTCGTATTTTCCCGAAGGTTGATCTGCTAATTCGAACCCGTATTCTTTTTTTACGTCGGAAGGATTTGCATGAATATCCATTATGTCAGTCGTTACATTGTAATCATGCAGCTCCTTTACAATATCTGCAACTTTCGAATTTCTTACATCTGCAACATTTTCTTTGAATGTAAATCCCATGATAAGCGCTCGGCGTATATGCTTTTTATCACCAGATTCAATCATCTTCTTCACAATCTTTTTGCCGATATAGCCGCCCATCGAGTCATTGATATATCGTCCGGCATTGATCATCTGCGGGTGATATTTTAATGACATCGCTTTGTGTGCCAGATAATAAGGGTCAACTCCGATGCAATGTCCACCAACCAATCCTGGAGAAAAATCCAAAAAATTCCATTTGGTCTTGGCAGCTTCAAGAACTTCGTATGTATTAATATTCAATCTATTGCAAATAATGGATAATTCGTTCATCAAGGCAATATTTACATCCCGTTGCGTATTTTCAATAATTTTGGCAGCCTCAGCTACTTTTACATTTGCAGCTTTGTGAACTCCAGCTTCAACAATTGAAGAATATACATTTGCAATCTCATTCAGCGCTTCTTCATCACATCCTGAAACTATCTTTATCGTGTTTTTTAACGTATGAATTTTATCGCCGGGATTTATCCGTTCGGGAGAATATCCGAATTTAAAATCTATGTCTGCTTTCAATCCGGATATTTTCTCCAAAACAGGAATGCATTCTTCTTCTGTACATCCGGGATAAACAGTTGATTCGTACACAACATAATCTCCCTTTTTCAGGATTTCTCCAACTGTCTCGGAGGCGCTTAATAAAGGATTTAAATCAGGTTGATTAAATTCATTGATAGGTGTAGGAACTGTAATAATATGGAAAGTTGCTTCGGCTAATGTATTCAATGATGATGTAAAAACAATATCTTTATTTTCAAATTTATCAACAGTTAGTTCTTTTCCCGGATCTACTTTTTTGCGCATTTTTGCTAATCGATCTTCATTAATATCAAAACCAATTACAGAAAAACGTCCGGCAAGCTCCAACGCCAAAGGTAAACCAACATACCCTAATCCGATTACCGAAAGCTTTTGTTTTTTATTTATAAGATCTTTATACATGATAAATGCATTTGATTATAGGATAATAAACGCAAAATTAAGACAATTCTGATAGAATCTTCATTTTATATAAATGGATATCAATAAAAAAACAAATTTTTATTTTAAAAATAATGATTGAAATCTTTGACTAATAACTACATTTGCAAGCTACTTTTTCATTATTCCCAACTTAAAAAATTGAAATGAAAAATACATTTTTCAAAAAATCAACAAGTTGTATTTTATTTGTTTTATTATTTGCTCCTATATTTTTAAAGGCGCAAACCGTTCGAATAAATGAGATTCCTTATCCGATAGAGATAAAAAACAATCCGGTGTCTTTTATTGCAAATGACTCTCTAATACGAATTTCAGCAAAAGGAAAAACAAACCTTTTCAACAATCCGAATGGCATTTATAAAGTGCAGGATGCTCCTATGTTATTATTTGAACCTAAAGGTGATTTTACCTTGAAAGCAAAAGTAAGTGGTAATTTGCAAAGTATTTATGATGTGGCTGCATTGGTTGTTTATCAAGATGAAAATTTGTGGGCAAAATTTTGTTACGAAAATTCAGTTGAAAAAATACCCACTATTGTTTCTGTTGTAACCCGGAAATATTCCGATGATTGCAATTCTCTTTCTACGAGTTCTTATGCTTATATGTCTATTGTAAGAAAAGGAGAGGAATTCTCGTTTTTCTATTCTCCGGATGATGCTAAGTGGCAATTAATCCGTCATTTTCGACTAGAATTAACAGGAATCCTCAAAGTCGGTTTTGCAGCTCATGGATCCAGAGGCGATGGTTTTACAGCTAATTTTACGGAAATAAAATACTTGGATAAAGCCTTAGAAGACATGAGGCAACAATAATATTCGTTTTTATCTATTTATCAAACAATTAAACAATCACCAATAAACAATTTATAATGAAAACCTTACAACGAGTAGCATCTTTCATTGCATTCTGTTTTCTTTGTATACAAGCACAATCCCAAATTACAGGATCAAAAGCTTTTATACACTTGCCTTACGATTATAATTTTTATTTGGAAAACTACAGTTTAAGTTTTCCTGTCCCTGCAAATTGGGGATTTCAGGTTCCTTATTTGAATACAAAGGATGCATCTTTAACTATTTCATCCAACGTTCGTTACTCCGTTTCGCTTGATTCGATCAGTAAATCAAGCAGTATATTATTTGCATTGCCCGACAATCAAAAAGCTTGTTTGGAATTACGTATGACTGCTTACGGCGCAGACCAAATTGATAATTCGACCATTACTTCAGACTTTGGGAATTTTCACAAAATAGACCAACTTGAGGAAGAAAAAGTAGAATCTTATCAAAATATTACTGAAAATAAAGTTCTTACCTTTCGAATTTTAAGTAAAGACGAAAAAGAAAAGCAAGCTTGCCGGGATTTAATCGCTGCTTGTAAAACCGAATATGGTTATTCGGATGAATATTCTCAATATTCGAGAAATAATCATTCTATACAGTACTATGCTAAAGATAGTACATATTACCCAAGTTTAGGCTTTACATTTGTAATTCCATTTGATGCCAGTGCCGAAATTTGGGCTCCTAAAATTAAAATAAATGAGGCTACAACTTTATTAGCTGCTTACGGAACATTGGATGAATTTTCGGAGGAAGGTACTGTCGGAACCTTTTGGACAAAAGATTTCAGTATGAAATACAGTTTTACCAAGAATGACAATCCTGAATTTGTTGAAAATCTTATTTCTTCCTTTTCCGAAACATACAAGGAAGAATGTCATAGAAGTTTTTCTTATCCAATAGATGGAATTCCTTCGACAATACATGTATTTGGATCTCCATCTATGCCAACAATTGTAGCAATTATACCTTCTAAGAATTATTCGGCTGTATTCACCTTTGCTGATGTTACTACCGAAAGGATGGATGATATATCGACAATTATTTCCCAAATCCATTTTGATGATGCTCAAAAAGAAGGACTTGCGTTGGTTGGCAATTATGAACAATCGCTTGGCGAGTTTGTTAATATAAAACCAATATCTTATGCAAGCCTGAATTTGAAGGAAGTTAATTTAGAGAAAAACGCTTCCATTAAAAACGTGAAAACAGTGGAATGCACAATTGTAGATATGAGTGCCACAATTGCTGTTCCTTATTTAGATAATGTACAGGTTTATCCTTCCGGAGATGAAGATTCAGGTGTAAAAGAGAAAAAAGGAAAATATGAAGTTACTTTGAAAAAGGATCCGGAATCTGATATTGCAAGCCAAATGGACTTCTATGCCGGATTGGTAACGAGTTCAAGTAATGGCGATTACTGTATATTATGGATGCCAGCAAATGAGGATAAATTAACAGCCGAACAATATTTTAGTAAAGCTTATACTCCTTTTGAATGTCATGTTGAAAACAGTGTAAAACGAGCCGGAACTTGTACGATAAAAGGACAAAAATGGTATGTATTATCAGCTGAAGTTGAATATTATGTTATTGACTATTTTATTACCGAACATAAAGGAGAATTATTGGAGATCAGAATTGTCAGACAAAATTCAGACTCTTCTTCCGGTAATGATTTAACAAAAACAATGGAGACTTTACTTTATAAGGCTACATTCAAGTAAAAGACAACATAATAGTATAAGTCAACTTCAGATTACAATATTAATTTCTAGGATTTAAAAAAGTGTAAGCAGATTGTAGATTAGAATATAAACAATTTAAATAAAGCGCTTTATGGAAAAATTAATAACAAAACTGCAAAATGAAGTTGGTTTGACTTATGAACAAGCTATTCAAACCATTGCTTGTGTAAAAGAATATCTGAATGAAAACGGAATAGAACCTGATTGGGATGATTTTCTTAAAAAGAAGGCAAAAACACTATCTGAGTCAGCTAAAGAAAAGTTAGATTCCTTTACTCATAAGGCGCAAGACTTTACGGAAAAGGCTACCGAAGTTATTGGCGATTGGGCTGATAAGGCCGGTGATAAAGTAGATGATTTGACAGAAATAGCTAAAGACAAAATTAAAGATGCAAGATCGAAGGCTGCAGATTTTATAGCACCTGATGATGATAAAAAATAAAATTACATCATAGATAAAAAAAGACTGACAAAATTTGTCAGTCTTTTTTTGTACCCAGGATGAGACTCGAACTCACACGAGGTAACCCTCACTACCCCCTCAAAGTAGCATGTCTACCAATTCCACCACCTGGGCATATCTAAAATAAAATTCGAACCTGTACCCGGAACAGGACTCGAACCTGCACATAATTACTTACACTAGTCCCTGAAACTAGCGCGTCTACCAATTCCGCCATCCGGGCTTGATAAAATCTAAAAAAGCGACTTTTTTCGCCGCTTTTTTTTGAGCGAAAGACGGGACTCGAACCCGCGACCCTAACCTTGGCAAGGTTATGCTCTACCAACTGAGCTACTTTCGCATTTCCTTATTTTAGGAGTGCAAATATACACCCTCTTTTTTTAATTCGCAAAATTTTTCAAAAGCAAATCTATGTATAATTGAAAGATTAACGAAGTAATTTATTTGTAAAATAAGAACAATTATACAAAATATACTTTTTCAGATTTCCGAAATTAAGAATTGTTCCAAGTTTTCAGGCGTTAGGCGTAAATTTAATTGCCCTTGATAAGCTACAGATATTTTTCCGGTTTCTTCGGATACAATAATAGCTTTGGCATCTGTTTCTTGCGAAATACCTAGAGCTGCGCGGTGTCTAAGTCCTAATTCTTTCGGAATATTCGAACTATGAGATAATGGAAGTATGCAACCTGCAGCATTTATTCGTCCGCGGGCAATTATCATAGCACCATCATGCAGTGGACTGTTCTTAAAAAAGATATTTTCAATTAAACGGGTTTTTACATCCGCATTTATTTTTTCCCCTGTTTTTTCATACGTTTCTAAGCTGATTCCATTTTCAATAACAATCAGTGCTCCGGTTTTTGATTTGGACATATTCATACACGCCAAAACGATAGATGTTACGTCTGTTTTATCTTTTACCGACTCTTTTTTTGGAGAAAAAAATCTCGCAAAAACTCTCCAACGTCGATGAGAACCTATCGCTACAAGAAAACGGCGTATTTCGTCTTGGAAAAGAATTACTAATACAAGCGCTCCCACACTTACCAATTTGTCAAGGATTGCTCCCATCAACGGAAGTTGCAATATGTGTGTGATAACGACCCAAATTGCAATGAATGCAAGCACTCCTACAAACAGATTAAATGCCCCCGACATTTTCATCAACCTGTATATATAATATAAGGATAATGCTACGAGGAATATATCCAGTACGTCTTTTATTCCAAACGGGATAAACATTCTTTTTTAATATTAAGAATTAAAAGGTTGAGATATATTAGTACTTTTAAAAATTTTTATTGATTCTGCAGCTTCTTTCACATCATGAACACGTAAAATATGCGCTCCTGATAATAAAGCTATTGTATTCAGCACGGTTGTTCCATTCAGGCTTTCTTCGGGCGTGCAATTTAACAATTTGTAAATCATTGATTTTCGTGATATTCCCACTAATAAAGGATGGTCAAATATACGAAAATCACGTAAATATTTCATCAATTCGTAATTCTGATTCAAATCCTTGGAAAATCCGAATCCCGGATCGATAATAATATCATTAACCCCCAATAATTGCAATTGATTGATTTTCTCGGAAAAATAAAAGAAAATATCTTGTATGAAATGATTGTATGTGGTATGCTGTTGCATGGTTTGAGGTGTACCTTGCATGTGCATTAAAATATATGGAACATGCAGCATTGCTATGGTTTCAAACATCTTTTTATCCATTTCTCCACCTGATATATCATTGATAAGTGCAACACCGAATTCTTCGACACACCGCTTAGCAATACTCGAACGAAATGTATCTATGGAAATAATTGCATCCGGGAATTCTTTTAAGACAATATTTAAAGCAAATGATAGCCGTTTCATTTCTTCATCTTCGGAGATATGCTCGGCATTAGGACGAGACGAGTAAGCTCCAATATCGATAATGGAACCGCCTTCCGAAAATATTTGCTTTGCTCGGGATAATATTACTTCTTCTGTTTGATAACGACTTTCTTGATAAAACGAATCGGGTGTAACATTTAAGATACCCATCACCAAAGGAGTGGATAAATCGATTAAATCGCCTTTCAGATTGAGGGTATAAGGCATTGAAAGAAAAAGTTAAAATTACATTAGAGAAGTGTTTGTATCATTTGCAAAAATACAGTTTATTTTCTCAAGTCAAAAATAAAACCTCTTACCTTGAATAAAAAAGATCATACATATATTAGCTTATAAAACTTTTGAGGAAATTACACCTTTAACCAAAAATAAGCGTTTGATAGAATCTTTATTTAACAATGTCTCATCGTACGCTTGCTTATTTTTAGGAATCAAACGAAGTTTTGACTGATCATTTTCTACTATCCTTAGAAATTTTATAGTACTGTATTTATCGGTAATGATATAATATATTTCTCCAGATAGGAGTAAATCGATATCTATTTCTTTTAAAGTGATAATAGCCCCAGATGGAATTTCGGGTGTCATGGAATCTCCAACACAAATAGTTGCAAAATCGCAATTTGTAAACATTGGAACTTCTATATAATCCTCAGGAAGTGGAAGACTTCCCTCATTATCAAATTCTAATAAAGAAAAATCATAATTGTAATAAGGTATCTTCTTCTTAGGAAATTTACTGTTCTCATCTTCCAATGAATTTAAAAACATTGCCCCCTCCCCTGTAAGTAACCAAGATTTACTTAAATTACAATATTTAATTGTAATTATTTCAGCTAAATCTTTACTAATCGAGTTATTTCCTTTTTTTATTTGATATAAATTTTCAGATCTTTTTAATCCAATAGATTTAGAAAATGCATTGATAGATAAGCCTGTCCATTTTATGACTTTCTCTAATCGCTCCCAGTTATTCATTGTAAAAAAAGCTATTTTTTTGCATATTTTTCATATAAAATGTTGATATTTCAATTTTATATTGTATGTTTGCAAAAAAATATTGTAAAATATTAATAAAAATACGAATAAGTGAAGGAAGTTTGTTTTTCACTAACGATTGTATAGTAAAAGAGTAAACACTTGAATAGTTACTCTTAACATTACATTATCCATTAGGGTACTTATCTTCATTCATTCACTTGATTATAAAATGATTTTCACTAAAAACAAATCTATATAAGCTATTAAGAAAAAAATTAAATATATACAAAACAACTTGTTATAGACGGTTTAACATTTTAGGAAAATACATATTAGAGACAAATGTAGAGCTTTTTATGATTTATTGGATATAAAATATCTTAATAAACAAAAACGCTAAAATTCGATTGATAAGCTAATGTTTGCAATTACAATAATTAATATGAATGTGCTGGCAAAAGGAGAAATTGTCTTCTTTTTATTTTTAATTTATTCACATCCTAATATCCAATGTATTGTATGAGTATATCTTTTAGAATACAACTTAATGTAAATTTTAAATATTTGACAATAAACTAATTATATTGATTTCGCGAAATCAAATTGATTAATATTGTACATTATTTTTTAATATTCGAGGAATAAATCCTTTTTTTAATTATCATAATAAGTTTGAATTAACAATTAAAATGTTTTGTGTAATGAAGAAAAATTTAAAATTTTCTAGTAGAGGAATCTTCAAATGGGGATTGTTCTTTGTTTTTACAACAGCGCTTGTTGCAGGCTGTAGTAAAGATTATGACGATGACATTAATCGCTTGCAGGGAGAAATTGATGCTAATACCTCAGCTATAGCAGCTCTTCAGCAATTAGTTTCGTCGGGTAAATATATTCAAAGTATTAAAGCCAATGCTTCTGCAACCGGAATCATTGTAACAGATTCGGATGGTACTTCTTATGAAATTAAGAGTGGTGCTAATGGAATTGATGGAGCCAACGGAACCAATGGTATTGATGGCGCAGCCGCTGTTGTTACAATTAAAGATGGTTATTGGTTTATCAATGATGCGGCTACCGGAGTAAAAGCGGTTGGTACTGATGGAACAAATGGCACCAATGGAAAAGACGGTGTAAATGGAACTGACGGTACAAACGGCACCAATGGTAAAGACGGTGTAAATGGAACTGACGGTACAAACGGCACCAATGGTAAAGATGGAGTAAATGGAACTGATGGCACCAATGGAAAAGACGGTGTAAATGGTACTGATGGAGTATCTCCTACAATTTCCATTATAGATGGTTATTGGGCTATCAATGGTACAAAAACTACTCAAACAGCAGTTCCGGCGAATGGTGGTTTCATAATTGTGGATGATACAAAAGCAGATTATTACGTTTTAAATGTAACTTCTGCTGATGGAACAAAGACTGTGATTAACTTACCAAAAGCATCACTTACTGTAACAAGTTTGGCTTTTATTCCAACAATTGAGAATTCTGGAAGTCCTGTAATTTGGTTTCCTTCTCTTACATTGTTAGATGGAAAACCATATTATGGAACAGCTAAAGCTGAGTTTAAGGTTAATCCAACAAGTGTTCCTCTTAATTGGTTTACTGTAGCAGGTTTTGCAGAAAAATCATCTATGTTGAGAGCTGCCGGAGATAAAGATGTTACTTCTTTATTAAGCATTAAAGACAAATCAAAAACAAATGGTGTATTGACTGTTAAAGTTGATAGAACAGGTACAAATGCTACTACATTCACAAAAACACTGGGTGGTAAATATTTGTCTTTATGTATCAAAAACGATAAATCATTAACAGCTGATGATTATATGTATTCTGATTACGTTAAAGCCTATGAATCGGATATATATGCAAACTCTCAAATTAATTTGGTAAGAGTAAAAAACAGTGCTGAAATTAACTTGACAAAATGTCCAACTGTTGCTTTAGATCAAATTGCAACATCATTAGGAAGTGCTACAATTTTGGCATTACCTGGAGATTTCTCTGTTGTTAAAGGGCAAACATTGG
The DNA here is from genome assembly GCA_031553395.1 of Bacteroidales bacterium. Lineage (GTDB taxonomy): Bacteria > Bacteroidota > Bacteroidia > Bacteroidales > WRGA01 > WRGA01. Next base: position 86,059 of record JAVBLR010000009.1, on the reverse strand, counting down.
ATATTGCAGCTTTGCTGAAAAATTACATTACCATTAATGGAAGTAAATTTTCTTTGGATGAAAGTGGATTCGAAGGTTGGTCTTATAAATTTGAAAAAGTTGCCTGGAAAACTAATTCCGGAGACAATGAAGTAAATCAATCGGATGATAAATATTCTACACTTAGCGCTGATGGTAAAATAACAGCAAAAGACCTTTACGAAGCTATCGGAAGACAACCGTTAGTTAAAGTAACATTGCTTCTTCCAACCAATAAGGTTGTTCTTGAAAAAATAATACGGATTGACATCACAGCTATTAGTAATGAACCAATAGATGTACCTGTTGTAGATTTAGGTACAAAAACTATGCTTTGCGGAGCTGTTGAAGAAGTAATTGATTTGGATTATCTTTTCAATAGTTCAACAGGTGTAGGTATGTCAAGAGCTGAATTTTTCACTCTATATGCTCCCGGCTTCGCAGACATGACAACCGACGCAAGTTCACTTGCATCCGGAATTACATGGAAGCCTATATTGGCAAATGAAAATAACTTACGATTAATTACAACAGGCGCAAAACCGGGAACTTATACATTTAAATGTAAATTTACTGCAACAGCAAGACCTGATGTAAATATTACGGTTAAAGTTAAAATTGAAGCTCCAACAGTAAAATCATTGACAACTGTTGCTCTTAATTGGGAAAATAACAACTATTACCTGAAAGGAAAAACAAGTGGTAGCAATTGGTTAATGACAGGTGATTTGGCAAGTGCATTTAACAATCCGGCAGTAGTATTTACGAATGGTACACCAAGTTGCGCTACAAACGTAAGATTAGAATACACATTAGTATCACCTACTGCTCAAACTGCTGCAGTTTATTATAGTGGAATAACACCACTTACAGGTACATTCCAAACAGGTCAACCATTAGCAGCTTTGAATGTTACTGCAAATTCTAACACATTGACATTTATCAATCATGGAAAAGGAACTAAAAAACCTATCTATGTAAAGGTTGAAGCTGTGTATGACCTAAATGGAACAACTGTTCGACAAGTAGTATTCGGTGGAAATGATGGAAAAGGATTCCCTGTGAACCTTGTATGTCCTATCGATAAAGTTGAAGCTCCTGCCGCCGCTGATATGGTTGGTGTAACAACTACGTTGATCGATAACAATAAAAACGCATGGTCATTGGATGCTACTAAGTTCTTTAACTTGAGATCAATCCATAATGGCAATGAGTTAATTTACAAACAAGGAGTTGCTCAAGTTAATGCAGCGGAATATGGTCCAATGACAGTTACTTATAGTATTTCTCATCCTGCTTTAGGACAAGGACAATCATTGTCTATTAATTCTACAACAGGATTAGTAACTTGGAATAATGTAGGAGAAGCTTTGCAGCAATCATTTACTGCAACTGTTACTGTGAAATTCGCTCATACTTGGGGTAATGACAATGTTCTATCTGGTACTTCAGAAGCAGGTACTTACAGCATTACAATAAAACCTACTAATTAGGTGATTAGTTTGAAATTTTAGGTTCTGTGAAAAGGGAGTTGTATTATACAACTCCCTTTTTTTATAACCATCATTTCGACAAATTCATCAGTTCTTGCAATTTATGAATTGTAATTATTTTTCTGGATATACTTATGATGCCATCATTTTCCATCTCTCCCAATGTTCGGGCTAAAGACGGACGGGCAACACCAAAATAATCAGCTAATTCCTGCTGCGTTTCTGTAAGGATAACCGAATGAAGTTTTCCTTGTTGCGACTTTTTCAAAATGTAATTTGCCAATTTACTTTTGATGCTCTTAAATGTAAGAAATTGTATCTTTTCACTTAAAAACTTACTTTGGTCGGAGATAACCGTCAGAAAATTAAGCAAAATTGTACGGTTATTTTGCAATATGTCAGTAAGTGTATTTTTTGAAAAAGCGATGAATGATGTTTTGGTTAACGTTTGCACGGTTACAGGCATTTCGTTTTGCCGGGCATAAATAAAGGCCGGAGCAATAGTCATCGGTGCAAATAATTCGGATATAGTTACAGCTTTTCCGGAATAATCAATCATTTGCGCCTGAACTTTTCCTTCCAAAATTATTAGTAAATTTTCACATTTTTCGCCACTGAGTTTCACAATCGAGTCCTTATCATAATTTTTGATTTGATAAGGATACTTATTTGTGATTTCTTCAATCTCATTATAGCTTAATCCCTTAAAAATAGGAGATTTAATCAATTCTTCTATCATTATTCGATAAATATTGTTATTTGTAACAATTATTACATTACATATGCAAAAGTAGTGTTTATTTTGCATTGTAAAATAACAAAAGAAATTTGATATGAAAACGAGCATGAAAAAGCCTTCACCAAAGGCAATCATATTTTACGCGAGTTTCCATACGACCTTAATGTAAAAAATAAAAATTAACGTATGAAACGGACAGTAATAAAAATAGATGAGTCCCTTTGCAATGGTTGCGGACTATGTGTGAATGGCTGTCATGAAGGTGCTTTGCAATTGATAAATGGTAAAGCTGTAATGATAAGTGATTTGTATTGCGACGGGCTAGGAGCCTGTATCGGAGAATGTCCTGTTGGCGCTATTGATTTTGAAGAACGGGAAGCCGAACCTTATAATGAAACATTGGTGATGGAGCGGCTTGTTCCAAAAGGAGAACAGGTTATTTTGGCTCATTTAAAACATCTGAAAGACCATCATCAAACAGATTTCGTAAATGAAGCAATCGATTATATGAAAACAAATAATATCAATATAAATCTCTATTCGATAATGAAATCTGAAGAAAATCATTCCCATCAAGGAGGCGGATGTCCCGGCTCAAGGGCAATGTCGTTTGACCGTCCTCAAAATACAACTTATTCTCCACAAAATATTGAATCGGAGTTGCAACAATGGCCTGTTCAGTTGCATTTATTGTCTCCGCAGGCTCCGTATTTATCAAATGCCGATTTGTTGTTGGCTGCCGATTGTACAGCATTTGCAATGGGCGACTTTCATGGAAAATTCTTGCGAGGCAGAAAATTAGCAATTGCTTGTCCGAAATTGGACACAAACAAGGAAGTATATATTGATAAATTAGTTGCAATGATTGATAATTCCAAAATCAATACACTTACTGTTATGATAATGGAAGTTCCTTGTTGTGGAGGATTATTGCAAATAGCTCAAACAGCTTTGCAAAAGGCTTCAAGAAAGATTCCGTTAAAATTGATAGTTGTTAGTTTACAGGGCGAAGTGATAAATGAAGAATGGGTTTAGAGCTTTTTTACCGCAAGGAACGCTAAGTTTTTCGCAAAGGACACAAAATATTTTGTGCCTCTTGCGAGACCTTTGCGCTCCTTGCGGTAAAAAGTATTATAATTCAATTTCATCCATCCAAACTTTTACTGATGCATCACTTGGCATTCTCCAATCACCACGAGGAGAAAGGCTTACACTCCCTACTTTCGGTCCATCTGTAAAGCAGGATCGTTTAAATTGCTGACTAAAAAAACGTTTGAAGAACACTTGCAACCATTTGATTAAAATATTTCTCGAATATTTGTTTTCAAAAGCTTGCTCTGCCAGAAAAAGTATTTTTTTCGGAGTAAATCCCCAACGAACAAAATAATACAAGAAGAAATCATGCAGTTCGTAAGGACCAACTAAGTCTTCGGTTTTTTGAGCAATTTCTCCGTTTCCATTTGCCGGTAATAATTCGGGACTTACTGGTGTATCTAATATGTCCTTTAAAATATTCTTAGTTTCTATATCCGATTGATTTTCAGCTGTTCGATTTATCAAATGACGAATAAGCGTTTTTGGAATGGAAGTATTTACCGCATACATCGAAATATGGTCGCCACTGTATGTACACCAACCCAATGCAACTTCCGATAAATCGCCGGTTCCAATAACCAATCCGCCTTCTTTATTGGCAATATCCATCAGAATTTGAGTTCGTTCGCGTGCTTGTGTATTTTCGTATGTAACATCATGAATATCGGGATTATGGCCAATATTACTAAAATGCTGCAAACATGCCGGTTTTATGTCAATTTCCCGAATCTCTACATGTAACGATTTCATCAAAGAAATTGCATTATTGTAAGTTCGCCCGGTAGTTCCGAATCCAGGCATTGTAATCCCAAGAATTTGATTATGAGGAATATTTAATTTATCAAACGTTTTTATACAAACTAATAATGCCAAGGTTGAATCCAAGCCACCGGAAATTCCCAATACGACTTTTTGTATTCCTGTATGTTTCAATCGCTTGGCTAATCCTGCCACTTGAATGGCAAAAATTTCATCACAACGTTCGTTCAAGTTTCCACCCGAAGGCACAAACGGCATTGGAGAAATAGTACGAGTTAGTTTGAAATCCTTTGGCTTTGCCAATTCAAATGAAACAATTCGACAATCTGAATTATAAGAAAATCCACTGACAAAACTATTGTTTTTTCTTCGGTCGAAATTCAACTGTTCAATATCTATCTCAGAAATAATCAATTCGTTATTTAAAGAAAAACGATTGCTTTCTTTAAGTAAACTTCCGTTTTCGCAAATAAAACCACTACCTGAAAAAACCAAATCAGTTGAAGATTCTCCTATTCCTGCCGAAGCATAAATATATCCGGCTACACACCGGGCAGATTGCTGTTTGACTAACGAACGGCGGTAATTATTTTTTTCTGCAATCTCATCACTAGCCGAAAGATTGAATAACAAATTCGCTCCTTGTAACGCTAAAATAGAAGATGGCGGAACCGGTTGCCACAAATCTTCGCAAATTTCAATTCCAATGCAAATATCGCCTGACTTTAATAATACATTTCCAAAAAGAACTTTTTGATTACACAATCTAATTTCGTAATCATCTACATCAGCTCCGGATGAAAACCATCTTTTTTCATAAAATTCGTTGTAATTCGGCAAATGAATTTTCGGCACAACCGACAATATTTCGCCTTGTTGAAAAGAAACTGCAACATTAAATAATCGGTTATTCGAAATTACAGGAATTCCAACGATTAGTAGAATCGGTAGTTCTTTTGTATTATTTATCAATTGTTGTAACGCTTTTTCGGCTTCATCAATCAATGTTTTCTGGAAGAATAAATCGCCACAAGTATATGCTGTTATCGCCAATTCGGGAAAACAAATAATCTGCACTCCTTTCTCAACAGCTTCTTTTGCAATAATTTCCATTTGTTGTACATTAAATGTACAATCGGCTACTTTTACCTGCGGAGTCGCTGCCGCTACTTTTATAAATCCAAACATATTGATAGTTATTTGCTTCGCGTTATTAGTAGGGGCTGACCCACGTGTCTGCCCGGTCTATTAGGTTTGTCAAAAGACGAAAGGCAGACACATGGGTCAGCCCCTACCATTTTATCTTCTCTTATATATTCCTCCCGGTAACGGTTTTATCAGATTTTTAAATTCCAGTTCCAATAAAACAAATGATAATTGATGAATTGGGATATTTGTTTTTACAGCCAATTGATTTACATGCATTTCCTGTTCTGATAACACCGAAACAATGCTATTTTGTTCATCTGTCAAATCCAAAAATTGCAACTGTTGTTGTGTTGCTATCTTTTTTCCATTTATTTTATCATTCCAACCAAGACTTTCTTCCATGTCGGATAGTGAATCCATCAATGCTGCACGATTACTTTTAATGAGATTCAAACAGCCTTTAAAACTTGCATCGGAAACCCTTCCCGGAACAGCAAAAACATCACGGTTATAGGCGTTGGCAATATCGGCAGTAATAAGCGAGCCTCCTTTTGCAGCTGATTCGATTACCACAGTTGCATCTCCCAATCCTGCGACGATGCTATTTCTTGTAACAAAATTAAATTTATCCGGATTTGTTTCACTGGGATATTCGGTTAATAATCCGCCCTGAGAAACGATTTCAGTAGCAGTTTTACGGTGTTCATACGGATAAATCCGATCCAATCCATGCGCCAGCACTGCAATTGTATTCAACCCTTTTTCTATAGAAGCCCGATGAGCCTGAATATCAATACCGTAAGCCAGCCCGCTAACTATTAAAGCATCCGGATATTTTCCAGCTATATCTGAAACAAAATTATCACAAAATTCTTTTCCATACAAACTGGCATGACGTGTTCCTACAATACTAACAGACTTCGACACATTCAAGTCGGCATTTCCTTTGTAGTAAAGCAAAACAGGCGCATCAATACAATCTTTGAGCCGATATGGATAGTCAGAATCGGTAAAAAAGAAAGTTGTAATTTTGTTTTTCTTTACAAATTCGACCTCCTTAGCAGCTCGTTGCAATACTTTTGGATCTTTAATTTCCTTGATAATATGCGAACCAATTCCTGATATTTTTTCCAATAATTTATTCTTCTCCTTAAAAACGCCCTCTTCATCACCAATTACGGTCACGAGGTTACGCCCCAATATTCGGCCAACCCCATTTATCATGGTAACGCCAATACGATAAAGCAGTTTTTCTTCATTCATTTTTGTGAAGCTTTTTCGAGAATTTCATCAAAATAATCTCCGCGGGTGAGTTTTCCATTTACCAAAATTACCACTTCTACTTTAGCTTTTACTGATACTTTATTATCCGATTGTTTATAAATATCTTGCCAAAAAATATATTTGAAACCCTCTTTTTTCATTTTCATTGAACAAATAAACTCATCTCCTGAACGCAATGATGTTTTATAATCAATTTCGATGCGTGAAACAACCGGGTCTACTTTTAATGTCTGCAATTCGGAAAAATTTATACCAATGCTTATCAAAAATTCATGACGGGTATGCTCCAAGTAATGTTGATAAATCGCATTATTTACAATTCCCTGCATATCGCATTCGTAATCACGAACTTTCATTAATAATTCAAATTCCCAAATCTTCATACAATCAGCTTTTTCACTTCGTTTATTTTCTCCTGCATCGGCAACAATGCATCAATCCAATGAATTGTAAACCCGCGTTTTTCCATTCCCCGAAACCACGTCATTTGCCGTTTTGCAAATTGGTGAATGGCTATTTCGAGTTGAGAAACCATTTCATCATACGCCATTTGCTTTGTCAGATAAAGTGTGATGAATTTATATTCCAGTCCATAATATATAAGGTCTTCCGGAGTAACTCCCGATGACAATATATTTTCAACTTCCTCAACCATTCCTTCTTGTAAACGTTGATGTAAACGAAATGTTATTCGTTTACGGCGTTCTTCACGGGGAATATCCATTCCAATAATTAAACTATCTATGGGCGAAAATTCAATATATTCAGGAGGCAATGTTTTGTAGAATTCTTCAATCTCGATGGCACGGATAGCTCTTTTTGCCGTATCCACATCGGTTTTATTATGCAACGTTTTGTAAGATTGAAGAATTGTTGTTAATTCTTCTAATGATTTTGATTCTAATTTTTCACGAAGCTCTTTATTTTCAGATGCTGTAGCCAATTTATAACCTTTCAGTATTGCTTCGATGTATAGTCCTGTTCCTCCGCAAAGAATCGGTTTTTTCCCGCGGTTTTTAATATCATCAAACGCTTGCTGGAAATCATGTTGAAATTGATGAAGATTATATTTGTAACCGGGAGGATGAATATCAATCAAATGATGCGGAATTTGCTTGCCATCAACAGTATAATCAGAAAGATCTTTGCCCGTTCCGATATCCATTTGCCGATAAATTTGCCGGGAATCTCCGCTGATAATTTCCCCATCTAATTCGGCAGCCAAAGCCGCGGCAAAAGCAGTTTTTCCTGATGCGGTAGGCCCCAAAATGGTAATTAAATTCGGCATTTGCGTATTAAGAATTAAAATTAACTTTCTTGAAGTATTATTAAAGGAGTTCAAAAGTATAAAAAACGTTGGATAATTTTAGAAACTGTTTAAAAATTTTTCTACGAAGTATTTTGAGCCTAAAAACGCTCTTTTTTGTTAAAATTATTATCAAGTAGCCCGCTATTATCAAAATTTCAACTTCAAAATAGCTGTTTCTATTCCTCAAAATCTTTTCTTGAAAAATTTAAACAATTTTTTAATTTTAATGTAACTTGGATTTATTTAGCATTTTCCATCTATTTAGAATGTATTCTAATTTATTACTTTTGCGAAAAATTTTAAACATGGAGTTTTTAGAAGTCTTTCTTTTGCCTTCCGCATGGCTTGCCTTATTAACATTGGCATTTTTAGAAATAGTTTTAGGTATTGATAATATCGTTTTTTTATCAATAGTTACCTCTAGATTACCCTTAGAGCAGCAACCCAAAGCAAGGAAAACAGGATTAATGCTGGCAATGTTATTTCGAATAGGGTTGCTTTTCGGCATATCTTTTATAATGAGCCTGACCAAACCTATTTATACTTTTGACACATCTTGGATAGACGGAAATATTTCGGGGCAAAGTATTATCGTTTTCGTAGGAGGGTTATTTTTACTTTATAAAAGTGTTACCGAAATCCATCATAAACTGGAAGGCGCTGATGAATTAACCGGTACATCACAAATTAAAAACAATTTTACTTCGGCTATCATTCAGATTGTTGCATTGGATATTGTTTTTTCATTTGACAGTGTGCTTACAGCTGTTGGGTTAGTTAGTTTCCAGGAATTTGGTTATGGTGGAGCAATGTCAATTATGGTTAGCGCTGTTGTTATTTCCATAATAATAATGATGGTGTTTGCCGAACCTGTCAGCCGCTTTATTAATACACATCCGAGTATTCAAATGCTTGGATTGTCGTTCTTGATTCTTATCGGTGTTATGTTAATTACCGAAGCTGCACATTTATCTCATCTGAAGATAATGGAAACCGAGGTCGGTTCTATTCCTAAAGGTTATCTGTATTTTGCTATTTTCTTTTCGTTATTTGTTGAATTCATTAATTTGAAAATGTCGAAGAAAAAATCCAAACCTGTACAACTTCATCAATCAGAGATTGTGAAAGATGTGAAAGAGAAAGAGTAAACAAAATCAATTGTGAATTTTTGAAAAGAGGGGGTTACTTGTAGTTTTCTAAGTAATCCCTGATTTTTTATGTAGACAGCGATAATTCAATCATGAATTTAATTAAGCTATGTGCTTAAAAAAGAAAAGGTTGTCATCCCGACAACCAATCTTAATTAACCTTAAATCTAATACCATGAAAAACACAGTACAAATGTAATGCATTTTATGTTATTAAACATATTTTTTGAGCAAAAAAAGTGTTTGATTTAACATTTTTTATAATTATAAAAATGAATCAATTTTACATAATACTGACAATTAGCATATTATCAAAATAAGTGTACTTCCTACTCTATATATAAAACTAATCCTTTTAGATATTCTCCTTCGGGATGGTATATATTTATAGGATGGTCAGCCGGTTGAGTCAATTGATGTAAGATTCTTACCTTTCGTCCTGATTGTGTAGCAGCAGTAAATACGGCTAATCGAAACTGCTGTTTATCAACGGCCTGAGAACAAGAAAATGTGAATATAATTCCTCCCGGTTGTATTTTTTCAAAAGCTTTGGCATTCAATTTTCGATATCCGTTTAATGCATTTCGCAATGAATCTTTGTGTTTGGCAAACGCGGGTGGATCTAAAATAATTAAATCGTATTTATTTTCCATATTATCCAGATACTTAAAAGCATCTTCGGCAAAAGATTGATGTCGTGTATCTTCTGGAAAATTCAACGTAATATTTTCATTCGTCAGGTCAATAGCTTTGGCCGAACTATCAACCGAATGTACCAATTTAGCATTTCCTCGCATTGCATACACGGAGAATCCGCCCGTGTAACAAAACATATTTAGTACCGAACGTCCTTCCGAATATTTTTCAAGTAAGGAGCGATTATCCCTTTGGTCAACAAAAAAACCTGTTTTTTGTCCTCTTTCCCAATCGATTTTAAATTTCAGGCCGTTTTCTATGGCAATATTATTGGTAGATTTTCCTTTCAGATATGTATTTTCAGCATTTAATTCGGCTTTGTAGGGAAGTGTCGTTTCCGATTTATAATAAATGTGGTTGATTTCATTTTTCATCACATTGGACAAAGCCTCTGTTATTTCATTACATACAACATGCATCCCAACAGAATGTGCTTGCAAAACAGCTGTATCTCCATATACATCAATAATTAATCCGGGCAAAAAATCACCTTCTCCATGCACCAAACGAAAGGTGTTATTTTGCACATTATTTATTAACGACAAATTTTGTCTTAATTGATAAGCAGCTTTTAATCGCTTCTCCCAAAAAGAAACATCAATCTTTTCCTGAATAAAACTTAACACCCTAACTGTTATACTTCCAACCTGACAATGACCTATTGCCAAAAATTTCCGTTCCGAATCGTACACTTCTACAATGTCGCCTTCTTCAGGTTCTCCTTCGATTTTGCCAATTGCACCTGAAAATACCCACGGGTGAAACCGTTTTAATGATTCATCTTTTTTTGGTTTTAAAAATATCTTGCTATACATCGTTGGTGGTATATTAGTTATTAGTTATCTGTTGTTTATATTGAAAAATATCAAAATTATGCAAAACATTCATCCGGATAATCGATACCCACTAAAAAAAGCCCTTGTGCAGGAACAGATATTCCGGCTTTACATCGATCTTTCGATTCAATAATCGTACGAAATTCAGCAATATCGATTTTGCCATTTCCTATATCAACCATAGTCCCAACAATAGCTCTTACCATATTTCGCAAAAAACGGTCGGCTTGTATCGTGAAAATATATTCATCCCCAACCTTTTGCCATTCGGCTTTTTTAATCCGGCAATTATTGGTTTTTACATCGGTATGCAATTTGCTGAAACTTGTAAAATCAATATAATCAAATAAAACTTTTGAAGCTTCATTCATTTTATCCACATTCAATTCAGTATGTATTTTCCATACATAGTTATAGTTGAATGGATTCTTTTTGTTGGTAATGTAATAATTATATGTTCGGGAAATAGCATCAAACCGAGCATGAGCATCAGATTTTGTTTTCTTTATATAAAAGACAGAAATATCCTTAGGTAATAATCTGTTTACTTTTTCGGTAAAAAAAGAATTATCCAGATTGGTTTCTTCAGCATCAAAATGTGCAACCATTAATTTTGCATGCACGCCACTGTCTGTACGTCCTGCCCCCGTAACCGGAGTTTCTTTTCTTAATAAAGTACTCAATGTATTTTCCAAACAAGATTGAATGCTAATACCATTCGGCTGAATTTGCCATCCGCAATAGTTTGCGCCGTCATATGCCAAATATATAAAGTATCGTTGTGTCATCTGTTTGTCAGAAATTGACTTCTATTATTTATTATTTGAGAAAAAGTCTAATTCTTTCGTCCTTTGCCATTAGCCCTTCGCCAATTTTTATCGTGCTGTGATATGGAAACATCCTTGTTTTTTCTCGTATTTTACATAACAAAGATCATCGCTTTTCAAATCGCGAAGAACCTCAGCCAAAACGGTTTTTAATTTATTTGCCGGAATTTTAGCCACAGTATCCACAGCTTCGTATCGGATATAAGTAATATCGAAAGTTGTTCCATAACTATGAGCCGAAGCCTCACTCGAATTCCCATTCCTTTTCCGCAACTTTTTTATGTCTTCATCAGTCCTTAATACGCTCGTTACAATTATTTTATGTGGATATCCTTTTTTGCTTTTCAATGAGTCCTGAAAATTAAACGCAATTTTATCCAACAAATTTTTCGCTTTTGGAACAAGGTACGGAATCGAATGCGTTAATGAATCCAACTTATAAAAATCGTTTGTATCAATAAGTTCTAAAAAATCAATCTGACTTTGAATTTCGTCCCTTGTCAACATTGGAGTAATTCCAATATTTTGAGCTACAGATAAATGAATATCGTTTGAATCATTAAATGCCGTAGTATAGTTTTCAAAAAGATGTATATTTTCTAAATTATTATATATGATATTATCTTGTTTTTTATTTGAACAGGAGCATGCGGTAATGCTTGCAATGAATAATAAAAAAAGGCTTTTTCTTAGGATACTCATTTAGTTTAATAAATATTAGCAGTTGGTTTGCAAAGGTAATCATAAAGTTAAAACGCACGAAATTATTCACATTGACACCTATATGAAAGTTTTTTCGGCGAAAGGCGAAAGGCTAATGGCAAAGGGAAGCGTGCATAGGCTTTCGTTCGCCTTTCGCCATTAGCCTTTTGCCCAAACCTGCAAAACAGACTCATTTTTCAATTTCATACCTTTGCATAGAAACTGTTAAATTTTTGCAAGCAAATTATTCTAATAATCGAACTCATAATTAGCAACATTCGACTCATTAATTCATTACATTTGCATTCTAAATTTTTAAAAGACTTAATGATCGAAAAAACTATACTACTTGAAAATGCCGATCCGGTTATTTTTTACGGAATAAACAACAGCAATATGTTGTTATTCAAAAATTTATTTCCAAAATTAAGAATTGCAGCACGTGGAAATGTAATTAAAATCATCGGAGAAGAAAATCAGGTTGTCGAATTTGAAGATATCATCAAACAACTGGAACGTTATTGTTTGGAATATAATACATTGACCGAAGAAAACATTTTAGATATCGTAAAAGGGAAAAAGCCTGCTGAAATCAAACTGAATAATTTGATTATTCACGGAATCAACGGAAAATCAATTCTTGCACGTACCGAAAATCAGCAGAAATTAGTAAACGCTTTTGATGAAAATGATTTATTATTTGCTATTGGCCCGGCTGGTTCTGGTAAAACATACACTGCGATAGCGTTGGCTGTAAGGGCATTGAAAAATAAAGAAAATAATTTTGAGTCGCCCTGCTGTTGAAGCGGGAGAGAAACTTGGATTTCTTCCCGGTGATATGAAAGAGAAAATCGATCCATATCTTCAGCCACTTTATGACGCATTGGAAGATATGATTCCGGTTACAAAACTGAAAGAATATATTGAAACCAAGGTGATTCAAATTGCACCTTTAGCTTTTATGCGTGGCCGGACTTTAAGTGATGCGGTAATTATTTTGGATGAAGCGCAAAATACAACTACACATCAAATTAAAATGTTTTTAACTCGTTTGGGATTGAACGCCAAAATGATAGTTACCGGTGATATTACACAAATTGATTTGCCTCCATCGCAAACATCCGGACTAATTCATGCAATGAACATTTTGAAAAATGTTTCCGGAATTGGAAGGATAGAATTTACCAAAAAGGATATCGTTCGTCATAAGCTAGTGCAACGGATTGTAGATGCGTATGAAAAGCACGAAAAAAAGAACACTAAAACAAATTGAGGGAGATGTCTGATAAAATAAAATCGATTCTTAAGTTGTTGCGAATTAATCAATGGGTGAAAAATATATTTATTTTTCTACCTGTTTTTTTTGCAATGTCCCAAACCGGTTGGGATAAGGCAGTGATTGCTTTTATAGCTTTTTCTTTTGTAGCAAGTTCCATTTATATTTTTAATGATCTTTTCGATGTGGAGGAAGATCGGTTGCATCCCGAGAAAAAAAACAGACCGATTGCTGCAAACAAAATTACACGTAAAGAAGCAATACTTTTGATTGCTGTTTGTTTTCTGGTAGGAATGAGTTTGTTTTTATTTCTCGGCAATATTATTTGTATTGTCATGACATTGTTCTATGCTGTAATGAATGTGTGTTATACAATAAAACTCAAGCATGTAGCGATTGTAGATATTGTGATTATTGCTCTGGGATTTTTAATACGTGTGGCTATCGGCGGTGTCATTGCCAATGTTCATTTATCTCATTGGATTGTGTTGATGACATTCCTTTTGGCATTGTTTCTGGCTGTTGCAAAACGTCGGGATGATGTTATTGTTTTTATGGAAACAGGACAAACTTCGCGAAAAAATATATCCGGGTATAATATCGAGTTCATCAATGCAACCATATTTTTGATGGCTAGCACTCTAGTTGTTTCATATATCATGTATACAGTATCAGATGAAGTAATACAAAGGTATGGCGACTTTGTTTATTTAACTTCATTTTTTGTTATAATAGGCATCATACGCTATTTTCAAATAACTTTTGTAAAGGGGATTAGTGGTAATCCTACAGCTGTTCTGCTCAAAGACGTATTTTTACAACTGACTATTATTTTATGGATTGTATCTTTTGTAATTTTATATAATTTCTCGAGATGAAAACGAGCATGAAAAAGCCTTCACCAAAGGCAATGATATTTTACACGAGCTTCCATACGACCTTAGTGTAAAAAATAAAAAATAACGTATGAAAAATATACGCAACGAATTAATCCAATTTTATCGGAGCGGAAAGGAATTGTTTTTGCTAATGTTGCCTCATGGCAAAGTAGAAAAAATGGTATTATTATTTTCACTTTTCGCTTATTTGCCATTGGCTCTTTATTTGGGAATCAATACATCTTTTATTCGTAATTCGAATATCTTGACGGATATATATTTCAATTTTGATGCATCTATTTATGTAAGAGGGTTAATTAGGTCATGGCATCCCATCATTGTTGACCCCCGTCATCCTTTTCTTTCGTTTCTTACTTGGCCGGTTTCTTTGCTTGGCAATTTCTTGTCACAGCTTTCAGGAACCAGTGCTGATTTTTATATTTTTTTGGTATTAACAAGCCTGATGGTGGCTTGCGCAAATATGTATGTATACCGCTATTTGAATGATGTTGTCAATATCGGAATTAAGCGATCTTTGCTACTGACAACATTCTTTTTATTTTTTGCCACAAACATAACGTTGTCATTCACACCAGAATCATACCCTTTTTCGTTATTATTTCTGACGTTTATGATGATGAATTTTTCCGGGAACATTCGGGCAAATAAAGAAATACCTTTTTTCCGCTTATTTGTTTTAGGAAATATACTTGGCGGAATTACTATTACCAATATCGTAAAGTGTTTTATTCCGGATTTATTTTCGGGAATGAAGATAACACGTATTTTTAAACGAGCATTGATTGTCGGGGGATTCTTTTTAGTAGTTTATTTCGGATTGTACAAGCTGGTACATGTCAATGCAATCATGGCGCTTACCGGCTATTCTGAGACATTCACTTCTAAAAATCCTTATAATGAAGCATTTCATACCTCAAAAGGAAATGCATTGTTTTCTTATTTTTTTAATGCGCCCATTTATTGGGGAAACTTTACGAATATTCCTATGGGAGAATCCGATTATCCACAATTAAACATTGCTTATTGTTCACATTTTTCGGATTATATCTTTGGAGGAATTTTGTTATTGTTATGTGTATTTTCAATTATAATAAATCGGAAGAACAAATTGATATTTATATTGCTACTGAGCCTTTTTGTAGATTTTTTCCTTACGTTTATCATGAATTTCGGATTACTCGAATCTTTCATTTACGGAGGCCATTGGGTGTTTATTATTCCCATGTTGTTGGGATGGGGATATGATCAATTGAAAAAGAAAACCAGCAAGAGAATTTTTGATGTGATCATGCTTTTGATGCTGGTTGTATTGATCGTACATAATGTATATAAGACGTACCAAATCGTCGATTTTGCTTTAAAATATTATCCGGCATGACGGTTTCCGGAAATATTCCCGCGAAGAATACTGTATCCGAGATATTGTCGCGGTTCTGCAGGAATGTAAAAGAATTGTTTTTGCTGATGTTGCCTCATGGCAGAATGGAAAAAACAGTGTTGTTTTTTTCGCTGCTTGTTTATTTGCCGTTGGCGTTTTACTTGGGAATAAACACCTCTTTTATTCTGAATCCTGAAATATATGTGGATATATATTTCAGTTTTGATGTGACGGCTTATATCAAGAATTTTATGCCGATTGTTCCCACTCTCGCTGATCCCCGTCATCCTTTTCTGATGTTGGTCAATTGGCCGATTGCTTTGTTGGGTCGATTGTCTCTGTTTTCCGGGGTTGATGTGCGTTTTTATATTTTATTGACAGCCATGAGTGTGATGGTTGCTTGTGCAAATGTGTATGTATATCGTTATTTACACGATGTAGTTCGCATCGGGATAAAACGTTCCCTACTGTTGACGACGTTTTTTTTGTTTTTTGCCACAAACATAACATTGTCATTTACTCCTGAATCTTTTTCTTTTTCGTTGTTCTTTCTGACATTTATGATGATGAATTTTTCCTTGAATATTCGAAACGGCAAGAATATATCGTTTTTTCAGTTGTTTGTTTTGGGGAATATCATCGGAGGAATTACCATTACCAATATTGTAAAATGCTTTATTCCGGATTTGTTTTCGGGAATGAAAATAACCCGGATTTTAAAACGGGCCTTGATTGTCAGCTTATTTTTTTTGTCGGCATACATCGGAACTCTTTTGATTGGAAGCAGTAATATAAAGGAGTCCGTTACATCATATCGAGATTTTGTTGCTTCAGATTCGAATAAAGAAGCATATCAAACATCAAAAGGAAACGCACTGTTTTCTTATTTTTTGAATGCTCCTGTCTATTGGGGTAATTTTACGAATGCGCCGATAGGTAAATATAATAATCCGCAACTGAATATAACGTATTGTTCGCATTTTCCAGATTATATTCTTGGAGGAACGTTATTGCTATTGTGCTTGTTTTCGGCAATTACCAATCGGAAGAATAAATTGGTTTTCATTTTGTTGCTGAGTTTTTTTGTCGATTTTTTCATTACGTTTGTGATGAATTTCGGATTATTTGAATCTTTCCTTTACGGCGGACATTGGGTGTTTGTCATTCCCATGTTGTTGGGATGGGGATATGATCAATTGAAAATGAAAACCGGCAAGAGAGTCTTTGATGTGATCATGGTTTTGATGCTGGTTACATTGGTTATACATAATGCATATAAGACTTATCAAATAGTCGATTTTGCGCTAAAATATTATCCGGCATGATAGTTCCTATACCTGTAATTGCAGCTTTTGATTTTGACGGCACATTGACACAAAAAGATACATTACTTGATTTTCTTTTTTTTTCATTCGGAAAAAAGAGAACTTTTGCCGGAATGATACTTTTGTCTCCTATCTTATTTTTATATAAAGTTGGATTGATAGGCAACGAAAAGGCAAAACAAAGATTGTTCGCTCATTTTTTCAGAGGAATGAAAACAGATATTTTTAAGACATTGTGTCAATCTTATGCCGACCGGATTCATTGTATATTGAAAAAAGATGCATTTGAAAAAATGCAGGAACATCAGTCTTCGGGACATTTAGTTGTTATTGTCAGTGCTTCTCCGGAAAATTGGATTATTCCTTGGGCAACATCTGTTTCCATCAATCGTGTTCTGGCAACTCAAATCGAAACAGATCACGGTGTAGTTACCGGAAGGTTTAAATCGAAAAATTGTTATGGGCGTGAAAAAGTAAACAGATTCCTTGCCGCATATCCGGACAGGAGAAATTACCAGTTATATGCATATGGGGATAGCAACGGTGACAAAGATTTATTGTCAATCGCTGATTTTGCTTTTTTTAAACATGTTTAATTTCAATATAATCACTTAAATTTGCAAAAATATTTGTCAAACCAGATAAATAGGAGGATTTTACAAAATGAAAAATACATTAACAAGAACAGATTTCAATTTTCCGGGACAAACAAAAGTATATCATGGTAAAGTGCGCGACGTTTACACAATCGACAATGATCTTTTAATCATGATTGCAACAGATCGAATTTCGGCGTTTGACGTTGTATTGCCGAAAGGAATACCTTACAAAGGACAAGTTTTAAATCAAATTGCCGAAAAATTTTTAGATGCAACGTCCGATATTGTTCCAAATTGGAAAATTGCTTCTCCCGATCCGATGGTTACAGTTGGACTAAGGTGCGAACCATATAAGGTGGAAATGGTTATTCGCGGATATTTAACCGGAAGTGCTTGGCGAGAATATAAAGCCGGAGCAAGAACTCTTTGCGGAGTTGCTTTGCCGGATGGAATGAAAGAAAATCAAAAATTTCCTACTCCAATCATTACTCCTACAACTAAAGCTGATGAAGGGCATGACGAGAATATCTCGAAAGAAGAAATTATTGCTCAGGGATTAGTAGACAAAGCCGAATACGAACAATTGGAACGTTATACACAAGCACTTTTCCAACGTGGAACCGAAATGGCAGCTCAAAAAGGATTGATTTTGGTTGATACAAAATATGAATTCGGTAAGCGTGATGGGAAAATTTATCTGATAGATGAAATTCATACACCGGATTCCTCTCGTTATTTCTATGCTGCAACTTATCAGGAACTTTTCGAGAAAGGCGAAGAACAAAAACAACTTTCAAAAGAATTTGTGCGGAAATGGTTAATGGAAAACGGATTTCAAGGAAAAGAAGGACAAAAAGTTCCCGAAATGACAGAGGATTATTGCAATAGTGTTTCTGAACGTTACATTGAATTATACGAGAAAATCACAGGTGATAAATTCGAAAAAGCCAATGCTTCTGATGTTGTAAACCGCATTGAAAAGAATATTATTGATTTTCTGAATAAAAAATAATTTATCCTCGTTACTGATTATTAGTTGAAATATAAAAAACAATAGCCTATGTCAGATAAGTACGGTCTAATCGGATACCCCCTATCCCACTCTTTTTCAAAAGGTTATTTTAATGAAAAATTTCAGTCGGAACATTTGAATGCCGAATATGTAAATTTTGAAATTCCTGATATAAAAGAATTTAAGGCTTTAATTGCTAAGAATCCAAATCTCAGGGGATTGAATGTCACAATTCCATACAAGGAACAGGTAATCAAATATTTGGATGAATTGGATAACGCTGCAAAGGAAATAGGTGCAGTAAATGTTATTAAATTCAATTATACCAAAAATGGATTAAAACTCAAGGGGTTTAATTCTGATTTTATCGGGTTTTATGATTCCATTGGCCCGTTACTCAATGATACACATAAAAAAGCGTTGGTTTTGGGCACAGGAGGTGCTTCTAAAGCTGTTGTTTATGCATTGAAAAAATTGAATGTAATTACTACGTATGTTTCCCGAAAACCGGAAAAAGGAGAATTGGCTTATACTGATTTGAATCAAAAGGTTATGGAAGAAAATACTGTAATTATCAATACAACTCCGGTAGGAATGTACCCGAATGAAGATAATGCTCCTGAAATACCTTATCAACATTTAACACCAAATCATATATTATACGATTTGTTATACAATCCGGATACTACCAAGTTTCTACGCTTAGGAAAAGAACGCGGTGCTATTACCAAAAACGGATTGGAAATGTTGTTGCTTCAGGCTTTTGTTTCATGGCAAATATGGCAGGAATAATTTTTATTTTTCCTTGAAAATCTCAAATATTCTTAAAAATCACACATTTAATAATCTAAGGATAGATTAAGGCTTAACTTTGTGCCTTGTTAAAAACAAAGGTCGGTTTTATATGAAAAAAACTTACATTATTATAATTGGAATTGTACTAGCTGCACTAATAGCCGGTTTTGTATATTATATCATGCAACAGCAAAAAGTTGTTTCGGAAATGAGCGAACAACTCGATATGCAAAAAACGGAATTAGAAGAGGAATATGCTCAACTTGCTGCACAGTATGATGAATATCAGATGCCTACCAATATTAAAAACGATTCTTTATTGTATTTGCTTGATGCCGAAAAAGCAAAAGTGCAACGATTATTAGAAGAACTTCGCACAGTTAAATCTACGAATGCACGGAGAATCAACGAATTAAAAAAAGAATTGGAAACCGTACGTGGTGTTATGCGTTCATATATTGTTCAAATAGACTCGTTGAATGCTGCCAATCAAAAGTTACAAAAACAAAATGCAGAAGTTACTCAAAAATATCAACAAGCATCACAAACAGTAAGTCGCTTGTCAGAGGAAAAAGAACATCTAACGGAAAGAGTAACTCTTGCCTCAAAGCTAAATGCTACTGGAATTTCAGTTACTCCCGTAAATAAAAATGGTAAGAAAGAGAAGAAGATTGATAAGATACAACAATTGAATATCTGCTTTACTGTTGCAAAAAATATTACTGCTCCAACGGGAGAGAAACCCATTTATGTATGTATTTTAAAACCGGATGATGACATTCTTGTAAAAAACAGAAATAATACATTCCGGTATGAAAATAAGGATATTAATTATTCTATTCAAAAAATAATTGAATATGATGGTGAAGATACACAAGTTTGCGTGTATTGGAAAATTGAAGAGTATTTATATCCGGGGAATTACAGAGCCGATATTTTTGCTGATGGAAATCGGATTGGTTGGCTGGGTTTCACATTAGAAAAATAAAAAATAATATTTTATTTCTTGCTTAAACAAGCATCCGGAAAAGATTTTTGGATGCTTGTTTTGTTTTTTAAAGTAATCTTCAAAACGAGTCCGATATGTAATACGTTTTACGTTTTACATTATACGTAAATGGTTGATGTTACCGAGGCGTAAAACGTAAAACATTCAAATCGGTGTCAATATCTCCATTTTTCTGTTTTTTGTTAAGTGATTTTAAATTAATTATCTTTGCGCCCTTATTCAAAAAAATATGATTTCAGTAGACGGACTTACGGTAGAATTTGGAGGAACAACTCTTTTTGCAGATATTTCATTTGTTATCAATGAAAAAGACAGGATTGCCTTGATGGGCAAAAATGGAGCAGGAAAATCAACATTGCTTAAAATATTGGCAGGTGTGCGCGAATCTTCGCGAGGAAAAGTCTCAGCACCAAAAGATACTGTTATTGCATACTTACCTCAACATTTAATGACCGAAGACGGACGGACGGTCTTTGAAGAAACATCCCAAGCTTTTTCTCATTTATTTGAGATGGAAAAAGAGATTGAGAAATTAAATCAGGAACTAACAGAACGAACTGATTATGAATCGGAAAGTTATTATGAATTAATAGAAAAAGTTTCTTCGTTAAGTGAAAAATTTTATGCCATAGATGCAACCAATTACGAAGCCGATGTTGAAAAGACATTGCTTGGATTGGGATTTAAACGTGAGGATTTTAACCGGCAGACTTCTGATTTTAGCGGTGGTTGGAGAATGCGTATTGAATTGGCTAAATTGCTGCTCCGTAATCCGGATGTAATTCTATTGGATGAGCCAACCAATCATCTTGATATTGAATCAATTCAATGGTTTGAGGATTTCTTGACAAATAGTGGAAAGGCTGTTGTTGTTATTTCCCATGATCGTGCATTTGTGGATAATATTACAACACGGACACTCGAAGTAACAATGGGGCGAATTTATGATTATAAAGTAAATTATTCTAAATATTTAGAGCTAAGAAAAGAACGCCGCGAACAACAACAGAAAGCTTTTGAAGAACAGCAAAAAATGATTGCCGAAACAACCGAATTTATCGAGCGTTTCAAAGGTACTTACTCCAAAACATTGCAAGTACAATCGCGTGTAAAGATGCTGGAAAAACTACAAATTATCGAAGTTGACGAAGAAGATACTTCAGCGTTGAGATTAAAATTCCCTCCATCACCACGTTCCGGTAGTTATCCGGTAACTGTTGACGGCGTTTCGAAGAAATATGATGCTCATACTGTTTTTAATAATGCAATGGTAACGATCGAACGAGGAGATAAAGTTGCTTTTGTTGGAAAAAACGGCGAGGGAAAATCGACATTGGTAAAATGTATAATGAATGAAATCGATTTTGATGGAACATTGACATTAGGACATAATATCCAAATCGGTTATTTTGCTCAAAATCAAGCTTCTTTATTAGATGAAAATTTGACGGTTTTTCAAACAATCGACGATGTTGCCAAAGGGGATATTCGTACAAAAATCAGGGATATTTTAGGTGCTTTTATGTTTGGAGGTGAAGATTCGACTAAAAAAGTAAAAGTGCTTTCCGGTGGTGAACGTACACGTTTGGCTATGATAAAATTGTTGTTGGAGCCTGTAAATCTGCTTATTCTGGATGAACCGACCAACCATTTGGATATGAAAACCAAAGATATTCTGAAAAGTGCTTTGAATGATTATGATGGAACATTAATCGTAGTTTCCCATGACCGGGATTTCTTGGATGGATTAGTCACGAAGGTTTACGAATTCGGAAATCAAAAAGTTACCGAACATTTGGAAGATATTTACGGATTCCTCCAAAAAAAGAAAATGGAAACTCTTCGTGAATTGGAGAAATGATAAATATACAAAAACGCCTGATTTGTAATATAAATCAGGCGTTTTTGTATATTGAAATAATATATTATTCTACAGTTACTGATTTTGCCAGATTTCGTGGCTGATCTACATCTTGCCCTTTTGTAACAGCAATGTAATAAGCCAATAATTGTAATGGAATGGATGCAACCAACGGCACTAGACATTCTTCGGTCAAAGGTATTTCGATACAATAATCCGAAATTTCTTTTACCATTTCATCACCTTCGGTTACAATGGCAATAACTTTTCCTTTCCGGGCTTTTATTTCCTGAATATTGCTCACTACTTTTTCGTACATACCCTTTTTAGTAGCAATTACAACAACAGGCATTTCTGTATCGATCAAAGCAATAGGCCCATGTTTCATTTCAGCAGCCGGATAACCTTCGGCATGAATATAGGATATTTCTTTCAGCTTCAATGCACCTTCTAATGCTAACGGATAGTTATATCCACGTCCCAAATAAATGAAATTTCTTGCATACGTAAATATCTTGGAAAATTCCTTTATCTGGTCGTTCAATAACAACGTTTTCTCCATTTTCTCGGGAACACTTTGTAATTCCTTCGTAATATTCAGATAATCAGTATCAGAAATAGTACCTCTTACTTTTCCAATAGCTAATGTCATCAATGTCAATACAGTAACCTGTGCTGTAAAAGCTTTGGTTGATGCAACACCAATTTCCGGACCGGCATGCGTATAAGAACCACCGTGAGTTGCACGAGGAATAGACGAACCCACAACATTACAAATTCCATAAATAAATGCACCCTGACTTTTCGCCAATTCAATTGCCGCCAATGTATCTGCCGTTTCACCTGATTGGGAAATAGCTATAACTACATCATCATGATAAATAACCGGCTTACGGTAACGAAATTCCGACGAATATTCTACCATGACCGGAATTCGACAGTATTCTTCCAATAAATACATTCCGATAAGACCAGCATGCCAGGAAGTACCACAAGCGCAAATTACAATACGCCTTGCATTCAGGAATTTCTCTTTGTGATCTAAAATACCTGAAAGCACAACATTCGTTCCTTCCACATTTACTCGTCCACTCATGCAATCACGCAATGTACGGGGTTGTTCAAATATTTCCTTCAACATAAAATGAGGATAACCGCCCTTTTCCAATTGACTGAGACTCATACTCAATTGCTGGATATGAGGCGTTTTCTCTACATTTTCTATTGAGATTATTTTTAATTCTTCGTTACGACGGATAATAGCAATTTCCTCATCATCCAAATAAATTACTTTGTCGGTGTATTCAATAATAGGTGTTGCATCAGAAGCTAAAAAATATTCATTTTTACCTATCCCAACAACCAGAGGACTACTTTTTCTTGCAGCAATTATTAAATCAGGATTGCCTTTTTCTAAAATTGCAATCGCGTAAGCCCCAATAACCTGACTTAAAGCTAATTGAACAGCCGTAACCAAATCAACATTGTTGCTATCTTTTATGTATTCAATTAGTTGAATTAGTACTTCTGTATCAGTACAACTACAAAATTTATATCCTTTAGAAATAAGTTCTTCTTTTAATACCGAATAATTCTCAATAATGCCATTGTGAATAAGTGCCAATGTTTCCGATTGAGAATAATGTGGGTGAGCATTTACATTATTTGGTTCCCCATGTGTAGCCCAACGGGTATGCGCAATACCAATAGTTCCACTAACATCTTTCGATTCTACAAACTCCTCTAAATCAGCAACCTTTCCTTTTGCTTTATATACATTCAAATCCTTTTCAGCATTTACAAGAGCAACGCCGGCACTGTCATAGCCTCGGTATTCCAAGCGATGCAATCCTTTTATCAAAATAGGATAAGCATCCTTATTTCCCATATAACCAACTATTCCACACATATATTATTTGTTATTAGCTCTTTTGTTATTAGTTTAAAAAAGAAAAATTAAGCAAAAATCACCATACTTTCCTTCAATAATGGTTCGCAGCGATATTTTAAAAACAGTTGTGCTATTGTCAACACATCTTTTTGGCAATATTTTACAATTCGTTCAAGATTTTGTTCTTTCCAGTAAACTTCTCCAACTTGACTTCCGTCAATATCATCTTTGGGTGTTGGAATGCCAAAAACAGCCGCCAATAAATTCAACGAAGCAAAACTTTTATAATCACCGAATTTCCACAATTCCATTGTATCCAAATGATTAATTTCCCAAGGTTTTTTTCCGGCAGTATTTAATGCACGAGGAATTTCCATTCCATTAATCAACAATCTGCGAGCAATATATGGAAAATCAAATTCCTTTCCATTATGTGCACACAACAAATGTTCGTTTGTATTAAAATGCTTATTCAATAGAGAACAAAAGTCAAATAACAACTCCTTTTCGTCATCTCCATAAAAGGATTTGATTCTTAATTCCCGTTCCCGGGCAAAATATCCGACCGAAATACAAACTATTTTTCCAAATTCGGCATAAATTGCAGCATTGGAATATATTTCTTCAGGATTAATTTCTTCAGCAGTTCGTTGTATTTGTATTGCTTTTTTATCCCATAACGATTTGAATGTATCACTTAATTCATCATAAGCGGAACAAGCAGGAACTGTTTCTATATCAAGAAACAAAATCTTTTGTAATGGAATATAGTTCAACATCGCTATTTGGTTATTTGTTGTTAGTTATTGGTGTTGGCTATTGGCTTTCAAATAACTAATAACCAACAACTAACAAACGATTAATCCAGTTTCAGTACTGCTAAAAATGCTTTTTGAGGTACTTCTACGGAACCGATTTGTTTCATCCGTTTTTTACCTTTCTTTTGTTTTTCAAGCAGTTTACGTTTACGGCTGATATCACCACCATAACATTTGGCTGTAACATCTTTCCGTACAGCTTTTATCGTTTCGCGGGCAATAATTTTTGCTCCGATAGCAGCCTGAATGGCAATATCGAATTGCTGACGGGGAATTAACTCCTTCAACTTTTCACACATACGACGGCCTAAGCTAACTGCATTATCCACATGAGTAAGTGTAGAAAGTGCATCAACCGATTCTCCATTTAATAAAATATCTAATTTTATCAATTTTGACGGACGATAATCATGCAAATGATAATCAAATGAAGCATATCCTTTTGAAATACTTTTCAATCTATCGTAAAAATCAATTACAATTTCACCCAACGGAATGTCGTAAATAATTTCAACCCTGTCTTCCGAGATATATTCCTGCTTAATCAATTCGCCCCGTTTTCCTAAACAAAGTGACATGATAGCGCCTATGAAATTTGTTGTAGTAATGACCGAAGCCCTGATGTAAGGTTCTTCTATTTTCTCAATCAACGTAATATCAGGAAGTCCGGATGGATTATGCACTTCCGACATATTTCCTTTTTTATCATACACGCGGTAAGAAACGTTTGGAACAGTTGTGATAACATCCATGTCAAATTCCCTATCGAGACGTTCCTGAATGATTTCCATGTGCAATAATCCCAAAAATCCGCAACGGAATCCAAATCCTAGAGCAACCGAACTTTCAGGTTGAAAAGTAAGCGAAGCATCATTCAATTGCAATTTTTCGAGCGATGAACGCAAATCTTCAAAATCCTCGCTATCAATCGGGTAAACTCCAGCGAAAACCATCGGTTTTACTTCCTCAAATCCGTCAATTGCCTTATCACAAGGACGAGCAACATGAGTAATCGTATCTCCGACCTTTACTTCCTTCGAAGTTTTAATGCCGGAAATAATATATCCCACATCCCCACAACTCATTTCTTCGCGAGGAAGCATATTTAGTTTTAATACACCGATTTCATCAGCATCGTATTCTTTTCCCGTAGCAACAAATTTTACCCGCTCTCCTTTGCGAATGGTTCCATTTACAATTTTGAAATAAGCAATAATTCCACGGAATGGATTAAAAACAGAATCAAAAATCAAGCATTGCAACGGAGCTTCCGGACTTCCTTTTGGTACAGGAACCCTATTGATAATTGCCTCAAGAATATTTTCAACACCTTCGCCTGTTTTTCCACTTGCCCGGATAATACTTTCCCTTGGAACTCCCAATAATTTGACAATCTGGTCTTCAACTTCATCCGGCATTGCTCCGGGAAGGTCTATTTTATTTAAAACAGGAATAATTTCCAAATCATGCTCAATCGCCATATATAAATTAGCAATAGTCTGCGCCTGAATCCCTTGCGAGGCATCTACAATAAGTAATGCACCTTCGCAAGCAGCGATCGAACGGGAAACTTCATACGAAAAATCTACGTGTCCGGGAGTATCAATCAGATTGAGAATGTAATTTTTACCATCATAGGGATATTGCATTTGGATAGCATGGCTTTTAATGGTAATTCCACGTTCTTTTTCCAAATCCATACTATCCAAAACCTGATTTTCAGTAATTACGTCTACAGTTTTGGTAAATTCCAATAAACGGTCGGCTAAAGTGCTTTTGCCGTGATCAATATGAGCAATGATACAAAAATTACGAATGTGCTCCATCTATTATTTGTGAAGTATAAGATTCTGCCCTCAAAGCAGAAAGATTTTTATTTTGAATAAATTAGGATGCAAAGGTACTGATTTTCATTTATTCCTAAAAGAGTTTTTTGCGAATGAATTAACAAAATAAATTAAAAGCATCTGCTAAGGCAAAAGAATTCCTAAGTTTGTAGAAATTTTTGTTATGATAAGACTTTTCTGTAAAAATAGTTGTTATTATTCAACAGTGTTATTATTCATTATTGTTGGAGCATTTGTATTATTCTCTTTTTCAAAAGATGAAGTAACACTTTGGATAAATGCTCATTATGCTACGTTTTGGGATCAATTTTTTCTTACAATCGACCAAATGGGAACTCTTTGGTTTTGTATTGTTTCACTTGCCTTTTTATGGATAAAAAAAGGTTGGAAAACGGCATTGCAAGCATTAATTTGTTTTGTCGTTGTAATGTTAATTACGCAATTTACAAAACATCTTTTATTTCCCGGAACTCTACGGCCGGTTTTACATTTTGAAGATATTGCAAATCTTCGGTTAATAAACGGGGTAGAACAATTAAAAACCGAAAGTTTTCCTTCGGGACATACATCATCTGCATTTGCAATTTTTACTTTTTTTGCTTTAACATTTTCTCATAAACGTTGGCATTTCCTTTTTGCATTTGCTGCGTTATCGGTTGGATATGCACGCATGTATTTATCCCAGCATTTTGTTACAGACGTATATACAGGAATGATTATTGGAGTAGCAGGTACAACTATTATATATTGGTTGATGCAAAAATATATTTCAAGTTGTGCTAATGGTAAGTAGATGAGATGTTATTGGGTACATTTTAATTTGTCGCTTTTCTTACCAATACTTTTAAACTACAAATCAGCCAAATTCAATATTTGTGCATTCTTCTTTGTTCTTTTTTCTTGATAAAAAAGAACGAAAAAATCAAGGCTACGCTTTTCGGCGACCCATCCGCGGCTTGCGTGCGGTACACCGCATAAACTTGTCCCCTTCAGGGACCTCGAACAATGCGTTGTACTTCGCACACTTCACCACGATGGGTACCCCGCCTGCAAAGCTAAGGCCGAAGACGGGTTTCTTATCGATGATAATTTTGGTTAATTATCTGTAAAGAACTCATTTAATTGCAATTACTCATTTATTATCTAATTTTGGAAATCATTTTTGATAGGATACCCGCTAATGGCCTTTGCTTCACAGGCGGGGCACCCGTCATGGTGAAGCTTAGCCTTGACTTTTTGTTACATATTGTGTCAAGACAAAAGTAAAAGAAAAGAATCACTGTTTTTGATGGATACCAGTACTGATTTTGCCTAATTTGAAGGTAGTGAATATTAATCTGCGATAAATTGAGTACACCTATATTAATCTAAGCCAAAAGCTTTCAATTTATTATATAAAGTTTTACGATCGATGCCTAATAACCGGGCTGCTTTTGCTTTGTTGTTACCAGCTTCCTCGAGCGCTTTTATGATAAGTAAACGTTCTGTTGTTTTATCTTTCAGTTGAGTAACCGGAGTTTGAGGTAAATTTTTTACTTCAATAAGTTCCTTGGGAAGTTCATTTAATGTGATATAATTTCCGGAAGCCAATAACGTAGCATATCTTATTGTATTTTTCATTTGCCTTAAATTTCCCGGCCATGAATAAGACTGGAATAGATTGGTTGTTTCAGCATCAAATCCAACAATATTTTTTTGTAATTCACGATTGGCTAAATCGAGAAAATGATTAGCAAACAATAAAAGATCTTCTCTTCTGTCTTTTAAATCAGGAATATGAATTGTAAATTCATTGATACGATGATAAAGATCCTCCCTGAAACTTTTATTTTCAATAGCTTGATGTAAGTCCTCATTTGTAGCGGATATTAACCGAACATTAATATCAATTTCCTGATTATCTCCTATTGGCCGAACCTTTCGTTCCTGAATTGCCCGAAGTAATTGAACTTGAACTTCATAAGAAAGATTTCCAATTTCATCTAAAAAAATAGTACCACCATTTCCGGCAACAAAAGCACCGGTTTTGTTATTTATGGCTCCGGTAAACGAACCCTTTATATGTCCAAAAAACTCGGAAGCTGCTAATTCCTTTGGTATTGATCCACAATCTATAGCAATAAAAGGAAATTGATTACGCTTACTTAACTGATGAATACGGCGAGCAATATATTCTTTTCCGGTTCCGCTGGCACCTGTGATTAATACAGACATATCGGTAGGAGCAACCAAACTTACATGTTCATACAATTGTTTTGCAACAAGGCTCTGTCCTTCGAGATAAAGATTGCCGGAAGATTGTTCTGTATTTTGTTTTGCTTTATGAGAAGAAGAAATTGGAACTTTTATTATATCATTGATTTTACCCAAAAGTTCGTCCGGATTTACCGGTTTGGCAACATAGTCCGAAGCTCCTGATTTAATTGACTGTACAGCCGTTTGTATATCGGCATAACTTGTCATCATAATAACAGGAACAGCTATTTTTTTATCCGTTATCCATTCTAATAAATTCAGTCCGGTGCCATCGGGTAGCCTGAAATCGGATAAAATTATATCAAAAGTAGTTTGTTTAATTTTATTCTTTGCATCGGAAACTGTTGAAACAGTTGATACATTAAAACCTTTTTTCCCGAGCCAAGTAGATAGCATCACAGAAAAAGTAAGGTCATCCTCCAAAATAAGAATAAATGGCATAAATTTCATATACTTATTCGTTCTACAAAGGTATTGAATTTATGCAAATCTCGAAAAAAATAAATACTTAATGAAGTAGTTAGAAGTTGTTAAAAGTAATCGCTTAAATACATAAAAAAATAAGAGACCTCAACGGCCTCTTATTCCCCTTAAATTTAAACTTTTTTTGTGTTATGCATCAAAAGTTTATTGTTCTACAGATTCTGTAGAGGTTGCTGTTTCAGCAGCTTCTTTAACAACTTCTGCTTTTTGTTCTGTAACAACTGAAGTAGAATCACTTACTGCAGTTGCAGGTTGTTCAATTTTTTCTGTTTTAACCTCTTGGTTTTCAGAACCACTTTGTGGTTGTTCGTCTTGTGCATTAACTGCAAAAACTGCAGTACAAGCAAAAATAGCGATTGCAAAAAATAGCTTTTTCATAATTTTCTTTTGTTTTTAACGGATTTATCAAGATTGAAATGATGTTTACAATTACATTATTAATAAATGCGATTATCGTGCCAAAAAATTATATTGTTTCTTTTAATAAAATAAACACCTTATAATTAAGCATTTATACTACTAATTAAAATAACAATATAATAAAATATGTATTTTATAGTTGTGGAATTAAGTGTGAATGTGTAGATTTTTTCTACACATTTTTCCACACTTACAAGACTTGTTTTTAAAATTAGATATAAATAAATAGATAATATTTTCTTAGATTTGTATTTAATAAGAGCACTTGTAACTAAATCTCCCTTTGCCATGAAAAAAGTACTTTCTCCCATCGGTTTTTTAGCAATCATTTTAGTATGTTTTTTTTCTTCTTGCAAGCAAAATAAAGACATCACGCCATCCATCGAATTTGCTCCTTATATTAATGCCTATACGGGTGGATTGGTTTCTACCGGTTCAACCATTCGTATCGAACTGACTCAGGAACAACCTTCTGTCGAATTATATGCCGAAGTAAAGGATAAGTTATTCGATTTCAATCCATCTTTAAAGGGAAAAGCATATTGGATTAATAATAAAACCATTGAGTTTGTTCCCGATTCGGGTCAATTAGTACAAGGGAAATTGTATAATGCTGAATTCAAGTTGAATAAAATTATCGAAGTTGAAAAGAAACTAAAAACATTCGATTTTTCATTTCGGGTAATCGAGCAGAATTTTGCTCTTGAAGCTGATGAATGTGCTATTTCTGCCGACAATCCGAATATGTGTGCGGTAAACGGAGAAATACGTTTTTGCGATAATATTTCGTTGGATGATGTTAAAAAGTTACTATCCGCCAAAATAGGTTTAAAATCACAAACAATGCAAATAAATCCGGCTGCGGATAATAAATCCTATAAATTTTCCATTGAACATATCGAACGAACAAATGAAGATAAAAAATTAATAATCAAAGGAAATGGGAAAGAAATCGGAATAGATAAATCATTGGATATTGAAGTTGAAATTCCGGCATTGGAACCATTTCGTTACATCTCAGCAAAGCCAATCAGTCAGCCCGAAAATGGAATTCAGGTTGTTTTTTCCGACCCGGTTTCTCAATCTCAGGATTTACGCGGATTAATTTCCATACCCGAAATCAACTCGTATGTATATCAGGTTGAAGGAAATAAAGTAAATGTCTTCTTCGAACAAGCGAATGTAAGTACACTTACTGTTCAAATAGATAAAGGAGTTAAAAATACAAAAGGAAATTCGTTAAGTTCTTCGTCAGTAATTTCATTGGCAGTAGAATCATTGAAGCCTCAGGTTGAAATGCCTTATTCGGGCAGTATTTTACCTGATTCAAAAAATCTGATTTTGCCTTTCCGTGCAGTTAATTTATCAGCTGTTGACGTAAAAATTATCCGCATCTTTGAGAGCAATGTATTGATGTTTATGCAAACAAACGGACTTGATGGTTCGAATGAATTAAGGCGTTCGGGTAGATTGGTTTATATGGGGACATTCCAATTGGATAATGACCCGACTAAAAAGCTGTATACATGGGATGATTATCATATCGATTTGGCGAATATTATCAAACAAGAACCGGGAGCTATTTATCGAATCGAATTGTCTT
Source organism: Bacteroidales bacterium (assembly GCA_031553395.1). Classification (GTDB taxonomy): domain Bacteria; phylum Bacteroidota; class Bacteroidia; order Bacteroidales; family WRGA01; genus WRGA01. The sequence continues at coordinate 54,532 of JAVBLR010000009.1, read as the reverse complement.
TTAAACAAGAATTTTCACTTTATCCTTGTTCGGGAAAAGAACAGCGACAAAAATTGGCAAAAACGCAGGAATTAACCAAAATCATTTCCGATAATTTCAATGACGAAGAGGAAGAATGGGATGAGCCCGAAGCATATTACGACAGCAGTAATATCGATTGGTCTGTTTACAATTGGGAAGAAGTGGATGATCCATGCAAACCTTCTTATTACATGACTTCCGACAAAAAAGCAATGTGTAATGTACTTGCTTCGAATATTGGAATTATTGTAAAAGGAAGTTCCGATAACCGGCTTTGGGTTGCGGTAAATGACATATTGACTACAGAACCGATAACGAATGCCGAACTGAAAGTCTATAATTTCCAATTGCAAGTTATCGGAACTGCAAAAACCGATGGAAACGGATTTGCAGTTATTGAATCGAAAGGAAAACCATTTGTAATTGTTGCAGAATCAAATCATCAAAAAACATATTTGAAATTAGTTGAAGGAGAAGAAAAATCGTTGAGCCGTTTCGATGTTGGCGGAAAAGAAATCAAAAAAGGCTTGAAAGGATTTGTTTATGGAGAAAGAGGCGTTTGGCGTCCTGGGGATACACTGCATATCGGATTTATCATGGAGGATAAGCATAAAAAGATTCCCGATGACCATCCGGTTGCCATAGAAATTTATAATCCGCAAGGGCAATTTTACGCTAAGCAAATATCAACCAAAGGGTTAAATGGTTTTTATACATTCGACATCAATACGAAACAAGAAGACCCAACCGGATTATGGAATGCATATGTAAAAGTCGGAGGTGCAACTTTCCATAAATCGTTGCGGATAGAAACCGTAAAACCCAACCGGTTGAAAATAAATCTTCAACTTCCGGGACGAATTGATGCATACAAAGGAAATATTCCCGTAACACTTACCTCATCGTGGTTAACGGGAGCAACTGCCCGGAATCTGAAAACTAAAGTAGAAATGTCGTTATCTAAAGTTTCGACACAATTTAAGGGATATGACAATTATATATTCAATAATCCTGCGACTAATTTTGTAACGAATCAAACTCAATTATTCGAAGGAAAACTGAATGAAGGGGGCAATGCGTATTTCGACATGAAAGTTCCTGATGCCAAAAATGCTCCGGGAATGTTACAGGCGAATATTATTTGCCGAGTTTTCGAGCAAGGCGGCGATGCAAGCATTTATACGCAATCGGTTCCGTTTTCGCCGTTTAGTTCTTATGTTGGTATTAATCTGAATCAAAAAGAAAACGATTATCTCGAAACAGATAAAAACCACACGTTTGATATTATTACGCTTAGCCCTGATGGAAAACCAACAAATCGTCAGAATTTGGATTATAAAATCTATAAATTGAGTTGGAGTTGGTGGTGGGAAAATAGTGGAGAATCATTTGAATCGTATGTAAATAGTACTTCGGTAAAACCAGTCGATGAAGGAAAATTAAACACATCAAACGGAAAAGGAAAAATCAATTTCCGGATTAATTATCCCGACTGGGGACGTTATTTGATTTACGTTAAAGATACCGAAAGCGGACATGCTACAGGTGGAATAGCGTATGTGGATTGGCCGGATTGGCGCGGACGTTCGCAAAAAAGCGATCCGAACGGAATTACCATGTTGTCTTTTTCTACGGATAAAAAATCATACGAAGTAGGCGAAGAGGTTACGGTAATTGTTCCTGCCGCTTCAAACGGGAAAGCATTGTTGGCGTTGGAAAATGGTTCTACCGTACTGAAACGGGAATGGATAAATGTAAAAGAAGGCGAAGATACCAAATACGTTTTCAAGGTAACGGAAGATATGGCGCCTAATTTTTATGTTCATATCAGTTTGTTACAACCTCATGCGCAAACGGTTAACAATCTTCCGATTCGGATGTATGGAGTTGTATCTGTTTCAGTTACGAATAAGAATTCTCAACTTTCGCCACAAATTACCATGCCGGATGTACTTCGTCCCGAAACGGAATTTACGGTAAAAGTAAATGAGAAAAACGGAAAACCAATGACGTATACGTTGGCAATTGTAGATGATGGTTTATTGGATTTGACGAATTTTAAAACGCCGAATCCTTGGAATGAATTCTATTCACATGAAGCATTAGGTATCAAAACATGGGATATGTATGATTATGTAATCGGCGCGTTTGGCGGAAAATGCAGTTCGTTATTCAGTGTCGGAGGAGATGAAATGCTGAAACAAGGAAATGAAAAAGCGAATCGATTTAAACCTGTAGTTAAATTTATTGGTCCGTTTGTACTGAAAAAAGGAGCAACCGAAACGCATAAAATCACGCTTCCGATGTATGTAGGTTCGGTGCGGGTAATGGTTGTTGCCGGACAAGACGGCGCGTATGGAAATGCCGAAAAAACCGTTCCGGTTCGTACTCCATTAATGGTACTTTCTACATTGCCACGCGTGATAAGTACGGGTGAGGAAATCTTGTTGCCAGTAAATGTTTTTGCCATGGAAAATAATGTAAAAAATGCGACTATTAAGGTTGAAACATCAGGCAAATTACAATTGACCGACGGCAATACAAAATCAGTAAGTTTTGCCAAACCGGGAGATGAAATGGTATTTTTCAAATTAAAATCCGGCTCAAAAACCGGAAAAGAAACCGTAAAAATTACCGCAACCGGAAATGGAAACAATGCCACAGAAACTATCGAAATTGATGTGCGCAATCCGAATCCGCCGGTTATCAATATAGAAGAAAAATTATTATCTGCGGGAAGTTCCGGTGAATTTTCGTATCAATTGGGCGAACGTTCGGATGATAATTGGGTAAATCTCGAAGTTTCGCGTATCCCATCTGTAGATATCAGCCGCAGGTTTGATTTCTTGTATGATTATCAACATGATTGTTCTGAACAACTGACATCCAAAGCTTTTCCGTTATTATATGTTTCTCAATTTAAAGATGTTTCGGAAAAAGAATCGGAATCCATCAAGCAAAATATTCGTGAAGCAATTAAAAAACTATACGGACGACAATTGCCGAATGGTGGATTTGTTTATTGGCCGGGGCAAGCCGATGCAAATGAATGGATTACTTCGTATGCCGGAAAATTCTTGATCGAAGCGCAACAAAAAGGTTTTGAAATTAATCAGGGTGTATTGAACAAATGGAAAGATTTTCAACGACGTGCTGCACAAAACTGGTCGCCAAGTTACAAAACCGAATCGCGTTATAGTTATAATCAATATGATTTGCAACAAGCATACCGATTATATACATTAGCATTAGCCGGTTCTGCCGAATTAGGAGCAATGAACCGAATGAAAGAAATGAAAGATTTATCCGTTCAAGCCAAATGGCGTTTAGCAGCTACTTACGCCATTAATGGAAAAACAAAAGCCGCAAATGAATTGATTTGGAATGCACAAACATCCGTTCAACCTTATTCGTTGAGTAACTTTACGTATGGTTCTTCTTACCGAGATGATGCCATGATTCTGGAAACAATGGTTTTGATGGGAAATATGCAAAATGCAATCAAGCAGGCAAAAGTCGTTTCTCAAAATCTTTCGTCCGAATCTTATTTCAGTACACAATCAACAGCATTTGCACTTGTAGCAATGGGGCATTTAGCCGAAAAAACAGCAAAAGGGTTTATCGATTTCGAATGGACATTGAACGGAAAAGCCCAAAATGCAATAAAATCAGCCAAAGCGGTTTATCAAATATCAGTTCCGATTAATGTATTGGAAGGAAAAATTACCCTTCGGAATAAAGGACAAGGCGATTTGTTTGTAAGTCTAGTTTCAAAAACACAACCGGTAAACGATACGTTGCCTGAGGTTGCAAATAATCTTAAATTGGATATTTCTTACACTGATTTATCCGGTAATTCCATCAATATTTATAATTTAAACCAAGGAACAGATTTCAATGCAGTTGTTAAAATATCAAATATCAGCGGAACGACGGATTATACCGATTTGGCATTAACTCACATTGTTCCTTCGGGATGGGAAATTTTTAATGAACGGATGCTATTTCAAAATGAAGAAGGAACAACAACGACTTCAACTCCGAATTATATTTACAGGGATATTCGTGATGACAGAGTGTTAACTTACTTTGATTTAGGACGGAGTCAATCCAAGACATTTACCATAAGGCTACAAGCAGCTTATATCGGCTCATTCGTATTGCCGGCAATTCAATGTGAAGCAATGTATGATACACAAGCGCAAGCAAGAACAAGAGCCGGAAGAGTGAATGTGGGGAATTAAAATTGATGTTACTATTTATATTGAGTCCAATATGTAATACGTTGTACGTTTTACGTAAATGGTTGATGTTACCGAGGCGTAGAACGTATTACGTAAAACGTAAAACATTCAAATCGGTATCATTTCGAAACAAATGAAGAATATCTTCCAACATATTTCAATAAATCAAAAGGTAACGTTTATCATCGTTGCTTTTTTGTTTATTGCCTTTTATTTTTGTTTGCCTCGCCAATTGTTTAATACACCTTATGCAACTGTTGTTACAGATAGGAATAATGAACTACTTGGCGCCCGGATTGCCGACGACGGACAATGGCGTTTTCCTCCGTCAGATTCCATTCCCGATAAATTTAAAAAATGTATCATTGAGTTTGAAGATCATTATTTCTATTATCATTGGGGGATAAATCCATTGTCTATAGTAAGGGCATTTACTCAAAATATAAAAGAAAAACGGATTATTAGTGGAGGAAGTACAATTACCATGCAGACAATTCGCCTTTCCCGTGGAAAAAAAAGAACAATCGGCGAAAAAATGATTGAAATGCTATTGGCAACCCGGCTCGAATTTCGTTCTTCAAAAAAAGAAATTTTAAATTTGTATGCTTCACATGCTCCTTTTGGCGGCAATGTGGTCGGATTAGAAGCTGCTTCATGGCGTTATTTCGGACATTCATCCTCTCAACTTTCATGGGCAGAAGCTGCTACATTAGCTGTTTTACCAAATGCTCCTTCTATGTTGCATTTATCCAAAAACCGAAAAGCATTGGTTGAAAAACGAAACCGGTTATTGAAAAAATTGTTGGATAAAGATGTTATTAACCAATCCGACTATGAGTTGGCATTGAGTGAAATTTTACCAGATGAACCACTTCCTTTGCCACAAATTGCACCTCATTTAGTTACCTATTTTTATAAAAAACAGAAAGGACAGCAATGTATCTCAACAATTGATAAAGGAATTCAATTAAGAGTAGAAAATGTGCTTTCGAGATGGAATGATGAATTTTCCCGTAGCGATATTCGTAATATGGCTGCAATTGTTATTGATGTTAGAAATAGTGAGGTGTTGGCTTATTGTGGAAATGTTCAATTTGATAATAAAAACTCGGGAAATCAAGTCGATGTAATTCGTTCTCCGCGAAGTTCGGGAAGTATCTTAAAACCATTGTTGTATTGTGCTATGCTGCAGGAAGGAGAAATATTGCCAAATACGCTTTTGCCTGATATTCCAATTAATATTAATGGATTTACACCACAGAATTTCAATATGCAGTTTGATGGCGCTGTACCTGCTTCAGAAGCGTTGGCTCGTTCGTTGAATGTTCCGGCTGTGCAAATGCTGCGGCAATACAGTGTTCCGAAATTCTATGATTTTCTAAAGAAAACAGGTATCACAACACTAACACAACCTGCTTCACATTACGGATTAGCATTGATTTTAGGTGGTGCCGAAACAACTCTTTGGGATGTAACATCAGCTTATTGCCAGATGGCACAAACATTGGAAGGATTGCCTGTTTATTCTATTTCAGCAACATTTTCAAATAATGATGAAAAGAAAGAATTAAAAAAGGTTTTTCATCCCAGCGCCGTTTGGCAAACATTTGACGCAATAAAAGATGTGAATCGTCCGGAAGAAATAGATTGGAGAAGCATTCCTTCTATGCAAAAAATTGCATGGAAAACAGGTACAAGTTACGGATTCCGCGATGGATGGGCAATTGGAGTAACGTCAAAATACGTCGTGGGAGTTTGGGTGGGAAATTCCAACGGAGAAGGAAAGCCCGGACTTACCGGTGCACGAACAGCTGGTCCTGTGCTATTCGACATTTTCAATATATTACCAAAATCCGCATGGTTCAACATTCCGTATGATAATTTAACCGAAGCCGAAGTTTGTCAACAATCAGGGCATTTGAAAGGACGTTTTTGTGAAAATACCGATACTATCTTAATTTGTCCGGAAGGATTAAAGACAAATCCTTGCCCCTACCATATTCAAATCAATGTTACAGAAAATGAGCAATTTCGAGTGTATGAAGATTGTGCAGGAGATGCCGGATTTAAACAAAAATCGTGGTTTGTTCTTCCGCCCGCTTGGGAATGGTATTACAAACAACATCATCCGATGTATAAGCCACTACCTTCGTTTAAGCCGGGATGCGGCGGAATTTCCGGTAGTCCGATGCAATTCATTTATCCGCAGCACAATGCGACTATTTCTCTTCCTAAACAATTAGATGGAAGTAAAGGCAGTGTTATTTTTGATTTGGCTCATAGAAATCCTGATGCAACGGTATATTGGCATTTGGATGGAGATTTTCTTACTTCAACCCGTTATTTTCACAAAGTATCTTTAACTCCTTCATCAGGAAAGCATACGATTACGGTTGTAGATAACGAAGGGAATACGTTGTCAGTAGGTGTAGTGGTTGAATAAAAGTTTTAAGTCGTAAGTTATAAGTTTTAAGTTGCAGAAATGCTCTTCTTAAAACTTATAACTTAAAACTCACAATTTATTTTGCTATCAACAAATAATAATTTTTCTTCCCTTTTTGAACCAACAAGTACCTGCTATTCAGCAAAGATGAAGAATCAATTAAGGCGTCAAATTCATTTAGCTTTTCTTTATTTACAGCAACACCACCACCTTGCGTTAATTTACGCATTTCACTTTTAGAAGGAAAAACAGGCGCTTTTTCTACAAATAAATCTACTGCTTTAATTCCACCGTTCAATTCTTCTTTGGATATTTCATACAAAGGAACTCCATCAAAAACAGCTAATAATGTATCTTCATCCAATTTCTTCAAATTATCGGAAGTAGAATTGCCAAATAAAATTTCCGAAGCCTCAACAGCTGCTTCGTAATCTTCTTCCGAATGCACCATAATGGTCATTTCCTTTGCCAAACGTTTTTGCAATACACGCAAATGAGGCGCTTCCTTATGCACTTCGATCAACGAATTAATTTCTTCTTTGGATAAAAAAGTGAAGATTTTTATATATCGTTCGGCATCGGTATCACTTACATTTAGCCAAAATTGGTAAAATTTATATGGAGAAGTATATTTCTTACTTAACCATACATTTCCCGATTCAGTTTTTCCGAATTTAGTTCCATCGGCTTTAGTTATTAAAGGGCAAGTCAATGCAAAAGCTTCACCACCTGTTTTCCGGCGGATTAATTCGGTTCCTGTCGTGATATTTCCCCATTGATCGGAACCTCCCATTTGCAGTTTGCAATTTTTATGTTGATACAAATGCAAAAAGTCATATCCTTGCACCAACTGGTACGTAAATTCGGTAAAAGACAATCCGTCGGCAGCATCGCCATTTAAACGCCTTTTTACAGAATCTTTTGCCATCATATAGTTTACAGTGATGTGTTTTCCAATATCCCGGATGAAATCAAGAAAAGAAAATTCTTTCATCCAATCGTAATTATTTACCAATTCGGCAGCATTTGCTTCTCCCGAAGTAAAATCAAGGAATTTCCCTAATTGTTCCTTGATAGAATCCTGATTATGTCGAAGCGTTTTTTCATCCAACAGGTTTCTTTCCTGCGATTTTCCGGAAGGATCTCCAATCATACCTGTTGCACCGCCAACCAATGCAATCGGTTTATGTCCGGCACGTTGGAAATGCCTTAATATCATCACACTAACCAAATGTCCGATATGCAATGAATCTGCTGTCGGATCAATTCCAACGTATGCCGATGTCATTTCTTTTTGTAATTGCTCTTCCGTACCGGGCATAATGTCGTGCAACATCCCCCTCCATTTAAGTTCTTCCGTAAAGTTCATCTGTTTATATCTTATTTAAATATTTTCAAAAAGTTACCTTCAATAGTTTTGGCTAATAGGCTTATATCCATATTTAAAGCTTCTGCAATTTTCTGATAAATAGTATCAATCTGAATACTTGCATCGTCAGTTTCTGCAAAAATACGACTTATTGGGATAACCAGCAAAGATTCAGCTAGAATGCTATTTCCGAAAGAAAAGAAAAAGCCATGTTGCAACAATTGGATTGTCTCCTGTTTGTTCCCACGATAACCATGAACAATCCAAGGCATTTGAGGTTTACATTGCTTTTTCAGACGAATCAATTGATTATTCATCTTTACACTATGAATAATCAATGGCTTATGATAATTTTCTGATAATTCTATCTGCTGGATAAAAACACGTTCCTGCAATTCTTTATCCACATTGCAAACACCATCCAATCCACATTCGCCAATAGCTACGATATTCTCTGCTTGAATTAATTTTTCTAAAACATCCAATTCATCATCTCCATTTTCTCTTATATACCAAGGATGTATCCCTACGGAAACCATCGCATTGGGATACTGTTTTTTGACATTAATGTAATCGGTTGGAAAACAATTTAAAACACACGGATTATTTTTGTCAAAATGATGAGTATGAATATTGTAGAAAGTCATGAGTTTTAAGTTATACGTTTTAAGTTTTAAGTTATAAGACCAGAACCTCTTAGGAATCCGGAACTTATAACCTAAAACTTACGACTTATAACTCTTTTTTTATTTATTAATCTTATTCAACCACTTAATCAATAATTCTCTCCATTCTTTCTGATAAGCGAATGTTTCTCTCATACCCCATCCATGACCACCTTCGGGGAAAATATACATACTGGCCGGAATTTTATTATTTTTCAGTGAATTGTAAAATTCTGTACTATTCCGTGGAGGAACACCATTATCATCATCGCTCAAAAACAATACGGTAGGAGGCGTTTGTGCAGTGATTTGTTTTTCATTCGAATAATAAATTACCAAATCATCCGATGGATTTTCCCCTAACAGGTTTATACGAGAGCCTTCATGCGTAAAACTTTCATCCATTGTAATAACCGGATAAAAGAGTATCGTAAAATCGGGACGGCAACTTTGCTTCTTGATAATATCCAATGCGGAGTTATCTCCCAAATCAAAATGAGTTCCTGCTGTTGAAGCCAAATGTCCTCCTGCAGAAAATCCGGCTATACCGATTTTGTTTGCATCGATATTTAATTCTCCGGCTTTTGCCCGAATCGTACGAATAGCTTGTTGCGCATCTGCCAGCGGAACCTCCGGATGCTTATTCGGAAGGCGATATTCCAATACAATTCCGGTAATACCTTGTTTAGATAGCCACTCGGCAAATTGAAACCCTTCGTGAGCAATAGCTTCACGAATATAACCACCTCCGGGGCAAATAATTACCGCCATTTTTGAGTTATTTTCCGCTGCCGCTTCATAAATATATAATTTAGCCTCGGAAACATTTTCTCTTGATTGATTATTTCCAATTTTTAATGGTTCGGTAATGCCATTGCTTTGTGGAGCCCCATTTGGCCACAAAACAATTTCTTTGGCATTTTGTGAACATGCCAATACACTTAAAGAAAGCATTGTGATAAGAATAACTGATTTGAATTTCAGATTTTTCATGTTACAATTTAAATAATTTGAGACAGATTCTTAATCTGCAAAATTAATATATTAGGTTAGATTTTGTGCTTCATTTTCAGTCGAATTAATATAATTTCGAAAAAATACACTATTTATTTTACAATCAAAAAAGGCAAATAATTATTTTTGCATAGAAAATGCGGAAATAGCTCAGTTGGTAGAGCATTAGCTTCCCAAGCTGAGGGTCGCGGGTTCGAGTCCCGTTTTCCGCTCACTACAAAAAAGCAACCATATTGATAATGTATGGTTGCTTTTGCTATTAACAAAATCTCTTACCCTTATTCAATCCTGCTTTTATCTAAAAACAAAAGTCGAAATAATTTCATAATAAATAAACACACAATCAACATCTTAGCTATATTTGTAAACAATTATTAACTCTTAATTCTTAATTCTTAACTTTGCCATCTCAACAATTCTTCTCTATATTTGTACAAATTTTTTTAAAAATAGTAATTAAAAACAAAAAAACATTTTATGAAAAAGTTGACTTTATTAATTGCATGTATTGCGTGCATTGCTAGTGCTAATGCTCAGTTTAAAATCAATCAGAAAGCTATTGATGCTGCATCTAAAGCCGTAAAAGCCGTTACTGTAAGTGATGCTGAAATTATTCAGTATACAAAAGAATATATTGACTGGATGGATGCTAATAATCCGGTTTGTAAAGATGATAAATATGCAAGGAGAGTAACTCGGTTGACATCCGGATTAGAAAACTATGATGGGTTAAAATTGAATTTTAAAGCATATTTAGTTGTTGATGTAAATGCTTTTGCTTGTGCAGATGGTAGTGTTCGTATTTTTGCTGGTTTAATGGATATTATGACTGATGAAGAATTGTTGGGTATAATTGGACATGAAATTGGCCACGTAAAAAACAATGATATAAAAAATGCTTTTAAAACTGCGTTGTTGACATCTGCTTTAAAAGATGGAGTTTCTTCTCAAGGAGGAAAAGCTGCTACTCTTACTGATTCTCAATTTGGAGATTTGGCTCAAGCATTAACTAATTCAACTTATTCTCAAAAACAAGAGGGTGCTGCCGACGATTATGGTTATGAATTTTTAAAAGGATGCGGCAAAAACCCATGGGCAATGAGTTATTCTTTTGAAAAATTAAACTCATTAGAGTCAGGAGCAGCAGCAGGTACTATGGATAAATTATTGTCTTCACACCCTGATACTGCGAAACGTGCTAAAAAAATGGCAGAAAAGGCAACAAAAGACGGATTTGAAAAAATAGCAAATACGCCATATTCAGAAGCATTAGATACTCCTGTAACTACGACTAAAACAACATCTACTAAGAAAAAATAAATAGTAGTTATTTATGTTCTAGTAAAGCCTGACTTTAAAAAACATACTTTTTTTAAAGTCAGGTTTTGTTGTTTTTATAATGTTCAGTATTTTTGCTTTTCATATTCAAAAATGATTACTAATATGAATCCATACATCCGTAGGGCAAACGAAAGCGACTGCAGCCTAATTCAAAATATGGCAGCACAAGTTTGGGCTCCAACCTACAAAAATATCCTATCCGAAGAACAATTGGAATATATGTTTGAACAAATGTATTCCCTTCCCTCCCTTAATGCACAAATAGAAGAAGGACACATCTATTATATACTATATAACGAAGAAGAAGTTCCGTCTGGTTATCTATCAATAGAAAAAGAAAATGAAACCACTTTTCATTTGCAAAAAATATACATATTACCCACTCAACAAGGAAAAGGATTTGGATCGTTATTAATTAATAAAGCAGAACTACATGTAATCGAATATGCCACAGTAAACCCGTCATTTCTCGAATTAAATGTAAACAGGATGAATGACGCTGTCGATTTTTATAAAAAATCAGACTTTAACATCGATAGGGAAGGTGACTTTGATATAGGTAACGGTTTTTTTATGAACGATTATATTATGAAAAAAACAATATCCATCATACGATAAAATCGGAATTTAAGATTTTTAGCAAAAAAATAGCCAAAAAAATTTGTTTTGAATATTATTATGCGTATGTTTATTGCAGATTTTAATCATATATTATTAATTTCTTAATCAAAAAATAAATTTACTATGTCTAAAACAATAACATTCAACGAGCTTCGTAGAATCAAAGACAATTTACCTGATGGAAGCACTCACAGAATTGCTGATGAACTAGGCGTTAGTGTAGAAACAGTTCGTAATTATTTTGGCGGCGCAAATTATAAGGAAGGCAAAAGTTGTGGTATCCATATTGAACCGGGTCCTGATGGTGGCATTGTAATGTTGGACGACACTCTTATATTAGAAAAAGCCAAAAGTATATTGAAAGAACATGGCATTCTACTCACTGAGGAGGCTTTCGAAGAAAATGAGTAAAAAAAGTAAAAGCAACATCTAACGATTCTGTAAACATACAAATCATTAAAAAACAAAGAGGCTAATCTTTCAAAAAAGAAGTCTCTTTGTTTTTTTAATATGAATGTATATCCTTCAAAAAGTGTAAATCTATATTATATACAATTCTTATCTCTACCATTTACTTCAATAACCGTATTCTCCGTTAAATTTTGCATAATATTTTCCAAATATTTTAACCTTCCTTTCAAGCAACATGTTTCTTCTTCTAAATCTAAAACCTTTGTTTGAAAAAAATGAATTGCAGATTTGTCATAATCCGTAGATGACTCATATGTCGAAATATCACTTACAGTATCTATATTATCAGCATCATCAGTGTAATAACTCACCATTTTTATTAACGAAACATTTAAACTATTTGCTATTTGATCCAATCGCGCTAACGTAATATTTACCAAGCCTCTTTCTATCTTTGAATATGCTGTAATAGAAATATCCAAATCATAGGCCATGTTTTCTTGGCTCAACCCTTTTTGGACTCTCAGACATCTCATAAATGCAGATAATTTTTTCTGTTTCATTTTATTAAAGATTAAATTATTAACATCAATTAATTATAAATACAAACAACTTAGCATAATAAAAATAATTTTCAAAAAATATAAAAATACAACTAATCAATAAGATAAATATTTAAAATATATAAAAACATTTTATTATTTACATAGTTATCTAATAAAACCACATTCTTAAAAAAACATTAAATATACTAATAAAAATAGGCAATAATGTATAAATTAGAGAAACATACAAATTAAACCATGAGTACAATATATTATTTTTATTCAAATAATTAAACTGACAGTTAAATTATTTAAATACAATTATTATACTATTATTTAAATTAATTTGATGCAAAAATATACAAAATATTTAAACACAAAACTAATTGATTAAATTTATTACAATAAAAATATTTTTAACTAATTTTAAAATAAATGCATTTCATATATATAAAACGGCATTACTAACTACAATAAAGATTCAATAGATATAATCACATTTTTCAATCAAGAATAAAAACTTCAATACAACTTCAAAATTCAATCTACAGAAGCAATTTGCCACAAAAAGATATGGTACAACAAATAAAAATATACTGCTTCTTAAAAAAATCATATAAAAAAAAGAGAAAGGATAAAAAACACACGGTATTTAGGTATTTAGGTCAAAATAAAATACCTTTGACAAGGTTTACAATTTGATTCGATATTTTTCAAATACAATAAAAACACAAAAGCAACAAAAATGAAAAAAATTCTCAGTGTCATTTCTCTTGTTTTAATGACTTTTTCCCTTTACGCCAATCCAATTGATGAAGCATTCAAAGATGCGTCCAAAATTGAAAAACAAATCAAAAAAACATCATTCCCAAAGACGACCTACAACATCACAGATTTTGGAGCAAAACCAAACGACGAAGTGAATCTTTGTCACGATGCAATTAATCAGGCAATTGTAACATGTTGTTTAAATGGTGGAGGCACGGTAATTGTTCCTAAAGGGATTTTTCATACCGGACCTATCACGTTGAAAAGCAATGTAAACCTGCATATAGAAGAAGGAGCCACATTGAAATTTAGCACCGATCAAAGCTTGTATTTTCCGGCTGTGCTTACTCGTTGGGAAGGTATCGATTGCTATAATGCACATCCACTGATTTACGCTTACGGTGAAACAAATATTGCTATCACCGGCAAAGGAACTATCGACGGACAAGGTTCCAACGAAACATGGTGGTCGATGTGCGGCGCTCCGAGATATGGTTGGAAAGAAGGAATGGTTGCACAACGAAACGGTGGCCGTGAAAAATTGTTACAATATGGAGAAACATCAACTCCTGTATATAAGCGCAAAATGACACCGGAAGACGGATTACGCCCTCAGATGATTAATTTTCATTCGTGCAATACCGTATTAATTGAAGATGTTACATTATTAAATTCTCCTTTTTGGGTTATTCATCCGTTATTTTGCGAAAGTCTGACTGTAAAAGGGGTGCAAATCTTCAATCGTGGGCCAAACGGCGATGGTTGTGATCCGGAATCATGTAAAAATGTATTGATTGAAAACTGCATGTTTGATACAGGTGATGATTGCATCGCCATAAAATCCGGACGTAACGAGGATGGCCGTAAATGGGATATTCCAAGTGAAAATATTATTGTCCGCAATTGTCAAATGAAAAACGGTCACGGAGGCGTTGTTGTAGGAAGTGAAATATCGGGAGGTTATCGCAATTTATATGTTGAAGACTGCCAAATGGATAGTCCTCAACTTGACCGTGTAATTCGTATCAAAACAAGCACTTGCCGTGGTGGTGTGATTGAAAATGTATTTGTCCGCAATATAACAGTCGGACAATGCAAAGAAGCCGTTTTACATATCGATCTTCAATACGAAAACCGTGAAAATTGCAAACGCGGATTTATTCCTACCGTTCGCAATATACATCTTAAAAACATTACTTGTGAGAAAAGTGATTTGGGGGTATATATCAGGGGGTTAGACGATTCTGAAAATGTATATAACGTCAGCGTGGAAGATTGTCATTTCAACAATATTTCCAAAGGAGCCAGTAAAATCACAGGAGCAAAAGATATAACATTTAAGAATTTATATATTAATGGAGAATTAGTGAAGTAATTCAGTCGAAACTAAAAAAGGGAACCGGTTATTTGTAAAATACTTTATGAATAACCGGTTTGTTTTTTATTACCCCATCTAAATCGTCAAAAAATTAATTTATATTATTTCAAATATTCTACAAATAACAAAAACTGACGATGAATAATGAATCCACATTAATCTCTACCTTTGCACTTTATTATGGAATATTTCGATAAAGAATTGGGGCAAATCACTTTTCGCATAAATGACAGGGCGAAAAATATTATTTTCAGAACACAGGCTGATGGCATTTTGATTACCATTCCTCCTTGGGCGACAAAAAAAGACGCATTGGTTGCACTCGAAAAACTACGGGATAAATTAGTCAAAAAAAGGGAATTAGCTCCTGAATCAATCTCATTCGATGAAAATACCCATCTTCAAACAAATACGTTTTCGGTAAATATTTTCCGTACAGAAAGGGCAAATTTCTATTTTTCCCGTAAAGATGAAATCTTACACATTGCTTGCCCTAAGGATACTGATTTTTCTCAATCTCAAGTTCAAATATTGCTACGTTCGGGAATCGAACGGATGTTACGTGTAGAAGCCAAGCGCATTTTGCCTCAGCGATTAACCAATTTGGCAAAACAATATAATTTTGGATTTAACAATGTAAAGATAAATAGCAGTAAAACTCGTTGGGGAAGCTGTTCGGGCAGAAAAGACATAAATCTTTCTTTTTATTTGATGTTGTTACCCAATCATTTGATTGATTATGTTTTATTACATGAATTATGTCATACGGTAGAAATGAATCATAGTCCGAAATTCTGGCAACAAATGAATGCCGTAACCGCAAACAAATCACAAATATTGAGAGCTGAATTGAAAAAATACAAGACAAGTATTTAAATGTGCCAATTGATTAATATGCCAATGTGCCAACAAATTAGATATAATTTTCATTAGAACATTCGCAAATCTCATTTAAAATTTTAACCTAATTCTAAAACAAAAAAGCACTACCTTTGCATTTCACAATTTACTTTCTTCAAATTCTTAATTTTTAACTTTTAATTCTTAATTAAATAATGCGTCATTTCACAAATATTCATGATTTAGGCAATCTAAAATCGGCTTTGCAGGAAGCTGCCGAAATAAAATCAGATAGATTCAAATACAGTCATTTAGGTAAAAACAAAACCTTGATGATGATTTTCTTCAACTCCAGTTTACGTACCCGCCTGAGTACACAAAAAGCGGCAATGAATCTGGGGATGAATGTAATGGTTTTGGACATCAATCAAGGAGCCTGGAAGCTCGAAACCGAACGCGGCGTGGTAATGGATGGCGATAAACCCGAACATATTCTGGAAGCAATTCCCGTAATGGGCTGTTATTGCGATGTTATCGGTGTACGTGCTTTTGCCCGTTTCGAAAATAGAGAAGAGGATTACAGCGAAAAAATCATTAATCAGTTTATCGATTTGTCCGGACGTCCAGTTTTCAGTATGGAAGCCGCAACCCGTCATCCGTTGCAAAGTTTTGCCGATTTGATTACGATCGAAGAATATAAGAAAAAAGATAAACCCAAAGTGGTACTTACTTGGGCACCTCATCCAAAATCACTCCCTCAAGCCGTTCCTAATTCTTTTGCCGAATGGATGAACGAAACCGACTATGAGTTTGTTATAACTCATCCCGAAGGCTATGAGTTGGCTCCTCAATTTGTTGGGAAGGCTAACGTTGAATACAACCAACGCAAGGCTTTCGAGGGCGCTGATTTTATTTATGCAAAAAACTGGGCAGCTTATTCAGGCAATAATTACGGAAAAATAATAAGTATGGATACATCCTGGACAGTCGACACGGAAAAGATGGCGTTGACAAATAATGCTTATTTTATGCACTGTCTTCCCGTTCGCCGCAACATGATAGTTAGCGATGATGTAATTGAAAGTCCGCAATCTATTGTAATTCCCGAAGCTGCTAATCGCGAAATATCAGCACAAGTAGTATTGAAAAAAATATTGGAAGGTTTGTAACCGTAGGGGCAGACCCGCGTGTCTGCCCTTTTTATAAATTGCAAAAATCATGGGACTCCCCGAAGTATCATCCGAAAAAAAGCGCATCGTCATTATCGGTGGTGGATTTGCAGGACTTGAATTAGCACAACGTTTGAGCGACAAATTATTTCAAATTGTTTTGTTGGATAAGAATAACTACCAACAATTTCAACCGCTTTTGTATCAGGTTGCTTCATCAGGATTAGAACCAAGTGCCATTTCTTTTCCTTTCAGAAAAGTATTTCGTAATAAAAAAGACTTCCATTTCCGAATGACAGAAGTAACCAAAGTCATTCCCGAAGAAAACCGATTAATATGCTCCATTGGTGAAATTGAATATGATTATTTGGTAATCGCCTGCGGAACCGATACGAATTATTTTGGCATGGAGAATATAAAAAATAATGCCATGCCAATGAAATCGGTTAATGAAGCATTAGGGCTACGCAATACAATTCTTCGTAATTTTGAAAACGCATTATTGGCAAATACCGATGCCGAACGAAAGTTATTATTAAATATAGTAGTTGTAGGCGGTGGTCCTACCGGTGTGGAAATTTCGGGTGCATTAGCCGAAATGAAACGCTATATTTTGCCAAAAGATTATCCCGAAATCAATTTCGATTTGATGCAGATTTATCTTTTTGAAGGAGCTGATAAATTATTGGCAAGTATGTCGAAAGAATCCTCCGAAAAATCATTGGAATTTTTAAAACATTTAGGAGTAAATGTCAGGCTCAATGCCTTGGTTAAGGATTATGTAGATGGAAAAGTAATTTTATCCGACGGAGAAGAAGTCCCTGCCGAAACATTAATTTGGGCAAGTGGTATTATTGCCAATTCAATAGAAGGCATTAATCCAGAATTAATAGGCCGGGGTAGACGTATAAAAGTAAATTCTTTCAATCAGGTTCAGGTTGAAACTAACAACAATGTTTTTGCAATAGGTGATATCTGCCTTCAAACGGAAGAAGCTTTTTCCAACGGGCATCCGCAATTGGCACAAGTAGGCATACAACAAGCAAGATTATTAGCGAAAAACTTTATTAAGCTTATCAATAATCAACCCCTAGAACCCTTTTCATATAAAGACAAAGGCAGTATGGCGACTATTGGTCGCAACAAAGCTGTTGTCGATTTAAAAAATTTCAAAACCCAAGGATTTTTCGCATGGTGCATTTGGATGTTTGTCCATCTGTTTTTTATTATGGGAGTTAAGAACAAGGTATTTGTTTTTTGGGATTGGGTTTGGAATTATATAACTTATGATCAACCATTGAGGTTGATAATCAGGTCGACGAAGTAATATAAACTTTACTAAGTTACAAATTGCCTATTAGATAAAGATAACTATCTGATTTATTGCCCAATATACCCAGATGAAATAACGGATATTCATGAAAACTTAAATACTAAGTACATGACAAAAATTTGGATATTCCTTATTTTATGCCTGAAAGGCAATATTTTCATAACCGCATGTAAGCGAAGCGCAACTTGCGGATTGGCAACTAACGGTAGCTATTGCCTGTAAGGCAAGATATGTTTTTTTTGGTCTTGCCTTACAGGCAATAATTGCTCACAGTGTTTTTCCGTAGGTCGTTGACCTACGGTTATGAAAATCAGACTTTTCAAGCCTTTGTTGGTAATTTTTGTCATGTACTTAAACTTAAATACTTAAAAAAATGCCTATTATTACAATTGAAGGAGGTCAAATAAACTCAAAGCAAAAAAGAGAATTAATTTCTAAAATAACACTACTTGCATCAGAAGTTATGCAAATTCCATCTGATTTTTTTATGATTACAATCAAGGAGCTACCTGATGAAAATATTGGAATCGGAGGTAAATCAATCAATATAATAAAAGAAAATTATAAAAAGGAAGAATAAGATATTATGAATAATAGGTGATTCCCAATGTAATTTGTAAAATTAAGAACAGTGGTATCAAAATAGTGAATTTCCAATGCTGAGTTTTGTGCCTAAAGATTTTCATCCCCAATAAACCACCTAATGCACCTCCCAAAAAGCACCAAAAAAGTAGTGTAAATTCAGGAATTCTCCATTTTCTTTCTTTTGCCTTTTGTTTATCTATGCCAAAAAGAACAAACGTAACAACATTAACAAATAAGAATATTATTAGTAAATGAAGAACTGACTGTGACATGTTTTTTGTTAAAATATAAAATGTAAAATTTTCAAAATGGTATCAATTTCTTCTCAACGTATAATCAGCTATACCTAATCTTTGGTAAGTTTCAACCAATGCATTTTCATCATTTGTGATGATAAGAAGTTTATCTCCTGGAAACAATTCGGTTTTTCCCTTAGGTATAAAATACTTATCATCCCGTTTTATCATTACCGCCAATGTATGGTCAGGCAAAGGTAAATTCATCAATAGCTTTCCATTTTTCAGGATATCTTCTGTTAAAGCTATTTCTGTCATCGTTGACTTTATTTCATCCGAAAACTCAATATCAAAATCCTGTAATTTTCGCTCCTCATCTTTATCCTCTGATAATCCCAACCATTTGGCAATTCGGGTAAGTGTAGTTCCTTGTATCAATAAAGACATCAATGTAATAAAAAAGACAATATTGAATATCAATCGTGCATTCGGAACGTTTGCAACCAAAGGCAAAATAGCAAAAATAATCGGAACGGCCCCACGCAATCCAACCCACGAAACAAAAAGCTTATCCTTGAATGGCATTTTCCTGAAAGGCAATAGAGAAAGAAAAACACTGATTGGTCTTCCTCCCAAAATCATAAATGCACCGATAAGAATACTACCCAAAGCAACAGGCAATAGTTCATGTGGATTAACTAACAGTCCCAAAGTCAAGAACATAATAATCTGACTAAACCATGCCAATCCGTCAAAAAAACGCAAAGAAGGCCGTTTATGCACAAATTTAGCATTTCCGATAACCAACCCGGCAATATAAACCGCCAAGTAACCATTCCCTTTAATGAAATAAGTCAAAGAAAAAATGAGTATTCCGCAAGTCAGAAGTAAAATCGGATAAAGGGAATCGTTCGTCATTTTGATTTTATTAATCAGCCATACCGACAATTTCCCCAAATAAAAACCTGCTAATCCTCCTATTATTAATTGTAAAAAGAAAGTAATTACAGCATTCAGATAATCGGGGCTTTCTCCTGTTTGAGTCGACATGATCAATTGAATAAGTACAACCGTAAGCATATATGCCATCGGATCGTTACTTCCACTCTCAAACTCCAACAAAGGCCTTAATCTGTTTTTTAGAGAAACCCCTTTGCTCCTCAGAATAGAAAATACAGAAGCCGAATCAGTTGACGACATTACCGATGCCAATAATAATGACTCGAGAAAAGTAATTTGGATATTATCGATTAATGTATTGGCTACAAAATAGATAAATATACCTGTTATTAACGCCGTCAACAATACCCCGACTGTTGCCAATAATGCCCCTTGCCAAATAACAGGCCTGATTTCATAGTATTTTGTATCCAATCCGCCCGAAAATAAAATGATACATAAAGCGACAGTACCTATAATTTGAGCGGTTTTGTAATTTTCAAATTCAAGCCCAAGCCCATCTACGCCAAAAAGCATTCCAACTCCCAAAAAAAGCAATAACACAGGAACACCAAAACGATATCCGGCTTTTGTAGTAAAAAGACTAATTAAAAATAAGATAGAAGCAACAAGTAATATAGATTCGATAGAAACAGTTACGGATAAAAGAATCATAGGCAGTTTTATTTTTTTAGGGATTTATGCAAATATACGGAAAAATGAAAAAAAATAAATATGTAATGTCTTCTTTATTTGACAAAAGCAATATCTTTTCACATATTTTTTCAGATAATATTCAAATAAATTGTATTTTTGTTTATTGCGAACAAATTGTATTCGAATTGAAAGTCTAAATTGCTAATTATGAAGAAAACATTCGTTATTCTTATTTTAAATCTTGTTATAATTAATATTATTAACGGACAAGATTTATATAAGTTCAGATTACTGCTTACTGATAAAGCCGGAAGCAGTTATAGCATTGACAATCCGGAGAAATATTTATCCCAAAGAGCAATCGAACGAAGAACAAAATACGACATTCCGATAGATATTTCTGATTTGCCGGTTTCCGATGCTTATTTAGCAGAAATCCGCAATCAAGGTGTGGAAATCGTCTCAAAAAGCAAATGGATAAATGCAGTAGTTGTTATGTGTACAGATTCTATGGCAGGAATTAATTTAAAAAATCTCCCTTTTGTAGATTCGGTAAAAGTTGTTTGGAAGAAATTGGGTGGTGGTGTAAAAGCTAGCGTTGATTCGTATGCTATAAAAGGAGAAAAATCAGAATCAGCACTTAATTTCTGTAATGATGAAAACTATTATGGAGCAGCTTCTACGCAAATAAAGATGCATAATGGTGATTTATTACATGATGTCGGATACAAAGGCTCAGGTATGCTTGTTGCAGTTCTCGATGCCGGATTTAACAGTGCAAACACAATTGTAGGATTAAAAGAACAGATTGCCGGTTCGAAGGATTTTGTCATACCGGGAGGAGATGTTTTTGATTTAGGCATAAGTGACCATGGATTGAAAGTTTTCTCAACGATGGGAGCCAATATACCCAACAAAATGGTAGGAACTGCTCCTGAAGCAAAATATTGGCTGCTCCGTTCGGAAGATACAACCACCGAGTTTCCTGTTGAAGAAGATTATTGGGCTGCTGCAGCCGAGTTTGCCGATAGTATTGGCGTTGATGTTATCAATAGTTCATTGGGATATTACAACTTTAATTATCCAACCACAAGTTATACAAAAGACCAATTGGACGGAAAAACAGCATTTATCAGCCAAGCTGCATCTATGGCTGCACGAAAAGGAATTTTAGTTTGTAACAGTGCAGGAAACTCGGGTAATGATGCTTGGGGATTAATCAATTTTCCGGGAGACAGTGAAGAAGTTTTCACTACCGGATCGGTAAACAAAGATAGCATTATTGCAGCAAGCAGTTCGCGTGGCCCAACTGCCGATGGAAGGATAAAACCGGATGTTATAGCGATGGGCGTTTCAACTTGTCTTTTGGATATTTACGGAAACACAACACAAGGAAACGGAACATCTTATGCATCTCCTATTATGGCCGGATTATCAGCCAGTTTATGGCAAGCGCTTCCATCTCTTAACAATATGGAGATAAAAAACCTAATAAAAATGTACGGATCTAAAAGTACTAATCCTGATAATACTTATGGTTATGGCATACCTAATATTTATAATGCTTTTATAAATGGTGGCACTTATGTAAGAACAACACAATACAAAAAGAATCAACCTCTTACATTTATCGATTCAAATGGAATATTAAATATTCACAATTTACCCGATACTTCAGAGCAATATTGGATATATGTTAATTCCATTTTTGGTGAATTATTATATAAACAAGTGATAAATACCTCTTGTGATAAAATAGAAAATTTTGTATTTCAACACGGATTGTATCTTGTTTCAATTCAAGGAAAAAAAGATTTATATACATATAAACTTATCAGATAAGGCTTCATCTCGATGTCAATGCAAAAACTTCCAATCGTTAACGGAATGAAATATTTTCATAAAAACTATTAATAATTTTTATTTTCCACAAATATTCCAAACATAATCAACCACATATTGTTTTTCATTTAAAGTAAGAAAAATAAAATGTGAGATTATGAAAACGAGCATGTACAATAATGTATATCACAAGAAAATGAACATGCGAGTTTCCATATGACCTTAGTGTTAAAAATAAAAATACACATATGAAAAAAGTAATTCTTATATTGTCGATTGTTCTACTTTCTGCATGTGGAACAGCATATAACGCTGCTTTAAAGCAAATCGAATTGGGTATGACACAAGAACAAGTTGTTTCTTTGATGGGAAATAAATACAGTGTATCAAACCAAACGAATAATGGGGCAACCCTTGAGTATAAAGACAGGTACAAAAACGATTGGTTTTTTGAATTTCAAGACAATAAATTGGTTAAATGGTATAAAGAAACAGAAAATTAATATATCTCCATTAAAAAAGCAAAGCTGCAACGGACTTCCGATTGCAGCTTTGCTACTTTTATAAACATTAACTTAGAAAAAATCCATTAAAAAGAATCCATAGGAGGAGGTCCACCGCCGCCCCATCTTCCGCCACCACCGCCGGATCTATCCCTATTACCTCGTCCGGAGGAAGAATTTCCTTTTCCAAAGGAATTAAAGCTATACACAAAATAAAGCATACAATAGCTGGTAAGCGAATTATATTGGCTATCGGTAATACTTCCGTCACTAGAAATAGTACGGAAAATATTCTTACGGTCTTTCAAAATATCGTATATTTTAAACTTAATTGTCCCTTGATTATTTTTTAAGAAACGAGTAGAAACTTCCGCATTCCAGAGTGCTTCATTTTGAGAATAACCCGTTTGATAACCCGAACGACCAGTATAATTAATATCCGAAGCAAGAACAAAATTATATGGTAAATTCAAAGAAAAATTTCCACCGATTCCATAATCAGTTGTAGCTTGTCCTTTTTGTCCTTCCAATGTATTGGAAGTATTATTATAACGAATTGTAAATCGCGAGCCTATATCAATAAGATTACTTCGAAATGACACTCCTGCTATTTCACTAAGTCCAAATACGCGCGATGTATTTTCCTCTCCATTAACATAAGCCGGTGTATTATTATAGGAAGTTGTAAAATTAGAGTTTATCCTGAATTTCGGATTTTTCAACGGCGTATTATAAAAAGCTTGTAACCGGGCATTCCATGTATCTTTATTTATATTTTCAGGGCGAGTAAATCGTACTCCCGCTGTATCATATTTACTGACATTTACGATATTATCCAATATATAATTAAAACTACCATTTATCATTAATGACTGTTGCTTTTCACGATTGTAATCATTAAAACGTAAATAAACACGATGCGTAAAACTCGGATCCAATTCGGGATTACCACTTCTAATATTCAAAGGATTGGATAAATCAATAGTAGGATCTAATTGTGTTATTGAAGGTTGCGTTGTTTGTCCACGATATTCAAACCGCAAATTTCTCTGCCGTGTAAAACGATATGTAATGCTTGCCACAGGAGCAAAATTAACTACCGAACGGGTAGGAAGACTTCTATCAAAATCATCTCCAATGTATCTATCACTTTTTGATGTCGAAGGAGAAATATCTAGTCCAAGAGAATAATCATAATTTTCTCGAACAGTTCTCAAACTCATACTTATCTGTTGATTAATAAAACTATTATGAACACCTCGACTATATGCAGTATCTAACACTGTATATTCATTTGTTACCGAATCACGTGTAAAAGTATTTTTCTTGGAATCATTATCACTTACTCTAACCGAATAAGAAAGTTGAAGAAAACGATTCGTAAATACCGGTTCTACATACGAAGCATATAGGCGATAATTATACCCACGAGTTACATTATTTTGGATCTGATCAATAATGTCTGTCTTTTCTAACAATCCCGTCTTTGCATCAAAATAATCAGTTTGGGAATCATTTTTTCCATCAGAATCACCATTCGTTATTCCACCTGTAAGGCTTATTGTAAATCTTCTACCTTTTTTGGTACGAGATTGACGGCTTATATCTAATGTTCCTGAAATACTGTATCCTGTTCCATTAGTAGATGTTCCTGAATTACTTTGATTAACTAACGCTTGAAGTGGGGAACCGTCACGTGTTTCGGTATATCCTATTTCATCTGTATTTGAATCATTATAAGTTGCACGAGGACGAAAGCTGATTTGAGTTAATGAATCCGGCTTATAATCAAAGCGGAAATCGGCAGCCAAATTATTACTAATATTACGGTTTCGGGTTGT
The DNA here is from genome assembly GCA_031553395.1 of Bacteroidales bacterium. GTDB lineage: Bacteria > Bacteroidota > Bacteroidia > Bacteroidales > WRGA01 > WRGA01. Next base: position 29,767 of record JAVBLR010000009.1, on the reverse strand, counting down.
ATCATTTGTATAAAAAACACTATCTGATAACATATTCTGCCGTTGGCTACTTGAATAAGATTCAGCATCAGAATTTCCATAAACGACACTACCACTTGCTGATAATTTCTTCGAAAAAGTATTATTTATATTTAATCCCATAGTTCCCGATTGTGTAATACCATTGGACCCCGAAAAACTTTCTTGCCTTCGACCTCTTCCACGGGCATTCATTTGTGGAATTAAATCCCCACTAAAATCAGAAGATGCTTGATTATTGGTATTATTTGCATTTCCGATCAAAGAGATACGAGTTTTATCCGAAAAGCGGCTAATCATTCCCGAAAGCTCGTATCGGTTTTTATCATTTACTTGTGTTCCACCACCGGCAATTGCATTTCCAAACCAACCGTTATTCATCCCCGGTTTAATGGTAATATTGATAATTTTTTCTTCTTCCCCGTCATCAATACCAGTAAGCTGTGCTAATTCACTTTTCCGGTCTACCACTTGCAGTTTGTTGATTATATTCGTCGGAAGATTTTTGGTTGTAACCTTCGGGTCATTTCCAAAAAATTCCTTTCCATCAACATAAATCTTAGTAATTTGTTTTCCGGCAACCGTAATTTTACCATCAGTATCAACTTCCACACCGGGAAGCTTTTTCAATAAATCTTCAGTCATCGAACCCGGAGGAAGTTTGTATGAATCAGCATTATATTCAATCGTATCCTGCTTTACAATAACATCAGCAACATGTCCAATTACAACTGCTTCTTTCAACATTCTACTATCAGGACTCAACTGAATATCCGGTATTTTTATTTCGGCATTAGCCATCCTTACAGGCTTATAAAATGTATTATATCCCAAATACGATACCTGGATAACATAATTCCCCCTTGTTACATTTTTCAAGCTAAAAACGCCTTCCTTATCAGTAAAAACGCCTTCCTTAAACGTACTGTCAGGTAATTGCAAAAGACGAACTGTAACTTGTTCCATGGGTTCCTTTGCTTCATCCAAAATAATACCCGATATAGATGCCGATTCAGAAGGTTGTTGTGCAAAAATTACCCCCGATAATCCGAATAACATTAACCCTAACAGAAAAAATATCTTATTCATTTACAATTATTTTTCGTAGTATAAAAATCAAACAATCAAATCCTTACAGCAAAATGCCCTTTTATTTTCAAACAATTCAAAAAATAAAAAAATGTAATTTATTTTACAATAAACAATCAACTACAAAATCAACAAAGTAAAATAAAACAATGAAAATCAAATCATTTAAAAGAGAGGTAACTATAAAAAATATTAATATTAACGTTAAAAAACAAGAAAATAAAACGTAAAACAAAACAACTTATGAATATTTACGTTCTTAATACATGAGATAAAATAACAGACTATCGACAGGAAAAAAGGTTTAAAGAAAGGTGAAAAAAGATTGCAATAGGTAAAAAAAGAAGGGTTAATAACAAAGCAGGGAACTTTTCTCAAAGTTCCCTGCTTTATAAGGTTTCCAATAGGTACTAGTTCTTTAAGGTAAAAAGATTGCTTTAGGTTTATGCATGCAAAGATTGCGCTTTTTACTGAATTTGCAAAAAAAAATAGCATGTTTTACAATAGCTTTTCAATGATTTTACGAAATTATATTTAAATAAAATCCCATGCAAATAAATATAAAATTAACAAAATCCGATACAACATTTAATCAAATAGTCAAATAAATAGCATATTTTAAAACAAATAGATAGATTTAAATTAAAATAACAAAACTATTAGATAGAATTTTGTTATTTTTTCAGATTTTCATTTAAAGAAATCAAATCCATTAATTTTTCAACAGCATATTCTTCCGGAATGTTTTTTTCAACGCATTCTTTACCTTTATACAGGCTTATTTTCCCCTTACCGGCACCCACATATCCGTAATCAGCATCAGCCATTTCTCCCGGACCGTTCACAATGCAACCCATAATTCCAATTTTTAATCCGGTTAAATGAGCCGTTTCAGCTTTTACTTTCGCTATCGTTTGTTGAAGATTAAACAATGTTCGTCCACAACCAGGACAAGATATATACTCGGTTTTACTTACACGTACTCTTGCCGCTTGCAATATCCCAAACGAATAATTAATAATATTTTTAACAGGTATTTCTCCCTTGTTCAAAATCAGTATACCATCACCAAAACCATCCAATAATAATGTTCCGAAATCTATCCCTGACTTTAATTGCAAATTCTCGGCATCATTTTCATTATAAACTCGTTCGACGATTACAGGTATATCAATATTCTTATTCAATAATGTATGAAAAAATGCCCGCTGCTCCCCTACTCCATTTTTGTGATTCGTTTGTAAAATAACAACCAATGATTTTTCATCTTTTAAAAGTTGTAAAATATCTTCTGAAATTTCCTGATAAGAAAGCTTCAAAAACTTCACTTCCGACTTCACATTTCTTATCTTTTCCTTTTCGGAAAATAAAAACATCGGATAAATATTCTCCACATTCTCATTCCATTTTTCAAAATCTGTAATTAATAAAATATCTTTTGGAAAATCAATTGGATTTTTCTTCCCGATATAAACATAATCGGGGATTAATGTATCAGCCTCATAATTGTTTTCCGAGTTATCTGCGATTACAACCGGCAGGTTATCCCCTCCAATATTTTTAACCGAACAAGTTTTTCTCTTTTCCGGAGTAAAATAATTAAAACCTAGAAAAGGATTCACTTCAATCAACGAATGGTTTTCCCGTTCCAATAAATAATCAGCCAACTTCCGCGCTACAGGAATCTCCAATTCCGGATCTTCACTCAACGAAACACGAATTGTATCACCCAGTCCATCAGAAAGCAATGCGCCAATTCCTACAGCCGATTTTATACGTCCGTCTTCTCCATCTCCGGCCTCGGTAACACCTAAATGTAATGGATAAGTCATTTCTTCCTCATTCATCCGGTCGACTAACAAACGTACCGTTTGCACCATTACTACCGTATTAGAGGCTTTGATAGATATTACCACATCGTGAAAATTTTCATCTTCGCAAATACGCAAAAACTCCATGCAAGATTGCACCATTCCTTCCGGGGTATCTCCATAGCGACTCATTATCCTATCAGACAACGATCCATGATTCACACCAATACGGATAGCTGTTTGATGCTGTTTGCAAATATTCAAAAAAGGGATAAAACGTTCTCGTATTTTATTTAGTTCCTGTTGATATTCCTCATCCGTATATTCGAAATGCTGAAAAGTTTTAATGCTATCGACAAAATTTCCCGGATTAATACGCACCTTTTCAACAATTGCCGCCGCCGCATCTGCCGCTTTGGGATTAAAATGTATATCGGCAATCAAAGGAGTTGTAAAATCTTTCCGGCGGATTCCGTGACAAATATTTGCCAAATTTTCGGCTTCCCTCACACCTTGAGCAGTAAACCGGACATATTCTCCTCCGGCTTCTATAATCCGAAGTGCTTGCGCAATGGATTCCTCTGTATCCATTGTAGATGTATTTGCCATTGATTGAATACGAATCGGGTTGTTTCCACCCATAGGCGTACCACCGATTCTGACTTCGGAAGACCGGCGGCGGATATAATTGAAGTAATTTATATTCAGCATAATATTATAAGTAAATGAGGTTTATCTTTTTCAAATACAAAACTATGAAAAAAGTTTGATGCTATTAGGGTGTAAAAATGAAGATTTTAATCTTTCAAAAATAACAGTTACCAACACTTAAATATTAGTTAGACAGAAATTCTAGAAATACTTTTTTCTTCAAAACTTTTAATTATTAATTGATTGTATTGCTCCTTCGGCACACCGTTCACCATCAATTGCAGCCGAAACAATTCCACCAGCATATCCGGCACCTTCTCCACAAGGAAATAAACCTTTGATAGAAATATGCTCACAAGTTTCTTTATTTCTTATGATTCGCACAGGTGAAGAGGTTCGGGATTCAACACCAATCAAAAGAGCTTCGTTGGTAAAAAATCCTTTCGACATTTTTCCGAAATTGGAAAAACCATCTTTCAAACGGGAAGAAACAAATTCGGGCATCCAAAAATGCAGCGGGGAAGAAACAAGTCCGGGAGTATACGAACTTTCGGGTAAATCAAACGAAACTTTTCCTTTTACAAAATCAGCCATTCGCTGAGCCGGCGCAGTTTGTTTCATTCCTCCGTTTAAGAAAGACTGATATTCAAAATTCTCTTGAAATTTTAATAAAGCTAGCTCTCCAAATTTAGCATACTCCGGAAAATCTTCAGAATGAATTTCTACCACCATCCCCGAATTAGCCCAACAAGAACCACGATTCGACGGCGACATTCCATTTACAACCACTTGATTTGCATCACTTGCAGAAGGAACAACAAATCCGCCCGGGCACATACAAAAAGAATACACTCCTCTCCCACCCAATTGTGTAACAAAATTATATTCAGCTGCCGGTAAATACTTTCCTCGCCCTTCTTTATTATGATATTGAATTTGATCTATTAACTCCTGCGGATGTTCCAATCGTACACCAACCGCAATACCTTTAGCCTCAAGAGGAATATTTTTTGAATGTAAGATTTGGTAAACATCCCGAGCCGAATGCCCGGTTGCCAAAATTACATGACCTGTAAATACTTTTCCTGTATTTGTTTGAATACCTTTAATTTCATTATTTTCAATCAGTAAATCATCCATGCGGGTTTCAAAATGAATTTCACCACCACTTCGGATAATTTGCTCCCGGATATTTTCTATTACACGCGGCAATTTATCCGTTCCAATATGCGGATGTGCATCACTTAAAATAGATACACTTGCTCCATGCTGACAAAAAATATTCAGAATCCGTTCAACTGAGCCTCGTTTTTTACTCCGCGTATACAACTTCCCATCAGAATAAGCGCCTGCTCCACCTTCGCCAAAACAATAATTACTTTCGGGGTTTACAGTTTGCTCACGACTGATTTGAGCAATATCTTTTCTTCGTTCATGAACATTCTTTCCCCGTTCAATAATGATAGGTTTCACACCTAATTCTATCAGTCGTAATGCCGCAAACAATCCTCCTGGCCCTGCTCCAACAACAATAACTTGTTTTGCATCAGAAACATTGGGATAATCAATTGAAGTAAATTCATCATCAACAGGAAGTTCATTGATATAAACCCTGATTTTCAAATTCACATAAATTGTTCGTTGACGTGCATCAACAGAACGTTTTAATATTCTAACAGCATTTATATCCTGATTAGAAATAGCATGTTCCCTAACCAACACGTGTTTTATATTTTGCTCGGAAGAAGCTTCTTGCGGAAGAAGCCGAAGTTGAATTTCTTTAATCATCTAAGTTTTTTATCTTATAAAGGACAAAGATAGGTAGATTTATTCTTTGATGACAACATTTTCAGTTGTCCTATTTTTCAGACAACTAACTTTATTCTTTACCTAAAATCACTCATTTGTTCAATTGTAGCAAAAGCGTAACAAAATCAAACAACACGAAGTATTTTTTTTATCTTTGTAACCTTAAAAATATCTCATTTTAGATTTATAAAAATATTTCAAAAATAGAAAATGAATAAAGTACTGTTATTAGGGGATGAAGCCATTGCTCAAGCTGCAATAGATGCCGGATTATCAGGCGTGTATGCTTATCCCGGGACTCCTTCAACCGAAATTACGGAATATATCCAATCCTCATCTGAGGCAAAAGAAAGAAATATCCACAGCAAATGGTCGGCTAATGAAAAAACAGCTATGGAAGCTGCATTGGGAATGTCTTACGTTGGCAAAAGGGCGTTGGTATGTATGAAACATGTTGGCATGAATGTGGCTGCTGATGCTTTTATTAATTCAGCTATGACAGGTATCAATGGCGGATTAGTTGTGTTGGCTGCCGACGACCCATCGATGCACTCATCTCAGAACGAGCAGGATTCCCGTTTCTATGCTCAATTCGCTATGATTCCGGTATTGGAACCATCCAATCAACAGGAAGCTTACGACATGGTTTACAACGGGTTCGAATTATCCGAAACATTGGGAGTTCCACTTGTATTGCGTATTACAACACGTTTGGCTCATTCCCGTTCGGGCGTAGAAAGGAAAGCTGTAAAAAAGCAAAATGAACTTACTTTCCCAAAAGAACCACAACGATTTGTGTTACTTCCGGCCATTGCCCGTAAACGTTTTAAATGGTTAATTGAAGCTCAGAATACATTTATCGAAAAGTCAGAACAATCTTCCTATAATCAATACATTGATGCTCCCAACAAAAAATTGGGAATCATAACTTGCGGAATTGCATACAACTATTTGATGGAAAACTATCCTTCGGGTTGTGAACATCCAATATTGAAAATCGGTCAATATCCTTTACCTAAAAAGCAATTATTAAAATTAATTGAAAGTTGCGATGAAATTCTAGTATTAGAAGATGGTTATCCTTTGGTCGAAGAAGCATTAAAAGGCTATTTGGGAATTGGAGTAAAAGTAAAAGGACGTTTGGATGGAACATTGTCGCGTGATGGAGAATTAACTCCTGACAGTGTTGCAAAAGCATTAGGATTTACTCAAGAAAAAACGGCAGTAATTCCCGAAATAGTAAAAATGCGCCCGCCATCCCTTTGTCAAGGTTGCGGACACCGCGATGTGTATGAGATCCTAAATGAAGTTGCCAAAGAATATGAAAATGCAAGAATATTCAGTGATATAGGCTGTTATACATTGGGAGCATTGCCGCCATTCAGAGCAATTGATTCCTGTGTGGATATGGGAGCTTCTATAACGATGGCAAAAGGAGCTGCCGACGGAGGATTGTATCCGGCAATTGCCGTTATCGGCGATTCAACATTTACACATTCGGGAATAACTGGATTATTGGATTGTGTAAATGAAAATACAAATGTTACGATTATCATTTCTGACAATGAAACCACGGCAATGACAGGTGGACAAGATTCTGCCGGAACAGGAAAACTTCATGCAATTTGTGCCGGAATTGGTGTTGACCCAAAACATATCAGGGAATTTATTCCATTAAAAAAGAATCACGAAGAAATGAGAAAAATTATTCGCGAAGAAATCGAATACAAAGGAGTTTCGGTAATTATACCTTGTCGCGAATGCATTCAAATAATTGGAAAAAAGAAAAAGAAGTAAATGATGAAAACAGATATTATACTATCAGGAGTCGGCGGACAAGGAATTTTATCCATTGCGGCTGTAATCGGAGAAGCAGCTTTAGCAAATGGATTATATATGAAACAAGCCGAAGTACACGGAATGAGCCAACGTGGCGGAGATGTACAATCCAATTTACGCATTTCGGATTCTCCAATTGCATCAGACTTGATTCCGGAAGGAAAAGCCGATTTGATTATTTCATTGGAACCGATGGAAGCGCTTCGTTATTTACCGTATTTGAAAAAAGATGGATGGTTGGTTACCAATTCTGCACCTTTCAACAACATTCCCGATTATCCGGAAATTGACGATATTATGGCAGAAATAAACAAATTGCCGAATAAGATTGTTGTTGATGTAGACAAAATTGCAAAAGAAGTCGGTTCGGCTCGTGTTGCAAATATTGTTTTATTAGGCGCAACGACTCCATTTTTAGGAATTTCGTATGATAAAATCGCGGCTGGAATTAAAAGCATTTTCGAACGAAAAGGTCAGGAAATTATCGACTTGAACTTAAAAGCGTTAGAAGCCGGAAAAAATCAGATTAAGAATTAAAATTAAAAACTCGGAGAAGGAGGTATTAATATGAACTTTTCTGATAAGAATTATATTTGTAAAAAGTTATCCAATAATCAATGTGTTTGTTGGATAACTTTTTTATTGCTATTATTTATAGTATCCTGTGTCAGCAATGAAGAAAAAGCTAAACAGCGTTTGGAATTAGCACGTACCTACAACGAAAAAAATGATTTTAATGCTGCAAAATTACAAATCGACAGCATTAAACTGCTTTATCCCAAAGAAATTGCCGTTATCAAGGAAAGCAATAAGTTAATGTGGAGAGTCGAAAAAAAAGAACAGGAACACTCATTAAAGTATTTGGATAGTTTATTGATTGTCAATACAAAAAAAGTATATGGTCTAAAAGAAGCTCTAGGATTCGAAAGAAATACAGAATATCAGACTATTGGCAACTATCTGAATAAGAATCAAACTGTTGAACGAAATATCGGAAAAACATTTTTGCGTTTTACTGTAACTGAAAATGGAGAAATGAATATCACCGCCACTATTTATGGGCATGGACAAGGTAGCTATAATTCATTAAAAGCTGAAACAAATGATGGTACTTATGCTGACTCTCCTCCACTTTCAAAAGATGATGGAAACAACTATACATTTGTGGATGGCGGTGTTTCCACGCAAACATTAAATTACAAACGAGGAAATGATAATGGCTTTATCGATTTTCTATACACCTATAAAGAACAACCATTGAAAATTAGTTTTTTAGGAGGAAAAACGCCTTATTCATATACGCTTAGCCAACAAGAAAAAGAAGCTTTGACACAGATATACGATCTAAGCACTGCATTAGCAGGAATCACTAAGACAAATTATGAAATAAAGGCAGCAAAAAATAGAATCGAATTTTGCGAAAACACAATAAACCAATTAAGGTAAAAAAAATAAAAGGCAACAGATAAAAGTGTATTTTATCTGTTGCCTTTTATTTTTTTACCTTTTTTACTTTTTTATCTTATGAGAAATATAATCATCGGTATTGCAATCGCACTCATTTGCACATCAGCAAACACATTTGCACAAAAACAAACAGAATTTTTAAAAGACATCATCGAAGGAAAATATGCACCTAACTATATTTCCAAAATAACATCAACTGCCGGTGGAGAACATTATACCCAACTGGATGGGGATGATACAAGAATCATTAAATACAGCTATAAAACAGGCGAAGCAACCGAAACTTTATTCGATGTAGCAACTGCAAGAGAATGTAATTTTGAAAAAATAGACGGCTATGAATTAAGTCCGGTTGAAAATAAGATATTGATTTATACGGATAAAGAAAAAATCTACCGTCGTTCGTTTAAAGCCAATTATTGGGTATACGACATTAAACGGAATCTAATTGAACCCTTATCCGAAACAAAAGAAAAACAAATGCAAGCTACATTTTCTCCAAATGGGCGAATGATTGCGTTTGTTCGGGATAATAATCTGTATCTGAAAAAACTGGATTACGGAACAGAAAGTGCTATAACAAAGGACGGCGAATTCAATAAAATAATTAATGGCCTTCCCGATTGGGTTTATGAAGAAGAATTTGCTTTCAATAAAGCATTTGATTGGTCTGCTGATAATAATTTTATCGGATTTATCAGATTCGATGAGACAAACGTACAAGAATATTCTTTCCCGGTTTATCATACCGAAAGTCCTTATCCATCCGAATATCGTTATAAATATCCAAAAACAGGAACTGCTAATTCAACAGTGAGTGTGCAGGTATATTCGGTAGAAACCAAGGCTTTGAAAAAAATGGAATTACCAATTGATTCGGAATCATATATTCCACGTATTCGTTTCACAGGAAATACCGATCAATTGGCCATAATGACATTAAACCGATTACAAAATGTGATGACAATGTATTATGCCAATCCAAAATCGGGATTGTGCAAACAAATCCTTCGGGAAGAAAGCGAGACATTCGTAGACCCTGATAATCTGGATTATATTTCATTTACTCCCGAAAATTTTATTTATGTAAGCGAAAAAGATGGGTATCGTCATGCATATTTATACACAATTAACGGAGTATTAATAAAGCAACTTACTTCGGGAAATTGGGATATTACGAATGTATATGGATTTGATGGAACTTCAAAAAGTTTATATTATGAATCAGCTGAAGAAAGTCCGATGAAACGCACAGTTTATTCAGTTGATTTAAAAGGAAAAAAGTCAAAACTTTCTTTTCAATCGGGAACGAATAAAGCTGCTTTTAGCAAAAGTTTCAAATATTTTATAAATACATATTCTACAATCAATACTGTTCCGGTCATTTCTGTAAATGATGCCAACGGAAAAACAATTCGTGTAATTGAAACTAATACAAGTTTGCAAGAACAACTAAAATCGTTAAACATTACCCAGAAAGAATTTATTCAAATACCAACATCTTCGGGGATGCAACTGAATGCTTGGATATTGAAACCGGCAAACTTCAATGCTTCTCAAAAATATCCGGTATTAATGGTACAATATGGTGGCCCCAATTCGCAGGAAGTATTAGACCAATACGAATTTGATTGGGAATATTATTTGGCAACAAACGGTTATATTGTTGTTTGTGTAGATGGCGAAGGAACCGGTGCTCGCAGCACAGCATTCCGCAATTCTACTTACATGCATTTGGGAGTAAAAGAATCCGACAGTCAAATTGAGGCTGCAAAATATTTAGGCGGTTTACCTTATATTGATAAAAATCGCATCGGTATTTGGGGATGGAGTTTTGGAGGATTCAATACTTTAATGAGCATGAGCCGGAGTAACGGAGTTTTCAAAACAGGAATTTCAGTTGCCCCAATTACCGACTGGCGACTATACGACACAGCTTTCACAGAAAGATACATGCGTACACCAAAAGAAAATTTCGATGGGTACGAACAAACTTCTCCGATAAAATTAGCTTATCAATTTAATGGAAACTTATTGCTAATCCACGGAACAGCCGATGACAATGTGCATCTTCAAAACACATTGGATTATTCGGATGCATTGGTAAATGCTAACAAGCAATTTGATATGCAAATTTACTCCGACCGCAACCACAGTATCTATGGTGGAAACACGCGAATTCATTTATATACTAGAATGAGTGAATATTTATTTAAAAATTTGTAATATTTTTGAATAAATATGAGAAAAACATCAGAATGTTCCGTCTTTAGAAAGAATGTTATGATGTTTTATTTTTTTAATAAATCAATGCTTGAAAAAAGAACTCAAAAACCAGATTGGTTAAAAGTAAAATTGGGGAACAATCATACATTCACCCAAACCAAACGAATTGTAGAATCACACAATCTACATACTATTTGCAGTAGCGGACGATGTCCTAATCAAGGAGAATGTTGGAGTAAAGGAACTGCAACATTTATGATAGCCGGAGATATTTGTACCCGTTCCTGCAAATTTTGCAATACCAATACAGGTAAACCTTTACCTTTAGACAAAGAAGAACCACTAAAAATTGCACAATCCATTCAATTGATGCAACTTTCGTATATTGTAATTACTTCCGTAGATCGGGATGATTTGCCTGATTTAGGTGCTGCACATTGGAAAAAAACCATCCAATTCATCAAAGAATTAAATCCTACAACAAAAATAGAAATCCTTATCCCTGATTTTCAAGGAAAGGAAGAACTGCTCGATATTATTATCGAGGCCAAAGCTGATATAGTTGGGCACAACTTAGAAACAGTTTCTCGCCTGACTCCACAAATACGGAGTGCGGCAAAATACAACACAAGTCTTAACCTTTTATCTTATATCAGCAATAAAGGAATTCAAACTAAAACCGGAATTATGGTAGGCTTGGGAGAAACTAATAACGAAGTTTTGGAATTAATGGACGACGTGTTAAAAACCGGATGCAAAAAACTAACTATCGGGCAATATTTACAACCAACAAAAAAACATATTCCAGTATATGAATACATCCATCCTAGTGCTTTTCAATACTTTAAAGAAAAGGCTTTGGAAAAAGGCTTTGAAAAAGTGGAAAGTGCACCTTTAGTAAGATCTTCTTATCGTGCAGAAGGGTAAACAAATACACTTATAATTTGTTATTCAAACAGGTCATATTTACAAAATAAGTAACAAAAATGCATTTTTAAATGAATAATTTAAAAAAAATATACTACCGATTAACTGATAATCCACTATTAGGGGTGGTACCATTAGTGGTATTTGTATCAGTTAATTACATTACATCATATTCAACATCTTTATTGGCCGGTTTTTTAACAACATTCTTATGCTCCTTATTTGTTGTTTCCGTAGGTGGAAAAGGTAAAATATATTCTGGAATGTTTTTAGGAGTTTCCGTTACAACCTTATCTATAAATACAATTCTCTATTTTTTTCCTATTTTCGATAACTTACTTTATTCATATTATTCGCCTTTAGTAACAGAAATAACTTTCGTAATCGTACTTAGTTTAACGGTTCTTTTTAAGAAACAAATACAATTATTTTTCATAAACATTACCAAATCTCAAATTACATCTTTAATATTAGATAGCATCGATGAATATGTTCATGTATCTAAAATTATCTTATATGTATTTATAGCTCACTTAACAGTAACCGGAATATATTTCTTATTGCCATTCATTCAAACAGATGTAATGGATGGTATTTTAATTTGGGCATTTGCTCCAATATTTGTATTTCTGATGCTTTTCTTCGAATATATCCGGTTATCTTATTTACAAAAGAAACTGAATTCGGAAGAATGGGTGGCCATAGTTGATGAAAAAGGAAAAGTAATTGGGAAAATAGCTAAATCCGAAACATCAAAACATGGCAACAAGTATTTACATCCTGTCGTTAGAATTGCAGTTACATGCAAAGGACGATTATTCCTGATACCACGCATGGAAAATATGTTACTTGACCCGGGAAAAATCGACCATCCTTTCGAAAAATATGTCAAATATGGTCATACATTAGATGAAGCAGCAATAAATCTAGTAAAAGATAAGGAATGTAAAATACCGGACATAAAACCACGATTCAGTATAAAATATCTATTCGAAAATGATAAAACCCGACGATTAATATTTTTATATACTATTGATGCATGTGACGAAGAATGCATCCAAAGTCAGGAAGAATTTAAAACCGGAAAATTCTGGACACAAAAACAAATTGAAGAGAATTTAAATGCCGAAGTTTTTTCCGAATGCTTCGAAATGGAATACGATTATCTAAAAAATACAATTTTACTTTTCAGTAGTTTTGATACTGAAAATGAGAATCAAGGAAACTCGGAACGACAAATCATATAATTAACAATTTACACAAATATGTTATATTTAACTCGATTAAAAACGAGGAATATTTTAAACAAATACTCCTCGTTTTTGTTCTACATGGAAGTATATATCTAAAAATTATAAAAATTATGGAAAGAACATTTAGAGAAGCATTGAAACACAGAAGAACCTGTTACACAATCAGCAATAAATCCCTTATTTCGGATGAACAAATAGAAGATATAATCAATTTTGCTGTAACCAATACTCCATCGGCATTTAATTCACAATCAACTCGCATAGTCCTTTTATTAGGAGAAAACCATAAAAAGGTATGGAATATTGTAAAAAGCACACTAAAAAAAATTGTTCCTGAAAAAGACTTCGGAGCAACAGAAAACAAAATAGACGGATGTTTTGCCTGCGGATACGGAACAGTATTATTCTTTGAAGACCAGGAAACTGTAAAAGGATTGCAGGATGCGTTTCCCGGATACAAAGATAAATTCACAGTGTGGTCACAACATACAGCAGCTATGCATCAACTTGTTACTTGGACTATGTTGGAAGATGCCGGTTTTGGAGCATCTTTACAACACTATAATCCGTTAATTGATGAAGAAATTCTTAAAACATGGAATTTAGATAAAAACTGGGTACTTACCGCTCAGATGCCTTTTGGAGTTCCGACACAAGAACCCGGACAGAAAGATTTTAAGCCATTGAACGAACGGATAAAAATCTTTAAGTAAGGTGAAAAAATAAAAAGTAAAAGGTAAAAGAAGATAAATGCTTTTATCTTTTACTTTTTTTCATTTCAAGCATTAAGCGTTTTTGTTTTGAAGTTGAAAAATATCTTCTTCCAATCACGTTTGGAATAGCTACACCAAGCGATATGCCCAATATAGTAATTCCTGCTTTTACACCCGAATCCAATGTTTGTAATAACATGGATATTTGATGTACAGCATCAGTTGCATTGATATCCAATATCCCACTCATTGCCTTATACATTAATACGCCGGGGATCATTGGTATAACCGGAGGTATCGAAATAACATGAGCCGGGACATGCAGTTTATGAACCAAATACAATGTTATCGTTCCAAAAAGGAAGGAACCGCAAAAAGAACTCATCGGTAAACTCCATCCGAATTTATACATCAATATATTCCGTGTAGTTACAGCTACAGCTCCTCCAATAGCACATACAGCTAATGTATGCACAGGAACATTAAACAAGATGGCGAATCCGGTTGCCGCGACAGCAGCGGCTATAGCAATCACAACCCATTCACCTTGAGGAACAAGTGTTGCCGGATAATTTTCAAAATTAAGGGCTTTCAAGGCAAATGCCATACCAAAAGAAATTGCTCCGATCGTAATCGATGCGATAACCGCACGAGTAACTCCCACAATGGTGAAACCATCAAGCATATCGTCCACACAGTTTATCAACGGTACTCCTGGAATTAAAAACAAAACACAAGCAAATATGGGATGATTCGGCGTAGCACTAATATGCAAAAAAGTACCTAATACGGCTATAAGAACAGCTATAAATGCCGATATAGCAACTGTCATATACATATTAAAATGTCGTTTATGCATTTCCTGCCGAGCGAAAACAGCACAAGAAGAAGCAATCATAGTAATAAATGCCGCCGGCCAATCACATCCGAATAATTTGCAAAAACCGGCACAAGCCAATCCGATCCCAATTACCGTTAACCAACGAGGATAGTGATGCTTGGCGTTTTCTATTTTGTCTAATTCGGCCTCATATTCATCCAACGAATAATTTTTCTCAATAGCACGCCACGATAATTTACTAATTTCAGAAAGTACCATCATATTAACACTATGCGTAGGGCACTTCTGCAATTTCGTAATCGACTGGCTGCCCTCGCTGATGTTTACCATCAATGTTGTATAATTGATATGCATGTGAAATTTATCAGCCGGAATTCCCATATAAACGGCTATCCGCCTCATATTTCGATCAATCCGGTTACTATCGGCTAAACTTTGCATCAATAATTTGCCTGTCCTGAGTAATAAATCAAGTTTTCGCCCTAAAAGTCCGGATTCATGATTATCCAATTCTTGCTTCATAAATGAGTTTTAATGTTGAGTAATGCTGAGTTTTATTCTTTTTCATAGACACTGCAAAATTAATATCTAAAAAAGAAAATTGATTAAAAACTGAATAAAAATTCAGAAAAATAGATTAGAATAAATACTGCATCCACATACATTTTTAACACTCGCTATTTTTAACTAATATTTATTATTTCAACTAATATCTATATCTTTGTCCCACAAGAAAATGAACAAGGTGAAACCCGAAAAACCTTAATCAGAGTAGGGGAAAATAAAAACTGTAAAACTATGTGTAAGTTAAAATCACTTTTCTTAATTGCATTGTTATGCGTAGCTGTGGGCGCAAGCGCTCAATTGTCGTTTGGTGTAAAAGCCGGGTTGAATATGTCTAATATTACAGATTTTGAAAACTCTGAGATGAAAATCGGTTATAAAATTGGTCCAACTGTTGAATATGCTTTTGCTCCGAATATGGCTATTCAATCAGGAGTATTATTATCTTCTTTAGGTACAAAAGAAAAAGATGGAGATGGAAGTATAGATGCAAACTACCTACAAATTCCTATTTCATTTGCATATAAATATGCGATTGCTCCTGATACTAAAATTTATGGAAATGTTGGTCCATATTTCGGATTTGGAATTTTTGGAAAATCAAAATTTTATAATGAGCTTACAGATAAATATGAGAAAGAAGACACTTTCGGAGACAATGGTATGGAAAACTTCGATTGTGGATTAACTTTCGGTGTTGGAATGGAAGTAACTAAATTCAATTTTGGATTAAACTATGACTTAGGCTTAACTAAAGTATATGATGTAAGCGGCTCAAGTTCTAGAAACAGCAACTTCTGGATTAGTGTAGGATATAACTTCTAAGAAAACATTTTTTTGACAAGGGCCGTTTGTAGTTAATACAAGCGGCTTTTTTATTTTTCTTAAATTTAGTTGATAGTTGACGAAAATCCGTATTTTTGCTTTTCTATTTTACATTAACCTTATGAGAAACTACAAGCAACTGACAATCTATGCCGCATTATTGGCAATTGTATTGATATTGATGTTTTTGTTGAAAGATTGCACAAAAAAAGAAACATCAAAACTATCGAATAATCCCGAGGATCGCGATTATCCCGAAATCAAGGAAGACGGAATTTTACGTGTCGTTACCGAATATAACTCTGTTGGGTACTTTGTAAAAGGAGATACAATTTCGGGTTTCCAATATGATTTGGCCAATCTTTTTGGAAAAGCAATGGGGCTCCGGGTTGAGATTTATCCCGAAATGGATTTGCAGAAAAGCATCAATGGATTAAAAGAAGGCGATTACGACATTATTGCCCGAAATATTCCGGTTACAAGCGAATTAAGGAAAGATTTAAGTTTTACCAAGCCGTTGGTTTTAAATAAACAAGTATTGGTGCAACGCACTGCTAAATACAATAATGGAGAACAACCCATTCGCAATCAATTGGGATTGGGAGGCAAAACATTGTATGTCCCCGAGAATTCGCCCAGTTTGTTACGAATCCGCAATCTATCAGCTGAAATTGGCGATACGGTATATGTAAAAGAAGTGAAGAAATATGAAGCCGAACAATTGATTATTATGGTTGCAAAAGGTGATATTGATTATGCCGTTTGCGACGAAGTAATCGCCCGAAAAAATAAGCCACAGTTCCCGGAAATTGATATTGACACGGATATAAGTTTTACGCAATTACAAGCTTGGGCCGTACGAAAAGATGCATACGAATTATTAGACAGCCTGAATGTTTGGATTGACAAACTCAAACAAAACAATGAAATAGAAAAAATTCAACGAAAATATTTCAAATAGAACCGTTAATTGTTATTAGTTGTTAAATAATGAATACAAACAACAAACAACAAGCAACCAATAACGAATAACAAACAACTAATAGCAAATAACCAACAACAGAATGGATATAAAAACTTTTTTCGAAAACGACCGTTTTGCACGGAATGCAGGTATTGAATTAATTGAAGCACGAAAAGGCTATGCCAAAGCCTCAATGAAGGTTGCCGATATACACCTCAACGGAGGAAATGTAGTGCAAGGCGGAGCTATTTTTACACTGGCCGACTTTACCTTTGCGGTTGCAGTAAATTCTCATGCTAAACTTACCGTTTCTATTCAGAGTAATATCAATATTTTTAAATCTGAAAAAGCTGGTATATTATACGCCGAAGCAAAAGAAGTTTTTTCACATTCAAAAGTATGTAATTGCCTGGTAGATATTACCAATGAATCGGGAGAACTGATTGCTACATTTACCGGAACCGGTTTTCGAAAAGATATACAATTACCGTTTGAGGCGCTTTAGTTATTAGTTATTAGTTATTAGTTATTGGTTATTGGTTATCTGTTATTTGTTATTTGAAAACAACGAATAACTAAGAACAATAACTAACAAACCGCAAAATGATTCAAAAAGTAAAAAAAAACATCCAAGACAATTCTTTATTGACTGATTGTTGTAATGTGATTGTTGGAGTAAGCGGCGGAGCAGATTCTGTCGCTTTGTTGGATATTTTGCATCGATTGGATTATAAATGTATTGTTTGTCATTGTAATTTTCATTTGCGAAATGATGAATCAATGCGGGATGAAGTTTTTGTACAGAAATTAGCAATGAGTTATAAGTTGCCTTATTTCAAAATTGATTTTGATACAAAAAAGTATGCACAAGAGAATAAGATATCGATTGAAATGGCAGCCCGTAACTTGCGCTATGATTGGTTCGAACAACAACGAATTAAATTTGAAGCTGAAGCCATTGCAGTTGCTCATCATCGGAATGATTCGGTTGAAACAGTGTTGTTAAATCTGACACGAGGCACAGGCATTCATGGATTAACCGGCATTCGTCCGCACAATGGAAATATTATTCGTCCATTATTGTCAGTATCCAAAAAGGAAATTCTTTCTTATTTGAATGATAATAATTTGCCTTTTGTTACAGACAGTACCAATGATGAAAATATTTACACCCGGAATTTTATTCGGAATAAAATCATCCCTTTATTTGAAGAATTAAACCCTGATTTCCAAGCTACAATACAACGAACAAGCGAATATTTATCAGGAACGGAACAAATTTACCAACAAGCAATCAGCGATTGGAAAAAACGAATTATCCGGCAAAAAGAGATTTCAATTGAAATCCTGATTTCTGAATTATTAGTATCTCCATCCCCCCGAACAATTTTATTTGAAATCCTTTCCGCCTACGGGTTCAACTCTTCAGTTGTTACCGAGATATACGATGCTTTGCAATCTTCTTCAGGCAAAGAATTTTTCTCCCATTCTCATTATTTAATTAAAGACAGAGATTACCTTATTCTTGCAAAAAAGAAAAAAGAAAATGAATCTGATCAGATTTACATGATTGATAAAGGAACAAAATCGATTGAAACACCAATCCAAATTTCCTTTTCAGTAGTAAAAAGAACCGAAGATTTTTCCTTTTCCAACAATAAAAATATTGCTTATTTCGATTTTGATAAAATTCAATTTCCTCTAACATTAAGACATTGGAAAAAAGGAGATTGGTTTATACCGTTTGGAATGAAAGGACGAAAAAAAATCAGTGATTATTTTTCCGATCATAAATTCAATTTGATTGATAAAAATAACGCATGGCTGTTATGTTCGGGAAACGACATAATTTGGCTGATTGGTGAACGCTCTGATAATCGCTTCAAAATCGATACTCAAAGTGAGAACATTCTTCTCATAACTCATATTTTATAACTCATAACTTTCTACCGTGTCTAAAAAAAATAAATATTATGTAGTTTGGGAAGGTAAAAATCCCGGTATTTACGACAATTGGGATGATTGTAAGAAACAAGTAGAAGCTTTCGAAGGAGCCAAATACAAAGGATTTTCGACAAAAGAAGAAGCCGAACAAGCATTTCAGTCTTCTTATTTTAATTACATTGGGAACAATAAAAAAACAGTTATTAAAAATACCTCAGGAATAATAACCGAAAGCATTGCAGTGGATGCGGCATGCAGTGGAAATCCCGGCCCAATGGAATATCGTGGCGTATATGTAAAAACAAATACCGAAATATTCAGAATGGGTCCTTTACAAGGCGGAACAAACAATATAGGAGAATTTCTTGCCATTGTACATGCACTTGCATTGCAAAAGATTAATAATAAAAATCTGCCGATTTATTCCGATAGTGTAAATGCGTTGTTATGGGTAAAAAATAAAAAATGCAAAACCAAATTAGAGCAAACCGAAAAAAACAAACCGATTTTTGAATTAATTGCCCGTGCCGAAGAATGGTTACTGGTAAATGATTACGACATTAAACTATTGAAATGGCAAACCAAAGATTGGGGCGAAATTCCAGCCGATTTCGGAAGAAAATAAAGACCAATGTGCCAATTATCTAATATGCCAATGTGCCAGTTGGAGTGGATGCTCTCATCATTGGCACATTGGCATATAATCACATTGGCACATTTATTTCCCTTTCAAGATTTGACAATATTGAGTGGGTGTATATTGGGTAATTTGTTTAAAAACCCTGTTGAAATACGAAATATTCTCAAACGATAAATTGTAAGCAATATCCTTAATCGGCATATCTCCGATAACCAACATCAACTGTGCCTTTTCTATTTTCTTTTGATTGATGTAATGAATAGGCGTTTGTTGCATTTCTTTCTTAAAAAGACGGATAAAATGATCTTCAGATAAATGACAAATATCCGACAACTGACTTATCTTTATTGTTTTATCTATATTTTTCCGGATATATTTGATTGCTTTTATAATCCGTTCATCCGAAACATTCGACTTTGCAGTAGCATATTTTATAAACCGGGAAAGAAGTTGTAATAAAATACCTTTCGTTTCCAAAATAGCATATTCAGGCTGTTGGGCTTCTTCGGCAATATTTTGCAAAAGTGTGGGAGGATTATCGTATGTTTTCGGGTCAAACTGTTTCAATTCCCGTCCACGATTTATTTCCAAGAGGCGATTTATAAGTAATAAGTCAACTTCTCCGGCCTCAACTTCAACAGGAAAATTCATTTCCTCCAAGATACTTGTAGATGACGATTGTTTCTCATAAATATGAATATATACATGGGAAAAATACGTATCACATTCGTAGCTATGCAACGTAAAAGGTGGAATCAAATACAAATGATTCGGTTTCAATTCCTGAACATAATTCGGAAGTTTTACCTTTGCATATCCTTCCCTTACATAAAATATTCTGGCAAAAGGACTGCTTACTTCCTTCCAATTCCAATCGCCATCATTAACAGAGCCGCCAATATTTAACGAAATCAACTGCAGATTATCCATTTCCCTCATATATCTCCGTTTTTCACAAAGATATATTATTTTGCTTGTGTCGATATTCTTATTTTCCTGTTTTTATATAATTTATATATAAAAAAGTGCTTTACAACATATTTATAATAAATTACACAACATCCTCAAATGCAAATATCGAAATAGTACTATTAATTGCCGGAATTATATAAAATAAAATAATTATCAATCGATATTTTTGTAAACGAGATAAATCTCAGTTGCTTTATCTCTAATTTGTACTCAAGCAAAAACGAATTGCAAAATGAGAAGCCTGAAAGGCTTTAAGCATTAACATAGGGCATCGCCCTATGAAGAAAGATATAGCAAAAATAAGCGCTGAAGGCGCGAAAGCCTATGCTTACGCCCTTTCAGGGCTTGATAAAACGAGGTACTCCAACCCATAGGGCGTTGCCCTATACTAATGCTTAAAGGACTTCGCCCTTTGTTTTTCGCAATCTATTTTTGTTCAAGTTTAAGCATCAATTTTAACTTTAATATAAATAACATGAAGACAAAAAGATTTCAAGGCGATTGGCCGAAAATCGGTATTCGTCCTACTATTGATGGCCGTATGGGTGGTGTTCGTGAATCGTTGGAAACTCAAACAATGAACATGGCCAAAAGTGTAGTAAATTTGCTTACCTCTACATTAAAGTATCCCGATGGAACTCCGGTTCAGTGTGTTATCGCCGATTCTACAATCGGACGTGTAGCTGAAAGTGCAGCTTGTTCCGAAAAATTCAAAAAAGAAAATGTTGGTGTTACGATTTCAGTTACACCTTGTTGGTGTTACGGTAGTGAAACAATGGATATGGATCCTTTTACAGTAAAAGCTGTTTGGGGATTTAATGGAACCGAGCGTCCGGGTGCTGTGTATTTGGCTGCAGTATTGGCTGCACATGCCCAAAAAGGATTGCCGGCTTTTGGTATTTACGGACATGATGTACAAGATGCCGGAACAACCGAAATCCCTGCTGATGTAACAGAAAAATTGCTTCGTTTCTCAAAAGCAGCTATGTCGGTTGCCATTATGCGCGGAAAATCATATTTGTCTATTGGCGCTGTTTGTATGGGTATCGCCGGTTCAATTGTAAATCCGGATTTCTTCGAAGAATATTTAGGAATGCGTTGCGAAGGAATCGATGAGGTTGAAATTATCCGCCGCATGACTCAAGGAATTTATGATAAAGAAGAATTTGAAAAAGCATTGGCTTGGGCTAAAGCAAATTGCAAAGAAGCAGTTGATAATATCAATAAACCTAACTTAATAAAGAGTCGGGAAGATAATGATAAAGATTGGGAGTTTATCGTAAAAATGACATTAATCGTACGCGATTTAATGAGCGGTAATCCCAAATTAAAAGAAATGGGATTTGGCGAAGAAGCCCTCGGACACAATGCAATTGCAGCAGGATTTCAAGGTCAACGTCAATGGACAGACTTTTATCCAAACGGCGATTTCACCGAAGCTATTTTAAATTCATCCTTCGATTGGAATGGAATAAGAGCCCCGTATGTTTTGGCGACAGAAAATGACGCATTGAACGGAACAGCCATGTTATTCGGTTATTTACTTACTAATACAGCTCAGGTATTTGCTGATGTTCGCACATATTGGAGTCCGGAAGCTGTAGAAAGAGTTACCGGAAAAAAATTACAAGGAAAAGCAGCAAACGGAATTATTCACTTAATTAATTCGGGAGCTGCTACATTGGACGGTTCTGCACGTCAAAGCGACAAAAACGGCAACCCGGCAATGAAGTCTTTCTGGGAAATTTCAGATAACGAAGCAAAAGCTTGTTTGGATGCTACAAGTTGGGTTCCTGCCAATCGCGAATATTTCAGAGGAGGTGGTTTTTCTTCGAAATTCCTAACTCGCGAAGGAATGCCTTGCACAATGGTTCGATTAAACTTAATAAAAGGGCTTGGTCCTGTTTTGCAAATCGCCGAAGGTTGGACTGTAGAATTAGATCCGGCTGCACATAAAATACTAGATGACAGAACAGATAAAGGATGGCCTACAACTTGGTTCGCTCCTCGCCTATCTGATAGCGATAACTTCAAAGATGTATATTCTGTGATGAATAATTGGGGCGCCAATCACGGTTCTATCTGTTACGGACATGTCGGAGCTGATTTAATTACATTGGCATCCATGTTGCGCATACCCGTTTGCATGCACAATGTAGAGGAAAAAGACATTTTCCGTCCTGCTTCATGGAGCGCTTTCGGTATGGATAAAGAAGGTTCGGATTACCGTGCTTGCCAAACATACGGACCACTTTATAAATAAACGCCATGAATTTAAAAAATGGTTATACAAAAGATTTGACAGGAGCGACAAAACGCTTCTGTCAATTTCTTAAATTGAATCCGGATACATTAGATCAATATCGTTATTGGCACAATAGCAAGAACATTTGGAAAGAAATTCCCGAAGGAATACGAAAAGCCGGAATATTAGACATGGAAATCTATGTTATCAACGATATGGCTTTTATGATAGTGGAAACACCGGTCGATTTTGATTGGGATAAAGCATTTGGACGTTT
The DNA here is from genome assembly GCA_031553395.1 of Bacteroidales bacterium. Lineage (GTDB taxonomy): Bacteria > Bacteroidota > Bacteroidia > Bacteroidales > WRGA01 > WRGA01. Next base: position 6,692 of record JAVBLR010000009.1, on the reverse strand, counting down.
AGCAACCTTCGACAGGCAAAACGAATGGGAAGAATTTGTTGGTAAATTTCAGGATGCCGGAGAAGGAAAACGTTCGGAAGAAAAATGGCAACTTGTGGAGCGTATTTTCTCATTGACAGAAGCGTTAAATGTAAATTTATGATATTTTTCAGAAATAATTTTAACTTTGCAACTAGAAGAAAAGAAGAAGTTAGTCGGAAGATTAACAGTTTCGGATTATGATGTTTAGAAGTTGTTTTTATTTTTTCTGATTCCATTATGTAGCACGTTTACATAAGTGGCCGATGTTACCGAAACGTAGAACATATTACGTAAAACGTAAAACCTTCAAAAATTATAAATCTTAATTTAACATGGACAACACAAAAGAACAGAGTATGTTCGCTGGAAAAAATGGAGTAAACTACCTATTTCCTTTTATCCTCGTAACAGGATTATTTTTACTATGGGGATTTGCACATAGTTTACTGGATGTATTAAACAAACACTTTCAGGATTCGTTACACCTTACAAAAGCTCAATCCGGAGCAGTTCAGGCTTCTGCTTACGGCGCCTATTTCCTGATGGCAATTCCGGCAGGATTAATTGCCAAAAAATTCGGATACAAAACAGGTATTATTGTTGGACTTACCCTTTTTGCTATCGGAGCATTCTGGTTTGTTCCCGCAGTTGGGATAAATGCTTTTTGGGCATTTCTTCTCGGATTATTAATTTTATTTTCCGGATTAACTTTCCTCGAAACAGTTGCCAATCCTTACACAATCGTACTCGGACCTCCCGAAAGAGCCGCAAGCCGAATTAACTTAGCGCAAACATTCAATGCAATCGGCTGGATACTTGGCCCATTGGTTGGCTCAATTCTTATCTTTAAAAACAATTCGGATAAATCAATTATCGAATTATTCTTAGAAGCCCTTGAAAAGGTTTTCTTAGGCGTACAAGGTACAGTTGTGGAAGTATCGACAGCTGTTGAACAACATACGAATAATTCGGCATTAATTGCTCCTTATGTAGGATTAGGCTCAATCGTATTGGTCGTTCTTCTTCTTTTTATTTTTGTAAAACTACCCGAAATAAACGAGAAAGATGCACACGGAGCAAGCGATGAACACGAAATGCTTTCGAATCGTCCATTAATTAAGCAAAAACATTTTGTTTACGCCGTTATTGCACAGTTTTTATATGTTGCTGCTCAAACCGGAATAGGCAGTTTTTTTATTAATTACACAATTGAAGTAAAAGACCTTCAACTAACTGAAATTCAAGGAGGATTATTATTAGGACTTGGAGGAATGGCATTATTTGCAGTTGGCCGCTTTTTGGGAAGTATGATGATGAAAAAAGTCAAACCCGGAATATTGTTAGGCTTTTATGCTCTTATAAATTCATTGTTAACATTGGTTGTAATTATGAATCACAACCGGTTCGGAGTTATGGCGTTAATTATCATATACCTGTTTATGTCAATCATGTTCCCATCTATATTTGCATTAGGAGTTAAGGGATTAGGAGAAAAAACAAAAACAGCGTCATCGATATTGGTATTAACAATCGTTGGAGGTGCAATTGCGCCATCATTAATGGGATTAATCGGAGCGAATAATATGAATATCGGCTTTATAATTCCGTTTGTATGCTTTTTATATATTTCTTTCTTTGGATTTGTTGGAAGTAAGGTTTCAACGAAAAGCTGATTGTAGGTACATTTTAAAGTTTTCATATAAAAATACCCCAATTTTGATAAATCAGAATTGGGGCATTTTTTTGATAAAGACATAGGCAAATTTCCCGCTGCCATGAAGATTCACATTGAAGCATTCCTCCCGTTACGGAGATAAAAAGAATTCTACCTTAGAGGAATATCTGCAATCATAGAGGAATATACTTCCCCATCTGTTGTTCTTAATTCAAGATAAAACTTATATCTATCTATTCTTTTTGGAGGAACTTTCAATGATATCTTCATATTTAGGGGAAATAAAAGCTTACCTTCTTGTATATAACTAGTTTCCAATATATTTTTATTGAAAATGGAGTATTTTTTATCTTTATACAAAATAAAATCCCCTGTAACTATAAAGAAGGAGTTTAAATTTTCTCCAGCTTTTACTCCATTAAAGTCTTCATCTGAAAATATTTTTATAGATTCAAATGTATTTATTAAGTAATCAATAAACTGATTATCAATATAATCTAAACTATACAAATAACTTATTATATCAGAATTTAATTTATCATTTTTCTCATACGTTCTATGAGCAAGTGCTTCTCCTAAAAACGAAATTTCAGAAGATAAATAAACCTTTCCATAATCGACCTCAATAGTTCCATTACTTTTACTATTATATATAAAATTGAAACCTTTAAGCTCCTTCAATATATAAGATTTAATATAAATATCAGGAAATTCTGTTCGACCATAAGTTGTTGTTTCTTTGCAAGAAAAACAAAAAAGTATGAATATAAATAATGTGAAAAACTTTTTCATTGTTTGTATTAATATTTTATGGTCTTATATTGATAATTGCATATTTTATAATTCCTATTTGAGGTAGATCAACATTTGCAGATCCTCTATAGTGTTGAATATACCAACCATTACCACTACCATTGTAAGGAAATATAAAATGAAAATAATCACTATAAATCTCATATACTTTTGTAGTTAAAGTTATACCAAGAAGTTTTGTCTTTTTAGTAACTTGCACTTTCACTTCTCTATAACCATCTACAACCCATGCCTTTGCAGGATAAGACCTTTCATCTCTTGCTCCTGCAGGCTCAGCAAATAAAACAGGACTATATCTCCTTAATGATTGATATACTTGTAATAAACTATTTTCATCGTTATTATATAGAATAATATTCCCCCCATTATTATATTCATACTTTGTTTCTAATATGTTGGGTATTGAATGAACCGCAGCACCTGGAATATAAGGAATTGGTGCTTGTGTTGTCGGATTTACCATTCCTAAATCATTCGAAATATCTTTAAATAAAGTTGCGATTAAATTAGGCTGATTATTTGTAGAAGTCATTTGCTTTGGTATATACATAAATCCGTATTTTGAAGGAGTCCAATGTGCATACATAATATGACCTAGTGACACTGCTAATCCATCTACAGATGCCTTTTCTTGAAATCCTACAGTATTATTAAAGTATTTCATTTCATAATTATATGGAGCATTGCCACCCCAACTGACACCCTGGCACAAAGGATACATACTTGGCCTATTAGCAGAATAATCTCGCTCTGGTATTGTCCATGAAGCACTTCTAAGTTGCTCTGCATTTTCTGTAAAAAGAGAATCCTCTATAATACTTAATTCAATAGATTCTCCTTCACCACATGTTAATAAATCATGCCATAATTGATAATTTGTATTACATGTATCTAAAGGTAATTTTTTTTCTCATATAACATAAGAAGTAACTCTTCTATTTTAGCTTTATTATTTTCATCTGACATATCAAATTTACCTTCGTTAGAAAATGAAATAATTGGAAATTCTGTTTTGTCAGCTGCTAATATAATAAAACCGTTGTTATCAGAATAATTAATAACCCAAAGGAGAACCTCCCCCATATAACTAACCGGTTGCATTGTTTCAATAACTCTTTCCTGTGAAAATGAAGAACTTCTTAAATTTTCTTCCGTTTTATTTTTTAACAACCCATATGATATTTGTTCTATAAATATCTTAGTATCTTCTTGGAAATTAATCGATCTTCTTGTTCATTCTTTAAATTATCATTAATTATTAAATCATCGTTTGAACACGAGAATAATGTTATAACTATTAAAGTTAAGAGCAGCTTAAAATTTTTCGATTTCATAGTTGTGTTAATTTATTTGTTAAGTAAAATAACTTTTATTGAATAAAATACAAATGTAAAACACATTAATTTAATTAAGATTAACATAAAATCATTCAATCAAACAATAAATTCACAAATTACAACTCAATATATTTATTATTTCACTCAAAAATCACACATATTCAAAGGGCTAAAGCTCCGAATAACATTAGCTTCTATTAAACGTAACACTTGTTACGTTAAGACAATATCTGCTTAGTTTATTTTCTAAGAATTTTCATTTTGTATGAGAAAATCCGATTCTCATCCAAACAACTGCCTAAAAGCCTCCTCCACTTTCTTTACCGAAATAATTTCAATATTTACCTTTTTATAATCGAATCCTTTTAAATTATTTGCAGGAATAATAATCCGGTTGAATCCCAACTTTTCTGCTTCCGAGATGCGTTGTTCAATCCGGTTAACGGGACGAATTTCGCCCGAAAGTCCAACTTCTCCGGCTAAGCAAGTGTTGTGTCCCAAAGCAATATCCAAACTTGAAGATAATACAGCACTGATTACAGCCAAATCAATCGCAGGGTCATTTACCCGGATTCCTCCGGCAATATTGAGGAAAACGTCTTTTTGAGCCAATTTAAAACCGGCACGTTTTTCCAGCACGGCCAATAACATATTCATCCGGCGAATATCAAACCCCGTAGCCGAACGTTGTGGAGTTCCATAAGCGGCGGTACTAACCAACGCCTGTGTCTCAATCAAAAATGGACGAACGCCTTCAATAGCCGAAGCAATGGCTACACCGCTTAATCCTTCGTGTTCGCGCGAAAAAAGCAATTCCGAAGGATTATTTACCTGCCGGAGCCCATTTTGCCTCATCTCATAAATCCCCAACTCGGCAGTACTTCCAAAACGGTTTTTTATGGAACGAAGAATACGGTATAAATAATGCTGGTCACCTTCGAATTGCAACACCGTATCTACAATATGTTCCAGTACTTTCGGGCCGGCAATACTACCTTCTTTATTTATATGCCCGATAAGAATAACCGGAGTTCCCGATTGCTTGGCAAATTTAAGGATAGATGCAGAACACTCCCGGACTTGAGAAATACTTCCGGGAGAAGATTCTATCATCTCTGAAAAAACAGTTTGAATAGAATCGATAATTACCAAATCGGGTTGTACATTTTTGATATGTACATATATTTCCTCCAATAATGTTTCACAAATAATGTAACAATTAGGCGAGTCTTTTTCACTTAACCTGTCGGCGCGGAGTTTCAACTGTCGTGCACTTTCCTCTCCCGAAACATACAGGATTCTCTTTTCTTTTAGTTGGATAACCGTTTGCAGAATCAATGTCGATTTTCCGATTCCCGGTTCGCCACCCAACAGTACCAATGACCCCGGCACCAATCCGCCGCCCAATACACGATTGAGTTCTTCATCATGCATATCTATACGAGGATCATCCGAAGTTGTAATTTCATTTAAAAGAATTGGTTTGGCTTTTTCCCCGGTTATTCCTGAATTTACACGATTTCCTGCAGAAGATTCTTTACGCACAACTTCTTCGACATACGTATTCCACTCGCCACATGCCGGACAGCGTCCCAACCATTTTGGAGAATCGGCTCCACAATTTTTACAAAAAAACAATGTTTTATTTTTAGCCATGAAAATAATTATCTATTGAAAGTTTATCAGTTTTATTGGACGTAAAGATACATATTATATAAATTTTAAGAATTAATTACACAAATATTTTTCAGTATTTGATTTGGTCTTAAACACCCGGAGAGTAATTGCCAGAATTTGGCAATTCGATCTTTGAGGGATGATAAATAACGGTTGTGGGTAATGCTTTTTCTCATATACCACCAAACTCTTTCTACAGGATTGAGGTCAGGTGAATATGCAGGCAGATATCTGATCTCAAGTTCAGGATGTGCCTCAAGGAACGGTTTGAGTATGTTTGCATGGTGGAAACGCACATTATCGACGTAGATGATAATCTTTCGCTTTTCTTTATATGCTCGCAGAACTTTTCTTAAGTGCTTTTTAAAGGTCTCGGCATTTCCTGTTTGAGCAAAATTTGCAACCAATTGCCCTGTCAATGGATTGATACTTCCAAATCCGGTTACTCGCTCTTTTTTCGCTTGTTTACAGAGTATTTCAGGCTGTTTGCCTTTTTGTGACCAGGTGGCAGAAAGTGTTGCGGTATTGCTAAACGAAAATTCGTCTTCAAACAATACAACGGTATCCTGATTTTCAGCGCAATCGTCTAACGTTTTTTTATATCAGCTTTTGCTATTTCGCGCTTGACTTCATCCCTCTCCGGATATTTGCCACGTGCGCGCTGAAAACTAAAACCAAGCTCATGCAAAAGAACATAAACTGCTGCCTGCTTATAAGAAACTTGATAAGCGACTTCCAAGTATTTTTGCAACAATGGGCCTGACCAGTTTGCCGTATTGTAACCAAACTCTTCGGGGCTTTTGGAAAGGTCAAGCTTTAACTGTTCCTTTTGTTCATCCGTGATAAAAGGATGCCTGCCTCTACCTGGTTTCATTCGCAGTCCATCAATGCCTTCGGCATCAAAACGGTCTGCCCAGTTACAAATCTGTTTGTGCGTTACACGATAATATTCTTCCAGCTTGCGAGTACTGTAACCGCGTGTTAGTTGAATAATTGCGTATAACTTTACTCCAACAATGTTATTCTCATCACTTTCAAAGACCGACTCAACCTGTTCGGTTGTGTAATTCTTTAGTTGCTTTACCTTACGACCCATAATGATTACGTTTTTATAATACGGGTACAAAGATATTTATTATTTGTGTAATTTAATAATATAATTTATGTAA
>JAVBLR010000007.1:0-61297 GCA_031553395.1 Bacteroidales bacterium | reverse complement strand
CTCTTTTTCTTTCCGATAAATATCTGTTATTCAACGGATAGAAATCAAATTTTCTACTGCTTCACGGGGTTGTCATTCATTGATGCAAAGTCTATTGGTAAGGAGGATATCAAAATTGATGATAATGGTAAAGAATGGATTATAATAAATCGAACCAAAACAAGAATATTATCTCAAATTCCATTACTACCAATTGCAAAAGAAATTTTGAAAAAATATAATTATAAGCTTCCAATAACCAGTAATCAAAAATATAATGCTTATTTGAAGGAGATTAGTGATATATGTAATATCAAGAAAAATTTACACTCACATACCTTAAGACACAGAATTTATCCTTTCCAATTGAAAATAAGTAACTTGCAAGAATATTTTTCTTGATAGGTAACGGTTAAGAAACGAGCGACCATCTGTTTTTTACATCATTTTGCATAATACACACAAAGAACGACTTTCGACTACAAAGGTACAAAATATTATTTGTCGGGAGAAAATTAATCATTATTTACCAATGGTTTTTCGCTCATGTCACTATTCGTTTTTCAAATTGGAATTTGTTTGGTCATCCGTCATTAAATAACTGTTTTCGGAATTTCCTTCAATAAACTCATGAATACTATAATCGCCGTAATATTTTTGAACGATAAACGGGTCTTGCAATAAATACTTTTTTGCTTCTTCCAATGTTTCCGCTTCCAATATCTGCATAGCTCCGTCATTATCCGCAAAAGGTCCGCACAAACATAAAACGCCCTTATTATCTAAGCTTCGTATATGTTCAACATGACTTTTTAATAAATCGGTCGTCAAAGTTCCTTCTCTTTTGTTTTTTAAGATAATCAAATATTTAGCCATAAATCTATTCCTTAAGTATTGTTATCTGTCAGAGTTATTTGTCAAGTCATTCATTTATGTAGTCCGCAAAACCTAAACGATTTCCTGACGGGTCTATGAATTCAACCGCCCAACCTGTTCTGATTTTGAAAGGTTCGGACAAAAATTTCACCCCTTTTTCTTTTAAGTTCCAACAAAATTATAAACCAATCCGGCTGAACGTTCCAGTATTGATTAATCGCCCATAGCTCTCTCAATCCGTTTATCGGGAATTAACCACATGATGGCGACTAATATATAACATGCTGCTGAAATCCATTCGCAAACGAAAGAAAGGGCAATCCCCAAGGCATAGAGAATAATAGAAATCTTACCTTTCATATCTTTCCCAACCCCTTTTGACAGGATCGAATCTTTCCCGTTTTTGTTGATAATAGACTTTTGCAGTATATTGTATGCAATGGCAGCCATAAGCAACACGATGCCGTAAACCGCCATTGTTGCTCGTGCGAAATGATTTTCCCCCATCCAGGCTGTTGCAAACGGAATCAGTGACAGCCAAAATAAAAGATAAAGATTCGCCCACAGTATCTTACCGTCAATCTTATCAACAGTATGCAGCATATGGTGATGATTATTCCAGTAAATGCCCACGTAGATAAAACTGAATACATAGCTGATAAAGTGAGGAATAAGCGGTTTTAAATCGGAAAATTCACCTCCTTGCTGAGCCTTTATTTCCAACACCATGATTGTGATAATAATTGCAATTACGCCATCACTGAAAGCCTCCAATCGACCTCGTGTCATATTCTAATTTAGATATTTATTGATAAATGTTCCTTCATCCAATGTGGAATTCTGTTTATTCTATGGGTACTTCAATCAACAATAAAGTAGTATTTTCTTTTAATACTTTCAAATTAATTTTATCTGTATCCCAAAAACCTGCACCATCCCGTTTTTCTAAGGTAGTCCCTTCCACAGACACTTCTCCCTCTATGACAAAAATGTATACTCCCATGTTTCTTTCATGTAGCATATATTGTCTTTCCTGTGCGGAATCGAATGTGCCCAAAGAGAACCATGCGTCTTGAAGGATAGATGCGGGAGCGCTTCCGTCCGGAGCAATAATCAAAGACAACTCATTCTTTTTTTGTGTCGGACGAATATCTAAGTTATTGTATACCGGCTGCGTATTTTCTTCTTTAGGGAACACCCAAATCTGCAAAAATTCCAGCATTTCATTTTTACTGTCATTATATTCGCTATGGAAAATTCCACGTCCGGTACTCATCACCTGGATATCACCCGGGGTAATAACAGACATATTTTTTATACTGTCGCCATGACGAAGGTAACCTTTTAACGGAATGGAAATGACTTCCATATTTTTATGAGGATGTGTGTCAAACCCTTCCTCCGGAGTAACGGCATCATCATTCAACACCCGTAACATCCCAAAATTTACCCGCTGAGGGTTATAATAATTCGCAAAACTAAATGTATGATATGTTTTCAGCCATCCATGATCCGCATGTCCACGGGATCCGGCTTTGTCAATTACTGTTTTCATTTTCTTGTTATTTAAAAATTTTTATTCGGTCAGATAGTGGAATATGTAGCTTTTCTCCCGGTGCTTGCGTGGGTACACCAAAAGGCATTTGTGCAACCAATTCCCAGTTTGAATTCAGGTTCCAGGTTTTGGAAACTTCTTCGTTGATGAGTGGGTTATAATGCTGCAAAGAGGCGCCAAATCCGGCATCTTCAAGTAATGTCCAGATGGTAAGCTGATGCATGGCATTAGTGTGTTGAGACCAAATGGGAAAATTATCCTTGTAGGCCGGGAATGCTTCTTGCAGACTTTTGACGGCGGCTTCATCCTCAAAGAACAGTATAGTCCCATAACCGGAGGCGAATGCTCCATTTATTTTGTTTTCCGTGGCCGGAAAATTTTCAGCCGGAACTATTTTCTTGAGAACATCTTTTGTTATATCCCATACTTTTTGATGATTTTCTCCGAGCAACAGGACAATTCTTGTTGTTTGGGAATTAAATGCGGAGGGTATGTTCATCAATGCGAAACTGACGATTTCTTCAATCTCATGGTCTGTGATCAGTGACTTGTTGCTGAGATTATAATTCGTTCTACGATGTTTTACTGAAGTTTTGAAATCTTGAGCCATAATTCTTCAAAATATTAAAGTTAATTATGGCATCAAAAATACAACAGGCAAAAATCTTAAATGGTGACTTTAGTCACTATTTCAATACTTTTATTGTACAGGAAGTGAGAGCGACCTTTCCTTCATTCTCCAAGCGCTTCAAAACCCTTGTCACCACTTCTCTTGCCGTACCCAGTTCAGCGGCAATCTGTTTATGGGGAAGCCGCAGCGGATTGATGTTCGTGGCCTGTACCTTGTCTTTCAGATATCGGTACAAGCGATTATCCATCCTGTCGAAAACGATGCTGTGGATGGTTTCCAGCAGGTCGTTGTATCTCATGTTGTACTGACGGAAAAACAGCATTCCCAGAGCAGGATATTGCTTCATCCATTTCGCTACTTTATCTATTGGAAGAAACAGCGCCGTAGTGGCTTCTTCCGCAGAAATAAAAACTTTGCTTTGTTCATTGTTCAGGCCGGCAGTAAGGAGCATAATGCAACTTTCTCCCGGTTTAATGTAATAGAGCAGTAATTCTTTTTCTTCATATCCCATACAAACCTTGGCCAAACCATCCAGTACAAGTGGGATGGCCTTCACATACTGCCCTTCCCGAAGAATCTGGGTATTGGCAGGCAAAGTCTTTATTTCGGAGCAGGATATGATCTCCTCTATCAAGTTTGGATCCAACCCGAAAAGAATTGTTTGAATATTTTCTTTCAACTGCATCATGATTTTATGCAAAGTTAATATAATCTGTTTCAATATCAATACAATAAAATATAGGATTGTAATTGCCTCTTCAACATCATTTGCTTTCTATTCTGAATAAAATAAGAAAATGTTTAATTAACCGTTTTGCTCCGGCTTTTCCAAGAATAATAAAGTATTGAAAAAGCCGACAATAATAACAACAGTACAATATTGCTCGAGTTATTCAACGTGACAACAATCTTTTGCGGATTACCGCTTTCACCCGGAGGCGGAGCATACAACTTTTTATCATCGTTGTCCATTATTTCTGATTTTTGAAAGATACTTTTCGAATCGCTTTTATCTGAAAAAATAGCACTTTCGGTATTCTGTTCTTTTTCAAAAATTTTGACATTTGACATTTCTAAATCTTCTTTATCTTCAAACATATTGGAATATAAGGGTGTCGAAAAGAGAAATGTCAAAAACAATATTATCAATTGTCTTTTTTTTCATACGCGTTTTTATACAGATAAATTTTATCTGATTATTTTAGTTGTTACAGTTTCACCTTGATTACTGGTTGCTTTCACAATATATACACCGGAAGGTAAATTATTGATTGAAATATTTTCTACTTGCTTGTATGTTTGTATCGAATATCCCGAAATACTTGAAATATGAACATCTGCTTTCTCTGTCAGATTTAGTTCATTATTTGCAACACTAAGTTTTAAATTACTTGAAGCCGCAGTATTTATACCAGTGTTAGTCCCTTCTGTTTTAACATACACTTTTATTCCATACAACCAGAAGTTTGCATTAGGGGCACCTTGAAAACTAGTCTCACCCAATGTTGGGCATTGGGCAATTTTTACTGCTCTTATTGGAGCACCTGATCCAGAAATCCAGTCATCATCAGTTTCAGGAACAATTATTGTATTGCTTGTGCATTTATAGTTGGTCGTAGTAAAAGATAATGTTGGATTAGGTCCATCAAGAGTAGCATCATCCAAGAAATACTTGCCTTGGTCTTTTATCTTGGTTGTTGGAATCAACGTTGATGGATCTGATGAAGTAAACCCAAAAAGAACTTCTGCCGGGTTATTAATACCTGAAACACCACTTATTTCAATTTTGGATATTCTCCCTTCACCTGTATTTGCAATCATTATATAAGAATAACTCGTATAGTTGCTTATTGGAGTTGCAGCTGTCTTAGATGCATCAAATGTTAGTTGTCCAGACTGTGATAAAAATCCGTTACAATCTACATTATTTACTAATGACTGATAAGGAACATTTTGTAAATAAATATTAATTGACTTATCACTACCCTGATTATGAGTACCTCCAATACTTTGTAAATCCGATCCAAAAGCCTGGTATACAAGCGTCTCAACTTCAGCAGCCATCAAGCCTGAAAATAATGTAAAAATTGTGATTAGCGTAAATGTAATTTCTCTGATCATCTGTTTTGTTATTTAATTAATTAGTAATGACATGAGCCTTCCATACTCATTCTCCTTTTTTCTAGGGAGAATGAGTGGAAATCCCATAATTTATTTATTTTTTGTATATTTTCTTTGACAATGTTTCATTCTCTGATACAGCCTTCAATATGTAAATTTCATTTGGGTCAACAGGTATTTCAACCATTGACACTCCAATATTCTCCTTGCTAAAAACAATCCTTCCCCATAAATCACATAATGTTACTTTGTAAAGAGCAGAATTATCTTGGGTGAAAACTTTTATTCGACTATTTTCAGTAATAATGCTGATTTGGGAACCTTGATTTCCTGTTACTGTTTCAATACCAGTACTAAGCTTCTTGAACGAAAGGAAAAAACGGCTATTTTCATATAAATTATCGGAAATTTTTTCAAAGACATACAAGTCTTTTCCTTCTTCTCTGAGGCTAGTTTGCTTTAGTACTCCATTTTGGTATTCATTTAAATACACATTATATTCGGTTGCAAAATTTGGAAGATTCTTAAAAAACATTCTTATTGTCCCTTTTACAGAAGTACGGAGACCTATCGGAATAATTCCTGAAAAATCATTTATTTGATGAATATCCAATGCCTTTCCTGAAGACGAAAGCGTATACACATTCAACAAAGATTTATCATCCCCGGGAAAAAGTTTCGGAATGCTGTTCTCTTCTCTACCTTCGGGATTATAAATCAATGCTGTTCTGTTCATTATAGTGTCATTTTGTGAAGCTTCAATATATAGCGGTTGCTTTAGTGTTTCAATTTGAGCAGTCGATTTTAATCTGTTTTCAGATTCGGGTTTGTTTACCGTTGCCAAATCGATATCTGCCGTCAATTTGGGAAAAGGAATTCTTGATTCAACCAATATCGATTGCATAGGAGCAATATATTGTGTCAATCCCGCAGTTGAAATACCCGTAGAAAGGTCATACGAAACCAGACTTCCTGAAGAATTCAACACATAATAAAAATCTTTTATGTATGTCGAATTTTCATTGTAAAATTTCCCGAAATCAAGGTGACTCATAAACGGATTTCCAACGATTGCTTTCAACCCGGGAGCGGATTGTTCTGTATTTAAATCAAAAACCGTCGCAGATTGCATTCCGTAGATTGTTTCATAAACAAAGCGGTTTTTGGATGTCCGGTCCAATAATTCTCCGGGTTTAATAAAACTTCCATTCCAAGCGTAATAATTATATCTTATATCACTTTTCGGAAAATAAAAACTGAACGGATTATGTTTACTCACATCAGGTTGCTTATCATCTACCCATACAGATAATCCCAAACCTGAAGACAACAAGATGTCGGGAGTATTGAACGTTCCTGTCCAAGTGGCTTGTGAATAGCTACCGGTTTCGGGATTTGTTTTATCGAACAAACGAGTATAAACGAACACATCATCTAATACCGGATAAATATACAATCCATTAGGAATCAGTACGTTTGTGCATTTTCTCGGAATTTGTCCGTAAATATACTGTGGAGGATCCGAATCATAAGGATTATACCAGTTATACGGATTGTTCCAATCGGGAGTTCCTGCAAGCCCTGTCCATACCAACGTGTCGGGTGCCATATAAATGTTTATGACATCTCTCATCGGCGACAATATCATGGAACCATCTGCTAAATAACTTTCAACATATAATTTCTGTATTCTCTTATCGTTTTTCAAAATAGTGCACGTATCACTATTAAAGATAGTCGTACCTGTGTTGATTGGTGTTCCTCCCACAAGATCTGTATACCACTTATAAATATAGGTATCGGCTGGTCTTAACTGCACAACTTCACTTTTACCATAACATATTACCTTTTCCCCTTGTGCAAATGCCACATCAGATGTAGAGTTATTCCAGAAGCTACATTCTTCGGCATAAGCATAAGGCGTAGGTTTGGTGTTGTCGTACTTTGGAGGTTCGGTTCCCGGTTCATAGCTATTCAGAGAAATAACCCATTTTTCGTATTGACCGGCAGCTATTTGATCCTTGATAGATGGACTTCCATGCATATAATTCGGAATAACATATGTGATTGCTCGAGTTTCACCTATCTGCAGTGAAATATTTTCAAGATGGTTTTCCAACAGTAGATAACTTTCGGGGGGCCAGCTTTATAAACGTAAGTGCTTACTTTTATCGGAGACGGAAATGGTGCATTCCCCTGGTTAAGAAAACCAAAAGAAACCTCTAAATTATCGGTAACATCATTATACGTAATTTTTGGCCTGATAGTTCCCGAAAACATAAGATCAGGTCCCAAGTTTAACGGAAGTCCTTCTTCATTTAAAATTGTAACTTGCTGAAAAATATTATTGTATGGACGGTTTTTACAGTCCGGAGTTTTACAATCCTCATCATCTTTTTCGATAAAAGCGGTTGTAGGATTCAATGGATACCTAGGAACACTTGCATCTTCGTTTGTAAAGACAGGATTATAGGCATATTGGTTCCAAACTTTTCGTGCCGGCGCCCACGGATCGTTTACTTCGTCGAAAGAAGATAAAATGCGTAACGGTCCTTCGCGCTGAACCTGAGCATTTGTCATTCCCACAGGAATGGGAGAACGTGCGATTTTGTATCCTACTGTTATAATTTCAGCGTATCCATCTCCGTCTACATCTGCCACTACTGGATATTCAGCCCCCGTCCCAGATCGACACCAACTTTCTTGCCCCGCAGGTGAGGATGATATATCAATCAAATCTATTGGTGGGTTTACACTTCCGTCCATTATCCGTAAGTTTGTTTCATCTCTGTAAACCAATTGAGCCTTTCCACCTTGGTTAAAGTCAAAAAGGGTTATTCCTGTTCTTCCGGAACCATCAGTATGATTAACCCGCCAAAATTCTTGTAAATTAGTATTTCCTGGTACATATTTGTAGGCATACATTATCTTAGATGTTCCATCATTATACGTAGCATCAGGATTATCACTTGTTATTACAACTATCTCAGGTTTTCCATCTCCGTCAATATCTCCACAAAAAGGCCATCCGGCTGCTCCTGGTTTAGGAATATGTACACTAGCCAGTGATCTCCGGTAAGCGGATTGGCAACGCCAATCCATGTATCTTTGATTGTTCCTCCTTTTGTTGAGGCTACAACAAATTCTAACTTTCCGTCATTATCCAAATCTACTGGAGAAATAGAAGAAGCAGTAGGATAAGTATTTGGTATTTTTATCAGATTTCTCAACGTAACTTTGTTTTGAGAAAACAAGGGATTTGTAGGATCATTTGTTTTAATTACAACATCATAAACCCGGGTACCCAAAACAAGTTTCATGTCTCCGTTGTGCAAAATATCTGCAGCAATTGTACTTACCGCTCCAGTTGTAGATGCAGCATTCGGACGTGGAGCAGTACATAATGCCACACCGGTTGCCGAATCAAAAATTTTATCGCGTACGATTATTTCGGGAATACCGTCATGATTGAAATCAACAAAACAAGGTTGCGCATACATGGATGTTATTTCATTGAAATATTCGTTTGATGTCCATACAAGATTTCCGGATGAATCATATGCCCGAAGTATCCCGGGTCCATCAGCATTAGGCAAACTATTCTCTGTAACAATAATCAATGTTTTTTCTTCTTCATTTATGATTGTTTTTACAATTCCCAATGCCGAACCACTCATCCAGTTGTATTTACTTATCGTATTAAAAACAAGATGCGGACCATTGACAATATCATTCCCTTTGAAAATCGCGACCTTCTGACTAAATCTGATTCCCGTAGTCGGAGCAGCATAATCCGGCTCATAACAAACCACAATTTCTACGATGCCATCACCATCAATATCTGCCACCAAAGGTATTTGGTAAGTACTAATTTTTTTATCTATACTTTCTTCAGATTTCAATCCCCACGCCAGTGGTTTAAAAGGTACATGGCACAAATCAACAAACATATTGTCGGGTTTTTCGGAAACATTGATATAAACAGACGCTTGCGAAGAAGTTGGAGAATCCGGACAACTGATTTTATAAGTCAACGTATCCCAACCAATATATCCGTTAGCGGGCCTATAAGAAATCTTTTTGGTCGAATTATTAACAGAATAACTCCGGGCATGTTTTGGCTTGCCTTCGTTAGGGATCTCGATCCATATGTCTTCATAATTGCAAATACCGGGATCATCATTTTTTACCACATTCCAGCTCGCGGTTCCTCCCGGAGTTACAAATACATTGTCAGGTCTTGCTGTTTGTGAAAACGTATTCCAAACAGAAGTAGAAATACAAAGAACAAGAAAGAAAAAACGCAACCATTTCTTTATAGGTATTAAAGCGTATTTTTTAAACATAATTATTAACTTATTGATTTAAAAACAATCTATTTTCTTGGATAAAAACAATCAACTTATACTATAGAGTTAGGATATAAACATCAATCCAATCTGTAAAAAGAATCTAAGCCGATGATAAAATTTATACAAAACATTTTACTTCTCATAAAATACGATATAGCCAACATCTATAAATTGCTCATTTCAAAACTTATAAGTATGTAGTATATATAATTCATATTTTGTTTTAATTGCCAAAATGCAAAATGCAAAGTTGTAAAGAACCTTTCCTTCTTTACAACATTGCATTTAAAATATAAACTGTCTTTTGTGACATCTTTGACACAAATACACAATAATGAATTTACTCATTTATTTATTCATTCAATGAAATCCCATCTTCAAACTTTTTATTTACAATTCTTTTATTACTTACCACTATTGCACTAGCCCCAGATTTTACTTATCTCACGACAAATATTCTATTCAAGGGTAAATATTATTTGCAAAATCTAGTGCAAAGTGATATCAATGAATGAAAAATGAAATATGTAAAATACAAAAGCTTGCATTATTTGAGAAATCAATACTTATAATGATTATCCCTATGTTAGGGGATCGACAAAGGTATGATGACTCTCATGTTGAATTCGGTAAAAATATCTCCTTTTTAACATGATGTAATTCTTATTTTCAAAACAAAATAATTTTTTTCTGAAAAATGGAACTTAATAATACATGTTATCCTGATTTTGAAACTATAGGTTTAAATCTATTTAAAATTAATATTTTTGTAAAATAAATTTATCTATTTAAAATATGTATAATCTGTTAAATGAAAAATTGGTGGAAACCTGCGGGAACAGTTACCTGAAGGAAATAATCTTGTTTTGGAATTAATGAACGTTCTCTCTTTGGGTAAAGGAGCTGCATATAGGCGGCTCAGTGGCGAAGTCCCGTTCTCTTTCGAAGATGTGGCAAGAATATCACGGAAGTTTGGTATTTCGCTCGATAAAATTGTGGGAGAAAGTAATAGTAAGGATATAGAAGATAATCAATGGTTATATATGAATAAGTACGTTACATTCATTCCCTTCTCCCAAATACATGGAACAGTATGAAAAGAAAATAAAAATGATAGCAGAGATACTGCATAATACACAAAATAACGGTAAAAGGATTCTCCGTAGTGCAATCAGCCATTTACCCTATTTATTTACCATACCTTATCAAAATTTGACATTGCTCCGTCAGTATAAAAGAATATATCTGATGAAGGGAATACCCACGTTTCGTTTTTCGGATATGATAGTTCCCTCAGGATTCCGTACGGTGATGAATCAATTATTAAAGGAGTGTTTTGAAATTCCGAGACATCTGCTGATTATTGACAGAAATACTTTTTCTTCAATCGTAAAAGATATTGATTATTTCTATCGACGACAATTAATTACCGAGAATGAACGTATGGATCTGAAGGAAGAATTACTTGCTTCACTAACTTCCGTTGAAAATGTTACAGCCACAGGCATGTTAGGTCAGAGAGCTGAAATGTCAATTTATTTGTCGGATGTCGCTTTAGAAACGTCTTATGTTCATTTTGAAGCTGATGCTTTTGAAAATTCATATCAATATACCTATTTTGGAGACATATTGAATTTCAATAAATCCATAATCTGTCAAATGCATAAAAATTGGATAGAATCATTGAAAAGATATTCTACGTTGATTACTCAAACAGGAGAAATGCAACGTATAGATTTCTTCAAAGAACAAAGGGAGATTGTGAAAACCATCTTAAATTAACTTCGAGGTAATTCCTGAACTTAAATGGCTTTATGAATATTCTCTATTGCTATTCTGACTATGATTTTAGCCGCACTTCTACCTTATTTTATTTCAAAAGAAAGAATGGTTAAAAAATAGCGATTAAGCAACGATCATATTGCAAATGTTTTGTAGTCATATGTGTTTGTATTTCAGTCGAATAAATGCGTAATAATCCTGGCATATTCTGTGGTAATAAATCGAATTATTTTCACATGTTAGATACAAAGGTGAAATTTAGTTCTGTTTTTTATAATGAAATTCAGGCAATGGAGATTGATAATTTTAATTTTATTTTTTATATTTTCTCAAAGATTTGAGTTCCGAATCTAGATATTCTTGTATTTGTTTACCGGCGAGTGTCTTTTCAATTTAAATTATAGTTAATTGAGAAATGATGTTCGCACTCTGAGTAAAAACTAGTAAGATTTTCAAATATATTTTGTATTCCAGATAACACCTGCTTTCTTGGCAGAAAAAAGTAATTATCTGAATGCGTTTTTACCTGCTTAATCCCGAAGAATATCCGAGTACCGGATCTACTTTTTTCAACGAAAAGCCCATTTGCTCGGAAGCAGCACGGCAACCGCCCATACATTTGTCGAAAATGGAACATTGTTCACAAAATTCCGGAATAATTTCACCCCAGCTTAATGTGTAATCGGAATACAGAATTTCATTTAATGGTTGGTTGAAAATATTTCCTGCAACAACCGGCGAATGATTACATACTCTCAAGTTTCCATCGATATCCAATGTTAATGGTTTTCGAAGCGGATCTTTGGAACAAGCGCCAAACCCAATATTCGGATACTCTTCGGGATTAAGCAAACAAAAAGGTGTGCAAACATTCGATGTTACCCGAAGGTCGTACATTCCAACAGTTTCATTTGCAATACGAAAAGCATTTTTTAATTCTTCGTTCGGCACTATAATTTTTTCAAATTTAGAAATGCTTGTTCCGCCGATATTATAGCGATTGAGCATAATCCGTTTCAGATTCAATTCATTTAAGAAAAGCAATGTATCTTCTATTTGCAAATAATTGAATTTGGTAAGTACAACAACCGGAACAACGAAAGCGCCCATTTCCCGTACCATGGAAATCGAATCGAAAGAATGTTGCCAAGAACCTTTAACTCCAGTCATACTATCATGGATTTGCGGATTACGGGCATGAAGCGGAAATTCAAATAAATTTACACCCAACTCTATCAATTGCTTATAATCTTCTCTGCTTCCGGCATTTCCATTCGAGATAATCGTGATACTTGCACCTTTCATACGGCAATACAAAACAAGCTCAGCAATACGCTCGCCTAAAAATGGTTCACCACCCGTAAAAGCGACATTTCCTACATCTGCAATTTTAAATAATTGCTTCAATGTTTTCTGCGCTTTTTTATATGAATTGAGAATCGCAAAATTATCACTGTCGCGTTTCCAATGATTGTAACAATACAAACATTTTAGGTTACAATCATTTGTAATTTCGAAAGCTATATGATGGATTTTTATTTTATCTTTTGCCATACGTCGTATGAATTATCTTTTATTTTTGTTTTTTTTCTTATCATCATCTAATTTAAATCGAATAGGAATGTAAAAATATGTGTTTACGGCTTTCCCATTTTGTTTTGCCGGAATCCATTTTGCAGGCATTGACTCAATCAAACGAATGGCTTCTTTATCACATTCCGGAGATAATGACCGCAAAACTTTCACGAGGCCTATTTTTCCGGTTTTGAAGACAATAAATCTAACAACAACACTTCCTTCATTTCCATCTTTTATTGCACTTTCAGGGTATTTCAGATTGTCTAAGAAATAACGATGTAGGACATCGAAGCTCTTTGAATATTGTGGATAAACGTCTACATCTTTACAAATTTCATTATCAACTTCTTCAGTAGTAGGTATTACAGGTAAAGACGAACCAATATCATAACACATTACACCTTTTTCATCAGGAGAAGATTCAACTGAATCAGAGACAATACTTGAACTCCTTTCTGTAGAAATCGAATTATTATTTATTTTATCACATCCTCCGGTTACAGCTAATGTCAACAACATCGCTCCATATTTCAATTTATATTTTGAAAAATGACTTTTTCCAAAAAGTTTGGTAAGCAACGAATACCAATAAAAACGAAGTTGAATAAAGTATTTGTGTATTTTTATGTTATTCATTTCTTATTTTAAAGCGAATAGGAATTGTAAAATAACAATTCACATTTTTTCCATATTGTTTTCCCGGAATCCAGTCCGGCATCGATTCAATTAACCGAACCGCTTCTTTATCACATTCCAGAGATACTGATTGAAGGATTTTTAAATCTGATATTTTTCCCGTTTTTTGCACAACAAACCGAATTACTACCCGTCCTTCAACACAAACATTTTCGGGGTATCTCAAATTCTTATTGATATAATTCATTAATTCTTCAAATCCGCCGGGAAACTCCGGATAATCTTCAACAGCTGCATAAATACTGTCTTCTTTTATTTCTGTTGATTTCCTTTCAAGACTTGGAGGAACGAAATAACACATTGTAACCAAATTTTCCCCCATTTCTGATTCAAGTAGAAATCCTTCATCAATCTGCGTTTGTTCTTGAATTGAATCTGACTCAACGGTTACCGAATCTTGCATTATAGAAACATTATTGTCTTTCGGATTATCATTTACCGTATTATTACATCCGCCGGTTACAGCTAATGTAAGCAGCATCGCTCCATATTTCAATTTATATTTTGAGAAATGACTATTCCCAAAAAATATGGTAAGCAACGAATACCAATAAAAATGAAGTTGAACAACGTATTTTTGTATTTTCATTTTTTATTCAAAATTATCCAAATTAAAACGTACCGGTAATGTAAAAGTGGTTGCAATGCTCATCCCGGATTGCTTTGCGGGAATCCATTTGGGCATCAGATTAAGAACACGGATTACCTCCTTATCACAACTTTTTGACAGCGATTTAACAATTTTAATATCAGAAATTTTTCCGGTTTTGTCCACGGCAAATTCGGCTACGACTATTCCTTCTGTTCCTCGTATTCTTTCAGCATTGGGATATTTCAAATTATTATTAAAAAAATGCATTAATTCATCTGAACCTCCCGGATATTGGGCCTCAGTCGGAAATGTCGCAACATAACATGCTATAATCTCTGTCTCTACTCTCTCAGCTGCTATAGCCACCACTTCTATTTCTTTTAGTTCAATTACTTCATCTTCATTATAATGAATAACTTTCTTTTTTGCTTTTTTTCTCGTTTCTTGAGATGGCGGAACAGGAGGCGTATAACAAGAAATCTGTAATTGCTCTTGAATCGAATCGGTTACAACTGTTGAATCTTGCGGTGTTGGCAACGGATTATTTTCCGGTTCGTTATTTATTTTGTTGTTGCAACTGCTACCAACTGCCAATGTCAATAGCATTGTGCCATATTTCAATTTGTATTTTGAAAAATGGGTGCTTCCGAATAAGTTTGTAAGTAGAGAATACCAGTAATAGTGGATTTTGATGAAATACTTTCTTGCTTTCATTGAAGACCCATTAATTTAAATCGGACAGGCATTGTATAATAAACACTTACTTCTTTTCCATTTTGTTTTGCCGGAATCCAATCGGGCATAGATTTTATTAGTCGAATGGCTTCTTTGTCGCAACTAGGATGTAATGACCGAAGAATTTTCATATCGGAAATATGCCCGGTTTCTGATACTACAAGTTTAACTACAACTGTTCCTTGAATACCATTATCTATAGCATCTTCGGGATATATCAAATTGTCGCGCAAAAATTGGAATAAATCATTTGTCCCTCCCGGAAATTGCGGCATAACTTCTGCGTAATCATAAATTTTATTCTTAGGTTCAACGGCAATTGTATCTTTGGGTACTACAGCAACATCGTAGCATGTTGGTTCTACCGAAACTACATAACATGTTACTTCAACTTGAGGCTCCTTTCCGGGGTCAATTTCAATAATTTTTGGCGGTACAAATTTAGGTGGTGGCGTTGTATCCGGGGGAGCAGCAGGTTCATAGCAAGTAATCTGGGATTGTTCGGGAACCGAATCAGATACAACATCCGGGCCATTTTGAGTCGATGACGGATTATCTTTTGTATTACCTGTTGTTCCACTACCGCAACCTGCCATTGTTAATGTAAGCAACAATGCTCCATATTTCAATTTATATTTTGAAAAATGGGTACTTCCGAATAAGCTTGTAAGCAAAGAATACCAATAAAATCGGATTCGAATTAATTTTTTATTTGCGGATAGAGGTTTTTTCATATTAATTAGGCAGATTATGGTATCAAATATCTAAATTATTTTTCAATATAACGCAATTATTAAAGGTAATATTACAATAGATGAAAAATCAAGGTAGAATCCATAAAAATCTTCAATTGTCAACTGAAAAAGATGCACTATCTTTGTTTGCTTTTTTAAAAATCAAAAAAACGAACAAAGTTGACACATAAAAAGAAAGAACTTCCTATTTTCGAAAATGTGACTATCACTGATGTTGCTGCCGAAGGAAAAGCTATTGCTAAGATTAATGATTTAGTGGTTTTTGTCCCGTTTGTTGTTCCGGGCGATGTGGTTGATTTGCAAATTTACCGCAAAAAACATAGATACGCCGAAGGGCGGGTTATGCGTTTTCATGCTTATTCCGAAATGAGGGAAACGCCTTTCTGCGAACACTTTGGAATTTGTGGTGGCTGCAAATGGCAAAATCTGCCTTATTCCCAACAACTTCATTACAAACAAAAACAAGTTACCGACAATCTCGAAAGAATCGGTAAAATAGAACTTCCCGAAATCAATCCAATTCTTGGTTCGGAAAAGACCCGTTTTTATCGGAATAAACTCGAATTTACTTTTTCGGATAAACGTTGGCTAACTGAAAACGAAATAAAATCGGATAATTCTTTTACCAATATGAATGCGCTCGGGTTTCATATTCCGGGAATGTTTGACAAGGTGTTGGATATTCATAAGTGTTGGTTACAGGACGATACTTCCAATCAAATACGATTGGAAATCAGAGATTTTTGTTTGAAAAATGATTATCCATTTTTCAATCTTCGCAATCAATTCGGATTAATGCGAAATATCATTATCCGCACTTCAACCACTGGTGAAGTAATGTTGATTGTTGTTTTTTATGAAAATAATGAAGGTAAAATCAAGACTTTACTGCAACATATTGCTGAAAAATTTCCTCAAATAACTTCTCTTTTATACATCATCAATTCTAAGGCAAACGACACAATAACCGATCGTGATGTTTTTGTATATAAAGGCAATGATTGTATCTATGAAGAAATGGAAGGACTACGATTTAAAATAGGCCCGAAATCCTTCTATCAAACCAATAGCGAACAAGCTTATAATCTGTATAAAATAACGCGTGATTTTGCCGAACTTTCGGGTAATGAACTCGTATATGACCTTTATACCGGAACCGGAACAATTGCAAATTTTGTTTCAAAAGATGCAAAAAAAGTTATCGGAATCGAATATGTTCCCGAAGCAATTGAAGACGCAAAAGTAAATTCTACATTGAATAAAATAGACAATACATTGTTCTTTGCCGGAGATATGAAAGATATCCTAACACAGGATTTTATCAATCAACATGGCCGTCCGGATGTAATTATTACCGATCCGCCGCGTGCCGGAATGCATGACGATGTTATCAAAAGTATTTTATTTGCTGCACCCAAACGTATTGTGTATGTAAGTTGCAATCCTGCGACACAAGCACGCGATTTAAATCTATTGAGTGAAGCCTATAAAGTAACAAAAGTGCAACCTGTTGATATGTTTCCGCATACACATCATGTAGAAAATGTGGTACAGTTGGTTCACGAAACTTATAGCGATTTATTTTCGATGCAATTGTAGCAATTCGAAGAATAGACAGAGTCAAATTAATTGCTGTAATTGTACCGAAGGTTGATGGGTGCCTTGCGTGAGGGATTGTAGCGGGTAGCGGGCGTTTTTTACGACTTGTGCGAGGGAGGAACGACTGAAGCAGAAGGCGATAAAAACCGGCCGATATGAGCGGAAAGCCCGACCCCGCCGCGTAAAAAAAAGAAATATGAGATTCTGGCAAAATGGCGGGGGCACGCCCAAAAAAAGAATCGAATAATCAAGTAAATATTGATGAGAAAAGAATTAAGCATAAAAGAGTCTAAACCGCATTATGAGATTTTGGATGGGCTTCGAGGTATTGCGGCGGTAATGGTCGTTTTTTTTCATGTTTTTGAAACACATTCCGGCGGAGATCATGCAAAGCAAATTATTAATCACGGTTATTTGGCTGTCGATTTTTTCTTTCTGCTTTCCGGTTATGTAATCAGCTATGCATACGACGACCGTTGGGGTAAAATGACACTCAAAGATTTTTTTAAACGCCGTTTGATTCGTCTTCAACCGATGATAATTGTCGGTTCGATTATCGGAGCTTTATTATTTTACTTTCAGGATTCTCCGGGGTTGGGCTGGGGCGGCATACATGAAGTTCCTGTTTGGAAAATGTTGTTGGTAATGTTAATCGGATGTACATTGATACCCGTTGGAAAGGGATTGGATATCAGAGGTTGGCACGAAATGCATCCGCTAAATGGGCCTGCTTGGTCTCTTTTCTTCGAGTATATTGCAAATATTGTTTATGCATTTGTTTTGCGACGCCTTTCGAAAATAATATTGGGAATTTTGGTTGTAATCGCAGCCGGATTTACAATTCATTATGCCTTTACAAATCCAAATGGAGATATTATCGGCGGATGGTCCATTGACGATCCTACGCAATTGCGTATCGGTTTTACCCGATTAGCTTTCCCTTTTTTAGCAGGTTTGTTATTGGCACGAATTGGAAAATTACATTATACCAAAAATGCATTTCTAACAGCCGGAGTTCTTTTGGTCGTTTTGTTCTCTATGCCACGCTTAGGAAATTCCGAAAATCTTTGGGCGAATGGTCTGTATGAGTGTTTTTGTTTAATGGTGATGTTTCCTTTAATCGTTTGGATCGGAGCTGGAGGAAAGGTTACCGGAAAGAAAGCGTACAGCTTATGTAAATTTCTCGGAGATATTTCTTATCCTCTCTACATAACACACTTTCCAATAGCGTATGTCTATATGGCTTGGGTAACGAATAATGAATACACGTTGGAAAAATCGTGGCCATTCGGGTTGCTGGTAGTTGGTGTTGCCATTACAGTTGCGTATTTGACGATGAAATTATATGATGTTCCTGTAAGAGAATGGCTTCGGAAACGTTTTTTGTAACCAATTGCTACTTAATTGCTAAGAAATCAGTAAATAATTTTGAGGCTTTTTCGATTAAATCTTTGATTGATTTATCCGGATGTTCAAAATAATCAGGAAGTACTTGCTTGGTTTTGCTTGCAGATTTTTTCCAGATGCCTATTACTTGTCCGTTTTTTATTATTATAGGACGAAAAATACCATTGCTTGAAATGGCTTTGCTGTGATTTTCGGATGAAATTACAGCTTTCCTATCTGTATAAGCAATAATATATTCGTCAAATGCTGGCAATAAATGAATCAAATCCGAATCAGGCATCATTTTTCTAATCGGTTGAGACATCCAATAAATTTTAGAATCTGTTTTCTCAGATATAAATTCA
This sequence comes from Bacteroidales bacterium, assembly GCA_031553395.1. Taxonomy (GTDB): domain Bacteria; phylum Bacteroidota; class Bacteroidia; order Bacteroidales; family WRGA01; genus WRGA01. Next base: position 42,295 of record JAVBLR010000007.1, on the reverse strand, counting down.
GTTTTTACCTGCTCCAATCCATGCCTTGCATCTGTAACCGATAACCCTGACCACCAAACAAAATCCTGTAATGTGGCAGGTCCATGGCTTGTGAAATATCTACGAGCCAGTTTTGCCAACATTTCGTCTTTGTGCAATGGCTGCATTTTTGGAACTCTTTCATCCATCAAAGCATATGTATGTTTCTTTCCTTGTAAAGCTCCACTGCAAATAACTCTATCCAACTCGGCTCGCATCATAAAATGAACCATCCGGGATGAATTAACCTGAATGTTATTTTTTTCGTATATAACAGCTAATTCATCGCGAGTCAGATGATTATTTCCTTCCAACGCTTTTTCCAAAATCAGATTACTTTGTGTATATAGGCTTTCTGTTATTTCCAAATGTAAATCCCTGGATTTTGTAGAAGATTTTATCTTAGACGCTGTTAATTCCAACATCCAACGAATATCTTCCGGTGCAATAAAATGCCAGGTTGGCCGCAACACATGTGTTCTAAGAATCTCGCCTTTATTAAAAGCATCTTCCACCATTTTTTCCGTAAAACCATTAAGACGAATACCGATAGCCCATTTAGCCATATTATAATCCTGAGCTTGCATAGCTCCCATCCATGAAACGATATTTTTCGGCGTCTTAAAACTATTGTCCAAAAGTTGCTGATTTGCAAGACGAAGGATTGAGATTGTTGTATTATCCATATTTTAAAAATAGTAGGGACAAAAGTATAAAAATATAGCATGACAAGTTTCAAAAACAGACTCAATTTGAAATCTAAATACTTTCTAAGTCATCTGCCTTTTTGTACATTTGAAATCTAAATTTTTCCATTTCGACCTTTTTTCAATGTAATACAGTAAATATAGTAATTACATTTGCAGCGAAAAATACCAGAATAATGACTTCAAAACCATTTACACATCGCACCGCTTTTTACCTTTCTGCCGGAATAAGCTTGTTGATGAATTTACTGTTCCTGATAATGTTTTTTTACGGAAGGGATGCCGTATTGCCTCCTGATGGTCCGGGAATGAGAGTTCGTCCTGAATTTTCCATGGAACAGGTATTGGTGCATTTGTTTTTTAATTTCCTGATCGCATACATTCTTTATTTGTTGAATTTTAGATTATTAAAAACAAATATAAACTCTCGGATAAAATTAACAGTTATCATTTTATCGACCTTTCTTGCTACTGTAATTTTGAGTTATATATTTTCTTTAATTCAAATGAGTTTCAATGATTTTGGACCTCATCCATCACATTTTATCAGAGGAAGTTTACTTCGGGATTCTTTTATAGCCGTGATTGTACTTTTTTCGTCGCAGTTGATTTATATCTCAAACAAACAACAACAAACAGCCCTCGAAAATGAGACTTTGTTGTCTGAGAACATGCGTACACGGTACGAAGCATTAAAGAATCAGGTTGACCCTCATTTTTTATTCAATTCATTAAATACGCTTAATTCTCTTATTAAAATAGATACAGACAAAGCGCAAGAGTATGTGCAACAATTATCATTTGTTTTTCGCTATACGTTGCAAAACAAGGAAATAACAAATTTACGGGAGGAATTGAATTTTACTCAATCATATTGCCATTTGATGCAAATTCGTTATGGTGAATCCCTTCAGTTTAATATTCAGATAGATGAAGAATACAATGATTATTCGATAATGCCATTAAGCCTGCAAACGTTGGTTGAGAATGCTATTAAGCATAATGTTGTAAGCAACAAACAACCATTGTTAATTACAATTTGCATCAATAATACAAAGGATTCTGTCGTAGTTTCCAATTCCATTCAACCGAAAAAAGACAGCGAAAAAGGAGAGGGAATAGGATTATTAAACTTGGCAGAACGATATCGTTTAATGACTCAAAAAGAAATCAATATTGAATCTTCGAATGGAATCTTTTCAGTAGAAGTTCCTTTAATCAAACCTGTCTAAATAGGAATAATCTTCAAAACGATTCCATCTAAAATCTTGGCGAAAGGCGAAAGGCTAATGGCAAAGGGATGGCGTGCATAAGATATTCTTTCGCCCTTTGCCTTTCACCTTTTGCCCAAAAAGCATTTCATACATTTATCCTGTCTTATTTTACCTTTTACCTTTTACCTTTTACTTTTTTTCCTATTTTTGCAGTCAAATTTTTGAAATCATGGAAATTGCAAGTAAATACGCCCCGTCAGAAGTAGAAGATAAATGGTATCAATATTGGCTCGAAAATAGATTCTTCAAGTCTGAGCCTGATAATCGCGAACCTTATACAATAGTTATTCCTCCGCCGAATGTTACCGGTGTGCTTCACATGGGACATATGTTGAATAATACCATTCAGGATATTTTGATTCGCCGTGCGCGGATGTTAGGAAAAAATGCCTGTTGGGTTCCCGGGACAGACCATGCTTCTATTGCAACTGAGGCGAAGGTTGTATCCAAACTTGCTTCCGAAGGAATTCAGAAATCCGATCTTACCCGCGAACAATTCTTGGAACATGCTTGGGAATGGACTCACAAACATGGTGGAATTATCCTCGAACAATTAAAAAAACTTGGAGCTTCGTGCGATTGGGATAGGACTTGCTTTACAATGGACGAAAAACGTTCGGAAAGTGTATTGAAAGTTTTTGTCGATTTATATAATAAAGGACTGATTTACCGTGGAGTTCGCATGGTTAATTGGGACCCACAAGCCAAAACAGCATTGTCGGATGAAGAAGTAAATTATAAAGAACAGCAAGGACAACTTTACTATCTTAGATATAAAATTGAGGGTGAAACGGGGTGGGCGACAGTCGCGACGACTCGTCCCGAAACTATTTTGGGTGATGTAGCTGTTTGCATCAATCCGAATGACCCAAAGAATACACATTTAAAAGGGAAAAAAGTAATTGTTCCGATTGTTAATCGTGTTGTTCCGATTATTGAAGATGAATATGTTGATATTGAATTCGGTACGGGGTGTTTAAAAATAACGCCTGCTCATGATGTGAATGACTATATTTTGGGCGAAAAATACAATCTCGAAATTATTGACATTTTTAATGATAATGGAACATTAAACGAACACGGATTGCAATATGCAGACATGGACAGATTCGATGTCCGCAAACAAATTGTAAAAGATTTGGAAGAAGCCGGATTGATGGAGAAAATAGAACCATATACCAATAAAGTTGGCTTTTCCGAAAGAACAGATGTTCCGATTGAACCGAAACTTTCCATGCAATGGTTTCTGAAAATGGAAGATTTGGCAAAACCTGCATTAAAAGCGGTTATGGAAGATGACATCATGTTGTATCCGCCCAAATTTAAAAATACCTATCGTCATTGGATGGAAAACATCAAAGACTGGTGTATCAGCCGTCAGCTTTGGTGGGGGCATCGTATTCCGGCTTATTATTTACCACAAGGTGGATATATCGTTGCTGAAACAGATGAAAAAGCATTGGCATTGGCTCGTGAAAAAACAAATAATCCGAATTTGCAATTATCCGAATTGCGTCAGGATGAAGACTGTCTAGATACCTGGTTTTCTTCATGGTTGTGGCCTATTTCGGTATTTGATGGAATTAACCATCCTGATAATGCCGATATTAATTATTATTATCCTACGGATGATTTGGTTACTGCACCCGAAATTCTTTTCTTTTGGGTTGCACGTATGATTATTTCCGGATATGAATATCGCCACGACAGATGTTTCAAGAATGTTTATCTGACCGGAATTGTACGCGATAAGCTTGGTCGCAAAATGAGTAAATCGCTCGGAAATTCGCCCGACCCGCTTGATTTAATCGCTAAATATGGCGCAGATGGTGTTCGAATGGGAATGTTGCTGACATCTGCTGCGGGAAATGATTTACCATTTGATGAGGGTTTATGTGAACAAGGACGGAATTTCAATAACAAAATCTGGAATGCTTTCCGTTTAGTAAAAGGCTGGAATGTAGATGAATCGATTCCTCAACCTGCTTCATCTGAAATTGCTGTAAAATGGTTTGAAGCTACGTTGGCAAAAACCCTTGAAGAAATGGATGATTTATTTACTAAATACCGTTTGTCAGAAGCATTGATGTTAGTTTATAAATTGTTTTGGGATGAATTTTCTTCTTGGTATCTCGAAATGATAAAACCGGCTTACCAATGTCCGATTGACAAAAAAACGTATGATGTAACACTTGGATTTTTCGATTCTTTGCTAAAATTGCTTCATCCGTTTATGCCATTTATTACGGAAGAATTATGGCAGGCGTTGGAAGAAAGAAAACCCGGAGAAAGTTTAATGATTGAGCAATTACCCAAAATTTCAGCGTATGACAATGATTTATTGTCAAAATTTGATGCGGTAAAAGAAATAATTAGTGGTATTCGGACAATTCGCTTGCAAAAAAACATTCCGAATAAAGATGACTTAACTCTTCAAATTATCGGAGAATATACGAATGTATTTGATTCAGTAATTTCAAAAATGTGTAATCTATCCGATATTGAAAAAGTTTTGGAAAAATCAGCCGGAGCAGTTTCTTTCCTTGTCGGTACAACTGAATACGCAGTACCATTAGGAAACAATATCAATGTAGAAGAAGAATTGGAGAAATTAAACAATGAATTAAAATATTTGCAAGGATTTCTTAAATCAGTTACGGCAAAACTTAGTAATGAAAAGTTTGTAGCGAATGCCAAGCCTGAAATTGTAGAAAATGAACGCAAAAAACAAGCCGATGCTGAAAGTAAAATCAAGTTGGTAGAAGAAAGTATAGCAGCATTGAAAAAATAAGTTGATTATAAATTAGAACGGAAAACCGGAAGCATAAATGATGTTTTCGGTTTTCTGTTTTTAAGAACTTTTTTTGCGAATATGACAATAGAACAGCATTCCATAACTTTAAATTAACTTAATTTGCTTTTAACTTTCAGAATTTTACTAACTTTGCGCCCAAATTTTGAGAAGTAAGCTCTTTTTTTCATTACTTCAACCTTACTATACACTCTAAATTCGGAAAAATGCATAAAAACGTCGTTATTGTCGAATCACCATCCAAAGCAAAAACCATTGAGAAATTTTTGGGAAAAGATTATAAGGTTTTATCAAGCTACGGACATATTCGTGATTTGAAAAAGAAAGACTTTGGTATTGACATTGCACATAATTATCAACCGATATATGAAGTTCCTGCTGATAAAAAAAAGTTAGTATCAGAACTGAAAAATGAAGCGAAAACGGCAGAAACCGTATGGCTGGCTTCTGATGAGGACCGCGAAGGAGAGGCTATTGCATGGCACTTGGCGGAAGTTCTTGGATTGGATGATAAAAAAACAAAAAGGATAGCTTTTCACGAAATTACTAAAAATGCTATTCTCAAGGCAATTGAAAGTCCACGTACAATCAATAAGGATTTGGTTGATGCACAGCAGGCTCGCCGGGTTTTGGACAGGATTGTGGGTTTCGAACTTTCACCCGTGCTTTGGAAAAAAGTAAAACCATCGCTTTCGGCAGGACGTGTGCAGTCGGTTGCTGTAAGATTGATTGTTGATAGGGAGCGAGAAGTAATGAATTTTAAATCAGAAGCTTCCTATAAAGTAACAGCAATTTTCATAGTAAAAGGAAGAGATGGAGAACCGGTTGAATTAAAAACGGAATTAAATCGTCGCTTAAAAACAAAAGAAGAAGCGTTGGCGCTACTCGAAAAATGTAAAACAGCGACATTCTCAATCGAAGATATTGTTACCAAGCCTGCCAAAAAATCTCCTGCACCTCCGTTTACCACCTCAACTTTACAACAAGAAGCTTCCCGGAAACTCGGATTTTCGGTGGCACAAACCATGATGGTGGCGCAGCGTTTGTATGAAGCAGGGATTATCACATACATGCGTACCGATTCCGTAAATCTTTCGGATTTGGCAATTAATACATCGAAGCAAGAAATTCTTACTTCATTTGGAGATAAATATTTGAAAATACGTCATTTTCAAACGAAATCCAAAGGTGCTCAAGAAGCTCACGAAGCAATTCGTCCGACTTATATGAATAATCATGAAGCCGGAAGTACTGCGCAGGAAAAACGATTGTATGAATTGATTTGGAAACGTACAATTGCTTCACAAATGAGTGATGCCGAATTGGAAAAAACAACGGCTACAATTGCGATATCAAACCATACAGATAAATTTATTGCTGAAGGAGAAGTCTTGAAATTCGATGGTTTCTTGCGTGTTTACCTCGAATCTTCCGATGATGAATCCGAAGGTCAGGACGATGAATCTCGCTTATTGCCACCTTTGATTGTAAAACAGCAATTGGCAATGAATGAAGTACAGGCAATGGAACGTTTTACTCAGCGCCCTGCACGATATACCGAAGCAAGTTTGGTGCGTAAACTCGAAGAATTGGGAATTGGGCGTCCTTCTACGTATGCGCCTACGATTTCAACGATTCAGCAACGCGATTATGTGGAAAAAGGTGATCGTGAAGGTGAAGAGCGTTCATATAACTTGTTGAAATTAAAAGACGGAAAAATATCAGATGCAACTAAAAAAGAAACATTTGGAACGGAAAAAGCCAAATTATTTCCGACAAATATCGGAATGGTTGTAAATGATTACTTGACAGAATATTTTCCGGATATTCTGAATTACAATTTTACCGCTGATGTTGAAAAGGAATTTGATAATATTGCCGAAGGAAAATTAAAATGGACAAAGGCGATTGACCAATTCTATAAAGCTTTCCATCCGACAGTTGAGGAAGCATTAACCGTAAAAACCGATCATAGAGTAGGAGAACGGGTTTTAGGAACCGATCCAAAAACAGGACGACAAGTTTCTGTAAAAATCGGACGTTTCGGACCTGTTGTTCAAATAGGTACAGCCGAAGAAGAAGAAAAACCGTTGTTTGCTTCATTACGAAAAAACCAAATAATGGAATCTATTACGTTGGATGAAGCATTTGAGTTATTCAAACTTCCGCGTACGTTGGGCGATTACGAAGGAAAAACCGTAGTTGCGGCAATCGGTCGTTTTGGGCCGTATATTCGTCATGATAGCAAGTTTGTGTCTATTCCGAAAGGTGTTGACCCTCTTGAAATAACATTGGAAGAGGCAATTGATTTGATTGAAAATAAACGTTTGCAAGAAAAGAATAAAAATATCAAATCTTTTACTGAAGATGCTGACTTGCAAGTGTTAAATGGTCGTTATGGACCTTATATCGCTTACAAAGGAAGTAACTACAAGATTCCGAAAACTCAAAAACCCGAAGAATTGACTTTCGAAGCTTGTATGGATATTATAAAGAAAACCGGAGAAGCCCCTGCTAAAAAAGGAGTTAAAAAAACAACAACCAAAGCTGCAGCAACCAAAACAACAAGAGGAAAAAAGAAATAACTCGTATATTTCATGCACAAAGTAAAACTTACTCAAATCTTAATTGCCATTTTAAGCATAAGTTCTGCTTATGCGCAACAAGTAAAGAAGGAAGCTCCGAAATTACTTGTAGGTATTACGATTGACCAGTTGCGCAGCGATTATTTACAACTCTTTTTTGATGGTTTCGGTGAAAAAGGTTTTAAACGTTTGATGCGTGAAGGGCTTGTATATACGGATGTCCAATTTGATTTTCCCGAAATAGATAAATCGTCATCAACAGCTACGATTCAAACCGGAACCAATCCTTTTAATCACGGAATTGTTGCTGATAAAATTTACGACTTTAAACAAAAAAAACATTATCCCTCGTTGTATGACCCTGCATTTATGGGGAATTACACTTCCGAAACTCTTTCTCCGAATAAATTATTGACATCAACTATCGGTGATGAGCTGAAAATAGCAACAGGAGGGCTCTCCGACGTTTATTCCATTGCTCCCGAATATCAGATTGCTCTTTTATCTGCAGGACATACCGCTAATGGCGCTTTTTGGCTGGATGATTTAAATGGACGTTGGGCTACAACTACTTATTTCAAAGATATTCCGTGGTATGTTGACAGGTATAATTCTCAGGAATCATTAACTACCTATATTGAAACTACGAATTGGCAAAATTCGCATCCGGTTTCTTTTTATGCTTATTTTCCTCATGTAAAATCTGAATCCGGATTCCGTTATACATACAATTCATATAATCGATATAAATTATTCAAATCAAGCCCATTAGTAAACGGAGAAGTTAATCGTTTGGTTGAACGTTTCTTTGAATACGGAACGTTCGGTAAGAAAACAGTTCCTGATTATTTGGCTGTATCTTATTTTGCCGGAATCGAAGAGGGTAAAAATGTTCAGGAATATTCACTTGAATTGCAGGATACTTATTTCCGATTAGATAAGGATTTGGAAAAATTATTGGATTTAATTGATAAAAAAGTTGGTCTTCAAAACACGATAATTTTTGTTACATCTACAGGATATTTCAATGATGAAGAACGTGTTTCTCCATTGATAAATATGCCTGTCGGAGAGTTTTATCCAAAACGTTGTTTGGCTTTACTCAATATGTATCTGATGGCTGTCTATGGCCAAGGAAATTGGGTTGAAACATATTACGATAGACAAATATTTTTGAATCGTAAATTGATAGAAGACAAGCAAATATCTATTGAAGAGATTCAAAATAAAGCAGCCGATTTTTTAATTGAATTCAGTGGAGTTCAGGATGTTTTTACATTGCACGATATTCTTCATGGACGATGGAATGAATCTATATTGGCTATTCGTAATGGATTTCACCGAAATGTTTCGGGTGATTTATTACTTGAAATTCAACCCGGATGGAAAATAATTCAGGAGGATAATACTGCAGAAAAAGATGAATATGTGAGGGTTGCAAATATTCCCGTTCCATTGATAATTAAAGCTCCGGGTGTTCCGGCTCAAACGATTCACCGTGAAATAAAAGCTACACAAATCGCTCCTTCCGTATGCCGCTTATTGCGCATTCGTTCTCCAAATGCTTCTACCGACAGCACATTGCCTGAAATAAGATAATTGTCTGAACTATGATTTTTTTGATTAAATGATAACTATGATTTTGAATTGCAGAGTCTTAATCGTAGTATTCAATTAATCAAGGAAATCATAGTCTAAGAAGATAAATCACAAATTGTAATATCCAAATTAAAAAATATAGAATTACAGATGCTACAAAGTAAAGCTTATGCATTCCGGATCTTATTTATCATTTTTGGTATCATATTTGCTAATAACTTATATGGACAATCTGTAATATTGCGTACAAATACAACTGTTGGAGGTTATTTTTCCAAAGATATGACTGGTTTGTCTTACAGTTATGGCTTAAAAGCAATGCTTACGGCTAATGATAAACAGCGATATGGAATAAAAGTGGATAATATTGTATTTGTAGATAATAATGATTCTAATGTATCAAATCTTAGTGTTGGGATATTTCTCGAACAAGTTTTGTATAGGTATTTTAACATGGGAATAGGGACTGTCGGATATATAAATTTATCCAACAGTGGCTATAATCCGTTTGGAATTTATACTCATTTAGGATTTGAATATCCTTTAGCCAAACGCTATCATTTTTTACTTGGGTATGAAAGTGATTTTATTTTTGGACAACCATTTACTACAAATGCATCTTTTCAGGTTGGTATAGGTGTGAAGATTTGAAGAAGGTATTTTATATGATGATTAAAAAAGTAAAAGGCAAAATACCAATTTCTGAATTATAAAATGTACTTTTGCGAGTCTTTCATAAAAGTTGCAAATCAACTTGTTATAAAAAGAGAGAATTACATGATAATTTACATAAGCTATTAATAATTAAAGCTTTGAAATTGTCAACTATTAATTGTTAATTATTAATTAAAATATGGGATTTAACGATTTTCTAAAAAAATTGCTTGGCAACAAATCGCAACGAGATTTGAAAGAAATTATGCCATTTGTTGATAAAATAAAAGCAGTTTATTCCGAGATAGAAAAACTTAGTAATGATGAATTGCGTGAACGGACTGATAAAATCAAGGAACGCATTCAGGATTACGTAAAGGAAGATAAAAGTAAAGTTGAAGAGCTTCGGGCGAAGATTGAAACGCTCGAGTTGGAAGAAAGAGAAGATGTTTGGGCGGAAATTGATAAGATTGAAAAAGCAATTACCGAGAAATACGAAAAAGTATTGGATGAGGTATTGCCCGAAGTTTTTTCTATCGTAAAAGATACAGCCCGTCGTTTTACTCAAAATGAAGAAATTGTTGTTAAGGCGAATGATTTTGACCGTGACCTGGCAACAACGAAGGATTTTGTAGAAATAGATGGAGATAAAGCCATCTACAAAAATAAATGGATTGCCGGAGGAAACGAAATCACTTGGAATATGATTCATTACGATGTTCAGCTGATCGGTGGTGTCGTTCTTCATAAAGGTAAAATTGCCGAAATGGCGACAGGGGAAGGTAAAACATTGGTTGCAACTTTGCCTGTATTTTTAAATGCATTGACGAGGAACGGTGTGCATATTGTAACAGTAAACGATTACTTGTCGAAACGTGACTCGGAATGGATGGGGCCGTTATATATGTTCCATGGATTATCGGTTGATTGTATCGATAAGCATCAACCCAACTCAGATAATCGCCGCAAAGCATATAATGCTGATATTACTTTCGGTACGAATAATGAATTCGGATTCGACTATTTGCGTGATAATATGGCAATCAGTCCGCAAGACCTTGTGCAACGGAAACATAATTATTCAATTGTCGATGAGGTTGACTCAGTATTGATTGATGATGCCCGTACACCTTTGATTATTTCCGGACCTGTTCCTAAAGGCGATGATCAATTATTTGAGGAACTTCGTCCAAAAGTAGAAAGATTGGTGAATGCACAAAAAGTATTGACAACCAAGTTGTTGGCTGACGCTAAAGCCAAATTGAATTCTGATAATGGCGATGACCAAAAAGAAGGCGCCGTTTTATTATTCCGTTCATTCAAAGGGTTACCTAAAAATAAGCCGTTAATCAAATTCTTAAGTGAGCCCGGAATTAAAGCGAGCATGCTTAAAACGGAAGAATTTTATATGCAGAATCAAAATAAAGAAATGCATATTATTACAGATGACTTATTTTTTGTAATTGATGAAAAAAATAACAGCATTGAATTGACCGACAAAGGGATTGATTTGATTACCGGAGATTCTGATGATCCTCAATTTTTCGTTTTGCCTGATATCGGTAGTGACCTTTCTGATTTGGAAAATCAAGGACTTTCCGATTCTGATAAAGCAGCCAAGAAGGACGAAATGATGCAAAATTATGCAGTTAAATCCGAACGGGTTCACACAATAAATCAGTTATTGAAGGCGTATGCTTTGTTTGAAAAAGACGATGAATATGTTGTTATCGACAATAAAGTAAAAATCGTTGATGAACAAACAGGTCGTATTATGGAAGGCCGCCGTTATTCCGACGGTTTGCATCAGGCTATTGAAGCGAAAGAGCGAGTTCAGGTAGAAGCTGCAACACAAACATTTGCAACAATTACATTGCAGAATTATTTCCGTATGTACCACAAATTGGCTGGTATGACGGGTACAGCCGAAACAGAAGCCGGTGAGTTGTGGGATATCTACAAATTGGATGTTGTAGTAATTCCAACCAACAGACCAATTTCCCGTGATGATATGGAAGACCGTATTTACCGTACTAAACGGGAAAAATATAAAGCTGTTATTGAAGAAATTGAAGCTCTTGTGAATGCAGGCCGTCCGGTTTTGGTCGGAACAACTTCGGTTGAAATTTCGGAAATGTTGAGCAAGATGCTTTCTATGCGTAAAATTCCGCACAATGTATTGAATGCTAAGTTACATCAGCGCGAAGCAGATATTGTAGCTCAGGCTGGACAATCGGGAACAGTAACTATTGCTACGAATATGGCCGGTCGTGGTACCGACATTAAATTATCTGTCGAAGTAAAAGCTGCAGGTGGTTTGGCAATTATTGGTACGGAACGACACGAATCTCGCCGTGTAGACCGTCAGTTGCGTGGTCGTGCTGGTCGTCAGGGAGACCCGGGTTCTTCCGTTTTCTATGTTTCGTTGGAAGACGATTTGATGCGTTTATTCGGTTCGGAGCGGATTACCAAAATGATGGACCGTTTAGGATTCAACGAAGGAGAAATGTTGCAACACTCGATGCTATCCAATTCAATCGAACGTGCACAGAAAAAAGTAGAAGAAAACAACTTCGGTATTCGTAAACGTTTGTTGGAATACGATGATGTGATGAATAAACAACGTCAGGTTATTTATACCAAACGCCGCCATGCTTTGATGGGTGAACGTATTGGAATCGATATTTTGAATACCATTTATGATGCATCCAAAGCAATTGTTGACAGCAATGTTGAGTCTGAAGATATTGAAGGATTGAAAATGGATTTGTTGCGTGTAATGGCACTAGATATGCCGCTTACGGAAGGCGACTTGAAAGGGAATAGCGAAAAGCTGACAGACAAGGTTTTTGACGCTGCGTTAGATGGCTTCAAAAAGAAAACAGACCGTTTGGCAGAAGTTGCAAATCCGGTTATTCGTCAGGTTTATGAAACTCAATCAGGAACATATCAGAATATAGTTATTCCGATTACTGACGGAAAACGCATGTATCATATAACTTGTAATTTGAAGGATGCGTATGAATCCGGTTCAAAAGAAGTTGTAAAAGCATTTGAGAAATCAATCATGTTGCATACAATTGATGAAGGCTGGAAAGAAAATTTGCGTGAATTGGATGAATTGCGTCATTCGGTACAGAATGCAAGTTACGAACAGAAAGATCCATTGTTGATTTATAAACTGGAATCTTTTGGATTATTCGAGACTATGATGAATTCGATTAACCGCAAGATGGTTTCAATATTGATGCGTGGACAAATCCCGGTTCAAGATCCAAGTGCGGTTAAAGAATCAGCGCCCGAACGTCGTCAGGATTACAGCAAATATCGTACACGTAAAGATGAGTTGACTGAAGCAGGCAATCCTCAAGGACCACCACAAGAACCAAGAGTTCAACGGGTAGAACCGGTGAAAGTTGGTCCGAAAGTCGGAAGAAACGACCCTTGTCCTTGTGGAAGCGGAAAAAAATACAAAAATTGCCACGGAGCAATGGAATAAAAAGAAGGAAGTTATCGGAATAAAAGAAGTTATCAGAAGTTAGATGAATTTTAATCAATTCCAATTACTAATAACCAACAACAAATAACTGAAAAAATGGGAAAAGTTTTAATCATCGGTGCGGGTGGCGTAGGTACAGTAGTTGCCCACAAAGTTGCTCAAAACTCGGATGTTTTTACCGAAATAACATTGGCAAGCCGGACCAAATCAAAATGTGACGAGATTGCTAAAGCGGTAGGTGGAAATAAAATCAAAACCGCTCAGGTAGATGCTGATAATGTTGCTGAGTTGGTGGCTTTATTCAAGGCCGAAAAACCTGAAATTGTAATCAATGTGGCGTTACCTTATCAGGATTTGACCATTATGGATGCCTGCCTCGAATGTGGAGTTCATTATTTGGATACGGCAAATTACGAACCATTGGATGAAGCTAAATTCGAATATAAATGGCAATGGGCGTATCAGGATAAATTCAAACAAGCCGGATTGACAGCTATTTTGGGTTGTGGTTTCGACCCTGGTGTTACCAGTGTTTATACCGCTTATGCAGCAAAACATTATTTTGATGAAATTCACTATTTGGACATTGTTGATTGTAACGCTGGAGATCACGGAAAAGCTTTTGCTACTAATTTCAATCCCGAAATCAATATTCGTGAGGTAACTCAAAAAGGAAAATATTGGGAAAACGGAGAATGGGTTTATACTGAACCGCATGAAATTCATAAACCACTGAACTATCCGAATATTGGCCCGAAAGAATCTTATTTGATTTATCACGAAGAATTGGAGTCATTAGTAAAGAATTTTCCGACATTGAAACGGGCACGTTTCTGGATGACATTCGGACAAGAATATTTAACGCATCTTCGGGTGATTCAAAATATTGGAATGGCTCGTATCGACCCCGTTGTGTATAATGGAGTAGAAATCGTTCCGATTCAGTTTTTGAAGGCTGTTTTACCTAATCCGGGTGATTTGGGCGAAAATTATACGGGAGAAACATCTATCGGTTGTCGTATCCGCGGAATCAAAGACGGCAAGGAAAAAACATATTATGTTTATAATAATTGCAGTCATGAAGTAGCTTATAAGGAAACCGGAGCGCAAGGCGTAAGTTATACAACCGGAGTTCCTGCGATGATTGGAGCCATGATGTTCCTTAAAGGCGAATGGCGCAAACCGGGCGTTTACAACGTGGAAGAATTTAATCCCGACCCGTTTATGGAACAATTAAATAAACAAGGATTACCTTGGAAAGAATTGTTTGATGTAGATTTGGAATTGTAATAAAATTACAATTCCAAATCTAGTATTATGCCAACATTGAATTGACTTTTGGGTTCTCTTAAAAGTAGTTATATTCTCTTAAAAGTAGTAAATAAATAGCTGTTGAAAAACCTGAACTAACTATATTTGAGTTCTTATTTACTACTTCTAACTACATAGTCTAGTATTTTCTTATTGACTTCAACGTTAGTTTATTTTGATCGAATTAAATTCTATTGTGATGTAATCCTTTGATAATATTGCAATAACCATAAAATAGTATATGCAAAAAAGTCGTTCTGTTTTTTTAACCGCTATTCTTTTACTTATCATAGTTTTACCGGCAAAAAGTCAACGAACTGCTAATGCCGATATTGATAAGTCTAAATTAACATTAACCATTTCGGAGGATAAAAAAGCATCGGAAACTGTTATGATGGCAGATTCATTACTCAGCTTTGCCGAAAAATATTTAAAAACTCCTTATAGGCTGGGTGCAAATGGTACCAGCAGTTTTGATTGTTCGGGGTTTTCTTCTTATGTGTATAAAAACTTCGGATATTCTTTGACTCGGACAGCCTCAGGGCAAGCTCAGATAAATGGAATTTCAGTTGCTCGAGATTCCTTGCAAAGAGGAGATTTGGTTTTCTTTAAAGGACGAAATGCAAAGCAAAATAGAGTCGGTCATGTGGGTATTATACATAACGTTCTTCCGGATGGCACTTTTACTTTTATCCATGCTTCATGTAAATATGGAGTAACTATATCCGAAGGTAAGCAAGATTATTATCGAACTCGTTATGTTACAGCCAAGAGGATATTGGAATAGTTGGAATCAGTATTTCAATAAATTTCTAAAATTCAATATCTCCTGTTAAAAATCTCACTGAAAATAATTCCTTTTTTAAATCTCAGACTTATCTTTAAAATCAAGAAACATAATAGTTGTTCCCACCTCTAATTCTGTGATAGTTTTTTGACTTTCTATTTTTTCTATTTTAAAGGGAACATATTCTGATTTTCCGGATAATTTTAGGCTTATTCATTAAGTGAAAATATAATTCTAACTGATTATTTATAAGTAGGTTGGGGGCGACTATTGCTTAATATTGTATTTCATTTTTTTATAAACTTGTATACATTCCTTTCTTCATCTGTTAAAATTTCAAGGAGATATGTTCCAGGGGGTACATTATCCAATAAAATATCTATTTGCCCAAACGTTTGATTCATAATTTTTTGCCGTATCGGACGTCCAAATATATCCACTATTCGTATATGTTTTACAATCTGGTCGCTTTCATCAAAGTGAAAATGCAATATATTACCGGCAGGATTCAGAAAAACGGAATTTTCATTCTGTTTTGCGTTATCAACAGATGTAGATGACTTAGTAACAATCACATCGATATTATTTTGATAATAATAGCCATCTGATTCAATAAGCTTTCTTTCACCATTAACCCCCTTAGCGTACATTGCCAATTTATATTTCCCAGGAGGCACTGTCACTTTTGATGTCGCGATAGAAGACGAAACCGGACTGTTAAAAAAGAATCTGTTGGAGCCGATTAATTGCATTAACTCTCCGGATAAAGAGTAAAATCCCATATCAACATCAGCCACACAACGTGCAGAAATAGAATTTCTGATTGTAAAAAAGATTTCTACTGGGCCTCCTTCTACAATTGTTTCCGGAACAATCTTTAACGCTTTATTGTACAACATGATGTTAGTATTGTCCTCAATAATATCTTTACCCACAAGCAAGCTCATTGTAGAAGATTGCCCTTCATCCTGTTTTGCTATTGTTATCCAATCTTTATCCAATGATTTTACAGCGGCAGATATTTTGTAGGTTCCCGCAGGTATATCTTTTGATACCGCACAATATATAGTTTGGGATTGATAGCCCGTTAATCCTGCAAGTAAAGTGTATGCAGTGGAATTAGTTGTCCCGATTATTTCCAGAATTTTCCCATTATTATCTGTCAAAGCGATCCCTAAAGTCCCTTTGAAATCTCCTTTCCCAATATTTGCAAACCATGCCGACACTGAAAATATCTCACCCCAGCTAACAGAATTTTTAGAAGCAGAAAACGTTTTCCCCAAAGCCAGTTTCATGTTATAAGGCTCAGGCTCTATTCCGGGAGGCTGAATTTTGAAGTAGATATCTTGGTTGTAATTATATCCATTACTCTTAGTAGGGTTTAAAGCGCCTGTGGCAAAATAGCCATCATAGCTACCTCCCCAGCCCCAATTAAAATGGAATAATCCTGAAGCGTCATAACCGTCGCAAACAAAAGCATGGGCACCATCAGAAGCATTTTTGCCAGCGTAAAGAACAGGACGTTTACAATCCAATTCATTCTTTATTAACGTATTCCAGTTTTGTGAAGTATGAGAAGCTCTTAATTCATGTTTAATACCTTTTTGATAACCAAATCGATTTTCTAACGCAAGCATTGCCATAAAAGAAGGAGCACCGCTACTTATTGAATTATAATCCATTGTTACACTTACCCCACAATGATACATTAATGTTGCGACTGCATTTTGATTAATTGTTGGAGAAGAAGCTGTATAAACATCCAACATATTTTTCCAATCATAATTAATTTCATAATCAAGGGATGGAATTAGAATCTTCTCCTTATCCGTTGTATATTGTGATGAAGAGCCGATACCTTTCGAAGGGTATTCATAATATTTCATAATTTGAGCCATCGCCGTCGCTACACATCCGGTTAAAGACTTCATCTGTTTCCCGCCGCTATTGTAAGAAGGGCAAAGTAAATTATACGGATTTCCCTGATCCCATTTCGTAGATAATAATGGAAGAACAACCGATTCATTAGACGATCTCAGCTCATCCATATTTTCCGATAAGTAAATCCTCCATTGAGATTGAATTTCCTCACCGGCAGTCAACTCTTTTTCAATAGCATATACAATTTCTTGCCGCAGGCAATCCATCCAATAAATAAAATTTGGAGGCAGATTACTGGCATCATATTCTCCTGAATCCACATATCCTAAAACAGGCCTTGCGACATCATCACCTGATATAACAACAAAACCATTATTTTCTCCAATATTGAACACGTAATAATACACTGTTTTTTGAATATCAGAATTTCTTAAGCTCTCCGAATTTTGAGCAGTATAAACCAACTGAATATTCTTATTATCAGAATTCCGCAATTGCATTTTAGCCTCAATATAATTTTCAGCGACAAGCCTGACCTTTTCCATATCAACTTGTTTTCCGAATAATGCTGTAAAAGAAAAAAGTGGTAAAAAGGCAAATAAAAGTAATTTTCTTATCATGCGTCAAATTTAAATTAAGGGAGAATTATGTAGATAAAAATAATAGTATTATGTAAAAAGATTACAGCTTTGATATTATGATTATTACAATATCAAAGCTATAAGATTTTTACATTTATCTTCCACTCAACAGTCGTTAATATCTCCTGTTAAAAATCTCGCTATAAATAATCCCTTTTTTAATTTCAGATATATCTTTAAAATCAAGGTCTATAGAAGCTATTTCCATTTCTGCTTCTGCAATAGGTCCTTGACTTTCTATTTTTTGAGAGATACTTGATTGGGATGATTTTGTTTTTCCTTCGGTAAAAGGCAAAAAAGCCTCTTTTTCAGTTTTGATTTGTGTCTTAAATTTCTTCTGTTGAGATTTAACCTGTACTTGTTGTGGCTGTGGTTTTGGCTTTACCTTAGGTTGTTCAGGCTTTTTCTCTTCCAATGATTGCAAAATATCCATCCAGGAAGGCACTTTTGCAGGTTGCGGTTTCGGTTGCTCTACAGTTTTTTGTTGAGGCGTATTTTGTTGCGTTGTTTGCTGCTGAGGTCTATGTACAACCGGAGGCATCGTGTTTTGCTGTTTATTTTTTTTCTTCGAACCGGGTAAAAAAGAACTTATCACAGCAATTGCAATCAATATTATATATATCCAATCTCCTATACTATCCATAGCTTTTTTGTAATTTTGCATCAAATTTAATTATTTACCTATTAATAAAAAAGAAAATGAACAGAAATTCGGAAACGGACTCTAAATCCGTAACTGATGAAACAACGAAAAGATTGTTTATTGAAACATATGGATGCCAGATGAATGTGGCTGACAGTGAGGTTGTAGCATCTATCATGCAAATGGATGGGTATGAATTGACGGAATCAATCGAAAATGCCGATGCAATATTCGTCAATACTTGTTCTATCCGCGAAAATGCAGAACAAAAGGTTTTACAACGGTTACAGTATTTTAATATTCTGAAGAAGAAAAAGAAAAATCTGATAATCGGCGTATTAGGCTGTATGGCCGAACGAATCAAGGAAGAACTTATCTCTCAACATCATGTAGATTTAGTTGTTGGCCCGGATGCTTACCTTGATTTACCGAATTTAGTTGGTGCTGTCGAAAATGGACAAAAGGCAATCAATGTAGATTTATCTCTTACCGAAACTTATAAAGAAGTAATACCTTCACGAGTGGCAGGAAGCAAAGTTTCAGGTTTTATTTCTATCATGCGCGGATGCAATAATTTTTGTTCTTATTGCATTGTTCCTTATACACGTGGAAGGGAACGAAGCCGCGATCCTCAAAGTATTCTGAATGAATTACAGGATTTGAAGTCTAAAGGCTTCAAAGAGGTTACTTTGTTAGGACAAAATGTAAATTCATATAAATTTGAAAAAGAAGAAGAAATAATAAACTTTGCCGGATTATTGGCGATGGTTGCAAATGTCGCACCTGATATTCGGATTCGTTTTTCAACGTCGCATCCCAAAGATATGACCGATGAAATCATTCAAACTATTGCTTCTTATAAAAATATTTGCAATCATATTCATTTACCGGTTCAATCGGGAAGTTCACGCATTTTAAAATTGATGCATCGCAATTATACCCGCGAATGGTATTTGGATCGGATTGCCGCCATAAAAAAATACATTCCCGATTGTGGAATTACGACTGATGTTTTTTCAGGATTTCATTCCGAAACGGAAGAAGATCATCAGCAAACATTATCGCTAATGAAGGAAGTTGGATTCGATATGGCGTTTATGTTTAAATACTCTGAACGTCCGGGAACGTATGCAGCAGAAAAATTGAAAGATGATATTTCGGATGATATTAAAACAAGGCGTCTACAGGAAATCATCGAACTGCAAAATCAACTTTCGGCCGAAAGCAACAAACGTGATATTGGAAAAATATTCGAAGTATTGGTAGAAGGATATTCCAAACGATCGAAAGAACAAATGTTCGGACGCACACAACAAAACAAGGTTGTTGTATTCGATAAGTTGGATAGTAAAATCGGTCAGTATGTAGAAGTAAAAATCAAGGAAGCATCTTCAGCAACATTGATTGGAGAAAGAGTCGGAAAGATTCAATTGGCTGATTTTAAGCCTGTATGAATTAACAAAGCCTGAGCAGAATCTAAAAAACGAAAGTAGATTTATAAATACTCATTTATTAAAAAAATCATGAAACAGACCTTTAATTACAAAGAAAAATTCGCATTCAGCTATTGTTATCCGGCAATAGCGTTTATTATCCTTACCGTTTTGTCTGAAGTTTTTCAATACGGAATACGTTTTAAAAGCCTGAAACTATTGGCTTATCCCAACAGCGTATATGTGTTGGGTGTATGTGCCTTGATTTTTATTGTATTTGCATTATATAAATATAGCAGTGCCAGAAAATCGTCAAAAAATCCTCATCCGATAGAAATATCGGAAACAAATCTAAGTTTTCCTAAAGGCAGCAACGAAATGGTTTCTCTTAATTTTGCCGATATAAATGAATTACGAGGAGAAAATGATGAAGATGAAGGAAAGCAATTAATCATCTGCACACAAGACAAAAAACGCTATCAATTTAGTGAAGACAGATTTGATAATGCCGGAAAGTATGCCGAATTTGAATCTTTGGTAAGGCAATATGCAAATAATTGATATTTAAAGTAATATATTTCAAACAAGGCTGTCGTACAACATTTGTTCCTTAATGTTAACGAATACAACTTAAAAGGGCACAAAAAAAGAAATAAACATTTTTGTGCCCTTTTAAGTTGTATTGTTTTGATGTTGTTACTTGCGAATAATAATAATAACCTGTTGAGATTCGCTGTTTTGTGTCACAACTTTCAGGATGTAAGTTCCTGCTGGTATATCATCTACATTGATTATATTATTTACTCCTGAGATATTCGTTTTTTTGCAAATACTTCCATTCAGGTTGTAAATTACAACATTGAGCATCTCTTCTTCAGATGACAAATAAATGTAAGATGTAGTTGGATTCGGATAGACATTCACCTTATTATTAATCACATTATTTGTAATTTTTTTAATGCTCGTTTCGTCGCAATTCCCATCTTTACAAGCGATTAAAGATAGATTACTGATATCGGCCGATGTTTCATTTCCGGACAATCCGAAATTCAGTTGCATCGAATAAGTGCCTCCCTGTTGGATTTCAGGAATTACAAATTTGTATTTTGTTTCTGAGGAAGCAATTTCTACTGGATCGAAACTTTTTATTTCCGCACTGCTTTTCAATAATCGGGGAGATGCTTTCATGTTGTTGTCGGATTGGCCGGTAAATTGAAAAACATAATTAAATCCTTCGTATAAATGAACGTTCCATGTTATTCCGGAAGTGTTCCATTCATTGCTTGTTATTTTCTGATAAAAATTTAAGAACGCACTCGATTCTTCTTTTAACGCAATTGATGAATTGGATGAAGTTGTAATTTTCCAACCATTTAATCTGTCCGAAAAATTTCCATTGGTAATATAATTACCTGTCCATTGATCGGTAATATCTTCCAAAGCAATATCGTTTATCCAAAGTTGTGAGCCGGCTTCCATATTTCCGTATTGAATATTCATTGTATAAATACCACAAGCCTGCACTATATCATTTGTAATAAATTCGTATGTTTTTTCCGTTGTTCCCACAGTAAAACCTGTACGGATTACCGGAATAATAGTAGCTTGATCTTGTATTTCGAAATTAGCGGAAATATTATCCTTGCTTGCTTTCGCTTTAAATGAAACCCTGTAGCGAGCTGCTTTGGGAACAGGAAATAACCATGAAATCTGTTGGTCCCAGTAGTTTTGCGATGGCTGAGTACATTTTACCGAGAGCGTATTCCCATTTATTCCCGATGAAGCCACATTTACATCAAAGTTCCCACCATATTTACTAATAGTCCAATATTTTAGATCTGCATCAAAATTTCCGTTCATGATTATATTAGAATGCGATTTTTGAGTAACTTTTTTACCCCAAATGGCGCGTCCTTCTTTGCTCAATCCGGTATAAATTAATGTCGGACAATGATTTTCCCAATCCCATTCCCAATCCAAAAAATATTTTATGGTTGTGTTTCCCGATGTTATTAATAAGGTATCATTTGATAGTGCCCATTTTTCTCCGGTGCTTATTTCTCCGGTTTCATTGAAAGTAATTAATTGAGACGGACAAATGTAGGTATAATCCGATGTTCCTGCCGATGGCACATCTACAGCGATTCCTCCCGATTTCCATTCTTCTTGTTTGATTCTTTCCCATGTGCCTGGAATGTCCGATTCTGTTATTTTTGGCATAATTCCGGGATTGGTGTATCTTTCAGGAGAAAGAACAGGCCATCCGTCGGCAGTCCAATAAATCTTTCGTACATGCATAACCATCATGGTTGGCAAAATAGTAGGCCTTCCTTGATTAACCAAATAAAAATCGTTCCCATCGGTTATGGCAGCAGAGTGAGCAATTCCTTGCCATCCCGGATGATTTTTAAACTGATATGGGTAAGCAAGCAACGGATAAATATCTTTTTTAGAAGTGTAATCGATCGAATTTCCGGAATAGTCGAGCCAAGGACCTGTCGGATGATCGGCACGTGCAACACGAGTGTGGTAAACAGTACCTAAATCACCTTGAGCCAAAAATAAGTAGTATTTTTTCAATCCCGGATGGTAGATAATTTCAGGAGCTTCGGTCGCATTACTCCAACCCGAGCCAACCCGATTCCGGGAGATACGCTTAGGTGTACTTCCTGTTTTTTTCAATCCGGTTGCAGGGTCTAATTCTATATATGCAATCCCCTGATGCCATGAACCATATATCATCCAATGCTTTCCTTCGCTATCCACAGAAACCGTAGGGTCGATTGCATTGAATTCCGAACCGCTGAGAGTACTATGTACAACACCCTTTTGAACCCAAGGCCCTTCAATCTGATTGCTCGTTGCCAAAATAATAGCAGCATCACCCGATTCGAAAACAGCACAATAGTACAACCGGTATTCATTTTCGGTTTTCATAATGTAAGGCGCCCAAATTCCATTCATTACATTTCCGGCCCGTATCTGTTTTCCCCAATTAATAGCTTCCGTAGGATAACCATTAAATGCCCATCCTTTAGCTTCCCAATTGACCAAATCACGAGAACGTTTTACCGGAATTCCTTTGCTTGTATAACCCCATGCAGCATCTGTAGAAAAAGAATACCACCAACCTTCTGCAAAAATAATACTCGGGTCGTGCGTATTGTAATGTTTCCACGAAGCAGGATCTCCTGATATTTGCCAGTAATTATCGGAATAATCAGGATTTACGATTCCAAACCGTTGCTTGGTAAATTTGGTGTAAGATTTGAATAAAGATACAACACCGTTTTCTAAATCATTTTCGGAGGCAGTATTATTTAATAATAAATCAGTTGCGTCTTTTACAGAATTTTTCAATTCATCCTTAGAACCAATCAAATATTGTCCATCATTAGTGCCTTCTTCCGCATATTGCAATTTCGAATTACATTCATCTATAAGAGATTGTAACGCCGTTCTGTTTTGCGCATATCCTTTATTGAAGAAAGTCAATACACAACAAAACAATAAAAGTAGAGTAAAGATTTTTCTCATAGTATTTAAAAGTTAAAAGATTGAAATAGTATTTGTAATTTGTTACAAATATCAGAATTTTAATTTTATAAGTAGTAGATAAATGTCCATAAAAGGTAACCTTTAGAATATATGATTGATAAATGTAAAGTTAAGATATAAAATGACATGATATTACATTGATTCATTTTTCTTTATCTTTGCATTTAAAACATACTATAATGAGAAAAGACCGAATACTTTGGGCTGATGATGAAATTGATTTATTGAAACCTCATGTTTTCTTTTTGGAGGATAAAGGTTACGAGGTGGTTACAGCAACCAATGGGCAAGATGCTTTTGATATTTGCCAAAACGAATCTTTTGATTTAATCTTTTTGGATGAAAATATGCCAGGACTGAGCGGGTTGGAAACATTAGTAAAAATTAAGGAAGTCAATCCGTCTATTCCGATAGTTATGATTACCAAAAGCGAAGAGGAAAATATTATGGATCAGGCTATTGGTAATAAAATAGCCGATTACTTGATTAAGCCGGTAAATCCGAATCAGATTTTGCTGACCATCAAAAAAAATATTCATAAAAAAGATATCATATCAGAACAAACTACAGCCAGTTATCAACAGAATTTCAATCGGATAGGAATGCAAATAAACGATTCGTTTTCGTATGAAGATTGGTTGGAAGTTTATAAAAAGTTGGTCTATTGGGAAATAGAATTGGAAAATTCTGAGAACCGTATGGATGATTTGCTCAGAATGCAAAAAAGTGAAGCCAATAGCACTTTTGGAAAATTTATCCGGAAAAATTATTTGAGTTGGATTGCTAATCCAGAAAACCGCCCTTTAATGAGTCCCGACCTTTTCAAGAAAAAGGTCTTTCCCGAGTTGGATAAAGATGAAAAAGTCTTCTTTATTTTGATCGATAACTTCCGTTTGGATCAATGGCGAACGGTTAAGGAATTATTTGCCCCGTATTTTACTTTCGAAGAAGATTTGTATTGCAGCATACTTCCTACAGCAACACAATATGCACGGAATTCGATTTTTTCGGGGTTAATGCCTATTCAAATAGAAAAAATGTTCCCCGAACTTTGGGTCGATGAGGAAGAGGAAGAAGGAAAAAACCTGAATGAAGCACCGCTTATTCAAACTCAAATCGAACGGTTCAGGAAGAAATATACGTTTTCGTACCATAAGCTAAATGATTCTCCTGCATGTGAAAGGTTGATACAAAGCCTTTCCAAACTAGATAATTATCAATTGAATGTTGTTGTTATTAATTTCATTGATATGCTTTCCCATGCCCGCACCGAATCTAAAATGATACGGGAACTGGCATCATCCGAAGCAGCTTATCGTTCAATAACCGAATCTTGGATAAAGCATTCATCCACACTCGAATTGTTTAAAGCAATATCCGAAAAAGGATATAAAGTAATTCTCACAACAGATCATGGTTCATTAAGGGTAAAAGATCCGGCAAAAGTTGTTGGAGATAGGAATACCAATACCAATCTTCGATATAAAGTTGGTAAAAATTTGAGTTACAATAATAAGCAGGTTTTTGAAATTAAAGACCCTGAAAAAGCAGGGTTGCCATCTCCGAATGTAAGCTCTACGTATATCTTTGCGCTGAATGAAGACTTTTTTGCCTATCCCAATAATTACAATTACTATGTTTCTTATTATAAGGATACATTCCAGCATGGAGGTGTATCAATGGAAGAAATGCTGATTCCTTTTATTACAATGACACCGAAATAAGGTAAAAAATAAAAAAAGATTGAAGTCTCTTTTTACCTTTTACCTTTTACCTTTTACTTTATGACAATTAATGATTTATCGGAAATAAATAAGGTTGCCCGTGAATTTATTGAGCAAATGGGTGACAAAACCGTATTTGCTTTTCAAGGAAATATGGGAGCGGGAAAAACAACATTTATCAAGGCTATATGTGAGGAACTGGGTGTTACGGACGTAATTAACAGCCCTACTTTTGCTATTGTAAATGAATATCGTTCGGGAACCGGAGAATTGATTTATCATTTTGATTTCTATCGCATTAATAAGATCGAGGAAGCGTATGATTTTGGTTACGAGGATTATTTTTACAGTGGCGCTTTGTGTTTCATCGAATGGCCTGAAAAGGTAGAATCGCTTTTGCCGGCTGATTGTGTATTCGTATCGATTACGGAAAATGAAAATGGAAGTAGGAACGTAAGTGTTTCATTCAATGATTAATAATCTTGTTGCCGGAATATTTATATCAGTTGGCTCATTAGCATTATTTGCAGCATTATTCAAAGCCGATTGGTTATTGAAATCTCAACAAGTTCAATTTATAGAACGGTTAATTGGGAAAAACGGGGTGCGCATATTTTATATAATAGTTGGAGTTGTTTCTATTGTAGCCGGATTTTCTTTTTGGATAAGAACTCATTAAGGTTTTACAGTCGAAAATTGACAATAAATTAGGATTCAACTAATTTAGTTGTGTTTTTTGCATATATTTGCCACGTTTATCCGTATTCTTTTTTGCTTTTTTACTGAAAATATGATTTTACGCGTTTATACTATTTCTATTTTACTTCTTTCAATATGTTTATTTACAAGCTGTTTGGATGATAATGACAAAAGTGAAACTTTGATGGAGAATTGCATCGGTACTGTCAAAATAGAAAATGCAATAACATATGTGAATTTAGATTTTATTGATGCCAGATTATATCCTACCAACCTCAATTCTGAGTGGAAAGATGGAACTCGTGTAGTTGTAACTTTCAGGATTGATAAAACCAAACAAAACTCCGATAAATATTGGGATAGTATTGAGTTGTTAAATCAATATGAAGTCCCATGTAAGGATATTGTAAAATCTTCTTCCGACATAATTTATGGTAATGACCTGATTATCGGTATTCGAAGTAAATGGATTACAGATACTATTTTGAATTTCGATATAAATTATACAGCATCTTCTCCTGAATCACATGTTTTTAACTTGATTAATGATTCAGAAATAAATCAAGTGGGAAAAGATACGATTGTATTGCAATTTGCCCATAATGCCCATAATGATGTTAGCTCAGTTTATGAAAAGAAGCAATACAATTGTTTTTCGTTGACTTCATTATTACCTTATCTTGAAAAAAAGGATTCTGTTGTTTTGCAAATAGTATCATCATCTTTTAAACCTGAGAAGAATAATTGTATTACCTATAAAAAGCAAAATAACGATCCAATACTGAATATTACTTCAAATAAATAGTAATAAAGTTACAAGTATTCAGAAAAATGCATAGGAATCTTACATATATCAACAAAAAACGCATTTTTTTTATTGATTTGTTTTGATTGTTCAAAAATTATACTGTAAATTTGCACCATTAATTTAAGAATTAACTAATGATAACCAATTCTCTCATTCTCTTAGTCAATGTCATTATTCTTTTAGTCGACAAAAGAAGAGGGAAAGGGTATGCCATAGCTTGATATTATTAAGTCTACATATGAAAGAGCCTTTCTCAAAATACCTGAGAAGGGCTTTTTACTTAAAAATACTTACATCCGAATAATTGAAGTCTTAAAATTAGATATTTTACAACGATGAAAACGAGCATGAAAAGGCTTTCACTAAAAGCAATAATATTTTACGCGAGTTTCCATGTGACCAAATTGTAAAAAATAAAAAATAACATATGAAAATACAATTGCGCAGTTCAGAAAGTACTCAAGGCCGTAGAATGGCCGGTGCGCGCTCATTATGGCGTGCCAATGGAATGAAAGACGAACAAATGGGAAAGCCATTAATTGCAGTTGTCAATTCATTTACGCAATTTGTTCCCGGGCATGTGCATTTGCACGAAATCGGGCAATTTGTAAAGTCTGAAATTGAAAAAGCAGGCTGTTTTGCCGCCGAATTCAATACGATTGCTATTGACGATGGAATTGCAATGGGACACGATGGAATGTTGTATTCCCTTCCTTCCCGTGATTTGATTGCCGACAGTGTAGAATATATGGTTAATGCGCACAAAGCTGATGCTATGATTTGTATCAGTAATTGCGACAAAATTACTCCGGGAATGTTGATGGCCGCCATGCGGCTGAATATTCCTACGGTATTTGTTTCCGGAGGCCCAATGGAAGCCGGAAGATTGGACGGACAAGGATTGGATTTGATTGATGCCATGGTGCAAAGTGCCGATGATTCAATCAGTGATGAGCAAGTTCGGAAAGTTGAATATGCAGCTTGTCCGACCTGTGGTTCTTGTTCGGGAATGTTTACTGCGAATTCCATGAATTGTTTGAACGAAGCCATTGGATTGGCTTTGCCCGGAAACGGAACAATTGTTGCAACTCATGCCAACCGAAAACAACTTTTCAAAGATGCGGCAAAATTAATCGTTGACAATGCTTACAAATATTACAAAGACGGCGATGTATCTGTTTTGCCTCGAAGTATTGCTACTCGCAGCGCCTTTTTGAATTCAATGACATTGGATATTGCTATGGGTGGTTCCACCAATACGGTTTTGCATTTATTGGCTATAGCTCAAGAAGCTGAAGTTGATTTTACAATGGATGATATTGATGCTCTTTCGCGCAAAGCACCCTGTTTATGTAAAGTTGCTCCGAATACGCAAAAATATCATATTGAAGATGTGAATCGTGCCGGAGGGATTATCGGAATTATGGCCGAATTAGCCAATGCGGGGTTGATTGACACTTCGGTAAATCGTGTGGATGGATATTTGTTAAAAGAAGCAATTGATAAATTCGGAGTAACAAGTAAAAACGTTACTGAAGAAGCGGCTAAAAAATACAAATCGGCTCCCGGTGGAAAATTTAATTTAGTGTTAGGTTCGCAAGATACTTATTATAATGAATTGGATACGGATAGAACTTCGGGATGTATTCGTGATATAGAACATGCGTATAGTAGAGACGGCGGATTAGCTGTTTTGAAAGGAAATATTGCAATAGATGGTTGTGTAATAAAAACAGCCGGAGTAGATGAAAGTATTCTCAAATTCACAGGGCCGGCAAAAGTTTTCAACTCTCAGGATGAAGCCTGTAAAGGAATACTTGGAGGAAAAGTCGTCTCGGGTGATGTCGTCGTCATTATCTATGAAGGTCCGAAAGGCGGTCCGGGAATGCAGGAAATGCTTTATCCTACTTCGTATATCAAGGCCAAGCATTTAGGAAAAGAATGTGCGTTGATTACAGACGGACGTTTTTCAGGTGGAACATCAGGATTATCTATCGGCCATATTTCTCCTGAAGCTGCTGCAGGAGGTAACATCGGATTAATAAAAGACGGAGATAGTATCGAAATAGATATTCCAAATCGTTCCATCAATGTAAAATTAAGCGATGCAGAGTTATTGGAACGTCGTAAACAGGAAGAAGCAAAAAGCAAAAATGCATTTATACCTGAGAGAGATAGAAAAATTTCAAAATCTCTGAAAGCTTATGCTTCAATGGTTAGCTCAGCAGACAAAGGAGCTGTAAGATTAATTTAAAAATAAATAACAGAACACACATATATGAATACCAAAATCAATGATAATCTGATTTATCCCAGTGCAGAGAATATTTCCGGGAGTGAGGCGCTTGTTCGTTCATTGATTAATGAAGGAGTTGATACAATTTTTGGATATCCGGGTGGAGCAATTATGCCGGTCTTCGACTGTTTGTATGATTACCGAGATAGATTAAATCATATTCTTGTTCGCCATGAACAAGGAGCTACACATGCAGCGCAAGGTTATGCCAGAGTTTCGGGAAAAGTAGGTGTTGCCATTGTAACTTCAGGGCCGGCGGCAACTAACGCGATTACAGGAATTGCCGATGCAATGATTGACAGCACTCCTATGATTGTTATTACCGGACAGGTTATATCTTCGCTTCTTGGTTCTGATGCATTTCAAGAGGCTGATGTTGTGGGTATTAGCCAACCGATTAGTAAATGGGCTTATCAAATCCGTCGGGCAGAGGATATTCCTTGGGCAGTTGCACGGGCATTTCATATTGCTTCAACCGGAAGACCGGGTGTTGTTGTGTTAGATTTTGCCAAAGATGCTCAAGTCAATAAAATTGATTATAAATACGAAAAAATTAAACATATTCGCAGTTATCAACCGGTTCCGGATATGGATCCCGGAAAAATAGCAGAAGCCGCACATATTATTGATAGTGCAAAAAAACCATTAGCGTTGGTTGGACAAGGGGTTTTGCTTGGTAATGCAGAAAAAGAATTGAAAGCCTTTTTGGACAAGGCAGATATTCCTGCTGCATGGACAATATTAGGTTTATCGGCAATGCCTTCGAATTATCCGCTGAATGTGGGTATGTTGGGAATGCATGGAAACGTTGGCCCCAATATGAAAACCAATGAATGCGATGTGTTGATTGCTATTGGAATGCGTTTTGATGACCGTGTTACCGGAGATTTGAAAACATACGCCAAGCAAGCAAAAATTATTCATTTAGATATTGATCCTGCCGAAATTGATAAAAATGTAAAAACGGATGTTGCTGTATTAGGTGACGTAAAAGAAACACTCCCGGCTATAACAAAATTACTGAAGGAAAATAAGCATACCGAATGGCGCAATGAGTTTAAACCATGCGAAGAGTTGGAGTACGACAAAGTCATTAAAAATGAATTGTTTCCGGAGGAAGGCCCTATTAAAATGGGAGAAGTAATTCATCTTGTTTCGGAAGCAACCAATAATGATGCAATTTCAGTAACCGATGTAGGGCAAAATCAGATGATGGCTGTTCGTTATTTTAAATTTAAACAACCGTTTAGTAGTGTTACTTCAGGAGGTTTGGGCACAATGGGATTCGGATTGCCGGCAGCTATCGGCGCAAAATTTGGAGCTCCCGAAAGAACTGTTTGTTTATTCGTAGGAGATGGCGGATTGCAAATGACAATTCAGGAATTGGGAACAATTATGCAATCGGATGTTAATGTAAAAATCATTTTGTTGAATAACCACTTTTTGGGAATGGTACGTCAATGGCAAGAAATGTTTTTTGAAGAACGTTATTCCGAAACTATTATGAAGAACCCCGATTTTGTTGCTATTGCAGCAGCTTACGGCATAGCAGGAAAACATGTGGAAAAACGAGAAGATTTGAAAGATGCCATTGCTGAAATGTTGAATCACAAAGGAGCCTATTTACTGGATGTAACTGTAGAAAGAAAAGGAATGGTATATCCGATGGTTCCTGCAGGAACATGTGTTACAAATATTATGTTGGGAGATAAATAATAAATTTGATTTTTACCATGAAAGGGAAAATAATACTGTTTCTAAGGTGTATATATTGGAAAACACTGTATTTTAATTTCAAATATTTGCCCTTCAAACAAGCAGTAAAGCTGCCTTTTCATATTTCTTCAAATATTCTTTTGAGAAACGTGAAAGGAACTGTTACTCTCGATTGCAAAAATATCTTTCCGGGAATGATTCAAATCGGGTATCGTAGAATTGGAATATTTGATAACAGACGATACAAAGGAATATGGGAAGTTTCTGGAAATATTGTATTCAGAGGATTGGCTATTATTGGAAGTGGGTGTAAGATTTCCATACAAAAAAATGCACTTTTAGATATAGGAAATAATTTTACATTTGTGGAAGGAGCTGCAATAATAGCGACCAATAAAATACTGATCGGGGAACATGCTTTCATATCCTGGCATACACTTATAATGGACACGGATTTTCATCCAATTATGAATGAAAAAGGTGAGGTCATCAATCATTCCAAACCTGTTATTATCGGAAAAAGAGTTTGGATCGGAATCAGAAATACCATTTTGAACGGGGCTGTCATTCCGGATAATTCCATCATCGGGGCTTGCTCCGTTACAGCAAAGCAATTTACCGAACCAAATAGTATTTATGTAGGAAACCCAGCTCGATGTATCAAAAATAACATCGATTGGAGCTATTAATTTCAGGTTTAATTCTACTATCAAATATTCAAGCATTATGGAACAAAAAACATTATATACAGTAACCATTTTCTCCGAAAATTCGGTTGGATTGCTGAATCAAATTACTATTATCTTCACTCGTAGGCAGTTGAATATCGAGACTTTATCTGTTTCACCTTCGGCAATCGAAGGAATTCATAAATTTACGATTACAACATTTACAGAGCAGGATATTATTGAAAAAGTTGTAAAGCAAATCGATAAACGGGTCGATATTATCAAAGCGTACTATAATACAAATGAAGACTTGGTTTATCAGGAAATTGCTTTGTATAAATTAGCGACCGAAAAGGTGCTTCAAATGGGCTCAGTAGAGGCTCTCCTTAGAAAACACAACGCACGGATTATCGAGTTGAATGAAACCTGTGTTGTTATTGAAAAAACAGGACATCGCGAAGATACACAGGCCTTATTTGATGAATTGAGTTCACAAATACAAGTCCTTCAGTTTATTCGTTCAGGACGTGTTGCTATTACCAAGTCAAAAGTTGAACGGTTAAGCGATATGTTAGCTGCCATGCAGGAAAAATTAGAAAAAAACAGCTGATTATTTAATCCAAAATTAAGAACAATGCTTCCGAAAATAGGAATTTATAAATTTGATATAGAATCATATTTGTGTGATTTTAAGGGAAATGTAAGACTCTCTTTAATTGGCGATTATATTCTTCATGCTGCAACATTACATGCACAAGAGCGGGGATTTGGTTATGAAGAAATGATTAAAGACAATTGCACTTGGGTTTTATCCCGGATGGTAATTGAAATATTCGAATATCCACAAACTAATGATACCTTAGTTGTTGAAACTTGGGTCGAAAATGTAAGTCGTTTTTTTACACAACGTTGTTTTAGATTTCTAAATCAAAATCAAAAAATTATAGGATATGCTCATACAATTTGGGCTGCAATCAATATAAATACACGTAAACCAATTGATATTCTTGCATGGAGCCCTGAAATATCTAGTTATGTGGGTGATATACAGAATTTTCCAATAGAAAAAAATTGTAAAATTCCACAAGTACATAATGATAATCCTGTATTTTATATTGTAAAGTATAGCGATATAGATATTAATAAGCATACAAATAGTGTCAGATACATGGAGCATAATATGGATATGTTTGATTTTTCGATACTTAATGAAAAGAATATCCGTCGGTTTGAAATCATGTATTCAATGGAGAGTAATTTTGGAGATAAATTATCATTCTACAAACAAGAAATTAATCCGAATGAATTTCTGATTGAGATAAAAAAAGAAGATGTTTCTATTTGTCGAAGTAAGATTATTTGGGAGTAATAATTCTAAAAAAATAACGAATCATATTAATCAATTTTAATAACAAAAAACAAAGATGGCAATAATGAACTTTGGCGGTGTTGAAGAAAATGTAGTAACCCGCGACGAATTTCCATTGGAAAAAGCAAGAGAAGTATTGAAAAACGAAACTATTGCGGTTATCGGATATGGAGTGCAAGGTCCCGGACAAGCGTTGAATCTTCGTGATAACGGATTTAATGTAATTATCGGACAACGAAAAGACAGCAAAACTTGGGATAAAGCTGTTGCTGATGGTTGGGTGCCCGGACAAACTTTATTCGAAATAGAAGAAGCTTGCCAAAAAGGAACAATTATTCAATATCTTTTGTCGGATGCTGCCCAAATTGCAATGTGGCCAACTGTAAAAAAACATTTGACTGCAGGTAAAGCATTGTATTTCTCACATGGATTTGCCGTAACTTACAAAGAACGTACAGGGATTATTCCTCCTGCTGATGTAGACGTGATTTTGGTTGCACCAAAAGGTTCGGGAACAAGTCTTCGCCGTATGTTTTTAGAAGGACGTGGGTTGAATTCAAGTTATGCAATCTTTCAGGATGCAACAGGACATGCTAAAGAAAGAGTTGTTGCTTTGGGAATAGGTGTTGGTTCGGGTTATTTATTTGAAACAAATTTCAAACGTGAAGTTTATTCTGATTTAACTGGTGAACGTGGTACATTAATGGGAGCTATCCAAGGTATTTTTGCTGCTCAATACGAAGTACTTCGTGCAAACGGACATACACCGTCTGAAGCATTTAACGAAACAGTAGAAGAACTTACACAAAGTTTGATGCCTCTTGTTGCTGAAAATGGTATGGATTGGATGTATGCCAACTGTTCAACTACAGCACAACGTGGAGCGTTAGATTGGTGGAAGCCTTTCCGTGATGCATCTAAACCTGTATTCGAAAAATTATATGCTGAAGTTGCTGCAGGAAATGAAGCTCAACGTTCTATCGATTCTAACAGCAAAACTGATTATCGCGAAAAATTGGAACAGGAATTGAAAGAACTTCGCGAAAGCGAAATGTGGCAAGCAGGTGCAGTAGTTCGTAAGCTTCGTCCTGAAAATAATTAAATCAAGTGTAGTTTAATTACAGACTAAATCTTATAAAGGCCGGTTCTAATAATGGTTAGAACCGGCCTTTATTTTTGAATTTTATGCTAAAAAAAATAGAACTTGAATTATATGCCAATTTAAGAATAGACCCAAACAAACAAAATTAATAAATAATTTGTTAATTTGTCGAGTGAAAAGCTGATTTTTAATAAAATTGCTAATAAAATGGTCGTTTTTATGTGTTTCTGAAATTATTTATATATTTTTTTGTATGTTATACTTTTTTTTCTTAACTTTATGAAATCATTATAAACTTATATCCAAACTATGAGCTATCTGAAATTTGATAAAACAGTAATGATAAATTTGGAACAATCTTTATCTAAAGAAGTGTTGCGAACAAATCGATCGGGAGCATATCACTGCACTACCATAGTAGATTGTAATACGCGGCGTTTTCATGGATTATTAGTTATTCCTGTGCCTTCTTTGGATAAGGATAATCATGTGCTCTTGTCATCATTGGATGAAACGGTCATACAACATGGAGCTGAATTTAATCTCGGATTACACAAATATCAAGGAGATAATTACAGCCCGAAAGGACATAAGTATATCCGCAGTTATGATTGTGAATCAACCCCCAGAACCCTTTATAGGGTAGGAGGAGTTGTCTTGTCAAAAGAAAAACTGTTTGTTTCTCACGAAAACCGTATCTTAATAAAATATACGTTACAAGAAGCTCATTCTCCAACGATATTAAGATTCAGGCCGTTTCTTGCTTTTCGAAATGTAAATCACTTGACACATGAAAATTCAGCTGTAAATCGTGGCTATAGAGAGACTGAGAATGGTGTTATTGCGAGGCTTTATGAAGCGTATCCCGATTTATACATGCAATTCAATAAGAAAGTAAACTTTATATATCAACCTGATTGGTATCGAGGAATAGAATATGTAAAAGAACAAGAAAGAGGATACGATTTTAAAGAAGATCTTTTTGTTCCGGGATATTTCGAGGTTGCTATTGAAAAAGGAGAAAGTATTATTTTTTCAGCAGGTATAAGTGAAGTCGATACAAAAACGTTAAGAGATACTTTTGAAGCGGAAGAAAACGGGAGAACGAAAAGAACAAGTCTTGCGAATTGTTTGAAAAATTCGGCGCGACAATTTTACAAAAAGTGCGGAGATGATTTATATCTTCTTAGCGGTTATCCATGGTTTGGAGTTCGCGCAAGGGATTTATTCATATCATTACCCGGATGTACATTAGGAATAGATAGTCCTACGGATTTTGAAACAATTATGCAAACGGCATCAGTTGCTCTTCAAAACTTTATGGATGAGAAAGATATTGAAAAAGATATAACCGAAATAGATGCTCCGGATGTATTGCTATGGGCTGTATGGGCAATTCAACAATATGCAAAAGAAACATCGAAAGAACAATGCATTGCAAAATATGAAAATTTATTAGATAATATTATAGATTTCATTAACAACCAAAAGCATCCAAATTTGTTCTTACATACAAATGGTCTTTTATACACTAATGGAAAAGATATTCCTGTGTCATGGATGAATTCAACGGCTAATGGAAAACCCCTTTCTCCACGTACAGGATATTTGGTCGAATTTAATGCTCTTTGGTATAATGCGTTGAGGTTTGTAACTGATTTATATAATGTAAAAGGAGATAAGCACAAAGCAAAAATATACGAAGATTTGGCCAAAACTGCAGCGGTTTCATTTATAGAAACTTTCAGTAATGGGCATGGATATTTGTTTGATTACGTAGATGGGGATTTTATAGATTGGAGTGTGCGTCCGAATATGATTTTTGCCGTGTCGCTTGATTATTCTCCATTAAAAGACGATCAAAGGAAAACAGTCTTAGATTTTGTAACAAAAGAATTATTTACACCAAAAGGACTGCGCAGCCTTAGTCCGAAAAGCCAAGGATATAATCCGTATTTTGTAGGAAAAGCGACTCAACGTGAATATGCTTATCATCAAGGTACAGCGTGGCCTTGGTTATTTGGACCATATTTTGAGGCATACTTAAAGATATTCAAATTAAGTGGAATATCTTTTATAGAGCGGATTATTGCAGGATTTGATGAAGAAATGAGCAGTCGTTGTATAGGGTCAGTATCCGAACTATTTGATGGAAATCCGCCATTTGAAGGGCGTGGTGCTATTTCGTATGCAATGAGTACAGCTGAAATTTTGAGAGTATTGAAACTACTTAAAAAACAAACAATGTGTGATATTTGAGACTAATTGTCTAAAAAAGCAAAGATTAACCTAACCTATAAAACACCATAAATGAAAGCTCTAATGTTTGGGTGGGAATTTCCCCCGCATATACTGGGAGGACTTGGGACCGCAAGTTTCGGGTTGACCAAAGGAATGAGTAGGCAGTCTGATATGGAAATAACCTTTGTCATTCCAAAACCATGGGGAGATGAAGATCAAAGTTTCCTTAAAATTGTTGGTGCATGCAATACTCCTGTTGTTTGGAAAGATGTACATTGGGAGTATGTACGAGATAGGTTGGGTAGCACAATGTCTCATGAAGATTATTACCGATTGAGAGATCATATATATGCTGATTTTTCATATAAATATACAAATGATTTAGGATGCATTGATTTTTCGGGAAGATATCCGGATAATTTATTGGAAGAGATTGATAATTATTCTATTGTAGCCGGGGTTATCGCCCGTACTTATCCTTTCGATATTATTCATTCACATGATTGGTTGACCTATCCGGCAGGAATTCATGCAAAAAATGTAACCGGAAAACCGTTGGTTATCCATGTGCATGCTACAGATTTTGACCGTAGTCGGGGCAACGTAAATCCGCAAGTTTATGGTATTGAAAAAGACGGAATGGATCATGCCGATCATATTATAACGGTTAGTAATCTTACCCGGAATACAGTAATTGAGAAATATCATATCGATCCACGAAAAGTAACTACTGTGCATAATGCAGTAGAACCATTGGAACCAGAAATTGAAGCGATTCAATCCAAAAATGGAACAAAAGATAAGGTTGTTACCTTCCTTGGGCGGATAACAATGCAAAAAGGCCCTGAGTATTTTGTGGAAGCAGCTTATCGAGTGCTTCAAAAGGCAGATAATGTTCGTTTCGTAATGGCTGGAAGCGGAGATAAAATGAATGAGATGATTCGACATGCTGCATATCGAAAGATTTCGGATAAGTTTCATTTTACCGGTTTTCTGAAAGGAAAGCAAGTATATGAAATGCTCAAGTCAAGTGATGTGTATGTGATGCCTTCTGTTTCCGAGCCTTTTGGGATTTCTCCGTTAGAGGCTATGCAAGTTGGTGTACCGAGCATTGTTTCAAAACAATCGGGTTGTGCCGAAATTTTAACCAATGTAATAAAGACAGATTACTGGGATATTGATGCAATGGCCGATGCTATTTATTCCATTATTACATATCCTTCCATGTATAAGCATTTGAAGGAAGAAGGAAAGAAAGAGGTTGATGAAATTAAATGGGAATATGCAGGCTACAAAGTGAGGCAAATTTATGATGCAGCATGTCGGATAATTTAGTATGCTAATTATTGAAAAGATAACAGTTCTTTTATAACGACCGATAATAATCAACTGAAAACAAGTAAAAACAACAAAAACACTATAGATATGAAGACAATCTGCTTTTATTTTCAAATTCATCAACCATTTCGGTTGAAAAGATATAGGTTTTTTGATATAGGTGTAGATCATTATTATTACGATGATTTTAATAATGAGAATATCATTCGTCGTATCGCAGACCGATCTTATATACCTGCTAACCGTGCATTACTGGAAATGATAAAAAATGGCAATGGAAAATTTAAAGTTGCATTTTCTATCACAGGAATGGCGTTGGAGCAGCTAGAAATACATGTTCCTGAAGTAATAGACGGCCTGAAAGAATTGAATGAAACAGGTTGTGTGGAATTTCTTGCCGAAACATACGCACATTCCCTTTCTTCCCTTTCTGATCCGGAAGAATTTATCCAACAGGTAAAAATGCATGAAAGGAAAATTGAAAGTTTATTCAACCAGAAACCAAAGGTTTTCCGGAATACAGAGCTTATTTACTCCGACGAAATTGGCGATCTTGTAACCTCTATGGGTTATGATACTATGATTACCGAAGGGGCTAAGCATATTTTGGGATGGAAGAGTCCCAATTTCTTATATCATTCGGCTGATAATAAAAGATTAAAATTATTGCTTAAAAATTCCAAATTAAGTGATGATATTGCTTTTCGTTTTTCTAATTATGAATGGGATCAATATCCATTGACTGCCGAGAAATTTGTGTCATGGATTGCCGAACTTCCCGAAAATGAACAATTGGTAAACTTGTTTATGAATTACGAAACGCTGGGAGAAATGCAACGTAGAGAGTCGGGAATCTTTGAATTTATGAAAGCTTTACCCCGCTTTGCAGAAGAAAGAAAAATCAGTTTTTCTACTCCTTCCGAGGTGGCAAAAAAGATGAAACCAGTTGCTTCTTATACAGTTCCTTACCCCATCTCCTGGACAGATGAGGAACGGGATTTGAGTGCATGGTTAGGTAATATTCTGCAAAAAGAAGCTTTTGAAAAATTATATAGCATTGCCGAAAGAGTTCGTCTTTGCGACGATCGTCGTTTGAAACAAGATTGGCTCTATTTACAATCTTGTGATCATTTCTTTTACATGTGTACCAAACATTTCTCGGATGGGGCAATGCATGCGCACTTTAGTCCGTATGAGTCTCCATATGAGGCATTTAATACATATATGAATGTTTTAAGTGATTTCATAGATCGTGTGAATTCCAAATTTCCGGCATCGATTGATAACGAAGAATTAAATTCTTTGGTTACAACAATTCATAATCAAAGTGACGAAATTAAAGAATTGAAAGAAGAGTTGGAAAGTCTTAAAAGTAAAAAAAAACAGCCGGCAAAAAAAATACCAATGATTGAGAATGGTAATTAAAGTTAAGCCCTGGTAAAATCTTTTACGATTGCCTTGATTTCTTTAATAATAAAATAGGCTCTAAATACCTTTCTAAAAAGCAAGCTCAAAACTATATGATTTGAGTTTGCTTTTTTTTATTTAAAAAAATTAACTCAAAAAAAGATAATAAACTAGAATATAAATTTGTTATCATTCTTTTTAAATTCCCCAATCATCTACTTCCTTTTTTAATTTTATTGAAATTAATCTATTTAATTTCAGTTTTTTGTAAACTCTTTAAGAGCCCAATATTTTACAAAATTTTTTCTCTTCTTTCAAATATTCAACTCTTAAATACATTAACATAGATTCTTTTTTTTTTTTTTTTGTTACATTTGTTTAACATATCTTCGCTTCCCAAATAAGGTATTGTCGTGCCTGTTCAAAGGCATGGTAATTCATTCATTTATTATTCATTCACTTTAGTGCCCTGCGCCGGAAGCAAAACCAAAAATTGCCCTTGCTTATTTTTTGTCGCGATGACAAAATAGAAATAAGGCCGGTGCAGCAGGCATTAAAAAGTTAAGAGTTTCACCCCTGTCCCCTAAAGGGGAACGCACAGATAAAGAGATTCTCGTATTTTTTAAAATAATGATGTTAAGTTTTAAGCCATAACAAAAAATGCACTAATAATGAAAATCCCGTCCCCCTTTAGGGGATAGGGGTAAAATAATGAGTAATGAACAAAAATGAATAACATCCCACCTCTGCCAAGTCCTCCCTATGGGGGAGGATTTAGGAGGGGCTCCTAAATGAATGTAACAAATGAAAAAACGAACTATTACTTCTTTTACTAATAATGTAAAGCTGTTATATCTAATAGGTATAATAGCATTTTTTTGCATTATGCCGAACAAATTACATGCCCAATTTACGGGAACAATCAAGGCCAATGTAGACAATGTATTTGTAGAACCGGGTACAACCATGTTTTGGAATGTGTTGAGTAATGACGATCCGGGCGATTGTTCCTACGGTGAGCTGAAAATGACGATTCTACAGCAACCCACCCGAGCATTGGTTTGTACGGTCAATGCGGCGAATCAGATTCGCTACCGTGCGTTAAATAACTATTGGGGAAAGGATTCCCTGATTTATCAGATCGAGTGTAAAATAGGAAATGTAACAAACTCATCAACGGCTAAAGTATACATTAATATAGGTAATAAACCTGATAATGTTTTTACGGATGTTTGCCATGCGCCGATTCCCAATATCGGATGGGGAATGAAAGAGATTGCCAAAACTACAGAATATGTTTATGCAGCTTCTTCTATTTTGTGTGGAGATATTGATAATGATAAAAATACTGAAATACTTGTTTTTAATGCTGTAAAGCCTAGTGGCGGAACTGCAAGATATGCTTGTTCGGCATTATTGATATTTTGCTATGATAAGTCTAGGGCTACACCTTTGTATTTGAAACAGCAAATAAATTTACCGGATAGTGCTGTTTATTTACGCCCTTCAGGAATTGTTTCTATTGCAGATGTTGACAAATCCGGTTATGCTTCTATTTTTTTGGCAACTCAACATCGAGGCTCCACTGCCAGAATGTTGATGAAATTCAGTTATGACATTAACCAAAGTAAATATGTTGAGGAATGGAGAAGGCCTTATTCTTCAAATCCCTATTATTCTTATATAAGTCCTATTATTGCTGATTTTGCCGGTGATGGAAATGCTCAAGTAGTTGTGTATGATAAGGTGTTCAATGCAAAAAACGGGACACTATTAGCTGATGGCGGAATGATTCCCTCTTCAGGATTTAGTAAAATATATAATTTTGGAGGATTCGGGCATGACATGTATTCAATAGGTGGTGGTAATTTTGTCTATAATTCATCTCCGGCTATTGGAGATATTGATGGTGATGGTTTGCCTGAAATTGTGGGAGGTGATTGCGTATATAAAGTAAAGATAACTAATCATACGGGGACATCCAGTAATTCATTTTCTTTATTAAGAAAGGCTGATGCGACAGGTCGTCCTGATGTAGGTGATGGTGGAACAGCTATAGTAGATATGGATTTAGATGGGCAGTTGGATGTTGTAGTTACATCTAATAAGTTAAATGGCAATCAAGAAGCAAATGCAGCTTTGTATATTTATAACCCTCGTACGGGAGTAATAATGAATACGAATCAAATAAATGATATTCCACGTTATGTTGTAAATAAAAATGGTCCCTCTTGCCCTTTTGTCGGGGATCTGGATGGCGACGGTTATCCTGAAATTGCATTGACTGCATATTACACATTAAGAGCATATAAGTATAATCCTTCAACTCGGAAGTTGTCAAAGATATGGGATAGAGTAACAACAGATCAATCAGCATCAACAACGTTATCATTATTTGATTTTACCCAAAGCGGAACTTCTCAGTTAATTTATCGGGATCAAGATTCTTTACGGATCATTAATGGAAAAACAGGCAATACACTATCTGCATTCTATCCGGTGACATCGCCTACTCTTAATGAGTATCCGATTGTTGCTGATGTAACCGGGGATGGTGCTGCCGAAATTATTGCTGTAGGATC
Source organism: Bacteroidales bacterium (assembly GCA_031553395.1). GTDB lineage: Bacteria > Bacteroidota > Bacteroidia > Bacteroidales > WRGA01 > WRGA01. The sequence continues at coordinate 943 of JAVBLR010000007.1, read as the reverse complement.
TGATTATCCTTACCCAACTGATCCTCGTTGTTATGATGCATCTTTGCGTATTTATGCCTCATCCGGGGCTAACCCCTGGGCGCCAGCTCGCAAAGTATGGGACAGGTTTAGTTACAACCCCGTCTACATCAACGACGATTTAACAATTCCCCAATATCCCATCAATCCCGCCACAGTCTTTTACGACAAGGATTCTGGCAATAAGAACCGTCCATTCAACAACTTTCTTCAACAAGCCACAATGTTGAATGACGAAGGGGAGATGCTTTACCTCGGTCCTGATTTGCGTTTTACCTCCAAACGTCCGGTAATGTTGTACAATGCTGCATTAAACCGGTTGGAAATAACGATGGAAATAGGGAATAACGGAGATGCCAAGTTTGTTTCGCCGTTGGATATCAAAACCTATGTGTATGATACGCCCACCAATACGTTCACGTTGATACATACCAATTCGGAAAATGTAGGCTTCGAAATCAACGAATACAAAACGATAACGTATTATATCCCCAACTATTCGAGCATTGCTTTTCCGAGTTACGACCGCTGGGCAATCTTTTTAAATGCGAATGACAATGGCGCAAATATGCCCACAGGTTATAAGACAATGGAAGAATGCCGTTTCTGGAATAATTACACCTCGAATGTATCCTTCAGTTATGGTGAACGGGTAATGTGTGAGGGACAAACCGAAGTATTGAAACTTACACCCTCCAATACCTACCGTTACGAGTGGTTTAAACCCGACGGAACACCCATTCCCGAAGGCGGAGATTATCTGACAGTTACTAAAGATGCTACGCCTGTTCAGATGTTCCTGGTAAATGCCTATACCAAAGATGGAACGAATAAGTTATTGACACAGGTTCCCGATACAGCTTTTGTTTACCTGGCTCCGGATTCACTGGTTTGGACGGGTATGGGAAAGACACAGGACTGGCAT
>JAVBLR010000022.1:0-42924 GCA_031553395.1 Bacteroidales bacterium | reverse complement strand
AGCATCAATACGGTGCGAAATGGGTTGCCCTATTTCGATATTCACGCCGGAAAGCACCTTGAGTTTTTCGCGGACTTCCGCCAATACTTCGTCTTTCGAGCGTTTATCAAGAACAAAAGGCGCTTCGATTTCCGATACGTTTACGCCCAACGCATGTTCGTCTAATTCGGCGCGTCCTGTTTTTCGGCCTACCGTTTTTATTTCAGGAATGGAAAGCAATATATTTTCGGCAATGCGTCCCATTTTATCGGATTCTTCCAACGAAATACCGGGAAGCGTACTGATATTTATGGTGAATGAACCTTCGTTGAACGGCGGAAGGAAACTGCGGCCGAGCGTCAAGAAAATAACAATGGTTACCACTAATACCGCACCTGTGCCGCCGAGTACCCATTTACGGTGCTTCAACGCCCGTTTCAATGCTTTTCCGTACATACTTTTGAGTTTGCGCGCCACATAGGGTTCTTTTTCGGGTTTATCGCCTTTCTTGGGTTTTCCCAATAAATAACTGCACAGTACAGGCGTCAATGTCAATGCCACCACGGTAGATGCAATCAATGCCACGATAAACGAAATACCGAGCGGCGCCAGCATACGTCCTTCCATGCCCGAAAGGAAAAACAACGGAACAAAACTCGCAATGATAATCAGCGTCGAGTTCAGAATCGGCATACGCACTTCTTTCGAGGCTTCAAATACGACTGTCATCACGGTTTTTTGTTCGTCTTTCGGTTTCTGTCTGTTTTCCCGAAGTCGTTTGAATACGTTTTCCACATCCACAATGGCATCATCCACCAACGAACCGATGGCAATGGCCATACCTCCCAAACTCATGGTATTGATGGTCAGGCCCATCAATTTAAGCGCCAAAATGGAAGCGACCAAAGAAAGCGGGATGGTTACCAACGAAATAACAGTGGTACGGACGTTCATCAGGAAGATAAACAGAACGATGACAACGAATATACCGCCTTCAAACAGCGATTTTTGGACGTTGCCGATAGAATTGTCGATGAAACGCGCCTGACGAAAAATATCGGTAGATACTTTTACGTCTGTGGGAAGCGATGTTTGCAGTTCGGCCAACGAACGGTCTAACTTGTCGGTCAGTTCTATCGTGCTTGTGGAAGGTTGTTTGGTTACGGTTATCAACACAGCCGGTTTTCCTTTTTCGGAAGCAATACCCAATTTGGGAGCTTTGTTCCCGGTTTTTACTTCCGCGATGTTTTCCAACATCACGGGAACATCGTCCATGCTTTTGACAACGGTTTTACCCAATACAGACACATCGTTGGCAGCTAATACTCCGCGAATGATGTATTCGTTACCATATTCGTACAACACGCCTCCAGAAGCATTTTGGTTCATTTCGGTTACCACTTTTATCACTTCATCGAGGCCGACACCGTAATGTTTCATTTTTTCGGGGTTTAACAGAATTTGGTATTCCTTGATGTCGCCGCCCATTACGGTTACCTGCGCCACGCCGCCTGTGGAAAGCAAACGGGGTCGTATCGTCCAGTCGGCCAACGTGCGTAAATCCTGCAACGAAGTGGTATCGGATGTCAGTCCGATAATCATCAGTTCTCCCAAAATGGATGATTGAGGGCCTAATGTCGGGTTTCCGACATTGGAAGGTAAAGCGTCTTTGACTACCGCTAATTTTTCCGATACGATTTGACGGGCGCGGTAAATATCCGTTCCCCAATTAAATTCCACCCATACGATTGAAAATCCCGTAGTGGATGATGAACGTACGCGACGGACATCGGCAGCGCCGTTTACCGCCGTTTCAACGGGAAAAGTAACCAATCGTTCCACTTCTTCGGGCGCCATGCCTTTGGATTCGGTCATAATAACCACGGTCGGAGCGTTCAGGTCGGGAAATACATCAACTTCCATGTTGGAAGCGGTATAGGTTCCCGCTATCATCAATAGTAGCGATGCTATCAAAACAACCATGCGGTTGTTCAGCGAAAATTTTATTATTTTATTCAACATAATATTTCGTCTTTAGGGATTAATGACTGTGTCCTTCAGGCATTACAGACGAAACGGCCGCCAGTTTTACTTGGTACACGCCTTTGATTACTACCTTATCATTTGCTTTTAATCCCGACAGAATTTGCACCCTGTCACCATTGCTTTGTCCGAGGTCTACTTCTTGTTTTTTGTAACCCTCTTCATCCAATTGCAGATAGACGAAATTCAATCCTTGTTCTTCGGTAACGGCTGATACGGGAACAGAAATCACATTGTCTTGCGGATTTGAAAGCAGATAAACCAAAACAAACGAACCGGGAATGATATCGCCGATGTTGTCGAACTCAAACGTAACGGGAATGTAACACGATTGTCCGCCCGATGCTTTGCCGAACGAAAGCAAACGCCCGTTCAGGTCGGAAAGTTTGTACACCGTATTGTCGTATGATGTTTGAAAATTGGCGCTACCGATACTTTTGAGGCTTTTGAAATAGTTTTCGGAAACCTCTGCACGCAGTTGTAAACGGCGGTTTTGCGAAACGGTGGCAATGGGTTGTCCAACCGAAACATATTCGCCTTGATTGACCAACCGATTTTTGATAAATCCGTTAATGGGAGATGTAACCCTTACTCCGCTGACCGTAATGTTCGACGATTGAGCTTCGTAGACTGTTTTTGCCGTTTCGTAACGCAGGCGGATTTGTTCAAATTCTTTGGAGGAAATTATCTGTTCTTTGACAAGCCCTTCGGCACGTTGATATTCCTTCAATGCCGTTTCGTAGGTAATTTTGGCTTTTGCCGCCGGGTCGCCTTCCGGCAGATTTTTGGCCGAAATACTTACAACGGCTTCGCCCGCTCTCACTGCTGTACCGTCGGAAATGGACGGATTGGCAAATGATACGATTCCGTTGGAAGTGGCGACAATCGTTGCTTCGTCGCCTTGTGACGATAGGATTTGTCCGCTTGTTTTAATAACATGCGAAAAGATTCCGGGCGTAACTTTTTCCACTTGCAAGCCGACAGCTTCAGCTTGTTGCTTGGTAAAAAGGATTTCGTCGCCATGACCGTTTTCCGCTTTAAGGGCTTCGCTTTCGTGATTATGACCGTCTTCGGCTGAATGGTCGTGTCCATCCTCTGTCGAATGATTATGTCCGTCGCTGTCCACATGTTCATGTGTGTCTTTAGCGGCGGAATTCTGATTTTTATTGCCGGAATTACATCCGGTAAATAGCATTGCTGCTACAATGAATACACTTATAATGTACCTCATTTTAGTTGAAAATTGAGCGTTGAAAATTGAAAGTGAGTTTGCACTTTCTTTTTCAACGAATTAAAAAATATGATTATTTACCTCATCGGACAGAAAATCCGGTGACATGAAAATTGAAAACCAACTATGCCAAAAACAGAACAATGGCACAACGAGAAGTCAAAAAATAAAAATGTTATTCTTTAACTTTCCGGTTTCAATTTTCAACTAAAAAAGGGTGGAGCGCGCAAGCCGTGGAATTGACTTGCATCTTCGGATGTGTAAAATGAAATGTATTCCCTGTATTCGGGCTTGGGGTTTGCGGTTTCTGAAAAACTCGTCAGGAAGTCCGTAAAAAGATAGATGATGGGGAAAAGATGAATATTATTGTCACAATCGTTGCAAGATAGTTTACATTTTATGCGACTGTCGGTTTTTTGCACATAAAAGTCAGATTCGGCTACGCACGATTGATTGTGCTGCAAGCCTTTGTCTGCATGGTGAGCGGTATGCTTGTCGTTAATCGAATTGTCTTTTTCGCAGCGTTCCATTATCATGCAAGTCGCCTCTTTATGGTGATGATGCGGAACAATGACCAACAACATCGTCATAATCGTTGCCAGTGCAATGAATAATATGGAAATTTTCTTTTTCAATCGGAATTATCTTACTGCAAAAGTAACATATTATTTTTGAAAATCAAAAATTACCTGAAAACAAGGGACTTAATTTATCGGGAAAAGCAAGGGAACAGTCCTTTGTTCTTACCCGAAAAACGTAGATTGAAATTATGAATTGTGGTGCAATAGCATCATTCATGGCTGATCTATAATTGGTTACTGTGTCTTTTACAAGAATTATTGTTTTATTCACTGTTACATTGGCAATGATATTTTATTCTTAATTGATTGAATATTAAAATATTATAAAAACGGATAATCACAAGTTTATATTTTATAGAATTGATAAGTAACAAATTTTGGGAATTTTTAATAAACTGTTTTAAAATAGTTCTTTTACGGAAGGGTGTATTTAACATTTGCTGAATAAAAAGTGTATAGAATAACATCATTTTCCCTTTCTTCATTATCAAACCATCAATAATAATCTCCTTCATATATTTCTTCGTATATTTTTAATATGTATCTTTGTATTTATCAAAAGAATAATGAATTTATAGCATGGCTTTTATTGACTATTATAAAGTACTTGGAGTTGACAAAAAGGCTTCTGCCGATGATATTAAAAAAGCATATCGGAAGCTGGCGAGAAAATACCATCCTGATGTGAATCCGAATGATGAGGAAGCTCATCGGAAATTTCAGGAAATCAACGAAGCCAATGAGGTTTTGAGTGATACCGAGAAGCGTAAAAAATACGACGAATATGGGGAACATTGGAAGCAATCCGAACAGTTTGAACAAGCACGCCAACAACAGCAAGCATACGGTGGAAATGCAAATGCCGGAGATTTCTGGTCGTCTTATCAAGGATTTGGAGAAGGCGGAGGCAATGAAGGTTATTCTGATTTTTTCGAAAATCTTTTCGGAGGAATGGGTGGAAGCCGGAGTTCTTATAGAACAGGGAAATTTAAAGGGCAGGATTTTAATGCCGAACTGCATTTGAGTTTTCGGGATGCAGCCCAAACCCATAAACAAACGTTGAGTGTGAATGGTAAAAATATCCGGATTACAATTCCTGCCGGAGTAGCTGACAAGCAAACCATAAAAATAAACGGACAAGGTGCTCCCGGCATAAACGGAGGTCCGGCTGGTGATCTTTATATCACGTTTGTTATAGCTGAAGATGCTGTTTTTAAACGATTGGGTGATGATTTATATGTTGCCGAATCGTTGAATCTTTATAAAGCGGTATTAGGTGGTGATCAGATGATTAATACACTGACGGGACAAGTAAAGGTAAAAGTAAAACCCGAAACACAAAATGGGACAAAAGTGAGACTGAAAGGAAAAGGTTTTCCGGTTTATAAAAAAGAAGGTGAAGCCGGCGATTTAATCGTAACTTTTGAAGTTAAAGTTCCGACAGGATTAACCGATAAGCAAAAGAAATTATTTGAAGAATTGGCAAATTCTTAAGTAATTCGATAGCCGCCAATAAATAGATTTTTGTAACTGTAAATTATGTAGTATGTCTGATTTAATAATTATAAGCGAATATTGTCGCAAAACACATATAGACCCTTCTTTTCTTCTGTTGTTGGAAGAAACAGGGTTAATTGATATTCATATTATTGATGAAGAAAAATATTTTTCTTCGGAGCAACTGGATGATTTGGAGAGGTATGCAAGATTATATTATGACCTATCCATCAATATAGAAGGCATTGATGTTATTAATCATTTATTGAAAAAAATGGATGAAATGCGGAAGGAAATGATTGTATTGAGAAATAAACTTCACTTATATTCATCGGATGATTTTTAATTATTGATATTGTATTATCTAACAGATAGAGTAGATTGTCTATATATAATAAAACCTCTCAAATTTAAATATTTGAGAGGTTTTATTATATATATAGGAAGATTATTTACTCTTAGGGCTAACCTTGGATGGAATAGGATATTTTGAGAACAAAACGCTTACAGCCTTTTGTATTTCTCCCAAATCTTTAATCTTATCACCATTACCATCTAATACACTTTGCACAGCAGCTGAATAAACATGTAAGTTCTTCTTTGCATCTACCAAATCAATTGCCAATACTCCATCTTTTTCAATACCTGAAATGATTTGTGCACCATCATAATAACTTCTATAATAGTCTGCACGAGGACCAATAAAATATGGGCCGTAAGGAGCTGGTAATGCATCTTTAGTTTCAACATTTGTAGCAACGGATAATCCTAAGTTAACGATTAAATCAGGAGTTGAACTTTCAGTATAACCTCGGTTTGTTAGTTCTGTTTTTATAGCAGCAGCTATATTATTGTAGTCCATCAACGTCATTTTAGGAGGTAATGTTCCTTCATCCGGAGTAATAATCCTGAATGTTTTATAAGAAGCCAAATCGGCATTATTTAAGACCTTACTATCTATTAAGGAATATGGACTTGAACACGCGCTTAAAAGCACAAGAACAATTGATGATAATAAAAATAATTTTTTCATAATTTATTATATTAAAATGATACTATTTTCGATTCTATAATAAAAACAACTAATTCTTAAAAATGTTTTCAATGTAAATCGGAGATTTTCGGCACCACCTTACGAACCTTCATGTGTTATTTTTATAAAAAGACTGTAAATATCAAATATTAACTTAATTATAGATAAATTTTAACAGAGGTTTTTGTGTTGATGTAGAGATTTATTTGTCTTTAATTAATAAATAATTACTTTAATTAACTTATGTGCCTATGAGTATAACATTGTCTAACTTTTGTAATTGGTAAGAAACAGTAGGGAAAATGTATGAGATTATTCATATTGAAACCGATATGAAAGTTTTACGTTTTACGTAATACGCCTCAGTGGCATCAACCATTAACGTAATACGTATTACATGTTGGACTCGTTATTCAATTTCATCCGTTTATCCTGAAAAGATAATTTAAACTTTATACTTTTCCTTCAAATTGTGTATTTTGAGTTTAAAACATAGTCTATATAATCTTTATAATTAATTCTTAATTAGCCTATTAATTGTTTGCTTAAGATTTTGCCTGACTCTTATCATTTTTCTAATTCCCCCTGAAATATCTAAATTCGTAACTTATTTACATTACATCTGGTTATGTTAGTAAAGGTATATGCAGCTGCATTACAAGGGATTAATGCAACAAGGGTAACTATCGAGGTAAATTGCAATAAGGGAATCAAATTCTTTTTGGTTGGTTTGCCGGATAATGCTGTAAAAGAGGGGCATGAACGTATTGTTTCGGCGTTACAAGTAAATGGATATGCTTTTCCCCGGAAGCAAATTGTGGTAAATATGGCTCCAGCTGATATTCGCAAGGAAGGATCGGCTTACGATTTACCTTTGGCGATAGGAATATTGGCTGCCGCAGAAACCATTCAATCAGATCGGTTGCAGGATTATATGATGATGGGAGAACTTTCGTTGGATGGTATTTTACAACCTATAAAAGGCATTCTGCCGATTGCTATCAAAGCGAGAGAAGAGGGATTTAAAGGTCTTATTATCCCAAAGGAAAATGCCAAAGAAGCAGCTGTTGTAAATAATCTGGAAGTTTATGGGGTTGATAATATCAAAGAGGTTATCCAATTTTTTAATGAAGAATGCAACCTTGAACCAACAATTGTAAATACAAGAGAAGAGTTCTTTGATAATCAACGGTTTTTTGATCTTGATTTTATGGATGTTAAAGGACAGGAAAATGTTAAACGGGCATTGGAAGTTGCTGCTGCAGGAGGGCATAATTTAGTTATGATTGGACCTCCAGGAGCTGGAAAATCCATGTTGGCAAAGAGGCTTCCGTCAATACTCCCACCATTAACACTCCATGAAGCGCTGGAAACAACTAAAATACATTCTGTTGCCGGAAAAGTGGAAAAAGAAGTTTCTCTTATTTCAGCACGGCCATTTCGTTCGCCACACCATACTATTTCGGATGCTGCAATGGTTGGAGGAGGAACTTTTCCTCAACCGGGCGAAATCTCGTTGGCTCACAATGGAGTATTATTTTTAGATGAACTCCCGGAATTTACCAGAAGTGTCTTGGAAGTAATGCGGCAACCGCTGGAAGACCGTAAAATATGTATTTCTCGCGCCCGGTTTTCTGTGGAATATCCAGCAAGTTTTATGTTGATAGCATCTATGAATCCTTGTCCCTGCGGATATTATAATCATCCGGATAAACCATGCGTATGTCCTTCAGGAACTGTGCAAAAATATTTGAATAAAATATCAGGACCTTTATTAGATAGGATTGATATTCATATTGAAATAGTCCCTGTGCCATTTGAAAAAATATCAGATACGCAGATGTCAGAACCAAGCAGTGCTGTGAAGGAGCGGGTAATGAAAGCCCGTTTTTTTCAGGAAAAACGCTTTGAAGGCTTGGATGATATTTATTGCAATGCGCAAATGTCGAGTCGGATGTTGCAGCAATATGCGCAACCGGATGTTGCTGGATTGGAATTACTTAAAAATGCAATGAACCGGTTAAATCTATCAGCTAGAGCATACGATCGTATATTAAAAGTTTCCCGAACAATTGCCGATTTGGATTCCAGTGAAAAGGTTTGTTCCCAACATATAGGGGAAGCTATCAATTATAGAAATTTGGATAGGGAAGGTTGGGGTGGATAAATTTTATCGGAAGTGTTATTCGTTGTTTATTGGATAAATATTTGTATGATTGAAAATTATGTTAAAATGGAAATGTTGTAGTAATAAAAATCCTTTGGATTACTCTCAAAGGATTTTTTACATTTATAAGTTTGCTTTAATTTTTTCAGCGATTTCTTGAAATTCTTCCGGATTTAACTTTAGTTTTTCTTTCGAAAAAAGCATATCTCCCTCATTATTGATTGGTATAAGATGTATATGAGCATGTGGAACTTCCAAACCCATTACTGCAACTCCTACTCGGTTGCATGGAATTGCTTTTTCGATTGCTTTAGCAATTTGTTTGGCAAAAACAATTATCTCTTGTAACAATCCATCTGAAAGATCGAAGATATAATCTGTTTCTTGCTTAGGAATAACCAATGTGTGCCCTTTCATTAATGGGTTAATATCCAAAAAAGCAAAAAACTTTTCGTTTTCGGCAATTTTATAGGAAGGTATTTCCCCTGCTACAATGCGACTGAATATTGTTGCCATAGTTGGTTCTTAGTTATTTGTTTGATATGTTATGTAGATCAAAAATAAATAATGTTATTAAAACGAAATATTTACAATCTCAAAACTCATAGTACCCGAAGGAACTGCTATATCAACAATATCTCCTACCTTTTTTCCTAATAAACCTTTTCCAATGGGAGTGTTTATCGCAATTTTCCCTTCTTTCAGGTTTGCTTCAGTTTCTGAAACAAGGGTGTATTCCATTGTTTGGTTATTTTTTGTGTTACGTATTTTTACTTTATTCAAAATCTGTACACTATCGGTAGTAAGCTTGCTTTCATCAATAAGCCGGGCATTAGCCAGCACATCTTTTAGTTGGGCTATTTTCATTTCCAACAAGCCTTGAGCTTCTTTAGCTGCATCATACTCTGCATTTTCAGACAAATCGCCTTTATCACGAGCTTCCGCAATTTGACGCGAAATCTCAGGGCGTTTTACTGTTTCCAAGAAATTTATCTCTTCCGATAATTTTCTGTACCCTTCTTCTGTCATATAGCTCGCTGCCATAATAAAATTCCTCCGTTTTTTTATTGTATGTTTAACTTGGTAGACAAAAAAGAGTTCCGACCGAAGCCGGAACTAATTCAATTTATTAATAATAAATGTTTTTTGCGTAAATCTTATTACAAAGATACGTATCTTTTTTTGAAAAACAAATAATTTGACTGTAAGTGAAAATTTTAAAACAGATTAAGAAATAGCCTCTCTTATTCTTACTAATTTCATCAGTAAAGATTCCAACTTATCCAACGGTAACATATTGGCACCATCGGACTTGGCATTCTTAGGATCGGGATGTGTCTCAATGAAAAGTCCATCTACACCTACAGCGATTCCGGCTTTTGCAATAGTTTCGATTAGGGCCGGCATGCCACCTGTTACACCTGACGTTTGGTTCGGCTGTTGCAATGAATGGGTTACATCCAATACAACCGGGAACCCAAATTGCTGCATTGCCGGAATTCCACGATAATCAACAATTAAATCATAATATCCGAAAGTCGAACCTCTATCCGTAAGTATAACATTATTATTACCTGCATCAACTATTTTTTGAGCGGCAAACTGCATTGCTTCAGGCGACAAAAATTGTCCTTTCTTTATATTAACAGTTTTTCCGGTTTTTGCAGCAGCAACCAACAAATCTGTTTGACGGCAAAGAAAAGCCGGAATTTGCAAAACATCCACATATTGAGCAGCCATTTCAGCTTCGTGAGACTCGTGAATATCCGTAACAGTAGGTATCCCAAAAGTTTGCCCCACTTTTTGCAATATTTTCAATGCTTTTTCATCACCGATTCCTGTAAAACTATCGATACGGGAACGGTTTGCTTTCCGGTAAGAACCTTTAAAAATATATGGAATATTCAGTTTATTAGTAATTTCTACAATCTTTTCGGCAATGCTTAAAGCCATTTCTTCCCCTTCAATAATACAAGGACCAGCCATTAAGAAGAAATTGCCTGATTTGGAGTATGGGATATTCATTTGTCTTTATTCTTAATCAATTTACTTCTGCCTCATAAAAATATTAATTGGTGTTCCCGAAAAATTCCAATGACTACGAATTTTATTCTCCAAAAAACGTTTATAAGGCTCCTTTACCCATTGTGGCAGATTACAAAAAAATACAAACGATGGAACTTGAGTTTTTGGTATTTGTGTTACGTATTTTATTTTGACATATTTTCCTTTATTTGAAGGAGGAGGAGTGCGTTCGATTTCTTCCAGCATTACCTCGTTCAGTGTATGAGTAGGAACACGGACATTTCGGTTTTTATAAACATCCAAAGCTGTCTCCAGCACTTTAAAAATACGTTGTTTTGTTGTTGCCGAAGTAAATATGATAGGAAAATCTGTAAAAGGAGCCAAGCGGTCTCGAATGGCATCTTCAAATGCTTTTATTGCTTTTTGTTCTTTATTTTCGACTAAATCCCATTTGTTTACACAAACAACCAATCCTTTGTTATTTTTTTGTATCAACGAATAAATGTTCAAATCCTGACCTTCGATGCCCCGGGTTGCATCAATCATTAAAATACATACATCAGAATTTTCAATCGCACGAATAGAACGCACAACAGAATAATATTCCAAATCCTCCGTAACTTTCCCCTTTTTGCGGATTCCAGCTGTATCAACCAAATAAAAATCAAATCCGAATTTGCTGTAACGGGTATAAATACTGTCACGGGTAGTTCCGGCAATATCGGTAACAATTGTTCGTTCTTCTCCGATAAAAGCATTAATGATTGATGATTTACCTGCATTCGGACGACCTACAATAGCAAAACGAGGTAATTCCTCTTCGGGTTCATCATCTTCTTTTTTAACTAATTTAGAAACAAGTACATCCAATAAATCACCTGTCCCCGAACCACTCATTGCCGAAACACAATATGGTTCGCCCAATCCTAATTTGTAGAATTCGGCAGCGGAATATTGCAAATCGTTGTTGTCGGTTTTGTTTGTTACAAGCAGAACTGTTTTTTTACTTTTCCGGAGTATTAAAGCAACATTTTCATCCAAATCGGTAATTCCGTTCATTACATCGACAACAAAAAGAATAGCATCGGCTTCTTCGATTCCGATTTGTACTTGTTTGTTGATTTCTTCTTCGAAAACATCTTCGGAATTAACAACCCAACCGCCGGTGTCAATCAAAGAGAATTCTTGTCCGTTCCAGTCTACTTTTCCATATTGGCGGTCGCGCGTGGTTCCTGCTTCTTCATTCACAATTGCCTGACGACTTTTCGTCAAACGATTAAACAATGTCGATTTTCCCACATTTGGACGGCCTACTATTGCTACTATATTTCCCATTTATTATAATTATAAATGTGCTAACCCAATTGGAATATTAGCACATTAATTTATTTTTTCAATCCGGTTGATACCCAAATCTTTTCAGTTTATTTTCTTTATTTCGCCAGTCTTTTTCCACTTTTACGAATAATTCCAAAAACACCTTTTTATCGAAAAAAGTCTCAATATCTATTCGGGCTTCGGAACCTACTTTCTTCAAGGACTTTCCTCCTTTGCCGATAATAATTCCTTTTTGAGAATCCCGTTCGACAAAAATAACAGCTTGAATATGAATTATTTTTGTGTCTTCCTTGAAAGATTCGACCATCACCTCAACCGAATATGGAATTTCTTTATCGTAATTAGTCAAAATTTTTTCACGGATAATCTCGGTTACAAAAAAACGAGAGGGACGATCAGTCAACGCATCTTTTTCGAAAAACGGAGGAGACTCGGGTAATAATTCCTGAATACGTTTCAATAAATAATCGAGGTTGAATCTTTCGGTTGCAGAGATTGGAATTATTTCAGCCTTTGGTAACAAAGATTTCCATTCATCGACTAATTTTACCAAGCCCTCTTCATTCGTTAAATCAATTTTATTGATAAGCAACAAAACCGGCATTTCCTGTTTTTGAACTTTACTTAGAAACTTCTCGTTTTTTGTAGTTTTCTCTACAGTATCCGTTACATAAAGCAATACATCGGCATCAGCCAACGCTGAATTCGAAAAATTCAACATGCTTTGTTGTAACTTATAATTCGGTTCCAAAACGCCCGGAGTATCGGAATACACGATTTGCATATCATCCGTATTTACAATTCCCATGATACGATGGCGTGTCGTTTGAGATTTACTTGTAATGATGGATATTTTTTCCCCGACCAACGTATTCATCAATGTTGATTTTCCTACATTCGGATTACCGACAATATTTACAAATCCAGCCTTATGCATAATTATCAAAAATTTATGCAAAGATAGTGATTTTAATGCAAAGAGACTGTGTATATGCGGTTTCATTTGCCCTTCTCTCAAAAATACTCATATTGATTTATCTGTCATTACTTGAATAATATCAAACAAATAAAATATTCGTTAAATACATCAATTACGGTTAAACCATTCACTATTTTTCGTATCATAAAAGTTGTCATTATTCGCATTCTATGGAAAAATTATTGACATGGAGCATTATCTTTTTTCTGCTTGTTTCTTTTCAACAAATTAAAGCTCAACAGTCCGGTGGTTTATGGGAGGAAATTAAGGGTTCTGTTTTCGAGAAACAAACCGATAAGGATTTATTGATAGAGGGAGCAATTGTTACTCTGTTGAATCCTTCGGATAGTTCTACCGTAAAGAATACGGCAACCGGAGTTACGGGTAGCTTTTTATTCGCTTCGATAGAAAAGAAAGATTATTTGCTATGTATTAGTTTTATGGGGTTTACTCCGGTTTATAAAAAAATCACACCTTCATTATTTTTAGCAACCAAGATTGATTTTGGGAAAATACAACTGAAAGAAAATCCCATGCTATTATCTGAAATTACCGTTGTGGGCGAAATACCCGAAGTAATTGCCAAGGAAGATACAATGGAATATAATCCGGCGGCTTTCAGAATGCAGGAAAGCGCAGTAGTGGAAGACTTGCTGAAACGGCTTCCGGGTGTCGAAGTGGAACCTGATGGTAAAATTACTTCCATGGGAAAGCAAATAACGAAAATATACGTTGACGGAAAAGAATTTTTTGGAAAAGATCCCAAAATGGCTACAAAAAACCTTACGCTCGATATGATAGACCGGGTTCAGGTAATTGATAAGAAAACGGAACAGGAAATCCTTACCGGAGTTGATGATGGAGAGGAAGAAACGGTTATCAACCTGACCATAAAAAAAGGGATGAAGAAAGGTTGGATTACAAATGCGGCAGTAGGTGCTGGTGCTTTTACCGACAATCGAAAGGAAAATGATACTCCCCGTCATGCAGAAAATCTATTTATAAGCAGATTCGATGATAACAGTCAAGTTACATTGGTTGCCAATTCTAATAACATCAACAACCAAGCTTTTGCCGATGATGGAAATCAGGTACAGTCGAATATCCGGAATAGAAGCCGTCGGGGAACCGGTGGAAGCAATGGAATTACAAATTCGTCTACTGCCGGTTTTAACATGACCAAAACATTGAATGATAAATGGAAATTAGGAGGAAATATCCGGTATAATTATACCGACCAAGCTGTCGAACAAAAGGGATTCAGGCAAAACCTATTGAAAGACAGCGTTTCCTACAGGGAAAGCCAATCATTCGAACGCGATTACGCTAATAACCTCGCGTTTGATTATAAAATCGAATTTAAACCCGATACATCGAATATATTTGTTCTTAACACTGGATTGTCCTACAATAAATCGCATTCGAACGATCATTTTTATCAAAGCGTACGGGCAGGAGATGAAGATTCTACAAGAGTCAATCTTAGTAATTCTCGAACAGGACTTAATTCGAATGGATTGATGTTTAATGCCGATTTAACCTATTCCCATAATTTTGCGAAAAAAGGCCGTAAACTTAGTTTTGTGGGAAGTATTGGTATAAACAATAATTCAGGAAATGGAACAAATATATCCAATAGCGAATTTTTTCTGAATCCTTCGAAAAACAAAAATCTGAATCAGGAATTATATAACACATCCGACCGCAATAATTATTCTTTCAGGGCCACTTATATCGAGCCTGTATGGAAAACTAACAACACATTACAATTTTCTTACAGAATCAATTACAACCGTACCGATAATATCCGAAAAACGTATGATTACGATGATACGACAGATACGTATTCTATTCTGAATCCCGATTACAGCAAAAGTTTGTGGAATAATTTTGTCAACCAGACATTAAACGTGAGTTTCAATTCCGTTCATGAAAAATATCTTTACAATATCGGATTTAATGTAAATCCTTCTTACACGCAAAGTACGAGCTACGTGAAAAATGGAAGCGCATCGGGAAGTGATTCTATTCTGAATGTAATAGATGGAAGAAATGTTGTAAATTTTTCTCCACAGCTTCGTTTTACATATCGGTTTTCCAAGCGGTCGAACCTGAAGTTTATGTACAGAGGAAATACAAACCAACCAAGTATATCACAATTAGATCCGACTCCCAATAATACTAATCCATTGAATATACGCATGGGAAATCCGGATTTGTTACCATCATTTACACATAATTTATCGCTTCAGTATACCAATAATCAAAGAGAGACTCAGCGTTCTTTGAATACAAACTTACTCTTTTCCTTTGTACGGAACGAAATTATCAATTTTACTTCTTATCAGGATTCTACAGCAATACAACTCACGTCTCCCATCAATGAAAACGGAACGTGGAATATTTCGGGTAATGTTTTATATACTACACCTTTGGATGCGGCGAAGAAATTCAAGTTCAGTACGCAAAGCCGGTTAAGTTATTCTAATAAGGTTGGATTTATACGAACAAAGACTGAAAGTGAACGGAATATTTCGGGAACATTCGGATTTTACGAAAATATCGGTTTAAGTTACAGCAAAGGTTGGTTTTATGGACAATTCCGCGGCAATATACGTTATTCGAATATCAATAATACTCTTGAAGGGCAACAAAATCAACAGAATACAACTTTTGGATTAACCTACAATACCCAATTGTATTTTCCTTATAACTGGACGTTGGCTTCGGATATCAACTATAGAGCAACAAGAGGTTTATCCGCGGGATACAATACGGATGAAGTGATATGGAATGCTGAAGTCAGCAAGCAATTCCTGAAAAAGAAACAGGCTACATTCCGGGTTAAGTGGTACGATATTCTACATCAAACATTAAACATCAGCCGAACTGTGAACGCCAACTATATCGAAGACGATGAATACAATATGTTGACTTGCTACATCTTGGTTTCATTTGTCTATCGCTTTAATCAAATGGGGAAAGGTTGATGTTATTCGTTATTTGTTGTTGGTTATTTGAATTGATCTGATAACGAATAACAAATAACCAACTTAGTGGTGTATTCCAGTCACTTCACTTTCTTTATCGGCGACTACTTTGCCTTTTTCAAGATATTTTCTGTAAATGAAAAAGAAAATCAGAACCAATATAAGCGTGATTAATCCGTTAATAAAAAATCCGTATTTTTCACCTGCGGTATCCATAGCCAAGCCGGTCAAAGAGTTTCCAATAGGAGTACTGCCGGTATTTATCAAAACATAAATACTCATTACACGTCCGCGATAATTATCATCCGTATTTAACTGTATTCGAGTATTTGCCCTGTTTAAGAAGCATAAATTTAAGAACCCAATAATAATAAGGAGTATAATAATATAACTTATTGAATGTAATCCGGCGAGGGTTAATATTTGTAATATACTGATTGAAAATGCCGTGAAGACAAGAAAGTATTTACTTCGGATATTTACACCTACACCAGCCATAAATAAAGCACCCAGAAGCGATCCCAATCCCAGTACCGACATCAACAAGCTATAGGTTGCTTCATCACCTAATAATACGTCTTTTGCATAAACAGGTAGAATCACATTTGTATTCATCGCAAATGTACATACTGCAGCCATTATCAAGAAAGTGGGTAACAATTTCGGGTTGGTAAAAGTATAAACAACACCACTTTTTATTTCTTTGAGAAGTTTCTTTTCCGAATCTTTTTTTCTTGGTTTTCCAACAACAGTTATCATTGCAATACCAATTATTACAGGAATAAAACTCAATCCGTTAATTAAAAAACATTGGGCAATTCCTACATATTTCATTATTAATCCGGCAACAGCCGGCCCTAATATTCTGGCAAGATTAAAAGTGGTTGAATTCAATGAAATAGCATTCGGTAAATCATCTTTTCCTACTAATTCTACAAAGTAAGATTGTCTTGTCGGTTGATCAAGACTGTTGCCGATTCCTGCAACTATTGCCAATACTGCAAAATACCAATAGGTTGTTGCACCAGCCCATACCAAAATTGAGAGAAGCAATGATTGAACAAGAAAAAGGCTTTGTGTAAAAAGCAAGATTTTTTTCTTCGGAAAACGTTCGATAAAAACACCTGCAAAAAGAGTAAGCAATAATACCGGACCAAACTCAAAAACGCCCATTAATCCTAATAAAAGCGGAGAACCGGTGATTTTATACACATACCAGTTTAATGCCGTAACCTGAATCATTCCTCCAATGGTAGAAACAGCTTGTCCACACCAAAAATACCTGAAGTTTTTGTGGTATAACGCCGAAAACATCTTTCGTAAAATACCGGATCCTGACATGCTTCTTAAAGACTGAATATTGTTTTATAACAATTTTATAAATTAGAAGTTTTACAAAGGTAAAAAATAACAGGCGTTTAGAGCTTGTTTAATTTGTACTAGTTACATATACTTATATCTATTTAAATAGACTTACTTTTTTTAATTTAAAAAAATTAACTCAAAAAAATACAACAAACTAAAATATGAGTTTTCTATTATCCTTTCTATATTCCCCAATTATCTCCTTCTTATTTTTTAACTTTATTCAAATTAATTAATTTTATTTCAGTTTTTTATAAACTATTCGAGAATTCAATATTTTACAAAAAATTTTCTCTTCCTTTAAATATTGAATTCTTAAATACATTAACATAAATTCTTTTTTTTTTTTTTTTGTTACATTTGTTTAACATACCTTCGCTTCCCAATAAGGTATTGCCGAGCTGATTCAAAGGCAAGGTAATTCATTCATTTATTATTCATTCACTTTAGTGCCCTGCGCCGGAAAGCAAAAAGGTTTTGCCTTGAAGATTTTTTGTCGCGACGACAAGAGAAAAATAAGGCCGGTGCAGCAGGCATTAAAAAGTTAAGAATGAAGAGTTAAAAGTTAAGAATTTTACCCCTGTCTCCTAAAGGGGAACGATCTGATGATGTGATTTTTGTTCCCCCTTTAGGGGACAGGGGTAAAAATATACAAGATACGAATAATAAACATCCACCACTTTTCCCCTCTCCAAAGGGAAAGGGGGCAGGGGGCGAGGTTCACATAGTACTAACGAATGAATGCAACAAATGAAAAAACAATTTACTATCCTTTTTAATAACAAGAAGCCTGCGTACTTAGTGTGCGCAATGGCTTTCTTTTTATGCATGCTGCCAACAGGTTTGCATGCTCAAACTTTGGTTCCTTTAAAGGCCAATGTCGATAATGCGTATGTGGAGCCTGGCAAATATGCTATATTGGATGTGTTGAAGAACGATGAATTCGGAGAATGCAACCGCAATACCTTGGATTTAACGATAACGCAATATCCAACAAATGGTACTGCGATTAAGATTCCGGCAACCAATAGTATTTATTACATTCCTAATGCAGGTTTTGTTGGTCAGGATAAACTTAGGTATCGTATTTCTTGCAGCAAGAATGGAGCCTATTCCGATACGATTGTGAGTATCAATGTGTTTGAAAAACCCGAAAATGTAATGACGGATGTTTGCTTTGTACCCCGTCCGGCAACAGTTTGGGATATTCAAAAAAAAGCCCAGAGTAATGTATCTGTACATCCATTGGCAACGCCTTTTGTGGGAGACTTGGATGGAGATGGAAAATTGGAGGTTGTTGTTCCCAATTCGACAGCTGCCGGTCAACCCGGTTATAATTATGGTAGTGATACCATTATCGTACTGGATAATTTATTGAAGTTAAAGAAGAAATTTAAAGTTCCGTTAATGCCTACTTATCCCACTATGCCATTGTTAATTGCTGATGTTGATAATGACGGGCAAGGAGAGATTGTCATATTTACGGGCTATAATAGTGGAGGTGCGGATATGTACAGATTGAAGTGCTATACTTGGGCAGGAACATTGAAGTGGACTTCAAGTGTCCCTGTATATACTACAAGTCAAATTGGTGCTTCGGGACAATTATACAGTGATATTTCATTATCATTAATAATTGCAGATATTGATGGTGACGGAAAATCGGAGATATTGGCGGGAGATAAAATATTTGCTGCAGAAAGCGGGAAACTATTGGCAACACTGCCGGCTGGAGGAAGGGCATATAGGAATATAAATAGCAGTACTTATGTTTTTCCTGCTTGTATGCCTGCATTTGCAGATATTGATAATGACGGCAAATTGGAGATTCTGGCAGGAAATACAACTTATCGAGTAAATATTACAAATAGGAGCAGTACAACAAATTCTGTAACAAAGATAGCGAGTGTTGCACAATCGGATGGATTTGTTTCCGTCGCGGATATTAATGGAGATGGCAGATTGGATGTAATTGTTACGACACATGTTTATTCCGGAAATACGGTAACTGCATCCATGATGTATGTATGGGACGGCATTACGGGTACAATGATCGGAGCTCCCGTAACCGTGAAAGTAGGAGTATCTCGTGCATTTACGGGAGATGTAGACAGGGATGGAACTCCTGAAATTTCATTTACCTGTGGTCTCAGTATGTATGCCTATAAGTATAATAAGGCGACAAACTCACTTGTTAAGATATGGGAGAATACGACATCTGACGGTTCCGGATGTACAACCATGTCTATGTTCGATTTTGATCAGAACGGAGAGGCAGAATTGGTTTACCGGGATGAAACTCATTTGCGTATTTTAAATAAAAACGGAGTGGATATACTGCCGGTGATATCACCAAGTACATTACCTGGTTTTCCCTGCTATTCGGCTACTCACACAGAATACCCCATAATTGTGGATTTTGACCGGGATGGTCATGCGGATATTTTAGTTTCGGGAGCTCCAGAGCCTAATAGTGCTGCTAAGCCGCTGACTACCAATACTCGTATCATGTGGTTCAGCAGCAAGACTCCGAACCAATGGGCACCATGCCGTAAAGTATGGAATCAACATGGGTTCAATCCAGTGTATATTGATGAAGAATTAAAACCGATACAGTATCCGGTAAATCCTGCTACCGCATTTTATGAAAAAGGCACTGGGAAAATCAACCGGCCATTTAATAATTTTTTGCAACAGACAACTACGTTAAATGAAGAAGGTACACCGTTATATCTTGGACCCGATTTGTATTTTGATAACCGTGTTGCTCAAAAAATCTATATCGATGATGTGGCTGATAAACTAGTTATTACCATTGGTATCAACAATCAAGGGAATGCCAGTTATACCGATAATCTTCGAATCAGTACCTATGTATATGATACCAATACCAGTCCGGCAACCGAATATTTAATCGGTTCCAATAATCAAACGGTTGATATAGCTGTAGGGCAGCAAACGATTATTACATATACCATTTCAAATTACTCGACCATTATGCCACCCAGTTACGGTTACTGGGAAATCCGGTTGAATTGGCAGGGGAATACATATCCGATTAATCAGGCCGAGTGTAAGTATTATAACAATATAAGTAGTAATTTATCAATATCTCAGGGAGAACATGTAATGTGTGAAGGAAATACCGAACGAGTGTATGTGTTTCCTCAAAATACATATTGGTATAAATGGTACGACGATCCGGTATCGGACGACCCGTCGCATTTGGTGGCAGAAGGAGATTATTATGATATCCTTAAAGATAATTCTACAGTACAGCCTTATTATATTGAGATCTGGGATTTGGCAACCAAGTCGAAGCGAATCAGTTCTGTTCGCGATACAATTCATATTTATTTGGCCCCCGATTCATTAATCTGGACAGGTTTTGCCAAAGACATGGATTGGCATAATTACGAAAACTGGCTGAATCCGAATGACTTGGCGGGACTATTTTCCAAGGCGAATATTCCGCGTAAATGTACTGATGTACTGATTCCGGATATGATTTCGAATTACCCCGATTTAACGCCTGCAACCCTTAGCGGCCATACCATTTACGATTATTATATCGCAAGCGAATGTGCCAATATTACATTTGAACATGGCGGGGAAGTAATGCGTACTGATAGTTTGGATTATGATGCTGCGTATGTACACCTGACGCTCAACAGCAACCGTTGGTATATGCTTTCGACACCACTTCAGAGCTTGTTTCCCGGGGATTATTATGTGAAAGACCCACGTCCATGCGACGATGATGTATTTGTATATACACGTTTATACGACAAACAGAATCCCGAAACCGGCAAATATGTAGCTGGTAATTGGACAGGTGTTTTTAATAATCCCAACTATGCATTGCCTGCCGGATATGGTTTTTCGGCATGGGTAGACGATAATCAACCGAATACGAATATTCATACTCCTACACATTTTCTGTTTCCGAAGCATGATGCAAATTATATCATGTACAATAGGACAGAATCGTCTCCGGGAGTATATAATTGCAGTCCAAGAAATACTGTGCCATTAAATCGTGTCAATGAACATCGCTTTGTTTATGAACCGGTGCTTAATACCCCTTCGGGATTAATTACATTAAATACTTCGGCTAATATTGCAGGAACACAGGTTATTGTAGGTAATCCTTTTATGGCACATTGGGATTTTAAACAATTTCAATCGTTAAATGCGGCAATGATAGACCCGTTTTATCAGTTATTGGATGAAAACGGAAACTTTATATCCTATTATATTACAGGAGGAACAACTACCGGTGGGTTAACACAATACATTGCTCCGATGCAATCGGTATTGGTAAAATCCAAAATTCCATTTGTTGAGTTATATACAAATGCTAGAATGACAACGACTATTCCTGGAGATAAATTGCGTTTGACTGCATCGGAATCCAATCCCGAGCTTTTATCGATAAAAGTATCCAATGGAAACTTGTCTAATAAGTCATTACTGTATTATCATCCCGATTTTATTCCGGAAGAATATGTGGATGTTCCAAAAGCATTTTTGAACAATATCACGGAACCGGTAACAGTATATACATTGTCTCAGGATGGAAATCTGTTGGATATTCAAAATGCAGATAATCTTAAAGAACCTATTTTCCTGGGAGTTCGTACCTCAACCACAGGCGAATTTGAATTCAGGTTCGAAGGTATTCACAACTTTGCTTCTAATTATGATGTGTATCTGACAGATTTGGGCGGTGATACTCCAACTCAGATCAATTTAAGAGTATTCCCATATTATACATTTAAAAAGTCGAACAAAGACTTATTTACCAACGACCGTTTTTATTTATCATTTGTACAAACCCCTACTGATATTTACACGCCAAGTGTAGAAGCAACGTCAGGTATTGAAATCCTAAGTCAGTTTGGTAGAATAAAAGTATTAAGTGTTGATGGAAGTCCATTGAAAAACGTAGGTGTTTACGATTTGCAAGGAAGGTTGATAAATTCACTAAAAAATATCCAAACATCTCAAATTGAATTATCTATTCAGAATGCAGGAATTTTTATCGTTCGGGCATCGAATGCCAATATCTCAAAATCAGTAAAAATCTATTGTAAGTAATCAATCTAATTGTAGGGCAGACCTATGTGTCTGCCCCTATAATTGGCACATTTTAATCATTAATCGAAATTAATTAAAATAACAAATCATGAACAAAAAGTACATTATTGTAAGTTTTTTAGCGAGTGCATTCGCCTGTTTTTCACTTTCTTCATCAGCACAACGGATAACCGATGATGCTGATATTAAAATAGAAGGTCTTTCGATAGCAGATTTTTCTGCTTCAGGAGTTATTCATAATGGAGGAGGAAGTAAGAATTCTGTGAAATTGGTTATTCCTAATTATCCGGGCGTTGCCAATGCAAAATCGGTACAGTTTCAAACAGTCTCTTGTCAGTGTTTTGGACAAACAAGTGGTGTAAGCACTGTTAATGCTGCACTTTTTGCAAACGACGAAGCTACTTATCAAAAGACAAACTATCCGTATATTCAAATAGAACCTGCTAACGGAACAGTAATAACCGACATCGTATTTGAATGTTTGAACGGTAATTCCGAAAATACCAGTATTCAAATGGGTTTTGGAGTTAGTGCAGGCACTGGTACCGGTTTGGGAAATAACGATTTTACAGCAATCCAATCAGATCTTATTCCCGGAGTTCTTTCTGTATCTGATAATTTGTTTATAGGTTATAAAGCCAATGTAAGCGAATTTGCAAAGTTACAGTTGGCTAATACAGAAAAAATTTCCATTCCTTCCGATAAACAAACTATTCGTATGGTAGCCAGTAAGGAATTTCCTACAGGAGGAGTAACAATAACCGGTAAGATACTTCCATGGAATGTGGTAGGGATTTACATTTGGACAAATGGTATTCCTTCATCTGTAAATGAAACAAATGCAAATTCATTCCAAGCGTATGTGGCAAATGATGAGTTGAATTTTACGGAAGCGGCATCACAAGTTGCTATCTACAATATTTCAGGCCAATTGATACAAACATCATCAAACATCCAAACCTTACTGTTAAACAACCTCTCAACAGGAATCTATGTAGTAAAAGCGACAAGTACAACCGGAAAAACTTTGGTGACGAAGATTGCAAGATAAAATTATCCTTATCTATTCCGGTTTAAAGGAATACGAATATAACTAAACAAAACGAATGAAGAATATGAAACGGATATATGTAATATTGTGTACCTTATTATTATCCATGGGTGCGATAAATGCAACCTGTGGCATTTTTGAACCGGAAGATAATAAGGAAGAAGAAATCTTAACCTTACAAACGGAGAAAGAGAGTAAAATAGACAAGGAAAGTTTTTGGGAAAAGATTACCAACGCGGATAGCAAGGCTTCAATAATATCGGATGATGACAAGAAGTTGTATGCCCCGCCTCCAGGGGAAGATGGCAATCCTCAGAAGATTGTGGCTCCGCTGGGTAGCGGAGAATTAGCTTTCTTTCTGGTATTGTCGGTATTGACAGTAGGATTTTACAGAAAGAACAGACAAAAACAAACAATAAGTGAAGGGTAATGCCTTCACTTATTTTTGTTTATCGGGTATTTCTTCGAAATCAACATATTCCCCTTCATTTTCTTCAATTACTTTTTTCTTTCTCTTTTTTGATGTTCTTTTGTATGAAGAGTAATTATTTTTCTGTTCTCCTGAAAAAGATTGTCCATTGCTATTCCCTTTAAGAAATCCACGAAATAGCATTTGGATTAATTTTGCTCCAATGTACGGAAAAATGAAAAATATAATAAGGAATATAAAAAATACGAGCAATAAAAAAGACATAATACTAATTTTATATTCAGCAATCAGTTGATAAAATATTCCGAAAGGTATGAAATCTTCTCCTAAACCTTGAGGTTACCAAAGATTGATAAGTTAATTTAAGAAAAAATGAGAATTTGAAACAACTACTTATTTCTGAAGAATAGCAGTGTCGCGATTGCGATTACCAACAATTGATAAGATAATGTATGTTATAATTCCTAATGAAATTCCTCCTAATCTAAATATTATCACAAATATCAACATACATATAACCAATATGTATTGAAGTTTGTTTGATTTCCATGACAAATCTTTTACTTTCAAAGAAAACATCGGAATTTCGGAAACAAGCAAATAAGAAAATATCAGCACTAAACAAATAATAATAAGAGGAATATAGATTCCGGATAATAAATATCTTTCCAATCCGGATAATAGTCCAACCCAAAATAATGCATTGGCCGGAACAGCTAATCCGATAAATGAACTGGTTTGTCTATCATCTACATTAAATTTAGCCAAACGCAAAGCTGAAAAGATAGGAATGAGAAAAGCAATATAAGGAAGTACCTTTATAAACCAAGGAATTAATACGTCATCTTCTTGGAATAAAGATAGTTGTAAAAATTTAAAGGCAGCTATACCTGGAGCCATACCAAAAGTAATCACATCGGCCAAACTATCCAATTCCTTTCCTATAGGAGAATATGCATGTAATGCCCGTGCTGCCAATCCGTCGAAGAAATCTATTACAGAACCTGCGATTACCCAAATAGCCGTAAATGTAAAATCTCCGCGGAATGCGGCGATACAAGCCAAGCAGCCACAGAAAAGATTTAAACAAGTAATTATATTTGGAATGCTTTTTTTCAAAATTAAAGCTTTTTGAAAGTATTTTGAAGATTTATTTTACTTTAATTTAGCGATAACAGTATTACAACCGGTTACTTTTTGATCCATATTTACCAATACTTCGCTACCCAAAGGCAAATATAAATCCACACGCGAACCGAACTTAATGAATCCCATGTGTTCATCTATATCACATTCATGCCCTGGTTTAGAATAAGTTACAATACGACGAGCCAAAGCTCCAGCAATTTGCCTCATCATTAGCGTTATTCCGGTTTCAGTTTCCAATACTACGGTTGAACGTTCATTTTCGGTACTTGATTTAGGCAAATAAGCAGCCTGAAATCGCCCTTTATGATGTTTTACATGAATAACTTTTCCATCTACAGGATACCAATTTGCATGTACATTCACAACAGACATGAATATGGACACTTGCAACCGTTGTTCATTAAAATATTCAGGCTCAAAAACTTCCTCTATTGCAACAATAGTACCATCTGCCGGCGCTACTACCAAGTTGGTTGTATCTTCTTCATTGAAATGCCTGCGAGGACTCCGAAAGAAGTTGATAACCAACAAATAAAAAAAGGCAGAAATTCCAAAAAAGACATAGAAACATGTCCTGCATGGAACAAACCTGTAAATAAGGAAATTTACCAACAACAAAAATAATCCCGAATAAATAAGAATATTTATGCCCTCGCGGTGTATCTTGTATTTTCTGATTCTTTTAAACTTACTCATTTTATTTTTAAAAAAGCACTAGCTTGTCGGTTAATCTAAAAAACGCAAAGATACATGTTTTTGTGAATATTAAGCAGATATTTAAAAGATAAGAGTTATGAGATAAAATATCGAAATTGTCCTTCTCATAACTCATAACTCAAATCTCATAACTTATTTATAATTTCCATTCCTTTTTGTATTGCTTGTTCGTTCATAGGAATAAGATGATGATGACGTTCCGGAAGAGATTTTTTCAATCCCTTGATTACATTTTCCAATGTTACTATTGGTCTTATCTTCAACAACCCTCCCAATACAATCATATTGAAAGTTTTCTCATTATTCATTTCGGTAGCAGCATCCATCGCATTAATTTGATAAACATTAATGTCTGTTCGTTTGGGAGGATTTGGAATACCATACCCATCGTAAATTAATGTTCCACCCGGTTTTACGGTTTTTTCAAATTTCTCTAAGGAAGGCTGATTTAGAATAATTGCAGTATCATATTCGTTTAATATAGGCGAACTAATCGGGCCATCACTTAATATTACAGTAACATTTGCTGTTCCACCACGTTGTTCAGGTCCATAAGAAGGCATCCAGGTAACCTCTTTTCCTTCCATTAATCCGGAGTATGCCAATATTTTCCCCATTGAAAGCACACCTTGTCCACCAAATCCGGCTATAATTATCTCTTCTTTCATATTTTTTATGAAGTTTGGAGTTTGAAGTTAGAAGTTAAAAGAAAGAATGCATTATTCGACCTTCAAACTTCGACCTTCAAACTTCTTTTATTATACATTTTTCAAATCACCCAACGGATACATAGGAAACATATTTTCTTCCATCCATTTGTTGGCACCATCCGGCGTTGTTTTCCATCCTGAAGAACACGTTGATACGAATTCAACAATAGAAGTTCCTTTTCCTGCCATTGAGTTTTCGAAAGCCAAGCGCAACATTTTTTTTGCTTTTTTAATAGCAGAAGATGTATGTACAGCTTGACGTGTAACTAAGCAAGTCCCTTCCAATTGTGCTAATAAATTTGATATCTTTAATGGATAACCATTCAATTGTTCGTTACGGCCAAAAGGACAAGTAGATGTTTTCATTCCCATTAAAGTAGTAGGAGCCATTTGTCCGCCGGTCATTCCGTAAATTGCATTATTGATGAAAATAATTACGATATTTTCGCCACGGTTACACGCATGGATTGTTTCTGCTGTTCCGATTGCCGCCAAATCACCATCTCCCTGATAGGTAAAAACCATTCTGTCGGGATTCAAGCGTTTTACGGCAGTTGCCAGTGCAGGAGCACGTCCATGAGCGGCTTCTTGCCAATCGATATCAATATAATTATAGGCAAAAACGGCACAACCAACCGGAGCAATCCCGATGGTTTTTTCTTCCATGCCCATTTCATCGATTACTTCAGCAACTAATTTATGAACAACTCCATGACTACAGCCCGGGCAATAGTGCATGTGATTGTCATTCATTAATCTTGGCTTATCATAAACCAAGTTTTCGGGTTTGATTATATCTGTTATATTCATTTTTTTAAGAATTTTGGAGTTTGAAGTTTGAATTTATAAGAAAGAATGCATTATTCAAACTTCTAACTTCTAACTTCCAACTTCTCTTTTAAAGCATTCAATACTTCATCAGGTGCAGGAACAATTCCTCCTAAACGTCCGAAATGTTCCACCGGCATTTTGCATTCCACGGAGAGTTTTACATCTTCGATCATTTGTCCGGCATTCAGTTCCACAACAAGAATACCTTTTATTTTGCCAATATAAGATGCTAATTCTTTTTCGGGGAACGGCCATAATGTAATTGGACGAAAAAGACCTACCTTAATACCTTCCTGTCTTGCCAATTCAACCGCTTTTTGGCTGATACGAGCTGCCGAACCAAAAGCAACAATCAAATATTCAGCATCGTCGCAATATTGTTCTTCATATAAAACTTCACTTTTAGCAATAGTTTTGTACTTTTCTTGGAATCGGATGTTATTTTGCTCCATGATAGCAGAATCTAATTCCAATGAAGTAATAACATTAGGTTTACGTCCTTTTGGTTTTCCCAACGTTGCCCAAGGTTGTTCTTTGCGAATTTCTTTTTCGGTTTTTCTTGGTTGAAATCCGGGTAAAACGACTTTTTCCATCATTTGTCCGATAACACCATCCGAAAGAATCATTACAGGATTATTATACTTGAAAGCCAAATCAAATCCTAATGCCACATGGTCGGCCATTTCTTGTACTGAAGCCGGAGCAAGTGTTATCAATTTATAATCGCCATGACCACCGCCTTTTACAGTCTGAAAATAATCGGCCTGGCTTGGCTGGATAGTTCCCAATCCGGGTCCACCACGCATAATATTTACTATTAAAGCGGGAAGTTCTGCTCCCGCCATATAAGAAATCCCTTCTTGTTTAAGGCTTATTCCAGGGCTGGATGAAGATGTCATTACTCTTTTACCACAACCGGCACCACCGTAAACCATGTTGATAGCTGCAACTTCACTTTCTGCTTGAAGCACTACCATTCCAGTTGTTTCCCATGGTTTTTCATCCATCAATGTTTCCATAATCTCTGACTGCGGAGTAATCGGATAACCGAAATATCCATCAGTGCCATAGCGAATTGCTGCATGAGCAATCGCTTCGTTGCCTTTCATTAGTTTTACTTCTTCAGGCATTATTGTATTTTTCTCGTTCTTATTCATACGTATATTTTCATTTTAACACTATGGATGTATGGAAACTCGCATATTTTAAAAAAATATCATTGTACATGCTCGTTTTCATTGACCTTCACTTTATAGACAGTGATACATCCATCCGGGCATACATATCCGCAACTTGCACATCCGATACATTCGTCTGGACTTGCCATATATGCGTAATGATATCCTCGGTTATTAACATCCTTATGTAAATCCAATACATTTGTCGGGCATGCAACAACACACAGGTTACAGCCTTTGCATCGTTCGGTATTAACTACCACAGCCCCTTTTATTTTTGCCATATTATTTGTTTTACAAATTCATTTTTTACGAATTACAATAGAATCAAAACTATGTCTTTGAGAATAGAATCCGTACATTCCAATTTTGCGACCGCAAAGGTATCTATTTTATTGTAAAAGTATCTTATATTAAACATAAAATAATGCATTTAGGTGTTCTGATTTCATGTAAAAACAGATTGTTTCTAAATGTTGAGGAATAAAAATATTTATCTTTACTGTCAATTTTAATTGCTCACTTATTTGATGACAATAATTATGCCGAAATTCATTTATAATTAGAATAAAAAATGGAAAAAAGAAAAGTACTGGTACCGTTTAATCTTTTTCGAGAATCGTTGAGCGAACTGGAAAAGCATTTTGATATAACATATCCGGCAGATAAAGCAATAACAAAAGAACAAGCTTTACCTATAATTGGTGAATTTGATGCGTTGCTGCCTCCATTTGCCTTTAAGGTTGATAAGGAAATGATTGATGCAGCCAAAAAACTAAAAATCATTGCCAATTTTGGTGTTGGATATGACAATATTGATATTGAATATGCCACAAAGAAAGGGATTGTTGTAACTAATACACCCGATCCTGTAATCGAACCAACTGCCGAATTGGCTTTTTCCCTAATGTTAGCTGCGGCAAGAAGAATTGCAGAGTTAGATAGGAAAATGCGGCAACCCGGAGTCTTAAAAATAAGGGTTATGGGTAATTTGGGAACGGGCTTATTTGGAAAAACCTTGGGTATTATTGGAATGGGGCGAATCGGACAAGCTGTGGCACGTAGAGCAATAGCCTCAGGAATGAAAATAATTTACCATAATCGGAAACAATTGCCTCTTGAAATTGAAAATAAATATAATGCCCGTTATGTTTCGTTGGATGAGCTGTTGAAAACTTCGGATTTTGTTTCATTAAATGCTCCTGCAACGGCTGAAACGAAGCATATTATCGGGAAAAAGGAATTGGGAATAATGAAGTCTTCGGCTATTCTTATAAATACGGCACGAGGTAGTTTGATTGACGAACAGGCATTAGCCGAAGCTTTGCAGAGTAATCAAATTTTATCAGCGGCATTGGATGTCTTTGAAAATGAGCCGAATGTTTATCCTGCTTTGTTACAATTGGATAATGTTGTTCTTTCTCCGCATAATGGAACGGGAACAATTGATGGACGAATGGAAATGGGGCATTTTGCTGCCCAAAATATCATTCGTTTTTTTGAAGGAAAAACCGATATTACAAGAGTAAATTGAAAATATGATTATCTGATTTGTTGCTTAATTTACCCCTAAATCCCCTAAAGGGGACTTTCTTGGCAACCCAATCGGATTTGTGTAATAAAACCAATAATTTAAACCATTCTGACAATTAATCATCTTACTTCTGCAAAGTCCCCTTTAGGGGATTTAGGGGTAAAAATGGATAGTCATAAAATTAAAATATGAACGCAAAAGAAATTAAACAACAACTGATTGATATTTCAGATAATGAACAAGCTCAAATCCTTAGTCGTTTTTTTAAAACGGGAAAAGGAGAATATGGAGAAGGAGATAAATTCTTAGGAATAAAAATTCCACCTATTCGAAGCGTTTCCAAACAAAATAAAGATGCACCGTTGGATGAGATAAGTATTTTATTACAAGATGAATGGCACGAATGTCGAATGTGTGCGTTACTTATTCTGGTCGAAAAATTCAAAAAGGCGGATGAAGATTTGCGTAAACAAATTTACGACCTTTATTTATCTCATACACAATACATAAATAACTGGGATCTGGTTGATTTATCTTCAAAAGATATTGTAGGAGGATTTTTGGTAGATAAAAAACGAAAGCCTTTATATGATTTGGCCGAAAGTAAAAATCTTTGGGAACAACGGATTGCAGTTGTTTCTACATTTGCTTTTATAAAAAAAGGCGATTGTAAAGATATTTACCTTTTGTCGGAAAAGTTATTGAATCATAAGCATGATTTAATTCACAAAGCAGTTGGATGGATGTTGCGTGAGGCCGGAAAAAAGGATGAACAAATTTTGACTGATTTTTTAATGAAATACGCAACAAAAATGCCTCGTACGATGTTACGTTATTCTATAGAAAAATTCCAGGAAGAAAAACGCCAATATTTTTTAAAGTTAACAATTGATAATTAACAATTAATAACGGAGAGGTTGTTCAAATCATCATTAATTTTTTGATTGTTAATTGTACTTTTGTATCACAAAAAACAAATTTAGTTATGATGCGGAACTTAATTTGATTATTTTCCAATATTTGTAACTTCTAACTAATTAGGACTATGAAATTTATTAAGTTATCTATCGTTGCTATTTTTTGTGCGACCTTTTTTTCGAGTTGTGGCTATAACACAATGGTTGAAAAGCAAGAAGCCGTTTCATCTCAATGGGGACAAGTTCAAAATGTGTATCAACGTCGTTCGGATTTGATTCCTAACCTGGTAAATACCGTAAAAGGATATGCAACTCACGAATCGCAAACGCTAACTGATGTTGTTAATGCGCGTGCTAAAGCAACACAAATTACTGTTAATCCGGATGATTTGACAGAAGAAAATTTGAAGAAATACCAGGAAGCTCAGGGTCAGGTAGGAGCAGCGTTAGGAAAATTATTGGCGATAACTGAAAATTATCCGGAATTAAAAGCGAACCAAAACTTCCTCGAACTTCAATCTCAACTCGAAGGAACAGAAAATCGCATTGCAGTTGAACGAAAGAAATTCAACGAAACGGTTCAAGATTACAATGCATACATTCGTCAGTTTCCGCGTGTAATTTATGCCGGCTGGTTTGGATTCAGTAAAAAAGCATATTTTGAATCAGAACCCGGTGCAGAAAAAGCGCCGACAGTTCAATTTTAGAAAATAAGGTTATTGATTGTTAGTTATTGGTTCTTAGATATTTTTGAAATAAAAGAACCAATAACTAACAACCAACAACAAATAACAACAAAAAGTGTTATCAATAAGTGACCAAAAAACAGTTGTTCAGGCTATTCGTGAAGCCGAGAACATGACTTCTGGAGAAATCCGGGTACATATTGCCAGCCATTGTAAAGGGAATGTATTGGATCGTGCAGCGGATGTATTTGCCCGTTTAAAAATGCATAAAACGGAACTTCGGAATGGAACTCTTATTTATATTGCTCCTGAAGACAAGCAATTAGCCATTATTGGAGATGCCGGAATCAATGCTGTTGTGAAAGAAAATTTTTGGGATGAGGCTGTAGATATAATGCGGTCTTATTTTAAGCAAGATAAAATTGTAGAAGGTTTGTGTAAAGGCATTGAGGAAGTTGGAATCCTGCTCAAACAATATTTTCCTGCAAAAGAGAACGATGTCAATGAATTATCGGATGAGATTTCATTTGATTAGATAATTATTATTTTACTACCTCTTAATTGGCACGACTCTAAAATTATTTCGGTTACGAACTACACGTGATTTCTTACCTGTAACTCGTAACCTGTAACTTGTAACTAAATTATGACAAACATAGGTTTTATTCGTTTTTTTTTCATTTTTGGTTGTTTTGTGCTTTCATTTTTTTCTTCTGCACAAGACATTCCCGAACCTATGTCTCCTCCGAGATTGGTAAATGATTTTTCCGGATTATTATCCACTCAAGAACAACAAGCACTCGAAACCGAATTACGCGCTTATCATGATAGTACATCCACGCAAATTTATGTTGTTATTGTTAATTCTTTTAATGGATATGACAAAGCTCAGTTTGCTTATGAAATAGGTGAGAAATGGGGTGTAGGACAAAAAGGAAAAGATAATGGCGCTGTTCTTTTAGTGAAACCTAAAGTTGGAAATGAACGCGGAGAAGTATTTATTGCCACCGGATATGGATTGGAAGGCGCTTTGCCTGATGCTATTTGCCGGAGAATTATCGAACAGAATATAATTCCTTATTTCCGAGAAAATCAATACTTTAATGGCATTCAATCCGGAATAAATCAGATGATTGATTATTTATCGGGAGAATATAAGGCTGATGCCAAAGATGATGGAGATGGGCTCGGCGGTTCAACCATTTTACTTATCATTATTATTGTCATCATTCTTGTTGTTGTTTTCTCTTCTTCAGATAATAACAACAATGGACAAGATATTGGACGAGGAGGTAGCCGGCGTTCGGGAGGAGGAATGTTTTTTCCACCTTCATCCGGAGGTGGCTTCGGTGGCTTTTCAGGAGGTCGGGGAAGTTTCGGAGGAGGAGGCTTTGGTGGCGGTTTTTCCGGTGGCGGTGGCGGAAGCTTTGGTGGCGGTGGGGCAGGCGGAAGCTGGTAAACAAAAGCCCCCTAATTTGTTAACCACTTTTTTAATTCTCCAGTTTTGGCTTTGCTTACAATTATCTTCTCAGGAACAGGAACTTTCATATTAATAGATAGTTTACTGCCAAACCACAAAGAAATATCCTTTACGGCTTTCCGGGCAATGATATATTGCCGGTTGGCACGAAAAAAACATGCCGGGTCTAATTGTTCCGAAATAACATCCAATGGTTGGTCGAGATAATAATTTTCGGAATCATGCGTAACTGCGGTCACTATTTTGTCTTCAATGTAAATAAGTGCGATATCTGCAACAGATAAAGGAATCAATTTATCTTTTCGGGAAACAAGAAAGTGGTTTTTATAACTATTTTTTAGTTGTTTGATACTTGAAAGTAAATTGGTAATCAGTGTATTATCAATGGATTTTTCTGATAGGTTTTTAAATTTGTTGATAGCCCGATCCAAATCCTTTTTATTAATTGGTTTAAGCAGATAATCGATGCTATTTACATGAAAAGCCTTTAATGCATATTCATCATACGCTGTTGTGAAAATAATTGGACAAGTAATTTCAGTTTCCTCAAAAATAGAAAATGAAGATCCATCGGCTAAATGAATATCCATGAAAACAAGGTCAGGCATTGGATTACTTCCAAACCATTCAACGCTTTCATCAATACTTTGCAAAATTGAAATAATTTCAATATCACTTTCGACCTCTTTTACAAGAGATTGCAATGCTTGAGCTGCAACTGACTCATCTTCAATGATTAATGCCTTCACTGATTAAAATTAAGAATTAAAAATTAAGAATTAAGAATTTTATGTCAATATAATTTTTAACTTTTAATTCTTAATTCTTAATTTATCAATGTTTTACCTTCGATTTATAATATTCGTAGCGAGCCAATACTTCTTTTACATAATTATACGTTTCTTTTCCTCTGAAGTACCCAAATTTACAAACGCTGTCGGTATAATATTCGGGATTACTTTTTAAAAGAATATATTCGTCTACGTTATTTGTCCATATTTTGGGGTCTTTGCCGTATTTTCTTGCTAAAGCCTGTGCATCAAAAACGTGTCCGATACCCGAATTATAGCCGGCAAGCATAAATTTTAAGCGTTCGTCTTTGTCTTCGATACTTTTGAAACTGCCATTCATTGTTTTGATATACTTTGCGGCAGCCCGTACACTTGCTTCCGGATTATTAATATCTTCGAGATTTTCTCCCATTGCCGTGAATGTTTTCGGCATAATTTGCATCAAGCCTCTTGCACCTGCCCATGAAGTAACAGCCGTATCGAATCTTGATTCCTGATAAGCAATAGAAGCCAACAGCTGCCAATCAAATCCGGTTACACCGGAATATCTCCGGAATAAGTTATCAAAAATGGAAATATGTCCATGTGTTATTGATAAAATAGGTGAGGCGGCAGGTTCTTTGCTTATTTCAAAATATCTTTTTATAATTGCTTGATATTTGGGAACTTGCTTATTAGATGTATGCCATTCGTCAAGTGCTTTAGCTAATTCGGGCGATGTTTTTCGTACTGCCCATGACGACCGTTGAGAATAACTGATTTTCAAATCAACATCAATATTATTATAGTATGTTTTATTGAGGAGCGCAACATCTTCATCTGAAACGGTATATGGAATTTTTGCTTCCGAAACCATTTCAATCATATCTTCTGATGTAATACTGTCTTTATCAATGTCATGAATAAAAATACCTCCACCTAATTCAGCATTTAAATTTTGCATACGTTGTTCGTATTTGGTATTTTTCTTGACATAAACATTTTTACCGATTAGTTCGGTAACATTTGTCAGTAATGGATTATTTTTGTCTTTTAGTTGCACCAAAACCTGTGGAGTGATACTATTTTTGCCACAATAAATAATTTCATGCTTTAACTCATTGGTAACGGGAAGGTTGTAGGCAATCATATCGCCTTCTCCTGTTTGTAACATCTCCACCAACTGAGTGACATTTTTGGCAACTACAATTTCTAAATCCATACCCATCGATTCGGCAAAATCTTTACACAAATCATATTCATACCCCATTGGTTCGCCACGATAAATGAAGTAAGATACAGAACTATAGAGTGTTATCGCTGTGAGTTTTTTCTTTTCAACCAATTGAGGCAAATCAATTGCCGCCAACGAATCTTGTGGAGACATTTTAGTGTTAGATTCATTGTTTTTGGGTTTACATGAAATAATCAACAAAAAGATTGTCAATAAAATCAAGTGGGTGATTTTCATAAGTTTAAGGTTAATATATTAAAGACATAAGAACAAAGACAAAAGAAGATAAGACATAGACAATGAAGACACGAAGTCTTATTATCTTATTTGTCCTTCTCTATCTTCTTTTGTCTTTGTTCTTATATCTATTCTTTTGATGCCACATATTTCATAAACTGCATTCGTTCGTATTGTGATGGATTTGGAATGTTTTTGTAATTTAGCGTTCCTTTAAATTCAGCTATTGAGTTGAATCCGTTTTTTTCCATCCATTCATCCAAAACGGTATTCATTTGAGAAATAATTCCAAGCCCATTTTTATAAGCAGCGCTACAAATTTGAACTGCTGAAGCTCCGGCAAGGATAGCTTTTATCGGAGCATCTAATTCCTGAATTCCTGTTGATGCCGCAATATTAATTTCAGGAACTTGCCCCGAAACAATACCTACCCAACGCAGAACACCATGCATCTCAGAAGGATCGCTGAATACGTCAGCTAAGTTCATTTCCATTTTGTAAATGTCAATATCCGGCTGATAAAAACGGTTGAACAATACAACAGCCGAAGCTCCGGCCATTCTCAGTTGTTCCACAAGCCAAACGATATTGCTGTGGTTTTGTCCTATTTTTACGATAATAGGGATAGATATTGTGGCTTTTACCTTACGGATAATATCGATGTATGATTTGATATAGTTCTCGGCATTGAACTGTTTGGAAGTATTCAAAATAAAAATATTCAATTCCAAAGCATCAGCTCCGGCAAGTTCTATTTTATGTGCAAAATCAATCCATCCTTCTGTGGAGTAACAGTTTATACTTGCAATAATAGGGATAGAGCAAACTCGTTTCGAATCTTTTATCAAATTCAAATAATCATTCAGATAGTTGGAGCGCAGATAATTTTGCACATAATCTTGCGCTTCGGGATAATCATCAGTATCTAAAGTCCCTGCGTCCAATAAAATTTGTTCTTCAAACAATGATTTTAAAACAATTGCTCCGGCTCCGGCATTTTCATTAGCCAGATTTTTTTTCGCACTATTTGTTAAGCCCGAACTGCCTATAATAATAGGGGAACGAAGCTTTAATCCTGCATAGATGGTTTCAGTTCTCATATATTTATTCCATTTTTAGAAGTTCAAATGTAGGGAATTAAATTTTAAAGTAAAAAATAAAAGGTAAAAAGTAAAAAGAGAATGAATTTATTAGGCTGTAAATAAGTATATTGAGCCAAAATAAAAGGTGTTTTACCTTTTACCTTTTACTTCTTACCTTACATAGTTTCCAGTTGTTTTTGCTTCGTTTTTGGGAACTTTTTCACCACTTCGTCATAAGAATGCAAAATTAGCTCCTTGACTAATTTGTCGGGAATTTCGGATGTAATAAATATAGTATTCCAATATTTTTTATTGAAGTGATAAGCAGGAGTTATAAAACTGTGTTTTGCACGTAACTCAATTGCTTTTTCAGGGTCGCACTTTAATGAAATGCTTTTCTCAGCAGTATCCAATGGCATCAATGCAAACATTTTATCCATAACCTTGAATACCAATGTTACATCATCAAAAGGGAAATGTTCTGTAACAGCTTTCAATGACAAACAATATTCTCTAACGTCTTCTATATTCACGACTTTCAACCAAATTAAAGGAATCCTTGTTTTTTTATTGCTTCCAAAAATGATTCGGAGAATACTTCGTTGTTTTTCTTTGTATAACGAACATCAGTAAAAACTTGAGCCAGTGTTTCTTTGTTATTTTCTTTTGTGTAATCTTTATTGACTTCCAGATTTTCTTTTTCGGCATATAATCTGTCGATATCTTCCGGTTGATAATCTTTATATGTTTCTTGATGAACGATTGCGTCTAAAGGTAAACGTTCAACTTGTGGTGGATTATTTTCGGGGTAACCGACAGTAATCGTCGCAACAGGAACTACATATTCCGGTAAATTCAACACATCAATAATTGGCTGTGTTAGATATGTTACAGTTCCGATATAACATATCCCCAACCCTTTGCTTTCGGCAGCTACGCAAAATGTTTGTGCGGCAATAATAGCATCAATACTTGCTGTAAAAAAAGATTGAAAATTATCAAATCCTGGTTCGGCATTACGTTGTTTACTCCATTTGATAAAACGGTTGCAATCGGCACAAAAAGTCAATACAACAGGAGCTTGTGTAACCATTGGCTGATTGAAATGAAGCGGTGCTAATTTTTTCTTCATTTCCTCATCACGAGTAATAACTACACTATAAAGTTGCATGTTTCCTGTATTCGACGAACGAAATGCTGCTCCCAATAATTCATTCAATAATTCGTTGCTGATATCTTTGGAAGTATATTTTCGAATGGTTTTACGTTCTTTTAAAATAGTAAGCATAAATAGTTATTTGTTATCAGTTATTAGTTATTGGCATTGTTGTACATTTGCAATTGCGATTAGAGAACAAAAATAGCTTTTTAATCTAAGCAATGTGTCTTCAACTCTTAATTTTTAACTCTTAACTCTTAACTCAAAAAAAGGATGGCTTTAATTAAATCGGTTCGAGGCTTTACTCCGCAAATAGGTGAAAATTGTTTTTTGGCAGAAAATGCAACTATCATTGGAGATGTTGTAATCGGAGAAGGGTGCAGCATTTGGTTTAATGCTGTATTGCGCGGAGATGTAAATTCTATCCGGATAGGAAATAATGTAAATGTTCAGGATGGAAGTGTTTTACATACGTTGTATGAAAAATCGGTTATTGAAATTGAAGATAATGTTTCGATCGGGCACAATGTAACGATTCATGGAGCAAAAATTAAAGAAGGGGCTTTAATCGGTATTGGTTCGATTATTTTAGATAATGTAGTTATTGGCGGAGGAGCAATAATTGCAGCCGGTTCGGTAGTGTTAAGCAATACAGTTGTAGAACCGGGGAGTATTTATGCCGGCGTTCCTGCCAAATTTGTAAAAAAAGTCGATCCCGAGCAAGCAAAAAATATAAATCAACGAATTGCTAATAATTATCAGATGTATGCAAATTGGTATAAGGAAAGTGATAAATAAAAAATAAAAAAGGCTGTATTTTAGCATTTTACCTTTTACTTATTATCTATTACTTTTTCTCGTTTTTTTTTAGAAAAAAGGTATAATTTTATGAGAAAAAATGTACCTTTGTGCGTTTTTTGATAGAAACCATATTTAAATTCTTAAAGTAAAATGATTAAAGTAGGTATTAACGGATTTGGTCGTATCGGACGTTTGGTTTTCCGTGCGGCACAAGAAAGAAAAGACATTCAAGTTGTAGGTATTAACGACCTTATCGATGTAGAGTACATGGCTTATATGCTTAAGTATGATACTGTACACGGACAATTTAAAGGTTCGATTGAAGTAAAAGATGGCAAATTAATCGTAAACGGTAATCCTATTCGCGTTACAGCAGAAAAAAATCCAGCTGATTTGAAATGGAACGAAGTTGGCGCTGAATATGTTGTTGAATCAACAGGTTTATTCTTAACAAAAGAATCAGCTCAAGGACATATTACTGCCGGTGCAAAACGCGTGGTTATGTCAGCTCCTTCAAAAGACGATACTCCAATGTTTGTTTATGGTGTAAACCACAAATCATACAAAGGCGAACAATTCGTATCTAATGCATCTTGTACTACAAACTGTTTAGCTCCTATCGCTAAAGTTTTGAATGATAAATTCGGTATTGTTGAAGCGTTGATGACAACTGTTCATGCTACTACAAATACTCAAAAAACTGTAGACGCTCCTTCTGCTAAAGACTGGAGAGGTGGTCGTGCTGCAGCAGGTAACATTATTCCTTCTTCTACAGGAGCAGCTAAAGCTGTAGGTAAAGTTATTCCAGTATTGAACGGAAAATTAACAGGTATGGCTTTCCGCGTTCCTACATTAGACGTTTCTGTAGTTGACCTTACTGCTCGTTTAGCAAAAGAAACTTCTTATGCCGAAATTTGTGCAGTAATGAAAGAAGCTTCAGAAGGCGAATTGAAAGGTGTACTTGGTTATACTGAAGACGAAGTTGTATCTAGCGATTTTATCGGTGATGCACGTACTTCTATTTTCGATGCAAAAGCAGGTATTCAATTAAGCCCATCTTTCGTAAAAGTTGTTTCTTGGTATGACAACGAGTGGGGTTATTCAAACAAAGTTCTTGAATTATTGGCTTATATGGCTACTGTGTAATTCTGAATTTGTTTAAATATATTGAAAACTGCCTGGAAGAAATTTCAGGCAGTTTTTTTATGAAAAAATGTTGCCTTTTTTGTTATATTTTTTGCTACACTTATTTTAATCATTCAAATGGATTAAATTTTTCATTTAGAAAAATTAACCAAATAAACCACAATAAACTAAAATTAACTCCTTACTCATACTTCCCAAAAATTCCACTTTCTCTCTTTCGATTTTTACTTTTCATTTAAATTAAACCACTTATTTATATAAAAGTACCAACTCTTCGAGAATCCAATATTCTACAAAATATCTCCTTTCTTTTCAAATATTGAAACCTTAAATGTATTAACACAAATTCTTTTTTTTTTTTTTTTGTTACATTTGTTTAACATATCTTCGCTTCCCAAATAAGGTATTGCTGAGCTGCATCAAAGGTTTGGCGATTCATTCATTTATTATTCATTCACTTTAGTGCCCTGCGCCGGAAGCAAAAAGGGTTTTGCCTTGAAGATTTTTTGTCGCGATGATAAGAGAGAAATAAGGCCGGTGCAGCAGGCATTAAAAAGTTAAGAATGAAGAGTTAAAAGTTAAGAATTTTACCCCTGTCCCCTAAAGGGGAACAAAAATCACATCTTCAGAGCGTTCCCCTTTAGGGGACAGGGGTAGAAATATATAATAAACACCTGCCGCTTTTCCCCTCTCCCATCGGAGAGGGGGCAGGGGGTGAGGTTTACATAATACTAACGAATGAATGTAACAAATGAAAAAACGAACTATTACTTCTTTTACTAATAATGTAAAGCTGTTATATCTAACAGGTATAATAGCATTTTTTTGCATTATGCCGAACAAATTACATGCCCAATTTACGGGAACAATCAAGGCAAATGTAGATAATGTATTTGTAGAACCGGGGCAAACCGTGTTTTGGAATGTGCTGAATAACGACGACCCGGGCGATTGTTCCTATGGAGAATTAACCATGACGATTCTTCAACCACCCACCCGTGCATTGCTTTGTACGGTCAATGCAGCTAATCAAATCCGTTACCGGGCGGTAGCGAATTATTGGGGAAAAGATTCACTGGTTTATCAGATAGAATGTAAAATAGGAAATGTAACAAACTTATCAACGGCTAAAGTATACATTAATATAGGTAATAAACCTGATAATGTTTTTACGGATGTTTGCCATGTGCTGATACCAAAGATTGATTGGAAAATAGACCAATTGGCTGTGTCTGAAGAATTGGTATCCATTGCAACAACGCCTTTGACGGGGGATATTGACGGGGACGGACAAAACGAAATAATTATGATGAACCCAAATGCAATGGTAGCAGGAATATACACAGCAAATGCAGGGTCTACTCAATTATTAATTTTCGGATTTGATGGAACATTGTCAAATCCATTATTCGTAAAATACAGAGTAGATATACCTTTAATACACACAACAGGTAACACATTTGTTATTGCGAATGTTGATGAAAATAAATATGCTTCCATCTTCCTGACAACAAACAATACGGCGACATCCGGAGCTGATGCCCGACAATTAATCAAATACACGTTTAATGGGACTTCTTGGGGAGAGAGTTGGCGGGTATCTTACAGTAATGACGATTCTTGGGCAGGATGCATGCCAATTGTGGCAGACTTTATGGGAAAGGGAAATGCACAGGTAGCTGTTTATGACAAGATATATAATGCACAAAACGGAACATTGCTTGTTGACGGCGGATTTTTGGGAGCAAATGGGTATAATTTTGGACGATTGCCTCATAACGGAGGTGATAATAATAATATTAATCGCCCTCATTATGCATCTTGGGCGGCAGCAGATATTGATAATGATGGAATATTGGAGATTATAGCCGGAAATTGCATTTACAAGGTAAATATCAACAATCTGAATGCATCGACGGGAAATACTTATACTCGCTTTCAAATAGCACCGGATGCCGGAGATGGGGCTATTGCAATTGCAGATATGGACTTGGATGGTTTTCTAGATGTTGTTGTTACGTGGAGGCTTATTCCGACAACAAATATAACAGGCTCAAGCCCTGATGGAAATATGACTATCTACAATCCCCGAACGGGAACGTTGATAGCAAATATAATTTCAGAAATTCCTGTTGCTTCAGGTAAACCTGAATTGGGAGCGGGGCCTTCATCCGCTTTTATCGGAGACCTTACGGGAAGCGGTAGGCCGGATATTGCATTTACAGGATTTGCTATGATGGATGCATATTCTTATAATCCCGCACTGCCGATTGCCAACAGGCTAACCCGACTGTGGAGAGTTACTACTTCCGATACTTCCGCATCAACGGTTATGTCGCTTTTTGATTTTAATCAAGATGGTATTTCGGAACTTATTTACCGGGATGAAACTGATTTACGCATTATCAACGGAAGTCTGAAAAGTCATATTACTGGAAATGATACTATTGTCTATAATTTGACAAAGTTTGGAGGGGTAATATCTACAACACTCGATGAATATCCGATAGTTGCTGATGTAAACGGAGACAAGGCTGCCGAAATCATAACTACGGGGCATACTACTACTAAGGGATGGACAGGATATCTTCGTGTTTATGCTTCTGGAGCCGAACTTTGGGCACCTGCCCGCAAGGTATGGGATAAGTATTTCTACAATCCGGTCTACATCAACGATGATTTAACAGTTCCCCAATACCCCATCAATCCGGCCACTGTATTTTACGACAAGGATTCCGGAGTCAAGAATCGTCCTTTCAATAATTTTCTTCAACAAGCCACCATGCTCAATGACGAAGGGGAGATGCTTTACCTTGGCCCCGATTTACGGTTTACCTCCAAACGCCCGCAGATGTTGTACAATGCGGCACTGAACCGGTTGGAAATAACGATGGAAATCGGAAACAACGGGGATGCGAAGTTTGTTTCGCCGTTGGATATTAAAACGTATGTATATGATACGCCTACGAATACATTTACGATGATCGGTTCAACCTCGGAGAATGTCAGCTTTGAGATCAACGAATACAAGACAATCACCTATTATATCAATAATTATTCATCGATTACTTTCCCGAGTTATGATCATTGGGTAATCTTTCTGAATGCCAACGATAACGGCACGAGCCAGCCTACGGGTTATGCGACGATGGAAGAATGCCGATTCTGGAATAACTTCACCTCGAATGTTTCCTTCAGTTATGGTGAACGGGTAATGTGTGAAGGCCAGACCGAAGTATTGAAACTCACACCGTCAGGTATCTACCGCTATGAATGGTTTGAATCGGATGGAACACCTATTCCCGAAGGAGGGGATGAATTAACAGTCACCAAAGATGCCACACCTGTTCAGATGTTCCTGGTAAATGCCTATACCAAAGATGGAACGAATAAGTTATTGACACAGGTTCCCGATACAGCTTTTGTTTACCTGGCTCCGGATTCACTGGTTTGGACGGGTATGGGAAAGACACAGGACTGGCAT
>JAVBLR010000030.1:0-126280 GCA_031553395.1 Bacteroidales bacterium | reverse complement strand
AACGTATCGGAAATCGAAGCGCCTTTTGTTCTTGATAAACGCTCGAAAGACGAAGTATTGGCGGAAGTCCGCGAAAAACTCAAGGTGCTTTCCGGCGTGAATATCGAAATAGGGCAACCCATTTCGCACCG
Organism: Bacteroidales bacterium; assembly: GCA_031553395.1. Classification (GTDB taxonomy): domain Bacteria; phylum Bacteroidota; class Bacteroidia; order Bacteroidales; family WRGA01; genus WRGA01. The sequence continues at coordinate 126,149 of JAVBLR010000030.1, read as the reverse complement.
TATTGATGCTATGTTATCGGGTACGCGGGCAAACATTGCTATTAAATTGTTCGGAACCGACCTAAACAAAATGTTTTCAATAGGTAATCAAATCAAAGCCTCTATCGGGGATGTGGAAGGAATTGCCGACCTCAATGTGGAACAACAGGTAGAACGTCCGCAATTAAAGATAGAACCCAAACGCGAAATGTTGGCCAAATACAGCATGACACCGACCGAATTTGCGGAAATAGTGAATGTGATGTTGGCAGGTGAAGTGGTATCGCAGGTATATGAAGGCAACAAGGCTTTCGACCTTACGCTGAAAGTAAACGAAGACAGCCGTGAAAGCGCCGAGCGCATCCGCAACCTGATTGTAGATGCAGGCGGACGTAAAATACCGTTCGGTTATATTGCCGATATTACATCGTCCACAGGCCCCAATACGATTAATCGGGAAAACGTGGCGCGTAAAATCGTCATTTCTGCCAACGTTGCAGGGCGCGACTTGCGGGGCGTAGTGAACGATATTCAGGCAAAAATTAATGGCGAAGTGAAATTGCCCGAAGGCTATCACATTGAATACGGCGGACAATTTGAAAGCGAACAGGCAGCTTCACGCATCCTGCTCATCACGTCCATTTTCTCTATTATGGTCATATTCCTGCTGCTGTTTGCTCAATTCAGAAGTATAACCCAATCGGCGGTTATCCTGCTGAACCTTCCGTTGGCGCTTATTGGCGGTGTCATTACAATCTTTTTCGCAGGCGGCGTAATCAGTATTCCGGTCATTATCGGATTTATATCCCTGTTCGGAATTGCCACGCGAAACGGGATGTTGCTTATTTCGCGATACAACGACTTGCAAAGCGAAGGACTGTCGGCATTTGAAAGTGTGATGCACGGTTCGTTAGACCGTTTAAATCCGATTTTGATGACCGCATTGTGTTCCGCGCTTGCTCTGATACCGTTGGCATTGGGCGGCGACCTTCCCGGCAACGAAATTCAAAGCCCGATGGCGAAAGTAATCCTCGGCGGATTACTCACATCAACCTTCCTGAACGGTTTTATCATTCCGATTATGTATCTCTTGACCAACAAAAAGATTGTGGAAGAAGTGATAACGGACGATGAAATAGTTGAAAAGTGAAAGTGAATTTGGTGCAGTTCTGATTTTTAACTTTCCATATTCAACTAAATAAATAATATGAATATCAGATATAATGTCTATAGCATGTCCGCGAAGCGGGCAAATATGAATAACCACGGGTGTAACCCGTGGCAGGAAAATACCTCTGCTTTTACGTCCCCGAAGGGGGCGAATGGCAGCAATACAATGGTTGCCCCCTTTGGGGACAGGGCGTTGACTTATTCGTCTTTTCCGTGGGTTTTACCCACGGTTATTCATATTTACTCCCTTCGGGACATGGTCGGGTGAAATATTCAATAATCAATAAATAAAATAAAATGAAATGAAATGAAAACAATAATAATATCAATGGTATTGATGATGGTTGGAGGTCATCTTCTTTTTGCTCAAGATGAAAATCACTCTCAACTTTCAACTTTCGATTTTCAACTGAAAGAAGTACTTTCAACCATTGAAAAGAATAATACTACCTTGAAAGCGCTTCGTGAAACTGCCGATGCGCAAAAGTTGGAGAATAAAATGGGCATTTATCTGAGTAATCCCGAAGTGGGGTTCGATTACTTATGGGGAAAGCCCGGCGAAATCGGCAATCGAACCGATATCAATGTCAAACAAAATTTCGATATTCCGACACTTACGGGGATGAAAAGCAAAGTCGCCGACGGACAAAACAATCTGGTGGAACTGCAATACTTGTCCGACCGCATGAATATCCTGCTGGAAGCAAAGCAGTATTGCATCGAATTGATTTATTATAATGCCCTCAGACGGGAATTGGACGTGCGCCTGAAACATGCCGAAATCATTGCCGAAGGCTACAAATCGCGTATGGAAAGGGGAGATGCCAACCGTTTGGAATATAACAAAGTTCAACTCAATCTTTCGACCGTGCAAGGCGAAACAGCCCGCATCGATGTTGAGCGAAACGCTCTGCTTGCACAACTCAAAAGGCTGAACGGCGGAATAGACATTGCATTGAACGATTACCGGTACGACAATATTTCGCTTCCCGTTAATTTTGATGATTGGTTTGCACAAGCCGCCGAAAAAAATCCGACATTGGAATATGCCAAACAGGAAATAGAAGTCGGCAAAAAACAGGTATCATTGAGTAAAGCAATGAACTTGCCTACTTTTTCGGCGGGATATATGAGCGAAAAAGTGGTCGGGCAACAGTATCAAGGGCTTACTGTCGGTATTTCCATTCCTTTGTGGGAAAACAAAAACCGGGTGAAACAAGCCAAAGCCGCTGTGGTTGCCGCCGAATCACGGGAAACAGACAGCCGGCAACAGTTTTACAGTCAACTTCAAATCTTGTACAGTCGTACCGCAGGTTTAAAAACAACAGCTGAAAAATACCGTCAATCTTTGGCGACAGTCAACAATACCGACTTACTGAAAAAGGCGTTGGATGCGGGCGAAATATCACTGTTGGATTACATTCTCGAAATGGGCTTATACTACAACACCGTTAGCCAAGCGTTGGAGGCCGAACGCGATTATCAAAAAGCGTTTGCCGAACTGTCGGCGGTTGAATTGTAAAAATAGATGGTCGAAAAGCCGAAAATGATACCAAATACTTTAAAAAGTTGATTACCTAAATTAGATGCGTTTGCCCTAAAAATATTCAGGGTAAACGCATCTAATTTTGCAATCGGTTTATTTTTTGACAATTGCTTTAATTTTATTTTACCTGAGTATTTTATATCTATCTAAAAATCAAAATATTAAACTTTTTATGCGTTTGCCCCGAAAATTATTACTCAATTAATTAAAAGTCAATTTATTTTTTTACCTTTGCGGCTTGAACAATCAAGTTTATATTGTATCTCTCTTCTCAATGTTTTGCTCTGCAATTGGTTTGCAGGTCTTCCCATGGTCAAAGTCGACATCAAAATCAACTTTCTTGTTTATAATAGTATTAACAAGTCGCGAAGGTGTATATCACAATTATCGTGACACATTTTTGCGAAAAGGATGAAATCATTTTTTATAGGTAGTTTGGAAGTAAAACTTCCTGTTATTCAAGGTGGAATGGGCGTGGGAGTTTCCTTATCAGGATTAGCTTCGGCTGTAGCCAATGAAGGCGGTATTGGTGTAATATCTGCTGCAGGGTTAGGTTTAATTTATCACAAATATTCGGGAGATTATTTGAATAAATGCATTTTAGGATTAAAAGAAGAAATCAGTAAAGCGAAAGAAAAAAGCAAAGGTATTATTGGAGTAAACATCATGGTAGCTTTGACTAACTATGCTGATATGGTGAAAACATCAATAGCAGAAAAAGCTGATATTATCTTTTCCGGAGCAGGGCTTCCCTTCGATTTACCATCTTATCTAACCAGTGAAAGTAAAACCAAACTGGTTCCTATTGTATCGTCTTCACGAGCCGCCAAAATCTTATGTGATAAGTGGAAGAACAATTATGGCTACTTGCCTGATGCTATTGTTGTAGAAGGTCCAAAAGCCGGGGGACACTTGGGATTCAAAGTAAATCAGCTTGAAGATGAACAGTACTCTTTGGAACACCTCATACCAGAAGTTGTAGCCATAGCCAATTCATACAAAGACGAGAAAAATATACCTGTAATTGCTGCAGGAGGAATTTCAACAGGAAAAGATATACTTCGTTTTATCAAGATGGGTGCTTCGGGCGTACAAATGGGAACTACTTTTGTTACAACCACAGAATGCGACGCATCCGAGACTTTCAAAAAAGTTTTTGTAAATGCTAAACAGGAAGATGTAAAAATAATACAAAGCCCGGTTGGAATGCCAGGCAGAGCTATTGATGGCGAATTTATCCATAGCGTTGAAAAAGGACAGGAAGTACCGAAAAGTTGTCCTTTTCACTGCATAAAAACCTGCGATTATACCAAAAGTCCTTATTGTATTGTTCAGTGCCTCTATCAGGCTGCGAGAGGCAATATGAAAAAGGGTTATGCTTTCACGGGCATTAATGTCCATTTATCTCAAAAAATATCAAGTGTAAAAGAAGTTATATCCAATTTGAAAGCCGAATTTTTGAAAGCAACGCTTGAAGGCTAATTAATAAATCAACTTTAAATGGAAAAACTGATAGCATATCCTCTTTCCATCATTTATTACCTGTTATTTGGAAGTACTTTGGCTATTTTTCACCCCATTCAATGGCTGTGCTTCAACTTGTTCGGCTACAAAGCTCATAAAAAGAGTGTAGATATAATGTCTTTCTTTTTGGTAGCCAATACGTATGTTTTAGGGACAAGGTATAAAATCAGGAATTTGGATAAACTACCGACAGATACACCTTTGATAATTGCAGCTAACCATCAGAGTCTGTATGACATCACAACCATTTGTTGGTTTATGCGAAAAGTACATCCCAAATTTATCAGCAAAATTGAACTGGGTAAGGGAATTCCCAGTATTTCATATAATTTGAATCATGGAGGATCGGTACTTATCGACAGACAAGATCCGAAACAATCTTTGTCTGCAATAAAAGAAATGGCTCAATATATTGAAAGCAACAAACGGACAACTGTCATATTTCCCGAAGGAACAAGAAGTAAAACAGGCAAACCGGGCACTTTTGCAGAAAACGGATTGAAAATTCTTTGCAAATATGCAACATCTGCCCATATGGTTCCCGTAACAATCAATAACTCATGGAAAATGACGAAATGGGGTTCTTTTCCGTTGGGTATAGGAAATAAACTTGAATTTATAATTCATGATCCTATTCCTGTAAAGGATATGCCTTTTTCCGAAATTTTCAAAAAAACAGAACAGGCCGTTATTCAGGCCATCAATTAAAACAAAATTAACAACATGACATTTAAAGAATTAAATATTTCAGAGCCTATATTGAAAGCTCTTATCAATAAAGAATACGAAACACCTACCCCCATACAAGAGCAGGCAATACCTATTGCACTTACTGGAAGGGACTTATTGGGTATAGCCCAGACAGGGACGGGTAAAACAGCAGCTTTCGCAATACCTATCATTCAGCAACTCGATGGATCGCAACCTAAAGGACAACGACGGGAAATAAAAGCATTAATACTAACCCCAACACGTGAACTGGCAATACAAATTGAAGAATGTTTCAGCGATTATGCCAAATATACCAACTTGCGTCATACCGTGATTTTCGGCGGTGTAGGTCAGAAACCACAAGTTGACGAACTCAAACGCGGAATAGATATTTTAATCGCTACCCCCGGACGCTTGCTTGATTTGATTACTCAAAAGCATATTTCACTCAGTCATATCCGTCACTTTATTCTCGACGAAGCAGACCGAATGCTTGATATGGGTTTTATACATGACATCAAACGTCTGTTGCCGATGCTACCAAAGCAAAAACAAACGCTGTTTTTTTCTGCAACTATGCCTTTGGCGATTGCAAATCTCGCTAAGTCTATTTTACATAATCCGGTTAGAGTAGAAGTTACACCCGCATCATCAACCGTAGATACAATAGATCAATATATCTATTTTGTGGAAAAACAGGAAAAGAAAGATTTACTTATAAATTTACTTAAAAAAGACAAAGATAGGCCGGCGTTAATATTCTCCAGGACAAAGCATGGAGCGGATAAAATAGCTCGAATACTTTCTAAAGCTGGGATAGGCAGTGCTGCAATTCATGGAAATAAGTCACAAAATGCAAGGCAGCGGGCTTTATCTGATTTCAAATCACACGAAATACAAGCTCTTATTGCTACGGATATTGCTGCCAGAGGAATTGACATCGATCACTTAGAATTAGTGATAAACTATGATTTGCCGGATGTTGCCGAAACTTATGTTCACCGTATTGGGCGCACAGGAAGGGCTGGAAATGCCGGTACAGCCTTAACATTCTGCGCGCAAGATGAACGGATGATGTTGAAAGACATTCAGAAATTAACAGGGAAAAAACTTCCTGTTGCAGTCAATTAAATTTCAAAAACAAACAATTATAATTAGAATATAAAAAGTATTTAATGGCAAAATCAAATTCATTTAACAAAAGAGAAGTAGAAAAAAACAAACAACAAAAGAGAAAAGAGAAACAGCAACGCAAAGAAGAGCGTAAAGCCAGTGGTAGTACATCATTAGATGATATGATTGCGTATGTGGATGAAAACGGAGTAATCACTGATACACCACCTGATCCCACCAAGAAGCAGAAAGTAGATTTGGAGGATATAGTAATTTCTACTCCCAAAAAAGAAGAGACAGAAGAAACTGTACTAAAAGGCCGTGTGGAACATTTTAATCCAACCAAAGGTTATGGTTTTATCAACCTCCTTTCCAGCAGAGACAAATATTTCTTTCATGTCAGCAATGCGCCAGAAGGGATCACCGAAGGGAATATAGTTACATTTGAACTGGAGCGAGGAGAAAAAGGTATGAATGCCATAAAAATCGATTTTGTAAAATAGGATTCTCTCGCGGACTTGGCTTTGTGAAAATGCCTGACGTGACGACACAGAAGTCTATTGAAAAAATCAACGAAACTGAATTCGAGAATAACTAATGTTGTCGTCCTAAAATATATATTGAGACCCAATTTGGCCTCTACAAAACAAATCCTTGTAATTCGGTAATTTACAGGGGTTTGTTCTATTAATTGCAATTCCTCCTGATCTTAAAGACTGACTACAGCCTCGCTTATTTTATAAACAAGTAGATAAAATATAATATAGATTGTAAGAAAATCGGGGAGTATATCAGGCAGTTTCAGTTGAAAAAAGCCCTTGAATAATCTATATAAATCATTCAAAGGCTAAAATTCTGTTTAAATTTACTTATAGAACACAAAGGCTATATCAGAATTTTCTTCGTTTACCTTTGCATAGCAATTTTCCATAATCCAACTACATTTCCTGAAATTATAACTTGACTTTTCCGTCAGGTAGCTGATAAATAAGTCCTCGTCCGTTGAACAATCAAAGAAAAGAAAAGTAGCATTACATTTGTCCTGTTTATTAAATAAGCAGGAAATCGTTGCTTTTTTGTTATCGAATCGTATTTCAATCATCCTTTCATTTATATCCTTCTCAACATAATTCATTAAACAAAGGGGATAATCTGAAAATCTATTTTGTATTTCGGAATAAGAAAACTGTAACATCGAAGATGTATAATCAACAAGTTCCCTGAAATAATTTGCAATCATAAGACGTCCGTATTTAAGCCTGATCGTTTAACCAGGCGGAATAAAAAACTAATATTAAGATATAACTACCTGTAATTTTAGTCTTATTCATTCTGTATTCGGACTAACAAAACAAATAAAAACAGGATTGAATTACAAATGTACAATTTAAGTTTAATATTTTGTCCGTTTTTTATAACTTTGCATTTCATCAAAAATAATTCCGGATGAAGGACTCAATTGCGTATTTACCTAAGGACAAGCAAGATGATTTGAACTTTCTGGTTAATGAAGTCAGGAAACGGCTTCCTCAAACAGAATTCATTATTCTTTATGGAAGTTATGCAAGAGATAATTATGTCCGTCGCGGAATAAGAGTTGAACACGGCATTCCAACCGTCAAAATATCAGATTTTGATATATTGGTGATAACAAGTGGAGTCAATAATAAAAAAGCGGAAACAGTCCTCGATAATGTAGAAGATTTATTCTTTGCTGGTAAAGATTTTGACAGGGATACTCCGGTTCAATTTATTAATGATGATATAAAAATATTTAATAAAGCGATTGAAGAGAGTCGGTATTTTTATAATCAGATTAAACAGGAAGGCATAATTCTTTATAACAGTGATAAATATAAATTAGCCAGAAGACGTAAGCTTAATTTTGAAGAAATCCGACAACAAGCACAGGAATATTTTGATGATAAATTTGAAAGTGCAAATCAATTTTTAGAAACAGCAAAATTTACTTATGAAAAAGAATGGTATAAAAAAGCTGCATTTAACCTTCATCAAGCTTGTGAAAACTATTATTATACAATTCGATTAACTTTTACATTACGAAGCAATAAGCAACATAACCTTTCTAAACTTTCCGGTTCGGTTAAAAAATACTCAGATGATTTAGCCACTGTTTTTCCACAGAATAATCCTGAAGAAAAACGGCTTTTTGTACTACTTAAAGCGGCTTATGTAGATGCTCGTTATAATCCTAATTTTCAGGTAACAAAAGAGGATATTGATGCGTTGATTCCGAAAGTGGAGATGTTGAGGGATATAACAAAGAGGATTTGTGAGGAGAGAATAAGGGAGTATGGGGAGATGAAGTGAATTTTATTGACAAAATTAATTGTAGATTTTCAGTAACCGGAATTAATCATATGGCAAAAATTACCGTAAAAGATACGGAGGTAACAATTCTGACCATTGAAGAAAAGGACTATATATCTCTGACCGACATGGTTCGTAATATTGAGAACGGTCCGGCATTGATTGAGAAATGGTTGAGAAATAAAAATACAATCGAGTTTCTTGGAATTTGGGAAGAAATGTATAATTCCGATTTTAATTCCCCCGAATTCGGGGGAATTAAAAATGAAGCAGGGCTGAATCGGTTTATTTTGTCTGTAAAACAATGGACAGAAAAGACTAATTCTAAAGGCATTATTGCCAAAGCTGGTCGATATGGCGGTACTTATGCACATAAAGATATTGCATTTGAATTCGCATCTTGGGTTTCGCCTCAATTCAAACTTTATCTTTTAAAAGAATTTCAACGGCTCAAAGAACAAGAACAACAGCAATTAGGCTGGAGTGCTAAACGTGAACTTGCCAAAATCAATTACCACATTCATACCGATGCGGTAAAACAAAATCTTATTCCTACAGAACTGACACCGCAACAAATAAATATCGTATATGCCGGTGAAGCCGATGTCCTGAATGTCGCTTTATTCGGGATAACGGCGAAACAATGGCGTGAACAGCATCCTGATTTGAACGGCAACATCCGTGATTATGCAACCATCAATGAGTTAATATGTTTGTCGAACATGGAAAATCTGAACGCAGTATTCATCAACGAAGGACTTTCCCAAAAAGAACGATTGGTAAAACTGAATCAAATTGCCATTCAACAAATGAAAGTACTGCATGAAGTCGAAAACCGTAAATTGCTTAAATAGATTCTTATGAAAAAGACTATTGCTTATTTGCCGCCTCACAAACGGGAAGAACTGAATTTCCTCGTCGACACGATTGAGCAAAGTAATGAAGAAAAAGACCTTTAATGCATATTTTCCTATGTAAAGGAATTATAGGAAGAAGTTGCAATCATTCTTGAAAAACCAAATAAGAAGTTGAACAAATAATATGAAGATAATATTATCATGATACAATCCGATAAAATCGAACAAATTCAATCCATTTGGGATAACTATATTGCTATTGGCAAACGTGTCTTTGACACTAAAGGCAAAGAAATTGACAATATTGATATTGCTCGTTTAGAAGCTGTCGTGCAAGTCAATATATTTATCCGACAGTTTTTAAACGGTCAGATAGATATTTATGAATTTAAAACCAATGTTGACAGTTTTAACAAACGAAATAATTTGTGGGGTTTTACAGCAATAAAAGGACAAATGTTTTTTAATCAATTAGTCAAATACAACGACCAACAAATTGATAAACTGACCGAAGTCTTGAAAGAATGCATTAAAGAGCCGGCTAATTTACCTGATGCTTTGAGTAAAATCGATAAGCTGGAATCATTTTGTTTGAATGCTTATCAAAAAGCGCAGGATAAACGAAAAACAGCTAATCCAAGTTCAGTTGGTTACTTTTTGTCTTATTTTTGGCAAATTCAAGATCCTCAAAAATGGGCAATTCTTTACACTTCACAAATTCGGACTTATCAGGAAATATGTATTTGGCAAGATAAACCAACACAAAAAGAAACGTATGATTTCTTTTATCAACTGAATGAAGAAATAAGAAAAATACTCGAAGTACACACAAAATCTATCATTTCAAATTGGGACATTGAACACGCTTTTTGGGAATATAAAGGAAATCCGAATAAACAAGAAACACCGCAACCTAAAAGCAAAGAATCAAAACAGCCGATTCAAAATCAAATAAAAACAGAAGAATCGCAACCAATAGTAAAAGCAAGTTTTGAATTATCGGATTATCTGATTCCCAGAGTGGCAAAATTAATGGAATTAGGTAGCCAGATAGGAATTTCATCTTCGACGAAAGGTAACGAGTACGAAAAACTAGTCGCCGAAATATTTAAGCTATTGGATTTTGAAGTTGAAGTATTAGGACAAGGTACGGGGCGTAACCCTGATGCAATCATTCGTTTCAGAGAAGATAATACCGCTTTTATCGTTGATGCAAAAGCCTATAATAACGGTTACACTCTCGGAACAGACGACAGAGCCATTAAAGAATATATATCACACTATTGTCCGAAACTAAACAGAGAAGGATATAAAAAAATCGGGTTTATAATTGTCAGTAATTCTTTTAAATCAAATTTTGATAGTTTTATAAATACCATTACATGGAACACTGAAATCAAACGGTTTATATTGCTCACTTCCGAAGCAATGCTTTATCTTTTAGCTTTCAAGACCAAAGACCGTTTATCTGTATCTACCATTATTGAAAGTCTTGTCGGACTCGGCAATTTAGTTGAAGCAAAAGATATTATTTCGGAATTTGATGATGTATAATTGATTCATATTTCTCTAATTGAAAATATTTTTGCAAACTTACGATTGAATCGTTAATTTGCAAAAACAATAATAATCGGTTTAACTCTTGGTTTAACTTTCATCAATAAAACCTATCAAAATCGGACTAATTAAATCAAAGGGGGTAAAATAAAATATGCCATAAACAATGATTTACAGCATATTATTCGTGGTCCCACTTGGAATCGAACCCAATTCTTAATGCGCACTATTTCAATATTTTAGAAGTTTATCAAACTAAAAGACACCATTACAGCAACGTGCGATTTTCAATGATTTTCAGTATTTGAAACGCCTTGTTACTCTGGCTGTTTGCTTGTTACAAAGGTAGAAATTAATCATTTAACTACCAAAATTATTTCGATGCTTTTTATTGCATTTTGTTACTTCTGCCCCATTCTTCAATAAAATTCCTTATACAGTGCAGAAATGAGAATAATTAAGAATATCTACTATTCTTTTTCAGGATATCCGGCAATGCCGAAATCATGTAAAACGGAAGGTTTATAAGACGGACAAGTCTTATTATCCTGCGTTTTTACTTCGTCAATACTATAGTTCTCAGTCCATATACAGACAGTGTTGCGTGATGCTATTCCTTACTTTTTTTGTATTTTGTCACAAATTTACCGTATATTTGTGACAAAATTTAGTCGATGGATAGCGTAACGTCTAAAATGGAGCAGCAAATTATGACATTGGCGAAAGGAAGCATTTTCTTTCCTGATGATTTTGTTGATTTAGGCACACCAGATGCAATCAGACAAAGTTTGACGAGACTTTGCAAAGAAGGTAAGATAATTAGGGTCTCACAGGGTATATATTGTTATCCCGAAGTGGAAGAAAAATTAGGGTTGGGAATTTTGCACCCTTCATTTGAGCAAATAGCAAAAGCTATGGCAAAACGTGATCATGCAAGAATAGTCCCAACCGGAGCTTATGCTCTAAATGTACTTGGACTCTCTACACAAGTACCAATGAACTATGTATTTCTTACAGATGGCTCAAAGAGACATGTTGAAATATCCAATGGAAGAGGAATAACCTTCAAGAATACAGTTCCGAAGAATTTGGCATTTCAAAGCCGTTTAGCTATGCTGATTACGTTTGCTCTTAAGTCATTAAAGAAAGAAAATGTAGAAGATTGGCAGATTAAACGGATTGGTGAGTTATTGCAGAACGAACCAAAAGAGTCTGTTATGTCGGACTTAAAGCTAATGTCTGTATGGATTAGAGAAATAATTAAAAAAGCATATGAATAACTATTTCAGTCTTTCGGTAGAAGAACAGCGGCAGGTTTTACAGGCTGTTGAAGGTCGTATAGGTTTACCTGCGCAGGCTATAGAGAAAGATTTGCGGGTTACTGCTATATTGTAAATTGTCTTCACTCTACCATTTGCAGACAAACTGATATTCAAAGGAGTCACTTCATTGAGTAAGGTTGGAAAACTCATCAGCAGATTTTCTGAAGATATCGACCTTGCCATTGACCGTTCTCAATTTGGTTTAGAAGGTGATCTGACAAAAAAACAATTGAAGAAACTTCGTAAAGAAGCGTCAATATTTGTACGCAAAGATTTTTTCAATGCATTATGCGAAGCTGTTAAGCAATATGGTTTAGATTCATTATGCACGATAGAACCGGAAAAAGACGGAGAAGGCGACAACGCATACCCTGAACCACGTAAGATTTGGATAACATATCAGAGTGTGATTCAAGGCGAACCGGATTATTTGAAGCCTGTAGTTATGTTGGAAATCGGAGTACGTTGATTGTCTGAACCTCATGAAGTAAATAAGGTGAAAAGTCTTGTAGAAGAGAATGTCTCAACCATTCAAACTATGCCTGTTGATTCGGATATTACGACTGCAGTAGCAGGAAAGACGTTCTTGGAAAAAACATTCTTGTTACACGAATTATTTTCTGTGGCTGGAAACGGAGCGAATGCAAATAGAAAATCTCGTCATTTATATGACCTTTATATGATGATGGATAACGATTTTGCAATAACTGCAATAAAAAATGATGAGTTATGGGAAACAATCCGACACCACAGAGAGGTATTCACTTCGGTTAAAGATATGGATTATACCCCTGATATTCGTAAAAGAATAGTCCTTGTCCCCCCTAAAGATATAATTTCAATATGGGAAAAAGATTATGAGGAAATGTTGGCGAGTATGATTTATGGCTCAAATAAACCTACTTTCAATGATATTATTGAAAAAATGAAAGTCTTACAAGGTGAATTTAGACAGGAGAAAATTAAAAATGGGGAAGAGAATCAAAAATGACTCTCTCTCCTCATTTCCTTAAGGAATTTATACATAGTTGGACAAGTTTAAGGATTTCAAGTTGTCCTGTTTCCTTTTTGATCTCCTTGCTGGTAATGGTATCCCTTTGTCATCCAAACAGTCACTCAGCAACTGTTTCACATTTTCCAAGCTACTCACCTGATTGGTAATAAACTCAAAAATATTAGTACACTTGATGCTATGGATGGTTTTAGCTGCTTCGATAATTTGTTGCTCATTACTCGTAGATATGGTTAAAACCCCTACGCCATTGGCCGGTTGGTCATAGGAAAGACCTGTCGTTCCAATTCTTTTTCTATATTGCGTTCAAACATAATTTTCTTGTTTTGATAGCGTAAGGATACGAAAATGTTTCATTGCATAGGGTGTAACTCGCATGACTGTTTGAACAGAGATTTTTCTCTTCTGCCATGTTTCTTTATTTTGATATTTTTCAAATTCAGGTGGACATAAATACCCACCACATACGCCCAGGTAAAAGCGACCAATACCAGGGCAAAGAGTTTGTCAATGCGGTCAATGTCCCTCAGATGCGTATCTTCGATATTGAATCCGCTTGATTTCAAGGCTCTGAATGCAGTTTCAATCTGCCAGCGTTCTTTGTATATTTCTTGTGCATTGTGTTCCCTGTTGAAAGAAACTATAATTTGCAGTTCCGGTATTCCGTCTTTATTTTTGATTTTGCTTGCCGACAAATAACAAAGCTGGTTGTTGACATAATAAATCCGGTAAAGCACCTTACAACATCCAATTTTTACATCCGAGAACAACCAGGATGCTTTGATTCTTTTACCAGAATGAGGAGCATCCACATAAAAGTTCTCCCGGATGCGGATATGGTATCTTATCTTCATGTGATTCAGATAAGACAGCCAATGTTCTCCGACAAATTCCCGGTCTGCCAACAAACACTCAATAGTTTCTATGCCGAACAGACGAATATAGCGCTCTAATAAAGCGATTCTTTCCTCTGTATTGGAATTGCCGAACTTGGGCATCATCCGGTAAAGGACGGGGAAGGCAACACCCTGGTAAACAATGGCTAAAGTAAGGATATTGATGTTGGTTGAACCAAACTTCCAATTGGTTCTATCCATGGCTAAGCGAAAAGGAGGCTTATGTGGTAATAACTTGAATATTAATTGAGCTATCAAGTCTGTATTCAACTTGTAATCTGCCATAAACCGTTGAATCCTCCGTAAACTGGAGGTGCTTTGTGAACTCGTTTCGAAGGCCGTAGCCAACTTCTCGAATCCAACCGTTTGAACTTTGCATAATGCACAAATAAACATGCCAAAGAGCTTGATTCGGGCTAAATGCATATTTTCCCCGAAATGACCAGATAATACTGCAATCAATTTTGTATTTTTGTCCTGAACCTTAATCTTCATAACCGAGTTAAAACCGTAGGAAGTTTTCCTCTAAGTTGCTGATTATTAAGGTTCTTTCCAAATAAAACAAAAGCTATTTTGCTGAATTTCAGCAACTTATTTATTTTTTGTCATGTACTAAAATATGAAATACAATTTAATCTCTTTTTTTCTATTCATTATTGCTTTAACAACAAAAGCAAATGACCCTGTCAATGGAAATTATATCAGTTTAAAAGATTCGTATAATTTTGATTTTCCACAATTTGATTTTTCATTAAAACTTCCGGCAAATGCAGGATTTCGAGTTCCTTTTTGGGGGGAGAAAAATGCTTTTTTGAATATCAATGAACGAAATGTCAGTTATTGTTTTAATAAAAATGTGATTTCGCAAGGAACTTACAATTTCGCTTTTTCGTTGCCAAAACAAAACTCCAAAGCTCTGACTTTGTCATTCGATGATGCAACAGGTATTGATATAAAAGAAAATTTGAAGGAAATAAGGAAAAAGCGTTCTTATATTTCAGACTTGCCTTCTCTTAAGAGTGAGTTAGGGGTATATGATGGTGTTCTTTTAGAAAAAAATAAACAGAGGACCAGGGCTTATTGTCTGCAAAAAGGAGATCTGCTGATTACATTTATCATATATATCGAAGATGAAAAAGAAATAAAACAATGCGAGAAAATCATACAATCTCTGTATACTGCTGATTTGAAAGAGAAAAGGGAAGAATATCTTGCAATGGTTAAAAATGGCTATTTTAACAAAAAAGAAAAAACCGACACAAAGGTTTTTATTTCTGATACAACGCAAGTTAAGACAGTTTTTTCTTTTTCTGAACTTGGTTTAAAGATGAGTTTTCCGGAAAACTGGATTTACACTTTTTACGGAGAAAAAGATAAGATAGCCAAAAAGAAAGATTTTCTTGGAATACATTGGAATGTAAATGATTTGGTACAATCGGGTGATTTGTATTTTGGAATATACGACAGAAATGTAAATGTTTTTACACACTTTTATCCGAAAACAGAAAAATCAAATGATGTTATAAATCGTTTGATTGAAAGTCAAAAACTAGTCAAAAAATTTCCTGTAGCAATTGATGGACTTGAGACTGAAGCTATTGCTGTGGGAACAGCAAGTATGCCAACGATTCATTTTCGGTTGATATTGAATTCGTATATATTTCAACTAACTGTAATGAGTGTTACTGCCGATAATTTGTCTATAGTACAATCCCTTATTTCGGAAATACAGATTTCGGAGGAACAGAAAAAGGGAATTCCTTTGGCTTCTCAGAATATTAAATCAATAGCAGAACAGCTGAATATCAAAGAATTTAAACCGGGTAAGTTGTCGAATATCGAGTTAAAACAATCAGCTTCTGAAATTCCTGTAGTAAAAATTCCTGCAAGCTTTCAGGATGCCGGAATTTCATTTATGATTCCTAAGGGAGCTGCCATATATGCTTCGCCTGAAGAATATAAAATTCCTGATAACAAACGCATTATCTTAAAAGGTAAACCCGATCTTAAAAAAGGAAATCTACTTATTTCAACACCGATGAATCAGAATGAAGATTTTATTTCTGTCGCTTTATCATTTCTGAATAGTGAACTAACTTTCGACAATTACTTTGAAATGATGGTCGACAGTTGGAAAACGTATGATATGATTAAAATGAAAAGAACGGGATTTACAGTTGTGAATGGTCAGAAATGGGGGATAATGGAATATTCGCAAATGGGACAATCGGCATTAATGATAATGACTTTTCAGAATGATTGCATTATAACTGTTTCTTATTCCGGGAATAATAAAGAATATAAAACTCTTACAGAAGATATGTTATTCTCGTTCCGCTTTAATTAAAACTAATAACAAATAACAAAACCCAATGATAACAATCAACCGCCACACATTAGACAATGGGCTTCGAATTATTCATCACAAAGATGATTCTACGCAAATGGTTGCGATGAATATTTTGTACGATGTTGGATCGAAAGATGAAAATCCGGATCAAACAGGATTGGCACATTTATTTGAACACCTGATGTTTGGCGGTTCGATTCATATTCCTGATTATGATAAGCCTTTGCAAAATGCCGGGGGTGAAAATAATGCATGGACAAATCCCGATATTACCAATTATTACCTTACTATTCCGGCTCAAAATATCGAAACAGGATTTTGGTTGGAATCGGATAGAATGTTAAGCTTGGCTTTTTCTCAAAAAAGTTTGGATGTTCAAAAACAAGTTGTTATCGAAGAATTTAAACAACGTAGTTTAAATCAACCCTATGGCGATGTCTCTGCATTAATAAAGGACTTGGCTTATAAAGTTCATCCTTATCGCTGGACAACTATTGGCAAGGAAATTTCTCATATCGAAAACGTTACACTTGATGATGTAAAGGAGTTCTTTTTTACCCATTATGCCCCAAACAGTGCAATTTTAGTTGTAACGGGAAATATTGATTTTGAAAAAGTTATCGCTCTCGCCGAAAATTGGTTTATTCCAATTCCTAAGCGGGAAATAAAGGAACGAAATCTTCCGCAAGAACCAGAACAGACCGAAGCCCGATTGTTGGAAGTAGAACGCGATGTTCCGTTGGACAGCATTTACAAAGCGTATAAAATGTGTTCGCGTGTTTCTCCCGATTTTTATGTATATGATATTTTGTCTGATATTTTGGCAAATGGGCGTTCGGCTCGTTTATATCGGCGGTTGGTTATGGAAAAGAAATTGTTTTCGGAAGTAAATGCGTACGTTTCGGGAGATTTAGATGGTGGTTTGTTTTATGTTTCCGGAAAACCGGTATCTGGTATTTCATTGAAAGAAGCCGACAATTTATTGTGTGAAGAATTGGATGTTCTTTGCCGTGAACTGGTGGTGGAAAATGAACTGGAAAAAGTAAAAAACAAATTCGAAAGCAACGAATTATTCGGAAATATCAATTATTTGAATAAAGCTACAAATCTTGCTTTCTTTGAATTAATAGGAAATGCTGAAGATATTAATAAACAAGTTGATTGGTATCGAGGTGTTTCTTCCAAAAAAATGATGGAAATTGCTCAAATGGCTTTTCGACCAGAAAACTGCAATACGCTTTATTATCACTCGAAAAACGTAGAACGTAGAACATAATACGTTTTACGTTAATAATATTGCCCTTCACCTAACAGATTTTGCCAATAAGTCATTTCAGTTGTAAAGGCAAAACGTTTTTCACTACTTAAGGAGTAATAAATACCGTCGCCGGCTAATGTTTCTCTTATCGATGCAACAAGGTCTGTTATATATGCCTTAGGATATATGGAGTTGTTTCTTAATTGAATGCTACCATCCGACAATACAGTGTATAAACTTTTGCTCGTCCGGTATTTATTTCCCATCAAACAATACTTGTAAATATCAGCCAAATCATCTTCCGTTATCCTGTGATTGAAAAAAGTGGACGGAATATTTACTTTTCCGGAATTAAAACTTATGGAAGAAACTTCATTATTTGAAACAATGGTTATGGGAGAAAGACCGCGTTTTTTCATTATCCGGGTGTACAAATCCTGAAAATCTTCTCCTTTATCGGGAACTGTTTTGCTATTACAGAACAGTAAGTATCTTCGGATTTCTCCATTGTAATTCAGGGTAACTTTGATTAATTCGTCGTCGACTATTTTTAAATTTAGTATTCCGATTGAATTTGATTCAAGATTGAGCTTATCGTACTTTTTCCCGTTTTCATCTACGGTATAAAGAATATTCTCCAAATAACAACTTATCTGTGAATAGTTTTGTGCTTGTTTATTGTAAAAGGAAATAGCACCATCAAAAGGCATTCCAACTCCTACCAATTTTGTTTTGAAACATACTTCTTCACCGGGGTTCAACGGAAGGTTTTCATTTTCCCGATCAAGAATAAAAGAACCACCATAAAAGAGCAATCCGTTTTTGCCGGTATTTTTGAAACAACAAACGGTGTTTGAGCCTTCCAACATACGCCCTCTATTACGTATTTCGGTTAAGGAATTATTTGAAACGGTAATTGGCTTATCGCTTACATTTTTTAATTTCACTAAAAGATATGGAACAAATTTATCATTTTCTTCCAATTCGAGTTTAAGAGAAAGGTGTTGTTGCGACTTTGAGTGAATGCAGATACATGAAAGCAATAAGAAAAATATAATTCGTAGATTATTCATTCGTAAAAGTAAAATAGTTTCTTTATGTAAAAGATTGTTTTATTCTAAAAATGCTGTAAAAGTACGGTAAAAAAAACAAATCCAATAAGTCCAATTCAAATTTAACTTATTATTGGATTATTATACATATTGGTTATTGCTATTTTAACACAAAGACTTATAACATAATAACAAGAATCAAAAATAAAAAGTTTTTTGATTGTTCTTGGAATATCTTAATTTTTCTGTAATAAAACCACAACTTTCTCTTCTTTTTCTCTTAACTGAAATGAAATATTATCCTTTTTCCTTTGCAGCGAAATTTTAGGACAAATTAATTTATGCTAAGGAAACTATTATCAGGATTTATTTTTACAATTATTGCTTTAGGAGTAAATGCTCAAAAAACAAGTGTTATTGAAGGTACGGTTTTGGATAAAAAGACCGGAGAAGCTGTTATTGGCGCAGTCATTTTATTGGAACCGTTGAATAAAGGAATCAGTACCGATTTGGATGGGAAGTTCAAGTTTGAAGGTATCCCCGCCGGAAAATACAAAATCAAAGCGAGTTATGTTTCTTATGAAACTGTTGAGTTATCGGATATTGCAGCCATATCAGGGCAAGTAACACCAGTAGCTATTGCTTTGGTGGAAACGCCTACCTCTTTGAATGAAGTAACAGTAACCGGCGTTCGAAGAATGAATTCGGAACTGTCGATGTTACATGCTCAAAAAACGTCATTAACCGTTGTGAACGGCGTTTCTTCTCAGCAAATATTGAAGACACAAGACCGTGACGCATCCGAAGTCATCAAACGCGTTCCCGGAATTTCAATTATCGATGACAAATTTGTTATTTCCCGCGGATTGGCACAACGGTACAATAATGTGTGGATTAATAATAGTGCAGTTCCAAGTTCGGAGGCTGATTCCCGCTCATTTTCATTCGACATCATTCCAAGTTCTCAAATTGAGAATATTATGATTGTTAAATCTCCATCTCCGGAGTTACCCGCTGATTTTTCGGGAGGATTTATCAAAATTCAAACTAAAAATATGCCTTCGGAAAATTCATTTCAACTGAGTTATGGAATGAATTTCAATACCGAAACGCAATTTCATGATTTCAAATATAATAATGGAAGTTCAACTGACTTTCTGGGGTTTGATAATGGATATAGAAGTTTGAAGAACGTAGTTCCCGAAAGATTGGATAATGACAATAGTACGCAGGTTGATGCTGCAACAAAAAACGGATTCAACAACGATTGGGAAATCCATACTAAAAAACCTATTCTAGATCAACGGCTTTCATTGGCTTTCAACAGGCGGTTTGATACTGAGTCAGGAAAACAATGGGGACTGATTGCCGCATTGAATTACAGTTATACTACCCGAACGCTTACAGATGTCGAAAATTCCCGTTTTGGTGTATATAATACACGAGATGACGAACCAACTTATTTGTATAAATACAATGACAATACGTATGTTACGGATTCAAAATTGGGTGGTGTTTTAAACGTATCGTTTATTCCAAACAGTAATCATAAGTTTGAATTCAGGAATATGTTCAATCAATTGGGACGCAACAAATATACCGAACGAACAGGTTTTCAGTATATAAGCGGATATTATTCTCAAGAAAAAGAAGAATATGTTTACACAAGTCGGACTGCTTATTCAGGTCAATTCTCAGGAAATCATACATTGTCGAATGTCGATAAATTGGATTGGACATTGGGATTTTCGTATGCAAATAAAAATCAGCCTGATAGAAGAATTATTGAACGGGAAGAAAACGGATTTGTCGATGATGTTCATTACGGCGAAATGCAAATAGACCAAAATGAGATTTTCCGGGATTTCATCAAATTGAATGAATACATTTATTCTTTTACACTGAATTACAATCATACATTTGATTTCGATAAAATAAAACCCGAACTGAAAGCTGGTACTTACCTTCAGTACCGGGACAGGGATTACAATACAAGGGCTTTTTACTACAGGTGGTATGCTGACCAATTTCCTTCTGATTTTTCTTACAGGGATGTTGTTAGTCAAATTCTGATTCCTGGAAATTATGCTGCTGATAAATTGTATATCTATGAAGATACGGATAACCGGAATAGTTACTCGGGAAATGATATGCTGTTGGCAGGGTATTTAGCATTTAATATTCCGGTTAATAAATGGAATATCTATACCGGCGTACGGTTCGAATACGATAAAATGTCGCTTACAAGTTATACATCTATTCAGGATTTCAGAACAAAAACAAAAGATTATGACCAACCGGATTTATTCCCGTCTATCAATGTTTCCTATAGCCTGAATAAAGAAACCCTGTTGCGTTTTGCTTATGGCGCGTCTATCAATCGTCAGGAATTCAGGGAAGTTTCATCTTCGGTTTATTATGATTTTGATTTGTTCAGTGCAATTAAAGGAAATCCCGATTTAAAACCTGCTCATATTCAAAATTTTGATTTTCGCTATGAATTTTATCCTTCTTCTACGGAATTAATATCATTGGCTTTGTTTTACAAACACTTCAAAAATCCGATTGAATGGACTTATTTGGATGCTGGCGGAAGTTACACATATACATTTGAAAATGCACAAGCTGCCAATAACTTCGGATTGGAACTGGATATAAAAAAGAATCTTGATTTTATTGGAATGCCTGATTTTTCATTGACTTTCAATGGTTCATTAATCGACAGCAAAGTAACATTCGGAGATGATACGCAAGAACATGATCGGCCTATGCAGGGACAATCTCCTTATCTTGTAAATGCAGGAGTTTTTTATCAGAAGGATAAAATAGGATTAACAGCCGGATTACTTTATAATATTATCGGAAAAAGAATTGTGGGAATCGGACAAACAGATAACAGTGAGCAAGGAAGTATAAACAACGATGTACCTGACATGTATGAAATGCCACGCAATGTCATTGATTTTACTATCAGCAAAAAATTTGGAAAAAGAGTTGAAATAAATGCTGCTGTGAAAGATATTCTGGCTCAAAATTTTGTATTCAAGCAATTTCCTAAATTTTATGATGTAGAAGGCAATTTACAAACCCGAGAACAAACAACCAAACAATTTAAACCTGGACAAAATATATCAGTATCAATTAAATTAAATTTTTAAAAACAAGAATATTTTACTAACAAATTTTATAAATTATGAAAACGTTTAGATTATTAGGATTAATGATGACTATGATTTCTGCTCTTTTATTTTCAGGATGTAGCAGTGATAGCGATGATGATGGTGGTGGTGGCGGAGGAAGCATAGATAATCTTGAAGAAATTCTTTTTAGTGACGGAACACAACTTGGTAATGGAGATCAGGAATTTGAGATCAATGGAAATTACACATTGAATAAAGGAACTTACACCATGAAAGGTTGGGTTTATATTACGAATGGTTCATCTTTGACTATTCCTGCAGGAACTATAATTAAAGGTGATAAAGCAACAAAAGCAGCTATAATTGTAGAGCCGGGCGGAAAAATTTATGCTCAAGGAACGGCTTCAAATCCTGTAGTATTTACATCTGCACAAGCTAAGGGTAGCCGTAAACCGGGAGACTGGGGTGGTATTATTGTTTGTGGTTTGGCTAAAAATAATAATGGACTTATGCAAATAGAAGGCGGCCCAAGAACCATGCATGGTGGAAGTAACGATGATGATAATTCGGGTGTTTTGAGTTATGTTCGTTGTGAATTTGCCGGTTATCCGTTTATGACCGACCAGGAAATCAACGGTATAACTTTCGGTTCGGTTGGTCGTAAAACTCAAATCGACCACTTGCAGGTTTCTTATTCCAATGATGATTCTTACGAATGGTTTGGTGGTGCGGTTAATTGTAAATATTTAGTTGCTTATAACGGATGGGATGATGAATTTGATACAGATAACGGATTCTCAGGTAACCTTCAGTTTTTATTAAGCGTTCGTAATCCGAAGATTGCAGATACTTCTTTATCTAATGGTTTCGAATCGGATAATAATAAGGATGGAACTTCTGCGGCTCCGAATACAAGTTGCGTGTTCAGTAATGTTACGTTTGTTGGCCCGATAGGCCAGGATGATGCTTTTGCAAATACAACCGATTATATCAACGGAGGTGGCTATAATCCGAATAATGGTTCAAAAATGGGAGTATTCCAAGCTGCTATGCAAATTCGCAGAAATTCTAAATTAAACTGTTTTAACTCTGTTGCAATGGGTTATCCGGTTGGATTATTGTTGGATAATGAAAAAGGTGGTACACAAAATGCGGCATCTGCAGGAGAATTGGTATTGAATAATATTTATTTTGCTCAAATGACTGTATTGGGTTCTGATAAAAATAAAAGCTGGAAAAATGCTTATTCTACCAACGGTGTAGATGAAGATACAAGCAAAGAGTCATTCTCAACAACTTTTTTCAAAGCGCAAGCAGGAAATAAATATCTTGAATCTATTTCCGATTTGATGCTGAAACAACCTAATAGCTTATTGGCAAATCCGAATTACGGTCCTGTTTCGGGAAGTCCTTTGGTTGATAAAAATGCAGATGATTTGTTTGCTAATGCCAAGCTTTCTTCATGGTTTGATAAAGTAGACTATATTGGTGCTTTTAAAAGCGATAGCGATGCCGATAACTGGATGAAAAGCTGGACAAATTTCGATCCTCAAAATGCAGATTATTAATGTGGTAAAGTAAGATATTTATATAATAAATCTAACTTTTGAGTGATAATTAAGAGGTGTATTCTTTGGAATGCGCCTTTTTTATTGTAACTATCTGTATGATAAATATTAACTGTGATAGAGAATGTAGATGATTTTTATACAATCAGAATTCTTTCGTACCTTTGATTTGATAAATACGTTTGTTACTCATAAACTATTCTTATGATTAAAAAAATAATTCTATTGTCGATTTCTTTATTGTTTATAATTTCTGTACATGCCCAATGGAACCCTGATAATGGTGACGGAACTTATACCAATCCTATTATTTATGCCGATTATTCCGATCCGGATGTGATTCGGGTAGGAGATGATTATTGGATGGTAGCATCTAGTTTTACTTGCATGCCGGGTATTCCTTTGTTGCATTCATACGATTTAGTAAACTGGGAAATTGTTAACCATATTTACGATAAGCTTCCTCTTCAAAAATATGAACATCCGGTGCATGGCCAAGGTTCTTGGGCACCATCTATCCGATATCACGAAGGAATGTTCTACGTTTATTTCTGTACTCCTAATGATGGGCTTTTTGTTGCTCGTACCACTGATCCGCTCGGAAAATGGGATCTCAAACAGATTGTCGATGTGGAGAAATGGGAAGACCCGTGTCCTTTTTGGGATGAAGACGGGCAGACTTATTTGGTCCACAGTATTCATCGTGGAGGTCCTGCTATCATTCACAAAATGTTGCCGGATGGACTGCAACTGCTTGACAATGGTACGATTGTTTATCATGATATTGAAGAAAATCCCGTTTTGGAAGGATTAAAAATGGTGAAACGCAACGGATGGTATTATATTTTAGCTCCGGCAGGTGGTGTTGAAACCGGTTGGCAGACCGTACTGCGTTCACGAAATATTTACGGACCTTATGAATCCCGAAAGGTATTGGAACCCGGCAATGGTATCAATGGACCACATCAGGGAGGCTTGGTACAAACTCAGACCGGCGAATGGTGGTTTATCCATTTTCAGTCTAAAGGAGTTTATGGCCGAATTACTCATCTGCAGCCGGCTCGATGGATGGACGATGATTGGATTGTTATCGGTGAAGATCCTGATAACGATGGTACCGGCATTCCTGTATTGACACACCGTAAACCGAATGTAGGAAAAGCTTATCCGATATCTATGCCACAGACTTCCGATGAATTCCATAGTGGAAAACTTGGTTTGCAATGGCAATGGCAAGCTCATGAAAATCCACATTGGTATTCACTCGATGCTCGTCCGGATTTCATCCGACTTTTTGCCGAACCTTGTCCATCAGAACATGGCAATTTGTATTATGCTGGGAATCTACTCCTACAAAAACTGTCAGCACCCGCATTTACAGCAACGACATTTATTGAAACTCAGTTTACCGATATTGGAGAACGGGCTGGAGCAATTGTTATGGGAAATGCTTACACTTACATCGCTATTATCCGAGGAGAGGATGGTAACCGTATTGCCGTGGTCAATGGGCGTTATGATCGTTTAGCTGTTGTTCCGGAAGAGTTGGCGTCTGTCAAAACAGACAGCGATCGGGCATGGTTCCGCATCCATATTTACGATAACCAAGAATGTAGCTTCTCTTACAGTACAGATGGAGTTCATTTTAGCGGATTGGGCGACCGCTATCTGATTACCTCAGGCACATGGATTGGAGGAAAAGTGGGTATATTTTGCAGTTCTCCGAATATTGTTCGTGGAAAAGGATATACAGATTTTGATTATTTTCGGTTAGAGAAATAATGTATCGATAAAATTACAGTATTCTTGTCTGAATTAACAGATTCCTTTTCGTTTTTAATAGTGAAATTAGAATAACTTCGTACTAAATCGTATATTAAAACGCTTGTAATTTATTCATTTACAAGCGTTTTTTTTGTTGTCCTGCTAGGACTCGAACCCAGACAAACAGAACCAGAATCTGTGGTGCTACCATTACACAACAGGACAATATAATTTATATGCAAAAATACAAAAAAATCCCACTTGTGATTGTATTCAATATAAAATCTGGAGACAAAATGTAAAATAAAAAAGCAGTTGAACTTACATTCAACTGCTTTTACTTTCGAGCCTCTTGTCGGATTCGAACCAACGACCCCGAGATTACAAATCACGTGCTCTGGCCAACTGAGCTAAAGAGGCGGGTGGGTAAGCTTACTATATCGCGCCGCTACAACCTTACTACCCTTGCTGCGGTCAAGCCCTGGGGGAATTTGAAGGGAGCTGACCGTATAGGACTTACCCGGGCGCAAAAGTAGTCAAAAATATAATATCTGCAAATATGAAAATACAAAAACATTCTTATGTCTTTATACTTTCCTGATTATTAATTGTTTTATGTGGAATATTTTTACAATTTTTGGAAATATTTTTAAATCTAATTCATAACTTTTTGTTTTGAAGCGTTTTATGTTAATGCTAAAAATAATATTTATTATACACAGTTGATAATAAGTGAATTATAGGTATGCTCAATGCCTATTTTCTGAAAAAGAAGTTGTTTTCACTGTATGGACAAGTATTTTAGCACTTACAAATTCAGCTAATTTTTGAGTTAAATCACCTATTTTCAATAAAAAAACGAGGTTTGTTTTCTATTCAACAAAAAAACATATATATTTGCAGTCCAAAATTTTAAAATCAAATTATAAACATTATAAATATCTTACAACAATGACAAAAGCTGATATTGTTAACGAAATTTCAAAGAACACAGGTATTGATAAGGCAACTGTGCTTGCTACTGTGGAATCTTTTATGGACTCAGTAAAAAAGTCGTTATCTTCTAACGAAAACGTTTATTTGAGAGGATTCGGAAGCTTTATTGTAAAGAAAAGAGCTCAAAAAACTGCTCGTAACATTTCTAAAAATACGACAATTATTATTCCGGAGCATAATATTCCGTCTTTTAAACCGGCAAAAACGTTTGTCGCTAAAGTGTCAAAATTATAATTTTAATATTAATCCCTAAAATACGGAACAATGCCAAGCGGAAAGAAAAGAAAAAGACATAAGATGTCTACGCATAAACGTAAAAAAAGACTTAGAAAAAATAGACATAAAAAGAAGAAATAATTAATTCTTGGTTTTTTATATAAGATACGATAGAACAAACTTGACATAACAGATTGAGTTTGTTCTTTGTTTTATTATTGAAAAACATAATGTAATTTAACTAATGTAACTGTGACAAGCGAACTTGTATTAGATGTTAAACCCCAAGAGGTGTCGATTGCTTTTCTCGAGGATAAGAATCTCGTTGAACTGCAAAAAGAAGCCAGAAATATATCATTTTCTGTTGGGGATATTTATTTAGGCAAGGTCAAAAAAATTATGCCAGGCCTAAACGCTGCATTCGTCGATGTCGGTTACGAAAAAGATGCTTTTCTACATTATTTAGATCTTGGTCCTCACTTCAATTCTTTGAATAAATTTATTACTCAGGGTGCGGAGGGCAAGAAAAAAACAAATTCTATTTCTAAAATTCCTCTCGAAAAGGAACTGAACAAGGAAGGACTTATCTCGGATATTCTTAAACCCGGTCAGGAAATCTTGGTGCAAATAACCAAGGAACCTATTTCGACTAAAGGACCAAGGCTTACTTCCGAAATTTCATTAGCTGGACGAAATTTGGTTCTGATTCCTTTTGGAGATAAAGTCTCAGTTTCTCAAAAAATTAAATCCAACGAAGAACGATTGCGCTTACGACAGTTGATGCAAAGCGTAAAACCGAAGAATTTCGGAGTAATTATTCGCACTGTATCTGAAGGAAAAAGAGTTGCAGAGTTGGATTCCGAGCTGAAAGTTCTTGTAAAACGTTGGGAAGATACAGTTGCAAAATTAACTAAATTAAAAATTCCATCTCTTGTGATGGAAGAAACAGGGCGAACTGTTGCCCTCTTAAGGGATATCTTTAATCCTTCTTTTAAACATATCTATATCAATGATGTGGATGTTTTTCATGAGGTCGAAAATTATGTAAGCCTTATTGCTCCCGATCGTACGGATATTGTTCAATTGTACACTGGGGATGAGCCTATTTACGATCATTTTGGAATTACAAAACAGATTAAATCTTCATTCGGAAAAACAGTCTCATTTAAAAGAGGTGCTTACCTGATTATCGAACATACCGAGGCAATGCATGTGGTTGACGTAAATAGCGGCAATCGAAATAAAGGAAATCTGCAACAGGAACAAAATGCGTTGGAAGTAAACCTTGCTGCGGCAACTGAAATAGCTCGGCAACTTCGATTACGGGATATGGGTGGAATTATTGTAGTTGATTTTATCGATATGCAAGAGGCGGAACACCGTCAGAGCTTATTTGAAAAAATGACTACGGAAATGTCTTTAGACAGGGCTAAACATAGCATCCTGCCATTAAGTAAATTCGGATTAATGCAAATTACCCGGCAACGAGTTCGTCCGGTGCTTGACATCACTACAACCGAAGAATGTCCGAATTGTTTTGGAAAAGGAGTTATTAGTCCGTCCATATTATTTACCGACAGGTTACAGAATAAGATTGATTATTTAGTTAATAATTTGCACCAAAAGAGTTTTAAATTATACGTGCATCCTTATATCGATGCATTTATAAAAAAAGGTTTTTATTCGTTATTGTGGAAATGGAGATTCAAATATGGTTTTGGAATAAAAATCCTTCCCAACCAAGACCTAGCTTTGTTGGAATACCGTTTCTATGACAATGACAAAGAAGAAATAGACTTGAAAGAAGAAATAGAAATAAAGTAGAATCTTTTTCGTTTACCGAAAATATTATAACAGCGACTTGTGTTAATTCATAAGTCGCTGTTTTTTTATTATGTTTTGTACTAATGCCTTTTTGATAAATGAATAAAATTCGAAAGCCTTTTAATCAATGATTTAATACAATATGTTTACAAGCAATCCGCGTAGTTTTATCATACAAGGTTAGAAAATAAATTCCATTTGAAGCTATCTTTGATAAGTCGATTGTCAACTCTTCTTTGGCAAATGTATACTTTCCTAAAATAACACCTTTTAAATCATTAACAACCAGTGTATAATTGTTGGATTCGTTATGATTACACTTAACATGTATTATGCCCTTTGTTGGATTAGGATATACGGAAAAATCTATATCAAAGTAATTTTTCGATGAAGTTCCAACCGAATTAGAATCAAATGTTATCATTAGTTTTACTCCCGACTTAGCTTGCGGAATAGTAAAAATGCCATCTACAGAATTAATTGGTTGGTACGATTCGTCATCGTTAATATATATGGTTTTCGCAAATTCGTATCCGATTTTAATATCTCCGTCAACGGATGGAGTAATAGATATTAGTGTCGCTTTATTTTCAGCCCAGTCGATTGAAACTTCAGCACCTGTTTGTGATTTGATTCCACTGATAGATCCCTTATCCCAAACTTTAGGCAGAGCAGGCAAAATATAAATAGTACCTGTTTGACTTTGCATTAACAGTTCCATAACACCGGCGGCTGATCCGAAATTACCATCAATCTGAAAAGGAGCATGGTAGTCAAACAAATTCTGATAAGTTCGTTGAGCTAACTGATAACGAAATAACTGGAGTGCTTTGTCTCCGTCAAGTACGCGCGCCCACATCAGGAATTTGTTGGCAATAGACCAACCTGTAGACTCATCACCACGATTGTTTAATACGATCTTTGCTCCATTGAGGAATTCCGGTGTTTCCCGGGTTATCAGATTGCCGGGATAGAGAGCAACCAAATGCGACATGTGGCGATGATATGGGTCTCCTAAAGCTGTTCCTGATGCATTCGTGTTATAGATAGTTTCCTGTGCCCATTCTTTGATTTGTTTGTCTGTGCCCAGTTCAACAGGAATTTCAATATTATTCCGGATTTCTTTCCAGGCAGCAACTTTGTCGGCATCCGTTTGCAAGAATTCAGCCGCTTCAATTACGTAGTCAAACAATCCGGCAACCAATTGCAGGTCGTATTTGATTCCTTCCTGCGTCGGACCTTGTTCCGGGGAACGTCCTGAACCTGTTGTGTAATAATATCCTTTAGGATAAAGTTGAGTGTCTGTAGCGGTTTTCTTATTCGCATACATATATTGCGTGTAAAAATTAGCCGCTTTCTTTAAGATAGGATATGCCTCATCAGAGAGCATTTGTTTATCACCACTGGTTTTATACAAATCCCAAACATTATACATCAGAAAAGCTAAATTACCCGGGGATTGAATATTTCCTGATCCGGTTTTATCCGTTGTCCCGTTTATCGCTTGTTTGGTATGCATGATGAAAACATCATCATTTTCTTTGTCGGTCGATTCTGAGAAATGAATGGTATTATCACTGAGAGTATATTTCTGCGGTTTTATTCCATATGTATTATTGGCAGTGACTCTACCTGCCGGAATTTGTGAATTAATCCAGCGAATGAGTGATTTTCCACTTTCATTCAGGTTTGCACCTCCAACAAACCAGTAATTCATTTCTAAGTTGATATTTATACAATAACAAGAACCCCAGATTTCAGCAACAGACTGATTCCATTTTCCTTGCAGTGTCGCAGGTAGGGTTGTTTCTCTGGAAGAAGAAATCATCAGGTATCTCGCATAGTTGTAATGCAATTCTTCCAGGTGTTTATTTAATTCATTATACGAAGATTCATTAAAGGCAACCTTTTCTCCGGAATTAATTTGAGAGATGACATTTTTATAGCTCGCTTGAAGCTCATTGGTCGGAATTTGACAGATTTCACCTGGATCAGTCAAACTGAAATTCACCCGGTTGAATAGATTCCGGTAATCGGTTGTATGTTCCGATTTAATCTGAGCATACGTTTTTCCATCTATGTTTGCCATACGGGCAGAGGCTTTATCAATCGCATACTGAACGCCCTGAAAACTTTTAAACTGTTTGGCCGCAATGTCTACTGTTCCATTTGTTCCGATTACAAATTCATCCGGATCATAATCTGTAGCAGCGGTTACCACAATAGTTACAGCAGTAGCATTCGTGATATTTATTTTCGCGTAATCATCTATAACGGATCCATCGTCAGCAATGACCTTAATGATCGTACAATATTCCAGATCCGATTCCTGGTTGTAACTTGCGTTTCCACCCGATGAATAAGGCTCGGAATCTTTAAGTTTTCCGATGATACGGATTTCTCCGTTATTCACAACGATTTTACCCGGATGTGCCGAAATGGGGTTGATAGAAAAGTTTAATGCGCCCGGTGTATCTGTGGTATAGCGGAAAACCATTACTTTCGCAGGATAACTGGCAAAATATTCCCGGTTATATGTAATATTATTGTACTTATACTGAACGTGTGCAACAGCGTCATCCAGATTCAAATCCCTGTAATAATTCTGTATGGTTGGATTTTGAGGTAATCCAAAGTCAATGAATATATTCCCTGTATTCATAAATCCATTAATTCCCTCGCTCATATTGGGATTGATGTAAGATTCTGCAACCTTTGTTTGAACTCCCCTGTAGCCCGCAGCCCAAAAAGATTCTTCATTAAACTGGATATGATCTTTACCCGGCATGCCGAAAAGCATTCCTCCTATATAACCGTTTCCTATTGGGAGAGCTTGTTGCTCCCAATCAGAACCATCGCGATCATAGATAGAAGAACCGGCATTATATGCTCCCGTTTTATACCACAATAAGTTATCTGATGTAATCTGTGGGTAGTTATTGTCGTATTGATAAGTAACATTTAAATTCTTTGTATTTACAACAGATGCCTGAATTCCGGCAGGAACTCCTGTAGGATTCATTACTCCCGGTCCATTACCCATCTCGGCATTTGTAATCCAATCGCCAACTAAGGGTAATTGCTTATAACTTCCTGTTGAAATTTTATCTATATTTTGTGTGATAACCTGATTATTCTGATCAACTACATACACTTTTATATAAGAAGCGTTTTGAAATAAAAGTTCGGAATTAAGTGCGACAGATTGTATTCCCTGAACAACAGCATTATCCAGATTCATTGTTTTCTGAGCAATTAACCTGTCATCTTCACCATAGGCTTTTACAATCAACTGATCAGTAGTTGAGGCGGTGTTATTGAATTTTTGAAGAATAATTTCAGATACTCCGGTCGCGTCTTTCAACGTAATTATTCCATTCTTTAAGATTGCTCCTTTCATTTTATAATAAGAGTTTTCAACCATTGATTTGGTGCGTATCTGAATCGTATATGTTGCCGCAATTTCGTCACTTATAATAGAGGCATTAATCAAAATATTTCCTCCCGGACAGTTTGCAGGAACTGTCAATTCTCCGGTTGCTTCATTTATATTACAACCAAGGTTATTTCCTTTTAATGACCATGAAATAGTTTTATCGGTCAGTATATTACCCATAACAGTAGCAATACTTTTATAAGTAAACGTAGATGAGTTTTCAGAAATAGTAAGGATTTCATCCCCGGTAATTTCGAGTTTATCCGCTTTGCCCGGGGCCAATACTGATAAACCGAGACTTTTTTCTATATTTCCACTTTTCGCTTTTATGGTATATTCGCCGGGAGTTGTTTCCGGTTGAATGGTTAACAATCCTGTATTATCGATCTGAATAGGAGAGGTGTTATTTAAAACATTTCCTTCACTATCTTCAACACTGTAATTGATTTTCGCATATGGAAGATCAATCAACGTGTTGGTTGTGATGATATTCCCGGCTTTATTGTATGAAATAGTATATTTTGCGACACCAACATACTGAACCGTTGATACATGACCTGTCGCGGGTATATATTGTCGTTGAATGTCATCTTTAGCAGTTAGAGATAATTGAGAAGCAGCAGGGTCTGTTACTTTCAGGTTGGCTATCCCGATTGCATATCCTGCATTCGAAACAATACCTATGTTTGTTAATGATGAGATGTTTTTAATATAGGTATCGTACCTGCCTGCATAGCTATATACAGTTCCATTGGCCGGATTTGTAATATAGAAATCGCCTTTTTTAGTTTCTGTATTCACTAAAAAAGTATAATGCAACCACATCTCACGGTAAGCATTTGCTTTTGTTCCTGCAGTCACATTCAGATAATCAGATCCGGTTCCTCCCGTTGAAAGTATATGGTCGGGAGTTCCGGCACCTGCGCCACGAAATCCGATTACACCTGCTACTGTGGTACCGTTCATTAATGCTATACCTCCTGTATTTCCTCCTCCGACTGTGTTGGTTGTTCCATCGGATTTATTGTTGGGTAACATCATGTCGAACTCTATACACACCACATTGTTGGCAGTAAAAGCAGCAGAACGCGGAGCTGTTGCCGCAGAACCTCCGTCGGCAATCATGTAATTTCCTATTGTTGCATCGTTGCCGAAAACAACATGGTCGACATTACTCCAGTCTGCAACACTTGTTGCTGAAGTAAAATCAGTTGAATACAATGGAGACTGAGCTTTTAGATTGAAACTAAGAGAAAAGATGCATAATAATGTAGTCAGCATTTTTGAACAGAATCGAATGTTCCTTTTTTTCATGGCTTTATATTTGTTTAGTGATTAATCAATGGAATTACCAAACAAAAATATTCCATATGCTATATCTGCGTTATATCATTTTGAAGCGATTTTATGTCTTTTTGAATAATACGCAAAAATAGTCCAATAACTGTACGCATTTCCATGCTTTAATGTCTATTCTATATCCGATAAATACTGGGTAGGATATTTTCCAAAGTAGCGGAAAAAGCTTCTGCTGAAGTTTGCTTGTTCGGAATAACCTAATTTTAATGCAATTTCGGAGATATTATACTTGCCTTCTTTCAATAATCGGCATGCATCATTCATCCTGACTTCGCTTATGAAATCAGAAGCGGATTGTCCGGTCAATTCCTTGATTTTCCGGTAAAGCTGGGAACGGCTCATATGCATACTTTCAGCCAGAATTTCGACATTGTACATTTTGTCTGAATTCAGAATCCTGCTTTTCAGCTCTTTCAGGAAATCGGGTTCAATACCTGTATGATCGACTTGGGAAACCTGACTTTTATCTGTTTCTTTATGAATCGCCATCAATCTCTTTCTATTATTCAGCAGGTTAATGATACGTGTTTCCAGTACCTGTATGCTGAAAGGCTTGGTAATATAAGAATCAGCTCCGGTTTCATAACCTTGAATGTAGGATTCTTCCGATTGACGGGCTGTAAGCAAAATAACCAGAATATGAAATGTACGCATGTCATTTTTTATTTCCGCGCAAACTTCATATCCGCTCATTCCCGGCATCATAACATCACTGATAATCAAATCGGGAATCGTAGTTTTGGCGATTTCAATTCCTGTTTCTCCGTCGGCTGCTTCCATGATGTTGAAGCGAGTATGAAGCTCCGATTGAATGTATTGCCTGATATCCGAATTATCTTCTATCAATAATACTAACGGTAATTCTTCATCCGATTGAGTTATCCTTTCAGACTCTATATTTAAAGGAGTATTTATATCCTGTTTCGGATAAACGGCAGCAATATTAGTAATTGGTTCATGACCCGATGAAACATAAGGAAGCTGTATTGTAAATGTGGTCAATCCGTTGTTGCTTGAAACGTTAATTTTACCACCATGGAGTTCTATTATCTGTCTTGTGATAGTTAAACCCAATCCTGTACCTTTTATATCGGAATTATTGCCTGTACTTGCCTGATAAAACGGATCGAAGATGCTGATCAATTCGTCAGGTTCAATCGTTTTTCCTTTGTTCTGAATGCTTAATTCAATGATAGATTCATCTTTGATGTTAAGACGAATTGTTATTCTGCTATCATCCTCTGAATTTTTAACCGCATTCGATAACAGGTTATACAATACGGTTTCCATTCTGTCCCGGTCAATTATTGCGGTCAATTGTTTCAGCGTCGATACAAAATCGATAGTAATAGAACGATTTTCTGTATTGAGAATAAATGCAGTTTTCACATTTTCTATCAGTGAATATAAGTCGATAGGTTGAAGGTTGAGAGTTAAACGTCCTTCTTCAGCTTTTCGAACATCAAGTAATTCGTTTACCAGAGTTAAAAGCCGTTCTGCGTTTCGTTTGATTATTTCCCTGCGCAAATTTTCCTGTGGATCATCACTTTTTGTTATCATCCGTTTGATCGGATCGAGAATCAGTGTGAGTGGAGTACGTAACTCATGCGAAATATTAGTAAAGAAACTGGAACGTATCCGTTCTATTTCCTGCAATTGATCAGCTTTTAATTTTTCGACATGGAACAAGTGTTCTACTTTTTGCTTCGACAATAGCATAGAAATGAATAAATAGAGCAATCCAATAGCAATGCAGCTATAAATCGCATATGCCCACCAGGTAACCCACCAGGGCGTTTGAACGTTTATTTGCAACTCTGCAACTTCCGGACCCCAAAGGTCACTGGCATTACTAACTTTTACTTTAAAAGTATAATTACCCGGTTTTAAGTTGGAATAAGTTGCCAGACGATTGTCTGCGTTAGTTGTGATCCAGTCCTCATTGAAACCTTCAAGCATATATTTGAAATGATTCAATTCGGGATTGGCAAAATGTATTCCCGTAAACTCAATGGAAATACTTTTTTCTTTGTAAGTTAATGTAATGTCAGGTGTGTTATACAATGGCTGTTTGAGGATAATCCTGTCGTTGATTAATTGATTAACATGGATCGATTGGTTGTTAATTCTTAAATCGACCAATTGAGGTATCGGTACGATTGAATTGTCGTGAATATCCAAAGGTGAGAATTGAATATACCCTTCGGTATATCCGAAATACAGATGATCTTCATCTTTGTCATAATATCCGGAACAGGTCAAAAAATATCCATTCTTTTCTATCGCCGGAACATTATAATTTTTTACGGATAAGGTTTTTGTATCCATTTTGGAAATACCTTTCTTGTGACTTATCCATAATTGATTGTGATTATCTATGAGCAAACAGGCGATTCCGTTGTCAGAAAGTCCGTTGGTTTGGTTGTAAGTCGTAATGCTTTCATTATTCGGATTAATCCGGCATAATCCGTTTTCGGTGCCAACCCAGATAAAACCATCTGCATCTTCCTGAACAGAATAAACCCTATCGTCGGGTAAAGAATTAGGGTTACCGTACTGAAAATGAAAATGCTGAAATACTTTCCATTCGTTCCCAACAACATCTCTTTTCAGACAGAAAATGCCACCATTTACGCTACCCGCCCAAAGGTTATCTTTTGAATCAGACAATATACAGGTTATAATGGAGCCATTAGCATATTGTGATAAATCAATATAGCTGAAAGTATCTTCTTGCCTGTTATATTTGAGGATACCATTGTAGCTCCCTAACCAAAGAGTATTTGCTTTATCTTCTGCAATACAGAAATAATTACGGTTCGGAAGTGTTTGCATTTGCTTCCATACATCTTTGTCATAGCGGGTAATATTGCCTCTGGGAGTCATTTGTTTCAACCTGCCGGTCTTAGATTCAATACAATCAACGCCTGTATTATAAGCTATCCAGATGTTATTGAGATAATCTTTATAAATAAACCGGGTATTATCACTGGCAATATGTTTTTCCGAAGGTTTGGTTGCCGAATAAGTACGGTTGGTTCCGGATAACAAATCCTTTACGATAATACCATTTTCAAAAGTTCCCAACCACAGGTTATTGTTGTTCTTAAAGATACAACGGATTGCGATTCTGTAATTAACCGGATTAAATCGATTAGCCATCAAATCTATTTTCAGAACTCCATAATAGTTTGTTCCAATCCATAAGACGTTAGATTTATCAATAAATACACAGTTAAAATCAAGTTTCTCTATATCATCCGGTAATATTTCCTTTATATCGATTTCATTGCCAGTAGATTTATCTTTTATAATTAAGAACTTATTTTCTTCAATCAAAAATTCTTTTCCTGCTCCACACGCATATTGCCGTGATTTGTTGATAAACCGGTCGGTTGAGTCCTTGACTTCTTCAGAAACGTTTTTTTTAAGGTAACGGGTAAAGTTATCTGTTTGATAGTTGTATTTGCAAATAATACTGTCGAATGTGCTAATCCACATATCGTCATTATTATCGGAATAAATAAGTTGAATGCGATTATTGGAAATGCTGTTGGAGTCGGTAGGTGAGAGTTGATAATTTTTGAGATTGTATCCATCGTAACGAGTTAAACCATTTAAGGTTCCAAACCAGATAAATCCGTACTTATCCTGAACAATAGTCTGAACAGAATAATGCGCTAAACCATCGTGAACTGTAATGTTATTCCCAAATGTTTTAGCCTGAACCGAAATTTGATTAATCAGCATCAGTAAAATCAAATGAGAATAGAAAAAACGGGTCAATGCATATCTTTCAGGAATTATTCCTATAAATCTCATTTTTTCTATATTATTTTTTCCACATATACTTGTCCACTCTCGTATTTTATAACCTTTACTTTTTCATCTTTTTCGATGAAGCCGAGATTTGAAACAGCATCGTAAATTTCATTATCTATTAATACTTTTCCTGAAGGCCGGAGTACGGTTTTGGCAATTCCTTCATGTCCAATAAGTTTACTTGGCTCCATCGGGACCGATATATAACCTTCCGAAACATCTTGATTTGTTTCTAATGCTAATTTTTTGAACATCCCTTTTGATCCGATTTTATTTGATAAATATAAAATGATAATAAATCCCAAAACAAGTCCCGAAAGCACTTTCATTGAGGCTATACCTGCATCTTTCCCGGAAACACCCGAGAAATCAAAATCAACATTATTGAGTAATCCTAATATCAATCCTGTAAATACACAGATAATTCCGGCTATACCAGTTATTCCAAATCCAGGGATGACAAATATTTCTAATAAAATTAAAATCAATCCAATAATAAAAACGGCAATTTCCCAATTTTGAGCCAATCCATCTATATATAAAGGGGTGAAGTATAAAATAACTGCGATGACCGCAACAATACTTGGAAATCCTATTCCGGGGGATTGCAGTTCGAAATATATTCCACCAATAATCAGCATAATTAATATTGCTTGGAATACCGGATTCATCAGAAATCCTTTTACTTCATCATAGGCAGTTGCATGGTATTCACTTAATGTATACTCGGGATAGTGTAAATATTTGGTAATTACTTCATCGACATTTTCGGCAATACCTTCACAGTATCCATTTTGGATGGCTTCGTTTGTAGAAAATGTTAATATGCTGAGTGAATCAATAATGCCCGGAATGCTTATCCGTTCGTCTACCATAGCTTCTGCTATTCTCGGATCCCGTCGCCATTTTATGATAGTGTCTCCTTTTTGAATAATTGTATCTTTTCCATGTGCTTCGGCTGTTGAACGGATTATTTTACGCATGTAGGATTGATATTTGTCAGTCATTTTTTCTCCGCTTTGATCTACAACTGTGGCGGCGCCTATGGCTGCTCCTTTTCGCATATATATACTATCGCAGGCAATAGCAATTAATGCGCCTGCAGAAGCAGCATTATTATCTATGAGAACAAAAACGGGTATAGAGCTGTTTAATATTATGGTACGTATGGAATCTGCATACAAAACAGCGCCTCCATAAGTGTTCATATGAAGAATAATGGCCGTTGCATTCAACGTTTTTGCTTCTTTAAATCCATTCTGAACATATAACCAAGTAGTACTTCCGATCTCTTGTTTGAGATCTATTTTATAAATAAGGGGTTTTTCAGCCGCTTTTATAGTTAAAAAATATGAAAAAAACATAAATGACGTAATAGTGATAAAAATATTTCTAACTTTCATGTTCTTTTAAATTTATTACGAATGATAATGGAAAACGTTTTGCAAATTGATGTGTTAAAATGAGATATTCTGTTATCCAATTGTTTTACAAACCTTTTTATGGACAAAACTCTTACAAATATAGTAATCTTTATTTAATAATAAATTTGTAAAATTATATACCATATTTATGGTATTTTCAACACTTATTATTATTCAAATTTCTTTTTTAATTAATTTAATAATCTGTAAAACAATATATTATATTAATATTTTCATTTTTATTAAAAATTAACATTGTAAAGCAAAAAAAACCAAATAGAAAAGTTGTTTAACAAATAAAACCCGTTACCTTTGTATAGAATTAAAATCTCTGTAGGATTTCGTTATTTGAATAATTTCTTTTTAATATTCTTTTTATGAAAACAAATGTGGATTTTGAAAAAGACCTGTTGGGCATGCAAGATAACCTATTGCATTTTGCCTATACCCTCACTTCCGATAGGGAAGAAGCTAAAGATTTACTGCAAGATACTACTTTAAAAGCCTTGGATAACCAAGATAAGTATATTGAGAATGTAAATTTTAAAGGTTGGGTATTCACAATCATGCGTAATATTTTTATTAATAATTATCGTAAGGTTGTACGTAACCAAACTGTAGTTGACCAAACCGAGGATTTATATCATTTGAATCTTCCACAAGATTCCGGTTTTGAAACGCCCGATGGAGCATATACTATTCAGGAAATAAACAAAGCAATTGCAAGTTTTTCGAATGAATATAAAATGCCGTTCTCTATGCATGTTGCCGGATATAAGTACAGTGAAATTGCCGAAAGGATGAATTTACCTTTGGGAACTGTAAAAAGCCGTATCTTTTTTGCTCGTCAACAACTACAAACGATACTGAAGGACTATAAATAATTATCGGCTATGGAACAGCGAATAGATAGTAAAACAGAGTAAGCAACGGAAAGTTTAATATTAGACTTTCCGTTTTTTTTGCTTGTATTTTTTACCATTAATAAATCCTATTGTTGAACAAATACTATCCAAAATATTTTATATGAGTATTCAAGTTATTGATTGCGATTTCTCAAATATCCAGCATATGAATGCAGTTACAGATTTGTTAAATGCATATATTTTGGATGAGATGGGAGGGGGGACTCCTTTAGATAAAGAACAGCAATCCCGTTTAATTGAAGAATTAAGAAAAAATCCAAAAAACATTGTGCTTTTAGCTGTTGACGAGGAAAAATTCATCGGACTGTTAAACGCTTTTGAAGTTTTCTCAACATTTGCTGTAAAACCGGTAATTAATGTTCATGATGTATTTGTTGATAATGCTTATAGGGGCAAAAAAGTTGGTCGGAAACTTTTTGATAAATTGATAGAAAAAGCAAAAGAACGAGATTGTGCAAAAATAACGTTGGAAGTACGCCATGACAATATTTCTGCACAAAAATTATATAAAAGCTTCGGATTTGAAGATACTAATCCACCAATGTACTTTTGGGTAAAGACAATAAACTGAAAGAAGTTATCAGAATTCTGAGAACTTCCGGAAGTTCTCAACTTCTTAATTTGTCATTTCAACTTCGTTTTTTTCCATTTCATCAAAAGAAAAATAATTAACAATAGATAATAACATAAGTTTGCATTGGTTTTCAAACTAAAAAAAGAATACAATGAAGCGATTTCTTTTATATTGTGTGCTATTTTCTTCTACAGTCTTTTTAAACGCGCAGGATTCGTTGCGAATAGATTATCGTTTTTCGTTGGAGCAATGCTTGGATTTTGCTTTTGGAAATAACTATAGCAGACAAGTAATGAAACTAACGGAAAATGCGAATGAAGAGGTTTATAAACAATCTAAAGCTGAACGATTACCTAATTTAAATGCTTCTATCAGTGAAAGTTTCAACAACAGTAAAGCCAATTCTTCCTCATGGGACGGAAATTATGGACTGAATTCAAATATGACTTTGTACAAAGGAGGAAGCATTACCAATACCATCGAACAGAATAAATTATTATTGGAACAATCCGGATATAAAACCGCTCAGTATGATAATAGCTTGGTTATTCAAATCCTGCAATCTTTTTTAACGGTATTGGGAAATGAAGAACTGTTGAAATATCAACAAGCCTTATTGAAGGCAAGTGAGGCTCAACTTCAACAAGGAAAGGCGCAATTCGAGGCAGGAACAATTCTCGAAAGTGATTATCTTTTGCTTGAAGCTCAGTATTCAACAGATAAAAGTAACATTGTAGATACACAGATTTTCCGCGACAACAATTTACTTACACTAAAAAGCTTGTTGTCGATGAATCCTTTGGAAACGTTGGAAATTGTACATCCTTCAACTGAATCGTTATTGCAAATGGCAGTATTGCCAAACAAAGAATCTGTAGTCGAACAAGCTGTTGCTACTTTACCCGAACTGAAAATAAGCCAGTATGATGTAGATGTGGCTAAAGTGGGAATTAAATTATCCAAAGCAGGTTATTTACCAACATTGAGTTTGGGTGCCGGCATCGGAACAGGACACATGAATGATTATTCGAATTTTGGTACGCAACTATCCAATGGATTAAATGAACAAATCGGGTTAACGCTCAGCATTCCGATTTTTGACAATAGTAGAACAAAAGCGAAAGTTGCCCAAAGTAAAATACAACTGCAACAAGCAGAATTAAATCAAAAACAAACCGAATTGGACATATTGCAAACTGTAGTACAGGAATATCAAACTGTAGTTTCGGCTTACAATAAATATCAGGCGACAGATGTAAAACAGAATGCTTATTTAAAATCATACGAGGCCTACACGCAGCAGTTTAATGCAGGGGCAATTACAGCAGTAGATCTTTTGCAGCAACAGAATAATTACATCAGCGCCCTTAATGACTTTATCCAAAGTAAATATAATTTCCTACTCAATCGTAAAATATTGGATGTATACATGGGAGAACAAGTAAGAATGTGATTAATAACTCAGGAAATAAAATAACAGAATTTGTAGCAAGGCAGAATTAATAATAAGAATCATGAGCAAAAAGAAAATAATAATTATCTCTGTATTGGTTGTAGCAGGAATTACAGCATTTTTTATTATAAAAAGTGGAAAAAAAGAAGTACAATTCAATACAGCAGTAGCTGAAGAGAAAACATTACAACAAACGGTTACCGCAACAGGTTATGTACAACCGGTGGATAAGGTTGATGTAGGTACTCAGGTTTCCGGAGTAATAGAGAAAATTTATGTCGATTTTAATTCTCAAGTAAAAAAAGGAGAACTTTTGGCCGAGTTGGATAAATCTACCTTGCGGGAAAAACTGTCTCAGTCTAATGCGAGTTTATCAAGTGCTCAAAGTGATTTACTTTATTCTCAACAAAATTATGACAGAATAAAACAACTTTACGATGCCAAAGCTGCGACAAAAGCTTCTTATGAAGATGCTACCAATAAACTGGCGCAAGCAAAAATGGCAGTGATTAATGCTAAGGCAAATGTTCATCAAGCAGACGTAAATCTTTCTTATGCTGATATTTATTCTCCTATTGATGGGGTAGTTTTAAACCGTGCTGTCGATCAAGGGCAAACAGTTGCTGCATCATTCAGTACACCTACTTTATTTACCATTGCCAACGACTTAACAAAAATGCAGGTTGAGGCAGATGTAGATGAAGCCGATATAGGTCAGGTGCGTATAGGCCAAAAGGTCGAATTTACGGTAGATTCGTATAGTGATGATACTTTTACCGGAACGGTAAGGCAAATTCGTTTACAACCGACAGTAACAAGCAATGTGGTAACTTATACGGTTATTATTGAAGCGCCTAATCCCGATGAAAAGCTATTTCCAGGCATGACTGCCAGTGTTACTATTACTACGCAGGAAGCAAAAGGAATTGCTATCCCAACAGAAGCATTGAAATTTAGTCCGACTTCCGAAGTCGCAAAACATTTGAATATAACAGTTACTCCTGATGCAAAAAATGAGAAAAAAATATGGGTGAGAACACCTGTTGATATAGAAAAGCGAAATGTAAAAACAGCTCTTAATGATGGTATTAATGTGATTGTAACCGAAGGCCTCAAACCGGGTGAAGAGGTTGTGCTTTCCGCATCTTTGGAAAAGAAAACAAAAAAGAGCGAGGAAGAGGCTCCGAGTAATCCGTTTATGCCAAAACCTCCGGGTGGAAATAATAGGGGAGGAGGAAGATAATTATGCGTGTGAATTCAATTGTTTCAACAGATGTTCCTGAAACAGGGGGAAAGGGACTTGCAGAACTTATCCGTATTGAAGACCTTCGACGTGTATTTCAAGTAGGAAGTGAAGAAGTACATGCACTGAGGGGAATTTCGTTTTCCATCTATGAAAAAGAATTTGTAAGCATCATGGGTACCAGCGGTAGTGGAAAATCAACATTGCTGAATATTTTAGGATGTCTTGATAGGCCGAGTTCTGGTGAATATTATATAGATGGTGTTGCAATAAGCGTTCGTTCGAAAGATGAACTTTCAACTTTACGCAATCGTAAAATCGGATTTGTTTTTCAGTCATATAATTTATTGGCAAGAACTTCTGCTTTAGAGAATGTAGAGTTGCCATTATTGTATAATAGCCAGGTGTCGAGCAAAGACAGGAGAGAACGTGCTATCTACGCGTTGGAGCAAGTTGGATTGCAGGATAGAATGGGACACATGCCAAATCAACTTTCGGGAGGGCAACAACAGCGTGTTGCAATTGCACGTGCATTGGTTAATGATCCGGTAATTATTTTGGCTGATGAAGCAACAGGTAATTTGGATACCCGGACATCATACGAAATTATGAATTTATTTCAAGAACTTAATGCAAATGGAAAAACAATTGCCTTTGTAACGCATGAGCCTGATATTGCAATATTTACCAGTCGGACCATTATGCTTCGGGATGGACATATTGTAAAAGATGAACCGGTAGTATCCAAATCAGCAAAATTGGCATTGGATGCTTTACCCCCGAGAGAGGATTATTAGAGAAGCCAGCCCCTCCTAAATCCTCCCCCATAGGGAGAACTTTGCAGAAGTGGAATGATTTCAATTTATCTCATTACTTATTTCAATAGTTTATACAAATTTTAAAATACCTCACTTATATTCCCCCTTGGGGGGTTAGGGGGCTTCAATTATGAATTTTTTCAATCTTTTTAAAATAGCATATACAGCGTTGCTGCGTAATAAAACGCGGGCATTGCTTACCATGTTGGGGATTATTATTGGTATTTCATCGGTAATTGCCATGGTTAGCTTGGGGCAAAGTTCATCGGTGAGTATTAATCAACAAATTTCGAGCATGGGTACAAACTTGATTATGGTGATGCGTTCCAGCCAACGACAAGGAGGAGTAAACATTGGTTCGGGAAATGTACAAACACTTACGGATCAAGATGTAAGTGCAATTCGGCAGAAAGCTAAATACATCAGTATGGTTACTCCGGTTGTAAATGCTTCCGGACAATTAGTAGTTGGCGCAAATAACTGGCCAGGCTCCATGCAGGGTGGCGATGTAGATTATTTAGCTATTCGAAAGTATGAAATAGCCAGTGGAAATATGTTTACCGAACAAGATGTACGAAGTTCGGCTAAAGTTTGTGTAGTTGGAGAAACAGTAGTCGAAAACCTTTTTCCGAATGGAGAAAATCCGATCGGACAAAGTATCCGGTTCAATAAAATTCCATTCAAAATAATAGGAGTGCTCGAAAGTAAAGGACAAAATAGCATGGGGCAGGATCAGGATGATATCGTAATTGTTCCTTATACAACTGTTCAGAAGAGGATTATGGCGATTACTTACATTCACATGATTATGGCTTCTGCCGAAAATGAAGATGTTGCCGATGCTGCTGCTGCTGAAATTGAATCTATTTTGCGTACTCAACATAAGCTGAAAGAAAATCAGGAAAACGATTTTCAAGTACGTACACAAAAAGAAATGCTTGATACAATTGGCTCGGTAAGTAGCTTCTTAACGGTTTTATTAGCTGCAATTGCTTCTATATCGTTGGTTGTAGGAGGAATAGGAATTATGAATATTATGTATGTAACTGTAACTGAGAGAACTAAAGAGATCGGGTTGCGTATGGCGATCGGAGCACAAAACAACGATATTTTATTACAGTTTTTGACAGAAAGTACGATTTTGAGCTTAATCGGAGGAGTCATTGGAATTATATTTGGTCTTA
The DNA here is from genome assembly GCA_031553395.1 of Bacteroidales bacterium. GTDB lineage: Bacteria > Bacteroidota > Bacteroidia > Bacteroidales > WRGA01 > WRGA01. Next base: position 81,724 of record JAVBLR010000030.1, on the reverse strand, counting down.
CATTGTCTTATGTAGCTTCTTCGTTGCTTAGTTGGCCTTACATTGTAAGTACTCCTGCCGTGGGAATTTCTTTTCTGGTGTGTGCTGCTACGGGAATTTTCTTCGGATGGTATCCCGCTAAAAAAGCAGCATCGCTTGATCCGATTAATGCGTTAAGATATGAATAATAAGTCTTTAATTTTTAAACTAATAATTCAATTTTAAATGAAACAATTCAGATTTTTAATGATTGCAACGATGATTGCAAGTATAGCTTTTTTTAGCTCATGTTCGGACGATGACGATGATGTAGATTATAGTGATACTATTCTTGGAGAATGGGTTTCGGGAGCAACTTCAATACAAGCGACTCTTTATGGGGTAACAATTCCTAATACTCAAACATCTTCTGATGCAACTTCGGGTACTGTTTGGGAGTTTACTTCAGGTGGTAAGTTTTACATTTCGGGCACTGAATCCGGTACATATTCTTTGGAAGGGTCTAAATTAACACTTTCTTACTTGGATAGTAGCAATGGTACAGTAGATTATACTATATCTATAAGCGGAGATGCCATGTCGTTATCATCAAAAGTCGTAGATTCATCAATTTTATCATTATTAGGAATTTCTTTATCCGATAGTTGGTTTAGCTATCTGACTACAGGGGCTGAAATATCTACTTCGGTCAATTTTACCCGCCAATAACAATAGGTACTATATTTAAGTAATTGCTTTAGGTTGTTAATTGAAAAACTAAAATTTTCTTTTTGAATTGTAAAACGGCTGTCTTTTTCGGAAGATGGCTGTTTTTATATTAATGCATATAAGACTCTTTTTCACAAGAGAATCTCGTTCAAAGTTTGAAAACGAAAAGAGCAGTGGCAATTTGTACCCCCTTAAAAGGCAAAATATCCTTCTTAAATCATTATTATTTATATTAATATTGCACTGTGGAAAACTCAATGAGTGAGATTATTTCGATTTTTAACACAAACTTAAACAAAGAATACCATGAAGAAAGCGCTTACCCTTTTAATCTCTGTCTTATCCATTACCGGATTATATGCTCAAACTCCGGCATTTCCGGGAGCCGAAGGAGGAGGAATGTACACTACCGGTGGACGCGGAGGAGATGTTTATTACGTGAATACATTAGTAGATAACTCTACGGGAAATTCTACAACAAAGGAAGGTTCTTTGAGGTGGTGCCTCAATCAAACCGGTAAAAGAACAATTCTGTTTAAAGTAAGCGGAACAATCATGTTACAAAGTGCATTGAAAATTAAGAATGGCGATGTTACAATTGCAGGGCAGTCAGCTCCCGGCGATGGTATTTGTATTGGCAATAATTATGTTGATGTTGGTGCTAATAATGTAATTATCCGTTATTTGCGTTTTCGTATGGGAGATGATGGCGTTGCTCCTGGTGGCGCTGATGCCTTAGGTGGACGCTTCTTTAAAAACGTGATTATAGACCATTGTTCAATGGCGTGGAGTACAGATGAGTGTGTTTCATTTTATAATTGTGATTATTTTACGTTACAATGGAGCATTATTGCCGAAAGTCTACGTTTATCGAATCATGATAAAGGTCCGCACGGATATGGAGGTATTTGGGGAGGAACCAATTCTTCATTTCATCATAATCTGATGGCTCATAATGACAGTCGTACACCTCGTTTCGGACCTGGCCAAAATACAACTCCACATACCGAAACTACAGATCACCGGAATAATGTGATTTACAATTATGGAAATACATACGGAGGCGAAGGTATGTGCCTTAATATTATCAATAATTTTTATAAACCCGGAGCTAAGAATAGTACCGGAGCTGCACGTGGACGCATTATGAGTGCAGATAAAGATAAAAATGTGGGAAGTATACGTTACAATGTGTGGCCGCAAATGTATGTTGATGGAAATGTGGTGGATGATGGGAAAAATGAAGCGAATTGCACGCGGGCAACAAACGACAATTGGACTTACGGTGTATACAATCAATTTGCATCCGGTTATGGAACTGTTTCAGCGGAGGATAAAGCTGCCATGAAAATGGAAAATCAATTCATAATAAAAGGATTATCAGGTTCGGATGAAATAGTTTCAACTGTAACAACACATCTTGCACGAACTGCTTATGATAAAGTGCTGGAATATTCCGGCGCAAGCCTTCGTCGAGATTCGTATGATGAGCGAATTGTAAACGAAACCAAAACAGGGACTGTTACATTCAAGGGGCTTTCTAAATATAACGGATATACAACCAATTATCCCGAAACACCTGATATTGACTGGAGAAGTAGTGGTTACCCAAAAGCAGGTATTATCGATTCACATTGGGATACAAAACCGGCTGGAGCTGCGGATGATTGGACGCCATGGCCTGTTTTAGTTAGTGGAGAAGTACCTGTAGATAGCAATAGAGATGGTATTCCCGATGGTTGGTTGGAGTCAAATTTTCCTGAAAAAAGTGCGAAAGATTTAAATGAAAACGGATATACTTATCTTGAAGTATATTTGAATAGTTTAGTCGAAATTATCACCCAAAAACAAAATGAAGATGCGATACCTTCGGGTATGGGGAATATTGATTTTAATAAGGACCCAAAGTTATATTACGATGTACAGTCAGAGAAATTGCATGTGAATGCTTCTGAGCTTATTAAATCAATTTCTATCTATGATATAACAGGAATTTTGATTTGCCATAAGATATGTAATGATACTAATTTGGAATTACTAATTCCACGGATTTCTCAACGATTTCTTATTGCTAAAATAAACATGGAAAATAAACAGATAACGACAATAAAAGTCGTTATCTGATAAGGTAAATACACAAATTGTTGATTTACCTCTTGTTTACCAATTACTAGACTCTACCTCTCTAAAAATTCTCCCTATGAGGCGAACTTTTAGAGAGGCTTAACCAAATAATTTTATGAATGTGTTGATGTATTTTAAAAAGAAAACAATGCGCCTTTTTACTGCAATTGCATTGTTTTCAGTGTCTTTTTGTGCTGTAGCGCAGAATAATGTTTACAATGCAATTGTTGCAAAAGATGGAACCGGACAATATCAAACTGTTCAGTCTGCAATAAATGCAGTGCCGGATAATTTAACCTTGCCATGGCTTATATTTGTAAAAAACGGATCGTATAATGAGCAAGTGATTGTTCCTCAAAATAAAAGATTTATTCATCTTATCGGACAAGATAAAGAAAAAACAATTATACATCTTAGCTTGAATGTGGGAGGTCGTCCGGATGCTAATGAAACTCCGGAGAAAAGCATATATTGGAAATATTCTGTTCATAATCCAGAATCCGATGTTTATAAGTTGGAAGGCAGTGTTGTAACAGTAAATGCTCCTGATTTCTATTCTGAGAATATTTCTTATATCAATGATTTTGGAACTGAATATCAAAGCGGTCCTCAAGCCTTGGCAATGAATAGTAAAGCAGACCGGATTTCTTTTAATAATTGCATATTTCGTTCTTTTCAGGATACATGGAAAACTTCGTCAAATGATGCCGACCGGCTTTATGTGAAAAATTGCTGGATCGAAGGTGCTGTGGATTATTTTTATGGAGGAGGAGATGCATTATTGGAAAACTGCACACTATACAATGTTAGAAGCGGTTCGGTTATTGTCGCTCCTTGCCATAAAGATTCCAAGTATGGATATATATTTCGTGATTGCATTGTAGATGGAAATAAAGCTGCAGCTAACGGAAAACAAAAGCTTGGACGTCCTTGGCATAATTCTCCTATTGCCATATTTATCAATACTACTATGCGTATTCCTATTGCACCGGAAGGATGGACAAATATGGGAACTATTCCCGGACTCTTTGCCGAATATAATAGTATTGATTCCACCGGTAAACAATTAGATTTAAGTAAACGGAAAACAGAATACCAAGGACGTGATGAAGGAAAAGAATCGGGTTCTTGCAGGGCAACTATTACAAAAGAAGAAGCAGACAGATATGTTTATGGAAATATTATTTCCGGGTCAGATAATTGGAATCCTCGATTGCTGATGAAAGAGCTTCCTGCTCTGGAAGACCTTAAAATAAATAAACAAAAAATACAGTGGAACGGAGTTCAAGGAGCAATCGGTTATATTGTTTTTCAGGATGACAAAGTTATAGAAATTACGAAGAATATTTTTTGTAACTTGCCTTCCCAAAAAACAGGTACGATTAAAGTCTGTCCGATAAATCAATATGGTTCTTTTGGAAAAATAACATCATTAACCTTAAATAAATTAAAATGAAAATCTTATTCAGATTGCTGTTTGCATCGGCCTTTTTATTAAGTGTGGGCAATGCATTGTCTCAAAATACTTCGTACAAAGTATGGTATGATAAACCTGCTGTTTATTGGGAAGAAGCGCTTCCATTAGGTAATGGACGATTGGGCGCGATGGTATATGGAAATCCGGCAAAAGAGGAAGTTCAACTGAATGAGGAAACCGTTTCGGCTGGATCTCCTTATAAAAATTACAACCCGGATGCAAAAGCTGCATTGCCCGCTATACGTCAACTTATTTTTGATGGAAAATATCCGGAAGCACAGGAAATGGCAGGCGAAAAAATACTTTCGAAAAATGGATTTGGAATGCCGTATCAAACCGTTGGAAGTTTGCGTTTGGACTTTAACGGACATGAATCTTATACTAATTTTCATCGTGAATTGGATTTAAATCGTGCTGTAGCGACAACCACATATACAGTTGATGGCGTAGAATACAAACGGGAGATATTTACTTCTTTCGTTGATCAGTTGGTTATCATACGTCTTACAGCTTCTAAGCCGGGCAAACTTTCGTTCGAAACATCATTAACTTGTCCGCAAACTGTAGAGGTTAAAACTTCAGGCAAGAATAAAATGTATATGTCGGGAACAACTAAAGGAAATGAGTTTACACCGGGAGGTGTTCGTTTTCGTGCAGATCTAGAATTAGATATTCAAGGTGGTAAAAGTCAGGCTGCTGATACAACTCTTATCGTAACAAATGCAACCAGCGCTACGATTTATATTGCTATGGCAAGTAATTTTGTTAGCTATAAAGATATTTCCGGAAATCCTATACAGCGCAATGAAGCATATATGAAAAGTTCAGGAATAAAATATGAAAAGGCGCTTCAGAACCATATTACTGCTTATCAAAAGCTTTTCAATCGCGTATCTCTTGATTTAGGACATACTCCACAGGCAGATAAACCAATGGATGTGCGTATAAAAGAATTTGCAACTTCAAATGATCCTCATCTCGTTTCGCTTTATTTTCAGTTTGGACGTTATTTGCTGATTTCTTGTTCACAGCCGGGAGGACAGCCGGCAAATCTGCAAGGTATTTGGAACGATAAACTCAATCCGGCATGGAAATGTCGATATACGACGAATATTAATGCTGAAATGAACTATTGGCCGGCAGAAGTTACAAATCTTAAGGAAATGCACGAGCCTTTTCTCAAAATGATAGAAGAATTGTACGAAAACGGACAGGAAGCAGCGCGCAACATGTACGGTTGTCGTGGTTGGGTGTTGCATCATAATACCGATTTGTGGCGAATGAATGGAGCCGTTGACCGCGCTTATTGCGGACCGTGGCCTACATGTAACGCTTGGTTGTGCCAACATTTATGGGATCGTTATCTTTATTCTGGAGACAAAGAATACTTGGCTAAAGTATATCCTATAATGAAGAGTGCTTCGGAATTTTTTGTTGATTTTTTGGTTGAAGATCCTAATACGGGTTATATGGTTGTAACTCCTTCCAATTCTCCGGAAAATGCACCGGCGCATTTAAAAGGAAAAGCTAATTTGTTTGCTGGTATTACGATGGATAATCAAATGGTTTTCAATTTATTTGATAATACGAATGCGGCTGCTTGTATTTTAGAAAAGGATAAATCATTTTGCGATACGATATGTTCGTTGCAAAAACGCTTGCCGCCTATGCAAGTAGGTCAATATGGGCAATTGCAGGAATGGTTCGAAGATTGGGATAACCCGAAAGATCATCATCGCCATATTTCTCATTTATGGGGATTGTATCCCGGGTATCAGATTTCTCCTTATTCTTCTCCTGTACTTTTTGAAGCTGCACGCAATACGTTGATTCAACGTGGCGATCCTTCTACCGGATGGTCTATGGGATGGAAAGTTTGCTTTTGGGCGCGGATGCTCGATGGTAATCATGCATTCAAGTTGATAACTAATCAATTGAATCTTGTTTCTCCGGAAGTTCAAAAAGGACAAGATGGAGGTACTTATCCAAATTTATTCGATGCGCATCCTCCTTTTCAGATTGATGGAAACTTTGGCTGTGCTGCCGGAATTGCAGAAATGTTGATACAAAGCCATGATGAAGCAGTACACTTGCTTCCTGCTTTACCTGATGCTTGGAAAGATGGAGAAATTAAAGGACTTCGCGCACGTGGAGGTTTTGACATCGTTTCATTAAAATGGAAAGACAGAAAAATTGTATCCGCAACGATAAAATCGAATATCGGAAATAATTTACGCCTTCGTGTTCATAATGAATTGAAAGTTAATGGAGTTTTACCGAAAAATGCAAAAGGAGAAAATCCAAATCCGTTGTTTGCAAAACAACAAATAAGCCGTCCTTTAATCAGTGAAAAGGCTCCTTTAAAAGGTATTGAATTGAAAGACTCTTATTTGTATGATATTCCAACTGAGGCCGGACAAACAATTGAGTTGATAGCCGAATAATGAACTAATATGCCGATAAGCCAATGTGCCAATGAAAGCTGTATTCATGCCAATTGACTCCGTTGATTTTCCACTACGCTTCAATTGGCACATTAGCATATTGCACATTCAAAAGATAATTAATATGAAAAGGATTTTAATATCAGGCATCGTTTTTCTTTTACTTACAGTTGTTGGTAAAGCAGAAAAAATAGAAATGTCGAAAGTTCCGGAACGAGGATTTTACAGTACTCGATCGGCCAAACAATGGGAAGAATCTCTTGTTTCCGGAAACGGAACAATGGGTGTTATGGTTGAAGGTAATCCCTATCATGAGTCTATTGTATTTAACCATGCATTGCTTTATTTACCTATTCACAAACCGATTAAGCCTGTAAGTCAAGGTAAACATTTGCAAGAAATTCGCCAAATGATGCTTGATGGCAAATATACGGAAGCTTCTCAATTTGTTGTTGATTTGGCTAATTCGGAAGGTTATACTGGAAAACACGCCACCGATCCTTTTATTCCTGCTTTCCGTATGAATATAGTTAGTGACTCCTCTGAAATTAAAGACTATACCCGAACGGTAGATTTTACAACAGGTGAAATTGAAGTAAAATGGAATGATAAGAAAGGTGTTTTTAGTAGACAAGTTTTCATTTCAAGGCCGGATAATGTAGTTGTAATCAGATTGCGATCCAATGGGAGTAAATTGATTCATACTACGTTGGATCTTTCTCAGGTTACAACCCACGATGAAGGACGGTTGAAAAAGTTTATGATGAATGAAAACTTTAATATTTCAAAAATAGAATCAACTGCAATTGATAATGAATTATGTTTTAGAGTTTGGTATGAAAAACCTTGGGATGGGAGTTTCAAAGGATACGAAGGAGTTGTGAAGGTTGTTCGTGCAGATGGTAAAGTTAAAGTTGTACAAAACAAATTAATCATTGATGGTGCTACTGAAGTTTTATTATTAGCTCGTGTGGAGCCCTCTTCTAATATGGATAAATCAATGATTGGTGATATGCAGAATGCACTGAGCGCTTTGCCTGCCGATTATGAAAAGTTGCTCCAACCTCACCGGAAAATTCATAAGGAATTATTTGAACGTGTTTCTCTCGACCTGAATGCAACGGCTACCGACCGTCGAAAATCATCCGAAGAACTATTAGCATCCGGAGGAGGTAATCCTGCTTTAATTGAAAAACTCTTTGATGCTGCCCGTTATAATGTATTGTGCGCGACAGGTATCAATCCGCCTAACCTTCAAGGAATATGGGGTGCGACAATGACTGCCCCATGGTCGGGTGATTATACGACAAACGGAAATCTTCCGGTGGTTATTTCCCACTATTTACAGGCAAGTACTCCGGAACTGATGCTCCCTCTTTTTAACAGGCTGGAGGCATATATGGATGAATTTAAAGTAAATGCTCGCGAATTGTATAATTGTCGGGGTATTCATGTTCCATCCCGTTTCAGTACCCACGGGTTAAACAATCACTTTGATGCTACGTGGCCAATGACTTTCTGGACTGTAGGTGCTGCTTGGTATTCGCTTTTCTATTATGATTATTATCTCTACACGTTGGATAAAGATTTCTTGCGTAATCGCGCTTTGCCATTTATGGAACAAGCTGCTTTATTTTACGAAGATTTTTTGGTTGAGGGAGAAGATGGTAAATATATTTTCAATCCGTCCTATTCTCCAGAAAATCATCCGAAAAATAGTCAAAGTCAAGCCTGCATTAATGCGACAATGGAAATTATGGGAGCTAACGGATTGCTTCGAACAGTAATAGAAGCCAGTCAGATTTTGGGAGTAAATCAGGACAAAATACCTGTGTGGAAATCGATGCTGGCTAAAATACCTCCATACGAACTCAATAAAGATGGAGAAATCCGGGAATGGATGTGGGATGATTTGCAAGATAATCATAATCATCGCCATGCTTCGCAGTTATTCGGACTTTATGACCTTCATGATCCATTAATTATGAATAATGACAGTCTAAGAACCGGATGTAAAAAAAACATTGACAAACGAATGGAAATCCGCCGGAAAGATAATGGCGGAATAATGGCTTTTGGGATGGTTCAATTAGCTTTTGCTTCAAGTGCTTTGGGTGAAACCGAAACAACTTATGACATGTTGAAGTGGTTGGGGAATAGTTATTGGAATAACAATATGGTTTCAACTCACGATCCTAAAAAGACATTCAATGTGGATATCTGTGGAGGATACCCGTCGTTGATAATGAAAATGTTGGTATACTCGGAACCCGGTTTAATATCGTTGCTTCCTTGCATTCCCCAGGAATGGAGCAAAGGCAGTATCAAAGGAATTGCTTTACGAGGTGGCATTTTGATGGAAGAATTGAACTGGAATGGACAAAACGTGCAGGTGGTTTTGTCTTCAAAAATAAATCAAACGGCAAAACTTAAATTGAAGGGAAATCAGGTTAAGGAAATCAAATTGGAGGCCGGAAAACAGATGAAATTATCGTTCTAAACTGGGACAAGTCTATGTATCCATAATTATGCGAATCATCTATTCTAAGTATATCCTTTTCTATTTCCAAAAACCTTCTAATTTCTAACTTCTAAGACAATGTACAAAAATACCACAATATGAATAAAAATCTATTTTATTCGAAAAGGACTTCCTTAATTTTGTGACTTAAATAAAGTTGGGTAAACTTATATATTTATTAATCTTTAAAAGCTCTAATTGTGATAAAAAAACATTTGTTCTTGTTGCTTGCCATTTTCGTACTACAATTACCCGTTACAGCACAAAAAAAATTTACGCCAACAGAAGAGGAGGTCAAATGGGCAACTCAGTTTGATTCAATCAGTGGCCCTGGAAGACCAGTATCCGGCAATGGATATGGAGGATGGAGAAGTGGTTCGGAAGATGTTCGCTATCAAGGAGATTTTCCGAAACCGGAATACAATTTGAATTTTAACGGAATGGCTAAAGGAACAGCTGTAGAAAAAGGGCTTGTCCCTCCTTTTAAACCAGCGCTCGAACTTCATCTGCGCGATGGGGTTGTAACGCTTGGTGGTGATGGGTTCTACTATCTGACAGGTTCTTCCGGAGATAATATATGGGCGTATACCAAAGGAGTCGAATTATGGAAATCACCTGACTTGAAATCCTGGGAATATTTGGGTCTTGTTTGGGATATTGACAAAGATGCCGATGATTGGGTGAAACAATGGAGGGAACATCCTCGAAGAGCTGTACGCGCCGTATGGGCTCCGGAAATACATTATATAAAAGGGAATTATTTTATTTGCTTCAGTATGTGTCCTCATGGTATTGGGTTATTGAAAAGTGCGACCGGAAAGCCGGAAGGGCCTTATGTCAATGCTTTTACCTCGAATCAACCTATTGTTGATGGAATAGATGCGACCTTATTTGAAGATGAAGATGGAAAAGTTTATTTCACATACGGAAATGCAAGTCAAATTGCCCTTTTGAAAGAGGATATGAGCGGTTTCGCAGAACCTTTCCGGAATATTGTTTTTGATGATCCCGATCATAATCCGACACATCATGCTTCAAAATGTGAAAAACGAGGCATGAATGATTTGGGACACGAAGGTGCAGTGCTTTTCAAACGGAATGGAAAATACTATCTGGGAGCTGCTGATGATTATGAGGGAAGGTATTCATCATGTGTGGCTATTTCAGATCACATATATGGGCCCTATCGTAAACGCCATGAATCTATTCCATGCGGAGGAGGAACCGGATTTTTTCAAGATAAAGACGGGAATTGGTGGTGCAGCTATTTTGGAAACGATTCTCAATCGCATTTCAGAGAAAAAATAGGATTTGTCAGAGCAGACTTTGCTCTGGATGGTAGAATATTTCCGGCAAAAGAGCAACCATTTGTAGATGAAAGAGATCGACAAGATTGGGAAAAAATATGGGATGTTGTTTGGAAAGACAAATATAAATAACCAGGAATAAATTACTATACAAATTTTATTATCCTATAGTAATTACTTTGAATGTAAACGATAATGAAAAAGCTGTTTTTTACATTTGTCATTACGCTATTTGTAGTGGCTAATGTTTATCCGCAAAAGCTTAAAGTACACACTATTGGCGATTCCACAATGGCTGATTATGTGGAGAATACTACCAAAACAAGAGGTTGGGGAGAAATGCTTCAGGAATTTTTCTCTCCGGATGTATTGGTTATCGATTATGCTCGTGGAGGCAGAAGTTCCCGATCATTATATGAAGAAGGTATTTGGGATAAAGTCAAGAATAATATGTTTCCGGGCGATTACGTATTTATACAATTTGCTCATAATGACGAAAAAGAAGGTGGAAAAGATGGAGCAGATGGACGGGGAACTGCCCCATGGACAACATACAAATCTTTTCTCGAAAAATATGTAGATGAAACAAGGGCTTTAGGTGGAAATCCGATACTTATCACACCAATTGTCAGAAGATATTTTGGTAAAGATGGAAAAATTACTCCAAAAGGTTGTCACGATTTGGGGATAGCTTCCGATGATTCTACGTTGAATTACGTGCGGGTAATGAAACATGTTGCTCGTCAAAAAAATGTTCCTTTGGTTGATATGACTGCATTAACCAAAAATTTTGTAGAGAAATTGGGAGAAGATATAACTACTCATCAACTTTATGTTCCGACAGATGGTACCCATACTCAGGCAACCGGAGCTGCTTGTTTTGCTAAACTTGTAGCTGAAGATTTGAAAAAACAAGGAATATTGGCTTCTTATATAAACAGTGAAATTCCATTGGTTTTAAATCCTGCTTCTCTGAATTTTGATACTGTTTATGTTGGCGATGTTGCCACGTTGTGTTTTGATCTTGTAGGTTTAAATCTTTCTTCAAAAGATGGAATTCTTTCTCTTTCTGCGCCTAAAAATATGAGTTTGTCATACGATCTTCATTCAACGTTGCAACAAAAAATTGATATACCTTATAGTGATGGTAAACTTTGGAACCAGTCTCTTTTTTTACATTATAATCCTGCAAATGCCGAAAATGTAAATACATCTGTAACGATAACAAATGGGAATCAAGTGCGGGAACTTCCGGTAAAAGCGGTTAGCAAAGAAATCTCTCAAAAAACGGATATTACAAAAAGCAATGCTCAGTTAAATTTAAACGGATTAAAAACAACAGATAGTGGCACTACAATAGAATCCGGAGTATGGCCTAAGGATATGGATGGAAATGGAAAGCGTTATATGGAATTTATTATACAAAATGATAATAAAGCGCTTGTTATTCAGCAGGTTTCATTTATTCTTAAAGGAAATGTTTGTTACCGTATAGCTTATGCACGAGGGAAGGATTTCTATCCCAGAACAGATATTGGAGAAAATCAAAAGGCTGAAAGAACTTCAGATAATCAGGCATTTCCTGTTAATGTAACAGTAAAGCCGGACGAACGTCTTCATATTCGCTTTTTCCCATGGAGTATTTCCGGCGGAAGCATGGATTTTAAAATTGATGACTTTCAAATTCAAGGAATGGAAATTGAGTAATAGAAATGATTTTTTTTGACAAAAGGCAAAGGAAAAATATCTTCCTTTGCCTTTTATTTTATTCGAATTTTTAAATTTATCTTATCTTTGTTTATACTATTTTTGAAATGATAATATGACTGATATCGAGATATTAAACCGTTTGGTTGAAAAATACAATACACCGGATTTTATTCTTACCGATCCGATACAAATTCCTCGGAAATTTTCCCTTTTGCAAGATATTGAAATCAGTGGCTTTTTGGTTTCGTTGATTACATGGGGACGGAGAAATATGATACTTCGTAATGCTGATAAAATATTGGAGGAAATGAATTATAAACCATTTGAATATATAAAATCCGGGAAATTCAAATCCGGAAAAGAGAGTCTGCACCGGACTTTCAAGTGGAACGATTTTGCCGAAGTTTGTTTTTCCCTTCATCAGTATTATCAATTGGAAAATTCCTTGGAGAATTTATTTTTGAATGAGAAAAGAAATTTATGTTTTGATAAATACAAGGATGTATTTTTAAGTAAACATGTTTCTCACTGGAATAAAGGTTCGGCAAGTAAACGTTTGCACATGTTTTTGCGTTGGATGGTACGTAACGACGGAATTGTGGATATTGGTTGCTGGAAAATAATTCAACCTTTTGAGTTATTTATTCCTCTTGATACGCATGTTGCCAAAAATGCTCGTCGGTTTAACCTTCTTTCCCGAAAAAGCAATGATCGCAAAACTGTTGAAGAACTAACCGCGAAACTTCGCATCTTTTGTTCCGAAGATCCTGTAAAATACGATTTTGCATTGTTTGGTTCGGGAGTCTTTGACAATTAAAAACATTTTCTCTGCAACTGCAATTTCCCAATAACAAACTTTATTTCTACCTTTGGTCGAATCTTTATCTTTATTCCATAAATTAGTAAAGAGTTGATAATTAAAAGATAAAATCTCTTAACTCTTAACTCTTAACTCTTAACTCTTAACTTCAATGCGTGGTTTGGTTATAAAAAATACAGGCAGTTGGTATCAGGTACATACAGATGAAGGCGAAAATGTTGATTGTAAAATCAAAGGGAATTTTCGTTTGCAAGGCATTCGTAGTACCAATCCTATTGCAGTTGGAGACTATGTAAGCATTGAAAAGAATAAAGAAGGAACCGCTTTTATTACTACTATTGAAGATAGAAAAAATTATATAATAAGACGTTCTTCCAACTTATCTAAGCAATCTCATATTATTGCCGCTAATCTTGATCAGGCTGTTTTGATTGTTACTATCAATTATCCCGAAACTTCAACTGTTTTTATCGACCGTTTTCTTGCATCTGCTGAGGCATATCATGTTCCTTCTATTATAGTTATCAATAAAATTGATTTGTATAATGAAGAAGAGCTCGAATATGCCGATGCGCTTATCGGGCTTTACGAACATATTGGATATTCTTGTTTAAAGGCTTCTGCTCTTAATAATGAAGGATTGGATGTTTTGCAATCCTTATTAAAAGGAAAAGTTTCGTTATTTTCGGGAAATTCTGGGGTGGGAAAGTCTTCATTAATAAATGCGTTGATACCTGGAACCAATCTCAAAACAAGCATTATATCCGAATATCATAATAAAGGAATGCACACCACTACTTTTTCCGAAATGCTGGAAATTCCTTCGGGCGGTTATTTAATAGATACTCCCGGAATTAAAGGATTTGGGTCAGTTGATATGAAAAAGGCAGAAGTTAGCCATTACTTCCGCGAAATATTTGAAGTGTCGAAAAAATGCCATTTCGGGAATTGTACGCATCGTCATGAGCCCGGTTGTGCTGTGGTTGAGGCAGTCGAAAATCAACTAATTAGCCAATCGCGATACAATAGTTATTTAAGTATCTTGAATGATGTTGATGAAGGAAAATATCGATAAAAGTAGTTAGATGTAGTTGTTCGTATATTCAAATAACTACATCTAACTACTTATTATATTACAATCGATTTTCTGTCAAATACCGTTCGGCATCAATAGCGGCTTTGCATCCGCTTCCGGCAGCACTTACTGCTTGGCGATAACGGGAATCGGCAACATCTCCGGCTACAAATACTCCGGGTATTTTTGTTTTGGAAGTTCCGGGTTCCTCTTGTAAAATATATCCTGTTTCGTCTGTTTCCAAGTAAGATTTGAATATGCCTGAATTTGGTATATGTCCGATAGCAAGGAAAAATCCGTCAATAGCAATATCTAATTTTTCTTCATCGGACTGTCCTCGGCGTTTCAGTAAATGTGCTCCTTCCACGCCATTTTCTCCAAAAAGACCAATTGCTTCATGTTCGAATAAAACTTCGATTTTAGGATTTTTGAATACTTCTTCCTGCATTATTTTTGATGCACGTAAAAAAGGTTTGCGTACAAGCATATAGACTTTTTTGGCCAAATTTGCCAAGTAAGTTGCTTCTTCACAAGCAGTATCTCCACCGCCAACTACTGCTACAATTTTATTGCGGTAAAAAAAACCATCACAGGTCGCACATGCCGAAACACCCATTCCCGCATATTTCTTTTCATCAGAAAGCCCCAGATATTTAGCTGTTGCTCCTGTTGCGATAATCAATGCCTCTGTTTCAATTATCTTTTCTCCGTCAATTGTAATTTTATATGGACGTTGAGATAAGTCAGAAGCCGTTGCAACTCCAAACCTTACATCTGCACCGAAACGGATAGCTTGTTTACGCATGTTTTCCATTAATTCCGGACCGGTTATTCCTTCATGAAATCCGGGGAAATTATCTATTTCCGTAGTTGTAGTTAGTTGCCCTCCGGGTTCCATTCCTTCGTAAATAACAGGGGAAAGATTTGCGCGTGAAGCATAAATAGCCGCAGTGTAACCGGCAGGGCCTGAGCCAATAATTAAACAGCGAGTTTTTTCTATATTCATATTTATTAAAGTAAAAGGTAAAGATAAAAGGTAAAAAGCAGTTTGTATAATTTTACTTTTTACCTTTTATTTCACAAAGATAATCCTTTTCTTTTAATCGAATATTTTTCGGTAAATATGACAATATGGAGTTGTACCTTTATAAAAATAATATTGTTGATGATAATCTTCGGCAAGCCAAAAAGACGAAGCCGGTTCAATGGATGTTGCAACCTTGTATCCTTTCTCTTCCAATATTTTTTTGTATTTCTCGGCAATATCTTTTTGCTCTTCAGATGTGTAAAATATAACAGAACGATATTGTGGACCGATATCAGGACCTTGTCCGTCTGTTTGGGTAAAATCGTGGGTTTCAAAGAATAATTTTACCATATCTTCGTAGTTGGTTGTTTGTTTATCGAAAACAACTTGTGTAGTTTCTGCATGTCCTGTTTCTTTGCCACAAACTTGCTGATATGTAGGTTTTTTCACATCTCCTCCCATAAATCCGACAGTAGTTTTGATTGCACCTTTGGCTTTCATAAAATGATACTCCGTGCCCCAAAAACAGCCCGATGCAAAATAAGCAGTTTCATATTTTTCTTCTTTTGTATGTTCTTTTTCAGCTTGAAATTTCAATGATATGGAATTTACACAATGACGAATATTTTTTGGGGTGAGACCTTCCCCCTCAAATACATGTCCTAAATGTGCTTCACAATTTGTACAAACAATCTCTGTCCGTCTTCCATCAGCGTCTGGAACACGTTTTACAGCTCCCGGTATTTCATCATCAAAAGAAGGCCATCCGCAGTGTGATTCGAATTTATCGGAAGATTTGTACAATGGGGCATCACAGCGTTTACATAAATACATCCCTTTTTCATTATTTAACAGGTACTTCCCGCTAAAAGGCGTTTCAGTACCTTTGTGGATGATAACATGCTCCTCTTCAGGTGTAAGGTTGTTTAGTTTCATCAGATTGTTTTTTGATAATGATATTATAATAACAAGATTTACCGGTGATTTGTTGTGATTGCTTTGGATTATATGCAGAAATTTATTGTTTACCAACAAGCACCAGTATTTTAAAACAAATATAATGAGCGATATATAAAAAAAACGGTTAACTTTGCGCTCCTTAATTAAATGTATAGAGGGATGCATTGGAAAATCAATCCTACATTTTAATTCTTAATTCTTAATTTTTAATTAACAAGATGGCACAGCAAGACGATGTTTTCAAAAAACTGATTTCTCATTGCAAAGAATATGGATTTGTTTTTCCATCCAGTGAAATTTACGATGGTTTGGGAGCCGTGTATGATTACGGCCAAAACGGGGTGGAACTTAAAAATAATATTAAAAAATATTGGTGGGACAGCATGGTTCTGTTGAACGAGAATGTAGTAGGTATTGACTCTGCTATTTTTATGCATCCTACAATTTGGAAAGCCTCAGGACATGTGGATGCTTTCAATGACCCGCTTATCGATAATAAGGATAGTAAAAAGCGTTATCGGGCAGATGTTCTTATCGAAGAATTATTAGCTAAATACGATGATAAAATAGAAAAAGAAGTCGAGAAAGCGGCGAAAAAATTCGGAGAAAAGTTTGATGCGGAAATGTTTAAGCAAACCAATCCTCGTGTACTTGAAAATCAAGCTAAACGCGACGAAATTCATAATCGTTTTGTAAAAGCATTGAATGATAGTGATTTGGTTGAACTTCGTCAGATTATTGTCGATTATGAAGTTGCTTGTCCTATTAGCGGAACTCGCAATTGGACAGATGTTCGTCAGTTCAATCTCATGTTTGCAACGGAAATGGGCTCAACTTCCGAAGGTGCGATGAAGGTCTATCTTCGTCCTGAAACAGCTCAAGGAATCTTTGTTAATTTTTTGAATGTTCAGAAAACAGGCAGAATGAAAATTCCTTTTGGAATTGCACAAATAGGAAAAGCTTTTAGAAATGAGATCGTTGCCCGTCAGTTTGTTTTCAGGATGCGTGAATTTGAACAAATGGAGATGCAATTCTTTGTTCGTCCGGGAGAAGAACTTGATTGGTTTGCCAAATGGAAAGATGTTCGGATGAAATGGCATCAAGCACTTGGATTTGGTGCAAAAAAATATCGTTTTCACGATCATGATAAATTGGCTCATTATGCCAATGCAGCTACAGATATCGAATATGAAATGCCTTTTGGTTTTAAAGAAGTGGAAGGTATTCATTCCCGTACTGATTTTGATTTGAGTAGTCATGAGAAGTTTTCAGGCAAAAAAATACAATATTTTGATCCTGAATTAAATAAATCGTATGTTCCTTACGTTATTGAAACTTCAATCGGTGTAGACAGAATGTTCTTATCTGTAATGGCCGCTTCATACCATGAGGAAGAACTTGAAGGAGGAGATAGCCGGGTCGTATTGAAATTACCTCCTGCTTTGGCTCCAGTGAAATTGGCTGTATTACCTTTGGTGAAAAAAGACGGGCTTCCCGATAAAGCACGTGAAATAATCGATTCGCTTAAATTTGAGTTCAAATGTATGTACGACGAAAAAGATAGTATTGGAAAGCGTTATCGCCGCCAAGATGCTATCGGAACACCTTACTGTGTTACTGTCGATCATCAGACATTGGAAGATAATATGATTACGATACGTCATAGGGATAGCATGGACCAAGAACGGATATCAATTTCGGAATTGGAGAAAGTTATTTCAGAGAGGGTAAGTATGAAAAACCTTTTTAAAACGTTATAATAGATGATTATAACGTTTTAACATATTCCATTATTTTTTAATAGAAATATGTTTCGGAAACAAATACTTTTGCAAGAACTTCTTAAATAGTATATTGGACTGTTTTTCTACTAAAGGCAGTCCTGTATTTTCTTTAAAGAATAAGGAATATAATATTTTACATAAATGAACAAAAGAACATATCTTTTAGCCCTTTTAGTCTCTTTTTTATTTATCGGTTTTACTTCTTGTAGTGATGATGACGATACGACTGATTATGCTTGGAGAAGTGAAAATGAAGACTTCTTCAAATCATTATCTACCCGCACTGATTTGCACACAATAAATGCTGGAAGCGGAAGTGGGTATTTGTATTATAAAGTTTTGAAATCGGGTACCAATTTACCATCTCCGATTTACACAAGTATCGTTAATGTGTATTATACAGGTGCAACATTATCAGGATTTGATGTAAAAGCAGATACAATTATTGCAGGAAAAGAATTTGATACATCATATAGTTCTGCAAATTTTATTGGATATGACGAAAATAATCAAGGAATATATAAACCGGTAAGTTTTACTCTAAGTAACCTGATTGAAGGTTGGTGGGTTGCATTACAGGAAATGAAGCCGGGCGATAAATGGCAATTGTATATCCCTTGGCAATTGGGATACAAATCTTCGGGTTCGGGAACTTCCATTCCAGGTTATTCCACTTTAATTTTTGAAGTAGAATTAGAAAGTATAAAGAAATATTAAAATATCATTATTTATATATAATAAAGACTAATTTAGTATAGATTTATGTGATATAATAAGCTTCGTGTTTGCCTTTGTTTTAAGTTTTTTTGAGGTTATTTTGATTTTACTGATTTATACAAATTAAAAGTATATTTTTGATTTGTATTCAAATAAGTATTATTTTTACGGTTTCTTTGTTTTTAATTTGATGTAAATTATAAATTTTAACTATAAAACCCGTTATGCTTAAATCTTATGTTTTTCCCAGCGTTTATGAAGCAATAAACAGGGAACTTCCGAATGTTGCTGACAACATTCTTAATGGTATAAAGGTAAAGATGAATGATGAGGATTACATGGTCGGAAATCTTGCTCTAACAGAAGGATTCAGTCCCCATAAAAATTTCAATGCATCTCCAACCGAAAACGAATATAGCTTGTTGAGTAAAGCAAGTTTATTACTAACTCAGCCTAAAAGGGATGAAGAGATTTATTTAACAACTGGGTTTCCTTTTTCTACTTATTTACTTTACAGAGATCAAGTTAAAGAACAATTACAAGGTAATCAAGTTATTCTTTACGATGCTTCTACTTTTGGAGGTTCTCCTAATGCAAAAAAGGAGTTAAACGTTAGCAAAGTAGAGATTTTACCGGAAATTTTGGGTTGCATTACTGCAATTCGAGACGGACAATTGAAAGAAAAAGATAATTTTTTTATCGTAAGTTTAGGATATGGTACTTGCGAAGCAGTTGTAAGCACTCGCTCAGGTATTATTAATCGTTCAGCAATAAGTACTCAGGGTATTCGCCATGCTGTAAATATTTTGTCGAATGAATTGTCTAAAAACTTATACCTCAATTTAAAAACAGAACATCAGATTGATGTGGCATTCCAACAAGGAAGTATCATCGTAAACAGAACAAACCGTAACCTGAAAGAAATCAGGGAACGTGCTTTGAAAACATACTATCATGATATAATTTCTCCGGCGATGAGAAAAGCATTCTTAGATGATGATTTCCATAAATGTTCTAAAATGTATATTGTGGGAGGTGGTTCTTTATATCCAGAGTTATTGGATTGTTTCAAACAAGAATTTAATGGTATTGTATCCATTGAAACGTATCCAGAACCGGAAAAATGTGCATCGCATGGATATTGTTTAAATTCAAAACAGAAAGTAGCAGGATCTTTCAAATCCAACGTAAAAGGAGATAGCGGCGACGGACTTGCTTCTCGTAATCCTCAGATTGCTGTGGGGCTGGATATAGGTAATGCTAATACATGTGTTACAATGTATAGAGAAGAAGATTAAAATATGAAAAGCACTGTGAAAGCAGTGCTTTTTTGTTGAAGGATATAACAATAACCTTAATTTTTTAGGATGTAATTTTCTGCATAGAATACAAATGCAATATGAGAATACTTATTACAGGAGCAAGTGGATTTATTGGCGGATTTATTGTAGAGCAGGCTTTAAAAAAGGATTTTGAAGTTTGGGCGGGCATTCGTAAAACCAGCAGTAAAGAATATTTACAAGATGATCGCATTCATTTTATCGACTTGCATTTTGCCGATAAAGAAAAATTGAAAACTCAATTGAATGAATTCCGGGAAACGATTGGCCGATGGGATTACATTATCCATAATGCAGGAGTTACAAAGTGTGCAAATAAAAATGATTTTGAAAAGGTAAATTATTTGTTTACCAAGAATTTTGCAGATGCCTTGCAAGAATGCAAAATGAATCCAGATAAGTTTATTTTAATGAGTAGTTTGAGTGCTTTTGGGCCTGTGCAAGAGCATTCGATGCGATTGATACAGTTGACGGATACTCCAAATCCAAATACAGCTTATGGAAAAAGCAAATTAAAGGCAGAGAAATATATCCAAAGTCTTTCTGACTTTCCGTATATCATTTTACGACCGACAGGTGTTTATGGTCCAAGGGATAAAGATTATTTTTTGATGGTAAAATCGATTAAGCAAGGTTTTGATTTTGCAGTCGGATATAAGCCTCAATATATCACGTTTATTTATGTGATGGATCTGGTGAAAGCCATTTTTTTGGCTATTGAAAAGGATGCAATGAATAAAGCGTATTTTGTTTCGGATGGAAAAATATATATGGGGAAGGATTTTTCTTTGCTTATTCAAAAGGAATTAGGGAAAAAACACGTATTCTGTTTAACCCTTCCTCTATTTTTGGTAAAGCTAGTTTCGATCGTATCTGAAAAGTTGGCGGCGTTGTTTGGAAAATCAAGTACGTTGAATGGTGATAAATACATGATATTTAAACAGCGAAATTGGAAGTGCGACATTTCTCCTTTGCAGGAAGATTTAGGTTTTGTAGCTGATTATGATTTGGAAAAAGGGACAACAGCAAGCGTAAATTGGTATAAAGAAGCTAAATGGATTTGAGAATCTTTAATTTGGTATATTCGGTTTTTAACAAACTATAAATAGCCAAGTCGATAAATTTATCATCTATCTGTTCTCCATCCCGTTCGATTCCTTCTAAAAGAAACCCCAATCGTTCAGGAATATGGCGGCTTTTCTGGTTTTTTACAGCTGCTTTTATCTGAACGCGATTTATATCCAAATCCTCAAAAGCATATTTGAGTAATGCCTTGACGGAATTGGTCATAATACCTTTGTGTTGAAATTTTTTTAATAACCAGTATCCGATTTCTGTTTTTTGATTTAATACGTCGGTGTCTTTAAACCCGATTAATCCGGCAAATTCACCATTGTAGTATATCAAATATATTTTTTCTCCGGTACTGTTTACGTAATTGATGAATTCTTTGGAATCTTCTACAGATATTGTATCATCTACAAAAGGAAGCCATTCACGCAAATATTCCCTGTTTGCCTGAATAGCCTCGAATATTTCCAATGCATTGGTGAGTTTTATCCGTGTAAGCCTTATTTCGGGAGAAACTTGCATCAAAAAAGGTTATTAGTTGTTTGTTATTAGTTATTAGTTGTTTGTTATTTAGTAAACAAATAACAAACAACTAATAACAACATATCAAGAACTACAGAATCATCTTTTCAATCGGAATAACCAGAATACCTTCGGCTCCTAACGCCTTTAATTTTCCGATAATTTCCCAAAATTGTTTTTCGCTGATTACCGAATGAATCGAACTCCAACCTTTCTCAGCTAAAGGCATAATAGTCGGGCTTTTCATTCCAGGAAGCAATGCAAAAATCTCGCTTAAGTTTTCATTTGGGGCATTTAACAGGATGTATTTTTTTCCTTCTGCCACTTGAACGGAATTAATCCTGAAAATTAATTCGGCTAAAATTTCTTTTTTATGGGCAGTCAGATTTTTATTGCCGATAAGTAATGCTTCGGATTGCATTACAATCTCAATTTCTTTTAAATGATTACTGATCAATGTACTTCCAGAACTAACGATATCAAAAATAGCATCAGCTAATCCGATTCCCGGTGCAATTTCTACCGAACCAGTAATAACATGAATGTCAGATTTTATATTGTTTCGTTGAAGGAATTCTTTTAAAATAACCGGATAAGAAGTAGCGATTTTTTTACCGGAAAACCAATTTAGCCCGTGATATTCTTCTTCCTTAGGTATAGCTAATGATAAACGACATTTGCTGTAGTTCAATCGTTTGATGATATCTGCATCCTGTCGTTTTTCTTCGAATTCGTTTTCTCCAACGATGCCTACATCTGCAATGCCTGCTGCAACAGATTGCGGAATATCATCATCCCGTAAAAAAAGAACTTCTATAGGAAAGGTTTTTGAAGGAATCAATAAAGTCCTTTTGGCAGAAGATAGCTTGATGCCGGCTTCATCCAGTAATTTCATTGTTTCCTCGTGTAAACGCCCTTTGGCTTGAACTGCTATTCGCAACATTATTTTTTTGAGTTATGAGTTATGAGTTATGAGTAGAAACACTTTCATTAATAGATTAGGATATGAATGAAATGTTTGTAGCTTGTAATTTGCAACTCAATTTGTATTATATATCTTATTAACTATCAATCTTTTTAGTCATCCAATGATGATTTTTATTGGGACGGAAGGCAAAATATCCTTCAGGAAGATCTGCAATATCCAAGACAGAGGAATCTATATTAATAATTTCCTGTAGACTTACTAGCCGGGAAATTGCCCCAAAATCATCATATTTGTCTTCACTGAAAAATTGCCAGGCTCCATCATCTTCGTCATGACATACATAAGTAATATCAGCTTTATCTTCCACGACAAATTTTGTAGTGAATACAGCTGTGCTTAGAGAGTCTTTAAATTGTTTTTGTTCTGTTTGTTTTTGCTTTTTTGCTTTTCCGAATCCAAAAAATCCCATGATAATAATGAATTACATACAATTGTTACCAAAAAAATGAATTAAAACAATATCAGATTAAGATTTGTGCAATTTTCTTTTTTTTAAATCTGTAAATATGCTCAAGAGCAACTAATCTGAATGTTTTTAGAGAGATAGAAAACATAAAACTATAAGTTGCTGACAGATAATGACCTACCAGCAACTGCAAACAATGTGCTACAAAGATAAGAAAAAGAATTCATAGTTTAACTTTGCCCGAAATGCATTATTTGTATTGTTTCTACTTTTTTATTTTTAATTATACCACCTTTTTTATTTTTAACCTTCCGGAGTTGATAAGTAAAAATATGTCTGATAGTGCCATAGAGGCTGCAGCAATAGTTGGCGTTAAAAATCCAAAAGCAGCCAGAGGTATTGCTATTACATTATAGAAAAATGCCCAGAATAAATTCTCCTTGATCGTAATAAATGTGTGTTTTCCCAATCCTAAGGCCAAGGGTAGATTTTCTAATTTTTCGTTTAATAGCAATATGTTTGCTTGTTGTATTGCTATTTGTGTTGCATCACTTAAGGAAATCCCCACACTTGATTTGGCTAAAGCCGGTGCATCATTTATTCCATCTCCAATCATTGCTGTGGGAGCAACTTTTAATAATTCTTCCAATCGTTGTAATTTCTGTTCGGGCATTTGTTCGGAGAAGACTTTTTCTATGCCTAATTGCTTTGCTATTTCCTCACATTTGGATTTGCTGTCTCCACTGATTAATACGGGAGTTATATTTTTGCTTTTTAATGTATCAATTACTTTTTTTGCATCGGAGCGGATTTCTTCGTGTAAATCTATCCATCCGATTAATTTTTTGTTTTTAGTAATGTATAAACTGTGGTTAAGTTCTTCAGGAGGCTCCGGAAGTGCATGATATGCTCCCATAAAAAATTCTGTTCCAGCTTCATTTTTGCCACTGATTCCTTTTCCTTTAATTTCCTTTACTTCTTTTAAAGTAAAAGGAGTAGTATCCCATGCATCCAAAATAGCTTTGGCAATCGGGTGGGAGGAATGCTTTTCCAATGAGACGGCAATGCGTTTCATTTCATTGATATTATTATCAATAGAAAAGAAAGATTTTATAATGGGCTTTCCGGTCGTTAATGTTCCTGTTTTGTCAAAAGCAACCTGCTTGATTTTATAACATTCCTCCAGTGTTTGTGTTCCTTTAATCAGTATTCCGTTTTTTGCAGCACGTCCCATTCCTACCATTAAGGCTAATGGTGTTGCTAACCCCATTGCACAAGGGCAGGCAATTACGGTGACTGCAATGGCATACATCATTGCTTGCGCAAATGGAATGCCTATTACCCAGAACCAAATAGAGAAAGTGAGTAAGGCAATAAGTAACACAGTTGGTACGAAAATAGCACTGATGCGGTCGACTAATTTTTGCATCACCGGTTTTTCATTTTGTGCTTTTTTTACTAATTCGATAATTTGGGATAAGATAGTATTTTTGCCAATAGCTGTTATAGATATTTTGATTGGTCCTGTTTCGACTAAGGAACCTCCAACTACTGCATCATTTGTTTTTTTCAAAATAAAATCGCTTTCTCCAGTAAGCATTGATTCATCGATGCTTGATTCACCCCAGATTATTTTTCCATCCATAGGTATTTTATCTCCCGAATTTACCAATACAATATCGTTTAATAGTAATTCCTGATTATTGATTTCGGTAACTTTCTCATTCCCATTCTTATCTATATCAATACGTTTGGCAATTACTTTTTGCAGTTTTATCAAATCATTTATAGATGAGGATGTTTTCTTTACAGTACGTTCTTCGATATAATTTCCTAAAAGTATTAAAGTTATAATGGAGGCAGAACTCTCAAAAAACAAATAATGATGTGCATTTTCAGGAAATAATAATAACCCAATTAAGCTATATATAAATGCGGCAGAAGCTCCCAACATTACAAGAACATTCATATCAGGCATCCGGTTGAGTATCGATTGATATGCGGGTTTCCCAAAGGTTATTAATCCGACAATATATACCGGTAGGCTCAATGCAAATTGTACCCATGGGTTTGATAAAAAGGTATTGTGCCAGAACATGTGCAGCAATAATGGAATTGTAAAAATTGCACAGAAAATGAATTTGAATAATAATGTTTGGTAGAAAGGATATTCCGGTTCGGGTAGGTCGGCTTCAATAACTTTGTAACCTAATTTGTTGATTTCCTCCAACATCTTTGAAATCATTCGTTGTTGTTTGTCTTCAACATCGAATGATACATCTCCGGTAGCAAAATTTACCAATACGTTTTTTGCTCCCTGCTTTTCCAATGTTTTTTGAACTTTGGATGCGCAAACAGCACAAGACATTCCACTAACTCGGCAAGAGAAGGTATTCATTGTATATGGTTTTATAAGAATAACTGTTTAAACATTCAAAATTAGCATTATCATTTAACAAATTAATGCTTGTGGAAGTTTAAAAAAATTGCGATAATGGTAGTTTCTATTGTAAATTTAATTATTTTTGCAACTATCGTTAAAAAATTGTATAAAAATGAAACTTTTGACAAACGTTAATCGTTATATTCTCATACAAATTCTTTTTTGCTCTTTTTGAAAAAAGTTGGCTCGAATCTTAGAAAAAAGCCCTAAACTTGCACTTCGAAAAAAGTTACATTCTAAATAGCAAATTTACAAGCATTTATATATATGAAACATTTGATTGTATATGCAAATCCTGAATCAAATAGCTTTTGCAAAGCAATTGTTGACACATTGATTGAGGTATTTAAAAACTCAGGCAAAGAATATATTTTACGGGATTTATATGAAGAAAAATTTGATCCGATTTTAGATGTTGCAGATTCTGTAGCTATTTCGAAGAAAGATTATTTGATAGATATAAAAGAGGAGCATGAGATAATTCAGGATGCATCGGTTATTACTTTTGTTTATCCGATATGGTGGATGGGTGCTCCTGCAATTATGAAGGGATATTTCGATCGGGTTTTTGCTGAAGGATTTGCTTATTCAGCTGGAGAAAGCGGCCTGGAAAGAGGTTTCATAGGAAAAAAGGCAGCTGTAATTAATACAATGGGTGTAAAAAAAGAGATATACGAGGAAAACGGAATGCTTGAGGCTATGAGGATGATCACGGATATCGGAATCTTAGAATATACTGGATTGGAAGTTGTTGAGCATAAGTTTTTCGGTGGAATGAAAAATAATACAAAAGAAGATCGTTTACTTATGCTGCATGAGGTTCGTGAACTAGGCGAAAAGCTGACTAAAATAGGAATCGAAACACAAAGAGCAAGCTGGTAAAATCAATTTATAAAATAAAAAAAATGAGCCATTTATAAAAGATGAATGGCTCATTTTTTTTATTTTATTCCGCTGATTTTTAATCCTTTAATGACTGTCGTCGTAAATCCAGCTTCTTCCATGGCATTAAGCCCTTTAATGGTAACTCCACCTGGAGTTGTAACTTTATCTATTTCGGCTTCGGGGTGATTGCCTGTATTCATCAATAACTCGACAGCTCCTTTTACAGTTTGCAACACAATTTCTTTGGCAATATCAGGATAAAAACCTAGTTCAACGCCACCTTCACTTGCTGCGCGTACATAACGCATGGCATAAGCTGTTCCGCATGAACATAATGCTGTGGCAGCAGCCATTTGGCTTTCGGGAATTAATATGGCTTTTCCTAATTCATTAAATAAATCAAGGATTAATTTTTCCTGTTCAGATGTTGCATTGCATGATGCAACAACAGTCATACTTTCTCGAATAGCAATTGCAGTGTTTGGTATTACCCGGAATACGATTGGAGAACCAGAAGATAATTCGTCCTTTTTTAGGTATGAATTTAATGCTTCAAATGATACACCTGCAGCTATTGAAACTAACAATTGTTTCTTGTAATTCAATTTGAATTTTATATCTTCTATCACTCCTTGTACTTGCCATGGTTTTATAGCAACCAGGATGATATCGGCTCCTTGAATTACACTAAGAGCATCATTTGTTACAGTGATGTCTTTATTAAATGCCTTCAATCCATCCAAACAAGCCTGTGAAAAATCAACAACTGTAATCTCGCTTGCTTTTACAAGAGAACCTTGCGTTAATCCTTTGGCAATGGCACCACCCATGTTCCCGCCACCGATAATTGTTATTTTCATGTTGTTATTTGTTTTTAGGACAATCCTATATTGGATAAACCTACGGGTTTATCTCTACAGACATAATTTGAATTTCTGAATAAATTCGTTTGCTTCTTCCACGCTTAGGCAAAGCGGAGGAAGTAAACGGATAACATTTGTTCCTGAAACTCCGGTAAATACTTTTTGTTCGAATAGCAATTTACTACGAATTTCTTTTACAGGAGTATCAAACTCCATCCCAATCATTAATCCTTCTCCTCTGACATCTTTGATTTGAGGAATTTTTTTCAATTCGGATAATAAATATTCTCCAACTTTATTTGCATTTTCAGTTAGCTTTTCATCCTTCATGATGTCCAGAACCGCAATGGCAGCAGCACATGCCAAATGATTTCCGCCGAAAGTGGTTCCCAGCATTCCATGAATAGGTGTAAATATCGGACTAATCAATATTCCGCCAATTGGAAATCCATTACCCATCCCTTTTGCCATTGTAATAATGTCGGGACGAATACCTGCATATTGATGTGCAAAGAATTTTCCACTTCGTCCGTATCCTGACTGAATTTCATCTAAGATCAAAATGGTTTCTGTTTCAGTACATATTTCTCTTACTTGTTTCAGAAAATCCGCGTCAGGTAATCGAATCCCGCCTACGCCTTGTATTCCTTCGATGATTATTGCGCAAACATCTTTTGGAGCAAGTTCTTTGCGAACGGCTTCAATATCATTTAACGGTAAGTATGTTACAGGTAAAACGTCATTTATTGGCGCAATTATTTTTGGATTATCTGTAACTCGTACTGCTGCTGATGTTCTTCCGTGAAAACTTCCTTTGAAGGATACGATTTTTCTTCTTCCATTATGAAATGAAGCCAATTTCAGTGCATTTTCATTTGCCTCTGCTCCGGAATTTATCAGAAATAGACTATAATCGTCGTATCCTGATATTTTCCCTAATTTTTCGGCTAATTCAACTTGTAAGGAATTAAGTACAGAATTGGAATAAAATACCAATTTATTTGCTTGCTCAGTCAATTTCTGAACATAATGCGGATGTGTATGACCAACTGAAATAACAGCATGTCCGCCATATAAGTCTAAATATTCGGTTCCTTTGTCATCGTAAATATGACAACCTTCGCCTTTTACAATTTCTATATTGAATAGTGGATAGACGTCGAATAAGTTCATGATTGAGTTGTAAGTTTTGAGTAATAAGTTCTGAGTTTCGGGAAATGAGGGTTATTTTCTTATTTCTGCATCTCGAAT
This sequence comes from Bacteroidales bacterium, assembly GCA_031553395.1. Taxonomy (GTDB): domain Bacteria; phylum Bacteroidota; class Bacteroidia; order Bacteroidales; family WRGA01; genus WRGA01. The sequence goes on along the minus strand of JAVBLR010000030.1, from coordinate 53,302 downwards.
CTTTTGAATTAGTGATATTAACATAGCTTTGATTTCTCCTATTTGCTGTTGTAAAGACAAATAGGCAGACTCTGGAATATAAAGCAATTCTTTTGAAAGAAACAATTGATAATCAATTTCATTTGCTGAACCTAAAGCTATATTCAAGAATTTTGCAAAATCGATATTTGTATTACGTCCACATCCTTCTGCTATGTTTGAAGGTATGGATACTGCTGCTCGTCTTATTTGAGATGTAAGTGCATATTGTTCTTCTTTTGGAAATGCTGATGTAGTTTTATAAATACAAATAACCATGTGATGTGCTTTAATCCATACTTTCAGGTCTCTGTAATTTTGCATTTCTCTAAAAACTTATAACTTAAAACTTACAACTCAATACTAACCTCAAAATCCACTCGGTTTCAAATGTAATCCCACTTTTTCCTGTAATCCGAAAAGCAGGTTCATATTGTGTACTGCTTGTCCTGATGCACCTTTTAGTAAATTGTCGATAATGGAAATTATCAATAATTTATTTCCATGTTTTTCGAGATGAAGCAAGCATTTATTTGTATTAACAACTTGTTTTAAATCCGGATTTTTATCTGTCAGGAATGTAAACGAATGGTCATCGTAATATTCTTCGTACAACCGTTTTATTTCCTGCAACTCAACATTGCAATCCATGTAAATAGTGGTGAAAATTCCACGAGGAAAATCGCCACGATATGGAATGAAATTTATGTCGGATGAAAAACTGTTTTGTACATCGGATAATGACTGTTTGATTTCCGGAATATGTTGATGTTCAAATGCTTTATAAACAGATATATTGTTATTCCTCCAGCTAAAATGACTTGTAGATGAAGGTTTTACTCCCGCTCCGGTTGACCCGGTTATTGCATTTATATGAATTTCCGAATTTAACAGCAAATTTTTAGCTAAAGGCAAAAGTGCCAATTGAATACATGTTGCAAAACACCCGGGATTGGCGATGTACTTAGCCTTGATAATCCTTTTTCGGTTTAACTCCGGTAATCCGTAAACAAATTCATGTTCAGGGCTTTCAATACGGTAATCCATAGAAAGATCAATGATTTTCAAGTTTTCAGGAATTTCATTGCTTTCCATAAATTTTTTTGTATCGCCATGCGCTGTACAAAAAAACAATACATCAATAGTATTTAACGGATATTCATCGGTAAAAATCAAATTGGTTTCTCCGTAAAGCCCACTGTGAACGTCGGTAATTTTATTTCCGGCATTACTACCACTGTTCACAAATTCGATTTTTACATCAGGATGGTTAATTAACAGACGGATTAATTCTCCGGCTGTATATCCGGCTCCACCTATAATTCCGGCTTTTATCATTTTAGTTATTGGTTGTTGGTTAATCGTTATTTGTTGATGGTTATTTGTAGAGATAAAGAACTAGCAACAAATAACCAATAACTAAATAACTATTTATTTTTATCTTGGACTGAATAATAGATTTTCATCTGATTCCCAAGTATTTTAGTGAATCCTTTTACATCATCGGCACTCCAGGCTTTGTTTACTTCTCCATATTCGCCGAAGTCGGCTTTCATCAAATCGAAATTACTTTCGACACCTACCAATACATAGTTATATGGTTGAAGTTTGACGATAACTTTTCCGGTTACATTTTTTTGCGAACTTTCCAAAAAAGCTTCGATATCACGCATTACAGGTTCAAGGTATTGCGCTTCATGCAAAAACATTCCGTACCAGTTTCCGAGTTGGTCTTTCCAATATTGTTGCCATTTGGTAAGCGTATGTTTTTCAAGCATTTTATGTGCATTGATAATAACCATTGGTCCGGCAGCTTCAAAACCTACACGTCCTTTGATGCCAATGATTGTGTCTCCGATATGCATATCTCGTCCGATTGCATATTTCGAAGCTATTTTTTCTACTTCCTGAATCGCTTTTACTTTATTGGTATAAACTGTTCCATTTACGGCATTAATTTCTCCATTTACAAAATCAATGGTTAATATTTCTTCGCCTTTAGCTGTAAGTTGGGAAGGATAAGCCGACTCGGGCAATGTTTGTTCCGATTTCAATGTCTCTTTTCCGCCGATGCTGGTTCCCCATAATCCTTTGTTGATGGAATATTCCATCTTTGTGAAATCGGCTTCATAACCGTGTTCTTTCAAATAATTGATTTCATATTCACGGGTTAAAACCATGTCGCGGGTTGGCGTTAATATCTTAATGTTTGGCGCCAATACATCGAAAGTAAGGTCGAAACGAACCTGGTCGTTACCCGCTCCGGTGCTTCCATGTGCAACATAATCGGCCCCGATTTCTTTGGCATATTGGATAATCGCCAAGGCTTGAAAAATACGCTCAGAACTTACCGAAATAGGATAAGTCCCATTACGAAGCACATTTCCGAAAACCATGTATTTGATGCTTTTCTCGTAATATTCTTTTGTAACATCTAATGCTACATGCTTTTTAGAACCTAAACGATAAGCCCTTTCCTCGATAGATTTTAATTCATTCTCATCAAAACCGCCGGTATTTGCAACTGCGGTATATACTTCATAGCCTTTTTCTTCGGCAAGATATTTGGCGCAGAATGATGTATCTAAACCTCCACTGAATGCCAAAACTACTTTTTCTTTCATAATTTATTGAGTTATAAGTTTTAAGTAATAAGTAATAAGTTGTAATTGTTGATTTATAACTTACAACTCAATACTTTATAGCTTAATACTTCTTTCATTCTTAATTTTTACTATCATTTGCCCGGATTTCTACTCTGCGGATTTTTCCACTAATGGTTTTCGGTAGTTCGTCTACAAATTCGATAATTCGCGGATATTTATACGGAGCCGTAACTTTTTTTACATGCTCCTGCAATTCTTTTATTAATACATCTCCTGCTTTATCTTTGTAATCTTTGGCAAGAATAATAGTTGCTTTTACTACTTGTCCACGAATTTCGTCAGGAACACCGGTTATTGCACATTCAACTACTGCATTATGTGTCATTAAAGCACTTTCCACTTCAAATGGGCCAATACGATACCCCGAACTTTTAATCACATCGTCATTACGTCCTACAAACCAGAAATAACCATCTTCGTCACGCCAGGCAACATCTCCGGTAAAATAAATATTATCATGGTAAACGCTATGAGTCAATTCTGCATCACGATAATATCCTTTAAACATTCCGGTTGGGTATCCTTTTTCGGTACGAACAACAATTTCGCCTTGTTCTCCAGCCTCGGCACTTCTTCCATCAGGCATTAATAAATCAATGTCATACTGAGGATTAGGCAATCCCATCGAACCCGGTTTTGCTTCTGTCCATGGTGCAGTAAATACCAATAACGTAGTTTCTGTTTGCCCGTAACCTTCTTTCAATTTGATGCCGGTTAGTTTATAAAAACTCTCATAAACAACCGGATTAAGGGCTTCTCCTGCAATTGTGCAATATTCCAGTGAAGACAAATCATATTTTGTAATATCCTCACGAATCAAAAAACGGAAAATTGTAGGTGGAGCACACAATGAGGTAATTCGATATTTTTGAATCATTGCAAGCATATCTGCAGGTGTAAACTTTTCGTGGTCATATACAAATATATTTGCTCCGGCTATCCATTGACCGTAAATTTTACCCCAAGCAGCTTTCGCCCAACCGGTATCGGCAATCGTTAAATGCAAACTATTTTTCCCCAAGTTATGCCAATAACAGGCCGTTGAAATGTGTCCCAACGGATACGTAAAATCATGTGCTACCATTTTGGGATTTCCCGTTGTTCCCGATGTAAAATACAATAATGAAATGTCATCATTTGTATTTATATTTTCAGGTTTTACAAATGGAGCAGCTTCTTTAATGCCTTTATGAAAATCATTCCATCCCTCAGGAATAAATGGCCCTATGGAAACCAATGTTTTCATCGAAGGTGATTCGGACATTGCATCATCCACATGCTTTGTTACTAGTTCTTCACCAACAGTGATAATTGCTTTGATGTCGGCAGCATTATTTCTGTAAACAATATCTTTTTTTGTTAATAAATGCGTTGCAGGAATAGCTATTGCCCCGATTTTATGTAATGCCAAGATAGAAAACCAAAATTCATATCTTCGTTTTAAGACCAGCATTACCATGTCTCCTTTCCCGATTCCCAATGATTGGAAAAAGGAAGCAGTTTGGTCGCTATATTTTTTAAGTTCGGCAAATGTAAAATCAATGTGTTCTCCTTTATCATTTACCCAGCAAAGCGCTTTTTTATTCGGTTCGATTTTAGCCCATTCATCAACTACGTCATACGCAAAGTTGAATTTTTTGGGAATATTTATTTTGAAATTATCTTCAAAATCTTTTTGGCCACTAAAAGTAGTTTGTTTTAAATATTTCTCAATCATACGTTAATTAGTTACGAGTTACAAGATATGAGTTATAAGATACAAGGTGTAATTAAATAATTACAGCTAAAAACTTCACTCGTTTACCTCCTAACGCTTTCATTCCATGAGGTAATCCCGAATCAAAATAAATACTATCTCCTTCTTCCAACGTTAAATCTTTTCCGTTGATATGAAATTGCAATTTTCCTTCCAATACCAAATTGAATTCCTGTCCCGAATGGGTGTTTAAGAAAATCGGATTGTCGTTTGGTTCGACCATAACTTCGAACGGTTCGATTTTCGGATTTTTAAATCCACTTGCCAATGCCTGATATTTATATGCTTTAGTTCTTTCAATCGAAACTCCTTTCCCTTTACGTGTAACGGAATAGGAATTCATTCGAGGTTCATCACCCGAGATTAATGTAGAAGTTTCCACATTGAAATTCTGAGCAACATCGAATAAAAAGCTCAACGGAATATCTATCAATCCTGATTCGTAAAGGTCTATCTCACTTGCAGTTTTTCCACACCGGGAAGCCATTTCTTCCTGAGTAAGGTCTAACGCTTCACGCAACCCTTTCAATCTATCTGCAATCTGTCTTATTTGTTCGTTCATGAAATATATTTTTGATATTAATTTCGCCTCATAATTAATCTACAAAGATAAAAAATATGTACCGTTTTAATATACCGATGTGTCAATTAAAAAAGAATATACGCTATTTTTTCCGGCAAAAGGCTAAAGAGTGTATTCCTTTTTCTTTTTACCTTTAGCCAAATATTTATTACCAAGTAATCTCATTGACATATCGGCACATTAAATTACCTGCAGCTTGCACAACCCTCGCATTTCCCGATTTCTCCGCGGAAACGTTTTTCAACCAACAAATGCAACCTTTCTTTCAATACATCTAATCGAACATTGTCAATTACATCCGATACAAAAGCAAACATCATCAGCATTCGGGCTTCTTTTTCGGGAATTCCGCGCGAACGAAGGTAAAATATCGCATCATCATTGATTTGTCCGACAGTTGCTCCATGGCTACATTTTACGTCATCGGCGTAAATTTCCAATTGAGGTTTGGTAAACATTTTGGCTTCTTTTGTCAAACAAATATTCTTATTGGATTGATAGGCCTGTGTTTTTTGTGCATCTTTCCGGACTAATATTTTTCCGCAGAAAGCGCCTACCGCTTCATCATCCAATACATATTTGAATAATTCATTGCTGTTACAATTTGGAACGGCATGGTCGATAAATGAAAAATTATCAATCTTTTGCGATTCGTCGGCGATAGCCATTCCGTAAATATGAGATTCGGCATGTTCACCGTGTAATCCAACGTGATAATTGTTACGAGTCAAACCACTATTCAACGTAATTCCATTTAATAACACATTCGAATTTGCTTGTTGAGAAACATATACCGAATTAATCCGGGTTGTTTTTGTATGATTTGCTTCCAATTCGTATAAATCGAAAATAACATTTTCTCCGGCAAAAACTTCAATAACTTGTGTTGCCAAGAAATTTTTATCATCCATCGCATGGTCGCAAATAAGTAATTTGGCTTGCGCATTATCTTCCAAAATAATCAGTGCTCGGCGATTTACCATAAAATCGACATCTGCACGAAGGATATTTACCAACTGTATCGGATGTTCCCAAACTATATTTTTCGGAACATACATAAAAAAACCATCCTGTACAAAAGCTGTATTAAACGCAACTGTACCATCTTGAGAAGTATCAGCTAATTTTCCATAATAGTTGGAAACTAATTCGGGATGAGATTGTGCAAATGCTTTCAGACTGCCCAATAAAACGCCTTCGGGAACACTTGCTTTCGGGGATTGTTTGTCATAAAAACTATCGTTTTCGATAAAATACAAATGAGTCGAAAGATTAGGAATATCGCAATGAAATACCTCGTATGGATTAACCGGAATAGGTAATCTATTCAAATTCAATCCGTAATCCAATTCAAAAGATTTACTTATATCGGTGTACTTGTAATCCTCGATTTTTTGGGTAGGAAAACCCAATTGCATAAAATCAGCCATTGCTTTTTCTCTCAAATCATTCAGAATTTTGGATGAATGACTATCAATCATGCTTTTGTGCTGATTAAATAAATCTATATATTGTTGTTCAACCATGTTTTTAAATTAAGAATTAATAATTAAGAACACCCTCTGAGAGAATTCTTAATTATTAATTTGTTTAATCCAATCGTATCCTTTTTCTTCCAACTCAAGAGCTAGTTCTTTTCCGGCTGATTTTACAATTCGGCCATTATAAAGTACATGTACAAAATCGGGCGTAATATAATCCAATAGGCGTTGGTAGTGAGTAATCAATATAGTTGCATTTTCGCTGGACTTCAATTTATTCACGCCATTTGCAACAATACGCAACGCATCAATATCCAATCCGCTGTCAGTTTCGTCCAAAATAGATAACGTCGGTTCAAGCATTGCCATCTGGAAAATTTCATTCCGTTTCTTTTCTCCTCCCGAAAATCCTTCATTTACAGAACGATTTGCCAGTTTATTATCCATTTCAACCAATTCTCGCTTTTCACGAGTAATTCGCAAAAAATCAGAGGCAGAAATAGGTTCTTCGCCTTTATATTTACGATGTTCGTTTACTGCAGTACGCAAAAAATTCATCATGCTAACTCCCGGAATTTCAACCGGATATTGAAAACTAAGAAATAAACCTTCGCAAGAACGTTCTTCAGGAGCCAGTTCAAATAGATTTTTTCCATTGAAAGTAACTTCTCCTTCGGTAACTTCGAATGCCGGATTTCCTGTCAAAACAGCCGATAATGTACTTTTTCCCGAACCATTCGGGCCCATAATTGCGTGAATTTCGCCTTTATTTACAGTTAAATCAATTCCTTTTAATATCTCTTTTCCATTGATGGAAGCATGTAGATTTTTTATTTCAAGCAAAGCCATTTTAATTTACTATTTCTTTAATTTACTATTTACTATTTTGTTTCACGGTTACTGGCGATAAACCTTGTTAATCGCGCTTTTCGTCTGCTGGGATTTTAATAATCTCCTGTATCTTTGAACTTTCCACTTTCAAATGACCACTGATAATAGAATCCTCGCAAATTTCTTGGAATTGTAATCTTATTCATTTTGACATTGGCTTTTGGCTCTCCAAGGATAGTTTTACCTGTCAAAATTCCAATAGGTTTCCATGTATCTCCATTTAACTGAAAAACATTTATAGAAAGTCCATTGTTCGTATCATCATTGTCTTGAATAGCAATTACTAATTCATCAATATCGTCAGCATTGAAATCATACTGTCCAACAAGAAATTTTATATTGTCCTTCAACCAATGGATTTCTCCATCTGAAGAGTAACCAGCTTCAAATTTAGTTTGTATAATTTGTTTTTGATTATTTTCATTATAGGAATAAAACATGACATCTACTTGATTAAAGAAAAACTGTATTCTGAGTTTTCGTCCACAATTATAAAAATATTCAGAACCATCTTCAGTTTGTTTTTTTGAATAAACTTTTGAAGATTTTAATCCTGAAATAAAGATGTCAGTGGATGTGGAGATATTTTTTGTGTTCTTTTTTGTTGATAAATTCTTATCTGTAACCAAATCTCCTTCTGTTATGATTTTCCATTCATTTCCTCTTTTGGCAAATACCAAATAGGACGGATAGTCTATTGTTTTTTGATTTGCAGTGACTCGTTTTACAAAATTGCACTTAACTTCTGATTCGTTTATTTTGTCTATTTCTATATTACCAAAAATTTGTTGATAAAAGTCTGGATTCTTTTTGAAAAGAGATAATTTATCTTCTATACAGGAATTTTTATCGTATTGCATTCCATAGAAAAGAACTTTGTTGTCAAATAAAGTAGAAAATGTAGCAACATCCTTTGACGAATGAGCTTTGTTCCACTTTTGAACTAATTGTTTAAAATCAACAGAATTGTTTACCTGATTATTTTTATCCGAGTTGTTACAACTTGTTAATAGATAAAAACAGAACAAGAATATGTTAAACTTTAAGATTGAAATTTTCATTAGTTTAAAATCGTTATTAATGTTGTTATTATCGCTTTCAACCCAACTATAAGACTAAAGAAGAAGAATAGAAGACTTCTGATTCTCGTCTTCAATGTTTTTTCTTTCTTCTTGAGTCTTTGTTCTTTTGTCTAAACAAATTTATTTACTATTTTGAGCATCTTCCTGATTTTCGGGAGATGTTGAATTTTCGTTATATACTACCCCTGCAATATCAAATTCATACTTAAGTAGTTTCATAATTCCGTCTACTTTTCTTACTTCTTCTATTTGCATATATTTGGGTAAAGCATGGTATTGGAAAAACCGGTACAATTTGGATGTTGCAACTTCGAAACTGATTACCGAACTTCCTTTGGGATATCCTTTTTCATTTGCAGGAAGAGCTTTGTAAGCATCCAATTGATTTAGCGATTTTAATTCGAATATGTCACTTTCTACCAAATAACCCATTAATTGATTCCATGTAATATCAGTAGGTTTGATATCATACGATTTATATGTCAATATCTGTTCTTCATTTTTCGAAGGAATGAACTTAATGTCCATTGTATAATAATGTCCAGTCCATTCTCCTTTTGTTTGCCGGATTTCAATCAATTCACCTTGCTGAATGCCTTGTCCGGTTGGACTGCTTATCCATGCCCGGAATGCAAAATCGTCATATCCGTTTAATAATTCCGGAAGATTCAATGCTTTCTCTTTTTGCCTTACATAAATAAAAAAAACATCCGGATAGGGCATATTATCATAATAAGGAATATCTTTATGAATTTCATTGTCCGGAATAGGAAACTTTTCACTTGATTTTTCCACAACCGATTTTGCCGAAAAACAACCAAACATTATGATTGAGAAAAAAACAAGTGTAAGATAAATAAGTATTTTATTCATAAACAAACAAATTCTATATTACATTCAAATTAAAATCTGTAAAAATACAAATGATACCGGCCTAATTTTCTTTAACTAATCTCAGATTTCTCATATAAAAAACAATCACATTATCATTTTCAAACTGTTTATAAGCAAATCCCCACTGAGTTTTACTTTTAATGTCTTTGTACACATACAATAAACAACTTTCATCCTTTCCTAGCTCTTTATAAAGCGAAGGTCTGTGTGTAAGAATTCCACCCAAATTGGAATGAAGGGCTTGAATAATCTGTTCTCTTTTTTGATTTGCCCTGTTATTGGATGTTAATCCTTCTTGAATCAAATATTCTGTATATTCATCAATAACTCTATAAACATTTGGTTTAATTAATATCATGTTTTTGGGATTAATCTGTTTATTGATTCTTCCCACATTCTTGAAAATTCTTCAAGAGTAATACAATCCTTTGCTTCATCTTCAAAACTCATTTGTGGTTTTAATGAAGGAGATTCTTCGCAAACTACATCAGAAGTAGTTGTAAAATATTCCAATTCTTGTTCTGTGATTATTATTTCTTCCATTTTACAAATAGTTGATTAATAAACGATTGTTAATTACCAAATACAGAATCAAAAATAGCCGAATAATCATCGGAAGTTACTTTAAATGGCAATGTAACCTTCAGTCCGATTCCGATATTATGATACATACCTTTATCTTTTATGGTGAAACTGGCATCATTTTTAGTCCCTGTGATATTCGTTTCTCCTCCGGGTGAAAAATAAAAACGGTAATCGAATGTTAATGCCAATGATGAAATCAGATATACATCAAATCCGGCACCTAAACGAACATTCATCAGTTTTGAACTAAAATTTGCCACATCATTCGGATTGGATGTTCCTAATGATTCTATTGCATTTTTCTTATCAAAATTGAATAATGCAGCAGTTGCCAAATAAGGTTGAATGGGTATGCTTCCGTCTAAAAAATATTTCTTTACGCCTAAACTAATACCTGATTCTTTTCTTGCAGTTTCTCCGTATTCGGAGAAATTGTACGTAATCGTATTATTATAATATCCGCCGGTTATTGCCCATTTGTATGGCAAATAATATTCACCAGCTACTTCAAAAGAAATATCTCCACTAAAATTTTTAACCGGGGCATTATTCGGGTTGTCTGTAATCAACGGTGCAGTTAATCCACCGGTTACATTGATTCCCCATTTCCGTTCATCAGAAGCACTTCCTGCCGAAGGCAAATTGGAAATGCGAGTTTGAGCATTAAGTAATGGCGCCGCAATAAATAATGCGATAAATAAGTGTAATAGTTTATGTTTCATAATTATTGATATTAATGGATATTCATTGATATTAGTAGATATTTGTTGATATATTTAGTAGCTGTTTTTAAATACAATAAGTATCCATTACTATCTATTAGTATCAACGAATATCAAAATCAACCCACACTTCCTTCCAATGTTATTTGCAACAATTTTTGAGCTTCAACAGCAAATTCCATTGGTAATTTATTAAGAACTTCTTTGGCGTAACCGTTTACAATTAATCCAACTGCATCTTCGGTTGGAATTCCACGCTGGTTGCAATAAAATATCTGGTCTTCACTGATTTTAGAAGTTGTTGCTTCATGTTCCACAATGGCTGTTTCATTATTTATTTCCATATACGGAAATGTATGCGCGCCGCAACGGTCGCTCAATAACAAACTGTCGCATTGTGAAAAATTACGCGCATTATCTGCCTTTTTTGTAACTTTTACCAATCCCCGGTAACTATTTTGACTTTGGCCTGCCGAAATACCTTTCGATACAATTGTACTCCGGGTATTTTTTCCCAAATGTATCATTTTTGTTCCAGTATCAGCCTGTTGATAATTATTGGTTACAGCAACGGAATAAAATTCGCCAATTGAATTATCTCCAGCCAAAATACATGATGGATATTTCCATGTAATGGCAGAACCTGTTTCGACTTGTGTCCAGGAAATTTTCGAATTATTTCCTTTACAAATGCCTCGCTTGGTTACAAAATTATAAATTCCGCCTTTACCATCTTTATCTCCCGGATACCAATTCTGTACAGTCGAATATTTTACTTCTGCATTTTCCAATGCAATAATTTCTACAATCGCTGCATGTAACTGATTTTCATCACGCATCGGTGCAGTACAACCTTCGAGGTAACTTACATAGCTGTCATCTTCGGCAACGATTAATGTTCGTTCGAACTGTCCTGTATTTGCCGCATTAATCCGAAAATAGGTAGAAAGTTCCATCGGACAATGCACTCCTTTCGGAATAAAAACAAACGAGCCGTCACTGAATACAGCCGAATTCAACGCTGCAAAATAATTATCCTTATATGGGACAACCGAACCCAGATACTTCTTTACTAAATCGGGATGTTTCTTTACCGCTTCACTGAACGAGCAAAAGATAATTCCCTTTTCCATTAATGTTTCCTTGAAAGTTGTCTTTACAGAGACGCTATCCATCACTGCATCAACAGCCATTCCGGCAAAAATCTTTTGTTCATGCAACGGAATTCCTAATCGATCGAATGTTTTCAGCAATTCTGGGTCAACTTCATCAATACTTTTTGTTACTTTTTGTTTTGGGGCAGCGTAATAGATAATATCCTGATAATCAATTTTAGGAATTGTCAGATGCGCCCATTTCGGCATAGTCAATTCTTTCCAAAAACTGTATGCTTTCAACCGAAATTCAAGCAACCATTCGGGTTCTTCTTTCTTTTTCGAAATCAATCGAACCACATCTTCGTTTAATCCTTTGGGAATAATTTCCGTGTCGATATCTGTTACAAAGCCGTATTTGTATTCGCTATTTGTAACATCTTTCAATATATCATCTTTTTGTTCTTCTTGCATAGCTAAATCACTTTATCTTAATAAAACAGTCCTTTCGTATTTTTGTTTTTTAAGAAATCAAAAATACTATTTCAAATCTCCACTGTCGGGGTTTTATCTTCTTCTTTTTTATACTTATCGAGCTTTAATTTATTCCCCTGAATTTCGTTTATATAAGGCAACATTTTTCCTCCTAATTGTTGTAAGGGATAGTATAATGTCGCTTTTTGCCGGGTTTCCTGAGAAACTATCTTTCCATTATCATCCAATGAATTATAGAGATTTATTATTAATCCCAAAATAACAGCATATTTCAAAAAACCGGCAACAGCGCCACCCAACCGATTTAACCCACCTAAACTTGCCATATTAACCATACTATTCAAAAATCTTCCAAGGAAACTACATGCTATAGCGACTGCAAGGAATATTATAAAATAAGACAATGGCAATAATAATGAAATAGGAGCATCTACTACTAATGCCAATTTTTCGGTAATGATTCCCGCGAATAAATAGGCTGCAATAATTCCAAGTACAAATCCGGCGATAGATGCAAGTTGCTTTACAAATCCATCCATAAAGCCTTTGATTAACCCAAAACCAAGAATTATCAATAATACAATGCCAACTAAATTCATCAATTGTTAATTAAAAAACAGACAAAGTTATGTAGAATTTTACAGAAATCCGTAATTCGGACTATGATTTGTTTGATTGTATGAAGACTATGATTGTGAAAGTTGAAATTGATAAATTGAGTAAAACATTCATCTCGGTATTAATATATGTTTTCGTATGTTTACTCTATTGGAATATTAGCACATTTATTCATTATTTTTTACATTTGCAAAGAATTAAAAAAGACAAAGCCTAACTTGAATATCTTTTCATTGAACATTACAGCGTTTTGTTTTTCCATAATGGACTGGTTGGAAAAGCACATGTTGCCTTGTCCGAGCAAGCAGCTTTTTCATATAGAGTGTCCGGGATGTGGTTCTCAAAGGAGTCTGTTGGAGTTATTGAGGGGCAATATTTTGGAAAGTATCAAAATATATCCGGCATTAATGCCAATTGCTTTTTTGATGGTTTTTGCATTTTTACATCTCAAATTTGACTTTAAAAACGGTGCAACGATTATTAAATGGACAATGTTATTTTGCGCTGTAATTATCTTGATTTCTTATATTTACAAAATATTTATTAACCATAAAATTTTCTGAAAATGGATGATGAACAACTACAACGGGATTATCAATTTAATATGCCTCAACAAGATTTGCCTAATTCGGGACTTATTTTAGGATTGGGAATAGCATCTATTGTTTTTTCTTGTTTCTGTATTGGTGGAATAATCTGCGGGATAATCTCTTTGGTTATGTCGGGAAACAGCATGAGAGCTTACAGAGAAAATCCGATGGCTTATACACAAAGTTCCTACAGTAATATTAATGCCGGAAAAATTTGTGCTATAATTGGAGTAAGTTTGTCTGTTATAGCAGTTATAATATCGATCGTTTATTATGCAGCGATTGTGGCTGTATTAGCGACTGGTGATTATTAAAATGAAGTTTGAAGTTTGAATTTAGAAGTTTGAAAAATCAAGATGCTCAAACTTCTAAATTCAAACTTCAAACTTCATTTCTTAATTAATCTTACTATTTCCCCAATCCACAAAACACTTGAGGTTGCGGTAATGATAATTCCCCAATCTTTTGCTGTAATCGGTACAGTACGAAATACTTCTCCTCCGAATTGTACAATCAAGAATTGACCAATCAGTATTATAATTGCTACCAATACAAATCCTCCACATTGAGTTATATCTGCAAAAGCAGAACGTCCGGTAGAAAATGCCTTTGCATTAAACATATTCCAGAATTGCAACAACACAAAAGTGGTGAAGAAACAAGATAAATGATAAGGGCTAACTTCTCCATTAACCGAAAAATGGAATAAAAGTACAATCAATGCCACAACAAACGATAAACCTGTAAACAAGATATTGTAACGCATTATTGGCGAAATAATGAAATCACTGTTTTTACGGGGTTTTTCCTGCATAACTTTCGGATCGGGTGGGAGAGAAGCTAAAGCTCCGGCTGCAAAAGTGTCCATGATAAGATTTACCCACAACATTTGCGTAACGGTCAGCGGCAATTCATGCCCGAAAATAGAGCCGAGGAAAACAATAATCAATGCAGCGACATTGATCGTCAGTTGGAAAAGGATAAAACGCTGGATATTCTTATACAACGAACGTCCCCACATAACCGCAGTTGCAATGCTGTTGAAAGAGTCATCCAGCAGCGTAATATCACTAGCTTCTTTTGCGACAGAAGTTCCGGTTCCCATCGATAATCCGACCTGTGCAAAATTCAATGCCGGAGCATCATTTGTTCCATCACCGGTAACAGCCACAATTTCGTTGTTTTTTTGCAGTAATTGGACTAAACGTTGTTTGTCAATTGGGCGGGCACGGCACATGATTTTCAATTTTTGTACCCGAGTAAAGGCAACGTTATCCGGAAGCGCTTCAAACTCAGGGCCAGTGATAATATTTTCATCTGTGTCGTTTTCTTCCCAGATTCCGATCTGCCTTCCGATTTCTTTGGCTGTTCCAGGAGTATCGCCAGTTACAATTTTTACCTTAATGCCCGCATCCAAACACTTACTTACTGCTGCAGGCACATCTTCTCTTACTGGGTCGGAGATAGCAGTGATCCCCAAGAAAGTCAATCCGTTTTCGACTAAATATTCGATTTCCTTTTCATCTGCGATATCAATTTCTTTATATGCAAATCCGAGAGTACGCATTGCCTGATTCTGATATTGAAGTAGTTGTTCGTCAACAACTGATTTGAATGCAATCGAATCTTTCAATCCATCTTCTGTTAAAACATTTTTACATTTGGCAAAAACAATCTCAGGAGCGCCTTTTACATATAGAATACGCTTCCCAAGCAAAGGCGAATCAACCATTGTCGCCATATATTTTCGTTCGGTACTAAAAGTTATTAGATCAATAACTTTTGTATTTTCCCGTATGTCTAAATAATTGATTCCTTGCTTATTTAGCCAAAGCAAAAGAGCAGCTTCCGTAGGATTTCCCAATGTTTTTATTTTAGCCGAATCGGAAAAATCAAGATGGGCAGTCGAATTAACGGCAATTCCTTCTTTAACCAGATTCCCGATTTCACTGTTGTTTAACGATTGCTCTTTTAATCCGTAAAAATTGGTTTTATAAACCTGCATTCGGTTTTGCGTTAATGTTCCCGTTTTATCGGTGCAAATAACCGTTGCAGCACCCATTGTTTCGCAAGCGTGCATTTTACGAACCAGATTATTGGTTTTAAGCATCCGGCGCATACTCATAGCCAGACTCAGTGTTACACTCATAGGTAAACCTTCGGGAACAGCAACTACAACTAATGTTACAGCTACCATGAAAAATTGCAGAATATCTTCGGCTTCATCGATTGGAATCCATGATTTTGGATTGATAGGATTTACTCCGAAAAGGTATCCTATGCCACAAAGTACAACAAATGTAAGAATTCCGATTCCTGCCCATTTTAACCAACTTCCTTCAGCAACACTTTTGGGAGTTTCAATATTCTTGTTGGTTAAGCGAATTCCATCATAAATAATAGGAATCCAAACTTTTACAAGAATAACCATTATACTGATAATTGTAGCCCCCAATAATCCTAATTGTCCCCAAGTATAATTAGAACCGGTAAAGAAAATATCTTTTATAAAAAGAGTAGTAAATGTTAATGCAGCCAAAAGAAAACCAACAACTCCGATAAATTGTGCCAATTTGCCCAATTGTTTGTTTAATGGGGTTTCTTCTTCACTCATTGTAGTTGCTTCACGGGCTACTTTTCCAAATTCGGTTGAATCTCCGACATCGGTTACCTGTGCGGTGCAATGTCCATCGACAACCGTTGTTCCGCGATAAATCATGTTTGACGGATATGTAGCATCAGTATGAAATGATTCGGGGTTTGTAGTTTTCGATATGGAAGGTTCGCCGGTCAAACTTGATTCGTTCACCAATAACGAAACAGCATCTAATAATTCGGCATCTGCAGGAATTTCTTCTCCCGTTTCCAATAAAATAATATCGTCTACAACAATTTCTTTTTTAGATATCTCGCTGATATTTCCATTCCGGATAACCTTAATCAATGTATCATCATTTACCTGATTAAGAATGTCGAATTTTTTATTCGCATCTACTTCAAACCAGAAAGCAACGCCAATAGACAAAAAGATAGCACAGAAAATACCAATGGTTTCGGTATATTCTTGATGGATAAATGAAATACCCAATGATAAAAATGCTGCAATAAGCAGAATCCGAATAATTGGATCGTTGAATTTTTCGAGAAAAAGTTTCCAAAGCGGTTCCCTTTTGGGCGGAGAAAGTAAGTTTTCGCCATATTTTTGACGGTTTTCCAACACTTGCTCATTTGTTAATCCGGTGAAGTGTTTTTTTTCTTCCATTGTGTGTAAATTGATATTTTTTGGTTGAGTTGAGATCGGTTCTTTAAGAGATGTCTGTTTGGCTTTTCTATAGTTTTTAAACGTCAAAAGTATAAAAAAGTTCGATATATGAAGGTGGTACAATGTAAATCACATCCACAATGAGCATCTAGTTAGATGTCTTTTTAGTTTATTAAGAGATGATGTCGAATTTTTACATGATGTGTCATGACCTTTTCCTTAATCAAGTACTAAAAAATATAGTGCATCTTTAACAATATCCCGTTAATTATCACTACCTTTGCGCCCGAATCAAAAAAAATAGATGAAGACATTTGAAGAATTAGGCGTTGCACCTGAAATTTTGCAAGCCATCCAAGAGCTCGGATATGAGTATCCGATGCCTGTACAAGAACAAGTTATCCCCTATTTACTGCAAGGAACAAATACCGATTTAATCGCTTTAGCTCAAACAGGAACCGGTAAAACTGCTGCATTCGGACTTCCGATTTTACAACAAATTGATATAAAGAATAAACAACCGCAAGCACTTATTTTGTGCCCTACGCGGGAACTTTGCCTGCAAATTGCCGGAGACCTCAGCGATTATTCCAAATATATTGATGGATTGAGAGTACTTCCTGTTTATGGAGGTTCAAGTATTGAAAGTCAAATTAATACCTTAAAAAAAGGTGTGCATATCGTGGTTGCTACACCGGGACGTTTGGTCGATTTAATCAATCGTAAAACGGTAAAACTCGGTGGCATACAAAATGTAATTTTGGATGAGGCCGACGAAATGCTCAATATGGGTTTCTCCGAAAGTATCGATGCTATTTTAGCAGAAGTGCCTACGGAAAAAAATACATTGCTTTTTTCGGCAACAATGCCTACCGAAATTGCCCGCATTACGAAGAAATACATGAAAAATGCGGTTGAAATTACTGTTGGTACAAAAAATGAAGGTGCTAAAAATGTGAAACATGTGTATTACATGGTTCATGCAAAAGATAAATATTTGGCATTAAAACGAATAGCTGATTATTATCCGAATATTTACGGAATTATTTTCTGCCGTACTCGCAGGGAAACGCAGGAAATTGCCGATAAGCTGATACAAGACGGTTACAATGCCGATTCGTTGCACGGGGAATTGTCTCAGGCACAACGGGATAGTGTGATGCAGAAATTTCGTATTCATAATTTACAATTATTGGTTGCGACGGATGTTGCTGCTCGTGGTATCGATGTTGATGATTTAACGCATGTTATCAATTACGGATTGCCGGATGATATCGAATCATATACACACCGTAGCGGACGTACGGGGCGTGCAGGAAAGTCGGGAACTTCCATTGCCATTATCCACATAAAGGAAAAAGGGAAAGTTCGTGAAATAGAAAAAATGATCGGGAAGAAATTCGAACCGAGACAAGTTCCGGCCGGTAGTCAGATTTGCGAAAAACAACTTTTCAATTTGGTAGATAAAATTGAAAAAGTAAAAGTAAATGAAGAAGAAATTGCAGGTTATTTGCCTTCAATTTTGCGTAAATTGGAATGGTTGAGTCAGGAAGATTTACTTAAACGGATTGTATCATTTGAATTTAACCGCTTGCTGGATTATTATTCGGCTGCACAGGAGATAGAACAACCGGATGAGCGTTCAGATCGAAAAAGAGAACGTTCGGAAAGAGGAGATTCAAGAAGTGGCGGCGGACGTAGCCGAAATGCTGAAGCCGGTTTTTCCCGGATGTTTATCAATGTGGGAAAAACAGATGGTTTATACCCGAATAGTTTGATTGAATTTATCAATCAAAATGTTCCCGGCAGAGTTACTATCGGAAAAATAGATTTAATGAAAAACTTCTCATTTTTCGAGGTGGAAGAACGTAGTGCTAAAACCATAATAAAATCGTTGAATAACCAAGATTTTATGGGACGCAGAGTATCTATTGAAATTGCACAAGATAAACCACAGGAAAAATCATCAAGAGGAGGCGACAGCGGACGTAGTAGCAGCGGCGGTGGAAATCGTCGAGGTGGAGGCGGCGGATTCGATAGAGATAGAAATAGAAAAAAACGCTGGTGATCAATTATGATTGTCTTCGAAAAATAGTAATTAGTCAAATAGTAAATAATAATTATGTCACAATTATTTTCAACATTACCTTACAAAGTGGCGGATATGTCGCTTGCGGATTTTGGACGTAAAGAAATTGAGTTAGCCGAAAAAGAAATGCCCGGATTGATGGCGCTTCGTGAAAAATATGGCAAGGAACAGCCTTTGAAAGGTGCTCGTATAATGGGTTCGTTGCACATGACTATCCAAACGGCCGTTTTGATTGAAACACTAAGAACTCTTGGTGCAGAAATTCGTTGGGTAAGTTGTAATATTTATTCTACACAAGACCATGCAGCAGCAGCAATTGCAGCAGCGGGAATTCCGGTTTTTGCATGGAAAGGCGAAACATTGGCCGATTATTGGTGGTGTACACTACAAGCATTGAATTTTGGAGATGGCAAAGGCCCAAATGTTATTGTGGATGATGGAGGCGATGCTACAATCATGGCACATTGGGGTTTTGAAGCCGAAAAAGATGCTTCATTTCTAAATAAAGAAACACACGGAGAAGATGAAAAGGAATTGGTTGCTATCCTTAAAAATATATTGAAAGAAAATAATCAGTTTTTCTCAAAGATAGTTCCTGAAATTCGTGGTGTATCTGAAGAAACTACTACCGGAGTTCATCGTTTATATCAAATGATGCAGGAAGGTAAGTTGCTTTTCCCGGCATTTAATGTAAATGACTCGGTTACGAAATCTAAATTTGACAATTTATATGGTTGTCGCGAATCACTGGCAGACGGAATTAAACGCGCTACCGATGTGATGATTGCCGGAAAAGTGGCTGTTATTTGCGGATATGGAGATGTGGGTAAGGGTTGTGCAAATTCGATGCGTTCGTATGGCGCTCGTGTAATCGTTACCGAAATCGATCCGATTTGCGCATTACAAGCTGCAATGGAAGGGTACGAAGTTACAACATTGGAAGATGCGCTTTCCGAAGGTGATATTTATGTTACAACTACCGGAAATTGCGATATTATCCGTATCGAACACATGGCAAAAATGAAAGATAGTGCAATTATTTGTAATATCGGCCACTTCGATAATGAAATTCAGGTAGAAAAACTAAAATCTTATCCGGGAATAAAAGCTCGTAATATCAAACCGCAAGTTGACCAATATTTCTTCCCCGAAGGACATTCTATCCTTTTGTTGGCAGATGGAAGATTGGTGAATTTGGGTTGCGCAACAGGACATCCTTCGTTTGTAATGAGTAATTCATTTACCAATCAAACATTGGCGCAAATTGAACTATTCACTAAAAAATATGCAGTGGATGTGTATCGCTTACCGAAAGAATTGGACGAAGAAGTTGCCCGTTTGCATTTGGAAAAAATCGGCGTAAAATTGACAAAACTTACATCGAAACAAGCTGCTTATATTGGTGTTTCGGAAAACGGTCCATATAAACCGGAACATTACAGGTATTGATAGTTACAATTGAATTGTATTAAAGACTGCAAATTTTTGCGGTCTTTTTTATTTCCATTGAAAAGTATTAATAATCTGGCTTATATCTTCATTGATATAATTGATAACAGGACGTAAAGAATCCTGATTAGGTGTACAATCGAAATACAATGCTCCCCTGAAAAAATGCTTGGTGCTGTCTGTTATCACGAATTGTATTGGAGAAGCTGCGTTTCCGCTGATGGTATATAGAATACCATAAATATGTTTTCCGGGGTAAGAAAATGTTTTCTCATTAATGGCATCGGCTTTTACCGTATGGCGGTATACAAAACGATAACTATCCTCAGAAACTTCTTTGAAATTATCCTTTTTTATAGGAATATACGTGCAGTAAATACGGGCTTTGTAAAACGGATAATAAATATCAAACCAATTGTTGCTTTTATCTTGACTTTGTTCGTCTATTTTTTTCGATATGGACGGAACCTCAAAGGAAAAAGGATAATCGGAAGGTATTGAAATATATGCTTTTTCTTGTAAATCAATGCGGAAATAACCCATTGGTTTTGGAGCGTATCCTTCATCATTACAGGCAAAAAGCAGAAAAGCAAGGAGAAATAGTGCGAATGGTTTCATCCGTTATTTTTATTTTCTACATTTTGGTCGTATGGAAACTCGCGTAAAATATCATTGCCTTTGACGAAAGTTTTTTCATGCTCGTTTTCATGGCATTTCTTTTTCTTCAGAGCTTTTGTCGATTGACAATTTTACTTTTATAATACGTTGTTTATCTGCTTCCAGAACTGTAAATCGATATTTTTTATATTCGATAACTTCCTGAATTGCAGGGAAATCTCCTCGAAGTTCGAGTATTAATCCGGCTAATGTTTCGGGTTCTTCACTTAGTTCACCGAAGTCTTTTTCATCAATTTTCGTGATTTTGAAGAAATCATTTAGTAATATCTTTGCTTCAAAAATATACACATTATCGGAGAGTTTGATGTATTGCTTTTCCTCATCATCGTATTCATCACTGATTTCTCCGACAATTTCTTCTAGAATATCTTCCATTGTTACTATTCCGGATGTGCCGCCAAACTCATCAACAACAATAGCCAAATGGATTTTATTCTCTTGGAATTCTTCCAATAAATCCCGGATTTTTTTTGTCTCGGGAACAAAATAAGCCGAACGGATAAGGCTTTGCCAACGAAAATTGTCGGTTTTTCCTAAGTATGGCAACAAATCTTTGATGTATAAAACTCCCTTGATATAATCATCTGTCCCTGAATATACTGGTATTCGCGAGTATCCTGTTTTAAGAATAAAATCGATTACTTCCTTGAAATTCTTTTTAATGTCGATATCAGCTACATCCAAGCGAGCTGTCATGATCTCTACGGCTGTTTTATCCGCAAATTTTACAATCCCTCTTAATAATTCTTTTTCTTCGGAATTGTTGCCTTCAGTCATTTCGATAGCTTGGGAAAGTTCATCCAACGATATGTTGTAATTTTTTTTTGGAATTCGTTTGTCAATTAATAATGAAAACCAAACCAATAAACTTGATAATGGTTTGAAAATTGTACTCAATGCATTTATTGTAGAAACCCGCCGGCGAACAGCTTTCAACGGATATTGTGATGCGTAAATCTTAGGAATCATTTCTCCGAATAACAGCAGCGGAATAAACAATACAATTGCCAGTAATAAAAAATCTATGATTGATGAATAATCTGTAATTACAGATTTTGCAAGAAAATAATAACCGAAAACAATATAACAAATGCTGGAAAATGCATTGGAAATAAGCAACGTTGCCAATAAATGACCGGATTTATCTATCTGTTTTACAATTTTTTTATCAATTGGGTGGTCGCTTTCTTTCAGTATTGTAAGGTCTTCACTGTTTAAAGAAAAATATGCCAGTTCGGATGCAGATAAATAGCCTGAGAATAAAAGAGAAAAAGATGCTAAAAGCAAAAAAAGGAAGGTTTCGCTTGTGAGTGGCGAAAAAATAATCGAATTAAGAATGCACGGAAAATAATCGGAGTCCAATGTTGTTAGTTTTAGTTAACAAATAAAGAGTTGTATCAAAAGTAAGAATTTTTTTTGATACAACTCTTTTTATTTTTAAAATGGCAGATCATCTGCACCGGAACCACTTTCCCCGCCAAAAGGATCGGGTTCTTGTTGAGATTGTGATGAAGATGCCGGTTGGTTAAATTGCGGAGCGTTTCCTTCGAATGAATTTGCCGGATGTGGAGGCATAGATGACTGTCCATCACCTCTTTTGCCCAACAACTCAATATTATCGGCATAAATTTCGGTTGTATATCTTTTTACTCCATTTTGATCTTCCCAACTCCGGGTACGGATTTTTCCTTCAACATAGATAGGTGTTCCTTTTTTTACATAGTCTTCTACTATTTTTGCTAATCCTCTCCATGCTACAATGTTGTGCCATTCTGTTTTATCGGGAATTTGCACTCCGGCTTGGGTTGTATAGCCTCTTTCTGTAGTTGCCAATGAGAAACTTGCAACCGATACATTATTGTCTAAGTGCCTTACATCAGGATCTTTCCCAACATTTCCCAGTAATATGACTTTGTTTACTGACATAATTTGAATGTTTATTATATATTAATTTTACTTTTTTGAGTTTTGAGGCTCAAAACTATAAAGAATTTATAAAATTACAATAGTTTTCGCAAATTAAAAAAGGAAGAGTAATAAAGATTAACACTGATAATCAATTATCTTTCAAATAATCGATGGATTCAGAGTTTCAAAAATAGATGTAAGAGTAAATATTTTAAACAGTTGTCAGGTAAATAATTCAGCTTTTGCAGGTAAGGTCAAATGGGATAGTTAAATATTACATTCACTACACTAGTGTTACGTCTGATTTAAAATGTACTCTTACCTCAAAAACGACCATGATAAGAAAAGTAATATTTACACAATCAGAACGAACTGAATTAGAATAGCTCCTTGGAATTTCGCAATGCCTGCATTTGAATATTGATGAAAATCTCTACCTTTGAGTGTGTGGTATATCGGAATTTATTAAGGGAAGATGGAAACAAAAAAAACAAAAATATGTTATACCTTTGTATAAGTTTTTTATAAGAAAATCATGTTAAAACCACAAAAACCAATCGTCTCTCTTACCTCTTTTCCTGCGGCTATTCCGTTTGCTGTTCAAGCAGTTCAATCCGTTCTGAATGGCTCTGTTCTTCCCAGCAAAATAGTTATGTATCTTACTGCATCACAATTTCCGGAAGGTAAGATTCCGCAAGAGCTTCAGGATTTATCAGATAGGAATTCTCTTTTTGAGGTCAGATTTTATGAAGAAAATATCAGATCGTACACCAAGTTGATTCCGGCTCTAAGAGATTTTCCCGATGATATTATTATAACAATCGATGATGACATGATGTATGGCAGACATATGTTGCGCCTTCTGCTCCGCTTGCACAAACGATATCCCAAAGCGATTATCGGCCATCGTGTCAGGCACTTGAAACTGAATGCTCCATACAGCATGTGTAAACGGTATATGAATTTACGATTTTTGACGAAAAGCCTGAAGCCTAAATTTGAAAATCTCCAGACGGGTATCGGCGGTGTTTTATATCCACCCCATTCTTTAAAAAAAGAAATGCTGGATTCTTCCCTGTTTATGAAAATAGCTCCAACCGCTGATGATATTTGGTTCTGGGCAGCGGCTGTCGCAAACGGAACTAAAATTGCGCCGGTTCCTTTTGGGCTTTGGAATCCTCGGGAGCTTAATAAACCTATGGAAATATCTTTAAAACAAGTCAATATTCACTCACACAGAGATGTTAACCGGGAGGTAATTGAAGGGATTATCGAAAAATATCCGATAATTAAACAACGGATTGAAAATGAAAATTGATATAAAACAAAAAGTAATTGTTTCTCTGACTTCTTTTCCCGCAGCAATTCCGTATGCTGTTGGAGCTGTTCAATCAATTTTAAGTGGTTCTGTACAACCGGATAAGATAATTTTATATCTCACGTTTTCGCAATTCCCGGAGAGTAAAATTCCGCAAGAGCTTCAGGATTTATCAAATAAAAATACAATTTTTGAAATCAGAAACTATGATGAAGATATTCGTTCGTACAGAAAATTGATCCCGGCGCTAAATGACTTTCCTGATGATATAATAATAACAATTGATGATGATGTTTGGTATCATAAAAATATGTTGCGAGATTTCTTACGTTTACACAAGCAGATACCGGATGTTATACTTGCTCATCGCGCTAAACGAATAATAATTAATGCTCCATATCGCAAATGGAAAAAATACAGATGGTATAATTTTCTTACAAAAAAATTACATTTCAGTTTTAGCAATATACAAACGGGCGTTGGAGGTGTTTTGTATCCACCCCATTCTTTAAAAAAAGAAATGCTGGATTCTTCCCTGTTTATGAAAATAGCTCCAACTACTGATGATATATGGTTTTGGGCGGCAGCCGTAGCAAACGGAACTAAAATTGTACCTTTTCCCTTTGGGCAGCACAATAAACCGCATGGACTTAAAAAGCCCAAAGAATTATCTCTGAAAACGACTAATTTTAAGTCGGGAATAGATTTGAATCGCATGGCATTCGAGAAAATTCTTGAGAAATATTCCGAAATTAGGCAACGGGTTGAAAACGAAAAATAGCATAAGAAACGAGTATGATAAATAATCACACAAACCTGTGATTATAATACGAGTTCCATCTGACCTTAATGTAAAAAATAGAATATAAACAGATGAAAATGGATATAGATTTAGTATATCTTTGGGTAGATGGTAGCGACCCGAAATGGTTAGCAAAGCGTAATGTTTTTATTGGAAATACAGAGGATGGTACATCCATAAATTGCAAAGGGCGGTTTTTCAATAATGATGAATTAAAATACAGTTTGCGTTCTGTAGAAAAATATGCACCTTGGATACGGAAAGTTTTCATTGTTACTGATAATCAAATACCTGATTGGCTTAATATTACTCATCCGAAAATCAATATTATTGACCATAAGGAAATTTTACCACAAGAAAGTTTGCCTTGTTTTAACTCAGCATTGATAGAAAAATTTTTACACAAAATACCTCAACTTTCGGAACATTTTCTGTATGCTAATGATGATATGTTTATAAATAAAGCAGTTTCTCCTGATATATTCTTTGCTGCGGATGGTTTCCCTATTGTTCGATTTAATCGCAGACCACTTAGGAAAATACGATGGTTTTGGAGAGAGAAAATTTGCAGAAAGCCATTACATAACTATAGCCGAAAAATAGGTAATGCTTCGAAATTGGTAGAAAAGAAATATGGAATCTATTACTCCGGAATGCCGCACCACAATATCGATGCCTACCTTAAAAGCGATTACCAAAGAGTTGGAGAACAGATTTTTGCTAATGAGTTTGAAATGGAAAAGAATAATCACATGCGTAATCCAAATGACATTCAACGTGTTATATATTCGTATGTTGCATTAGTCGAAAAGCGTGGACATTTGCACTATCCATCAAAAAAAGAATCGCTTTACATTCACATTCATAAAGAAAGCCACTATAAAAAACTTAAAAAATATCATCCTACTCTATTTTGTATGAACGATTCGCAGTATGTTCAAGATAGCGACAGGATGAGAGCAAAAGAGTTATTAGAAAGTTACTTCCCGGAAAAATCGCAATTTGAGTTATAAAACAAACATGTAAAAGATTGTATGAAAAGAATGCTTGCCCTATTGTTAATTATCGGATTTAGTAGCATTATTACTGCGCGACCTGAAATATCTGATACTATATCACACACTTCCCTTGATGTAGAAGATGAGATTCATATAATTCAAGATATAAAAGCAATAAAAGATTCTATTTCTGTTGTTGCACTTCATGTAGGAAAAACTTCCTCAAATACACAAGCGTATCCGTGGACTTACATCAATATAGTACTTGCTTTCTTGGGGGCCGTTTTTGCCGGATTTGGCTGCCGTTATTCATGGAAAACGGCTAAGAATATTGAACGTGTTAATAGAACAACACAAGAAAAATTATTTGAAGATTTGATTAGGCACCTATACAGGAATAATGTATGCACTCTCGCTTTTGCTGCTAAAATGGAAAAAAATCCAGTTCAATACCCTTCCGATGAACATATTCTAAAGCTAAAAACTCTTCCGGAGGATATTCACGTAGAACAATATAACAGTAAATCGGAAGATTATGCCATAATGCATGGATTGTGTTTATTATTAAGGAATTACAATACTGAAATAGAAATTATTCATGAGCATTTACGCAATCCACACTTAGATATAATTGTAAAAAAAGAAGGATTAAGAACAATGCTATTTAAACCGCTCTATTTGACCAATAGAATATTGGAAGCAATGAATAAAGTTTATGGAAAAGATAATAGAATGAATGTTATTACAATAATCTTATCCGAACATTATAATAAACTATCTGAAAATTATAACAAAAAGGATGTTTGGCAATATCAGTCTATGTCTAATGTAATTGAAAGGCATATCGAATATGATCAAATTAAAAATTTAACCAAGGGGATAAATACAATCAAGCCGGAAATCATTTTTGATGATAAAAATAAGATTCTAAAGGATGATTTTAAGGATATTTATAAGAAAATGCCTTTCAAGTTTACAAAAGAAGAATCTGCCAGAATGAATGAATTGAAAGATTCGGATGATCTGTTGAGAGTTGAATCATTAACCGAAGAGAAAAATAATTTCCAATTAGACAAAGATGAATTTAATGAATTAGAGAATTTGAAAAAATCGGCCGAAGTTCAAGAATTAGACAGATTAAATAAACTAAACTCCATTAAAAGTTTGGAAGAAATAATGATTAAGGAAGCTAATCTGAAAGAGGTTCCATTTAATGAAGAAGAATGCAACACATTCGATTTAATCTCGAATGCTTTAATTACTGATGGTATTATAGAATATGGTAAAATACGAATGATTGATTATCCCGAATCTTGAAGTTAGTCCACCTTTCAAATGAAGGTGTTATTTTTTACTCTATATGTTGTAATTCAACAACCACCGGGTAATGGTCGGAAGGTAAGCGAGGGGTGGCTTTTTTTGTTTCTACAGGGGAAATTATAGTTTTCTTTTTCTCGTCTGTCCAATAAAAATCTGTAAGAATGCCATAACGTACTGGCATAAAATGATTGGTTGTGAATACATAGTCAATTCTATTGTCTGTATTTTTATTGATGTCAAAACCATTAAATGTTCCATTTGGTGCATGTATTATCGGAGAATGTGTGTAACTGTCTGAAAGCAAGTTTGATTTTGTAAATATAAGATATGTACTACTTGTTGGGTTCGCATTAAAATCACCTGTTAATAATACTGGCGCAGTACCAGCGATTTCTTTTATTTTTTCAATAACTAATTCTGCCCCGTTTTTACGAGCATTTTCACCTGCATGATCCAAATGTAAATTAAAGACAAAGAAATTAAATCCGGTCGCTATTTCTTCGAATTCTCCCCACGAACAAATGCGATTAAGAGCCGCATCCCAACCTTTACTTGGAATATCAGGTGTTTCCGAAATCCAAAAATTGCCATTGTACAATAATTTGTATTTATCCTTTTTATAAAAAATAGCCGAATATTCTCCGTCAGTTGAATTTGCACCCCGTCCTCGTCCTATATAACCATAGTTTTTTAGAGAATTATCCAAATCCATTATCTGATTGTTTTTACACTCCTGTGTTCCAACAATATCCAAGTCATGAAAAAGAATCACATTTACAATAACCGGACAGCGGTTTATCCAACCATTTCCATTTTTTGTATCGTTGATGTTGTCATAACGCATATTGAAAGAAGATACTTTCATTTCACATGAAGTTTGTGCATTCAGGTAGAACGTAAAAACCAAAGTACAAAAAAAGATACTTATTTTTTTCATGACAATATATCTATCTCTACAGTTTACTCTTTTATATCGTTCAAATCATATTTGTTGAAATAATCCAAATTTCGTTGTTTCATAGTTCTAGCTCTCCCTCTATTTCTTTTTTCTAAGAATTCTTCATACGATTTTACAGCGTAATGATTGATGCGGATAACATCCTGCTGTGGTTCTCGTTCTCTAAAGTTCTTTCGTATTCGAAAACCATGTGAATCAACTGCATGACCGGATATTCTTGCAACTTCGTGACATCCTATAACCGAAAAAACATATCGTGGATTAACAATGCTCTTGACATGTCTATTCACAATGTGATTTGGATGAGAATGGTGTTTAAACCTTTTCATCACTTCTCCCTCTTCTTTTTTCTTTACTCCGCTACTACCATATACTAGCCAGTTTATTTCCACTACAGGGAATTTTTCAAATCGTTTCAAAAAGTCAGGAATTGTTTTGTCTTTTATTGGAACAATAAATTCATCCAAATCAATAATTGCTATCCAACGTGTATCTAATCGGTGTTTTTCGAGACAGTCGTCATATGCGGGAAGTTGCTGTTTTGTTCCTGGCAAAAAAGTGTATTCTACAAGTCCGGATAAAATGTAGGGAGCAAGTACCTCTTTGGTATTATCGGAGCTTTCATTATCATATATATAGAATTTTTCTACTCCTAGATTTTTATGCCATTCTATCCATTCCTGGAAATAAGCGCCTTCATTTTTTGCTATCGCACAAACGGTCAAATAATAATGAGGCGAAGTATTTTCATTCCGTAAACGACGCATGAGTTTCACTGCATTAATCGGTCCATAGCGCAAAATGCCACGCCAGCGGTTTCGTGCCATTTTATTCGGAATGATCCCAGCTAAAACTTCTGCGAGTTTCTTATTCATAACATGTTGTTAAATTTCAAAACTTGATTTTTCCGGCAAAATACTTTCAAAGGCATTTTTAAGATTTTCCATAACGCGCGCATAATTGCGGATATGTACATTATCGTTGAGACACACAAGTTTGTATGATTGGTTTTTTACAGCCTCAATTGCCTGCTTTGGCCTTATTACAAGCGGAAACATTTTTGTGTCACAGTAGGTGTTGTAGGGTTCAAAATTGCCTGTGCAGATTTGCCATGAACGAAAAAGTTCGGGCGTTAAATCCGCTGTTGATCGAAATCGGTGTGTCGAAGACTCCATTAGTTCATTTCCTGCAGCAGCCCAAACTTCTTCAAAAGTACTTTTCAGGTAAGGTTGTGCGTTATGTGGCGTACGCAAAGTTACAAATTTCGGATAGTATTTGAGAAGGTAAGTTAACCGGGCTTTTTTGCCATACATTTTGTTATACCATTTGTCGTGAAAACGAGTCAAGACTTCCTTTTTATCGAAATGTTTGTTTATAAGATTTACATTGTTTTTTATCCTTTTTGACCATTGCCCCAAACCCGAATTATATCGAAAAGCGGCAATGTCGCAAGGTTGCCCATTTCTGAAAAAACGTTCTTCTTCAACGGTATTTATAATAAAAAAATCATCATTAAAATAAACAAAGTGTTCGGCTAAATCGGGAATTTTGTACATATGTGCTTCGATTGTAGTCGAGTTGAAAGATGGCAGAAATTGTTTGGGAATAAAATCTTCATGATTAACGAGATTGAGTTTCGGATTTGAGGCATCAAGCCATTCAGGTTTTTGTCCACAGGTAACAAAATGAATTTTTCGCACCCAAGGAGCAAATTTTTCTATACCTCGAAACCAGTATTTCAAAAAACCGTAATCGCGAAAACGAGCTTCAGAGAGGCTATTGTTTGAGTTGTCAATTTTTTTTGAATATTTGAAAAAAGTTTCTTTCCACTTCGGGTCATCCATATCCACCCACGTAATCACAAAGTCTATTTCCATTGTCTGTTCTGAAAAGTTTACAAAAAAATAACCAAATTGGGTAATGAGTATTTCTATCCCAATACTTCTATCGCTTTTTTCAACCGTTTTAATGTTTTTTCTTTCCCAATAGTTTCGGTAATGTCAAATAAATGAGGCCCTTTTAATGCACCTACCAATGCCAAACGAAAAGCGTTCATAATATTTCCCAAATGATATTCTTTGTCGGAAATCCAT
Organism: Bacteroidales bacterium; assembly: GCA_031553395.1. Classification (GTDB taxonomy): domain Bacteria; phylum Bacteroidota; class Bacteroidia; order Bacteroidales; family WRGA01; genus WRGA01. Next base: position 22,952 of record JAVBLR010000030.1, on the reverse strand, counting down.
TGTTTTACAATAGTTTCTGTATTTTCAGCAGAGAAATCTTCAATATTATTTAGAATTTCAGATAATTCGGAAAGTTGTGAAGCTGAATCAGGTTTCCAACGTTTAGTAACGGCTTTTTCGTCGTATGAGTTAGGTGCAATAAAGAAAAACGAACTTTGTTCCCATAATTCATTTACAAAATCAACACGGTCTTTTACCAATGAAACTATTTTCTCGATTGTGGCATCGGAAGTTTCAATGCGTTGTTTTTCCAGAATAGGTTTAAATAATTCGGTAATTTCTTTATTATCTTTCAGTTGAATATATTGATGGTTGAACCATTTTCCTTTTTCGTAATTGAATTTTGCTCCACTTTTGCTGCAATGTTCCAATGAAAACAGATTGATTAATTCATCTATTGAAAGAATTTCCTGTTCGGTTCCCGGATTCCAACCAAGCAATGCCAAGAAATTAACAACCGCTTCCGGTAAATATCCGGCTTCGCGATATCCCGAATATGTTTCTCCATCCGAATTTTTCCAATTCAATGGAAATACAGGAAATCCGAGCCTATCGCCATCCCGTTTGCTTAATTTTCCATTACCGTCTGGTTTAAGTAATAATGGCAAATGTGCAAACTGAGGCATTGTATTTTCCCATCCGAAAGCTTGATATAACAACACGTGAAGAGGAGCAGAAGGTAGCCATTCTTCTCCGCGGATTACATGCGAAATTTCCATCAAATGGTCATCTACAATATTTGCCAAATGGTAAGTAGGCAAATTATCCGCAGATTTATATAACACTTTATCATCCAATACCGAAGAATTAATAATGACTTCTCCACGTATCAAATCATTTACTTTTATATCTTTTCCGGGATTAATTTTAAATCGGACTACATATTGCCCCGAATTTTTCAACTCTTCAACTTCTTTTCCCGAAAGCGTTAACGAATTACGCATCATTTCGCGTGTAGAGGCATCATATTGAAAATTATCGATTTCTTTTCGCTTTTGCTCCAATTCTTCGGGAGTATCGAAAGCATAATATGCGGCTCCTTTTTCGAGCAATTCATCTACGTATTTTTTGTAAATATCTTTTCGTTCCGATTGACGATACGGGCCATGTGGTCCACCAATATGAACTCCTTCATCAAAATGGATATTCAACCATTTGAATGTTTCTACAATATAATCTTCGGCACCGGGAACAAATCGCTGAGAATCGGTGTCTTCTATTCGAAGAATAAAATCTCCCTGATGTTTTTTTGCAAAAAGATAGTTGTATAAAGCTGTGCGAACACCGCCGATATGTAAAGGTCCGGTGGGGCTTGGGGCAAAACGCACCCGTACTTTGCGTTGAGTCATATTGGAGTTGAATTAAAATGATGCAAAAGTATGCTATTTTTTCGAGATTAAGATAAATAGAGAATGTTCTGCCATAAAAAATATGTAGAGAAATTTGTAAACTCATTGATTATTTGTATATTTGCGCAGGATTTGGAGGGGGCGGTAGTCCCCTTCTTTCATTATTATATGTAACTATATGATTGATAAAGAATTTGTTGTTCAAATTGTAGAAGAGTTCTTAACAACCTCAACTTGTTATTTGGTTTCTGTTGATGTAACTCCGGGGAATAACATTGCAGTAGAGATAGATAATGATGAATCGGTTTCAATTGATGAATGTGTAAAGTTGAATCGTTTTATTGAATCCAAATTAGATCGGGAGATTGAAGATTATGAACTGGAAGTAGGTTCAGCCGGACTTTCTTCTCCTTTTAAAATCTTAAAACAATATCAAAAAAATATTGGAAATGAAGTCGAAGTCCTTACAAAAAACGGACAAAAACTAAATGCTATTCTCAAAGATGCTAAAGAAGATTATTTTACATTAACAATATCAAAAAAAATAAAACTTGAGGGTGCAAAACGCAAAACGGATGTGGAAGAGGATTTGCAACTTTCTTACAATGAAGTAAAATACACCAAATATTTAATTAGATTTAAATAAAAATATGGCAAAGAAGCAAGAAACAGTCAGTTTAATTGACACGTTTGGAGAATTTAAAGAACTCAAAAACATCGATCGTACAACGCTTATCTCTGTATTGGAAGAGTCTTTTCGCAGTGTAATTTCGAAAATGTTCGGTACCGACGAAAATTATGATGTAATCGTAAATCCTGATAAAGGGGATTTGGAGATTTGGAGAAATAGGGAAGTTGTTGAGAATAATGCTTTAGAGGATTCAAACTTGCAAATATCTTTATCTGATGCTAAAAAAATAGACCCGGATTATGAAGTGGGTGAAGAAGTTACGGATGAAGTGCATTTTGAAGATTTCGGACGCCGTGCTATTTTAAATCTACGTCAAACATTGGTGTCGAAAATACTTGAACTTCAAAAAGATAATGTATATAACAAATATAAAGATAAAGTCGGACAAATAGTTAGCGCCGAAGTTTATCAAATTTGGAAAAAAGAAATTTTATTGTTGGATGAAGAAGAAACTGAGTTGCTTCTTCCTAATAGTGAAAAAATTCCAAGTGATTTCTACCGGAAGGGAGATACTGTACGTGCAGTTGTAGCAAGGGTTGACAATAAAAATAATAATCCGAAAATTATTCTTTCACGAACTTCTCCTGTTTTTTTACAACGATTATTCGAATTGGAAGTTCCTGAAATTTATGATGGATTGATTAACATCAAAAAGATTGCCCGTATTCCCGGGGAAAGAGCCAAAGTGGCTGTTCAATCGTATGATGACCGTATCGATCCTGTAGGTGCTTGCGTTGGTGTAAAAGGTTCTCGTATTCACGGAATTGTGCGCGAGTTGAGAAATGAAAATATTGATGTTATTAATTATACTGATAATATTTCGTTGTTTATTCAACGTGCATTAAGTCCGGCAAAAGTTTCATCAATCCGTTTGGATGAAGAAAACCGCAGGGCAGAGGTGTTTTTAAAACCCGAAGAAGTTTCTCTTGCAATTGGTAAAGGCGGGCATAATATCAAGTTAGCAAGTATGTTGACCGAATATACTATTGATGTATTCCGTGATTTGGAAGGCAGCGAAGAGGATGATGATATTTACTTGGATGAATTCTCAGACGAAATTGATCCTTGGATTATCGAAGCATTGAAAAATGTAGGATGTACTACTGCTAAAGAAGTTTTGGCTGCTCCTCGTGAAACATTGACGGAAAAGGCTGATTTGGAAGAAGGTACAGTAGATGAGATCTTGTCAATCCTTCGTTCCGAATTTGAAGATTAATATAAGCGTTGCTGTTATTGGTTATTCGTTATTAGTATAAGCAATAACAAATAACAAACAACCAATAACGATTTTTAGATTATTTTTCAGATATTTGCATATTTATAGAATATCAATTTTAATATAAAACAATAATTCAGTTGAACTGTTGATAAAAGTTTGCGAAACTTACTGAGACAGTCCGTTTCGTGAATCTAAAATATAAACTTTCTTCTTTTTCTAATAAAATAAATTTGTATGGCGATTAGGTTAAATAAGGTAACAAGAGATTTAAATGTGGGAATTGCAACGGCAGTTGAATTCTTGCGAAAGAAAGGCTTTGAGGTTGAAGAAAACCCCAATGCCAAAATATCGGATGAACAATATGATATTCTCATTAAAGAATTTAATAAAGACAAGCATTTAAAGATAGAATCGGAACGTATCAGTCAAGAGCGTCAAAATAAAGATAAAAATAAAGAATCGGTTGCAATTGAAGGCTATGAACCTAGGCAAGCTGCTCCGGAACCGGAAGAAATACCAACTCAAGTATCGGATGATTTATTGCCTAAATTCAAGGAAGTAGGCCGCATTGATTTGGATGCTTTGTCCAAAAAGAAAAATGTAGAAAAGAAAGAGCCTGTTCAAAAGCAAGTTATTAAGAAAGAAGAAGAAAAAGTTAAACCTGAAATAATTGAACCTGTAATCGTTGAGAAAGAACCGGAACCTATTAAAGTTGAAGAAGATAACCAAAAAGAATCGCTGAAAGAACCGGATTTGAAAATTGAAGATGATAAGAATGTAACTGAAGATGACAGTTTCATTGATGCGGAAGATGATAATTTAGCTGATAAAGGGGAAGAAAATACGAATGATAAAGATGAAGTATTTTCTTTGGAAAGAAGAGAAATTCAGTCAAAAATTAAAGTTGTAGATACAATCGACTTATCAGCACTGAATCAACGAACTCGCCCTAAGAAAAAAACGAAAGAAGAAAAGCGAAAAGAAAGAGAAGAAAAGGATAAATTACGTGTAGAACAAAAAGCTACTACCAGTGTTGCTGCTAACAATAATAACAAAACTTCTGACAATACTGTAAATGCTGCTAATGCTGCAAAAAGTAAACGTAAGCGTATCCAAAAAGATAGAGTTGATGTAACAAGAGGTGGAACAAATGTACCATCTCCTCATCATGCACATAAACAATCGGATAAGCACAATAAGGTCCGTTTGAAAAAGCCGGTTAAGGCAGAAGTTAATGAAGAAGATGTTCAAAAACAAATAAAGGAAACTTTAGCAAGGCTTACAACCAAAGGTAAACCGAATAAAGGAGCCAAATATCGTCGTGATAAGAGAGATACTGCATCCTTGAAGCAAATGGAACTTGCCGAACAGGAAATGCAGGAAAGCATGACACTGAAAATTACCGAATTCGTTACAGCTAACGATTTGGCTAATATGATGAATGTTTCTGTAAATCAAGTTATTGCTACTTGTATGAGTATTGGTATGATGGTTTCTATCAACCAACGTTTAGATGCAGAAACAATTAATATTGTTGCAGAGGAATTTGGTTTTACGACAGAATATGTAAGTGCTGAGGTAGTTGAGGCTATTAATGAAGAAGAAGACCGGGAAGAAGATTTGGTTTCTCGTCCACCTATTGTTACTGTGATGGGACACGTTGACCACGGTAAAACTTCTTTACTCGACTATGTACGTAAGGCAAATGTAATTGCGGGTGAAGCCGGAGGTATTACGCAGCATATTGGTGCATACCTTGTTAATTTAGAATCGGGACATCAAATTACATTCCTGGATACTCCGGGACACGAGGCCTTTACCGCCATGCGTGCACGTGGAGCTCAGGTTACGGATATTGCCATTATTATTGTTTCTGCAGATGATAATGTGATGCCTCAAACCATAGAAGCAATTAATCATGCTTCGGCGGCGAATGTTCCTATTGTTTTTGCAATCAATAAGATAGATAAACCAAATGCTAATCCAGATAAGATAAAAGAGGCGTTGGCCGCAATGAATTATCTGGTAGAAGAATGGGGTGGAAAATATCAATCACAAGATATATCGGCTAAGCAAGGAACAGGTGTAAACGAATTGCTGGAAAAGGTAATTCTTGAAGCGGAAATCCTTGATTTAAAAGCGAATCCAAATCGTAATGCAGTTGGTTCAATTATAGAATCGACTTTGGATAAAGGAAGAGGTTTTGTCTCAACAGTCCTTGTACATAATGGAACACTCAAAATGGGTGATATTATTTTGGCCGGAACGAATTTTGGCCGTGTAAAAGCAATGTTCAATGAACGGAATCAACGAATTGAACAAGCAACTCCATCTGAACCGGTATTGATTCTTGGATTAAACGGAGCTCCACAAGCAGGTGATACCTTTAACGTATTAAATACAGAACAGGAAGCCCGGGAAATTGCAAATAAGCGCGAACAATTGCAACGCGAACAAGGGCTTCGTACACAAAAATTACTTACATTGGATGATATTGGCCGCCGTATTGCAATTGGTAACTTCCAGGAATTAAACGTTATTGTAAAAGGAGACGTAGATGGTTCTATCGAAGCGTTGTCGGATTCTTTGATTAAGTTATCTACTGAGGAAATTCAGGTGAATGTAATACATAAAGCTGTTGGTCAGATTTCGGAATCGGATGTTACATTAGCAGCTGCTTCAAATGCAATTATTATTGGATTCCAGGTTCGTCCTTCTATATCTGCTCGCAAAATGGCTGAACGTGACGGTGTTGATATCCGCTTATATTCAATTATTTATGATGCAATTGAAGAAGTAAAACTGGCTATGGAAGGAATGCTTTCTCCAACCATTAAGGAAGAAATTGTTGGTACTGCCGAAGTGCGCGAGGTATTTAAAGTTACCAAAGTTGGTACAGTTGCCGGATGTATGGTGAAAGACGGAAAACTGAAACGTCAATTAAAGATTCGTTTGATTCGTGACGGTATTGTAATTTATACAGGAGAACTTGGTTCATTGAAACGTTTCAAAGATGATGTGAAAGAAGTTGCTTTTGGTTATGAATGCGGGTTGAATATAAATGGATACAATGATATTAAGGAAGGTGACCTTGTTGAAGCATTTGAAGAAGTAGAAGTAAAGAAAACTTTGTAATATAAGTATAGATAAACAATATTGTTTGTTATTAAATTGTAAAAACCGATTTTGAAGTGAAACTTCAAAATCGGTTTTTTTTAGTGCCTATAAATTAATGGAATAATTTCCTAATGATGATTTGATTTGGATAGATTTTACTTCATCAATCATTGGAATAGTAACAATCGTAGAAGGAGTAAGTGAATAGGATAGTTTTTCTCCTATTTTCGCATCCAGCGAGACATTCAAAACGTTATTGTCCAATGATATGGAGGAAACGGATAATTTTGTGCTTTGATTGGTTACAGGGGCAATAACAGCTAAAACAACTTCTTTTGAAAAGTCAGGAGAAACAATCACATTTGTCATTGTTTTTCCAATGCCGAATAATTCATTCAAACGTTCTTGATTTGTAATCAAATATCCTGTTAATGCTGTGACATTAAGTGTATTCTTTGGAAAATAATTTTCCAATTGAGTGAAGGATACGGAATTTTCCTTTGAAATATTTTTGTTGGAGTTGGTAGCTGTATTGTTTTTGTTGCTACAACTTACAACAAGTAATACTGTAAATAATAATAAAATTAAGTTTTTCATACATTTATTTTTTTAGTTTTAATTAGGGTTGGATGAAATTTGTATGTTCGTTTTTAGGAATAAAATGTTATTAAATGGGGAATGATTTCCTATAATCTAACAATAATATTGCTAAAATTGTTTGTCCTTTTTGTTTATTTCAGGTTGTCTCTCATTTATTAATAATTAGCTTGTTGTGATTATTAAGTTTATTATTTTCAATAAATTATATCTATATAAACCGGCAAATGGTCGCTATATCCTCCGATATATCTTGGTCCAAGATAGGTGCGAAAAGGCTTTTTTCCTCCGGCAGATTTATCTTTTTCCAAAAGGAAATCTGGAGAAAAAATCTGTGCCGAATTTTCCTTGATGTGTAATTTGTTCTTTTGATTTAATAATTCTCCTGATACAATGATTTGGTCTAACATATTCCAGTTTCCCTGATGTTTGTAGGAACCTTTTTTATTTTCCATAAATTGATAGAAGAGATTATAGAGCGATGATGAAGATTCGATTGAGCTTGTAAATGAACGGGCTTTTAATACATGGTATATGCTTGCATTATCAGGGAAATCATTAAAATCACCCATTATTAAAATGTTCGGTTTTTTACGGAGTGATATTACACTGTCGACACTGTATTTTAGGAATTTTGCTACAAAATTACGGGCGCCTTCCGTGCTTTTTTCTCCACCGGAGCGGGACGGGAAATGACATACAAATATATCCAATGTATCGCCGGATTGTACTTTGCCGGAAACATGAAGAATATCTCGTGTTGTTTTGTTGTTCCGGTAATGAATACGAATCGGATTGGTTTGCAATAGTTTAAATATATCCCGTTGGTATAACAACGCAACATCAATTCCCCGTTCGTCGGGCGAGTTGGTTATCACATAACGGTACCCTTGATTTTTTAAGGGAGATTGCGAAATTAAATCGGTAACAACTTTATCGTTTTCAACTTCACATAAACCAACCAAAGCAGGTGTAGTCCATCCGCCAACGGCTGTAATTACTTTAGCTATATTTGTCAGCTTTTGATTATAACGATAGGTATTCCAGTTTCTTTCGTTTCCGGGTAGAAATTCATTGTCGTTTTTTCCGTCGTCGTGCTCGCAATCAAACAGATTTTCGACATTGTAAAACATTACACGGAAAGAATTCTGTGATTCGCTATGGCAAGATGCACAAGAAAGCAACATCAGTATTGCAACCCTGAATTTAAACTGATTTAGATTTTGCGACCAAAGTTGATGGATGCCCTGCGTGAGGGATTGCAGCGGGCAGCAAGCAGTTTTTACGCCTGAAACAAGGGAGGAACGACCGCCGGAGAAGGCATAAAAACTCGCTTGATGCGAGTGGAAAGCCCGACCCCGCCGCAACCAAAAGTTTATTTTTTGAATTAAAAGTTTAAACGGCGGGGGCACGCCCAAAAGGGTTTTATGTTTTATGTAATACATTTATGTAACATATATATTTATCAAAAAATTAATATGTCAGGGAAACATATTCGTAACAACCCAAGTCTGGGCCTCCATCGCTTACGCGAGAAGTTCCTGTAATGTCGTAAGGGTATTGATAGCCGATGTTTAAATCTCCATAATCGATGGCTACAGAGCCTGATGTTAATCGGAAATCATACGTGAAGTCACTTCCTTTGGGAATATGGGCAAAATCGGGATTTTTGTTCCAGATTGTGGCAATAAAATCTTCATCGTCTTCGTCGTTTGCACCCAATAAACAATGATTGAAATAATGGTTGAAAGGCGCAGGAACTTCAGTGTCTTTGTATTCGTTATTCAAACTTATTTCTCCCGAAGAAGAAGCCATCGTGCCGTAAATAATGCAGTTTTGAAATGTCGCTTCATTAATCGGATACAACACCAGCGTTTCTCCGAAAACATTGTAATTTTTGAGAACAAGAGCAGGAGAGGTACGGTCAACTAAACCCATGTAATTGGCCATTGTACATTGAACGAAATTGCCACTTCCTCCAAGTATTTTTACGAGAGCGCCTCCGGCGTTGGAGAACTGGCAATTTATGGCCTGAATCTGATAATTGATTCCGGAAATAAGATGACCGCTAACATTGTGCAATATTGAGTTTTTTAGATAAATTTTGGGTATGGATACATCGGAAGAATCGGCTAATATGCCATAGCTGCCGTTGCGGATGTACACATGGTCGAGTTCGTTATTATAACTTTCAGGAAACAGGTGGATTCCTCCCCATTGTCCGGGAACGAGATCGTAAGGAAGGTTAGTCAGCAGGTTGTCTGAACGGTCGCCTCGGAAAACGACAGGTTCTTCCCATGTCCCGGACGCTTTTATACGCCCTTTTACTAGTACATTTGCTTTGTCATGAAAATAGAGTATTGTTCCTTTTTCGAGGGTTAATGTAATATTTGGTGCAATGTAGAGGCTATCGTAAATCAAGAACGGTTTTTTACCGGTAAGTGTTGTATCTTGTTCGATGATTTTTCCGTGCCAGATGGTAACATCTTGTCCGTAAGCGATAAGGTGTACAATTTGCCTTGTTCCATTGGTAATAAATTCAATGGAATCGCTGATTAATATCGGATTGTCTTTTTTTGTTGGATCGACTTTTACCTCAACATAGACAAACATACTGTCTTTTCCCCAAACTTCTACATCCCGAAGTTCTGATTCTCCTCCCCATCCGTCGACATTGATATGAAATCCCGATTTATCGGCATTTAGTACTTTAATGGACGATATTTTAAGCGCTTTGTTGTTATGATTGTAAACCATCAATCGACGAGTGGAAGAACCAATTGTCATGAATACAGTATCGAAACTAATGGTGTCGGAAGAAAAGGATAATGCGTCATTTGGATTTGTTGTGAAGTCTAAGTCGTTATTGCAAGCAACAAAAAATCCGGTAAGCGATAGGCTCGCTAATAGTATGTAAATCAGTTTATTCATGAATGTTTTATTTTGAAAATAAAAGAAGTTGACGGAAGTTATCTGAAAGTATTAGAATACCAATAATTTCCGGTTATTATTTTAATGCAAACTAATTTTGAAAACGTATTTATAAAACAATTTTTTCCTCGTTTTATTGTACAGAATGCAATTGTATGAATTCTTTCTGCAAAGAAAGTGCTTTTTTTGGAACTATTTTTATTCGAATGTTAATATAGAATGTGATTTTCAACTTTGTTTTAATTTTAATTGATTGATAATTAATTTATTAGCCCTAATGCGTTGTTTTTTTTAAACTGTAGATATAAAATTTTACCTTGAAAATATTGCAAGTGTAAAAAATATCTTTACCTTTGCAACCGCAAAACAAAAGGTGCCATAGCTCAGTTGGTAGAGCAAAGGACTGAAAATCCTTGTGTCCCCGGTTCGATTCCTGGTGGCACCACGAAAAAAAGACTAATAATTAGGCAGTTATAGAAATATAGCTGTCTTTTTTTATGTCTGAAAAGGTCAGTTTACATGTGATTTATATAGGTTGTGTAAACCGGTGTGTAAACCATGAGTACAACAATTGATGTAATCTGTTACAAATCTAAAGTGTTGAAAAACAATGAAAATCCTTTAATGTTAAGAGTGACAAAAGACAGAAAAAGACGATATTTAAGTCTTGGTATTTCTGTTAATCCGCAGTTTTGGGATTTTGAGAAAAATAAACCGAAACGAAACTGTCCGAATAGAGATGCTATTTTAAATCTAGTCAGAGAAAAAACAAAAACCTACACAGAACAAATTATTGAATTTAAAGCGACAAGCCGAGACTTCACCGCAAAAACATTGATTGAAAAAGTCAATAATCCCGTTAAAGCCAAAACCGTACAAGATTTATTTAATGAACAGATTAAGAGCTTAACCGAGTGCAAAAGAATAGGTTATGCCTTATCTTTCAAACAAGTAATGAACTCTTTAATTGAATTCAATAAACATCTTGACATCTACTTTTCTGATATTGATGTTACTTGGTTAAAGAAATATGAAATTTGGCTACGAAGTTGTAACCTGAAAGAGAACACAATCGGAATTCGTTTCAGAACTTTACGTGTACTTTACAATATTGCTATTGAGGAAAATATCGTTAAAGCGGAATACTATCCGTTTGACAGCTACAAAGTATCTAAATTAAGTCAACGAACGGCAAAACGAGCAATTCGCAAAGATGATATTACCGCAATTATCAATTACAAATCCGATGCAATGCAGTATTACACACCTTTAGCAATTGATTTATTCACTTTTTCGTATTTAATGGGTGGAATTAATTTTGTTGATATTGCAAATCTAGTAAAGGATAATATTATTGATAATCAGTTGTTTTACACAAGGAAGAAGACAAAGAAGCTCATTAAATTACCTTTGCATCCGAAAGCAATTGAATTGATTAATAAATATGCAAATTGCAATAATCCGTATTTATTCCCAATTCTCAATAAATTTCATACGACAGAGCAACAAAAAGCAAATCGAGTGCATAAGGTTATTACTAAAGTGAATAAATGTCTGAAAGAAATCGGCAAAGAATTGAATATACCGATTGATTTAACGACATACGTGGCAAGGCATAGCTTTGCGACTGTTTTAAAGCGTTCAGGTGTTAATACTTCAATTATAAGCGAGAGTTTGGGACATAGTTCGGAAAAGACAACACAGATTTATTTGGATAGCTTCGAAAATTCGCAGATTGATGCAGCAATGGCAAATTTGTTGTAAATAATGATTTTATCCTAGTAAAAGGTAAGTGAGATTTATATAATAGGGACTGTCATTAATGGCAGTCTTTATTTTTGAATAAAAAACTGGTAGTGTATTAAAACATAAGTTGGTTTGAGATTGTAAGTATCTGGCCATTTCAAATTACATTAAACTGCTTCAACAGTCGGCAGTATATTCATGGCGTTCCCAATCAGTGCAGAAAGCTGTGTTTTTTGCGTATCTGTCGCAGGATTTTCTACACTACCAAATTTCGCTTCCGCTAATTCGGCTTCTGTGAATAGAGCATCCTTTAACGCATCTTCTCTCCCTCTAAAGGCATTTCCTAAGCCTATTTTTGCTACCTTACCGTGCCGATTCAGAATAATCATATTCTGGGCAACAGCAAAGGCATCAAGACCTAAGTCGCGACACTCCATTAGGAACGGTAGATAATACACATACTTACACATTGTATCCCTCAAAGTTGTCAAGTATTCCTTTTGGGTAATACCTTCTACTCGTTTGATACACTCATCAATTATTCCACGTCTGACTTCTTTCTGACTTGTATCCGCACCAATTTGATTGGCAAGCAGAGAATCATACTTTGAATTAACAGTACCAAAATAATTTGGCTTACGTTTCGTTTTTGACGGATTTTCTACGATTTTTTTATCGCTTACAAGCGATGCTAAAAGTAATTTTTCAAAATCTCTCATGAAAAAATGTTATTAAGTTATAGAATTAAAAAAACAGCACACACTTTGTGCCTTATATTTTCTTTCTATATGTGTCCACCAACATAAAACTACTTAATAAATTTTCAAATGCTGACGAAAAACTTAAGATACTTGAATATGCCAAAGAACGCTACCAGTACCATATAGTGAGAACACATATATGTCTTGCTTGGAGTACAAATTTAAAAATAAAAAATATAAAAACAAATATTCCATTTTTACCACAGAAACAATGTGATTGGGGGTAAAATACCCCTATAAACAATGTTTTTATCCTTATTTTAACACCTAAAGCACTTTTTATAAGTAATAATAAAGTATTATTATTTGATAATGAAGTAATTAATATGATTCTAGTAAAATATTAATCTTACCGAGTCAATAATCAATTATTTTAAGGTATGCGCTAATTTTCATTTGTTTATGTCAGAAAAAATTCGTATCTTTATATCTGAAATAAAGAGAGTTACACGTAATTAAGAACTTCACATTCTCTCAAATAAAACCACCATTCCCATAAAAATTCTTCACAAGGATAGTTTTTTAGTGATATTTTCATTAATCAGACAAGCCGATATAAAGACTTGTCTTTTTAATTATCCAAATTGACGGATTTTTAAATTCCCAAAGCTATTGAAACAGGGTTTTATCTTAGCAGAGTGAATGTGTTGTTTTTTACCTGACTTTCATATAGATAATCGGAACGGATTTTTAAATTCTGAAATAGTAAAATCCTCTATAAAGAAAAAAACTAAAAATTTCCGTTCTCAATTCACAGATAACCAAGACGGATTTTCTGATTCGCAAATAGTAAAAACCTCTATAAAGAAAGAATTGAAAAAATTCCGTCTATTACTTTCCCAGATTAAACATTGAAATACACTAAAAAATTAACCGAATGGAAAAAAGAATTATCCATGCAAAAGAAAACTGTGAGTATTTAAGCCAAATTGAAGAATTAAGAAATGAATTACCTATTAATTGCCTATTTGACAAAGGTATTACGGGGTGCGGTGGTACTACTATCGCAATTGAGAATGAAAAAAACACGATTATTGCAATGCCTTACGTTGCTGTTATTAAGAACAAAGAAAGCCAACACAAGAATTTATTAGGCATTTATGAGGGTGTAACAAACGAACAAATTTTAGATTACATTAATTCACATGAGATTAAAAAGATAGCCGTTACTTATGACAGCTTAGAACGCCTGATTATACTCCTACTAGGTTCAGGGATAGATGTTTATAATGAATATTATTGTTTGGTTGATGAATACCACGTTTTATTCAATTCTTATGCTTTCAGGAATAAGGCAGTAAAGAAAGTATTACAATACGCAGCACTATTCAAAGAAGTTACCTATATGACTGCAACGCCGATTGAAGAAGAATTTATGCTTAAAGAATTAAAGCATTTGCCGATTGTTGAGGTGCAATGGAAAAACGTTATTCCCGTTAATGCAAAACTTATTGCTACTAATTAGCCGATAAGGGTTGTATGCAAATTAATCGAAGATGCCATTAACGGTAAAATATTCGGTAATCTGCATTTCTTTGTCAATAGCGTTGAGTTTATTGCAGAAGCTATTCAGAAAGCAGGATTACCGCCTGAATCGGTAAGGGTCATTTGTTCCGATAACGAAAAATAGGGAAAGGGTAAGAAAAGTAATCGAAAGAAATTAGGTGATGATTACCCGATTGAAACCACAACCGATAATGTGAAAAGAATAAATTTCTATACCTCAACTTGTTTTGAGGGATGTGATTTATATGATGAAAACGGAAAGGTTTATATCGTAAGCGATAGAAAAAAATCACATACATTATTGGATATATCGACTTTAGGCATACAAATTTGCGGACGTATAAGGGATTCAAAGTATAAAACGAAAATCGGGCATATATTTACCGAAACGAGATATAATAAATTCCTGTCTTACAAAGAATTTAAAGAAAGTACACAAAAGCAACTTTCGGAAACAAAAGATTGGCTCAATGCAGTTAATCAAATGGATGATAAAAACAGAAAGAAAACAATCAACCTGATAGAACACAATAATAAATCGGGTTTAAATGAAATGTATATCCATAATGAAAATGACAGATTGGAGATTGACGAGAATTTAATCAATTTAGATATTGTGAATTTCAAGATAACCAAATGCTTATATCAGCACCGTGTGTTATTACAACATGAATATTTAAGAAATAATTTCAATTTGACCGATGAAAAACAAGTTATATACACAGATAAATTAGCTGAAAATCCGAAATCCAAAATATCATTCAAAGATTTATTCGATGAATATGCAATATTAAGGGAAGAACGAGGCAATCAATTTATTTTCGGAAACGAGAATGATAGAACTTCTTTGATTGAACAGGAAAGACCACTTGTAAAAGAAGCATATAATAAACTCGGTGTTAAGAAAGTAAAAGAAATGAATTACTACGTTGGAAATATTAAAAGAGCATTGATAAATATACAGACAGATATTTCAATTGATGCCAAAATTGTGAAGTGCTTAAAAGAGAATGGATTTTCAGACGGGATAACCATACCTGTAAAGAATATCAAGAATATACTTAAAAATATTTACACTTCTCTAGGATTAAGAAATTCTTATGGGAAAATAAAGACTGCCAAAGCAACCGATTTAGAAAATTGGTTTAAGATTAAAAGGACAAGCCCGAAGATAAAAGAAAAAACAACAGATTGTATAACTATTATACGCTGTAAATTTATGTATGTTTGATTATGGCGTTAAATCCAAGAAAAGGAGATATGTATGGGTTTGTTACTCACACATGGAATACAGTAAAAGGAGTATGTGAGCATGATTGTTTGTATTGTTACATGAAAGAATTCGGAAAACAGAAAGAACTCCGATTAGATGACACAGAATTTAAAACCGACTTGGGAACTGGCAATTTTATATTTATTGGAAGTGGAACAGATTTATTTGCTGAAAATGTTTCTAATGAGTGGATATTAAAAACATTAGATTACTGCCACAGTTTTAATAATTAGCTATTTAATAGCTTTACAAATAAATATCTTTATCAGTCAAAGAATCCAAAGAAAATATTGGAATTTATAAACCACCCTGTTTTTAAACATTCAGTTGTTTGTACGACAATCGAAACAAATCGGAACTATCCTGAATTCATGGTTAATTCTCCGAAAATAGAAGATAGAGTTTCAGCAATGGAGAAAATCGCAGAAAGGGGTATTAAGACTTATGTTACGATTGAGCCGATAATGGATTTTGATTTGGACGAGTTATTGGAATTAATTAAGCGGTGCAAGCCGATACAGGTAAACATAGGTAAAAACACAAATAAAAGTGTTGAGTTACCAAAGCCACAAATAGATAAGCTGAAACAGTTTATAATTGAACTCCGAAAGTTTACAGAGGTTGAGATTAAAGATAATATCAGAAAGAAGAAGTAACCAAAGAAGCCGTTAGTTGAAATATACTGACGGCTTTTTGTATTTATATCCTATCCTCAAAAAATACCCCTCCCCATAAGCGAAAAGTAAAAAAACAGCGCATATACACAAATTGCGGTGGAGATACAGAAAAGTCCCTCTCAAAGCTTAGATAATAAACTTCAACCTTTCATTCGTAAATCGGTTGAGTACAAGACATTCAAAATAACGGATTTTACGAAGTCAGTTCAAAACCTATTTTTGCCTGTATAATAATCGTCATATTTTTCAAGGTAAAAAGCGGAAAAAGAAGTCAGAAAAAGGAATTAGTCAGAAATAAAACCGATTTGTAAATTCTTACCAAACAATACAATTGATTATTAAGCCACAATTTGTTAATTCGACGTTTTCTTGTAATTTTGTCGCAATTCCGTTTGATTAAAACATTAATCATTGGAAAAGTAATTTATTACAACGAAAGCGTTTTTTAAAATATTATCCCGATTATCAAATCTCGCAAAATTTGAATAGCACACGGGGTAATAGCAACAAAAAACGCTCACGTACTGTATTTGTATGTACTTTTAGTATATATAAGATATGGGCGTGGGCGACTGTTGCTTATTGTGTGCTGGGTTTTGCGAGAACCTGATAATCAATAAGTTTTAAACAGTTCTCCCACGCTTCTTTATTTTATATAACCCGTCTTTTGAGGGAGAAAAAAGGCATAAACAAATTATTTATTATGAAAGTTTTTAGATTATTTGCGACCGTATTAATGGTTGCTTTGTGTTCAATGGTTGTAAGTTCTTGCAGTGATGATGATGACGACAACGGAAAAGCATCTATCATTGGAAAATGGAACGTTACAGATGTTTATTATCAAGGCGTTTGGATTTCTGCGGAAGATGCAGGATATGAGAGTGCTTATGCTCAATTTAATAGTGATTTGTCATACAGGGCACGAACAAGTGCAGACGGTTCAACTCGCAATGGAACTTATGTATATAAAGACAATGTTATTACATGTAAAGTGAATACGGCAACAGTAACTTACACAATCATTGAATTAAAGGGGAATAATATTACGGCTGAATTAAGCGAGTTAGGAGAAACAACAAGATTTAAAGCAACAAGACAATGAAAATAATAAAACGAGTTTTTACAATGAGCCTTTTTATGGCTTTGGCTATTACTGCAAATGCTCAATTTAATTGGGGTATTAAAGCAGGATTAAATGTATCTTCTTTTAGGGGAGACAGCTCTCCTTATGAGTTAGATAATAAAACAGGTTTTCATGCCGGGATTAATATGCAATATATGTTTACTCCACAAATAGGTCTTGAATCGGGTTTGTATTATTTAAGTCTTGGAGCAAAAGCCACAAGAAACAGCGATTCGTTTAAGCAAACGGCAACATTCAATCCGTCTTATTTACAAGTGCCAATATCGTTTTTATATAAATTCAATTTAGGACGAGATATGTGTATATATCCGTCTTTAGGGTGGTACTTTGGTTATGGAATCGCAGGAAAGGTATCTTATGACAATTCAGATGGAGAGAGCCATAAGGAAAATGTTTTTGATTACCTAAACCGCTTTGATATGGGATTAACCACAGGTCTGAATTTTCAGTATTCAAAGTTCCTATTTGGATTAGGGTATGACTGTGGAATGGCAAATGCTGGGGGAGATAAGTTAGAATTTTCCCCTTACAACACAAACTTCAAAGCGTCCATTGGATATTCATTTTAAGAGAAAAACTATATGAAACGGCAGGTCTGAAAATGGTTTGCCGTATCTAAAATCAAATGTTTCAATGAAAAACATCAAATTATTAGCTAACTTTTTAATGGTAATGTTGTGTATATCCTTAATAACATCATGTGATAAAGATAATACAGATAGTGATGATACAGAGAAAGAGCCTGAAATGGGTATTGTGATAGAGGATTTAGTTAATTCGGTTTGGAGACCTAGCAATACATTCACAACTCAATTATGGAAAAATCAAGATAAAATAATACTTGATGCGAAAACAGGAGCAATGATGCCTAATAACGAATATGAACCGTTTAACGCTTTAGTATCCATTACAGACAGTATTTGTTTTGGTAATTTGTTAGATGAAAATAATAGGCAATTAGTAACTGAAAAATTATTACATTTTGGAGGATATAAGATTATATCTACAACATTGAGGGAAGGACGTACCATTCCTGATGTAACATATTTTGATACCAACAAAACAATGTGTGAATGTTCCAATAGATACCCTGAAATTAAACATTTGGGACAATATTATCTGAAAATAGAATTCGAACCTCAAATTGTATCATATATTTCCCCTTTTGTGGCAACTATCACAACCTCTTATAGAAATTTTGAAGGAGATATTTATTTTATAAATAAAAACTTATTCGTATTTACTTATGATGTTTATTGTGGCGATTTTTGGTGTACAAAAGGATATTATTTTAGTCGAATAAGATAATTTTTAATATAAAGCATAAAGTATTAATGAAAACATAGACGGCAAGTCTGAAAACGGTTTGCCGTTTTTAGTATAGAGAGAATTAAAAGTAATTTATTAACAATACAGCTTGTGTAAACCAATGTGTAAACCGACAACCCAAAATAAGCAAACAAAAGGTGCCATGGCTCCGTTGGTAGGGCTTGAAAAGTGAGCGCAGCGAGTCTTTTTAAGACCGAAGAGCAAAGGACCGGAAAATCCTTGCCGAAAAGCAAGTCCGTGAAAAGGATTTTGACGTAGCCAATTTCCTGAATGTGCTTGAACCGTACTACAAAGGTGGTGAGTATGACTACCTATTGAACTCGGACAAACAGTTGGATTTGCTTTCTAAGCGGTTTATTGTATTCGAGTTGGATAATATCAAAGACCACAAAATCCTGTTTCCGATAGTTACGATTATCATTATGGAAACCTTCATCAAGAAGATGATATTTTTGCGTATTCAACTAAAAATCAATAGCTTGGATAACCGCAAAAAGACAATAGGTAATGCTTTAGAAACAAGCGAAGTTCTTCGGTTTGCTTTGGTTTACATCGTTTTCAAAAAACCGGAGAGAAAAAAGCAAAGAAGACGGGAACGATGTAATCGACTGATAATCAGTTTTGACTGGTATTAAGAGGCACCGGTTGCCGAATCGCCAAAATGCAGTTTTGAGAGGATTAAAGCAAACATTCTGTCTCTATCCCGTTACCCGTTTTTGACGGAGCAAAACACGGAAATTCGATGTCGTCAACTGGCTGTTTATAACACTGTCTGTCTGCAATTTACATTGTTCAGATAACTCACATAAGAAGTAATTTTACCAACTTAAAAAGTGAGTGTTATGAACAACGAATTAAAAGTCTCGTTTTATCTCAAACGGGAAAGCCGGTTGGAAAAATCCGGTGCCGGGGAAAAGGTCGCCTATCCGATTACCGGAAAAATCATCATCGGGAACAGTATCGCCCAATTCAGTACCAAACTGAAAGTCGAGGAACGCCTGTGGCACGTTAAATCGGGGCGGGCAACCGGAAAGAGCCGTGTCGCCGTCGAACTCAACCGCGAGATTAATAAAATTAATCTCGGTATTCACACGCATTACAAGGATATTTTAGGGCGTACCGGAACGGTAACCGCCGTCGAAGTAAAGAATGCCTTTCAGGGTATCGCCTCGTCTCAGAAAACGTTGCTCGTTTTGTTTGAAGAAATGATGTGGGAGTTTCATTCGCGGGTGGGCATTGACCGTTCAATATCCACCTACAAGCAATACCGGAAGACATTTGTGCATCTCCGGCGTTTTATCCCGGAAAAATACAAGGTCAAGGATATGCCGCTGAACCGTATGGACTTACCCTTTATCGAAGCTTTCGACTTCAACCTGCGGGTGGAGCGGAAGATGAAAGCGGGTTCGGTTGTTGCCATCATGGTTCCGCTTCAAAAAGCGGCGCGAATCGCATTCCAAAGAAGACTTATCAACCTTCCGCCTTTCTTCGGCTATAAACCGGAAAAACCACGGCAACAAGTCCGGTCGCTGACGAAAGATGAATTCGAACGGCTCATTTCGACAACCATTCAACAGCCGGACTTACGCCTTGTACGGGACTTGTTCGTTTTTGCCTCGTTCACTGGTATCTCGTACGCCGACCTGAAAAGAATTACCCGGAAAAATATTATCCGTGACGAAACCGGTGACTTATGGATTTCCATGTCCCGGCAAAAGACGGGCGTTCCGTTTAATGTCAAGTTGTTGGATATCCCCATGCAAATCATGGAGAAATACAGGGGACTGGCTAAGGACGATTTAGTATTTCCCGTACCGGAACAGGGCTACATGAACATCAAATTAAAAACGGTTGCAAAATATTGTGGCTTGGAAAGGACGATTTCCTTCCATCAAAGTCGGCACTCGTTTGCCAGTTTGGTTTGCTTGTCGCAAGGCGTTCCGATGGAAAGCGTCAGCCACATGCTCGGGCACCGGGATATTCAAACCACCCAACGTTATGCGCATGTTGACAAGGAGAAAATCAGTAGCGACATGAAACTCCTGTCAGCGCGGATTGCAGACAAGTTTCAAGATTAACCAGTAAAAATATCACAATGAAAAAGAATAGAAGCACTTTCAGTATATTATTCTACCTCAATACGAGTAAGAAAAAGAAGTCCGGCAGATGTCCCGTCGTCGGGCGTATCAGCGTGGACGGGGAAAGTACAACATTCAGTACGGGGCTTGATATTTTACCCGGACAATGGGATGCCAAAGCGGGATTGGCTATCGGTAAATCCGAAGAAATACCCGGTATCAACCGGGACATTGAAAAACACAAAACCCGGATAGCGGAATATTACAAAGTTCTGGTAAACGATAACGGCTACGTAACGGCGGAATCCCTGAAAAATGCAATACGGGGTATCGGTACGCATCAAAATACCGTCATGGAAGAGTTTTTGGAATTATTGGAGGAAAAAAGAAAAAGCGTAGGGATAAGGATTGCGGAAAATACATTTACCGCTTATCCCAATGCACACAGGCATTTCAAGGCGTTTTTGCAACATAAGTATCATGTCGGTGATATTCCTTTCGGGAAAATTGATATTGCGTTGGTGGATGATTATTCCCGGTACCTGAAAACGGATTTGCGCATGAAGGCAAGGACGGAGAGAGGATACATGGCGATTTTCCGCCATGTGGTGAAAAGGGCGTTCAATAAAGGATTGGTTCGGATAGACCCCTTTACGAATTATACCCCGCCGAGGCTGACCGTTGAACGCAGGTGGTTGTTTCATGATGAACTGGAACGGTTGAGGCGGACGGATATGGAGTATCCCGCATGGAATTTTACACGCGACATGTTTGTCTTTTCAGCGTTCACCGGTATCTCCTATATAGACTTGAAAAATCTGAAACAGGAGAATATCCAGCGGCAGGAAGACGGCAGCCTGTGGATTGTCCTGAACCGCCAAAAGACCGGAACGACTTCATACATTCCGTTGCTTGCTCCTGCAATAAATATTTTGAACAGATATGAGGGAACGGAATTTGCCGGAGAATGCAACTGTGTTTACAGGCTTCAAACCCGTGTTTCCGTTAACCTGCAATTGAAAAAAATAGCGAAGAAAGCCGGAATAGAAAAGCGGCTGACATTTCACATGAGCCGTTTTACCTATGCAACAACGGTTTGCTTGACGAACGGCATGCCGATAGAGACATTGAGCCGGATGATGGGGCATCTTTCCATCAAGACTACCCAAATCTATGCGGAGGTTACCCGCACTAAAATCAACGAGGATATGACGAATTTGGCGGAACGAATTCAGGGGAAATATGAATTGCCGGAATATCAGAACTATAGTAATAATCAATAAAATAAATCAATATGGATACAATAGATAAAGGCATTTTAGCCATTGAAACGGACGAAAACAATTGTAAAAGAGTAATATTCGTTCCTGTAAATGGGACGATTCGACTATCGAAATGCGAACTGACGGAATTGTTCGGCGTTTACCGACAAACGATAAATGCCGTCATAGAGGCGATACTCAAAACAAATGTGTTCAAGGAGGAAGAAACCGGTAAGTGTCGGCTTATCGTAAAAACCAGTAAAATCAAAATCGCTTATGAACCGTACGAGTTTGGTCTCATATTTATTATCGCAATGGCGTTCAGAATTGATTCGGAGAATGCGGAAATATTAAGAAAATGGGTTGCAGATAAGATGCTTATCTCTAAAATATCATTACCGATAAATATTCAGAATTACGGATTGAATTGAACAATAAGACAATTACCAAAAGTCCCGACTTGAAAATCACTTCAAATCGGGACTTTATATTTCCGGCGTTCCCGGATTTAATGTCGCCGTTAACCGGCAAGCGTTACCTCCGCTACGGTCTTTTGTCCTTTCATATTATTTCTCGCTTTTACCTTTGATTTGCTTCGCCTCTTTATCAAAATCGGATTCAAACAAGCGGTCTTGTACGATTCGATATTTTTCAAATTCGCTTTCGGAAAAATCTTTTGCCATCAGTGCGGTAACCTTTCCGCTATTTTGCAACACGTCGCGCTCATCGGCTTCCAAGAATTTATCAAGACGTTTCGCCCAATCTTCCATTGTCATGGGAATATGCCTTTTGGCACGGTCTTCCGCCAAATCCAAGTAGGCATTGACAATACGTCCCAATGATTCCAGTTCGGTTTCGGTCAAGTAGTTTTTGGCAATGGAAACATCGGTTTTAACGATTTTCCCGTCAGGGCTTTTCTCCCACGATGTTAAACCCATGTGTTCTTTTTCGGCATTTGCCCTTGATATGATGAGTTCGGCAGCGGTATGACCGTGAACGGCGTAATGCAGCTTGTTTTGGACTTTGGCAAAGAATTCTTTCGTGGTTATCGCATCCTTGTTATAATCCATTGCAGTGGCGTAAATATCCGTTATCTTTTGGTAGAAACGGCGTTCACTCAACCGGATTTCACGGATTTCGGCAAGTAAGTGTTCAAAATAATCCTCGCCGAGAAACGTGCCGTTCTCCATCCGTTTTTTGTCGATAACGTAGCCCCGAATGGCGTAATCACGCAAAACGGATGTCGCCCACTGTCGGAAAGCGGTTGCCCGT
>JAVBLR010000042.1:0-45241 GCA_031553395.1 Bacteroidales bacterium | reverse complement strand
ATAACTCATCAGACCAATGAATAATATGTCCGATAACTTATGCAAACATTTTTTCTCTACTCGAAAATCTTCGATACTGGATAAATAGCGTTGTAATGATTTCATCCGGCAAAGCTATAAATTTCGTGCGTTTACCCTAATTTATAGCTGAAATCTATCTCAGTCAATTATTCTTTATAATACTTAATCCTCAATTTTGATATGAAGCGACAATTGATTTTTATTTTCATCCTATTGATTTCCGTTTTTTCGTTTTCTCAGAAAAAATCGGACCGACTCGAAGACTTAGGAGGCAGTCCGATTGATTATGGAATCTATGAGAATACCTCATTTATGAAGTTGATTGCAAATTCCGAGAAATATAACGGAAAAATGATTCAGATGATCGGATATTTGCATCTGGAATTTGAAGGAAATGCCATTTATTTTCATAAAGAAGATTACGAAAATTGCATTTCGGAGAATGCTTTCTGGGTGAGTTTCCCGGAAAGCATAACAAATAAAGCTGATATTATGAAATATAGCGACAAATATGTGATTATTATTGGCACATTCAATATGAATGACACCGGTCACATGGGATTATTCGGAGGAAGCATTGATAATATTGTACGGTTAGGAACTTGGTGTGATTGGAAAGATAAAAAGTAATTTTTTGAGGTTAGTCTGAATAAATTAACATTAAGCCCAAATTGCAGATAAAATAAATGCGAGATTGTTTTAAAAACAGCCTCGCATTTTATTAGAAAAAAACAAACGTCTTTTATTTATTTCGAATGAAAAGTCGAATGTTTCCGTTTATTATTATCAAAACCTTTCAATTCGCATCCGGGGCAACCTGCACAAGAATTAGGTGCTGATTTTCTTTTGAAAAATTTAATCAACTTTACTATAAGTATAATTAATACAATTAGTCCTATTGTCCAAACTATAATATTTTGTAACATACTTATTAAGGTTTAAGTTATAAGTAGTTAGTTCTAAGTTAAATGTAAAAACATATTGTTTAATCTATTGTTTTAATATACAGTTAATTCAATTCAATAACCAACAACTAATAACTGCTCAAAACAAACTTCCTATCTGATAAACAATAAAAGTGACAGTCCAGGCTATAAAAGTTGTATAAAAAATCGTAAAAAGTCCCCATTTCCAACTTCCGGATTCATTTTTAATTGCAGCAATTGTTGCCATGCACGGGAAATAAAACAATATAAATAACATCATACAAAAAGCAATCAAAGGTGTAAATACAGGATTTCCGTATTCGTCTTTGTCGTTTTTCATTTTTTCTGATAAGGTGCTTTCCTCCTCAACATCGCTGCTTCCTGTGTAAAGAACACTTAATGTGCTGACAATGATTTCTTTTGCACCTATACCTGAAACAATTCCGACTCCTATTTTCCAATTGAAGCCCAATGGCTTGATTGCAGGTTCAATAAATTTTCCGATTTTTCCGATATAGGATTTTTGTTGGTGTTCGCTATGTTCTTTATTTTCAATTGATTTTAATTCGCTTTCTTTCTCTTCAATCAGATGTAATTTTTGTTCTATATCAGAAGTATTTTTTATTTTTTGCTGATATGTATTTTCTACATTCGACTTCATTTGTTCGTAATCTTGGGAATAATTTATCTTCTGCGGATAATATCCCAAAAACCAGATGACAATAGAGGCCAATAAGATTATGTTTCCCATTTTTTGCAAATACTGTCTACCTTTATCCCACATGTGGCGGAAAGTACTTTTCAGTGTAGGCAGGCGATATGGTGGCAATTCCATTACAAAAGGAACATCTTCCTGTGGAAATAAATATCTTTTAAAAATCCGGGCGACAATTACGGCCATAAGAATACCAATCAGGTAAATAGAGAGTAGGACAATACTTGCGTGAGTAGGAAAAAATGCTCCTACCAACAATAAATAAACCGGTAAGCGGGCGCTACACGACATTAACGGATTTATCAACATCGTAACCATTCGGCTACTACGGCTTTCGATAGTTCGGGATGCCATAATTGCAGGGACATTGCATCCAAATCCCATTACCAAGGGAATAAATGATTTTCCGTGCAATCCCATCTTGTGCATAATTTTATCCATGATGAATGCTGCACGCGCCATATATCCCGAATCTTCCATAAAAGAGATAAAGAAATAAAGAATCAAGATATTAGGAAGAAAAACGATTACACCTCCTACACCTCCGATTATTCCATCAACAAGCAAATCTTTTAATGCTCCTTCCGGTATTACGGTAGATACCCAATTGCCTAATTGTCCGACTAGCCACTCCAGCCATTCCTGTGGATATGCACCTAAAGAGAAGGTAGTTTGGAACATTAACCACATGAAAAAAATAAAAATCGGATATCCGAATAATTTATGCGTAACAAATGTGTCAATAACGTTGGTTGCCGAACGTTCCTCGATCGTATTTGGTGTATAGGTTTCTTTCAGGGCACCTGCTATAAAACCGTATTTGGCATCTGTAATTGCTGTTTCGGTGTCTTCTTTTAACATCCCGGTTATTTTGGCCGAACCTTTTTCTCTTTCTTCTAAAATTTCATTGGAATTGGGTAAGAAACGGATTAATTTTTCGACATCCTTATCGTTTTCCAATAATTTAACTGCTAAAAAACGGGTAGAATACTTATTCCTGAAATCTTCGTTTTGGGCAATTAGTTTATCAATTCTTTCGATACAAGGCTCAATAATGGTTCCATGATTGATTAAAATAGTTCTCTTTTTTACTAATTTATCTGGATTTCGCCCATCTTCATATACTTTTATAATCTCGTCGAATAGTTCGGTTATTCCGGTTTCTTTTCGCGCGACAGTTGGAACAATCGGAATGTTAAGCAAAGTTCCTAACATCATGTAATCTAACTTAGCTCCACTTTTTTCCAGTTCGTCATACATATTCAATGCCATCACCATATCGATTTCCATATCAATAAGTTGGGTAGACAGATATAAATTCCGTTCCAGATTCGAAGCGGCAACGACATTCAGTATAACATCCGGTGTTTTTTCTAATAATTGAGTCCTGACATACAGTTCTTCAGGAGTGTATGATGATAAGGAATAAGTTCCGGGTAGATCGACTAATTTAAAGGTATACCCATTTTGTTTAAAAGTGCCTTCTTTGGCATCCACGGTTACACCACTGTAATTTCCTACACGTTCATGTGCTCCGGAGGCTACGTTAAACAGCGTTGTTTTACCGGAGTTCGGATTTCCGACAAGAGCTACATGTATTATTTTTCCTATTGATTTTACAACTTTGGAAGATTCTCCATTATTACCTTGAAGAATTGTAGATAATTCACTTTCTTCCGGATTTTCTTTTACAACTTCTTCCTCAGGAATAACCTTTATTAATTCGGCTTCACTCCTGCGCAAAGAAACATAGTAGTCCATTACCTTATACTCGATAGGGTCTTTTAAAGGAGCATTTAATATACATTCTACAATAGCGCCCTTTATAAATCCCATTTCGATTATTCGTTTACGGAATCCACCTTGACCGCCAACTCTTGCAATTACGGCTTTTTCTCCTGTATTTAAGTCCGAAAGAAACATCTTTTTGAATTGAGAAGGTTGAACTGGGAAGTTTGGTGTTTGAAACTTTTTAAATTAATGACAAAAGAAGATGATTACATCACCATTAATTCAAGCTTTGCACTTCCATTTTTCCTTTTGCAAAGATGGAAAATTAATCTCGTATATGAAATAGAAATGAGGTTATTATTTATAATTATTTTAAATAAGCATGATTTTGTGGAAAATATGAGTGTATATGTCTTTTTGCTTTGATATACTATGCTTAACTATGCCGATAGTTCAAGTAAGCCTAATGTGTTTAATTTTTAATTGCCCATTTTTAGTTGATACTAATGATTTGATGTATTAAGATAATTTTAGAAGATCTAATTAATCTATAAAATAAAGGAATTTTAAATGTATCATATCTATAAATCGTTTTATATTATATGTATTTTATTATGCTTATATTCAATTATTTAATGTGCTATTGACTTGCTTTTGATCTCTATTTTTATTATTATTTTTTTGTATACTAAGTGATTTTAAGTTAATTATTTATTTACTTTTATATATGTTTATTTATGTTGTATAACATAGCTTAAAATAATATAAAATTAAATTATATTGATAACTTTGTCCTTTCAACTTTGCAATAGCAGCACAGTGCAGCACAGTACAGTGCACGTCTTTGTCGTATATTAAATTTTTTCAATACTCATAATCAAATATATAAAAAGTAACCTAAATCAATTTTATTAACTTAATTCAACGCTTATGAAACGAACTACAAATTTTGTGTTAACGTTGTTGCTATTGTTTTTTACATCAATAGCAATAGCCGATAACCTTTCAGCACAGCAATCCCGAAAGAGTATATCAGGAGTTGTTGTTGACGAAAATGGAGACCCTGTAATTGGGGCGAGTATTATTGTGCCGGGAACCTCAAGCGGTGCAGCTACTGACATAAATGGAAAATTCAGCATTGATGTTCCGGCAGATAAATCTTTCATTAAGGTATCTTATGTCGGATACCATGACCAACAGATTCCTGTTGGAAGCAAAAGCTTTTTGGATATTAACTTAGAACCGAGCACTAATAAGTTGAATGAAGTTGTTGCTATTGGTTATGGAACAGTAAAAAGAAAAGATTTGACTGGGGCAGTGTCTTCCATTAAAGCTAAAGATATTGTCCAATCTCCAGTTTCGAATGTTGTTGAAGCCATGCAAGGTCGTGTAGCAGGGTTGGACATTTACCGTGAATCAGGAAAAGTTAATTCTGATTCGAAAATTCAACTTCGTGGTAACCGTTCTTTGACTCCAGATAGAGACAGTGAGCCTCTTTATGTTATTGATGGAATTCCCGGGAATATTAATAATTTGAACCCTAATGATATTGCTTCTATTGACGTACTGAAAGATGCATCGTCAACAGCGATTTACGGAGCTCAAGGTGCAAATGGTGTAATTATGGTTACTACTAAACAGGCTGAGAAAGGAAAAGTACAAGTCGATTTAGATGCTTATTGGGGTGTAAACTCTAATCCTTCTTATCCGAGAGCATTGAAAGGCGATGATTGGATCAACTACTTACAAAATGGGTATAAAGCAACTTATCCAACTGCTGCAACTCCAAGCATACCAGATTTGTTAACTGCTTATAAATTGGAGACAGATAATCTAATGCCTTATATTAATGATGGTAAGTGGGTAGATTGGGTAGATGAAACACTTCAAACTGGTGTTCAACAAAATTATGCAGTTTCCATAAGAGGTGGAAATGATCGCCTGAGAGGTAACTTTTCTTTAGGATATAACTCAAATAAAGGTGTTTACTTAGGTGATGAGGCAAAAAGATATACCATGAGAACAGGTGTTGATATTCAAGTAGCAAAATGGATGAATGCAGGTATTCAAACCGGTTTGATTTGGAAAGATAGCTATACAATAGGTAGCCGTGTAAATAAAACTTTTGGTATTGTTCCTTTGGGAGATGTTTATGATGAAAATGGAAATATTAATCAATACCCAATTACAGGAGAAAGCATTGTGAGTCCGATTGTAGATAATATTCCGGGTACTTATGAGAATAATAACAAGAGTTTATCTTTTACAGCTAATCCATATGTGGAATTTAAAATTATGGATGGATTAACCCTTAAATCCATTTTAGGAACTTCTTTAGGTGCCGGACGTACTGGAACTTTCAATAGCGATCATACCTATATGAAACTTTCAGGAAGTTCGGCTAAGGTTAGAGATGCCTTCTATGAAACAAGTTTATCTTATGGTTATACATGGGAAAATATTTTGAGTTATAACAAAACAATTGCTAAAGATCATAATATTGGAGCTACATTCGTTACATCATGGAATGATTTTCAATCAGAAAGATCTTCTGCAGGCAATGAAGGTTTTCTATATGATGATTTCTTGTATTATAATTTATTCGCAGGAACCAAACCTTCAGCTACTTCTTCTTACCAAGGATACTCTAAAATGTCGTATACCGGTCGTGTTACTTATGCTTATCAAGGTAAATACCTTGCGTCTGCATCTATTCGTTATGATGGAGCTTCTCAATTGTATAATAAGTGGTATTCTTTTCCTGCTGCTTCTGCTGCATGGCGTATTTCTGATGAAGCATTCATGGAAAGTTCACAGTCTTGGTTAAGTAACCTGAAACTTCGTTTAGGTTGGGGTGTTACTGGTGGATACAATATTGCTGCTTATTCTTCATTAACAGAAGTTACATCTGCATCAGATATGATTAATTTAGGAGCAGGACAATTGCCTGCTAATATTCCTACCAAAGCAGTTGGTAATCCATTCTTAAGTTGGGAGAAAACTTATAGTACGAATATTGGGTTAGATTTTGGATTTCTTAATAACAGAATAGAAGGTTCTTTTGAGTATTATAATACAAATACTGATGGGGTTTTATTTCCCAGAAATTTGCCTTTTTCTGGTGGTGGGTTTACAGCAAAAGAAGCGTATGTTATAACAGGTAATATTGGAGAAATGTCTAATAAAGGTGTGGAATTGACTTTACATACACGTAATATTGAGACCAAAAACTTCAGATGGAATTCTACAGTAACATTTGCCAGAAATATTGAAAAAGTTGAAGGTGTTGATTTGGGTAAGGGTATAAAGCCGGCAGATTTGATTTCTTTGGGTCTGTTTTATGGCCATCCAAGGGATGTCATTTATGGATATAAAAAAACAGGTATTTGGCAATTAGGAGAAGAAGCTGATGCTGCTGTATTTGGATTGCAACCAGGTGATACAAAAATTCAGACACGCTTAACTAAGGTAAGTGATGGAGTATGGATTGATAACACTCTTGAGACTCCCGTAGAATACACAGCTACAAATCAATATACAATTAATAGTAATACAGGTACGGATGATCGCGTAATTATTGGGCCAGAATCTCCCGAATGGACAGCTGGTTTTAATAATTCATTTTATTGGAATAATTTTGATTTGAATATATTTATGACTGCTAGATGGGGACAATGGATTGAATCAAAAATTTTAGGTTACTATGGTAATATTGCTCAGCCTGATATTTATAATTGCTGGACTCCGGATAACCCAACCAATGATTTTCCTCAAAAATATTTGCAAAGAACGACAGCTGGTAAGAATGATCCGATTCAAAGTACATCATTAACTTATGTAGATGCTTCATTTGTAAAAATAAAAAATATTACTTTAGGATATACACTTCCAAATATATTGGCTAATAAAGTAGGTTTATCGTCGGTACGTGTATATGGCACTATGTATAATCCTCTTATTTTTACTAAGAGTGATCTGATGAAAGGTGTTGATCCTGAGGTTGGTGGGGATAATGATTCTTTCCCTCTTTACAGGCAAATGGTGTTTGGTATTAATGTTTCATTCTGAATTAATTAATAATTAAAATATGAAAAAGATATATAAATTAGCGATAGTCTTATTCTTGATTTCAGGAATTTTTACAATCTCTTGTTCGTTAGATGAATGGAATCCTTCAACCGTGGATTTAGATAAAGCTTATAAAGATAAAACCGGTTATGAAAGTCTGATTAATTATTGCTATGATGGACTTTACTATTTCTATGGCAAATCAGATGGTATTGGAGCTATGGAAATGGGTACCGACCTTTGGGCAAATAGGAGTAATAGCGAATCGGGTTTTATACTGTATAACTCAAATATGAATCCTAACCTAGGAACTTTGAAAACAATTTGGCAAGGTTTTTATTCTACGGTTAATTATTGTAACACAGCTATCTATTATGCTAAAACTGTGCAAGGATATACTGATGATGAGTTAAATGCAAGAGTTGCTGAGGCTTATTTTTTAAGGGCTTGGTCTAACTGGCATTTAGTTGAACAATTTGGAGGCGTGGTTTTGAGAACTCAACCTTCTACAGTTACAGGACCAGATATGTATCCTGTTCGTAATACAGAAGCTCAATTTTATGATTTAATCATTTCTGATTTACAATTTGCATGTGAAAACTTGCCTCTAACTTCAACTGAAAAAGGAAGAGTGACAAAAAAAGCAGCTTATGCTATGTTAGCAAAAGCTGCTCTTCAACGGACTCGATTAGGTGAACCCGAAAAGTATGCTAAAATTGCATTAGATGCAGCAACAGAACTGATTAATAATCAAACTAAACATGGTATTGCCTTATATAAAAGTGATGCCAGTCAATCAGGATTTGCTAAACTTTGGTCTGGTGCTAATAATAAAAATAATACAGAATTCATTTTTACTGAATATGTTGATCATATCGCTGCTAAAAATCCTGAAGGATGGAATAGAGGGCGCACGCGTCAATATTATTTAATGGATTGTAAAACTGCTGGTGCTGAATGGGGGACTCAGGAAAATGATGCTTGGTTAAGTAGAGCCAATGCAGGATACTTCAAACCTACAAAATATTTGTTGACTACATTATTTCCTCCTGTAAAAGATGCCGCAGATACACGTTTTGCCGAAACATTCTTTTACGAATATTACAATGCAACATGGGCAGATAAAAAGATTTCACAATCTATGATTAATACTTATAGCAAAAATCAAAACTTGCTTAATCATACAATCTTGAATACTGCCGGAACTGCTCCTAAAAATACCGTAAATGGTGGAACCATGAATGTAAATTGCCAATGTGTAGTGAATATGGTGGACAATGACGGCGATGGTTGGCTGGACGGTCTAAGCCTTTATACTCCTAACTGGACAATGACAGCTCAGGAAAAGAAAGATCTTCCCTTTTGGATTGTAGATCCATCCGATATGTTTACTACTGATGGGAAGTGGGTTACTGTTGAAACAGGGAATGCACTTGCTGGAAGAATTAAAGATGTTTTTCCTTCTTTGAAAAAATTCTCTGCATTGGAGTATGTCTACGATCGTCAATATTGGATGGGTGATTTTCCAATTATGCGTTTGGGTGAGGTTTATTTATTGGCTGCAGAAGCTGCTCTTCGTTATAATAATGATAAAGCAACTGCTTTAACCTATGTAAATGAGATTCGTAAACGTGCTGCTGTTACAGGTCGTGAAAATGAAGTATTGGCAACTCAAAATGATATGACATTGGATTATATCTTGGCAGAACTAGGGCGCGAACTTTGTGGCGAACAAACTCGTTGGTATGACTTAAAACGCTATGGAAAATTAACCACCCAATATCTACAGTCAACCAATCCCGAAATTTTATTTTTTGATCAATTTATTCACACATTGAGACCAATTCCTCAATCTTATATGGATGCAATCTCTAATCCAGAAGAATTTGGACAAAATCCAGGATATTAATTCTCTAAATTATAAAACAAAATTATAACCTAGAAAACCGATAGATTCATTTCTGTCGGTTTTTTTTGCTTTACCCAGCATAAATACGATTCTAATAGGAGTAAATATCTAATATATGGCAACAAAGAAATTACAACATTATTACTAATACTTTTTAGTTTTGAAACTCTACTCTGAACACGAAAAAATGTGCGTATATGCCTTTTTCCAATCAAATATCATTAATTTGCAAAACTTTAATTTATTCCTTGTAAATTTGCTTTTTCTATAATAGCAGGTTAAAAAAGTAATACTCTCATAAAACTTTTCTGATAATGAAGAAATCAACACTCTTATTTTTACTTGTCGGATTTTTTATTTTTTCCGGAAAATCGATTGCTTGTACCAATTTATTAGTTGGAAAAAACGCATCTACAGATGGTTCTACCATTGTTTCATATTCGGCTGATTCTCATGTTTTATATGGAGAACTATACCATTGGCCTGCAGCGACTTATTCGAAAGGTGCAATGTTGACCGTAAACGAATGGGATTCGGGAAAATACTTGGGACAAATACCTCAGGTTGAGCAAACCTACAATGTGGTTGGAAATATAAATGAATACCAATTGAGTATTGCCGAAACAACATTTGGCGGTCGTCCTGAATTGAAGGATTCAACAGGAATTATAGATTATGGAAGCCTTATTTACATAACATTGCAGCGTGCAAAAACTGCCCGCGAAGCCATTCAAGTAATGACGGATTTGGTAAAAATGTATGGTTATTGTAGTGATGGAGAGAGTTTTTCGGTGGTAGATCCGAATGAAGTCTGGATTTTGGAAATGATAGGAAAAGGACTTGGTCAAAAAGGCGCTGTATGGGTTGCCATGCGTATTCCGGATGATTGTATTTCGGCACATGCTAATCAATCTCGTATCCGCACTTTCCCATTAAAGGATAAAAATAATTGTTTGTATTCTTCGGATGTAATATCATTTGCGCGGGAAAAGGGTTATTTCTCAGGAAAGGATGCTGAATTCAGTTTTGCAGATGCGTATGCGCCCGAAGATTTTGAAGCGGTACGATTCTGTGAAGCTCGTGTTTGGAGTTATTTCAGAAGATATAATACCGATATGAATAAATATTTGCCGTATCTGAATGGCGAAGCAAAAACTCCGATGCCGTTGTGGATTAAACCCGATAAGAAGGTTTCGGTACAAGATGTGCAAAATGCAATGCGCGACCATTATGAGGGAACTCCGTTGGATATGACCAAAGATCCGGGAGCTGGCCCGTTTGAATGTCCGTATCGTTGGCGTCCGCTTACGTATAAGGTTGATGGTGAGACTTATTTCAACGAAAGGGCTATTTCAACACAGCAAACCGGATTTACTTTTGTTGCTCAAATGCGCAGTTGGTTACCGAATGAAATTGGTGGAATTTTGTGGTTTGGTGTGGATGATGCGGCAAGTTGTGTGTATGTGCCTATGTATTGCGGGACTACCGAAATCCCAGCATGCTTTCGTGTAGGAAATGGGGATTTATTGAATTTTTCATGGACTTCCGCTTTTTGGATTTACAATTGGGTGGCAAATATGGCTTATGGAAAGTACAATTATATGATAAAAGATATTCAAAAGATACAATCTCAACTTGAATCTCAGTTTGCAGATAATCAACCTGCAATAGAAAAGAAAGCATTAGAAACCTATTTGACGAATAAAACTGCTGCAATTGCTTTTCTGACAAAATATTCATCCGAACAAGCAGAAAATTCAACTGCCCGTTGGAAACAATTAGGTGAATATTTGTTGGTTAAATATATGGATGGGAATATCAAAAAAGAAAAAGACGGCAAGTTTGAAACGAATGAAGATGGAATTCCGGCATCTCCTGATCAGCCGAGATATTCCGAAGATTTTTATCGGGAAATTGTAAATAAGACAGGGGACAGGTTGAAAGTTAAGAATTAAGAATTAAAAGTTAAGAGTTTGAGAAAGTGCATTACTGTTACTACTATTAACTATATCTAACGACTTTTTTACTACTTTATACAAATTTATGAATATCGAAAAAATATGCGAGCAAGTGCAAATACTTGCCAAAGAAACAGGCTCTTTTATTAGTAATGAACGCAAGCATTTCCGTATAGATGGGATTGAGGAAAAGGGGGCGAATAACTATGTTACTTATGTAGATAAAGAAGCAGAAAAACGTTTGGTAAAAGGCCTTCGGAAAATTCTTCCTGAAGCCGGATTTATTACCGAAGAAGGTACGGCCGAAATGAATGGCGAAAAATATGCCTGGATTATCGACCCGATCGATGGAACAAGTAATTATATACATGAATTACCTCCTTACTGTGTGAGCATTGCATTGGCGCAAGGAAAAGAGTTGCTGCTGGGTGTTATTTATGAACCTTCTTTGGATGAATGTTTTTATGCTATCGCAGGAGGAAAAGCCTATTTGAACGAAAAGGAAATATCCATCAATCGAAATATTTCTTACGAAAAAGCAATGATTGCTTATGATATGCCCTATCGTGAGAATTGGATTTCTTATCCTTTGATGCCGATTTTGGAAAAATTGTTTGAACGGGCTTCTTGCCGGCAACTGGGAACTGCGGCTATTGCAATGGCTTATGTTGCCTGCGGGCGTTTTGATGGATATTTTCATTTTAAACTTAGTCCTTGGGATGTAGCTGCGGCTGCTTTAATTATACGTCAGGCCGGTGGAGTTGCCACTGATTTTTCGGGAGATAATGATTTGCTTTTTAAGAATACGGTTGTTTGTGGTTGCCCGACAGTTTATGAATCATTAAAATCTCTTATTTGTAGTTTTAAGTAATTGTTATTTTTGGTGTACCAAAAAAATGAAAAAATATGACACAACGGGAAACGATACTCAGGCATTTGGAGATTATCAATTTGTTGAAGATAAAGGAAAAAGCAACATTTGAAGAAATTGAAAATCATCTGATCGAACAAGGAAAAATTCATAAGAATAATTTACTTGTTAGCAAACGGACTTTTCAACGTGATATTAATAGCATTTCGTTAATTTACAATATCGAAATTGTTTGCGACCGAAATGATGACAATATGTATTACATCAAGGAAGATTTGGATGATAATATGTTAGGTCGTTATGCAATGGAAGCTTTCGAGACCTTTTCGGCATTTACAACCGGCTATGATTTGAAGAATAATATCTTTTTCGAATCATCTCATTCAAAGGGTACCAAAAACTTACCGGGTTTAA
The DNA here is from genome assembly GCA_031553395.1 of Bacteroidales bacterium. GTDB lineage: Bacteria > Bacteroidota > Bacteroidia > Bacteroidales > WRGA01 > WRGA01. The sequence continues at coordinate 32,628 of JAVBLR010000042.1, read as the reverse complement.
TGCATGCCATTCGTAATAAAATTACAATACATTTTATGTATAACAAATTTTATGAAAATGACAGCAAGCCGCGAATAGCTTATCCGTTGGCATTAAGAGAATACAACGGCGGTTGGTTTTTGATTGCATATTGTACCAAAAAAAATGCAATTTCTTCTTTTGCTATCGACCGGATAAATAAGCTGGAGATTTCGGATGAGAAATATTTTTATCAACCAGAGTACACTTTATCCGAATTAGTTGAGAATTGTTTTGGCATTGATATACCTGATTTAAAAGATGAACTTCGGGAGGTTATTTTGTTGTTTTCACCTTCACAGGCAAGATTAATCAAGGCATTTCCTTTGCATAAATCACAGGTTATTTTATCTGAAGATAAAAAGGGATTGCAAATTCAATTAACGATTCGTATTAACCAAGAATTTTTTACAGCATTACAACAATATACCGGCGAAGTGAAAATAGTATCGCCAAAAAGTTTACGAAAAGAATACTTGTCTTTCCTGAAAAAAGGAATAAAGATGAATGAATCGTAACGATAGAATCAATAACTCAACCTGATTCCGGCTTGAATGTTAAAGTAAAACGGATGCTCTTTCCGGATGGATGGAATATCATTTCCATCATCAAAATAATAAGCAGCTCCCGGTTCAACAAATATCCCGAATCGGCCTGCAATCCGGTAATTTAATCCGATATTTCCCAATACAGACCACTGGATTTCGGGAATATCCAACGATGTTGAAGCATAATTACTGTCGCCAAATGATTCTTTTCCGGATACACATTTTTCCATCATTCCGCCTGCTGATAAATATACCGAAAGACGGTTAGCTTCATAAAAGGTATAAACTCCTTTTAATGGCAATCCAATGTAGTTCAGACTAATATCTCTATTTGTAAAATTGTAGTCCGAATATTTTGTTGTTTCTGTTGATGAAAGATATGTATAAGTTAAACCGGTTTCGATGGCAAATTTTTCCGTAATGTATTTACGAACAAAAAATCCGAACGAAATAGGCGTTTTATAACTGAATTCTGTAGAAACCGGATTTGATTTAACAAACTCATATCCTCCTCCTGAGGCTGCATCAGAATATGAATTAGATATTGGAGGGGACTCAATATTATCGGAAGGAGAAGAAAATGCTCCCGAATTTCCGACTGCAAGTGCAAAAGTAAGGTTGTTATCTTTTTTGGTAGTATTTTGATAAGCTGATGTGTTTAATTCTGAATCTGAAGATTTTAACATCGATGCATAATCTTCTTCCGTCATTATTTTTTTTTGAGGTTGATGAATTGGTTCTTCTTTGTCGATTATCTTTTTTTCAATATCTTTGATTTCAGGCTTTTCATCAATCATTTCTTGATGTGGAATTTCATTTCTTTCAACTTTTTTCAAAACTTTTTTGCTGTTTGTAGTAGCCTGAATATTAGTTGTTAATTCTTGAATATCCTTCTTATTCGTGTAATCTTCTTTTTTATATGTGATTAAAAGTGTATCATTTGTGGAGAAATCAGTAATAGCTATACTTTTTTTATCTGCGCTATTATTATTGAAAAAGAAAATACCTAATCCGATAAGTACAGCAATACAAGCTGCTGCACTCAGAAATTTCCAAAGTGGATATTTTTGTCCGGATAAGGCAGGATTCTCAGGCAAATCTTTTTCAATTTCTGCCCAGATATCCTTTTCTACCGGTTGGTTGTAATCTTTCAACCGATTGCGGAATATATTGGTTAATATGTCTTTTTCCTTATCCATTTAGTTTGATGTATGCTTTTATTTTTTTTGCCAAAATCATTTTGGCTCTGGTAAGTTGCGATCTGGACGAACTTTCATTGATTCCTAATATTCCCCCGATTTCTTTATGTGATAATTCTTCGAATGTGAATAAATTAAATACCGAGCGGTAACCGTCGGGAAGTTCGGATATGAAATGCATCAGGATTTTGTCGGGAATTAATTCATATTCTTTTTCCTCAATGGCAATTTCAGTTTCGTGGAAATCTTCTAATGAAATTGTTTCTTTCCCGTTGTTTTTCTTTCGTAAATATTCGAGTGCAGTATTGGTAAATATCCGGCTAATCCATGCTTTAAGTGAACCTTCACCGCGGTATTGAAATGAACGAACAGACTCAAAAATTTTTATGAATCCATCATGCAATAAATCCTGAGAAGTTGCAATGTCGCCGGTATAACGAAAGCAAATCCCCATCATCTGTTGTGAATAGAGTTCATAAAGTTTTTTGCGCGCAGTATTATCTCCGTTTTGACAAGCTTTGACGAGCTTTAGTTCGTTCATTTAAATATTTTAGTCCAAATTCACAGTATATAGATGTAACAATTATCCGGATTTTATGTTTTTTATTCTCCAATATAAAAATTACACCTGTCCTTTTTCCATTTCCCGGTAATTCTGAATATAGTTTAACGAAAAAACATTACAGGGAAGATTTCCATCATTAGAATATACGCCTAAATAAGATGTGTTAGAGGTGTTGTATTTATTGGTAGTGTTGGAGTTTTTTTCATTGTAATATAGATATTGGTTAAGCCAAAGTTGAAAGAACATTTGCCCATACTTTTTATGCATGGGCAAATGAATTGAAAAAATGAAAATGAACAAAGAAACTATTCTACACGCCAAAGAATTGGCTTATCCGAAAGAAATTTGTATACATCCTTTCCAGCTTTGTCGGTGCCTGTTTTATATTTTATATTCAGGCTGATATAATTGTAAGAAGAACTTTCTCCTTTGTACTGCACCTTATAAGTAGAAACAAAGTCACCCAAATCAAAAGCATAACTTGTAGTTATGGTTGCAACATCCGTATTTTCAGGGTGATTTGTTTTGATGCTTCTTATGTATAAAGTTGGAGCCTTATTGTTATCGGATCCGGCAATGACAGAATCGGTATTACAGATAATTTCGTAAGCATATTCTTGTCCTGAAGGCGCTTTTTGCTTAAAGTCGAAGAAAAATACGTTATCTACCATGCTTGAGTATATAACCATACTTGTGATTGAATCGTTGTAAGTATCTGTCATATCACCTTCCTTTATTATTACAGAACTACCTCCGATTTTTACTGCACGAAAATTAGTGCCTGTAGTAACTCCCTGAGTGGGTTGATTGTTTTCATCAACTGTAAAACTAGCTAATAGATAATCTCCGGTTTCAAATGTTGCGCTACTCATTTCCGGAGTATAATATTCACCATAAGCTGTTCGGGTAAAAGGTTGATCACCTTTGAATTTTGCGATTCCCGGTTCTCTGTCAAAAGAATAAATAGGTTCTTTATCTTCCAAACAACTTACAAATCCAAGTGCAAATACGGATAAAAATGCGATTCCAAAAATTTTTCTCATACTTATTATAAATTTAAAAATAAACATCAAAGTTACAAAACTTGTATAAATGGTAAATGAATAAAATGAAAAAACGCTGCATGGGTTTTGAAAAAAAACTGAATATGCCAATTTCCTAATATGCCAATTTCCTAATCGGAGCGTAGCGGAAATTGATGTAAATTACTCTTTTATCGGCACATTGGCATATCGGTACATTAGACTATTATTCTCTTATCAATTAGTTGTATTTAAAAACCAAAATCTCCACCTGATATTTTATTATTGTTCGTAAAATTGCATCGGTTTTCTTTGTAAGAAAATGTGAATGTAAAGAATTTTATCGACTACTAATGAATTAAAACCAATTAAAAACCAAATTAAGAGTAATTACCATGAAGATTAAACAAAAACTCCTGCCTTTATTATTACTGACATTGCTGATTGCGGGAAAAGTGAACGCTTTAACAATCACAAATCAAACAGGATGGCTTGAAACCGCTTTTGTTAAATGGCAGCCTGTGGCATCTGCAAAAAGCTACAATGTATATTATAGTGGCGAAGGAATAACCAATAAGAAAATCGACGATCAGTTGATCCGTGGATACAAAGAAGGTTATTTCCGTGCTGATGTATTAGGATTGAAAGCAGGTAGCTATTTCATTACAGTAAAAGCTGTTGATGCATCCGGTAATGAATTTGAAGAAGCAATATCTTCTGCCATAACGGTAAAAGCCCATGACCGAGCTGGTTTTGCATTTTCTTCTCTATCCACATTCAAAACATCTTCAGGCGCATACAATGAAGATGGGACTTTAAGATCCGGAGCTCAGGTTATTTATGTTACGGCGAAGACAGCTAAAACGGTGAAACTTGATGTTATTTCAAGTTCGAAAGGTACAACTACAAGTTGTGTAGGTATTGGTCAGATACTATCAACCCGCCAAAAAGGTCTCGATAAAACTCCGCTTGCCATTCGTTTTGTCGGATATGTCACAGCTGCTGACATGTCGGGACAAATAGATAGCAAAGCTTTATTGAATGTAAAAGGAGCCAATGCTTATACCGAAATGAACACTACTGTAGAAGGAGTTGGAGAAGACGCTACAGCTTATGGTTGGGGTATTTTGGTACGTCAAACCGGAAATGTAGAAATTCGTAATATGGCATTCATCATGTTCCCTGAAGACGGAGTGTCTCTTGATACAAAAAATGTAAATATTTGGGTACACAACTGCGACTTTTTCTATGGAAAAAATGGTGGGGGAGATAAAGAAAAAGGAGATGGATCTTTGGATAGTAAAACATCAGGTTATGTAACTATTTCATACAATCACTTTTGGGATTCCGGTAAATGTAATTTGCTTGGTAATGGAACAGAAGACCCTGAACGTTTGACTTACCATCATAACTGGTACGATCACTCGGACAGTCGTCATCCCCGTGTTCGTTTCCATACAGTCCATGTATATAATAACTACTATGACGGAAATGCAAAATATGGCATCGGAGCGACAATGGGTGCAAACGTTTTTTCTGAAAACAACTATTTCCGTAACTGTAGAAAACCTATGTTGATTTCAATGCAAGGAAGTGACATCGCAAGTGGCGAAGGTACATTCTCTAAAGAAAATGGAGGAATGATTAAGGCCTATGGAAACTATATGGAAGGAAATTCATTAACTAGCTTTATTCCTTATAGCAGTAGTGCTTCTGTTGAATTTGATGCTTACGTAGTGACTAATAAATCCGACCAAGTGCCAAGCAATATTATTGCAAAACAAGGAGGTTCTGTATACAATAATTTTGATACTAATTCTTCTATTATGTATGCTTACACTGCAGATTCTCCTGAAACTGCCAAAGCAAATGTAATGCAATATGCAGGTCGCACACAAGGCGGTGATCTTAAAATTACCTTTAACAATGCAACGGATGATACAAGTTATGCTGTTAGTGCTGCAATAACAAGTCAAATAACCGGTTATAAAACTTCTTTAGTTTCTATTCAAGGAGAAGATGATGATATCATTATCATTATTCCAGAGATTGATCCTCCTTATTTAAATGAGCAAACGAACCTTTCAGAAACCGGTTTTGATATAAATTGGACTTCTGTAGAAGGAGCAAGTCAGTATGTTGTTAGCATTAGTTATGAAGAAGAAGGCAACGGAACAACACCTACAACTTCATTTTTGGAAACATTTAATAACCTAACTTCTTCAACCACTACAAAAATTGTTGAATCAAGCAATGTGGATAATCCTGGAAAGTATTCCGTATTGGGAGGAAATGCTGGTAATGTTTGCGCAGAAGCAGGAACTATAGATCTAAATGCGTCTCGATTCAGCATAAATGGTTTAGATTTATCATCCGATGCAACTTTGTATGTGTCTTGTAAAACTATTTCAGGAAGTGGTAAAAGTTTTTATGTTTACTTAAATGAAACAGGTACTAGTAACTCTATTTACAAAAAATCGCTGGATGAAATTTCTACAACAGGTTATACTGTATTGGAAATTCCTATTACAGGAGGAAATAGTAATTCTTCAATTCAACTCAGAACTGAAAGCAGCGCCCATGTTCGAATTGATAAAATAGAAATAAAAACGCTTAATGCCGGACCGGTAACAAAAACAGAAACATTTACTGTAACTGCTCCTGAAACATCTTATTCATTCTCGAATCTCAAAACCGGAGTTGAATATACTGTAGAAGTTATTGCTAAAAACTCAGCCGGAGAAACAAGTAGTTCATCCAATGCTATATATGTTATACCGACTGTTGTAACAGGCATTAATTCTGCCAAACAAAGTACATCTGTATATTTCAAAAATGGTATTGTTTATAATCCGGATAATGCAAAAATACAAGTGTACAATACAATGGGCCGGAGTATTGCTTATGGTAATAGCGATATTGATTTAACCGGATACGCTCGTGGTATATACGTAGTTCGCGTTGCAAATAGCAATAAAGTAATTAAGATAAATTGGTAATTTGTTCTTATAAATAGGTGATTGCCTGTAAGACTTAATAGTTTTACAGGTATTTTCCTGTTTTATAACATAGTTGTCAATTAGACCATGTTATAAAATCAATTTGTCTACCTATTATTATTTTTTTATTCTTAACATTGCAAATGATTTCCTTAAATAAAATAGGAAATTTAATAATTTTATTAACTTTTAAAACAAAACTGTTATGAAAAAACTTTTTACTTTGATGGTATCAGTACTTGGAGTATTTACAATGAATGCTCAAGAATGGAATTTTTCAGATGCTGCATGGGCTTCTGCTACAGTTGTTAAAGGCACAACTGTAAATGGGTTGACTAATTATAGTGCTAATGATAAAGCTTCTATTGGAGCAAGTAATAAGAATTATACACTTGATGGATTAGATTATGTATTTACTTCAACTTTTAAATTTGGGGAAACCGGCAGTTTTGATGCTGATGTTGCAACAACTCCAAAAACAGGAGTGCTTTCGTTTGAAGTGGCAGGAAATGCTTCTATATCAGTAATTGGGACTCATGCTAGTAGCTCAGGAGATGCAAGAGAATTGGTTGTTGCTGCAAAAGATGGAAGTGAGCTTAAAGAAATAGGCTTTTTTAAGGTTTATCAAAAAAGTGATGCTACAGCTCCTGCAGGACTTGCCGGAAATCTAGTTGGTCAAACATTTACTTATACAGGAGCTGCTACTACTATCTTTGTTTATTCTAGAGTAGGTGGAGTTAATCTTTATCTTGTTAAAAGTGTAAGTGCGACTACAAACATCTCAAATCCAACTGCTGCCAAAGCCATTAAATCAGTGAAATATTTTGATCTTTTGGGAAAACAAGTTTCGGAAGATGCGCAAGGTATTATCATTGTGAAGAAAATCTATGAAGATGGTTCTATTGCTTCTGAAAAAATATTCAAATAATTTTTTATAATTAAAAATTAAGGCAGTTTTTGCATTAATTTAAATAACCACACAGATATTGCATCGTAATTATGGAATTTCTGTGTGGTTTTGTATAAATAGCCCTATAAACTACTATTTTGTGGGCTGATAAATCTATTTATGCACCTTTAAAGTCTATTTTTAGACCATATTAATTGTCTTATTGATTTATTTTGTACTTAAAATAAAACTTAAATTTAACACGTTATGAGAAAAACATTACTACTCTCTATCCTTGCCGTTTTTTGCTTTACAGGACATTCTTTTTCTCAAAATCCATATAATGCTGATATTATCGTAGCTCAAGATGGTTCAGGTGATTTTACCAAGCTTCAGGCTGCTATTGATGCCTCTCCAAGTAATAGTGAACGCCGAACTGTAATTTACATAAAACGTGGAAAATACGATACGGAGAAATTGATTATCCCTTCCAATAAGAAAAATATTACACTAATCGGAGAAAGCCGCGATGAGACTATCATCAGTTATCATTTGTATGATTGTACAAATGCTGCTTCGGATAATAAGTGTCCTGCAGATGCGTATGAATTATGGAAAAATAATGCTGATTTAGTTCGTACATCCGCTACATTGACGATTGCTGCTGATGGTTTTATCGCCGAGAACCTTACAATTCAAAATACAGCTGGTCCGGTAGGGCAGGCTTTAGCTATTACCGTTACAGGAGATAAAGGTATTTATCGTAATTGTAATATATTGGGATATCAGGATACTATTTATTTGTGGACTGCTGGAAAACGTTCTTATTTTGAAAACTGTTTGATTGGCGGAAGAACGGATTATATCTATGGTGCCGGTATTGCTTTTTTTCAAGGATGCGAAATCCGCAGTTGGGGTGGTGGTTGGATTACTGCACCTTCTACACCTCAAAATCAGGCCTATGGTTATGTTTTCAATCAATGTAAAGTAACGTATGCATCCGGAAGTCCCCGCAATGGAGATGATGGTGCTAAATTTGCATTGGGACGTCCTTGGCATGAATATCCGAAAGTTTGCTGGTTATATTGCGAAATGAGCGATATGATTAATCCGCTTGGCTGGCCTACTACTTGGAATATGGATTATGCTTCCACTAGCACTGACTTGAAATTGTACGAGTATAAAAATACAGGTGCGGGCGCAGATATGAGCGGACGTGCAAAATGGGCAGGAATTCGCGCAATGACTGATGCAGAAGCGTTGGATTATACAGTTCAGAAAGTAATGGCAGGAAGTGATAACTGGGATCCAACTGCTGAAGCGCCAGCTGTAAAGTCATATACATGGATAGGTATTGCTTCTTCAACGAATAGCTGGTTGAATGCTGTCAACTGGAATCCTTCCGGTGTTCCAGCACAAGGAGAATCAGCAACTATAGACGGTGTTTTTACAGTTAGAGCTGACGGAGGGGCTTTTGCTGCTGATTTGAACTTAAATTCCAGTGCAAAATTGGATATTACAGTTAATTCTGAAGTTACTTATATGGCTCTTGGAGGAGGAGAAATAAATGCTTCTTCGGCATCTTCTTTATCCGGAAAAATCCAAACTAAATCTGAAACAAATTTTAATATTGTCTCAAGTTTAAATCTTCAAGCCGAACTTATTGGTGTTCAAGGAATAAATAAACAAGGCGTAGGAGAATTAACTCTTTCGGGAAATAATTCCAGTTATTCGGGAAATATAATTATTAATGAAGGTGCATTAAAAGCTGCGGCAGCAAATAGTTTAGGACTTGGAAATGTAACTGTAAAAAATGGTGCGACATTGATTTTTGATGCAGATAATGCTTTTTATGTTAAATCTGTCCTTAAAATAGAATCCGGAGCTAAAGTTGTATTAAATAATCCTGTTGTTTTAAGTGAATTATATATTGATGGAGTTCTACAATCTCCGGGAGTTTATGGAGTGAGTACTCATTCGGCTATCTTTTCCGGACAAGGCGGTATAACCGTAGGACGCCCGACAATGTTTGCATGGAATCCTACAGCAAGTGCAACATGGGAAAATAAAGATAATTACAAGCCTGCTTTATTGCCATTAGCTGGAGATACTGTTACGGTTAATGTAGAAATGGAAATTAACGGAACTCCTCTTGCTGCTACGATTTTATTGCAAAAAACAAATCTTCGTTTTCGTGCGAATGCTGCTTGTACAGGAGATATTATTATGAGTGATGGAACAACACTTTCTTATGCAACAAGTGGCGAGGGTTTTTCTCTTGATTCAAAAATCAAATTAGAAGGCGATGTAACAATGCAATTAAGTGGAAAAGCTACCGGATGTTATATGACTTTTTTGGGTGGTTTTGAGGGAAATTCCAAGGTTACTGCATATAATTATACAAATGCTGAAAGTATGATTGCCCGTGTTATTTTGAGTGGAAATAATAATGCTTTTACCGGAATCTGGAGTGCGGAAAAAGTGAGCCGTGTTGCTTCTTCATCATCTGCATTTGAAGGAAAAGCTGCCAATGCCTTTGGAAAAGGAAAAATTGTAATCGGATCAGGAAATAAAGTGTTTTTTTCGCATAATCAAGCGACAAGTTCTTCCAACGAATTGACCTTACTTAGTGGGGCAAAGGCAACCATGACCAACAGCGTTACAGTTGGTAAATTAACATTAGGAACTACAGAATATACTTCCGGGACTTTCAATGCAACTTCTCATTCTCAGTATTTTGAAGGAATGGGTACGTTGATTGTTGTTGCTCCGACTTCAATTGATCAGCCGATTGCTGCAAAAAATGTTTATTTTGATGGTAACACTATTACATCATCTTCTAAAATAGATAATATTGAAATTTATTCGGTTAATGGAAAATGCATTGACAAAAAAGAAGTTGGCGGATACTCTGTACCACTATCTTTAGCTCCCGGGTTATACATTATTAAGTTAAATATAAACGGAGAATCTATTTTCATGAAGATTGTATGTTAAAATTGATATATGTGTGTAAAAAAGAAATTATTTTTGTGTGATTTTATTAAAATACTTCTTATAATTGTAAATTATTCAATCAATAACTCAATTTATAAATTAAATCTAAAGAATATGCAAAGAGTCAAAAAGAGAACATGGAGCTTTATGTTTCTGTTCACGTTGTTGTTCTTATGTTGTACAAGTGCTTTTGCACAACAAAGAACAGTAACAGGGGTTATTTCTGAGACCAATGGAGATCCGATTATCGGAGCATCTGTTTTGGTAAAAGGAACTTCTGTTGGAGCTGTTACCGGAATAGATGGTGATTTTTCTATTTCAGTGCCTTCTGATAAGAATACCTTAGTGATTACTTATGTCGGGATGAAAACTAAAGAAGTAGCTATTACCGGATCGGTTGTAAATGTTACATTGGAAAATGAGGCTAATACCTTGGATGAAGTTGTAGCAATCGGTTATGGAACTGTGAAGAAAAAGGATTTAACAGGAGCAGTGTCTTCTATTGGAGAAAAATCATTGAAAGACATTCCTATTTCTTCAGTAGCACAAGCTATGACAGGAAGGTTGACAGGTGTGAATGTAACTACAACAGAAGGTTCTCCTGATGCAGATATTAAAATACGAGTACGTGGGGGTGGCTCTATTACACAAGATAATTCTCCCATGTATATTGTTGATGGATTTCAGGTAAACAATATCAATGATATTCCTCCTACTGATATTCAATCTATTGATGTGTTAAAAGATGCTGCTTCAACTGCTATTTATGGCTCACGAGGTGCTAACGGAGTTATAGTTATTACAACTAAAAGTGGGAAAGTGGGAAAAGTTTCACTTTCACTTAATAGTTACATTGGGGTTAAGAAAACAGCTAAGAATATTAAAGTTCTTAGCCCATATGAATATGTATATTATCAATATGAATTAGATCAAAGTACAACTTTTCAAAATTATTACGGAAGATTTCAGGATATTGATATTTACAAAGCAGATCCTGGGACATTTTGGCAAAATGAAGTATTTGGGGAAACAGGTTTGGAGCAATATTATAACTTAAGCTTGACTGGAGGAACTGAAAAAACGAAATATAGTTTGAGTTTAACTCATACAGATGAAGATTATACAATGATTAATTCTGCATTTAAACGCACTAATGTTAATTTCAAGTTAAATACTCAGTTGAATGATCATATTGAATTTGCGTTTAATACGCGTTTATCGTATTCTACAATTGATGGGCCAAGCATTTCTTCCGGATCCGGGGCAAATACTAAATTACGTAATGTTGTAAAATATGCTCCAACAAAAGGAATAAAAGCATTTAATGAAGCAGAACTTGCTGAGGATGATTATATAACTCCAGAATCTGCAAGCCTTTTAAATAATCCTGTAATGGATATTCAAAATGAATACAAGGAACAGTATAAATTCAGCAATGTTTATGGTGGAACATTTAAATGGAAAATAATTGACAACCTTACATTTACATCTAATGTTAATTATGAATTCATTAATAATAAAACTGATAATGTTTGGACATCGGGAACTGGACAGTCGAAAAGTAACGGAAACCAGCCCTTGGCTACTTTAACGAAAACAGAGGGTAATTCTTGGGGGATAAATAATGCCTTAGATTATAAAATGAAAATAAATAATGACCATCGTTTTGATGTTATGCTTGGAGAAGAACTTCTTAGTCGCCAAACTGATGAGATAAGTGTTTCAGCTAAATTTTTTCCTTATACTTTTACAGCTCAGGAAGTATTGGCTGCTATGACTATGGGAGATAAGCAGTTGAATTCAATTATTCAAACTATTGGTGAGCCTAAAACTTCATCCGGTTTTTTTGGTCGTGCTAATTATTACTTAAAGGATCGTTATATCCTTTCATTGACAGCTCGTTATGACGGATCAAGTGTATTTTCTCCGGAAAAAAGATGGGGTTTCTTCCCCGGAGCTGCTTTAGCATGGCGGGTATCTGATGAGCCGTTTATGGAAACTACCAAAGATTGGCTCTCAAACCTAAAATTGCGGTTAAGTTATGGAGCTGTAGGAAATGATCGTGTGGGAACCTATTGGAGGCAAGATTATTCCTTTATTACAGGGAAAACTTATTATCTAAATGAAGTTGGACAAGGAGCTTTAGCCCCAAGTTCTACATTATTTAATCCTAATTTAACATGGGAAACAACCATTACTCAAAATTTAGGGTTGGATTTTGGTTTTTTTAATGAACGACTGTCAGGTACATTAGAGGCATATTGGAATAAGACTAAAGATTTAATATTGGAAGTAAAAATGCCTCCGCTATCAGGTTATTCAAAGCAGTATCAGAATGTAGGACAAACTTCTAATAGGGGTATAGAGTTGTCGTTAACAGGTTACATTATTGAAAAAAAGGATTTCACTCTTTCTGCTAATTTCAATATCTCATTTAATAAAAATATAGTAGATAAATTTACTACAGGTGAGTATGATTATGCGTTATATGGATCAGGTTGGAATGGAAGTGCATCTCCTACTTATGATTATTTGGTAAAAGTTGGAGAACCAGTTGGTCAAATGTATGGGTATGTTACTGATGGTTATTATTCTTTTGATGATTTTACATGGAATTCTGCAACACAAAAATGGGATTTAAATGCAGATCAACCTGATTGTGTCGGATTAACAAGTGCTGGTAATTATTTTGGTCCTGGTCATTTGAAATTGAAAAAAATAGCTGATGATGGAACAAATAAAATTAACGATAATGACCGAACTGTTATTGGAAATGCCATGCCAATCCATACAGGAGGTTTTGGATTGAATGCTAATTACAAAGGATTTGACGCTTCAGTTTTTTTCAACTGGTCATATGGAAATGATATTTATAATGCAAATAAATTAGACTATACACATTACGGTTTGACCCGTAAATATCAAAATCTAAGTGAAGAAATGTCTTTAGCTCACCGTTTTACCACGATTGATCCTGCATCAGGCAAAAATATTTATTATGGAAAAGATGCAAATCCTGATCGGTTAAGAGAAATAAATCAAAATGCAACGATATGGCATCCGATAATGACTACAACTGTCTTGCACTCGTGGGCAATAGAAGATGGCTCATTTTTGCGTTTGAATAATTTGACATTAGGGTATTCAATGCCGAAGAAGATAATACGAAAACTGATGATGGAGAACTTACGTTTCTATGTAACTGGATACAATTTGTATTGTTGGACTAATTATTCAGGACCTGATCCAGAAGTGGATACTAGAAGAAGCACTCCGTTAACACCTGGTGTGGATTTTTCAGCTTATCCAAAAGCTCGTTCTTTTGTAGGAGGAATTAATGTTACATTTTAAAAATTACTTGTATGAAAAAAATTAAATATATTATATTTTTAGCATGTGCTGCTTTGATTGGAACGAGTTGTGATGACTTTTTGGACACTTCCTCTCCTTCTAAATTAAATGATGCAACAGTTTATACATCCATAGCATATTCTGAAGCTGAGGTTATGGGAATTTACACCTTGATTGCTGATGCTCAAATGTATGCTCAACGAATTTCTACAAATTGGTGTACAAACAATGATATTGAAATTGTAGGGGCTGATGAAAATAGCTATAGTTTAAGTGATACCTATCGAGGACTTTCCAACTATCTAGGAGCATCTGGTAATACAACATTGGCTTGGGATAAAATTTACTCCATGATTGAACGTGCAAATCTTTGCATTGAAGGATTGGGGAATAGTCCATTATTAGAAAATTCAGATGCTACAATTAGGGCAAAAGCTTATGCATTATTGGGTGAAGCATTGACCATGCGTGCAATGGGGTATTATGAGTTGGTTAAATGTTGGGGGGATGTTCCTTTTAAGGAGGAACCAACTAAACCAGATTTATCTAATGTGTATTTGCCTAAAACAGATAGGGATACAATTTACAATCATATTATCCGAGATTTAGAAATTGCGTCAGGGTATGTCCCTTGGTTGGGCGAAGGTGGTTATGGAACAGTAGAACGGGTAACTAAGGGATTTGTAAAAGGACTACGCGCTCGAATTGCACTATCTGCTGGGGGTTATTCGTTGAGAGATAAATCAGGTTATCCAATGGAGCGTCGTAGTGATTGGCTCGATTTCTATAAAATTGCAAATAAGGAATGTAGTGAGATTATGGCAAAAGGGAAGCATAATGTAAATCCGTCATACGTAGATGTTTGGAAAAAAGTAAATGCATTGAAATTGGAAACTGCATACAATGAAAACTTGTACGAAGTAGCATTTGGATTAGGAGAAACAGGAGAATTAGGATATAGTATTGGTGTTCGTTTCTATACAAACCCGAAATATGGCTATTCTAATAATACTAATGTAGTTAATGTTGGTGTTACTTATTTTTATTCATTTGATCGCGCAGATTTTCGAAAAGATGCTACTGTTGCATATTATTCGTATAGTGCGGAAATGAAGGAAACATTCAAAAATGAACCGCTTGGGCTTAATATTGCAAAATGGGATCAACGTTGGATGAGTGAAAATGCTCAATGGCTAACACGGAATTTAGCTGCTACTGGAAAATGGGGGTATGGGGTTAACTTTATTGTTATGCGTTATTCGGATATATTGTTGATGTTTGCTGAAACGGAAAATGAATTGAATGGAGCTCCTTCTGCTGAAGCAAAAAATGCATTGAAACAAGTGAGAAGCAGAGCTTTCTCGCAAGATGACCAAGCGACTAAAGTCGAAAACTATATTAATAATCTAAATACTAAAGATGCGTTTTTTAATGCAATTGTAGATGAGCGTGCTTGGGAATTTGGAGGTGAAGCTATCCGTAAATTTGATTTGGTTCGTTGGAATTTGTTGAGTGCAAAAATACAAGAACAACGAGATGCTTTTAATGCAATGTTAGATGGAGGTTCGGTAACAATTTCCGGACAAACATATAGCTCATTACCTTTAAATTTATATTGCAGATACAAAGAAGATGGGGAAAACTTAGATAAGGAAAATATAAATTTTTATGAATCTCGATCTGATTTGGATCCTCTTACTGATATAGAATTGAAAGCTTTAGGATATACTAGATATAAATGGTTAGCAGGAGATTCAGATACGAATAAAGAAAAATACCGAAATAGAATACAGGTATTTAGCTCTGGATTGAATAAAGCTGTAAATGGAGTTTGTGATAATCGCTATCTATATCCAATTTACAGTGAGGCAATTAATACTTCACAAGGAAGTTTGAAGAATTCATATGGTTTTTAATTCTATAATTAAAAAACAATTCAAATAATTAAAACATAAACAAATGAAATATAATAATTTATTAAAATATTTGTTAGGGTGTTTCTTAGCTGCAATTGTAGTTCTTAATTTTTCATCTTGTGTAGATGATGATGATTGGGATATTGACGGCTCACACTCTAGAATGTTTCGTCCTGTTACTTTTGAAACGGATGTTGTAGGAGCAACAGCGGTAACGCTTCGATTCTCTAAAATAAATGGAGCTCAATCATATATAATTGAACTTAGCGAAGATAGTCTTGCATTCACAAATATTGTTCGCACTGTTGAATTATTAGCTGACACAATGACTTTTGATAATTCAAGTTCAACACCCAAGTATATAGCTGAAATTTCCCGGCTAAAAGCAAGTACACAATATTCAGCCCGCATTAAAACTACCAGTAAAAAAGATGGAATTGCTGAATCTGAATGGGCAACTTTGGCTTTTAAAACGAAAGGTGAAAACATTTTGGAAAGTGTTCAATCAAGTGATGTTACAGATCATTCTGTGGCACTAAGGTGGCCTGCAGGAAGTGAGGTTACTCACATTGTACTTACTCCTTCTTTAGGAGAGGTTATAACGGTAACCCTTTTACAAGATGATATTAATGCTGGAATGAAACTAATTGATGGTTTAACAGCAGATATGCCCTATATAGCAGAAATTTATAATGGTGAAACTAAGCGAGGAGAGCGTTCTTTTACAACAAATGAATCTATTCCTACTGATGGTGTTACTTACTATTTGAGTGGTGGTGAAGACATTGTTGCTTATTTGAATAATATTACAGATAATAAAATCATTCTTGTGTTCCCAGTGGGATCATCATATGTAGCTGGTTGGACGAATGATCAAGGTCAGGCACAAACAACTTTGCCTCTTAATGATAATGTTCGTGAAATAACATTCTGGGGACCTGATAATGGATTGGCTTCATTGCAAATGACTTCTATTAAATTGGGTATTGCAACCAGTAAAATGGTTTTTAGAAACATGGAGTTGAAAGGAACATCAAATGCTGGAGATTATGTGGTTAATGAGAGTACGACCCATAATGTTTCAGAATATACGTTTGAAGGGTGCAATATCCATACATTTAGAGGGGTCCTTCGAATGCAAAATACAGCTAATGCTTCACTTATTAATAAAGTAAAAATTAATAATTGTATTGTTCATGATATAGGTGGTTATGGTGTGGTAAATGGGGCAGTTGCAGGTGCGGCGTTACGCTATGAGAATGTGTCCATAGAAAATTCCACATTCTATGATATTCAGGAAATTTTATGTGCATTCTATACTCCTGTTGTTAACAGTTTTACTGTGAAGAATTGTACGTTCTATAATGCCATTGGAAATGGTCGTTATATTGTCAACTTTAATAACGATGTAATGAACATTCCACCGACATTTGAACTTGTGAACTGTATCTTTGGTAAGTTCTATTATATTGGAAATTATGTAGATAACACTTCGGCAAGAGCAACTAATCCGAAGATAACTAATCCTTTTGTGTCAGAATCTTATAATACTACAGATTTTATACTTAATACAGGTTATCCTCTTTCAGGTGTAACTGATTATAATGGTTCATCTACTAATTTGTTCCAAGATCCTCAAAATGCAAATTTCAAGATTAAGGATACAAGTTTTGCTGGATATGGAGTAGCTGGCGACCCAAGATGGTGGTAAAATTTCTATATTTTTAGATTGCTTTAGGTAAGCAATATAGTAATCAAGAGTTGAGTCATTCTCAACTCTTGATTTGTTTTTATATAACCATAATTATATTCTATTCAATATCAAAAGAGCAATATCCCAAAACAACATAATTATATTGCTCTTTTGTCAATTTGTCCCTCTTGAAATGGCAAAACCTCCTCCCTTGGTTTATAATCTTTTACGTAATATTGCAACGTAAAAAATACGTATATAATTCCAATATTATCTGCATAAATTAAGAATGTAAGTATTTGAAAATGAATGAATAAATATGATTTTATTTTACAAGTAAAGCCTAAAAAAGCTCGATTCTGATTTATATCAACTGAAGGATAAAGAAAGAAATACCAATTTTTTAGGTATTTTTGCAGATAACCATAAAATCATTAATTACCAAAAACCCTTAAAAATGTGTAGAAAACTTTTTATTTCTTTGTTTTTAATGTGTTCTGTGTTAGTTTCTCAGGCACAGGAAAAGATAAAAGTTGCTTGCGTTGGAAATAGCATAACGGCCAATGCAAAGGTAGAAGACGGAAAAAAATATCCGGATGTGTTGCAAAAAATGCTGGGAGATACGTATGAAGTTAAAAATTATGGGCTTGGTGGACGTACCTTGTTAAAAAAGGGAAATCGTCCTTATTGGAATGAAGCAAAATACAATGAAGTAAAAGAATGGCAACCAGATGTTGTGATTATTAAATTGGGAACAAACGACAGTAAGCTTGTTAATTGGCAGTATAAGAATGATTTTTTAGATAATTATGTTGAGTTTATTAATTCATTTGAGCAATTGAAAAGCAATCCGAAGATATTTATTTGCTATCCATTGCCTTCTTATGAAAAGGATTCAGATGTATTAAGCTCTGCTGCAGCGAAGGATTCTTCAAAAATATCTGGAGTTGTAATTAAGAACGAAATACTTCCGCTTATTGATAAGATTTCGAAAAAAACAAATACACAACTAATCGATTTGTACACTCCTTTTGTTGGAAAAAGCAGTTTTCTGTATGATGGGGTTCATCCGAATGCTGACGGAACAGCACTTATGGCTCAGGTAATATATACAGACCTTTTTAAATCTGTCGCAAACATTAAATCCGATTCAAAATATTATGTAAGAATGGCCGATTCTGAAATGAAACGAAATCCAGAAGGATGGATGCTCGATTTTTCCAAAGTGCCAAAATGGAATTATTGTCACGGATTGGAATTGCAGTCGATTTTGCAAGTTTGGCAGAAAACAGGAGATAAAAAATACTTCGATTATGCCGAAACGTATGCCGATTCTATGATTAATGATAAGGGGGAAATCAAGTCTTATAAATTATCAGAATATAATATCGACAGGGTAAATACCGGAAAGATATTATTCCCTTTGTATAAAGCTACTCAAAACGAAAAGTACAAAAAAGCGATGGAACTTCTCCGGGAGCAGATGAAAACGCATCCTCGTACTTCCGATGGCGGATTTTGGCATAAAAAAGTGTATCCGAATCAAATGTGGTTGGATGGATTATATATGGCTTCTCCATTTTTGGCTGAATATGCGGCTACTTTCGATGAACCGGCTTTGTTTGATGACGTAGCATTGCAAATAACAACGGTTGCCAAGCATACATATGATGCAAAAACAGGATTGTATTATCATGGTTGGGATGAGAGTAAAACACAGCAATGGGCAAACCCGCAAACAGGTCAATCACCAAATTTTTGGTCGAGAAGTATCGGTTGGTATATGATGGCAATGGTTGATGTATTGGACTATCTTCCCACGAATCATCCGCAACGTTCTGAAATTATCAAGATATTGCAAAATCTTTCCGCTTCGATTGAGAAATTCCAGGATCCGAAAGAGAAACTTTGGTATCAGGTTACCGATAGAGTAGGAGAGAAGGGTAATTATTTGGAATCCACCGGTTCGGCCATGTTTATTTATACTTGGAAAAAAGGTGCGGAAAAAGGGTATTTGGATAAGAGTTATAAGAAAAAATCTGAGGAAGCTTATGCTAGTTTTGTCAAGAATTTTATAATAACAAATCTTGATGGAACAATATCCGTTACAAATTGCTGTGCTGTGGCAGGATTGGGAGGAACTCCATATCGAAGTGGAACATACGAATATTATATTTCCGAGCCGGTAAGATATAATGACCCGAAAGCCGTTGCTCCGTTTATTATGGTAAGTATTCTTTTTAATAAATAAAAACAGCCTCTCCCCCCGGCCTCTCCCATAGAGAGGGAGCTGCGGAGTCGCGTTGATTAATCAGTATAATTTAGTGATATCCAAAGCTTGTTTACTTGAAATAAATGAACTAAACTTTAACATTTCACCTCTGCCAAGTCCTCCCTATGGGGGAGGATTTAGGAGAGGCTTTTAACCAAAAACATGAGAAAATATTTAATCATTCTGTCAACTGTATTTTTAGGATTGAATTTATCTGCAAAAACGTATAATGTTCAAGAACTTGGGGCAGATGTTTCAGGGAAGAAGATTTGTACGCAAATTATTAATAAAGCAATAGAAAAAGCTGCATCCGAAGGTGGAGGTACTGTTTATTTTCCGGCAGGAGAATATTTGACAGGAGCGATTCAAATGAAAAGTAATATTACTGTTTATATCGAATCGGGTGCTGTACTGAAGTTCTCTGATAATTTCGACGATTATTTGCCTTTTGTGCAATTGCGCTGGGAAGGTACAGTAATGAACAGTTTTTCTCCGTTGTTTTATGCAAAGGATGCTCAGAATATAACTATTTGCGGCAGGGGAAAAATTGACGGCCAAGGTGCAAAATGGTGGGCTGAAGATTTGCGAATAAACAAAATAATCAAAGAAACCGGCAAGAATGGAGAATTAAATGATTATCAAAAAATGTGGGATAAAGCAAATCCAGGTTTTACAGTATCTCCTTATTACGAAAAATCGGTGATGCGGAAGTTTTTCCGTCCGCCTTTTATTCAATTTTTTCAATGTGAAAATATTCAGATAAAAGATATTACGATTGTTGATTCTCCTTTTTGGACAATAAATCCGGCTTTTTGCAATAATGTAACGGTTGATGGTATTACAATCAAAAATGATCCTTCTTCGCCCAATACAGATGGAATCAACCCTACTTCTTGCAGTAATGTACGCATTTCCAATTGTCATATTGATGTGGGTGACGATTGTATTACCATTAAGTCAGGGCGTGATGCCGACGGAAGGAAATGGGCAAAGCCGTGTGAAAATATTACAATTACGAATTGTACAATGCTTGCCGGACATGGTGGCGTGGTTATCGGCAGTGAAATGTCGGGTGGCGTGAAAAAAGTTACGATTTCGAATTGTGTTTTTAATGGAACTGATGCCGGAATCCGGTTGAAGGCCTCTCGTGGGAGGGGTGGTGTTGTTGAGGAAATCCGTGTTGATAATATTATTATGAACGATATTCAACGCAATGCTTTTATTTTCGATTTATTTTATGACAGGGATTCAAAGCCTGAACCTGTGACCGAGAGAACTCCCGCTTTTCGCAATATACATATCAGTAATGTTACAGGAAGCAATATCAAGAAAGTTGGTTATATCGCAGGAATTGAGGAAATGCCGATTGATGAAATCTCTTTCAGTAATATTAATTTAGTTGCTCAGGAAGGATTTACCGCAGATCTTGGAACAAACATCCGGTTTTATAATGTAGATTTAGCCGTAAAAAAAGGACCATCTTTTGCATTTTCAAATTGCAAGAATGTTATTTTAAATGATGTTCGTTCGAAATTTCCTTTGCAAGGGCAGGCTGTTATTGAGCTAGATAATACCGAGAATGCTTTTATAAATAATTGTTTTCCTATCGTACCTACGGATATTTTTTCCAAAATGAAAAATTCGAAAGTAATTTGGGGAAAAAATAATTCGATGGATAATGTGAAAACTGATATTGTAGAATAATTTTTTTGAGAATAGAAGAAGATACCGAAAGTTATCTGAAGTTACCGGAATTCCGGTAATCTCACGACAATTAAATTAATCACAATCATTATTGATGAAATGCCCGCCATTGGCCTTTGCTTCACAGGCGGGGCACCCGTCATAGCGAAGCAGGCACAGAACAAAACTCTGTTTGAGCGGAGCGAGTTTTGTTTTGTTTCGCCTGCAAGCTATAGATGGGTCGCCGAGAAGCTCAGCCTTGACTTTTTGTTTACTTTTGTGTCAAGACAAAAGTAAAAGAAAATACTACAATGATTTATTATTTAAACATATAGTAATTAATTGCGATGAATCGTAATAAAATGAAAACAAAACTAACAATCATACTATTTTCTATCGTTCTTGTTCTTTGTTCTTTTAAGGCTGATAATCCAATCACTATTTTTATGATTGGCGATTCGACAATGGCGAATAAATCGTTGGATAAGGGTGCTCTTGAAAGAGGATGGGGACAAGCGTTGGGAGGTTTTTTTACGGAAGATGTTGTCGTGGATAATCATGCCATGAATGGGCGAAGCTCCAAAAGTTTTATTGACGAAGGACGTTGGGATGCAGTGTTGGCAAAAATGAAACCGGGCGATTATGTTTTCATTCAATTTGGACATAATGATGAAAAACCGGACGAAAAACGTCATACAGATCCAGGTACAACTTTTGATGATAATTTGCGTAAATTTGTGAACGAAACTCGTGCAAAAGGGGGTATTCCTGTATTGTTTAATGCGATTGTTCGCCGTAATTTTTATGATAACAAAAATGCAGTAACCGACGATGATGTGCAAAAGAATGCAACAGCAAATGTAAAACCTGTTGAAGGTGATTCTCTGATAGATACGCATGGTGATTATTTGAATTCACCTCGTAATGTGGCAAAAGAACTGAATGTTCCTTTCATTGATATGAACCGAATTACACATGATTTGGTGTTGAGTATGGGAGTGGAAGGTTCGAAAAAACTTTTTTTGTGGGTGGAGCCGGGCGTTTGTGAGGCTTATCCTAACGGAAGAGAAGATAATACACATTTAAATGTTTATGGTGCGCGCACTATTGCAGGATTAACAGTTGATGCAATAGCCAAGGAAGTTCCGGCTTTGAGTAAATATGTCCGTCATTACGATTATGTAGTGGCGAAAGATGGTAGCGGTGATTTTTTTACACTACAAGAAGCTTATGATGCAGCAGCCTCTAATGCAAAGGATAAAATTACAGTTCTTTTGCGTCCGGGTAAATATACAAAAGCGATAGCTCCTAAAGGAAGGGATATTCAATTGACTAAGCAAACCGGTGCGGTAATTGAGTAGGGGCAAACCCACGTGTCTGCCCAAAAACCAAGCATGTGTATCTCTTAAACGAGGGCAGACACATAGGTCTGCCCCTACCGGGCTATTTAATATAAAAAAACAAATTAATATAATCTTTTAACTAACCCAGAAGAAATGAGAAGAACAACAACATTCTTAATTTTATCGTTATGTGTATTTGCTTTGAATGCACAGAATTATGTTTCGAAGGTTTGGGTTTCCGACCTTGGAAATGGAAATTATAAAAATCCGGTTTTGTATGCCGATTATTCTGATCCGGATGTTTGTCGTGTAGGTGATGATTATTATATGACGGCTTCCAGTTTTAATTGTATTCCGGGTTTGCCTATACTTCATTCTAAAGATTTAGTTAACTGGAGAATTATAGGATATGCCATTGACAAAATGCCGGAAAATGCTTCATTTACCACTGACAAAATGAATCACGGTGGAAGTGTTTGGGCACCTGCTATCCGTTATCATAAAGGTGAATTCTATATCTATTATGGTGATCCCGATTTGGGGATTTTTATGACTAAAACAAAAGATCCTGCAGGAACATGGGAGCCGTTGGTATTAGTGAAAGAAGGTAAAGGTTTGATTGATTCTTGTCCTTTATTTGATGATGACGGACAAGTTTATTTGGCTCATGGATACGCAGGAAGCCGTGCGGAGATAAAAAGTATACTTGCCGTAACTCGCTTGACTCCTGATGGTAAAAAAGCAATTGGAGAATCAAAAGTTATTTATGATGGACACGATTTAGATCCGACTATCGAAGGACCGAAGTTTTACAAACGAAATGGATATTTTTATATTATGGCTCCTGCAGGAGGTGTAAAAACAGGTTGGCAATTGGCAATGCGTTCGAAAGATGCATTCGGCCCATACGAACGAAAAGTGGTAATGGCGCAAGGAAAAACGGATATTAATGGTCCGCACCAAGGAGGTTGGGTTGATACTCCAACCGGAGAAGATTGGTTCTTGCATTTTCAGGATGTTGGCCCTTTGGGACGTCTTGTGCATTTACAACCTATGGTGTGGAAAAACGACTGGCCTGTAATCGGTATCGATAAAGATGGCGACGGTTGCGGCGATCCTGTAATTACGTATAAAAAACCGAATGTCGGAAAAACTTACCCTGTAGAAACTCCTGTTGAAAGTGATGAATTTAATAACAATACACTTGGTTTGCAATGGGAATGGCATGCCAATCCGATGTCGTGGTGGTATTTTACCAATCAGGAAAAAGGTAGTTTGAGCTTGTATTCAGTCCCTATTCCTGCTGATTATGTTAGTCTTTGGGATGTGCCGAACTTGTTGTTGCAAAAAATTCCTGCTCCCGAAATGACAGTAACCATGAAACTGACATTCCGGCCCGATCAGGGAATTGTTGGTGAACGTACCGGACTACTTGTAATGGGACGTGATTATGGATTATTATCTTTTGAATACAAAGGAAACAAAACATTTGAATTATCACAGGCGCAATGTATAGGTGCAGACAAAGGAAAAGCAGAAGTGAAAAATGAATCAGTCGAGTTGAAAGACTCAACTATTTATTTGCGTATGAAGCTAAAAGATGGTATGTCTTCTTTTAGTTACAGTACGGATAATAAAAAATTCACCACATTAGGTAAAAGCTTTAAAGTAAAAGAGGGACATTGGATTGGTGCTAAAATCGGTACATTTTGTACCCGTCCTATCAAAAAGAATGATGGTGGAAGAGTTGAAATTGATTGGTTCAGAATTGAAAAGTAGTATAATGGATTTAAGTTAAATGGCAAGATAAAAGTCTTTGGTCAGTAATTTAAAATCTTCACTATAAATATGTCTTCCGGTTTCTATGATTAATTCATCTTCACAGAAACCGGATTTTTTATTTCCGATTTCAATTAATAACCTTTTGGGAGCCGAAGTTGTTGTTGGTTTTACTTTTGTTTTCCGAAGAATAAATAAATTCTTGTCAACTATAATGTTATCTAAATCCGATTCTGCTGATATGGGTAAAATAAATGCCATTTTCCCGGAATCGTTTAACAAACAAGCGCATCCCGAAAGTAAGTCAGCTAAAGGCAATGTATTATCGTGCCTTGCCAATTGTCGTTTTTTATCGGGAGGCAATAATGAATTGGAAAAATAAGGAGGATTAGATACGATTAAATTGTACTTTTTGTTAGTTTGGGTACAGAAATCTGCAAAAGAAGAATAATGAACTGTTATACGGTTTTTCCATTCGGAATTGTTTATATTTTCTAATGATTGCAGGTAAGCATTCTTATCGATTTCAACGGAATCAATCAGTGCATGTGAGCGTTGCGCTAACATAAGAGATATTAAGCCGCTTCCGCTTCCGACATCCAGAATCATGTTACAATTTTCCGTATCGGCCCAAGCTCCTAATAAAACACCGTCTGTGCCTACTTTCATAGCGCATTTGTCATGATATACGGTAAATTGTTTAAATCTGAAATAGGGATTAGGCATTTGTACGTAAAATATACTGAAACTAAACAATACAATCAGTGATAAAGTCTTATTTTTGTGTATACAAAGATAGAATAAAAGAAGTTACCGGAAGTTATCAGAATTCCGGTAACTTCTCAATTCCCCCAAATAATATAAACTAAATTTGACATATACTAATTAATATACCATGGAATACAGAGAAATAGGTAAAACCGGAATGAAAGTTTCCAATCTTAGTTTTGGAGCGTCTTCGCTTGGAGGTGTTTTTCATTCGATTAAAGAAGAGGAGGGGATTGAAGCCGTAAATGTGGCTGTAGATTTCGGTATAAATTTTATTGATGTGTCTCCTTATTATGGACATTTAAAGGCTGAAATTGTATTAGGAAAGGCATTAAAAAACATAGACAGAAAACGGTATTATCTTTCGACCAAAGTAGGGCGTTATGGTAAAGATGGTGAAAATTACTGGGATTATTCGGCAAAAAAATCTATTGAAAGTTTATCCGAAAGCATGGAACGCCTGCATGTAGATTATATCGATTTAATTAATGTACATGATATCGAATTTGCCGATTTGGACCAAGTTTGCAAAGAAACTCTTCCGGCATTAGTTGAATTACGTAATAAAGGAATTGTAAAGCATGTCGGCATTACAAACCTAACGCTTCGCCATTTTAAATATGTTATAGATCATGTCCCTGAAGGAACGGTAGAAAGTGTTTTATCTTTTTGTCATTATTGCCTTAATGATGATGCTTTGGTTGATTATCTTGATTATTTCGAAGGAAAAAATATTGGAGTTATCAATGCGTCTCCTTTTTCTATGGGACTTCTAACCGAGAGAGGCGCTCCTGATTGGCATCCTGCGCCTATACCTTTGCAAAATCTTTGTCGTAAAGCGATGCTTTATTGTAAGGAAAAAGGGACTGAAATAGAGCAATTGGCTGTAAAATATTCGGTAAGTAATCCGAGAATTGCAACTACGTTATTCAGCACTTCTCGTCCAAGTTCTGTGCTAAAAAATATTCAGTGGGCAGAATCGGATTTAGATGAAGAATTATTGGTCGAAGTGAAGGAAATTCTGGAGCCTCGATTCCGGGATACTTGGTTGAATAGTTGAAATATATCAATCTGCAAAAATGAAAGCAATACAAATAACAGGAGAAAGGAAAATCTCTTTAGTGGAAAAAGAAAAACCTCAACCGGGGAATGGTGAAGTCCTGATAAAAGTAAGATATGTAGGGTTTTGTGGATCGGATCTGAATACGTATTTAGGAAAAAATCCAATGGTGAAATTACCGGTTATTCCCGGACATGAAATAGGTGGAGAAATAGAGTCTGTTGGTAATGCTGTGCCGAATATATTTCAATCCGGTATGGCTTGTACGGTGAATCCTTATACCAATTGTGGTTATTGTTCATCGTGTCGAAATGGGAACCCGAATGCGTGTCAATTTAATCAAACATTGGGAGTTCAGCGTGATGGAGCAATGTGTGAATATATTTGTGTACCTTGGGAAAAAGTGTGGGTAGATAAAGATATAACTCCGGAAGATTTTGCGTTGGTAGAACCAATGAGTGTGGGTTTTCATGCTGTTTCCAGAGCAATGGTTACCGATTCGGATACTGTGTTTATTATTGGATGCGGAATGATTGGTGTCGGGGCAATAGTCCGTTCGGTATTACGTGGAGCAACGGTTATTGTTTCGGACGTGGATGATGAAAAATTGAAATTGGCGAAAGAATTGGGTGCTGCTTATGTTGTTAATGTAAGTACGGAAGATGTGAGTACCCGCCTGAAGGAAATTACGGAAGAAAGAGGTCCGGATGTTGTTATTGAAGCAGTAGGTTCACCGTCTACCTACCAAATGGCAATTAATGAGGTTGCTTTTACCGGACGGGTAGTTTGTATTGGTTATGCAAAATCTGAAGTTGCTTTTGAAACCAAATATTTTGTAATGAAAGAATTGGATATCAGAGGTTCGAGAAATGCTTTGCCTGAAGATTTTCGGGCTGTTATGAATTATTTGAAAAGAGGAACTTGTCCTAAGGATAAGTTGATAAGTGGTATATATACTCCCGAACAAGCTCGCGAGGCATTGGAGATGTGGGCAGAAAATCCGGGTAAGACTTTTAGAATATTAGTCCGGTTTTAATTATGGATTTCAGGATAATAGATACACATGCTCATCTTTGGCTTTGTCAGGATACGGAAGTAAACGGACAAAGGATTCAGACATTAGACAACGGTAAATCTCTTTTTATGGGAGAGATACGGCAAATGCTTCCTCCTTTTATGATTGATGGTAGGAATACGGCCGAAATATTCCTTTCAAATATGGATTATGCACAAGTTTCAGCAGCCGTAATTACACAAGAATATATTGATGGTTTGCAAAATGAATATCTGAAAGAAATCCAACAGAAATATCCAAATCGTTTTCTCTGTTGTGGAATGGTTGATGCTCGCAATCCGGGATATTTTGAACAAGCAAAGGAACTAATATCTCAAGGTTTTAATGGAATCAAACTTCCGGCAGGGCGCTTGATTATGTCGGATAAAAGGGTTTGGCTTACTTGCGATGAAATGATGCAACTATTTAAATTGATGGAGAAGAATGATGTGTTTTTTTCCGTGGATTTAGCCGATGGAGATGAGCAAGTCGCAGAAATAGAAGAAATTATTTCCGAATGTCCTGATTTAAGAATCGCAATCGGACATTTTGGAATGGTTACTCGTCCGGGGTGGCAGGAACAAATAAAATTAGCCCGGCATAATCAGGTGATGATAGAATCCGGAGGCATAACTTGGTTGTTTAACGAAGAATTCTATCCATTTAAAGGGGCTGTTTGGGCAATAAAGGAAGCCATTTCATTGGTTGGTATCGAAAAATTAATGTGGGGTTCGGATTATCCTCGTACCATTACGGCTATTACCTACCGGATGTCGTATGATTTTGTTCTTAAATCGACTCTTTTAACAGAAGAGGAAAAGGCGGCATTTCTTGGTTTAAATGCTGAAAAATTTTATCGTTTTCAACATCTTGTGGAATTACCATATATAAAAAATATGTCTGAATAAGATAAGTTCAGAAGAAGTTCAAAACAAAATGGGAATTACTACTTTCTAAAAGTTTGTAATTCCCATTTTATAATTTATATCCTGAAAACCTATTTATAGAGGAATTTTTAATTTTTGTCCAGGCTGGATCAAATCCGGATTTTTAATGATGTCTTTATTGGCTTCGAATATTTTTTGCCAAGTCATTCCGGGATATTTTGCAGCGATTTTACTCAAGCTATCACCCGATTTTACTTCATAAATTTCTTCGCCTCCGGGAATTACATCAACATTCAAAACCAAATCACCAGCTCTCATTTCAGGGTCTATTTGTTCGTAAATAGTCCACATGCCATCTTTGATTGAAGAAGGTGCAGTACATGAAACATACAAAACGTTATCTTTTTCAATAACGCTTAAATTTTGCACAGCTGATATTTTTGCGTAAGATATTAACTTAGCGTATTTGTCTTGTAGGCTCATTACTTAATCTTTATTTGGTTAATAACTTTTTTTGGTTTTGACTCGTTCGCTATTTGCATGATTTTCTGTAAATCAGCTTTTTTAGCAGTTCCGGTTAATGTAACTTCACCGTCTTTTACACTAACGGTAATGTCCTTGTATCCCTTTGAAGCCAGCGCTTCATTGATTGTGGTAGTCAACGTGTCATCCGGATTAATGACAGGTTCCGGAGCCTTAATTTCGATATTATTTACTACAGATTTAATGTCTTTTACAGACTTTACTACGCTTTCAGCCGCAGCTTTAGCTTCCTCTGATTCAACGATACCTGTTAATGTTACCACGCCACCTTTTACCGAAGAAGAAATTGCAGGTGTAGCACTTAATGCTGTGGTTACTTCTTTTTGAAGTTTTTCGTCGCTGGGTTTGCAGGAATAAAAAGTGATTCCTGCGAATAGTGCCAAGGCACAAAAAATCATTTTTGTTTTCATCGTAAAATTAATTTTGTGATTAAAAATTAGTATAAAACTGTGAAAGACATAATGCAAATGTAGATAAATATCTATGTCTTTATCTTTTTTTCAAAAATTTTTCAGTCTATTTATGTTAATAATTATTATAGGAAAGAACATGTCTGCTTTATTAAAACAGGCATGAGATGATAACAATTTGTTATACAGTTGTATTACTTGTAGAATTTATGCAGTTTCTGAATCTTGCGCAACAGTTTCATTTTTGTCGTATACCTCAAAAACAGAATTGTTACTAACAAATTCAGGTACCATACTTTTCATTAACCGAACAGTATATGGAATATCTACAGCCCTTGATTTTTCGATTAAGTTATTCAAGTTGTTCTTGATTTCTTCATATTCATATTCCCTTACTCTGGCAACCATGATTTTTTTGTGAGAAGTCGGAATTGTATACTCTTCGTCATTTAGTAATTCTTCGTATAATTTTTCTCCTGGACGAAGTCCTGTGTAAACAATCGAAATGTCTTTGTCTGGTTCAAATCCGGCAAGTTCGATCATCCTTTTTGCCATATCAGCAATTTTGACAGGCTCTCCCATATCAAATACGAAAATTTCTCCTCCTTTGCCAATGTAGGCAGCTTCTAAAACTAATCGGCAAGCTTCGGGAATTGTCATAAAGTAACGAATTATATCAGGGTGAGTAACCGTAACCGGGCCTCCTGCTTTAATTTGTGCTCTGAAACGGGGTATAACAGAGCCGTTTGATCCTAATACGTTTCCGAAACGGGTCGTAGAGAAACGAGTTATTCCGGTAATTTTCTTTTCCTGAATAGCTTTGTCCAAACTTTGTACGTAAATTTCAGCAATTCGTTTGGATGTTCCCATGATATTTGTAGGGTTTACCGCTTTATCAGTAGAAATCATAACAAATCGTTCGACATTGTATCTAACCGAAAAGTCAGCCATATTCCGGGTTCCTTGCACATTTACCAATATAGCTTCGCAGGGGTTTTGTTCCATCAAAGGAACGTGTTTGTATGCTGCAGCATGAAAAACCATATTAGGTCTGTAATTACGGAAAACATAATCGACACGATATACCGAACGAACATCCCCAATCACACATTCAAAATTCAAATAAGGAAATTTATCTTGTAACTCCAATTGTATTTCATGTAAGGGAGATTCTGCCGAATCAAAAAGAATAAGTTTGTTTACTTTAAATTTTGCCAATTGCCGTACCAATTCGCTACCAATAGAACCCGCAGCCCCTGATATCAATATTGTTTTTCCACTTATCCATCGGCTGATTGATTTCAAATTGATTTGAATTTCTTCCCTGTCTAATAAATCTTCAATCTGAATTTCTTTTATCTTATTTCGGGAGACTTTTCCGGCTCCTAATTCTTCGATGGAAGGTGCTACAAGCATTTTAATTTTCAAACGTAAACAAATCTGTACCAATTCGTTTTGTTCTTTCCGCACAATATCATGTGTAGGAAATACAACCGCATTAATATTCAAATCAGTCATTAATTTTTCAATTCCATCCATTTGGTAAACATCAAATCCTGAAATGCGGGCATTGTGCATGGTTGATTTTGGAGAGATAAATCCCATTAATGAATAATCGTCAAAAGCAGCCGATGACAACAATGCCCCAATAGAAACGCTTCGGGGGTCGATACCGTAAATAAGAATTTTTTCTCGGACTTTTCCTGAGTTAGTCAATTGCCTATAGAAGATAACTAAGCAGGTTCGGAAAGTAATAAGTAGAAAAACTCCAAGGAAGAAATCTAATAAACATTCTATTAATAAAATTTCATACCGGTTGGCTTCAAAATAAAATAGTATGAGAAACATAGTCGTATTCCGGCAAAGCATAGCACCTACAATCCGCCAAAGTTCATGCAAAGCCGAATATCGGATTATACCTTTGTATGTTTTAAAAAGTAATAGAAATATAATACTCCCGAGAGTTGCAACAAGATACAAGTCCCAAAAGGACATTTTGTTATATTGTTGATTGAATATTTTGAGGCTGAAGTAATGGACGATAGTTGTTGCTACAAGTGTAATAGCCACGTCTATGATAAAAATAATCCATTCACTTAAATATTTGGAATTTCTTACTTTATCAGCTAATCGTATTAAAAGTCTTTCTATATTTTTATTCTTCATTCGTTACAGAATTGTTGTTTTTACTAAAAACAGCTTATATTTTTTTCAAAATTTGTTTAAGCTGAGTTAGAATAATATCCTCTGAAAGGTTTTCCACTATGTATTTTTTTGCATGTTCTGCCTGAGATTTTCGGATATCATCATTATTTAATAAAAATATGATTTTATCTGCCATCGTTTGAGCATCATCACATACAATAAGTTCTTTTTTCGAAATATTTTCAATTCCTTCGGCTCCGATTGTGGAGGTAATCACCGGACATCCGGCTGCCATTGCCTGTAATATCTTATTTTGTACTCCAGCTCCAGACAGCATCGGTGCTACAAATATACTTGGATTCACAAAATAATCGCTAACATCATCAACAAAACCGGTAACAATAACTCCCGGTTTTTCTCCTAACTTTATTACTTTGGCATCAGGTCGGCTTCCAACAATATAGAATTTGATCTCGGGAAATTTTTCTTTGACTTTATCAAAAACTTCTTCTACAAAATAAGTAACGGCAGTTATATTTGATTCGTAAAACATAGATCCGACAAAAACCAACGATTTTTCGTTTTCGTTATAATCTGTTTTTACTTTCTCCGGAATTTCAATCATATTGGAAATTACTGCGATTTTATGATTGGAATTTTTGCTTTTTGAAGAAATATATTCTCCGTCTATTGCTGATATGATAATAGTTTCATCAAATTTATCCAAAATATCCAATTCATATAGAAGGCATCTTTCGTGATCTATTGAATAGATGTATTTCCAAATTCCGCTAACCATATTTTTTGCTCTATCATAGTTCATTGAGATGGCATCTACGAAATCGATGACCTTTTTGATCTCGGGTTTATTTTTTACATATTCGGCAGTTCGGATATTATTGCAAAATACAATGTTGTAGTTATGGATGTTTGCGTCTATCCATTTTTGCATTTTCGGAGAATAAAAATAATAAACTTGCAAAGGAAGTTTGCCGAATAAAAAGCCTTTTAATGCATTAAATGCATATTTATATTTGGATGAGGTGAAAGAGTAAATATCTTTGCAATAGGGAATAAGCCCGTTTCTGGTCTCAGAATTTTCTCTATCAGTGAGATATACAATGTCAACTTCATCATATATTCGTGATAGTAGTTTAATCATTTGATATGTACGCATTTCTCCTCCTGTATAAAGGGGGTAAGGTGCTTTTGAATTAATGATTAAAGCTCTTTTAGTCATATATTTATGGATAAAGATACATAAAACCGAAGGTGCAAATTTATTAAAGATTTGGCTATTATCCCAATTTTTAAAACCTAAGATTGGGGAAAAAAT
Organism: Bacteroidales bacterium; assembly: GCA_031553395.1. Taxonomy (GTDB): domain Bacteria; phylum Bacteroidota; class Bacteroidia; order Bacteroidales; family WRGA01; genus WRGA01. The sequence goes on along the minus strand of JAVBLR010000042.1, from coordinate 151 downwards.
AAATATCTTGTTTATTAAGTAGTTTAAAATAATTATTGTCTTATTTATAGAATTTGTAACTTTGCCTCATAATACGCCAATTATGAGATACATAAAATTATCAGAAGAAGAAAAGGCTCAATTAACAAAATTGTATAAAACCAGTTTTAAT
>JAVBLR010000047.1:0-21966 GCA_031553395.1 Bacteroidales bacterium | reverse complement strand
TCAACCTTGTGAAAACTGGCGCTGCAAATAATTAAAGAAAAGACAGATAATCTAAGCCTGAAGAAACGAAGGCTCAAAGCCGCCTATGATGTTGAATATTTGAAAAATTTAATTAACTGAAATTTCATGCGTTTGCCCTACTTTTTTCTAAATAATTAGTTAAAACCAAAAGCTATTTTGTATTTTTGCTAGCTAACTCTGAATATTGTTATTGGTTATTAGTTCTTTGTTATTAGTAAACAAATAACGAACAACAAATAACAGATAACGAACAACAAAATAACAAGACAATGAAAATAAGCACTTTTATTACCGTTTTTTTAATTTCAATATCAATTATGGCACAAACAACAAATAAAAACAATCCGTTTTTTCAAAAATACAATACGCCGCATGAAACGCCTCCGTTCGATAAAATAAAAACGGAACATTATGAACCGGCATTCGAAGAAGGCATTAAACAACACGATGCTGAAATTCAAAAAATTGCCGACAATACCGAAAAACCGAATTTTACAAATACAATTGAAACATTGGAGCGTTCGGGAGTATTATTGACAAAAGTCAGTAGTGTATTTTTCAATTTGCTTAGTGCCGAAAGCAATGACGAAATGCAAGCCATTTCACAACGAGTAAGCCCCAAATTGTCGGAACATACCAATAATATTTATTTGAATGAAAAATTGTTTAGCAGGGTAAAATCCATTCATGACAGAAAAGACAGCTTGATTCTAACCAATGAACAATCCCGATTGCTGGAAGAAACGTACGATACCTTTATGGATAAGGGAATCAACCTTTCTGATATCGGCAGAGATAAATACCGGGAACTAAGCGCCAAATTAAGCAAAAACACCTTGTTATTCGGACAAAATGTATTAAAAGAAACCAATGTATATTTGTTAAATATTACAGATAAATCTGAATTGGATGGACTTCCTCAAAGTGTGTTGGACGCCGCCTCTTTGAAAGCCAAACAAAAAAATGTCGAAGGATGGGCTTTTGATCTAAGCGCCCCTAGTTATGTTCCTTTTATGAAATATGCTTCAAACAGGGAGTTACGCAAAAAGTTATACCTAGCTTACAATACACGCTGTATTAATGGTGGAGAAACCGACAATCGCGAAGTATTGGGAAACATTGTAAATACCCGGATGGAAATTGCACAATTGATGGGTTATAACAACTATGCCGAATATGTACTTCGTCATCGTATGGCTAAAAACGAAGCCAAAGTTTATGACTTGCTAAATGAACTCTTGACTGCTTATCGTCCTGTTGCGTTGAAAGAATATCAAACTGTACAAAATTATGCTAATGATAGCATTAAAGGTGATAGCTTAACCATTATGCCTTGGGATTGGTCTTATTATTCCGATAAATTAAAAGACTCCAAATTTGATATTAACGATGAAATGTTAAAACCATACTTCGAATTGGAAAATGTAAAAAAAGGAGTTTTTAGTTTAGCTACGGAATTATACGGAATCACATTCAAGAAAAATTCTGATATTCCTGTTTATCATTCCGAAGTCGAAGCTTTTGATGTTTTTGATGCAGACGGAAAATTCTTAGCCGTACTATACACCGATTTCCATCCTCGTGAAGGAAAACGTAGCGGCGCCTGGATGACCGAATACAAAGGGCAATATAAAATAAACGGAATAGATAGCCGTCCGCACATTTCATTAGTAATGAATTTTACCCGTGCAACAGAAAATGCCCCTGCCCTACTTACTTACGACGAAGTGGAAACATTTTTACACGAATTTGGACACAGTTTGCATGGAATGTTTGCCGACGGAACTTACGAAAGTATGTCAGGAACCAATGTGTATCGTGATTTTGTGGAATTACCTTCGCAAATCATGGAAAACTGGGGAAATGAAAAAGATTTCTTAGACCAATTTGCCAAACATTATCAAACAGGCGAGTTAATTCCTGCCGAATTGATACAAAAACTAAAAAATGCCCAAAATTTCAATGCTGGATATTTATGTTTACGTCAATTGAGTTTTGGATTTTTGGATATGGGTTGGTATACATTAACCGAAGAATATGACGGCGATGTAATCTCTTTCGAAAAGAATGCATGGAAAGATGCAATGGTTTTACCGGCTGTAGAAGGAACATGTATGAGCGCTCAATTCAACCATATTTTTGCAGGCGGATATGCAGCAGGATATTATGGATATAAATGGGCGGAAGTATTGGATGCCGATGCTTTTTCTGTTTTTCAAGAAAAAGGTTTGTTTAATAAAGATGTTGCAAATTCTTTCCGCAACAATATTCTATCGAAGGGAAATTCGGAAGATCCAATGACACTTTATGTAAATTTCCGCGGACAAGAACCTTCAATCACCGCTTTGTTAAAAAGAGACGGAATATGGCAAATACAAAATGCACAGATAGATAAAATACTAGATGACTACAGTTCTATTATAGACAAATATGTATCAATGGTAAAAGAACTGAAGAAGGAAAAAAACAGCAATAAGAAAAGTCAAAAATTAGAAGAAGTAATGTTCATTACGCCTGAAATTCAGAGTATAACAAAAAAAATAACTGAATACTCAGATTCATTCACAGAAGAACAAAACAACAGATTACAGGAAATATCCGATAAATTAGGAACTGTTGCCGAATAAAACATAAGCAAACCTATACGGGCAAGCGTATGGATTTGTCCGTATATAATTCTTTGATAAATGTTTAAACAAAATATCATAACAATGAGAAATTTATTCATAACATTATCTTTTTTACTTTTATATTTGGGATGTGCATATTCCCAGAAAGACACTAAGGAACCAACGATCAATGTTATTGTTAATAAAAATATTGAAATAAGAACACAATTTCGCATTACATTTGAAGTAAACAGCAATAATCCTAAAAATCTTAAAGCACCTGATTTCAAAGGATTCAAAGTCATATACGGCCCGACGCAATCATCATCTACTTCAACAACCATTCTTAATGGAGAAACAAATACAGAATACAAAGTTTCCTACACCTATATATTGGAAACAACGGAAGAAGGAGATTTTACCATACAAAGTGCCAGTGTAACAGTTGATGGAAAAACAATAACCTCCAAACCTGTTACAATAAAAGTTGCATCTGCTGAGAAACTAAATAAAATCAAGGAAAAAGAAGAAAAAGACAAGAAAGCATCCATACCAATAAAGTTAGAAGCATTCGCACCCGACTCAATTCAAATAGGAGAACGTTTCAGGGTAATTTTTGAAGTAAATACTCAGGAAGATAATATGAAATTGAAAGACCCTGTCTTTGATGATTTCCTTGTATTGGCAGGCCCTAGCATTTCTACTTCAAATGCCATTGATTATGTAAACGGAGAAAGAGTATTGATATCAAAAACTTCTTATGTCTACATACTAGAAGCTGAAAAAATGGGAATATTTACTATCCCCTCAACCGAAATAGCCGTAAGCGGAAAAAAATACAAATCACAACCGGTAAAAATCAAAATAGTAGAAAAAATCGAGTATAAAAGTCCGCAACAACGGAAAAGGGAAGAAAAATCGGGTTCGGTATTTTTATAAAAAAAATAAAAGAGCAAGAATGAACCTTGCTCTTTGTCCTTTTCACTTGATTTCACATGCTCGAAAAACATCCCTGAGTTTTCGAAGATACCAAATGTAATTCAACACACCATCATTCAACATAAAGTCTTTCTGATTAGGTATTAACAATACTGAGAACATTGCATAGACATAATCAAAATAGATATTGTCTAAAATTTGTGCCAAACGTTCAGGTAACACAACATCAGTCAGCAGTTCTTCAACTGGTGACAAATTGACTGGAGGAAACATAAAAGTAATGTTTTAGGAATTAAAAAAACCCCGCCTTAGGTGTCCTGCGTACATTACTGAACGCTAGAAGGCTTTCGCCAAACCTCACCATAACGGGGCAAATATTGATTTCTTTATTCATATGAGTAATGTTTTAGGAATTGCAAAAGTAAACAAAATGTAGATGAAATCAAATAAGGATATTCATCTCTATTTAAAAAAAATTTGTTATGACGGTTTTCAAAAAATCCTTTATCATCATCATTCTATCATTCATAACAAGCACAACATTGGCGCAAGAAGTTATGATACCCGACACTATCACAACAACCAAAACTTGGATTGATAAAAACGGATTGAACATGCTTACTATTCACGTCAATGCAGCTTGTAATCCGGATACATTGCCACACGACGGACACCAAACAATGATTTCCGCTCAACTTAGTAATAATCTTTACAAGGTAAAGGCTGTCTATGATGAACCGAACTATCAAATGAAAATGATATATTTCGATGAATCCGATATTTGGTATTATGATATAAATGGGGTAAAAGCTGTTTTTATCCCATTCGATTATTGCGGAAATGCCGATGATGATATGGTTGTTTCCTTCATTATTTTATATAACAAGCAAAAATACATTTACCACATCAATTTAAAAGGGGAAGATTTTGCCAATTACCGCTTGAACGACAATTTAAATAAAAAACTAAAAAAATTACCTAAAGAATTACAGCCTGAATTTGTCCGTTATCTTAAAGCAAAATATTAAATTGATTGCAATTTGCTTCATGCAATTTATGACTCAAACTTAAAATAACATTCTCATAATCTCTATATATATAAGACAAATATGAAACGAAGCATGAAACGAGGCTTACGCCACAAGGTTATGATAATCTTGAAGCATGCTAGTTCCATACGACCTTAGTGTAAAAAAATAAAAAATAACGTATGAAAAAACAAATTACATTATCAGTATTCATTTTATTTATTGGAATCTTTTCATTACAAGCACAATGCAAACAAGATTCACTCTTTCTAAAACAAATGATATCCAACCCGAAATTGATTGAAAGTAAATCCTATTTCTTTGAAACAGAAAGACAACACTCAGATCCACAATTCGGTAAATCCGGATTAATAAAGGCCAAAGACACACCAACTTTCAATTCACGTGGAGAACTTACCAACGGAATTCCTTATGCAACTTTTGGAAATAAACCAATTACATTCAAAGGAACAAAAACAGATAAAGTGGAGATTAACAATGAAAAACTTCTCTGTTTAGTATTATCATTTACATGTGACGGAGAACAATACAAAACATACGAAGTCGGCTATGCCGAACCTCGCGGACGCAACTACTACAAGCTTATTGAAGCTGACTTCCTGAAAGAAGCCCAAAAACAACTAATTGGCAAAACACTTTACACAAAAACAGCAAAATGGGAACAATACAACGAAAATGAAATGAACTCTAACCGTAAACTAAGCAAAATTGAAGACGGAGAAAGTGCATGCAAATATTGTCCGGTTGTTATAACAAGAATAGACAATGATTATGATGATAAATACATCGTATTGTTTAAAAAAGGGAATCAAGGCAAGGAATATTGTTTTGGTAATGTGACTTTTAATTATGCAGAGATAAACAGCTTTTTAAATTTCACCCGTTACTTTACGTTTGAAAATCCACAAACAAAGCACCCAACCATTTCCCAAGAACGTTGGGACGAAATTATGAATCAAAAAATAAAAAAAGGATTCACACCGGAAGAAGTAAAAATTGCTTATGGAAAACCCGATGATGTTGTTACCGAAGACGATGACGAAACATGGATTTACTACAACTATTGCCGTAAGGACTATGCAATAACATTCAAAAATGGTATTGTTGATAAGGTTGTGTCGCAATCTGTAAGATAATTGGGAAAAAGTAAGAAAACCTACCGGAAGCAACTGTGGAATAATAACTGTAGGTCTCGAAAGTGCATGTAAAACAATAAGTGAAATATGAAAATAATACTGAACTTTATATTATCAACGAGTCTCCTTATTCTTTTATCTGCTTGTGGAAACTCTTCTACAAATAGATATATTCCACAGGCAGAAGACTCAATCCCTAATGATAAAAATAATATGGGATTAAAAGGAAAGGTAAAAACAATGGACATTTATTATTTCTATCCTCAGCCGGTAAAATCTTTATTCGAGCCCAAATTCAAAAAAGGGAAAAAATGGGAGTATAAAGGCAATCAACATATACAAATTATATTCAATAAAGACGGAAGTTTTTCCCAGCAAACACAATATGACATTGACGGAAATTTAATTTATAAAATCGACTATATTTACGGCAATTGGGGATATACGCGAATTGACAGCACAATGAATGACGGTAAATACGATTTGCAATCAATTGTCCGCAAGTACGACAAAAACGGAAATCTATTAGAATTGAACGAGAATTATGGAACAGCAGGAGTCGAGGGAGAAGTTAATACATATGATGACAATGGGAATATTGTTCGAAAAGAAATGATTACACAAATTGATAGCCACGCATTTGCATTAACCAAATATGACTATAACGAGAAAAAACTGCTGACCGAAAAACGGGAATATTACAATAAAATCATACTATATCGCAAATACATATATACCTATAATGAAAAAAATTTACTATCGGACGAAAAATCATACAATTACTATATAAATTATTTAAATGGAACTGATCCTATTTTGGAGAATCACTATATTTATTCGTATGATGACAGTTGTCGCCTCTCAGCCGAATATAAAGTAGAAGGAAACAACAAGCCCGAATTAATTTCTACATACAATTACCAATATTATCCAAGTGGAAAGTTGAAAGCCGTTTTAAGGGATGGAAACTATTTATTGGAAGAATACGATGAGCAGGGACGTTTGATAGATAGAGACGTTACACCCGGCTTTGACATTATCCGCGAAGATTCTTTAAACTATACTTATGACAAATGTGATAATTGGATTACGATAAAAGAATTTGAGGATTTCATGGAAGTGAGCAATCCTTTAATGTACATAATAAAACCTTTAGTAGAAAGACATTTTAACTATTATGAATGAGTTAGGCAATAGATAACAGAATACATGCTAACTTGCAGTCTGCTTCCAAGCTGGTGGAGTTCCGGCTAAAATACTAAAACAAAACGTTGAGTGGAAATGACACTACTGTTTTGTTAATTGTTATTAGCCGATTATTTTGGATTTTATCTCCTCTTTTTTCATATATTTACTAAAAAATAATACCCAAATATGAAACGAAGCATGAATCAACGATCAGCGGAGCTAAAACGAGAATTACGTCACAAGATTATGATAATTTTGCAACATGCGAGTTCCATACGACCTTAGTGTAAAAAAAGAAAAATTAACGTATGAAAGAAAAAATAGTACAAATTATAGAAAAGAATTCTGTTTTATCAAAAACCCTCACAATCTTGATAAGCGCAAAGAATTCAAAAAAAACGAAACCTAAGAAATTTATAAGAGGAACAAATAATATTCTCAATATAGACAATTCTGTTGTTTTATACAATTGTACATTTAATATAGATGGAAATAATAATGAAATTGAGATTAAAAAATCATCCATATTAAAAAATGTCACATTCTTTATTAGAGGTGATAACAATAAAATAAAAATCGGACAGAGTGTGCAATTTAAGAATGGAGGCTCAATCTGGATTGAGGATTATAAGTGTGAAGCAATAATTGGAGAAGGTACAACTTTTGAAAATTCTCATATTGCTGTAACTGAGCCAAACTCTAAAATTCATATTGGTAAAGATTGTATGTTTGCATACGACATTGATTTAAGAACAGGTGATTCTCATTCAATTATTGATTCTATAACTAATGAAAGGATTAATTATGCGCAAGATATAATCATTGGAAATCATGTATGGGTAGCATCTCATGTTTCTATTCTTAAGGGAGTTCATATTGCTTGTAATTCGATCGTTGCAACAAGAGCCGTCGTTACTAAATCATTTACAGACAATAATATTTTAATTGGTGGAATGCCTGCAAAAAAATTAAAAGAAAACGTAAATTGGGATAGACAAAGAATTTATAAATAGGATATACCCAAAAGTCTCCAACGGCACATTGGCGATAATACAGAAAAACAAATAAAAATCATGAAATCTATACTTCTAACATTATCGTTTATTACTTCAACAATGTTTTTTAATCAAAAATTAAAATTATCTGATAATGAATTACAAATAAAAAAGTAATATTGAAGCAAACGGAATCAAAGCGTTTTTAGCAGTTTAACATAACAGATAATTTGAAAATGAAAAAAGCAATCTCAATCTTATCATGTTTTTTCCTCTTAATAACATGGTGTTCATGCCAGGAAAAGAAATCCGAAATGATTAACATCATTATACAACCTGAAGTAGAACTAAATAAGAAAATGAATATTACATTATATTTCAAGGAATTACCCGATGAAGACACCGTAAAAATAGACAGCATAAAAGGATTGAATATATCACAATTTAATTTACATGGCGGATTTTATTATAGCCTGGGAACAATTGACACTTATGCAATTCCCACCAAAACCGGAAAGATAGAGTTTCCACCTATATCCATAAATATCAAAGGTGTTGAATATAAGTCAAAACCTTTCTCCATCAATGTTGTAAATAACATAAAACTTGACTCAAATTCCGTCAGAATGGTTTTAGAATCAGATAAAAGTACCTATCAGTTGTATGATACAATTAACATTACTCTTTATCAATATTCGAAATTTTCACGAACATCTTATCGTATGACAGGTGAAGAACCTGAATCACTAATGACTACTATGGAAACTTTGAATGAGATGTCAGGTATTCCAAACCTGGAAGAATATATCGACGAAAATTTTGAATATATTGATTTTAAATGGGGCTTTCCATACAGACAGATAACGATGAAAAAATTATCCGGTGAAAATTATATCATGGAAAAAATATTCTCTATCAAAATTTTGGCAAATAAAGAAGGTAAATATACAATTCAACCAAGTACATTCGACTTCTTCATTTACAAAAATGATGATGATTATTATATGGATTATCTCAAAAAATTTATAGACGAAGGACCAGGGAAAAAACCTGAAAGACTGAGAGTAACTTCAAATTCCCTTGAAATAAAAGTACAATAAATTCTGAATCATGGCAAACAACAAAATATTTATAAAAATAACTACAACCACATTACTTGCAACTATCCTTCTAATCGTATCGGGTTGTAACAACAGTCAGGAAAATAAACAAAACGAACAATCCCTTTCCGATAGTTTAACAACCAAAAATGAATCAGTCGAAAATTATTATGAACCAATCAGGCAAAGCATCAATTTGTTTACCCTTGAATCCAGAGAAGGCCTTGATGTGGTTTTTACTTCTCTTTCGGATATATATCCGTTAAGCAGTGAAGATTCAGATACACTAGCCTTACCTGATATTGAAGAAAAGGGAATTGACGCTGCCCAATATTTTACATTGGACGGAAAATACAGGGAAAGATTCCTTTCAAAAACGAACATTTCCGAAACAGACTCGGTATTTGTTTACGATTATTCCAAGAATAAACTTGCTTCTTTTCTTGTAAAAAATCTAAAAGTTGCAGCCTTGATAAATATTTACGAGATCGAAAGCGATTGGCCATATCCGCGATACTATTATATGATAGGATTTGAAATTGATAAAAGGAAAATAAAAGAATTTAGTGATGAATATTATTCCGATGTATTGATTTATGTTGGTAAAGAGAATCCATTTGCCCGGGAAAAACTAACACCTATTATTTGAGAAAAAATTGCAGCAAAAGATTATCCCTCAAAAGCAATGAATAATGAATATAAATCTTACATGGAAGGCTCAAGTATGGGTAACACCTATTTGTATAAAACAAACCATTTTCTATATTTCTTACAAGACTATTTAGATGACCGCAATGTAGCTTGTTATAGGCGTTTATTGATTGTCGACTCAAAAACAAAAGATATAATCATCGAAAAATTCTTTGGCCGGGGCGAAGGAACATCTCCTTCAGACTTAAATTATGCTGATGAATACGAAACCGTAAACCAATGGACAGGGAAACTCTTTAAAGATAAACCGCCTGTTGTTTTCGGATTTGAATATATTTCATTCGGATGTCCGGCTATTTCGATTATTGATAAATCCAATGAAGATATTTACATCAATTGTGATAATCGGCATTAATATCAATACATATATTCAAACATCAAAAGTTGATATTCATACATTTATCCATTAAATTCATTCCGGAAAATATTGAAATTCTTTAAACTAAAATATACATCATGATAGACTTGTTGCTAAAAAACAACGGAATACATAGTTTTCAAAACGTAGATGAAATAAATAACGAAAAGCCGGATTTCCTTATTATTCAGTTTAACAATTATACACAAGCTGATATTGATTGGGCCAAGAAAAACTTCAACCTCGATTTTTCAATTATGTCTCACTATGAGGATATTGAAATCAGTTCTCATTTTTTGGAAAATAACAAACAGGTCTCTCTTCATTTTTCAATGCCTTATTATAACAAAGAAAAATTATTGATTGAACAACCTGTATTTATTATCATATCTGCAGACCGATTATTCTTTTTTCAAAGCTCCGGTTTTGACGACTTTGTCAATGAAACTTATTCCCACAAACTCTCTAAACTACAGCAACATACTGATTTAAACAATATTCTGAAAAGTTATATTGAATTTATATCAGATTACTATGCCGATATAACAGAAAATCTGGCAAAAAAAATTAAAGCGTTAGCAGCTAAAGTATTGGTTGAGAAAAGTTTTACGGCTAAAGACATGGACATTATTACACAATATAGCTTCAACAATTTGCTTATCAAAGAATCCCTTAATGAAACCATGCGAATTTACAGTAATATCAGAAAAAGCAATTTTGGAAAAGAAGAAATAATAAACGAATGTATTAATACCGAATTGGCTGATTTAGCTGTAGTTTCCGATTACATTCAATTTAATTTTGAACGCCTTGATGACCTGAAAGACAACATGAATAACAAAATAGACCTGGAGCAAAATCACATCTTCAAAATACTTACTGTTATAACCATGTGCATCGCGTTACCAACGCTTGTTGCAGGAATTTATGGAATGAACTTTGATATAATGCCGGAACTTAAATGGCTCTATGGATACCCCTCAGCTATTTTGGTAATGATTTTAAGCGCTGTTTTGCCTTTTCTTTATTTCAAAAGAAAAAAATGGTTGAACTAATGAAAAATACAGAATTAAGAAACAAATGATGACGGATTCAATTATCTGGGATTGCAACCACTTCCAAAAAAGATGAATAAATATCATGAATAAAACCATTTCAGTTAGAAAATACATTGTAATGCAGTTGCTTTTGTGTTTCTGTATTATTACTTCTGCACAACAATATGGAACAGACAATATTTTGAATTTCTACACAGTGGAGAAATCAATATATATTCCTTTCGGACAGAAGGTTATATATCAGGATTTCGATACCCGCATGGAAATTGAGGTAGATTCGTCCAGCTTTGTTTCTGCTGTTTATCCCTCTGTTTTTGCTTTCGACAAAAATGGAATTTACTATAAAGGCAAACTTGTAGACACTGATACAACCGGATTTCGTTATTTTTCAGACATATACACCAATGAAAAAAGATTACATATTTGGAAAAACAAAAATCATGTTTATGCCAGCGATTCTATTCTAACAAATATTGATGCGATAACTTGTGTTTGGGTCGTAAATGGCATATTAAGAGACAAAAACGGTCAATATGAAAATTTTGAAAAGATTACCAACAACCGAAGAAATAAAGAATTATTGAGAGAATATCCCAAAGGAAGCGAAGGCATCACATATATGTATCTTACAGACTATTTTAGGCCCGCCACATCTGGATATATGTTCGATGATATAGATAAAGAAAGTTTCGAAGTATTAGGCTTGTATTATGTCAAAGATAAAAACGGAGTCTATTTTTTTGATGAAGTCACAAGAAAATTAAAAAAAATAGAAGGTGCATATAAAGACTCATTCAAGGATATATCGAATCTTAACGGATGTTTGGCATATGATAAATACTTTGTGTACCTTAAAGACAAACGCTTAGATGGGATTACAGGTTATAACGTACAAGTATTGGGTGTATATATGGGATATAGAAGTATTTCGGAATTTGATTCATCCCCGGTCTACAACTATTTTCTGATAAAAGACCCGCGCTTTTATTGGATGGTTTCCGAGCATCAGATATTCTTTTTAGGAGAAAAATACCCTCAACATATTATCAACAGAAGTCAAAAAGGGAAAAGAATATTGACTTATATGTAATTGATTTAACCCCTATTCTCTAAAAAGCAGAGGTTAAATAATACAAACTAATCTTTACACATGTATACATGAAAAAGAAATTACTGTTAACATGCATCTCCGTCATTGTTCTTTCATTGGCAGGCATAATAATCTATAAAATCAATTTATTTCAATGCAAAAACTTACTATCCCTGATTGAAAATGAAGAAGGATGGCAGGAATTACCTTGCGGACTTTGGATAAACAAAAACGGCGATATTGGGTTAAAAACCACTAAAGCCATAAGCGAAGAAGAAATCATCGATTTCTATCTGACTCAAACTCCGATTGGAGATGATGTTCCATTGAAAATGCTTGTTGATACAGCAACATTCCATTACATGGGCGGTTCGTTTTACAAAGACAAAAATCATATCTACAATTATTTTCCAATGTCCGACGGCGGAAATTTTTATCCGATTGATGACAGAGTAGATTATTCCACATTTGAAATTTTGGAAAATGGCTGTTATGCCCGGGATAAAAATCATATTTATGTAGAAAAGCATATCGATATTATTGATGAAGTCGATTATGAAACCTTCCGGGCAATCGACGGATGTATAGGACAAGATAAAAATGGCTATTTTCTTTGGACAGATAGAATTACAGAGGATGAAGCAAAAGAATATTTGAAAATACTTGAATGACCTGAAGTATGCAAATATGTGCAACACATTAAACAAACAGATTTCGAAAAAATAGCGATTAAAATATGAAATGTACAAATAAATGCAGGATAGCGGCAAAAACACCATCCTGCAAAATACGAAACAACAAACAAATTAATTGACAGTCAAAACTTTTTGCTGATATTCGCAAATAAAACGATTAAAACATTTTTCGACAGTTCGGGCACAAGCATACAACCTTCTCTTGTTGAATTTCGCAGAAGCAATAACTTGACGATTGTGCGGGTCGATTTTAACTTTAAGCCTCCATACGGGAGGAAAATTTTCTGAAAAGTAGGCAATGAATTTTCGACGGATTTCTTTTGCAAGTTGCCTGGACTTGAAAACGTCTTTTGAATTGTTGAACATAACTTTGATGATTTAGGTATAGACACAAATAAAAGCGGTGTGCCTTTCCCGCTACCAAAGTTCATCAAAGACGAAACTCGCCAACGCCATTACAACGTTGGCACGGGGGTACACACCGCCATATCAAGCGGACTTACGACCACGACAAACAAAAAAACCATCACCTAATTGGTGCTGGACATAACCCAAGCATACAGGACTATCTATATATTAACTTCATAACTCTGAAAAAAGACGCACAAATGAAAACAAAATTAATTCTAAGTATAATGTGCATTATGATAAGCATAACAGGTTTTGGACAAACAGTTGATAGTTCTGCCGTTTTCAATGAAATTTGGTCTTTTAAGAGTTCTTCTTTTTATAAAGAAAAAGGAATGATTATTCTAAAAGATCCAATCAAAATAAAACCAACTAACAGAGGAGCACCGGGATTAGCTTGCTTTTTTTATAAAAATGGAAATTATAAAATGGATTCATGGTGGTATGGCTTAAGTATGGGGTATCAACATATGATTATAAATGGAACTTACCAATATAATCCTACGACAAATGAGATACAACTATCTTTCGACATCGCCGAACATGATACTATGTATTTCAAGGATATTCCAATGGTGCATTATTTTTTACAAACATTATTGGTAGGAGAAAGAATTTCGATAAGTGATTATCATCGAGGGGAAAAGGGTTCCGAATATTCAAAACCTATCCTTTATATTATTAATCAAAATGCAAATGAAATAACATTCGATTTGTTGGCATACGATAATAATGGGCAGAAAGTATCATTCGGACAAACGACATTTATTCGAGAAAAAATTAAAGAATTAAAATGATAACATAAAAAAGACAAGAAAGTATTTACATTGAAAACAATTGCTAATTATGACATCCAACATGAATAAAATAGTTTTATCCATATTGCTCTTTGGCATAACTATATCCCTTCATGCACAGTGGAAGACTTCCCCTTTTTTTCAACATGAAAACAAATCGGGTTATACTGTTTCTTTGCAGACAGTAGAAAACTACCTACTGTCGGAAGAAGATACAAAAATCGTAATGGATATTTTATCGGCTTACCATTGGGAAGAATTTAGAATAATAGAAAAGCAAGGTATAGAAACATGGCCGGTATTTGAAGATAATTCATACAATGAGAATTTTGATTTTTATCTTAAATACTGTGGTATTGTCGTTACCCATCCCGATAAGAGAAAAATTACATTACAGATAAACAGAAGGGGCTATATTATAGAACCATATTTTTCAATAGAATATCTCAATAAAAAACCCTATAAAGACCTTACTCGTCACAATGGTTCTTTTTATTCCTGGGATGTAGAAAAAATAAAACAATTATTCTTGAAATACGATGTCAACTTCCACAATCTCGCCGAAAATGAAATTGTCAGAATCAGACCACAATTTAGTTTTTATGATGTGTTTTCCAAATTAACATTGCCCCCTACACCTGTCAATACGGCTCTGTCTAAACAAATTATTCGTTTATATAACTCAGGTTGGAATAATAATAGCAGTAACTCAAGAGGTAATGGGGCATATTATTCATTAGGAGACGAGAAAACAATATATCATTCATTATGGTACCCATATGTCCATCATAACCTCATGCTGACGAGTACAGGTCTTGTGACACCCTATTTTTCCAATTATAATTTTGATTTCAAAGATACAGATACACCTCAAAAGTTGGCAGAATTGATCGATAAGATGCTTCAAGGACACGATGGCGAAGGAGAGCAAACCCTGCCCCAAAACGAGAAAATACATTACCAATACAAAGACGGACTCCTTCACGGTGAGTTGAAAAAGTATTCTCCCGATGGAAAACTGACCGATGAAGCTACATTCGACAAAGGACTTCCGGTAAATTATGTCAAATATGCCGAAACTGGCATAAAAGAAATTCATTTCGCTGCGGGAGATGCACCCCCCACGTGGGCTAATCTTACATGGACTGAATACGATGAAAAAGGAGATGTAAGGAGCAACGGACAATCTCAACGGTTCTATCAGAATACTGCTTATGGAGATTATAATGACTTCCAGAATTTTTATAAGACAAAGATTTATGTGCAAGAGATTGGAACGGTTACAATATCATTTTCTAAACAAGTGAAAATAAAGCATGGCAATTATTTCCCTGAAAATAAGGAAGAGGTTTTTTCTCAACTTTTAGATAAAGCAAAACAGGAATATCCCGATAAAGACATTGAGATTAGAGATGTGAAAATATCTTACAGTCCCAATGAACTACATGCCGGTAAGCATACTGTTTCTATTTCAAGCGTTGCCAAAGTAGTAGAATTTTCAACAAAACAACCCAATCGGGAACTGAAATACATCATTGAATATCGATAAAAAACATCATATTTACAATTTGTTATAAGTTTCAGAATCTTTATAAACAAGTATAGGACACTAAGTGCGCATGGATAACATTCGCTCCCGAGCAGGAAAATTGAAATAAAAAATGAAAACAATGAGAAATACAATAATCACTTTAAGTCTTTTTGCATTTATTGCGAGCAGTTGCGGACAAACAACAAAAAAGCAAACGGAAGAAAACATAAACGTCGCATATACATCAACAACCGCTAATAATATTGATTCGATTGAAGTGCAAAACATAAGTAACAATCAATTATTCGACATCCGGGAAATTGATTCTGTAAAATATTTTGCTTTGAAAAAGAATGCCGACATACAAAAAGTAGATTGGGAAAAAATAACCGACTTAGAGCAGGCAAAAAAAATACTCAAAGGACGAGTTATATGGGGTGAATACAACGAAGAAAACGGAAAAATGCAAGAAAACAAACAAGGGGACATTGTCTATAAGATTGTGTTTCGCAATGGGAAAATAACTTCGTATGATTATCCCGAAGTGGGATTCATCGCTTATTTTCCACAGGAAGATATCTTATCTCTCGAAGGAGGGCATTCTTCCAGTATGATTTTTAATTTGACAACAGGAGAAGAAACAGAAGATGTAGGCGACCCCGAATATAGGCGGTATTCGCCCGCAAAGCAATACAGATTCAATGGATATTACAGTGGGCAGGCAGATATTTATTTTATTCAAAAAAAGTCGGGAACAAAATATAAAACAATAATTGAACTGGATTATAGCTTGGATTCGGAACTTGCAACCCAGATAGGCTTTATCCCCGAATATCTCTCAGATGTGTTCTGGCAAAATGATACAACAATGAACTTTGTCGCGCCACGTTACTTTTACCCTGAAGATAAAACGGAAAAATTTTATTATCAACTTATTCTGAAATAAGTATGTCGTCAAAATTAATTTATACTATTTTTTTTTACCCTTGTCCCCTAAAGGGGTACGAAAATCTCTACATCAGCGCGTTCCCCTTTAGGGGACAAGGGTAAATTACAAAAAATTTAATGACTTGATTTAATATAAACTAATTCAGACAATGTACTTAGATATTATAGCTTTCACAAAATGATTTATAGCTTCTACCAAAAAAAGGTAAAAACAGGATTTGTATTCCTTGCACAATTTTTTTACTTATTCTTACGATATTTATTCAGGGGTTGGATGTATTATGGACAGTACATTAAGAAGCAATTAACAAGGTATAAACAAAAGAAGTGAAACACATGAAAATTATATCATTATTAATTATTAGCCTGATTCTATTCTCTTGTAAAGAAAATAAGGATAAGGAAACAGCTGCAAAAATAGACAAACCTGTAATGATTGAATCCCATGAAAAAACAGCATTAGATGATACTACTAATGAGGAGTACAATTCGTCCGAAATATGGAAAAAACTATGTCGAGAATATCAAGGAGTATGGGGAGATTGGAGCTATCTAGACACTTTAAAAAAATACAATTCTGTTGTAAAAACTCAAAACATCTTTGCCAAAACAATTATAGAAATCCGGGTAGAAGAAGAGTATATTTTTACCGATACACCTTTTGCAATGGAACCTTATATGATAGATAAAGAGAAATACAGTATAAAAATCAATGATAATAATACATTGTCGCTAGTTAACAAAGAAACAGGAAAAGAGCAAAAGTTCAGCAAATTTCCCTATGACACAAAATTAGATTCAGACGCAGACCATTATTCTTTCAAATATCCCATGTACAAAATGAACTATGATTGGTTTTATGGGACATATAATATGTTTGATGAAGCGGGTAATAATATTGGTCAGCTTGTATTTGATAAATACGGACATGTAAAAGGATATGGTGAACAAACAGTATATCTTCTTGACAGCAACGTTGGAGAACAGAATTTTATCTCATTTTCTACCATTCCCGACAATCCGGAACAAAGAGAATATCTTTTAATGGACCGAAAGGGTAATGAATATCTGTTTTTCGATGTAAAAGACTTTGATTGGGATGAACCTTTTGTAAAAACAAACTTGAAATTCAAATTACGAAAACTACAGAAATAATCTCATAGTTTTTTTATTTATGCATTAACTTTGTAACGTTAAAAACAAATCACAATAAGAGAAAATTAATCTTAACTACAACAATTACATAAAATCATTCCGATGAAAAAACTAGCATTACCGGTTCTTACAATCCTTTTAAGCACCCAACTGATAGCACAATCAGAGCTAAAAACAAAATCCATTTCGGTATTCAAAAATGGAAAATCTTTTGTAGTAAAAGAAGGCGAAGTTTCCACAACTGATAACGTTTACACATTATCCACAATTCCGAATGCACTGTTTGGCACCTTATGGTTTGCCGGTTTGCAAGCCGATGTTGTACAAGTAACAAGCAAACAAGAACAGGTCGAAGAATCTGTTGAACGTAAAGCCTCCAACTTCACCGACTTGCTATATGCCAACAAAGGTAAACGACTTACACTTACCACTACCGACGACAAAACCTACACCGGAACGGTTGAAGATTTCGATTTACTGGAAAACACTTCTCCGATATTGATGATAAGAACAAACGACAAATGGGTTAGCATTTCCCCTTTGTCCATTAAAACCATAGAGTTTTCCGACAAACCCGAAAAAGTAGCCAAAGTAAATACAAAGGTGATGAAACCATTAGTAAAAATTCAATTTACAAAAGGCGGAAAACAATCATTAAGCATGATGTACCTGCAAAACGGCATATCGTGGCTGCCTACCTATCTGTTAGAATTAATATCAGATACTGAAGCTCGCTTAAGATTACAAGCCGAAGTAACAAATGACTCTGAAGATATTGTAAACACAAGCATGAATTTTGTTGTAGGTGTGCCTAATTTCAAGTTTGCCAACAATGCCGCTACTCTTACTTCATTTGTCGAAGGATTACGTAGAGATATTGACTATTTGGATTACGGTCGCAGTAAGGGAAATATATTCAGCAATGCGCTTATGTCACAAGTAGCAGGGCTTTCGTATGCAGATGAAGCAACCGAAAGCCCTGCTGCAATGGAAAATGTTGATGCAGATGCTTCGGAAGATTTCTACTTTTACAATGTAAATAATGTAACTCTTGAGCAAGGAGCACGTGCACATTATCCGTTATTTAATACATCCATTAAAATAAAACATTTATACGAATGTAACCTGTCGGCTATGCAGAAAGAACAAAACTACCGCAACTACGACGACGAATCTCAGCTCTCATTCGATATCAAACGTTGCAATGTTTTTCATTCTATCGAAATTAAAAATAATACTAAAAATCCTTTTACAACAGGTTCGGTTATGATTATAGATGCAAAAACGCAACGTCCCTTATCCGAAGACCTTATCAAATACACAGGTTCCGGACAAAGCAGTTCCATACAACTTACGCAATCGCCTGATGTAAGAGTCGAAGAACAGGAAAAAATTATCCGTACCGAAAAAAATGCAAAAAAACGGTATAGCTACAATTATAACCTGCTAACCATACAAAGCGAAGTAACTATTATCAACAGCAAGAAAAAAGATATAGAAATGGCTATCAGCAAGTTGATAACCGGTAAAAGCAAAACTGCCTCCATTAATTACGACAGTAAACAAACTCCCGCCGGTTCGAGTAACATTAACCCGCAGGATAAATTGAAATTTAATCTGAATGTAAAAGCCGGACAAACACTGAAATTTACCTACACGTATGAAATGTATGTACAGGATTAAGAGCCTCTCCCCTGCCCTCTCCCAAAGAGAGGGAGTTGCGAGTCGCATTAATTAATCTGTAGACAAATAAACAAGGTTAATATCTTTTAAGTGCATATCAAAATAGGTTATATTATTTTTGGCAAAAATGAATAATACAAACTACTACATTCTGACACATACTTAAATGAAAGTACGAACAATAATAAGTTGGGTATTTGTATTGATAATCATCGACCAAGCAATTAAGATTATCATTAATACATTTTTTTTAGAAACAAGGTTTGAAATTATCCCTTCGTTGTTGGAATTTAAACCTGTCTTTAATGGCCATCATAGTTATGTGAATTCGTTGCTTTATAATAAATATCATATTAATATCGGATTGTGGCCTCATATCATTTTGTTTCTGTTTCTTGAAATTATAGTACTTATTTTTTACAGTTGTTTTAAGAATATATCCAATAAGACTAAACTTCTTGATATCGCGCTTATTTTTCAATTGGCAGGATGGGTTTGTGCATTGATTGGAAATCTGATATGGGAAAAAGGAACTCTCGATTACATCTATTTGAAACCATTATTTGTTTTTGACTTAAAGGATGTGTACATGAACTGTTTTGTTGTCTTATTTCTTATTTATACAAATAAGAACAGGGTTCAAATAAGCACTTTAAAAATAAGAGATATCATTATTCATACAAAGAATTAGGGCAAACGCACGAAATTATTCACATCTATACCGATACCGAATGTTTTGGAAATATTTCGGGCTGAAAGCCCAATTTATTTCAGCCCAATGGCAAGCGAAGCGGCGCCTTGGGTCAAAATATTGAATATGCAAACAGCGTCCTGAAAGGGCAATTTTAAATTTATTAAATAAGTTAAACAAGTAAGTTGGGCTTTCAGCCCGCTAATACTAATTTGTCATTATTCCCAAGGCGTCCGCTTCGCTTTGCCATTGGACTGAATTAAGCTGCCACTTCATGGCGAAGATTTCGAAGATCTTCATAATGGACTCATTATTCAATTTCATGCGGTTGCCCTAACAAAGAATAGGTTGAATTGCAAAAAAAGTGATGAAGAATTAACAAACTCTTAATTATAAAAAAACGTTCCTTTTTCTTGTTTTTAGTTACCTTAGCAACTGCATTTTTGGAATCAAACAATTTGTTAATAGATATACATACAATATGAAAACAGCATTAATAACCGGTGCTACATCCGGAATCGGAAAAGCGACCGCGAAAAAACTGGCAGAAAAAGGATATAATCTTATCCTTACGGGAAGACGAAAAGAAAAATTAGATGAAGTTTGCAATAACATTTCAAAAGAATTCAATGTAAAAATTCTTCCGTTATGTTTTGATGTAAGAGATAAAGACGAAGTTAAAAAGCAAATTGAAAATTTACCCGAAGAATGGAAAAATATAGATGTTCTGGTAAATAATGCCGGATTAGCCGTTGGATTAAATCCAATCCAATCAGGAATTATTGATGATTGGGAGCGAATGATTGATACCAATATCAAAGGACTGCTTTATATTACCCGCGCAGTTTCTCCATTAATGGTTGAGCGTAAAAAAGGGCACATTATCAACATCGGTTCCATTGCCGGACGGGAAGTATACGCCAATGGAAATGTATATTGTGCTACCAAATTTGCCGTTGATTCCTTAACCAAAAGCATACGCATCGATTTACTTCCATACAATATTCGCGTATCACAAATAGCACCGGGACAAGCCGAAACCGAATTTTCCCTTGTCCGTTTCAAAGGTGATGAAGAAAAAGCCAAAAATATATACCAGGGATTTGAGCCATTAACCGCCGAAGATATTGCGAATGCGATTGTATATGTTTGTGAAGCGCCACCACATGTAAATATCAGTGACTTATTGATTATGCCGACAGCGCAGGCAAACATTAGTATAACGTTTAAAAGTACTATGTAAAAAAGAGAAAGACAAAAACTGTAATTTAAATTATTATAATAAAAAAAGAAAATGGAAAAGAAAATCGTATTAGCAAAAATTGAAGTTATTAAAGGAAAAGAAGATGAGTTCATGTCTTTAGGTTCACCACTAATCGAAGCAACAAAAGCCGAACCCGGCAATTTAGGTTACTCTTTGTATCAAGACACTAATAATTCTTCTCAATATTTGGTCTATGAAGAATATATTAACGAACAAGCCTTTAATGAACATTGTAATTCCGAACATTTTAATACTTTCGTGCAAAAAACAACATCGTTATTTGCTAAGGAAATAGAGATACAAGTTTTTTAAGAAATCAATTTTTCTAGATATGTAAAAGGTAATATGTTAAATACATGTTACCTTTTACTTTTTACATGTTACTTTTCAACTGCAATGTCAACTTTTCCCAATTTTCCATTTCTGCCGAAAGTTGCTTTTTTATAGCGTCATATTGTTGAAATAAATCAGGATTGGAACTACCTTCGGGTGTAGATAATTGAATCTCCAAATCGGCAATTTTTTGTTCTAACTCTGAAA